>NZ_NTGE01000070.1 GCF_002291145.1 Streptomyces sp. SA15
CCGGCCCGTGCGCACCGACCGGGGCGGCGCGTCGGTCGGCGCCTACCTGGACGACGTGGGGGACGACGAACCCGGCGAGTCGGGGATCCCGGACGACACCGCACCGGCCGTCGACCCGCAGGAGCGGCTGCTGCTGGCGACGGTGCGCGCCTGCCTGGAGAACGCGGCCGTGCGCGCGGACCGGCTCGCCGCGGCCGGCCCGGTGGGCGTTTTCACCGGAGCGATGTGGCACGACCACGCAAGGGGACGCGACACCGCCCCGGACGGCACGGCCGCGGTGCCCACCGGCACGGGACTGGCCCACCGGGTGTCGCACGTCTTCGACTTCAGCGGCCCCAGCCTGGTGGTGGACTCCGGCTGCGCCTCGGGCCTCGCCGCGGTCGAGGCCGCCGTACGGTCGCTGCGTACCGGGCAGTGCACGGCCGCCGTGGCGGCCGGGGCGAACCTCGTCCTGGACCCCTCGCACCTGGAGTTCCTCGCGCAGGCCGGACTGCTCGCCGAGTCCGCCGACTCCCGCCCCTTCTCCGACCGCTCGGACGGCTGGATCCCGGGTGAGGGCATCGGCGCCGTCCTCCTCAAACCCCTGGCCCGTGCCCTGGCCGACGGCGACCCGGTGCACGCGGTGGTGCGCGGCGGTGCGTGCCGCCACTCGGGGCGCACCCGCGACTACGGAATGCCCGGTCCGGAACGTCTGGAAGAGACGGTACGGGCGGCGCTGGCCGACGCCGGACTGAGCGTCGACGCCATCGGGTACGTCGAGACGTCGGCGACCGGTGCGGCCCTGAACGATGCCCTCGAACTCGACGTACTGGGCAGGGTGTTCGGCGACCGGCCGCGACCGCTTCCGGTGGGCTCGGTGAAGGGCGTCCTCGGGCACATGGAGGCCGCCTCCGGGTTCGGCCAGCTGGCCCGGGTGCTCGCCCAGTTCCGGCGCGGCAGGCTCCTGCCGACGCCCGTGCCGGATACCGGCGGCGACGGGACGCTCGCGGGCGGGGGCGGCCGGGTGCGCCTGGTGCGCGCGGAGGAGGACGCGCACCCGCCCCGGCGGGTTCTCGTCAACAGCTTCGCCGGCACGGGCGGTTACGTCAGCCTCGTCGTCGAGGCCCCACCGCCGCGCACCACCGCGCCCGCACCGGACGGCCCGGTGACCCTTCCGCTGAGCGCCGACACGCCCACCGAGTTGACCCGGTACGCGCTGCGGCTTGCGGCCTTCCT
>NZ_NTGE01000001.1 GCF_002291145.1 Streptomyces sp. SA15
AGAGGTCGTTTTCTCCCTTGAGGGGGTGCTTTCTCCTTCGTTTCTCGAGGCGGGGTCGTTCTCTCGATGGGACTGGCGGGGTCGACCTGGCGGACGTGCTCTATGGGGTGGCAGCTGGGACGGAATGAGGCGTGCGCCTGTCTCATCCCAAGACGCCGGTGGTGGGTGCTCCTACTGGTCGCACCGCACGCCTGGGCGCACGCTCCTGACCGGCGGTACGTCCAGGTCATGGCCAAACGTCGTCCGTATCCCAGTGACCTGTCCGATGCCCGCTGGGAGTTGATCGAGCCCGTGCTGAGCGCCTGGCGGGCCGAGCGCCGCCGGCATGCGCTGAACATCGGACGCCCACCCGAGCACGATCTGCGCGAGATCATGAACGCGATCCTGTACGTGGACCGCACCGGCGTGCAGTGGCGCTACCTGCCGCATGACTTCCCGCCTTGGGAAACCGTGTACGGCTACTTCGCCAAGTGGCAGCGCGATGGCGTGTTCGCCCAGCTCACCGGCGTGCTGCGCAGACTGTTACGGCAGCGGGAGGGCAAGGAGGCGGAGCCGTCCGCGTGCGTGATCGACGCGCAGAGCGTGAAGACCTCCACCAGCGTTCCGGCCGCCGGGCAGGGCACCGACGCGGCGAAGAAGATCGTGGGCCGCAAGCGGAGCATCGTCACCGACACCCTCGGGCTGCTGCTCGCGGTGCTGGTCACGGCCGCGAGCGTGCAGGACTCCGTCGCCGGCACCCACCTGGTCGACCAGGTCGCCGCCACCCACCCCACGATTCGCAAAGTCTGGGTGGACGGCGGCTACCGCCAGCACCTCGTCGAGCACGCCGCCTACCTCGGAATCGACATGGAAATCGTCCAACGCACCCCCGGGACCAGGGGATTCAACCCGCTGCCCAAGCGCTGGACCGTGGAGCGGACCTACGGATGGCTGATGTTCCACCGCCGCCTGGCCCGCGACTACGAAACCCTCCCCGCCCGCTCCGAAGCCATGATCCACCTCGCCATGACCGACCTGATGGCCCGACGCCTCACCAGCGAAGCCACCATCTCCTGGCGCGACCCGACCTCCCGGGACCAAACACTAATTCCGGGATAAAACATCGGGAGAAAACGACCTCT
>NZ_NTGE01000122.1 GCF_002291145.1 Streptomyces sp. SA15
CCGCTGGAGGAGGTCATCGTCGGGCGTCTCGACGGCGCGACGATCCCCGGCCACCATCCGGTCGTCACCTGCAACATCCCGCCCTGGGCGGCGCGCGCGCAGGGGCTCGCCGCCGGATTCAGGTATCCGCGCGGGCTGATCGAGCCGGCGCAGCGGGAGCTCGACGAGTTCGTCGCTCTCCTGCGGTCCCTCGGCGTCACCGTCAGGCGGCCGGAGGCGGTCGACCACAGGAAACGCTTCGGCACCCCGGACTGGTCGTCGCGCGGTTTCTGCAACACCTGCCCGCGGGACAGCATGCTCGTGATCGGCGACGAGATCATCGAGACCCCGATGGCATGGCCGTGCCGGTATTTCGAGACCCACTCCTATCGCGCGATCCTGAAGGACTACTTCCGGCGCGGTGCGCGCTGGACGGCGGCGCCGAAACCGCAGCTGACCGACGAGCTGTTCGAGGCGGACTTCCGTGTCCCCGAGGCCGGCGAGCCCATGCGCTACATCCTCACCGAGTTCGAGCCGGTGTTCGACGCGGCGGATTTCGTGCGCGCGGGACGCGACCTGTTCGTGACGCGGAGCAACGTCACCAACCGGATGGGCATCGACTGGTTGCGCCGCCATCTCGGACCCGGCTATCGCATCCACGAGGTCGAGAGCCGCTGCCGTACCCCGATGCACATCGACACGACGTTCGTCCTGCTCGCGCCCGGCAAGGTGCTGGTCAATCCCGAATACGTCGACGTCGACCGCCTGCCCGAGGTCCTGCGTTCGTGGGACGTCCTCATCGCCCCGGAGCCCACCCCGATCGACGAGCGCCTGCTCAAGATCACCTCGATGTGCGGCAAGTGGCTCAACATGAACGTTCTCATGATCGACGAGAAGCGGGTGATCGCGGAGCGGCATCACACGAACATGCTGCGCGCGCTCGAGAAGTGGGGGTTCGAGCCGATCCCGTGCGACCTGCTGCACTACGCGCCGTTCGGCGGATCGTTCCACTGCGCGACGCTCGAC
>NZ_NTGE01000074.1 GCF_002291145.1 Streptomyces sp. SA15
ACCGCTTCCCCGGCCCAGGCCAGCGCGGTCGCGGCCTCCGCGAGCGGCAGGGCGGCGGCGTACTGCGCGTGCAGCCGCCGCTCGGCCGAGGAACTGGCGTAGCGCCGCAGCCGGGGCCCGGCGAGGGCGTCCTGCGCGTGATCGAGGGCGGCGGTGAGAGCGGCGCGCCGGGCCATGGCGTCATCGGCCCCCGCGGCGTCGAGAAGGTCCGCCACGGCGTCGTAGACGGCGGCGACGGCCTCCCGCTCCCCGTCGAACCGGAAGTCACCGGCGAGGGCACCGGGCGTCGGCAGGACGAGCCGCAGGGCTATGAGCCACCCTGCCCCCACGAGGAAGGCGAGCGCCCGCTGCCACCCCGAGTCGGGCAACGGCATACCGGCCCCGATGGCGGAGGCGACGAGCAGCTGGGTCCCGGCCCCGGAGGCAACAGGTCCCACGGCACTGACACTCCCGGCGACCAGCCCGACGAGGGTGAGCAGCACGGTCAGCGTCACGGCCCCGACATGGTCCCCGGCATACGTCCCGAGGAGCAGCCCACCGGCCCCCGCGAACGCGGGCATCCCGAGCCGCTTGACGGAGGCGCGCCGGCTGCCCGGCCGGTCGTTGATCCCGGCGAGCATGGCGGCGATGGCGGCGACGACACCGAGGGACGTACGGCCGACGATCACGGCGACGAGCAGCAACGGCCCGGCGGACAGAGCCCCTCGCACGACCGCGTTCCAGGGCACCGGCCCCCGTTGGGTACGGAGGGTGTGAGCAAGCCAGGGCGGAAGAGTCAGGGAAACGGAACGCGACACGAGGCTCCTGTCGTCTCGTCGAGGGCAGGGGTGAGCCTTCGGGCGACGGTGGCCGGGCTGTGGGTGGGCCGTAAGGGTGCGGCCTGTGGTCTCCACCGTAGGTCGCGGTCTTGGAGGGGATGGAACGGCCGTATTTCGGGGATGTGACGATCGGTGGAAGGGCCACGTTCTTTATGAACGCAACCCGGCCCGGTCACGCTTCCGGCTCACGCACCTGGCTGGCCAAGCTTTTTCTGGGTGGGGTGCAGGAAGACCTTGCGGCGGCCGAAGTCGCCTTCCTCGAAGGTTTCGGCGACACCGAGCTCGGCGAGTTGCGGCACACCATCCGGGGCACCAGCACAGCGATCATCCAGCATGCCCTGGAACTCGACGAGGAACCGCCCCGCATCCTGTCGGCGGTGGAACGCATCGCGCCCTGCGGCTGAGGCTCGCCACCGGTGGCGAGCCTCAGCCGCAGGGCGCGGCGGATACGAGGATCAACCGGCAGCGGGCACCGGAAGCTTCCCGGACCATATCTCGCGCATGAGTTCCCGGCGCTCGCTCGACGCGGGCAAACGCAGGAAGCCGAGGGAGGGCTCGCGGTGCACACAGTCGATGCCGTAGCGGTGCAGGAGCTCAACGTCCTCACGTTCCGGTGACTCGGGGAACAGAGCGGTGAGGAGGTGCGCGGGCGACGGGCTGTGGGGAGCGTAGTCGAGGAGCTGGGCCAGAGCCTGCCGTACATGGCCGTGGCCGGCGGCGCTCTTCGCCTCGATCACTTCCGCTGCGCCGGCTGCTTCCACGTACATGTCGCTGATGCCGGAGGGGCAGTAGAACCGTCTGGCCGTCAGACCGCGAGCGGCGAGGAACCGACGGTATGCGCGGACCAGTTGGGCCTCGCGACGGTCGACGACTATCAGGCGCCGACTGCGCCGATAACCGGTTTGGTGAGTGTGGAGTTCCTCGAGGGCGGCGATGCGTACCGGATCCGCGTCCCGGGAGGGTGTCGGCAGCTCTTCCACGCTCGGCGTGATCATGAAGTCTTCGAGAACCGCCCGCGCCTTGTCGCCCCGAAGAACCATCTGGCCGGGGAAGTTGTGTGCGGGCTTGTACCCGATGGCCGCGTTCAGTTCCTCGTATGGAATGTCCGCCGAGACCAGGTCCCGGAGGCTGTAGACGGTGTGCCAACTCGGGCCGTCGCCCTTGGGCGGCCAGAGGAGATCGGCGAGTTCGCGGTTGCGGAAGATCGCTCCGACCTCTCCTATCGCACGGACCTGGTTCTGGCCCGTGAACAGGACGACGTCACCTGTGGCCACATCGGCGAACTTCTTGTCATGTGCCGGTACCGCGCCCCAGAACCTTGCTCGCCCTTCCGGGTGAAGTGCCTGGAGCTGTGCCCGTTGGTCGGCCGTGAGCACACGGTCGTGGTCCGGCTGTGTGAAGTCCACTTGCCGGTCGACCGTGTCCGCCCAGTGGCGGCGCGTTCCGGGGCTGCCGTACGACGGGGAGATGAGCACCCGCACCATGTGTTTCCTTCTCGTCTTCTCGTCTAGAGGTCCGTGGCTCGTTCCCGGCTTGCGGTGTCGAAGATCTCCTGGGCATGGGCGATCGCCTGGGCAAGGGTGTCCGGGTCCGTTCCCGCGGACAATGACGCGATGACGCCGTCCACGGTTCGCAGCCCGGCCCGTTCCAGCAACCGCTTCTCATTCGTCACCCACTCCCCCCTCCCCGCCAGCACCCCGTGCCCGGCCTGTACGGCGGCCGTGGCGATGGCGCCCGCGACCTCTGTCAGTCGTCCCACCGGGGCGTGGTTGGCCTTCGCGTACGTCAGTGTGGCGCCGGCCGTGCCGTGCCAGCGGGCGGCGGCAGAGGTGCGCAGCTTGTCCGGGTAGGCCGTCGGGTGCGGGAGGTCGCCCCGCAGCACCTGGTTGACGGCCAGTTCGGCGACCACCAAGTAGCTCGGAATCCCGGCCAGGTGGAACAGCAACGGCTCCACCCGGAACCGCCCCTCCGCCGCCTCCGCCAACTCCCGCTCCACCACGTCGAGATCCCGGTAGTGCACGTCCACGCGCCGCCCGTCGATCGTCAGCCACGCGCCCCCGTTGAACACCCCGCCGCCCCAGCCGCCGATCTCGGAGACCTCGCCCTCCCAGCCGAGGGCGCGGAGGTCGGCGGGGTCGAAGGGGCCTCGGTAGTAGATCGCCAGGTCCCAGTCGCTGTCGGGTGTGTGCGTGCCCTGGGCGCGGGAGCCGCCGAGGGCGACAGCCTGGACGGTGGGGAGGGAGGCCAGGCGGTCGGCGGTCGTGTTCAGGAAGTCGGCGTCGGTGAGGCTGGGCATGGGCGCAGCGTACGTAGCCCGGATGCCGAGCCTCCAGGCAATTACGCCCCGGGCGGCGCCTCAACCCGTCGCCGCCACCCCGAAGTCCGCCCCGGAGATGCCGCCCAGCCCTTCGGCGATCCGCCGCAACGGCTCCCGCAGCGCGGTCAGTTCGGCGCGCATCGTCTCCGCCTCCGGCCAGGCCGCCTCGTGTTCGGGCGGGGCGACGTTCGCCGGGCAGCAGGCCTCGTACGCGGCGAGGCGGGGGTGCCAGGGGGTGGTGAAGGGGCGGATGACGTCGTTGACCAAGGTGTACGCCAGGCTCTGGACCGTCGGCGCGCCGGGCTGCGAACCGGGCTCCAGATGGATGCTGTACGTGTGCAGCGTCGCGCGCGTCGGAGGCGGGAGTGAGCAGACTGCGTACGCGGAGTTCGGCGACGCCGTTCTCGGCGCGCCGGTGCGCGACCGCTCTCGGCACGCCGTCGGCGGCGGCGAGTACACGCTCCGCGTCCTCGACGGTCAGCGGCAGCGGGTGCAGGGCGGCCACGCAGCGCAGGACGTCGGCGGAGTTCGCCGTGTCCACGTCGCGCACCAGGGAGCCGGTCACGTCCTCGTCGGCGAGCGAGTCGAGCAAAGGAGGCGCCCTGGGCGTGCAGGCGGTCGTAGAGGGTGCGCGGCCCGTGTCCCGCGCGGACGGCATGCCGCAGAAGGGCCAGGGCGAGCGGATGGCCCTCGACCGCCTCGCCAGCGCGTCGTCGCCGCCGGCCAGCACGCGCGCGTGGGGTGCGTCGAGCGGTCCCGGGTCGACGGGGGTGCCGAGGCCGTCGTACACACCATGACGCGGCGCCGTGGGTCGCCCTCCCCAAGTCCCGCGAGATAGGCGGTCGTCAGCTCCCACTGGCAGGCCTCGCGCTCGGGGTAGCCGGTGGAGTAGTAAGCCAGGAGTGCCTTGGAGCGGGCGAGTTCGCGCCGGATGGTGGCGTGCGAGGGCTTCCTGCGCGAGGCGCTGTCCTCCCTCTACACCTTCTTCACCACCACCCGCGAGATCCTCCGCCGCTATGGCCCCGACGTCGCCCCGCCTCTGGCCCCCGGCCACGTGAGTGAGCAACCTGATCGGCCTTCCGGCGCCCCCGGTCGCCGCGGTCCCCCGGATCGGGCCCCCCGCGCAGGTCAGAGGGGTTCTGACGGTTCCGGCGCGTAAGGTTGGGCGACCTCACCGGCGGCTCGTTCCTGCGGCCTGAGGTGCCTGAGGAACGCTCGGCGGGGCCGTTGTCGGTGCCGTTGTCAGTGGTGCGCGTTATCAATGAACTCGTCACTCAGCGTAATGACGGGGGAGATCATGATGACGACGTACGAAGGGGATCGCAGGCGTCGACAGGGAGACGGGCACGGTGCGCAGGCGGCGCCACCACCGCGTACCCACCTCTCGGCCGCTGGACTGCGCGCCCGGGGCTGGACGCCCGGAATGGTGCGCCAACTGCTCGGTGAACCCGACCTGTTGCGTAGCAACCCGCTCTTCCATTCTGCGCCGCAGACCCGTCTCTATCGCGTCGAGCGAGTGGAGGCGGCCGAGCGGAGCGATGCGTTCCGGACCGTCGCGGCCACTGCCGCACGGCGGTCCGCCGCGGCGCGGGCCGCCGCTCTGCGCCGGCGGCGGGAAGTGCTGGCGCGGATCGCGGCGGAGCCTCTCGACGTGCCGCGACTGGCTCCGGACCGGCTTGCGGCGGCCGCCGTCGAGCACCGCAACCGCCGGGACGAGGAACGGGCGTACGAGCGGTGGGGCCGTGCACCGGATCCCGCCACGGTCGAGAGCGCCGAGACCGGCGCGCTCGACCGCTGGAAGGTGAACTACCTGCGCCATCGACTGACCCGCTACGACGAGCTGCTGGACGGGCCATACGGCAGCACCGGGCGCGCGGCGGCCGAGGAGTTGCTGCGGCGCAGGGTCTACGCCGCCATCTCCGAGGCGTACCCGGAGCTTGCACAGGAGTGCGAACGCCAGCTACGTGAACGGGAGTGCGGTCCACCGTCGGGATGACATGCCCGGGTGAAGCTCCGTCGATGCCGGACCTGCGGGCGGAGGCGTCCCTACGCTCCGAGCTCATGAAGGATGATCAAGCTCTCCGCGTGCACGAACGCCTCGCGGCCCACCCCGAGTTGCGTCCCGTCGCCTTCGGCGAGGGCCGCCGCTTCGGACTCTGGGATCTCGCCTCGCTCGCCGAGGGCGCCCTCGGCGAGTGCCTCGACCCGGACTCACTCACGGTGACGAGCGAGAAGCGGTGGCGTCTCAGGCTGGGTGCGGCCGGGCGGGAGCACACGTACGAGGACGAGTTCCGCAGGAGGTACTGGATCTGTGCACCGGAGGACCGGCGCGGGCTCGGGCCCGTGGGGACCATCGCCGTCGGCACCTGGCCCATGGGAGCGGGCGCGCTGGGCGTCTCCTCCCTCTACGTCCACCCCGTCGCCCGGCGGCAGGGGATCGCCTCCGCCGCGCTCGACATGGTGTACGAGGCCTGCCGCGCCGAAGGGCTGTACGGGTTCCGTCTGGAGACGTACTGGACCTGGCAGCGGACGGTCCGCTACTACCTTCGGCGCGGGCTGTGGGTCACGTCGTGGAAGCACGCACTGGGGCTGGGCCGGTTGTCGTATCTGCCTCGGTATGAGGTCCGGGAGGGTGAGGAGGGCGAGTTGACGTTTCTGGTGGCCGACGCTGAGGGGCGGTTCGTTCCGTTCCTCGTCGCCGGAAGCGACGACGGGCGGCTGCGGCTGCGGGAGACGGAGGAGTACCGCTGCGGGGCGGACCGGCGCGATTCCGTGAGGCTGTACGCGCGATCGACGCTGGCGTTGCATCTGGCCGTCCGGGGACGGCCGTTGGTGCGAGGAGAGGAGGAGTGGGCCAAAGCGCACTGGTCGTGTGACATCGGGGATCCGGAGGGGCTCGCGTACAAGATCGGCATCTTCGAGCGGGTCGCGCGGGACGGTGGCTGGCGGGTGGAGAGTCCGTACGCCGGCCTCCCCGTCGCGTGAGGCGGGCGCGGGAAATTCGGGTGCGGGCGCGGGTCGGAGCTCGGATGATCGGCGGGTTGTCCGCCGTATCTCTCAGGAGCCCTCGTGATCCGACGCATCACCGCCTCCGCCCTCTTCCCACCGCCCACGTACTCCCACGCCTGTGTCGTCGAGGCCGGCACGAAGCTGGCCTTCCTCGCGGGTTCCGTGCCGCTCGACGCCGAGGGAAGACTCGTCGGCGAGGGCGACCCCGTGCGGCAGGCCGAGCAGGTGATCGCGAATCTGGAGGAGCAACTGCGTGCGGCTGGGAGTGACTTGGCTCATGTCCTGTCGACCGACGTGTACGTCGTGAGCGGCGAGACCGCGGTGCTCTCCGCCGTCTGGGAGGTCGTCGAGGCATCCGGGCTGAGTGTCGGCCCGCACGCCTCGACCCTCATCGGGGTGGCCTGCCTCGGGTACGCCGGGCAATTGGTGGAGATCACGGCGACGGCCGTCGTGCCGGAGGAGGCACGTCCGTGAGCCCTGTCGTCCTGCGCCGCGCCAAGGCTTCCGACGCCGCCGCGGCGGCCAACGTCTGGTTGCGTTCCTTCGCCGCCGCCTTGCCGGAGGTCGTCAGGCCCCACTCCGACGACGCGGTGCGCGACTACTTCCGGGAAGTCGTGGTGCCACTGCGGGAGACCTGGGTTGCCGAGGACGCGGAGAGAGACGCGGTCGTCGGGGTGATGGTGCTCGACGGCGACGAACTTTCACAGCTCTATCTCGCCCCCGACTGGCGCGGACGCGGCCTCGGTGACCGCTTCGTCGCCCTCGCCAGGGAACGCAGCCCCGAGGGGCTGACCTTGTGGACCTTCCAGGTCAACAAGCCCGCCCACCGGTTCTACGAGCGGCACGGCTTCGTCGCTGTCGAGTACACGGACGGCAGTGGGAACGAGGAGCGCGAGCCGGATGTGCGGTACGAGTGGCGGCCCTGAGCGGAACCGTGACCACCGGTCAGCCGGCTCCCGGCCCCCACAGCCTCCTCTTCGGCACCGGCTTCGCATAACTTCCCGTCCGGCTCGTCGTCAGCCCCAGCGTCACCAGCGATTCCGCCAGTTTCACCGCCGCCCCGACCCCGTCGACCACCGGAAGGCCCAGCTTCTCCCCCACCACCCGCTGCAAACCCGTCATCCCCGCACACCCCAGCACCAGGACCTCGGCGCCCGCCTCCCGCGCCCGCTCGGCGGCCGCCAGGAACGCCGTCTCCGTGCGCTCGTCGTCTCCGAGGTCGAGGACGCCGAGGCCGGTGCCGATCACGGCGGCGCAGTTGCGGCCGACCCCGGCCAGCTCCAGGCTGTCCTCGATCTGTCCGCGCGACCGCTCCAGCGTGGTGACGACGCCGTACCGTCGCCCCAGCAGGCAGGCCAGATGAGCGGCGGCCTCGGTGATGTCGACGACGGGTACGTCCACCAGCTCCCGCACGCCCTCGCGCCCGTGCTCCCCGAAGCCGGCCATGACCACGGCGTCGTACGGCGGGCCCTCGTACGTACGCAGCAGGTCGATGACCGCCGCGGCCGACAGATAGCTGTCGAGCCAGCCCTCCGCGGACTCGGGTCCCCAGGACGGGGTCAGTCCGATCACGGTGGTGCCCGGGCCGGCGGCGGCCCGGGCACCTCGTACGATCTCTTCGGTCATCTCCTGCGTGGTGTTGCAGTTGGTGACGACGATTCGCACGCTTCTCAGACCTCCACGGTCTTCTCGGGGACGGCCGCGGAACCGGCCTCGCGTTCGGCGCGGCACAGCATCACGTACAGCCCGGCGGCCAGGGCCGTGCCGATGAACCAGGAGTACGGTGCGACGTCGCTGAAGGTCTTCACCAGCGCGAGCACCGCCGCGACCGCCGCCGAGGGCAGGAACGCCCACAGCGCCTTGGGGTTGACGCCCTTGCGGTAGTAGTAGCGCGAGCCGGGCCGGCCGTCGAACAGGTCGTTCACGTCGATCCGGCCGCGCTTGACCCAGTAGTAGTCGACCATGATCACGCCGAACAGCGGGCCCAGGAAGGCGCCGAGGCCGCCGAGGAAGTAGTTGACGACCGTGGGGTTGGAGAACAGGTTCCACGGGGTCACCAGCAGCGCCACCACCGTACTGATCATGCCGCCGACCTTGAAGGTGATCTTCCGCGGCCAGACGTTGGCCAGGTCGTACGCCGGTGAGACGAAGTTGGCGACGATGTTGACGCCCATGGTGGCGATGGCGAACGTCAGCGCGCCCAGCACCAGCACCCAGGTGTTGCCGATCTCGGCGACGAGGTAGGCGGGGTCGGTGATCTCCTTGCCGAACACCTCGTAGGCGCCCGCCGTGACGATGACCGACACGATCACGAAGGCCGTGGAGTTGACGGGCAGGCCCCAGAAGTTGCCGCGCCGGACCGTCTTGTAGTCGGGCGCGAAGCGGGAGAAGTCGCAGAAGTTGAGCATCAGCGTGCCGTAGGTGGCGAGGATCAGGCCGACCGCGCCGAACCACTGGCGCCACTGCTCGCCCACGGAGACCGGGTGCGGGGTGCTGGTGAGCGAGATGGTCCAGCCGGCCTTGGCGAGGATCCAGACGGCGAGGGCGATCATCACGACCCAGATGGCCGGCCCGCAGAAGTCCTGGAACTTCCGCACCGACTCCATGCCCCGGCTGATGATCGCCGCCTGGACCAGCCACAACGCGACGAACGACAGCCAGCCGAGCGCGTCGAGCCCCAGGAAGGAGTTGTGCGTCCACGACTCCAGGCTCGGCCAGGCCGCCAGCAGCATCACGTTGACGGCGACGGATGCCAGGTAGGTCTGGATGCCGTACCACATGATGGCGATGACCGCCCTGATCAGGGCGGGGATGTTGGCGCCCCACACACCGAAGGAGATGCGGCTGACCACCGGGAAGGGGACACCGGTGCGCTGTCCGATGCGGCCCATCAGGTTCATCCCGATGTAGATGATCACGAAGCCGACGAGCAGGGACGTGAAGATCTGCCAGACGTTCATGCCGAGGAAGAGCAGACCGGCGGCGAACGTGTAGTTGCCGAGGTTGTGGACGTCGGACATCCACATGGCGAAGAGGTCGAAGACCTTCCAGTTGCGCTTGCCCGCGGGCGCGAGGTCTTCGTTGGTGAGCCGGGGATCGGGGACGAACGCTGGTGCGCCGGTGGCTTCGGCGCGGTCGGCGAGGGACACGGGGCCTCCAGGGGCGAGGGGACGGCGGAGGACTGCTTGCGGGGGAAGGCGTTTGGTATACCAAACTGCGGTCATGCTCCTCCCGTCAACCGTTCCGACCGATGTCGCTCTTGTTAACGCTCCGTAAAACACCCCCCGAGTCGGCGAAGATGGGCCCATGAGCTCCATGACGAAGATCGAACCTCTCGGCGCGGTGCGCGAGCGCGTTCTCGCCGCCCTGCGACAGGAGATCATCGCGGGCGGCCTGCGCCCTGGCGACCGGCTGGTCGAACGCGAGCTGGCCGAGCGCTTCGGGGTCTCCCGGGTGCCGGTCCGCGAGGCGATCCGCGCCCTGGTCGCCGAGGGGTTCGTCCACTTCGAGACACCACGCCGTACGGTCGTACGCCGTCTCACCCCGGACGACGTCAAGGAGCTCTTCGAACTGCGCGAGGCGCTGGAGGTCTACGCCGCCGGGCTCGCCGCCGCCCGCGCGACACCCGATGATCTGGCCGAGGTCGAGGAGCTCCTCGACCTCGCGGCCGCCGCAACCGAGGCGGGGGACGCCGAGGCCATCACCGACATCAACAGCCGCCTGCACGACCGGATCGTGGCGATGGCGGGCAACAGCCTGCTGACAGCCGCCCTGGAACCGGTCGCCGGCCGCCTGCGCTGGATGACCCGCCGGAACGAGGAGTGGCCCCAACTCCTCGTCGAACACCGCGAGTTGTACGAGGCGATCGCCTCGGGCGACCCGGCCCGGGCACGGGCGCACGCGCTGACCCATGTGCGGACGAACTATCGGTCCACCATGCGGCATCTGTTCGAAACCCCATCCGATGCTTGAGGCCCGTGTGAGCGTCAGCGGCGGGCGTATGTGTCCGTCGCCGCCACCAGCGCCTCCGCCATGTCCGGCGCGCCCGCGTTGTGTCCCACGTCGTCGACGATGACCAGCTCACTGCCGGGCCAGGCATGGTGGAGCCGCCAGACGGTGCCGAGGAGGTTGCCCAGGTCGAGGCTGCCCTGGACGAGGGTGCCGGGTATGTCCTTCAGCAGGTGCGCGTCCCGCAGGACGACGCCCTCGTCGTTGCCCTCGCCCATGAAGTGGTCGTTGCCGAAGTAGTGCGTGACGGTGCGGGCGAAGGCCATGCGGAACCGCGGATCCTCGAAGCGCGGGACCGATCGGGGCGCCGCGGGAATCGCCGCCGTCTCCCAGTCCGTCCAGGCGCGCGCGGCCCGCCCCCGCACCTCGGGGTCGGGTGACTCGATCAGCCGGTTGTAGGCGGCGGCGAGGTTCCCGTCTCGCTCGTCCTCAGGCAATTCTCCGACGAACCGCTCGAAGGCCTGAGGGAAGATCTGCCCAAGTCCCCTGGTCAGCAAGGCCACTTCGGGGTTGGAGCCGGTCGCGACGCCGGTCAGGACCAGCTCGGACACGGCGGCCGGATGCGTCTGCGCGTACCGCAGCCCCAGTACCGACCCCCACGACACGCCCCACACCAGCCATCGCCCGATCCCCAGATGCCGCCGCAGCAGCTCCAGGTCGGCGATGAGATGAGCCGTCGTGTTCACGCTCATATCGGTGTCGTACACGCTCGCGTGCGGTGTCGAACGCCCGCAGCCACGCTGGTCGAGCAGCACGATCCGGTACACGGCGGGGTCGAAAAGCCTCCGGAAGTACGGCGTGCAGCCGGACCCCGGCCCACCGTGCAGCACCAGTGCCGGCTTGCCGTGCGGATTCCCGCAGGTCTCCCAGTGGACGAGGTTGCCGTCTCCGACGTCCAGCAGGCCGTGGTCGTACGGTTCGATCTCCGGGTAAAGGGCCATTCGGGGACCTTAACCGTCGTACGACGGCCTCGTCGCCTCATTTCAGGCCGTGCAGCCCCGCCGCCCGCGCGGCCGTGCGCAGCACCTCTCGCAGCATCGCCGGTGTGAGCCGTCCGGTGAAGGTGTTGCGCTGGCTGACGTGGAAGCAGCCGAAGAGCTCAAGCCCGTCCAGCGACACGTGCGCGCCGTGCGCGAAGGCCGGTCGCGGTCGGGGGACCGTCCAGCCCGCCTGCGCGAACGCGGGCAGCGCGGCCTGCCAGCCGAAGGCGCCGAGCACGACCACGGCCCGCAGCGTCGGCCGGAGCAGGTTCAGCTCCTGGACCAGCCAGGGCCGACAGGTGTCCCGCTCCTCAGGTGTGGGCTTGTTGGCGGGCGGGGCGCAGTGCACGGGCGAGGTCACACGCACGCCGTACAACTCCAGGCCGTCGTCGGCGGTGACCGAGGTGGGCTGCGAGGCGAGCCCCACGTCGTACAGCGCCTGGTACAGCACGTCTCCGGAGCGGTCGCCAGTGAACATCCGTCCGGTGCGGTTGCCGCCGTGCGCGGCCGGGGCGAGACCGACGACGAGCAGGCGGGCCTCGGGCGGGCCGAAGCCCGGTACCGGTCGGCCCCAGTACGTCCAGTCGGCGAAGGCTGCGCGCTTGCCGCGGGCCACCTCCTCGCGCCACGCCACCAGCCGAGGACAGGCCCGGCAGCCGGCGATCCGCTCGTCGAGCCCGGCGAGCCCGGCGAGCCCGGCGAGCCCGGCGGAACCGGCCGGCCTGGCGGGACCGACGGGGCCGTTGGTGTCCATGCGTCCACCGTACGACCGTGCCCAAAACCCTCTGAGCGACTCGGCACCGGGCATTAAGGTCGAAGACATGGTTGCGGAACGTACGGACGACGACAAGACGGGCGGGACCGGCGGGACCGGCGGTACTGGCGAGGACGTGGATCCCAAGGTCGCCGCCGCGGTGGCCGCCGCCGAGGCAGCCGGTCCGCAGAGCGGTGAGAGCGTGCGCATCGACAGCTGGATCTGGTCGGTCCGGCTGGTCAAGACCCGTTCCATGGGAGCCGCCGCCTGCAAGGGCGGGCACGTTCGGGTGAACGGCGAGCGCGTGAAGCCCGCGCACTCCGTGCGGGTCGGCGACGAGGTGCGCGTACGGCACGAGGGCCGGGAGCGCGTCGTCATCGTCAAGCGCCTGATCCGCAAGCGGGTCGGCGCCCCTGTGGCCGTCCAGTGCTACGTCGACAACAGCCCTCCGCCCCCGCCCCGCGAGGCCGTCGCCCCGGCCGGCATCCGCGACCGCGGCACGGGCCGCCCGACCAAGCGCGACCGCCGCGAGCTGGAGCGCCTGCGGGGACTGCTGGGCGGAGGCAGCCCCGAGGGGCACTGACAGCCACGGCGACGGCGGCGGCGGTGATGTCCGGACCAGGCCTTTCGACCTGCCGGACGCCACCGCCGTCGCCGTATCCGTAGCCGCGGTCGTAGCCGTGGCCGTTGCCGTTGCCGTTGCCGTACGGTCTTCGCACGGCGTGGATCGCGCTCCTCACGCCTGTCGTCGCACCAGCCGCAGCAGATCCGCATTGTGCCCGCGCCGCGCCCAGGCGATGAGGGCGAGCGGCACGATCAGGATCAGCGGTGTCGCCGCGTTCTCCCCGTCGAGGGCGGTGAGCGAGACGACGAACGCACCCACCATCAGTCCGCTCAGCGCCATCGCCGCCACCGACTGCAGCGCCGGGATCAACAGCGCTGTCCCGCCGGCCAGTTCGAGGACACCGATGGTGTACATCCCCGCGCTGCCCCAGCCCATCTTGTCGAAGCCCTCGACGGCCGTGGGGTGCGCAATCAGCTTGGGCAGCGCGCTCGCGATCACATAGAAGAGGGCGAGGAACACCTGCAGGGCGCGCAGGGCGATACGGGCACGGCGTCCGCGGGCGGTCGCGGACTCGGCGACGACGGTACGGGCGGTGGGGGCAGAGCCGGCGGTGACGGAAGCGGTGGTCTCGGACATGAGGGTCTCCTGTGTGAAGCGGTCCGTGGTGCTGTCACAGGGGTAGACGGACGCCGGCTCCGAAACTCATCGCTGTTCTCCAACTCACCTCGGCTGCCTAGGAGGCGGGCACGGCCCGCACCCAGATCCGGTCCTCCGTCAGGTACTTGTCCACCCTCAGACCCGCCTCCGCCAGCGCCTCCTCGAACTGCTCCTTCGTCAGCGGACGGGTCTGAAAGGTCTGGGTCCAGGTCGCGTCCGGGAACTCGTACTCCGCGTGCACCGAGTTCACGCCGTCCCCCACCGGCTCCGACGACACGATCCGCACGGTGAAGCCGCTGGGGTCGACCCGCTCGCGCGGTATGTTCATGTGGTAGTCCTCGCCCTCGCGCTGGATGAGCACGCAGCCGTCCTCCGCGACGTGCCGTGCACACGTGCTCAGCCGTGCCTGCCGCTCCTGGAGGTCGCCGGTGTGCACGAGGAACGACGCGAGCATCACCACGTCGAATCTCTCACCCAGATCGAGGTCCTCGATCGTGCTGCGTATCGTGCGCGCTCCGCGGACGCGCTCCAGCATCTCGGCGGACTCGTCCACCGCCGTGACCGTGAACCCCCGCTCCAGCAGCGGATGGGTCATGCGCCCCACGCCGCTGCCCAGCTCCAGGATGCGCGCGCCCGCCGGAACAGCCGCGGCGATGATGTCCGGTTCGTCCCCTGCGGACAGCCGCGAATAGAGCTCGACCGCACAGCCGTCCGGGGTGATCGCCCCCGGTCCCGTCCCCTGATGTCCCGCTCGCATTTTCAGCTCCATGCCCGTCCAACGGACCGCACCCGCACGCCCGTTCCCACCCGGCATGCGTTCACCCGTACGAGTTACAGCGGAAGCCAGCCGTGTCCGACGTACCAGTGGCCGCCGTCCCGCAGGTGATCCACGACGGCCCGCTCCAGGACAGTGCGGCGCGGCAGTCGGTCGAACGGCAGGTCGTCGGTGCCGAAGACGAAGCGGACCGGTGTCCGGTCCTCGGGCTCCGTCGGCAGGTGGCTGATCCGGAAGCGCTCCTGGAAACGGACGATGTTGGAGTCCCGCGGCAGGTACTGCTTCAGCTGGGGGTCGAGCAGCCACGAACCGCAGGTCACCACCGCATAGGGTTCCTCGGAACAGTGCCGGGCGAAGAAGTCCCGCGCCATGGCGAGCGAACGGTCGCAGGCCTTCGGGGTCAGCGGCCCGAGGAAGTCGGGAATGTGCAGCCCCAGTCCGAGGTCGCCAGGGCCCAGGGGAAGTCCCTCCGCCGCGATGGAACCACTGGTCCACGTACCGATCCGGCCCCGCTGGAACTGCAGTCGCCCCAGTTGGTACAGCTCGCCGTGGAAGTGCAGGGACAGCCACCGCGGACGCAGCATGCCGCCCGTGCCGTACCACCTGCGGTGCGCCGCGATGTTACGGCCGACGTCGGTCAGAGTGCGCCGCGCGATCTCCGGCGCAATGCCCCGCTCGCGGTGGTGGGCGCGCACGGCCGGCAACGCGGCGACCAGGACTTTGCCGAACGTCCGTTCCGAGCAGGTCGTCGGTGCCGAAGACGAAGCGGACCGGTGTCCGGTCCTCGGGCTCCGTCGGCAGGTGGCTGATCCGGAAGCGCTCCTGGAAACGGACGATGTTGGAGTCCCGCGGCAGGTACTGCTTCAGCTGGGGGTCGAGCAGCCACGAGCCGCAGGTCACCACCGCATAGGGTTCCTCGGAACAGTGCCGGGCGAAGAAGTCCCGCGCCATGGCGAGCGAACGGTCGCAGGCCTTCGGGGTCAGCGGCCCGAGGAAGTCGGGAATGTGCAGCCCCAGTCCGAGGTCGCCAGGGCCCAGGGGAAGTCCCTCCGCCGCGATGGAACCACTGGTCCACGTACCGATCCGGCCCCGCTGGAACTGCAGTCGCCCCAGTTGGTACAGCTCGCCGTGGAAGTGCAGGGACAGCCACCGCGGACGCAGCATGCCGCCCGTGCCGTACCACCTGCGGTGCGCCGCGATGTTACGGCCGACGTCGGTCAGAGTGCGCCGCGCGATCTCCGGCGCAATGCCCCGCTCGCGGTGGTGGGCGCGCACGGCCGGCAACGCGGCGACCAGGACTTTGCCGAACGTCCGTTCCGAAGAGTACGTTGCAAAAGAGGAGTGGTGATCCCGATGCGTACGGGCAGTGAGCCGACGACCGCGCGCAGTGCGCTGCGGCTGCGCTTCTGGCTGACCGCGTGGGGGATGGTCTGGGCCGTCTTCGGCACGATCGCCTTCGCGCTCGCCGGGCGCCCCGGCTGGGCGATCGCCTGCGGGGTGCTGTGGCTGGTGATCACCGTCGACATGACGCTGATCCTGCGGCACATCCGCCAGGGCCCGCACTACCAGCCGGGCCGAGACGTCCCGCCGTACCGCACGCCGCACCGCACGCCGGACAACCGTCGCCCGTGACCGGGGCGGTCACGCGTCGAAGCGCGCCGCCTGCAGGAACTCCGGTTTCGGATCCAGCGCGGCCGCCAGGCGGAAGTGGCGCCTGGCCTGGTCGTGCCGCCCCTGGCGCTCGTAGGTCCGAGCGAGCGCGAAGTGCGCGAACGCGTTGTCCGGCTCGCGCTCCAGGACGATGGTGAACTCGAGTTCGGCGGGCCGCAGTTGCGCGGCCGCGAAGAAGGCACGCGCGCGCAGCAGCCGTGCGGCGGTGTTCTCCGGGTGCGCGGCGACGACTGGGTCGAGCAGCTTCACCGCGCCCCGCGGGTCCCGTGCGGCGAGCAACTGCTCGGCGGCACGGAAGTCGATGACATGCGTCTCGGGAGTACGTCCGGTGGAACCGCTGATCTCGGGCACGGCAAAGTCCTTCCCTTACTGGACGGGTTCAACGCCCGGACCGGGGGCTGCTATTCCTGGGGCTCCTGTGACGGTGCCTGGGTCGCGCGGGCTCTGCGGACGAGACCGGCCCAGACGTCCCGTACGCGCCGCTGGAGTTCCTCCAGGGGTACGTCGTTGTCGATGACGACGTCCGCGATCTCCAGGCGTTTCTCGCGCGTCGCCTGGGCGGCCATGCGCGCGCGGGCGTCCGCCTCGGCCATGCCGCGCAGCCGGACGAGCCGATTGAGCTGGGTCTCGGGGCTCACGTCGACGACGACCACCACGTCGTACAGCGGCGCGAGGCCGTTCTCCGCGAGGAGCGGCACGTCGTGGACGACGACGGCGTCCTCGGCGGCGGCTGCTTCCAGCTCGCGGGAGCGGGCGCCGACCAAAGGATGCACGATCGCGTTCAGGCGGGCCAGCTGCTCCGGGTCGGCGAAGACGATCGAGCCCAGCTTGGGCCGGTCCAGGCTGCCGTCGGCGGCCAGAATCTCCTCGCCGAAGGCCTCGACGACCGCGGCGAGGCCGGGCGTCCCCGGTGCGACGACCTCGCGCGCGATGCGGTCAGCGTCGATCAGCACGGCTCCGCACTCGACGAGCAGCCGCGACACCTCGCTCTTGCCGGCGCCGATACCCCCGGTCAGGCCAACTTTCAGCATGACCGGCAGCTTAGGCCCTGCCGCCGACAACGCACCCCGCGGGCTCCGGCAGGGCTCAGCCGTCCCCCTCCCGTTCCGCCAGGAACCGCTCGAACTCGCGTCCGATCTCGTCCGCGGACGGGATCTCGACCGGCTCGGCGAGCATGTTGCCCCGGGTCTCGGCGCCCGCGGCGGCGTCGTACTGGTGCTCCAGGCCCTGGACGAGCGCGACGAGTTCCTCGTCGCCCTCCTGGATCTGCCGGTCGATCTCGGTCTGCGTGCGGTACGCGTCCGTGCGCAGGGCGTGGGCGATGCCGGGCAGGACCAGGCCGGTCGCCGCCGTGATGGCTTCCAGGACGGTCAGCGCCGCGTCCGGGTACGGCGAGCGGGCGATGTAGTGCGGCACGTGCGCGGCGACGCCCAGGACGTCGTGTCCGGCCTCCATGAGGCGGTACTCGACCAGCGCCTCCGCGCTGCCGGGCACCTGGGCCTCCTCGAAGGGGCTGCTGTGGCCGGGCACGAGATCGTTGCGGTTGCCGTGCGGGGTGAGGCCCACCGGGCGGGTGTGCGGGACGCCCATGGGGATGCCGTGGAAGTTCACCGACAGGCGGACGCCGAGTCGCTCCACGATCTGCTGGACGGCCGCGGCGAAGCGCTCCCACTCCACATCCGGCTCCGGGCCGGACAGCAGCAGGAAGGGCGCACCGGTGGCGTCCTGGACCAGCCGCACGTCGAGGGTGGGCTCCTCGTAGGCGGCCCAGCGGTCGCGCTTGAACGTCAGCAGCGGGCGGCGGGCCCGGTAGTCCACGAGCCGGTCGTGGTCGAAGCGCGCGACGACCTGGTGGGGCAGCGAGTCGAGGAGCCGGTCGACGATCTGGTCGCCGGTCTCGCCCGCGTCGATGTATCCGTCGAAGTGGTAGAGCATGACAAGGCCGGCCGACTCCTGGGCGAGCGCCATGTCGACGACGGCGAGGCCCTTCGGCTCCCATGCGTACAAACCCTGCGGATCAAGCACTGTGACCGCTCCTCCTCGTGTTCGTACTGCACAACGCGGTGCAGGGCGTGGGCATTCCCGCCCGACGCCCCTGAACAGGCACCCCTCACTGCCTTTTCATACGTCGCTCCCCTGAGTCACCGAATCACCGGATCACCGACGTCACCGCCTCGCCCGCGGAACGGTCTGGTACCCGCGGCGGTCAACTCCCGTCCAGCGCAAACGAACTGAGGGCCCGCATCCCAAAGGGATGCGGGCCCTCAGTCAAGAGCTACTGCTCAGTGGGCGTTCAGCTCTGCCCACCCGCCAGCTTCTCCCGCAGCGCGGCAAGCGCCTCGTCCGAGGCCAGCGCGCCGGAGTTGTCCGGGCCCTCGGAGGAGTACGAACCGCCACCACCACCGGCCGCAGCCGGAGCGGCGGCCTCGCCACCGCCCTCGGCAGCGGCCTTCTCGTCCGCCTCGCGGGACTTGATGACCTGCTGCTGGTGCTGCTCGAAGCGCTGCTGCGCCTCGGCGTACTGGCGCTCCCACTCCTCGCGCTGCTTCTCGTAGCCCTCGAGCCAGTCGTTGGTCTCGGGGTCGAAGCCCTCGGGGTAGATGTAGTTGCCCTGGTCGTCGTACGACGCGGCCATGCCGTACAGGGTCGGGTCGAACTCGACCGAGGCCGGGTCGGCACCGAAGGACTCGTTGGCCTGCTTCAGCGAGAGGCTGATGCGGCGGCGCTCGAGGTCGATGTCGATGACCTTGACGAAGATCTCGTCGTTGACCTGGACGACCTGCTCCGGGATCTCCACGTGGCGCTCGGCCAGCTCGGAGATGTGGACCAGACCCTCGATGCCCTCGTCCACGCGGACGAACGCACCGAACGGAACCAGCTTCGTGACCTTGCCGGGCACGACCTGGCCGATCTGGTGGGTGCGGGCGAACTGCTGCCACGGGTCTTCCTGGGTCGCCTTCAGCGACAGGGAGACGCGCTCGCGGTCCATGTCGACGTCGAGGACCTCGACGGTGACCTCCTGGCCGACCTCGACGACCTCGGAGGGGTGGTCGATGTGCTTCCAGGACAGCTCGGAGACGTGGACCAGACCGTCGACGCCACCCAGGTCCACGAAGGCACCGAAGTTGACGATCGAGGAGACCACACCGGAACGGACCTGACCCTTCTGCAGGGTCGTGAGGAACGTCTGGCGGACCTCGGACTGGGTCTGCTCCAGCCAGGCACGGCGGGACAGGACCACGTTGTTGCGGTTCTTGTCCAGCTCGATGATCTTGGCCTCGAGCTCCTTGCCCACGTAGGGCTGGAGGTCGCGGACGCGGCGCATCTCGACCAGGGAGGCCGGGAGGAAGCCACGGAGGCCGATGTCGAGGATGAGACCACCCTTGACGACCTCGATGACGGTACCGGTGACGATCCCGTCCTCTTCCTTGATCTTCTCGATGGTGCCCCAGGCGCGCTCGTACTGGGCACGCTTCTTCGAGAGGATCAGGCGGCCTTCCTTGTCCTCCTTCTGAAGAACAAGGGCTTCGATCTCGTCACCGACGGCGACGACCTCGTTCGGGTCGACGTCGTGCTTGATCGAGAGCTCGCGGCTCGGGATAACGCCTTCGGTCTTGTAACCGATGTCGAGCAGGACCTCGTCCCGGTCGACCTTCACGATGACGCCGTCGACGATGTCGCCGTCGTTGAAGTACTTGATCGTCTCGTCGATCGCGGCGAGGAAGGCTTCCTCGTTACCGATGTCGTTGACCGCTACCTGCGGGGTGGTGGCGGTGGTCTCGGTGCTGCTCGTCATGTGGGAAAGGGCTCCGGTACGGACATTGAAGTCGTAGGTACTGCTTTACGCCGGGAGCCCGTTTCGCTCTGAAGAAGCCGGACAGCCAAGGAAGCGCCCCAGAAAACCACTGGTGGCGCCTCGACAACCGAGGGGACATACAACAGATGCGAGCGCAGCCTGCTACGTCTGAGGTGCGCAGGCCCGCAGCGCAACTTGTAGCATACGGGGGCAGCCGGACAGGGTCAATGCGCGAAGCCGCACACCCGGGGCGGATCGCCCCATACCCGGCACAAGAACTGTCCCTGGAGGCCAAACGGCCACAGGACACCTCCCGCGTGGCACCACCGTGAGAGGTGGCGCCACAAAGGTGACGGAAGAGTACGACGAGGGAGCCGATCATCCAAGAGCCCGTATCGTCCGAACCGGCGCCGGAGCCGGAAGCCACCCGACGTGACGCCGGCGTCACGGAGAGCGCCCGGGCCAACCGGGGCTGGTGGGACCGCAACGCGGACGAGTACCAGGTCGAGCACGGCACGTTCCTCGGGGACGACCGTTTCGTGTGGGGCCCCGAGGGGCTCGACGAGGTAGAGGCCGAGCTGCTCGGCCCGCCGGAGGAGCTGAAGGGCAAAGCCGTCCTGGAGATCGGCGCCGGCGCGGCCCAGTGCGCGCGCTGGCTGGCCGCGCAGGGCGCCCGCCCGGTCGCCCTGGACCTCTCCCACCGCCAGCTCCAGCACGCGCTGCGCATCGGCGGATCGTTCCCCTTGGTGTGCGCCGACGCGGGCGCCCTGCCGTTCGCGGACGAAACCTTCGACCTGGCCTGCTCGGCGTACGGGGCGCTGCCCTTCGTGGCGGATCCGGTGCTGGTGCTGCGGGAGGTGCGGCGGGTGCTGCGGCCGGGCGGGCGTTTCGTCTTCTCGGTCACCCATCCCATCCGCTGGGCCTTCCCGGACGAGCCCGGGCCTCAGGGGCTGTCGGTGTCCGCCTCGTACTTCGACCGCACACCGTACGTCGAGCAGTACATCGAGAACGGGGAGGGTCGCGCGGTCTACGTCGAGCACCACCGGACCCTCGGCGACCGGGTGCGGGACATCGTCACGGCGGGCTTGCGCCTGGTGGACCTGGTCGAGCCGGAGTGGCCGGCCTGGAACACCGCCGAGTGGGGCGGCTGGTCGCCGCTGCGCGGGAATCTGATCCCGGGGACGGCGATCTTCGTGTGCGTACGGGACTGAGTGAGTGATCCGTTACGACGCCCTCGACGCCCTGCCCGTACACGGTGCTCTGCCCGGTCTGGACGACGCCCTGGAGGGGCACGGCACCGCGGTGCTCGTGGCGCCGCCTGGCACCGGCAAGACGACCCTGGTGCCGCTGGCGTTGGCGGGCCTGCTGGACAAAGGCCCCGTGCGGCGTGTGGTCGTCGCCGAGCCGCGGCGGATCGCGGCGCGGGCGGCGGCCCGGCGGATGGCGTGGCTGCTCGGCGAGAAGGTCGGCGACAGCGTCGGTTACACCGTGCGCGGGGAGCGGGTCGTCGGGCGGCACGCGCGCGTGGAGGTCGTCACGACCGGTGTGCTGTTGCAGCGGGTGCAGCGCGACCAGGAGCTGGCGGACGTGGACGTGGTGGTGCTCGACGAGTGCCACGAGCGGCATCTGGACGCGGACACCGTGGCGGCCTTCCTGTGGGACGTACGGCAGACGCTGCGGCCGGAGCTGCGGCTGGTGGCCGCGTCGGCGACGACCGACGCCGAGGGGTGGGCGCGGCTGCTGGGCGGGGCGCCGGTGGTCGAGGCGGCGGGTGTCTCGTATCCGGTGGAGGTGGTGTGGGCGCCGCCGACGCGTCCGGTACGGCCGCCGCACGGGATGCGCGTCGATCCCGCGCTGCTGACGCATGTGGCGTCGGTGGTGCGGCGGGCGCTGGCCGAGCGGGAGGGCGACGTGCTGTGCTTCCTGCCGGGCGTGGGCGAGATCGCGCGGGTCGCCGGGCAGCTCGGGGCTCTGGCGGACTTCGGGGACGTCGAGGTGCTTCAGGTGCACGGGCGGGCGCCGACGGCCGTGCAGGACGCGGTGCTGGCTCCTGGGAACGGGAAGCGGCGCCGGGTGGTGCTGGCGACGTCCGTGGCCGAGTCGTCGCTGACGGTTCCCGGGGTGCGGGTGGTCGTCGACTCGGGGCTGGCGCGGGAGCCGCGGGTGGATCACGCGCGCGGGCTGAGCGCGCTGACGACGGTACGGGCCTCGCAGGCGGCGGGGCGGCAGCGGGCGGGCCGTGCCGGGCGTGAGGCGCCGGGTGCGGTGTACCGGTGCTGGGCGGAGGCGGAGGACGCGCGTCTGCCGCGTTTCCCGGCGCCGGAGATCAAAGTGGCCGACCTGACAGCGTTCGCGCTGCAGACGGCGTGCTGGGGCGATCCGGAGGCCTCCGGGCTGGCGTTGCTGGATGCGCCGCCGGGTGGGGCGATGGGGGCGGCGCGCAGTGTTCTGTCGGCGATCGGGGCGGTGGACTCCGTCGGTCGCGCCACTGAGCGGGGTTTGCGGCTTGCCCGGTTGGGGTTGCACCCCCGGCTGGGGCGGGCTCTGCTCGACGCGTCGCCCTTGGTCGGCGTGGAGCGGGCCGCCGAGGTGGTCGCGTTGCTGAGTGAGGAGCCGCCTCGGGAGTACGGGGACGACCTGGCCGCTGCCTTGCGGGCTGCTCGGCGCGGGGGTGACGCCTATGGGGCGCGGTGGCGTGCGGAGGTTCGGCGGCTGCGGGCCCTATCAACAGACCTTTCTCACGCCCCCAAAGGAGATGGCGACAGCGCGGTTGGCGCCGGGGAGGACGCTGTCGTCGGGGTCGTCGCCGCTCTCGCGTTCCCGGAGCGGGTCGCCAGGGCCGACGGCGGTTCGTACCTCATGGTGTCCGGGACCCGCGCCGAGGCCGGTGACGGTACCGGCCTGCGCGGGGCTCCCTGGATCGCGGTCGCCGTGGCCGACCGTCCCCTCGGCAAGGGGCACGCGCGCGTGCGGCTCGGGGCGGTTGTCGACGAGGGGGTCGCTCGGCTCGCCGCGGGGGCGTTCGTCGAGGAGCGGGACGAGGTCCATTGGGCCGACGGGGATGTCGTCGCGCGGCGCGTCGAGCGGCTGGGGGCCGTGGAGCTGGCGGTGCGGCCACTCGCCGACGCGGACGCCGGTCTCGTACGGGAGGCGCTTGTCGAGGGGCTGCGGCGGGAGGGGCTCGGGCTGTTGAGGTGGTCCGCCGAGGCCGTCGTACTGAGGCAGCGGCTCGCCTTTTTGCACCTGCATATGGGGGATCCGTGGCCCGATGTCTCCGACGAAGCGCTCCACGCGCGCGTGGAGGAGTGGTTGGAGCCCGAGCTGGGCCGGGCACGGCGGCGGGCCGATCTCGGGCGGATCGACGCGGGGCAGTGTCTGAACCGGCTGCTGCCCTGGGCTTCCGGAGACGCCGCGCGGCTCGACGAGCTCGCCCCGGAGCGGATCACCGTACCGAGTGGGTCCAGAATCCGGATCGACTACGGGAATCCGGAGCAGCCCGTGCTCGCCGTGAAGGTGCAGGAGATGTTCGGACTGCAGGAGTCGCCCCGGGTCGCGGGGGTGCCATTGCTCGTGCATCTGCTCTCCCCCGCCGGCCGCCCGGCCGCCGTCACCGCCGACCTCGCCTCCTTCTGGAAGGACGGCTACAAGGGCGTACGCGCGGAACTGCGCGGCCGGTACCCGAAGCATCCGTGGCCCGAGGATCCGGCCGGTGCCGAACCGACGCGGCACACCAACGCCCGGCTCAGGCGCTGACCGGCTCCGGCTGGGTGGCCTCGGCGGGTGCCGGGTCGCCGGGGTGGCGGCTGCGGGCTTCCAGGTAGAGGGAGAGGGACAGCAGCAGGACGCCGAGGGCGAGGAAGCCCCACGGCAGGTAGGACGTCAGCAGCAGGACGAGGGTGCGGTTGGACTTGACCAGGTCCACGGTGTGCGCGATGTAGTCCTCGCGCATCTTCACGTGGCCGGCGAACGCCGTCACCTTCTCGCGACCGCCGAGCAGGGTGCCGCCGCGCAGTTCCTCCTTGTGGATCTCCTCGCCGTAGACCGGGGCGCCGGTCAGCGGTTCGATCCAGAACTTGCGGACGGTGGAGTACCACCGCGTCGTACCGGTCTTCGCGACCGACTCGGGGGTAATGCCCGCCACGGGCATGGTCTTGGGGAAGGGCACCTTGGTCCAGGGGATGGTCTGCTCGAAGTAGTAGACCTCGACCCCGCGGAAGTTCTGGGTGCCCTGGTAGTGGATGGGGGCGGTGATCCGGGCCTGCGCGTCGAAGTACTCGTAGTCGCGCTTCTCCGTCAGGAACGGCCACTTGAACTCGATGCCCTGCCGCTTGACCGGGTCGCCGTCGACCATCTCGCCCGTGGCGTGGACGGGTTCCTGGGTGTGGGCGTCGAAGATGTAGCGCTCGGGGATCTTGGAGACCATCTTGCCGTCGGGTCCCTGGACATAGGACAGGCCGTCCCAGACCACGACGTCCCGGCCCGCCGTCTTCTCGATCTTCTCGGAGGCCTCCACGTTGCCGCGGAGGGTCTGCACGATGCTGACCTTGGGGACCCTTTTGGCGCGCATCGTGCCGTAGTCGAGGAGGGTGGCGTCCTTCGCCTCCAGGACCATGTCCTGGTACTGGTGGGCCGGGATCTTGGCGAGGCGCGGGAAGGCGTACCAGCGCAGCAGCGGGGACAGCGCCGCGAAGAACACGGCGAGGGCGAGCAGGATCAGACTGGTCTTGCGGCGCATCTCGGCCTCCCTGCCGGGTGGTTACGGGTGTGCGGGCACCGTCGTCAGCAGTGGCTTCGGGGACGTCTCGCCCGAGGGGGTGCCGAGGGCGGTGAGCGTGAGGACCAGGGCGAGCGCGACGGCGAGACCGGTCGCGGCGGCGATCAGGGCGCGCATGCGGGCCTCCCGACGGACAGGAACTGATACCTCGTCAGGTCCGGCACCGTAGCAACGGGCGGGTGAGATGAGAACACGTAGCACACACAACGGCGGCGCCCCCTCGGTGAAGGGGCGCCGCCGCCGTCGTAGAAGGAGCACGAAGGACTGCGAAGGGACCGCTAAGGGACTGCGGAAGGGCCTATGCGCTGGGGCTGGCCGACGGGCTCGGCGACGACGTCTCGGCCGCTTCCACGGTCAGCGGGACCGTGAGCGTCGCCCCGCCCGCCGCCTCGATGCGGAGCAGGAACGTGCCGGTGGTGTCGTCCGCGTACAGCTTCGGCAGCTTCAACAGGCCGTTCGCGTCCGTCTCCAGGCCCTTCAGGGTACGGATCGGCTTGCCGTCCGCGTCCTTGAAGTAGGGGCCCTTGTCGTTCTCGGACGGGTCGAGCACGGACTTGATGAGCGTGGCGGTGACCGCGACCTTGTCCGCGGCCTCGCCCTGGTACGTCGCCTTCACCTCGACCTGCTCGGCGAACTCGCCGCCGGCCTTGCAGGTCAGCGCGGTGGCGCTGGTGCGGGTGAGGGCGCCGGCCACGCGTTCGGTGACGGTGGCCTCGTAGTCGAGGCCGCTGACCATGCGGCCGACGACGGTGGCGCGGACGGTGAAGTCGCCAGTCTTCTCGCCCGCCTTCAGCGCGGGCGCGACGGCCACGCCGGTGCTGTTGGTGACGACCGTGGCGACATTCTCGCCGCCGGCGAAGGTGGCGTCGGTGTCGCCGATGATCGTGAAGCGGATGCGGACCTTGGCGACGGCCGCGCCGGCCTTGGTCTCGGCACGGGTGCTGATCTTCTTGGTGAACGTGTCGCCCGCGATCGCGGTGAGCTTCGCGGTGCCGGCGTCCTCCAGGTGGTCCACTGTGTCGGTGGGGGTCTGGGGGGCGCCGGGGGACGTGGGCGGCGGCTTCGGCGTGCCGGGCGGAGACGACGTGGGCGGCTTCGGGCTCTGGGAGCCGCCACCGGGCTTGCCGGGCGTGCTGGGCTTGTTGTCCGGCGTGTCGGAGGCCGGGGGCGAGGGCTTGGTGTTCGCCCTGTTGCCGCCGTCGCTGCGGTTGCCGTCATCGGGCAGGGTGCCGGTGCCGTCCGGGATCTCGCGGATGCCCTTGCGGTAGTACTCCAGCCACGACAGGACCGTGTTCAGGTAGTCCTGCGAGTTGTTGTAGCTGAGGATCGCCCTGTTGAGGTCGGCCTGCGTGGACAGGTCCCAGCCGTAGCGGCAAAGGTAATGGCCGGCCGAAAACGCGGCGTCGTAGATGTTGTTGGGGTCCTCGGTGCCGTCGCCGTTGCCGTCGCGGCCCGCCCACGCCCAGGTGGACGGGATGAACTGCATGGGGCCGACGGCCTGGTCGTACGTGCTGTTGCCGTCGTACGCGCCGTCGTCGGTGTCCCTGATGAGCGCGAAACCGTTGCCGTCGAGCTGCGGACCGAGGATCGGGGAGGTGGTGGTGCCGGCCGCGTCGACGCGGCCGCCGCGGGCCTGGCCCGACTCGACCTTGCCGATGGCGGCCAGGAGTTGCCAGGGCAGGTTGCAGCCGGGCTTGGACGCCTGCAGTTCGGCCGCGGCCTTCTTGTAGGCGTCGAGGACGGTGGCGGGGATGCCCGCCTCGGCCTCGCCCGGGGATACGGGGTTACCGTCGGCGGTCGGCGAGGGGCTCGGGGTGTTCAGCGGCGGCAGGTCCGTGTAGTACGGCGAGTTGCCGGTGGCGCCGCCACCGTCGTCGGCGGTCGCGTCGGGTGCGGTCTCGGCGCCGGTGGTGGCCGGTCTGTTCTGGTCGTCGGCCGTCACCCCCGGAGCCTGGGAGGCGGACAGGGCCGCGACCGCGGCCGCGGCCACGGCGGTGGTCGCCGCTCCCTTGCGCAGCCGCCTACCGAATTGCGCCGCCATAAATGGAACCCCTCCCGTGGACGCCCGACCGCCCGTGTCTGTCTGTGTTCGACGTCTGTGCTCGACCTGTTGTGACGATCGAACCGCACTGGGGGTTGCCCCCCGTGCCGCGCTTCGGTGTGACCCAGGCGACCCTACGACAACTTCCTTTGCTCGGGCACCCGTTCGTGCCCGATTTTCACCGATTGGCCATGTCGGATCGGGGCCCGATCGCATCGCTCATACTGAACGGCATTGAAGAACCCGGTCGACCGCCGGCCCAACATCCGCCGCGAGGAGCTTCGTTGCCGTTCACCCTGAGCCATGCGGCGGCCGTCCTGCCCGCCGTACGCACCGACGGAACCGCCCGGGGATCGCTGGTGCCGGCCGCACTCGTGGCGGGTTCCTTTGCTCCCGACATGACCTACTACGCGGCGAGTGTCGTCTCCGGGGCGATGGAGTTCGGTGAGTTCACCCATTCCTTCCCGGGCGTGCTCACCGTCGACGTGCTGGTCGCCTGGGCGTTGGTGGGGTTGTGGCTGCTGGTCCGTGAGCCGCTGGTGGCGCTGCTGCCGCGAGCGTGGCAGGGCCGGGTGGCAACGCTGCTGCGCTGCGGGGCGCCACGCGCGCGCGTACGGCCCGTTTCGGTGGTGTGGTGGTACGTCTCCGCCGCACTCGGCGCGCTGACCCACGTCGTGTGGGACGCGTTCACGCACCTCGACCGGTGGGGGATGCGGCTGTTTCCCGTCCTGGGGCGGGAGGTGGCCGGCTCTCCCTTGTACTGGTACCTGCAGTACGGCGGTTCGGCGGTGGCCGCGGTGGTGATCGCCGTGTTCGTGGCACACGCGCTACGGCGGGCGCCCGCGGCCGAACCGGTGGGGGTTCCGGTGTTGTCCGTACGGGACCGGTGGTGGGCCGGGGCCGTGATCGGCGGCTGTGCGGTGGTCGCGGCGGCGCAACGCGCGACACGGTGGTGGGAGTACTGGGGTCCACCGCGAAGCCCTGGGAACTGATCCCGACGCTGTGCTTCGGTGCCGGCGCGGGACTCGTCCTGGGCGTGGTGCTGTACGCCGCGCGGGTCAGGGTCTGGCGTCCGGCCCCGGTCCCCGACGGTTCGGACGCGGACGAGGAGCGGCGGAGCCGTCCCGCTGCCCGCTGAGCGCCGCGCTCGCTCGGCGCAGGGCTGTCGCCAGGCCGGTGGGGATGCGGGCGGTGCTTGCGACGACTGCTCGACGCAGGGTTGTCGCCCAGTGGGCCGGAATGTGGGTGGTGCCGACCGCGGTGGCTCGGCGCAGGGCTGTCGCCAGGTCGGTGGGGATGCGGGCGGTGCTTGCGACGACTGTGAAGGCCGGTACCGGGCGGGGCCGGGTGGACGGGGCCGATGCGGTGTGCGCCTGCGCCTGCGTCCGTGCGCGGGCCGTCCGGCGGCGGAGCATGCGTATACCCATGCCCGCATCTTGACGGGCGGGGGCGGCGGGGGCGTTTTCGCGGGGGCCACGTGGGTGACGGGTCCCTCCGGGGGTGGGGCGGGGTTGTGCGGGGTGGGTGGGTGTGCGGTGGGGTGGGTGTCCGGTGGGGTGGGTGTCCGGTGGGGTGGGTGTCCGGTGGGGTTGCGGTCGGTTCGGCACCGCCGGAGTGCGCCGTGGGGGTGCTCGCCGTTGCGGCGGAGATTCTGCGCCGAGCGAGTTCTGAGCCGACAGGGACTGTCGTCGTGGCGATGGAGGGTCCGCTACTCAGCCGCACGCTGCCAACGAACCCTCCCGCCGAACCGCCGCAGGCTAATGCGCTGCCGACTCCCAGTCCGAGCCCGCGCCCACCGAGACGCCGAGGGGGACGCGGAGGTGGACCGCGTTCTCCATTTCGCGGCGGACCAGTTCCTCCGCGGTCGCGCGCTCGCCGGGGGCGATCTCCAGGACGATTTCGTCGTGGACCTGGAGGAGCATGCGGGACTTCAGGTCTGCCTCCCGCAGCGCCCGGTCCACGTTCAGCATCGCGATCTTGACGATGTCCGCGGCCGTGCCCTGGATGGGTGCGTTGAGGGCCATGCGCTCGGCCGCCTCACGGCGCTGACGGTTGTCGCTGTTGAGGTCGGGCAGGTAGCGGCGGCGTCCGAAGAGCGTCGCCGTGTAGCCCGTGGACCGCGCCTCGTCGACGGCCCGGCGCAGATAGTCCCGTACGCCGCCGAAGCGCTCGAAGTACGCGTCCATCAGGGCGCGGGCCTCCGCCGCCTCGATGTTCAGCTGCTGGGAGAGGCCGAAGGCCGACAGACCGTAGGCCAGGCCGTACGACATCGCCTTGATCTTGCGCCGCATCTCCGCGTCCACCCCGGCGGGCTCGACGGAGAACACCTGCGCGGCCGCGGTCGTGTGCAGGTCCTCGCCCGAGGTGAACGCCTCGATGAGGCCCGTGTCCTCGGACAGGTGGGCCATCACGCGCAGCTCGATCTGGCTGTAGTCCGCCGTCATCAGGGACTCGAAGCCGTCGCCGACCACGAAGCCGCGGCGGATCGCGCGGCCCTCGTCGGTGCGGACCGGGATGTTCTGGAGGTTCGGGTCGGTGGACGACAGGCGGCCGGTCGCGGCGACCGTCTGGTTGAACGTGGTGTGGATACGGCCGTCCGCCGCGACCGTCTTGATCAGGCCCTCGACGGTGACCCGCAGCTTCGCCTGCTCCCGGTGCCGGAGCATGATCACCGGCAGTTCGTTGTCCGTCTGGGTCGCCAGCCACGCGAGGGCGTCCGCGTCGGTCGTGTAACCGGTCTTGGTGCGCTTCGTCTTGGGCAGGGCCAGCTCACCGAAGAGGACCTCCTGGAGCTGCTTGGGCGAGCCCAGGTTGAACTCGTGCCCGGCCGCCGCGTGCGCCTCCTTCACCGCCTGCTGAACGGCGCCCGCGAACATCTGCTCCATGGCCTCCAGATGGGCCCGGTCGGCCGCGATGCCGTGCCGCTCCATCCGGGCCAGCAGGGCTGAGGTGGGCAGCTCCACGTCCCGCAGCAGGTCCGCCGCGCCGACCTCCTGGAGGCGGCCCTCGAAGGCCTCCCCCAGGTCGAGGACCGCGCGGGCCTGGATCATCAGGGCCTCGGCCTCGGCGCCCTCGTCCGTACCGAAGGCCAGCTGGCCGTCGGCCGCCGCGGCGGGGGCCAGCTCGCGGTGCAGGTATTCCAGGGACAGGGCGTCCAGGTCGAAGGAGCGGCGGCCCGGCTTGACCAGGTAGGCGGCCAGTGCCGTGTCCATGGAGACGCCGGCCACGCTCCAGCCGTGCTCGGCGAAGACGCGCATCGCGCCCTTGGCGTTGTGGAAGACCTTGGGGCGGCCCGCGTCCGCCAGCCAGGCCGCGAAGGCCTTCTCGTCCGCCTCGTCCAGCTGTGACGGGTCGAACCAGGCGGCCGCGCCATCGGGTGCGGCCAGAGCGACCTCGGCGACCGAGCCCGTGCCGAGCGCCCAGGTGTCGACCGTGGCCACGCCGAGGACCTGCGTGCCGTGCTCGGTGAGCCAGCCGGCCAGCTCGCCGGTGCCGAGCACCTGGCCGTCCATCTGGACGCCGTCCGTCGTGATCGGCGTCGCCTCGGCCTCCTCGGCACCCGGGTCGACGGCGAAGAGGCGCTCACGCAGGGACGGGTTGCGGATCTCCAGGGTGTCCAAGATCATCGCGACGGCCTTGCGGTCGTACGCGGCCCGCTCCAGATCGGCGACCGTCTTGGGCAGCTCCACCCGCCGCTCCAGCTCCGTGAGCCGACGGTTGAGCTTGACCGCCTCCAGATGGTCGCGGAGGTTCTGCCCGGCCTTGCCCTTGACCTCGTCGACGCGCTCGACCAGCTCCGCGAAGGACCCGAACTGGTTGATCCACTTCGCGGCCGTCTTCTCCCCGACGCCCGGGATGCCCGGCAGGTTGTCGGACGGGTCGCCGCGCAGGGCCGCGAAATCCGGGTACTGCGACGGCGTCAGCCCGTACTTCTCGAAGACCTTCTCCGGGGTGAACCGGGTCAGCTCGGAGACGCCCTTGGTCGGATACAGCACCGTCGTGTGCTCGCTGACCAACTGGAAGGAGTCGCGGTCGCCGGTGACGATCAGCACCTCGAACCCCTCGGCCTCGGCCTGCGTGGCGAGCGTGGCGATGACGTCGTCCGCCTCGAACCCGTCGATGGCGAAGCGGTGGGCCTGCATCGCGTCGAGCAACTCCCCGATCAGCTCGACCTGGCCCTTGAACTCGTCCGGGGTCTTGGAACGGTTCGCCTTGTACTCCGTGAACTCCTCGGAGCGCCAGGTCTTGCGGGAGACGTCGAAGGCCACCGCGAAGTGCGTGGGCGCCTCGTCGCGCAGGGTGTTGGCCAGCATCGACGCGAAGCCGTAGATCGCGTTCGTCGGCTGGCCCGTCGCGGTGGTGAAGTTCTCCGCGGGCAGCGCGAAGAACGCGCGGTAGGCCAGCGAGTGCCCGTCCATGAGCATCAGGCGGGGGCGGTCGGCGCCGGGGTTGGTGTCGGTCTGCTTCGATGCTGTCTCTGCCACGTCCCCGATCCTGCCACGAGCCACTGACAGTCGGACCCGCGCGTGCCTCCGGCGGACCGGCCACGGCTTCAGGCGGACCGGCCACGGCTTCAGGGGGTGCGGGCCGCCGGGCACAGCCGGCCTCCGTCGGCCTCCGCCGGCCTCCGCGCCGGACCCCGCCGTCGTGGCTGGTCGCCGCGGTGGCGGATCTTCCACTCTCAGCCGCAGCTCCTCCTCAGCCCGGTATGCGGTGCCCCGACCTCCGCACGCCCGCACGCCCGCACGCCCGCACGCTCCGCCTGTCGGTGGCGCGTGCGAGGATCGGAGACGTACTCACGTGCGCAGTGGAAGAGGAGTGTGCGATGGCCACCAAGCCGCCCAAGGCAGATCCAGTCCAGGACGCGCCGCAGGTCGCCGAGCCGAAGCACGCAGCGGCCGGCATCCCGGCCATCGGCCACAGCCTGCGCATGGCCCAGCAGCAGATGGGCGTCAAGCGCACCGCGCTGACCCTCCTGCGCGTCAATCAGAAGGACGGCTTCGACTGCCCGGGCTGCGCCTGGCCGGAGCCGGACCACCGGCACGCGGCGGAGTTCTGTGAGAACGGCGCGAAGGCGGTCGCCGAGGAAGCCACCCTGCGCCGGGTCACCCCGGAGTTCTTCGCCGCGCACTCCGTCGCCGACCTCGCCGGACGCAGCGGCTACTGGCTCGGCCAGCAGGGCCGGCTCACCCACCCCATGTACCTCCCCGAAGGCGGAGCGCGCTACGAGCCGGTGACCTGGGAGCGCGCCTTCGACATCGTCGCCGAGGAGATCAGCGCCCTGTCCTCCCCCGACGAGGCCGTCTTCTACACCTCCGGGCGCACCAGCAACGAGGCCGCCTTCCTCTACCAGCTCTTCGCACGCGAGCTCGGCACGAACAACCTGCCCGACTGCTCCAACATGTGCCACGAGTCCTCCGGGTCGGCCCTGTCCGAGACGATCGGCATCGGCAAGGGCAGCGTCCTGCTCGAAGACCTCTACAAGGCCGACCTGATCATCGTCGCCGGCCAGAACCCCGGCACCAACCACCCGCGCATGCTCTCCGCCCTGGAGAAGGCCAAGGCCAACGGCGCGAAGATCATCAGCGTCAACCCGCTGCCCGAGGCCGGCCTGGAGCGCTTCAAGAACCCGCAGACCCCCAAGGGCCTCACCGCCGGAGCCGCCCTGACCGACCTGTTCCTGCAGATCCGCATCGGCGGCGACCAGGCCCTCTTCCGCCTCCTCAACAAACTGATCCTCGAGACCGAGGGCGCCGTCGACGAGGAGTTCGTCCGCGAACACACCCACGGCTACGAGGAGTTCACGGAGACCGCCCGCGCCGCCGACTGGGACGAGACGCTCACCGCCACCGGCCTGACCCAGAAGGAGATCGAGGAAGCCCTGCGCATGGTCCTCGCCTCCAAGCGGACCATCGTCTGCTGGGCGATGGGCCTCACCCAGCACAAGCATGCCGTGCCGACCATCCGCGAGATCGTCAACTTCCTCCTCCTGCGCGGCAACATCGGCCGCCCCGGCGCCGGCGTGTGCCCGGTGCGCGGCCACTCGAACGTGCAGGGCGACCGCACGATGGGCATCTTCGAACGCCCCGCACCCGCCTTCCTGGACGCCCTGGAGAAGGAGTTCGGCTTCGCACCGCCACGCGAACACGGCTACGACGTCGTACGGGCCATCCGCGCCCTGCGTGACGGCGAGGCCAAGGTCTTCTTCGCCATGGGCGGCAACTTCGTCTCCGCCACCCCCGACACCGACGTCACCGAGGCGGCCATGCGCCGCGCCCGGCTGACCGTGCACGTATCGACCAAGCTCAACCGCTCGCACGCCGTCACCGGCGCGCGTGCCCTGATCCTGCCCACGCTGGGCCGCACCGAGCGCGACCTCCAGGGCGGCGGCGAACAGTTCGTCACCGTCGAGGACTCCATGGGCATGGTGCACGCCTCCCGCGGCCGCCTGGAACCCGCGAGCACGCACCTGCTGTCCGAACCGGCGATCGTTTGCCGCCTGGCCCGCCGGGTCCTCGGCGTAGACAGCAAAGTGCCGTGGGAGGAGTTCGAGAAGGACTACGCCACCATCCGCGACCGCATCGCACGCGTGATCCCCGGCTTCGAGGACTTCAACGCGCGCGTGGCGCACCCCGGCGGCTTCGTCCTGCCGCACGGCCCGCGCGACGAGCGCCGCTTCCCGACCGCCACCGGCAAGGCAAACTTCACCGCCGCGCCCGTCGAGTACCCCGAGCTGCCCGAGGGCCGGCTGCTGCTGCAGACGCTGCGCTCGCACGACCAGTACAACACCACGATCTACGGCCTGGACGACCGCTACCGCGGCATCAAGAACGGCCGCAGGGTCGTCCTGGTCAACCCCGAGGACGCCCGCGCGCTGGGCGTCGCGGACGGCTCCTACGTCGACCTGGTCAGCGAGTGGAAGGACGGGGTCGAGCGCCGGGCGCCCGGCTTCCGGGTCGTGCACTACCCGACCGCACGGAGCTGCGCGGCCGCCTACTACCCGGAGACCAACGTCCTCGTCCCTCTCGACGCCACCGCTGACACCAGCAATACCCCGGCCAGCAAGTCCGTCGTCGTACGTCTGGAACAATCGGCGACCGACTGAGCGTTTGCTCAGTCGAGCCAGCGATCACGACGAACGGAGTCGGGCCCCATGGGCGAGCAGCAGTACGTGACGTTCCCGCAAGAGGTCATCGACGAGTACGCCGCACTCGGCGTGGACCTGCCGGCGCTGTTCTCCGCGGGGCACCTCGGGACGCGGATGGGCGTACAGATAGTGGAGGCGTCGGCGGAGCGGGTCGTCGGCACGATGCCGGTCGAGGGGAACACACAGCCGTACGGACTGCTGCACGGAGGCGCGTCCGCCGTACTGGCCGAGACGCTGGGATCGGTGGGGTCGATGCTGCACGCCGGCAGCTCCAAGATCGCGGTGGGCGTCGATCTGAACTGCACCCATCATCGGGGGGTGCGGTCGGGCCTGGTGACTGGAGTGGCCACGCCCTTGCATCGAGGGCGGTCCACGGCTACGTACGAGATCGTGATCAGTGATGAGGCGGGGCGGCGGGTGTGCACCGCGCGGCTCACCTGCATGCTGCGGGATGTCCGACCGGGGGATGGGCAACATGTGGTGGTCGCCGGCTGATCGTGCGGGTTGACTGAGGCCGGGGGGGTGGGTCGCGCAGCCCGGCGCCGACGGGGTGCCGCCCTTCCTCGGGACGGGCGCCGCCCCAGGCGGCACGACTGCCCAGCCTGACGGGCGGGCGAGATCGGCGCCCACGGCCTCGACGGACACGCGGACACGCTGCCCACCGCCCCCGGCCGCCGAGGCACTCGGCCACGCAACCGGCCGTACCGCCTCAGCGGCACGATTCCCCGCGGGTTGACGGCATACTCTTCCCATGAGGCCGCCCCCATGACCGGCACCGGCCCCGTCGAACCCGTCAACTCATCGGAGACGGACGGCGGTTACGACATCATCGGCGTCGATCCCCCGCGGCTCACCGACCGCCTCACCCGCCGACCCAAAGGCCACCCGCACGGCCACCCGACCAGCCGTCCCACCGGACGCCTGACCGGCCGCCCGGCGGCCCTCCGGCCCGCCCTGCCACTCCGCGCCCGCAAAGCCGCCCGCGCGGCCGGCGTCGTCGCCACAGCGGCCGGGTTCCTGCTGCTCACACCCGCCGCGACAGCCGACCGCACCGCACCGCCCCCGCCACCCATCCCCTGGCCCGCCAACGTCACCGCCTGGCGCTACCTGGGACCCACCGAACCCCCCAACGCCCCCACGACAGGCACAAAAAGCGGCCGTTACCGATTCGCCGTCACCATCGCCGACGGCCCGCCCGTTACCCTCAGAGTCACCGGGACGGCCTTCCCCGGGCTCAACGCCCAGGCCACACCCGACCCCGACTTCACGGTGGACGCCGGGGCAACGCGCCACATCACAGTCGAGATATCCGTTTCCGACTGTTCGGAGCTGCCCCTCAATGCCGACCTCCCCTTCCTCGACGTAACGCTCCGTAACACGCGCGCAATACAACACCACAGTTTCATCTTCGGCGGCACCTTCTCCCAGGACCTTTCCGCGCTCCTCCACGACGCCTGCCACCCCACCACCGCATGACCTGCCCCACGGCCAACCGGAAGTGCAAGTTCTCAGAATGCGGACCGAGGGGAAAATCGGCCAAACCGGCCGAGAGTCCCCTCCGCCGATGCCTGCCCTCCATCACGTCATAACAAGAAAGTCACAAGGAAGCGCCCGACGATGCCCCTGCGCACAAACCGGGCTTAGAGTCACGGCCAGTCACCGCTCCATCGGGAGTTCGGTACCAGCGCGGCACCCGCCGCCCCCACAGGGATGGCAGTGACTGCGGAAAGGACTGATTGTGCGACGTTCCTTGGTGATACTTACCTCCGTCCTCGCGACCGGAGCTCTGACGCTCACCGCTTGCGGCTCCCGTGACGACAGCGGCGACAGTGGCGACAACGGAGACGGCAAAACCCTGACCATCGGCGTGGACGCCCCGCTCTCCGGCGAGAACTCCACCACCGGCCTCGGCATCCAGTACGGCGCCCAGATCGCCGTCGACGACGCCAACAAGAACAAGCTCGTCCCCGGCGTGACGTTCAAGCTCAAGGCCCTGGACGACAAGGCGCAGCCCGCCACCGGCCAGTCGAACGCCACGTCCATCACCGGCGACAAGACCGCCGTCGGCGCCGTCGGCCCGCTGAACTCCGGTGTCGCCCAGACCATGCAGCAGGTCTTCGCCTCGGCCAACATGGTCCAGATCTCCCCGGCGAACACCGCCCCCGAGCTGACCCAGGGCAAGAACTGGCAGACCGACAAGAAGCGGCCGTTCAAGACCTACTTCCGCACCGCCACCACCGACGAACTGCAGGGCAGCTTCGCCGCCCAGTACGCCTTCAACAAGCTCAAGAAGAAGAAGGCCTTCGTCGTCGACGACAAGCAGACCTACGGTGCCGGCCTCGCGAAGATCTTCAACGAGCAGTTCAAGAAGCTCGGCGGCCAGGTCGTCCAGACCGACCACGTCAACACCGGCACCAAGGACTTCGGCTCCCTCGTCACCAAGATCAAGAACTCCGGCGCCGACCTGCTCTACTACGGCGGCCAGTACGACGAGTCTTCGCTGATCACCAAGCAGCTCAAGGACGCCGGCGTCAAGATCCCGCTGTTCGGCGGCGACGGCATGTTCGCCTCCACCTACATCGAAGCCGCCGGCGCCTCCTCCGAAGGCGACCTCGTCACCGCGATCGGCGTCCCCGCGGACACCCTGCCCGCCGCCAAGACGTTCATCGAGACCTACAAGGCCAAGGGCTACAAGGGCGACTACGGCGCCTACGGCGCCTACGCCTACGACGCCACCACCGCCATCATCAAGGCCGTGAAGGCCGCCGCGGACGCCAACGGCGGCAAGGTGCCCACCGACATGAACGCCCTGCGCTCCACCGTCGTCGACGAGGTCCAGAAGTCCGACTTCGAAGGCCTCACCGGCAAGGTCTCCTTCGACCAGTACGGCGACACGACCAACAAGCAGCTGACGGTTTACCAGGTCGAAAAGGGCGCCTGGAAGGCTGTCGAGACCGGCACCGCCGATCTCGGCTGACCCAGGCCCCAAAAAGCCTCACCACGGGCCGCGCGGAAGGGGACCCCGACCGCGCGGCCCGTTTCCACATCCAGACCCTGCACGCGATCAGTGCACCCCAGACCCTGCACGCCACCAGTGCACACGACCACCAGCGACATGGAGGCCACGCGGTGAACACCCTGCCGCAGCAGCTGGCCAACGGGCTGCTCCTCGGCTCGATGTACGGGCTGATCGCCATCGGCTACACGATGGTGTACGGCATCGTCCAGCTCATCAACTTCGCGCACGGCGAGATCTTCATGACCGGGGCCTTCGGCGCCCTCACGGTCTACTTCTACATCCTCCCCGACGGCACCGCGATGGCGATCGCCGTCCCCCTGATGCTGATAGGCGGCGGCATCGTCGCCATCCTCATCGCCGTCGGAGCGGAACGGTTCGCCTACCGACCACTGCGCGGAGCACCACGGCTAGCACCGCTCATCACCGCGATCGGCCTCTCCCTGGCCCTCCAGGAAGTCGTCCGCAACTTCTACCCCGGCGCCGACCGCGCCCGCGCCTTCCCCGGCCTCGACAACACCCACGACATCGGCTCCATCACCATCAAGGACGCCGACATCTTCCTGGTCGTCGCCGCCATCGTGTGCATGTCCGCCCTCGCCTTCTTCGTCCGCAAGAGCCGCACCGGCCGCGCCATGCAGGCCACCGCGCAAGACCCGGACACCGCCCAGCTCATGGGCATCGACACCAACCGCATCATCGTCATCGCCTTCGCCATCGGCGGCTTCTTCGCCGCCGTAGCAGCAGTGGCATACGGCCTGAAGTACGGCAACGTCGACTACCGCATGGGCTTCCTCATGGGCCTCAAGGCCTTCACCGCCGCCGTCCTCGGCGGCATCGGCAACATCTACGGCGCCATGCTCGGCGGCCTCGTCCTCGGCGTCGCCGAAACCCTCGCCTCCGCCTACATCGACGGCGTCCCCGGCATGCAGCAGCTCGGCGGCCAGGCCTGGGCCGACGTCTGGGCCTTCGCCCTCCTCATCCTCGTCCTCCTCCTCAGACCACAAGGCCTGCTCGGCGAACGCGTCGCGGACAGGGCGTGATCACAATGACCGACATCACCACCAAGACCACCCCCACCACCCGCGGCCTCATCCCGCTACCGGTCGCCGCCGCCCGCGCACTCCTCCTCGCCGGCGGCATCGCCACCGCCGCCTCCGCGTTCCTCGCCTGGACCTGGACCTCCGAGTTCCCCGGCGACCTCACCGTCTACGGCTACCCCGGCGGCCTGCAGTGGCTCACCTTCACTGCCGGCCTCCTCACCACCCTCTTCACCCTCTCCCTCTACGGCGTCCGAGGCCTCGGCTGGCTCCTGCCCGCCCGCAACAACGCCCCCCTCGCCCTCGCGGCCCTGGGCGGCTTCGGTACCACCTGGTTCACCGTCATCGCCATCAGCACCAACCTCGGCGGCGTCGTCAACCTCGAACCAGGCGCCTGGATAGCCGCCATCGCCTCCCTGCTGCCCGTCCTCGGCGCCTTCGCCCTCCCCCAGGAAGGCGTCGGCGAAGACAGCACCAAGGAGAGCCTGAAGGCGTACATCACCAAACCCGACACCATCCCCACACCCCAGCCCCTCGCTCCCTGGCTGGAACGCGCCACCATCACCCTCGTGACGATCCTCGGCCTCGGCGTCTTCACCTACGGCATCGACACCGAATACGGCGAACTCTTCGTCGGCTACCTCATCGTGGTCGTCTTCTTCGCCTGGGCCCTGCACACCGCCGGCCTCATGGACCGGTTCTCGCGCCTCGTCGCCCACAACCGCAGCTTCACGCTCGCCATGGGCTTCGCCGCAGCGATCGCGTTCCCCTTCACCCAGACCGACGACCACTACGCCAACATCGGCGTCAACATCCTCATCTTCGGAACCGTCGCCCTCGGCCTCAACATCGTCGTCGGCCTCGCCGGACTCCTCGACCTCGGATACGTCGCCTTCCTCGGCGTCGGCGCCTACACCGCCGCCCTCGTCTCCGGCTCCGAGTTCTCCACCTTCTCCGGCGTCCAGTTCCCCTTCTGGGCCTCCGCCCTCACCGGCGCCGCCGCCAGCCTCGTCTTCGGCGTCCTCATCGGCGCCCCCACCCTGCGCCTGCGCGGCGACTACCTCGCCATCGTCACCCTCGGCTTCGGAGAAATCTTCCGCATCGCCGTCAACAACATGGACGGCGAATCCGGGCCCGACATCACCAACGGCCCCAACGGAATCCCCTCCATCCCCGACCTCAACTTCTTCGGATTCAACTTCGGCGAAGCACACGACATCGGCGGCTTCACCCTCGGCCGCTTCGCCAACTACTACCTCCTGATGGTCCTCGTCATGGCCATCGTCGTCCTCGTCTACACCCGCGCCGCCGACTCCCGCATCGGCCGCTCCTGGATCGCCATCCGCGAAGACGAAACCGCGGCCACCGCCATGGGCATCAACGGCTTCCGCGTCAAACTCGTCGCCTTCGCCCTCGGCGCCTCCCTCGCCGGCCTCGCCGGCACCGTCAGCGCCCACGTCACCTACAGCGTCGTCCCCACCCCCTACCAGTTCGCGGGCTCCACACCCCCCAACTCGGCCTTCCTCCTCGCCGCAGTCGTCCTCGGCGGCATGGGCACCGTGGCAGGCCCCATCCTCGGCGCCGCACTGCTCTACCTGCTGCCCGAAAAACTGGTGTTCCTCCAGGACAAGTCGCTGCTCGCCTTCGGCGTCGCGCTCATCCTGCTGATGCGCTTCCGCCCCGAAGGCATCATCGCCAACCGCCGCAACCAACTCGAATTCCACGAGACCGGCCAACTCGACGTACCACAACAAACGACGCTGACCGACGAACCGGCAACCGTCACCAAGGCGGGGGCGTGAACAACATGACCACACCAGTACTCGAAGCACGCGGCGTCACCATGCGCTTCGGCGGCCTCACCGCCGTACGCTCGGTCGACTTCACCGTCAACTCAGGAGAAATCGTCGGCCTGATCGGCCCCAACGGCGCCGGCAAGACGACCTTCTTCAACTGCCTCACGGGCCTCTACATCCCGACGGAAGGCACCGTCTCCTACAAGGGCACGGTCCTCCCGCCCAAGCCCCACCTCGTCACCCAGGCCGGCATCGCCCGCACCTTCCAGAACATCCGCCTGTTCGCCAACATGACGGTCCTCGAAAACGTCCTCGTCGGCCGCCACACACGGACCAAGGAAGGCCTGTGGTCGGCCCTCCTCCGCGGCCCCGGCTTCAAGAAGGCCGAAAAGGCCAGCGAGGAAAGGGCCATGGAACTCCTCGAGTTCATCGGCCTCGCCCACAAGCGCGACCACCTGGCCCGCAACCTCCCCTACGGCGAGCAGCGCAAGCTGGAGATCGCGCGGGCAATGGCGTCCGAGCCGGGCCTGCTCCTGCTGGACGAACCGACGGCCGGCATGAACCCCCAGGAGACGCGGGCCACGGAGGAACTGGTCTTCGCCATCCGCGACAAGGGCATCGCCGTCCTCGTCATCGAGCACGACATGCGCTTCATCTTCAACCTGTGCGACCGCGTCGCCGTCCTCGTCCAGGGCGAAAAACTCGTCGAAGGCACCTCCGAAGTCGTCCAGGCCGACGAACGCGTCATCGCCGCCTACCTCGGCGAACCCTTCGAAGGCGACCCCGGCGAAGCGGAAGCCGCCGAGGTCGAAGCCGCCGAAGCAGCGCAGAGCACCACCAGCACCAAGGGAGAAGCCCAGTGACCGCACTGCTGGAGGTCGAGGACCTCCGCGTCTCCTACGGCAAAATCGAAGCCGTCAAGGGCATCTCCTTCAGCGTCGAAGCCGGCCAGGTCGTCACCCTCATCGGCACCAACGGCGCCGGCAAGACGACCACACTGCGCACGCTGTCCGGCCTCCTGAAGCCGACGTCCGGCAAGATCCTCTTCGACGGCAAGCCACTGAACGGCGTCGCCGCGCACAAGATCGTGGCGCTGGGGCTGGCCCACTCCCCCGAGGGGCGCCACATCTTCCCCCGCCTCACCATCGCCGAGAACCTCCAGCTCGGCGCCTTCCTCAGGAAGGACAAGGAAGGCATCGAGAAGGACATCCAGCGCGCCTACGACCTGTTCCCGATCCTCGGAGAGCGCCGCAAGCAGGCCGCGGGAACCCTCTCGGGCGGCGAGCAGCAGATGCTGGCCATGGGCAGGGCCCTGATGTCCCAGCCGAAGCTCCTGATGCTGGACGAGCCCTCCATGGGCCTCTCCCCCATCATGATGCAGAAGATCATGGCGACCATCTCCGAGCTCAAGTCCCAGGGCACCACCATCCTCCTCGTCGAGCAGAACGCCCAGGCCGCCCTCTCCCTGGCCGACCAGGGACACGTCATGGAGGTCGGCAGCATCGTCGTCTCCGGCACGGGGCAGGACCTGCTGCACGACGAGTCGGTGCGGAAGGCATACCTCGGCGAGGACTAGGTCTTCCCCTTCGCCTTATACGACGAGGCCCGCGCCCCCTGATCCGGGGGCGCGGGCCTCGTCGTACTCGGGTCCGGCGTGTCAGCCCTTGTTGGACTTCTTCTCCTCGGCGTCCTGGATGACCGCCTCGGCGACCTGCTGCATCGACATCCGACGGTCCATCGACGTCTTCTGGATCCAACGGAACGCGGCGGGCTCCGTGAGCCCGTACTCCGTCTGGAGGATGGACTTCGCCCGGTCGACCAGCTTGCGGGTCTCCAGACGCTGGGAGAGGTCGGCGACCTCGTTCTCCAGTTCCTTCAGCTCCGTGAAGCGTGAGACGGCCATCTCGATGGCCGGGACGACGTCACTCTTGCTGAACGGCTTCACGAGATACGCCATCGCACCCGCGTCCCTCGCCCGCTCGACGAGGTCGCGCTGCGAAAAGGCGGTGAGCATGAGGACAGGGGCGATGCGGTCTTCCGCGATCTTCTCGGCCGCCGAGATGCCGTCCAGCTTGGGCATCTTCACGTCGAGGATGACCAGGTCCGGCTTGTGCTCGCGGGCGAGCTCGACGGCCTGCTCGCCGTCACCGGCCTCGCCTACGACGGTGTAGCCCTCTTCCTCCAGCATCTCTTTGAGGTCGAGCCGGATCAGGGCCTCGTCCTCGGCGATGACGACACGGGTCGTCAGCGGAGGCACGTGCGACTTGTCGTCGTCGGGCGCGTCTACGGGCTGGGGCGACTCGGGGGCGGTCACGGGGGCTCCTTGGTACGGGGCAGGTTACTGCTTGCCCTGAGCCTACCTAGCTCCTGTATGTTTGAGGCACCGAGGGGTTAGACTGACCTTCGGTTCGAAGAAGCTCCGGTAGTCCAATCGGTAGAGACGATACCCTCAAAAGGTATTAAGTGTGGGTTCGAATCCCACCCGGGGCACTTACCTCCGATTCGAAGGTGCCCAATCAAAAGCGGATGTTCCCGTTCTCGTGAACATCCGCTTTTTGCTGCGTGTCGCCGCGATCACTCTCACAGAGTGTCCACATGTACGACGTCAGCACACGCAAGCGAGCTCTCGCGCTGGTTGGCCAGGGCCGCAGCCTGAATTCGGTCAGCCGAGAGACAGGCATCTCACGAGCCGCGATCCGTTCCTGGCAACAACGCCTTGAGCCCTTGCCTCGCATGGCGCCCCCGGATCCCGGACCACCCGCAGATGAACGCGCATACGCCTATCTGCTGGGTCTCTATCTCGGCGACGGCTGCATCAGCGCCCACCCGCGCGGCACCGGCTACTACCTCCGGATCGCGTGCGCCGACGCGTGGCCCGGTCTCATGCAGCAGTGCCGTGAGGCCATCACACAAGTGCGCCCCGGCATCGGCGTCGCCACCCTCCAGAGGCAGGGCGGCTGCCGCATCACCAACTGGACGACTCGCCTCGTCGGCGGTGAGCGCAAGCGCTACGAGTATCCCCGGTACTTCTTCACCAACACCTCGACCGACATCATCCGCCTCTTCACCGATGCCCTCGACCGCGTCGGCGTCGAGTGGAAACCGCTGCACCAGAGCCGCGCCGCCGTCACCATCTCAGTCGCCCGCAAAGCCTCCGTAGCCCTAATGGACACCCACGTAGGCCCCAAACACTGACCCTGAAAAGGGGCCCCTCCTCAAAAGGGGCCCCTCCCCCACTACTTGGGACTGTCGTCCTCCGCAATGTGGTGCACGTGGACCAGATTCGTCGTACCGGCCATACCAGGAGGGGAGCCGGCCGTGATGACCACCGTGTCGCCCTTCTGGCAGCGGCCGTACTTCAGAAGCAACTCGTCCACCTGGGCGACCATCGCATCCGTCGACTCCACACTCGGCCCCAGGAACGTCTCCACACCCCACGTGAGGTTGAGTTGCGACCGCGTCGCCGGTTCAGGGGTGAACGCCAGCAGCGGGATCGGCGAGCGGTACCGGGACAGTCGGCGGGCCGTGTCGCCGGACTGGGTGAAGGCGACCAGGAACTTCGCGCCCAGGAAGTCGCCCATTTCCGCCGCCGCTCGGGCGACCGCACCGCCCTGTGTGCGGGGCTTGTTGCGTTCGGTCAGGGGCGGGAGGCCCTTCGCGAGGATGTCCTCCTCGGCGGCCTCGACGATCTTCGCCATCGTGGTGACCGTCTCGATGGGGTACTTGCCGACGCTCGTCTCGCCGGACAGCATGACCGCGTCCGTGCCGTCGATGACCGCGTTCGCCACGTCGGAGGCCTCCGCCCTGGTCGGGCGGGAGTTTTCGATCATGGAGTCGAGCATCTGCGTAGCGACGATGACCGGCTTGGCGTTGCGCTTGGCGAGTTTGATCGCGCGCTTCTGGACGATGGGCACCTGTTCCAGGGGCATTTCCACGCCCAGGTCTCCGCGCGCGACCATGATGCCGTCGAAGGCGGCGACGATGTCGTCGATCGCGTCGACCGCCTGGGGCTTTTCGACCTTGGCGATGACGGGGAGGCGGCGGCCTTCTTCGTCCATGATGCGGTGGACGTCCTGGATGTCCTTGCCGCTGCGGACGAAGGACAGTGCGATGACGTCGAAGCCCATGCGCAGGGCCCAGCGGAGGTCCGCCTCGTCCTTGTCCGAGAGGGCGGGGACCGACACCGCGACGCCCGGTAGGTTCAGCCCCTTGTGGTCGGAGATCATGCCGCCTTCGACCACGGTGGTGTGGACGCGGGGGCCGTCGACGGCGGTGACTTCGAGGCAGACCTTGCCGTCGTCGACGAGGATGCGTTCACCGGGGGTGACGTCGGTGGCGAGGCCGTCGTAGGTCGTGCCGCAGGTCTTTCCGTTCCCGTCGACACCCTCCTCCACCGTGATGGTGAAGGTGTCGCCGCGTTCAAGGAGTACGGGGCCTTCGGTGAAGTGGCCGAGGCGGATCTTCGGGCCTTGAAGGTCGGCGAGGATTCCGATGCTGCGGCCGGTTTCGTCGGAGGCCTTTCGTACGTGCTGGTAGCGCACCTCGTGGTCGGCGTAGCTGCCGTGGCTGAGGTTGAATCGGGCTACGTCCATTCCGGCGTCGACCAGTGCCTTGATCTGGTCGTATGAGTCGGTGGCGGGCCCCAGGGTGCAGACGATCTTTGCTCGGCGCATGTTTCGACCCTAGGTCTTACCGGCGAGTAGAGAATTGGTGGGGCATGACTACTCAACAACTGTTCGGTGAAGCCTTACTGACAAGTGTTGAATTGTGCGGCGGCGTGCTCCGATGAGCATTCTGGCCGACTTTCCGGGTGCTATTGCGGTCCTGGTGTTAAAGCTGTGGCGGTGCCATGGTGAAGCGGGCGTTGACCTGGGCGTAGACGCGTTGGCGTTGGGGTTCGAGGTCGAGGGGGGCGGCGGTGGTGTCTTCGGCGGCGCCGTAGGCGGCGGAGCGCATGCGGTTGCCGGGGGCGGCGGGGTAGGGCGGGGGCTGGGTGTTCTCGGCGCCGATGTCGGCCAGTTCTACGAGGGCTGCCAGTGAGGTGCCGAGGGCTTCGGCGTATTCGCGGGCGCGTTGGACTGCTTCGCGGACGGCTTGTTGGCGTGCTTGGCGGTGGGCCGGGGAGTTGGGGCGTAGGGCCCACCAGGGGCCGGTGACTTGGGTGAGGTCGAGGTCGGCGAGGCGGGTGGTGAGTTCGCCGAGTGCGGTGAAGTCGGTGAGTTCGGCGGTGATGTGGACGCGGCCGTGGTAGGCGTGGATGCGTTCGCCGCGGCCGTGTTCCTTGAGTTGTGGGGTGATGGAGAAGGAGCCGGTCTCCAGTCTCTCCACTGCCTCGCCGTATGTCTTGATGAGGTCGAGTGCGAGGGTGTTGCGGCGGGTGAGGTCGTCGAGGGCTGCGCGGCGGTCTTTGCCGCGGGCGGTGACGGTGATGCCGAGGCGGGCGATTTCGGGGTCGACTTCGAGGCGTGCTTCGCCGCGGACGGCGATGCGGGGGGCGTCGGGGGTGCCGTAGGGGACGGCGGGTTCCGAGGCGGGCGTGGTGGGTGGGGTGGTCATACGCCCCACTCTGTCACTTCTTACCTACTTGGAGCCTGTGTCGGTCATCAGATCGATACATGTGGGGTCTATTGCGGTTCGGCATGCACGGGTCAGAATCTACGCGCGTTGTTGACCATGCCCCAAGGAGAACGAGACATGCCGTTGAACCGCCGGAAGTTCCTGAAGAAGTCCGCCGTGACGGGGGCGGGGGTGGCGCTGGCCGGTGCCGCGGCGGCTCCGGCGGCCGAGGCCGCGGAGGCGAAGATGGGGTCGAAGTCGGCGAAGCGGTATGCGTTCACCGTGATGGGGACGACCGATCTGCATGGCAATGTCTTCAACTGGGACTATTTCACGGACAAGGAGTTCGACGACAAGGCGCACAACGATGTGGGTCTGGCGAAGATCTCGACTCTGGTGAACCAGGTCCGGGCCGAGAAGGGTCGTCGCAACACGTTGTTGATCGACGCGGGCGACACGATTCAGGGCACGCAGTTGTCGTACTACTACGCGAAGGTGGACCCGATCACTGCTGAGGGTGGTCCGGTGCATCCGATGGCGCAGGCGATGAATGCCATCGACTATGACGCCGCCGCGTTGGGCAATCACGAGTTCAATTACGGTATTCCAGTGTTGCGCAAGTTCCAGGAGCAGTGTCGTTTCCCGTTGCTGGGTGCCAACGCGCTGGACGCGAAGACGTTGCGGCCGGCTTTTCCGCCGTACAGCATGCACTGTTTGCGTACCCCGTTCGGGCGGGATGTGAAGGTGGCGGTTCTCGGTCTGACCAATCCGGGTATCGCGATCTGGGACAAGGCGAATGTGCAGGGGAAGATGACGTTCCCGGGTCTGGAGGAGCAGGCGGCGAAGTGGGTGCCGAAGCTGCGGTCGATGGGGGCCGACGTCGTCATCGTCTCGGCGCACAGTGGTTCGTCCGGGACGTCGTCGTACGGTGATCAGTTGCCGTATATCGAGAATGCGGCGGGCCTGGTGGCCGAGCAGGTGCCGGGTATCGACGCGATCCTCGTCGGCCACGCTCACACGGAGATCCCGGAGTACTTCGTCACGAACAAGGAGACCGGGAAGCAGGTTGTGCTGTCGGAGCCGTTGAAGTGGGGGCAGCGGTTGACGTTGTTCGACTTCGAGCTGGTGTGGGGCAAGGGTCGTTGGTCGGTCGAGAAGGTGGGTGCGCGGGTCCTGAACTCCAATGCGGTGGAGGAGGATCCGGAGATCGTGAAGTTGTTGGGTGACGAGCACGAGAAAGTCGTGGCGTACGTCAACCAGGTCATCGGTACGAACAGTGTCGAGATGACGTCGGTCGAGGCGCCGTACAAGGATGTGCCGATCATCGATCTGATCAACCACATTCAGGCGGATACGGTGAAGCAGGCGTTGGCGTCCACGGAGTACGCGGCGCTTCCGGTGTTGTCGCAGGCCGCGGCCTTCTCGCGGAGTGCGGTGATCCCGGCGGGCGAAGTCACGATCCGGGATGTGGCGGGTCTGTACGTCTTCGAGAACACGCTCGAGGCGCGTCTGATGACGGGTGCGCAGATGAAGGCGTATCTGGAGTATTCGGCGAACTACTTCGTGCAGACGCCCGTGGGCGCCGAGGTGGATCCGGCGAAGCTGACGAATGCGAACGGTACGCCGGATTACAACTACGACGTGGTGAGTGGTCTGACGTATGAGATCGACATCGCGAAGGCGGCCGGGTCGCGGGTGGCGAATGTGCGGTTCGAGGGGGTGCCGCTGGCGGATGACGCGAAGTTCGTGTTCGCCGTGAACAATTATCGGGCCAATGGTGGCGGTAACTTCCCGCATGTGGCCGCTGCCCAGTTGTTGTGGTCGAACTCGGACGAGATCCGTAACACCATGATCGCCTGGGTGAAGGCGAAGGGTGCGATTGATCCGGCCGAGTTCGCGTCGGTGGACTGGAAGCTCACGCGGGACGGTACGCCGGTGTTCTAAAAGGGTTCCCCCCGGTTACCTCCTGACCGTCACCTCCTCACCGTCACCTCCCCACCGTCACTACCGTCACCACGACGCCGGCGTTCCCTTGAGCGCCGGCGTCGTGGGCTGTTCGAGGCCGAAGGTGGTGAAGGCCGTTCGTGTGGGCAGGGGGTAGGGCTCCTTCTGGGTGAGGGAGTTGAGGATGGTGGCGCTGCGCCAGGCGGCGAGGCCGAGGTCGGGGGTGCCGATGCCGTGGGTGTGGCGTTCGGCGTTTTGGACGTAGGCCGTTCCGGTCACGGAGGGGTCGAGGACGAGGCGGTACTGGTCGTCGACGCGGGGGCGTTCGCGGCTGTCGCGGCGGAGGTAGGGGTCGAGTCCGGCGAGGATGTGGTCGAGGGGGCGTTCGCGGTAGCCGGTGGCGAGGACGACGGCGTCGGTGGTGAGGCGGGAGCGGGTGTTCTGCTGGGTGTGTTCGAGGTGGAGTTCGATTTTGGTGGTCGCCATGCGGCCTGCGGTGCGGACGCGGACGCCGGGGGTGAGGACGGCGTCGGGCCAGCCGCCGTGGAGGGTGCGGCGGTAGAGCTCGTCGTGGATGGCGGCGATGGTGGCTGTGTCGATGGCTTTGTGGAGCTGCCATTGGGAGGTGACGAGGCGGTCGCGGACGTCTTCGGTGAGGGCGTGGAAGTAGCGGGTGTAGTCGGGGGTGAAGTGTTCCAGGCCCAGCTTGGAGTACTCCATGGGGGCGAAGGCTTCGGTGCGGCCGAGCCAGTGGAGTTTTTCGCGGCCGGTGGGGCGGTTGCGGAGCAGGTCGAGGAAGATTTCGGCGCCGGACTGTCCTGAGCCGATGACGGTGATGTGGCCGGCTGCGAGGAGGGTGTCGCGGTGGTCGAGGTAGTCGGTGGCGTGGATGACGGGGACGGCGGGGGTTTGCACGAGGGGTTTGAGGGGGTCGGGGATGTGGGGTTCGGTGCCGATGCCGAGGACGACGTTCTGGGTGTAGGTGCGTCCGAGGGCTTCGGTTTCTCCGTTTTTGTCGAGTTGGGTGAAGTCGACTTCGAAGAGGTCGTGTTCGGGGTTCCAGCGGACGGCGTCGACTTGGTGGCGGAAGTGGAGTCCGGGGAGGTTTTCGGCGACCCAGCGGCCGTAGGCGTCGTATTCGGCGCGGTGGATGTGGAAGCGCTCGGCGAAGTAGAAGGGGAAGAGGCGGTCGCGGGTTTTGAGGTAGTTGAGGAAGGTCCAGGGGCTGGTGGGGTCGGCGAGGGTGACGAGGTCGGCGAGGAAGGGGACTTGGATGGTGGTGCCTTCGATGAGCTGGCCGGGGTGCCAGGTGAAGGTGGGGTGTTGTTCGTAGAAGGCGGTGTCGAGTTCGGCGAGGGGGTGGGCGAGGGCGGCGAGGGAGAGGTTGCAGGGGCCGATGCCGATGCCGACCAGGTCGCGGGGTGCGTCGGGTTCGTGGTGGGTTGGTTGGGGGGTGGTGCTCATCGGGGGGTGTTTCCTTCCACCAGTTTCAGGAGTGCGGCCAGGTCGTCGGGGCGGGTGTGGGGGTTGAGGAGGGTGGCTTTGAGCCAGAGCCGGCCGTCGAGGTGGGCTCGGCCGAGGACGGCGCGGCCGTCGGTGAGGAGTTTTCGGCGTACGGCGGCGACGGTGGCGTCGGTGGCGTGTGTGGGTCGGAAGAGGACCGTGCTGAGGGTGGGCCGGTCGTGGAGTTCGAAGCCGGGGTGGTCGTGGACGAGGGCGGCGAAGGTGTGTGCGTGGTCGCAGACTTGGTCGACGAGGGCCCCGAGGCCGGTGCGGCCGAGGGTTTTGAGGGTGACGGCGATTTTGAGGATGTCGGGGCGTCGGGTGGTGCGCAGTGAGCGGCCGAGGAGGTCGGGTAGGCCGGCTTGGGTGTCGTCGTCGGCGTTGAGGTAGTCGGCGTGGTGGTGGAGTGCGGTGAGGTCGTGGGGGTTCTTGACGGTGAGGAGGCCTGCGGCGATGGGCTGCCAGCCGAGTTTGTGGAGGTCGAGGGTGACGGTGTCGGCGGCTTCGAGGCCGGTGAGCTGTGTGCGGTGGCGGTTGCTGAAGAGGAGGCCCGCACCGTAGGCGGCGTCGATGTGGAGGCGGGTGCCGTGGGCTTGGCACAGGGTGGCGATGTCGGGGAGGGGGTCGATGAGTCCGGCGTCGGTGGTACCGGCGGTGGCGGCGACGAGGAGGGGGCGGGGCAGGGTGGTGAGGGCTTCGTCGAGGGCGGCGGGGTCGAGGGTGCCGGCGGGGGCGGGGACGAGGACGGGGTCGGGCAGTCCGAGCAGCCAGGCGGCGCGGGGCAGTGAGTGGTGGGCGTTGGTGCCGCAGACGAGGCGGAGTGCGGCGCCGTGCGTTTCGCGGGCCAGGAGGAGGGCGAGGTGGTTGGATTCGGTGCCGCCGGTGGTGACGACGGCTTCGGGTGCGCCGACTTCGCGGGCGAGTGCGCGTGTGACCAGGGTCTCCAGTTCGGAGGCGGCCGGCGCTTGGTCCCAGGAGTCGAGGGAGGGGTTGAGGGCGGAGGCGGCGAGGTCGGCGGCGGTGGCGACGGCGAGGGGTGGGCAGTGCAGGTGGGCGGCGCACAGGGGGTCCGCGGGGTCGGTGGAGCCTGCGGTGAGTGCGTGGACGAGGGTGCGCAGGGCGTCGGGGTCGCCGTTGTCCGGGAGTACGTCGCCGACGGCGTCCCGCATGTGTGCGGCGATGGTGTCGGGGCCGCCGGCGGGTAGTGGTCCGCCGCGGGTTCGGGTGCCGTCGCGCAGGGCGTCGAGGACGGTGTCGAGCAACGGCCGTAGGGCGTGGGGGCCTTCGGGGCCTGAGGCCAGGGGCGGCGTGCTCATGGACTCCTCCGGGGGCCTATGCGGGCGGGGAGTTCCAGCTTGTACGCGGTTGCATGGTCGCGTCCGAAAAGCCCGGGGATGAGAACCCGAAAGTGGGTAGTTCGGTGCGGGTGAAGCGAGTCGGGGCGCGGCCGACCCGTGGGTCTCGGCCGCGCCCCGATTGCCTGTGCAGGCCTCCTGTGCAGGCCTGTCTACGTCTGTCTACACCTACACCTGTCTACGCCTGTCTGCACCTGCCTACGCCTGTCTGCACCTGCCTACGCCTGCCTACGCCTGCTGTACCCGCAAGGCCCGTGTCAGGTCGTCGAGTTGGTCGGCGAGTTTGCGGCGCAGGGCCGGGATCGGGTCGGCTTCCCGGAGGCATTGCTCGCCCAGGCTGAGTGTTTTCGCGTCGACGGCGTATCCGGGGAAGGCCCAGCGGCCGGCGGCCTCGGCGATGGCGGGGCCGCGGCGGGCGGCGACGGCGACGGCGTCCTCGTAGTAGCGGGGGACGTACTGCCGTACGAGGTCGGTCTGTTCGGGTTGCCAGAAGCCTTGGGCGGTGGCGGTGAACAGGTAGTTGGAGAGGTCGTCGGTGGCGAACATGGCCTGCCAGGCTTTCGCTTTGGCGTCCGGGTCGGGCAGGGCGGCCCGGCAGCGGGCGGCGCCTTCCTGGCCGGTGGCGCTGGGGTCGCGGTCGAGTTCGGCGGCGATGGTGGTCTCGTCGGTGGCGCCGAGGACGGCGAGTCGGCCGAGGACGCGCCAGCGCAGTTCGGGGTCGAGTTCGGGGCCGCCGGGGACGGTGCCGTCGGTGAGCCAGGCGGCGATGGTGTCGGGGTGGGCGGCGACGTCGATGAAGTGGCGTACGGCGATCAGGCGCAGGCCGGGGTTGTCGCCGTCTTCGGTGCGGCGGATGAGGTCGCGGCACAGGGAGGACAGGGTGGCCAGGGCGGCGGGGCGGGCCTCGGGGGTGAGGTAGCGGTCGGCGATCTGGGCGGAGGCGAAGGCGAGGACGCCTTGGACGACGGCGAGGTCGGTTTCGTGGGGGAGGTGGGTGCGGGCGGCGTCCAGGTAGGTGGAGGGCGGGAGTTGGCCGTCGCGGACGGCGTCCCTGAGGGCGTTCCATGCGACCGCGCGGGTGAGGGGGTCGGGCAGGCGGGAGAGGGCGGTGGTGAGGGTGGTGAAGGACTCGGGGTCGAAGCGGATCTTGGTGTAGGTGAGGTCGCCGTCGTTGAGGAGGAGCAGTGCGGGGCGTTTGCCGATGGGGTGGGTGGTGGTGTGCGGGATGTCGAGGTCGAGGCGTTCGCGGAGGATGAGGTGGCGGCCTTCGTCGGCGACGTCCTGGTCGTAGAGGCCGATGGCGATGCGGTGGGGGCGGCTGCCGGTGTGGTCGACGGTGAGGGTGCAGGTGCCGCCGTCGGGGGTGATGCGGGGGGTGAGGGTGTCGGCGCCGGTGGTGCGCAGCCAGGCGTCGGCCCAGGCGTGGACGTCGCGCTCGGTGGCGCCGGCGAGGGAGTCGATGAAGTCGGCGAGTGTGGCGTTGCCGAACTTGTGGCGTGCGAAGTGGGTGTTGATGCCGGCGAGGAAGTCCTTCTCGCCGAGCCAGGCCACGAGTTGGCGGAGGGCGGAGGCGCCCTTGGCGTAGGAGATGCCGTCGAAGTTGAGGAGGGCGGACGCGGTGTCGGGCACGGCCTCGGGGTCGGGCGCGACGGGGTGGGTGGAGGGCCGCTGGTCGGCGTCGTAGCCCCAGCATTTGCGGGTGATGGCGAAGTCGGTCCAGGCGTCGGTGAAGCGGGTGGCCTCGGTGGCGATCTGGACGCCCATGTACTCGGCGAAGGACTCGTTCAGCCAGATGTCGTCCCACCATTTGAGGGTGACGAGGTCGCCGAACCACATGTGGGCCATCTCGTGGGCGATGGTGGTGGCCCGGCTCATGCGTTCGGTGTCGGTGACGGCGGAGCGGTAGACGTACTCGTCGCGGAAGGTGACCAGGCCCGGGTTCTCCATGGCGCCCGCGTTGAACTCGGGTACAAATGCTTGGTCGTAGGAGTCGAAGGGGTAGGGCTCCTCGAACTTCTCGTGGAAGCGGTCGAAGCAGGCCCGGGTGGTGTCGAGGATCTCCTCGGCGTCGGCGTCGAGGAACGGCGCGAGGGAGCGGCGGCAGTGGATGCCGAAGGGCAGGCCGCGGTGCTCGGTGCGCACGGAGTGCCAGGGGCCGGCGGCGACGGCGGCGAAGTAGGTGGAGATCAGCGGGGTGGGAGCGGCCTGCCAGCGGCCGCCGCCGAGGTGTTCGGTGACACTGTTGGCGAGGACGGTCCAGCCCTCGGGCGCGGTGACGCGCACCTCGAAGACGGCCTTGAGGTCGGGCTGGTCGAAGGCGGCGAAGACGCGCTGGACGTCGTCCAGGAACAGCTGGGTGTAGACGTAGGTTTCGCCGTCGGTGGGGTCGGTGAAGCGGTGCATGCCCTCGCCGGTGCGGGAGTAGCGCATTGCGGCGTCCACGCGCAGTTCGTGCTCGCCCGGGGTGAGGTTCTTCAGGGGGAGCCTGTTCTCGTCCAGGGTTTCCGGGTCGAGGGGCTGTCCGTCGAGGGTGACGGAGCGCAGGTCGGCGGGCTTGACCTCGACGAAGGTGTCCGTGGCGTCCTGGTCCGCGCGGACGGTGAACCTGATGACGGTGCGGGAGTCGAATGTCTCGTCCCCACAGGTCAGATCGAGGTCGATCGTGTAGCGGTGGACGTCGAGGAGCTTGGCTCGGGTCTGCGCTTCGTCGCGCGTCAGTACGGACATGCAGGACATGCTGCCTGATGGCCTTGGCATGGCACAGAGGCGGATCGGTACGTGCCCTATGTCCGGTCCTGCTCCAGCTCTCCGGTGTGCGCCCCCTAGGCGTTCTCCGGGGTGCGCCCCCTAGGTGTATTGATCACGAGTGTCAACAAGGTTCGTGATCAATGCACCTAGGCCCGCTGGGGCGGAACGCGGGCGTCCGGGTGGGGCAGGGCGGGGCGTGGGGTGGGTGCTGCTGGTTCGGTGTGGTCCTTGACCAGGGCGCGTAGTTCGCGCACTTCCTGTTCGAGGGCGAGGTGGCGTTGGTGGGCGTCGAAGAGGTAGCGGACTTTGGTGCGCAGGGACCAGGGGTCGATGGGTTTCATGACGAGGTCGGCGACGCCGAGGCCGAAGGCGGTGGCGGTCAGTTCGTGGTCGGGGCCGAAGCCGGTGAGCAGGATGACGGGGATGTGCTGGGTCTGTTCCAGGCGGCGCATGTAGCGCACCACGTCGAGGCCGCTGACGCCGGGCATGCGCACGTCGAGCAGCAGCAGGCCGACCTTGCCGCGCAGGACCTGCTTGAGGGCCTCGTCGCCGCTGGTGGCGCGGCCCAGCAGGTAGCCCAGCGGGGCCAGGGCGCTCTCCAGGGCGTAGAGGGTGTCTTTGTGGTCGTCGACGATGAGGATCCTGGCATCCGACGGCATGGCCCGACGTCCCTCCCTCGTGGGCGATCCAGCTTATGCCCGAAAAGCTGACGTGGAGTGCTCGTCAGCTGACAAGGAGTGCACAGCGCAGCATGCCGCTTGAGGGCCTCGGTGTCACGTGCGGGGAGCCGTCGGAGGAGGTCAGTTCGCCAGGTGTGGGGAGCCGTTCACGGTGTCGTCGGCGATGCGTTCGTGGTGCCTGATCACTTCGCCGATGATGAAGTTCAGGAACTTCTCAGCGAAGGCCGGGTCCAGTTTGGCGTTCTCGGCGAGGGCGCGCAGGCGGGTGATCTGCCGGGCTTCGCGGGCCGGGTCGGCGGGCGGCAGCTGGTGCCGGGCCTTGAGGTGGCCGACCTGCTGGGTGCATTTGAAGCGCTCGGCGAGCATGTGGACGACGGCCGCGTCGATGTTGTCGATGCTGTCTCGCAGCCGGTCGAGTTCCTCGTGGACGGCCGGGTCGACGTCACCGCTACCGGTGTGGCTGGTGGTCATGGGTGCCTACCCTACGTGGCCTACCCTGGGTGGCCTTCTCCGCGTGCCGTTCGATCCGGGGTGGGTCGTCGGGGTCGGGGACCTGGTTGTGCTCCGGCGGGGGTCGGCCTCGGGCTGCGGGGGGCCTGGCTGGGTGCCGATCACCTTGTGGAACTGCACGCGGTGAGTCCGCCGAGCAGTTCGCCGTCGGTGTCCTCGACGCGGACGGTGAAGTCCCCAGGTGTGCCGGCGCCGGTCGCGCGGGCGTTGAAGGCGGTGAGTTCGTCGTCGAGTCGCTGTTCGAGGGACTCGTCCGGGCCGCCCACCCGCACGGAGGCGGCGTTCTCGGAGTGCTGTTCGTCGGTCACGGTCCGGAGTGTGGCAGCGGTCGCCGTCCGCACCGGAGGCGACCAGGGAAGATCCGGCCGCATCCCCGTAGAGTGGAGACGGGTTCACGGCGTCTTGGGGGTACGGGCGTGGCGAACGACGGACCGGTCGAGCACGGCTACCCACACCTGGAGACGGTGCGGGCCGCGATCACGGCGTTGTACAAGCGGTTGTCGTACGACACCATCCAGACGTTCGCGACCAGTGTGCCCCCCGCCGACGTGGCGTTCTGCGACACCGATGATCTGTATCTGGGGGCGCAGCGGGTGGCCCATGAGCTGGTGCGGCACTACCGGCTGCCGGATGCCCGGATGGTCGTCAGCTTCCGTGACATGAAGCACGCGGCGAATATCGAACTCGCCGCCGGGCCCGAGTACTTCGTCGAGCTGAACGACCGCTTCCGCACCCATCGGCGGGACATCGGCGCGGCTCTCGCGCACGAGGTGATGCACGTCTATCTGCACCGTCTCGACCTGTCCTTCCCGGGCACCCGGGACAACGAGATCCTCACCGACACGGCGACGACGTACCTGGGCGCGGGCTGGCTGTTGCTGGACGCGTACCGGGAGGATGCCGCGTCGTCCCAGAAGCTGGGCTATCTCACGCCGGAGGAGTTCGGGTACGTCCTCGCCAAGCGTGCCCTGGTCTTCGGTGAGGATCCCTCGGTGTGGTTCACCAGCCCGCAGGCCTACACGGCGTATGTCAAGGGCATGGCGCGGGCGCGGCAGGACGAGCAGCAGCCTCCGCTGACGGCGGCCGGGTGGGCGGGGCGGCGGCGCTATGCGCGGGACCGGCGGCATGCGCCCGGGCCTCAGCCCGGGGTCCCCTATATGTTCAGTCCTGACGGCGGCGGCCATCTCCGCGTGTCTTTTCCCTGCCCGACCTGTTATCAGCGGATCAGGGTGCCGGTGCGGGGGCGGGTGCGGGCGCGGTGTGCGTTGTGTCGGACGGTGTTGGAGTGTGACACGTAAGTCGACACTGGGGACTCCGCTCCCAGACCGCTGGCCTGTGCCCACCGACCACCCGACTCGGTTGGCCAAGAAGTACCGCCTTACGCCCCGTACACCGGCCCCGGCATCTCCGCCTCCTCCAACAGCTTCAGCACCGCCTCCCCCGCTTCCCTCGCCCCCCACCGCGTCCCCTTGTCGACCGTCGGTCCCGGGCGCCAGCCCTCCATGACCGTGATCCGGCCGCCCTCCGCTTCGAAGACCCGGCCGGTGATGCCGGCGCTCGCCGGGGAGCCGAGCCAGACGACCAGGGGGGAGACGTTCTCCGGGGCCATGGCGTCGAAGCCGGTGGTGGGTGCGGCCATAGTGTCGGCGAATGTGCGTTCGGTCATCCGGGTGCGGGCCGCGGGTGCGATCGCGTTGACCTGAACGCCGTATCGGGCCAGCTCTGCGGCCGCCACCAGCGTCAGACCGACGATCCCGGCTTTCGCCGCGCTGTAGTTGCCCTGCCCCACCGAGCCCAGCAGCCCCGCTCCGCTGCTGGTGTTGACGATGCGCGCCTCGGGGGTGCGTCCCGCCTTGGCCTCGGCGCGCCAGTGCGCGGCGGCTTGTTTCAGGGGCAGGAAGTGTCCCTTGAGGTGGACGCGCAGGACGGCGTCCCAGTCGTCCTCGTCGAGGTTGACGAGCATCCGGTCGCGCAGGAAGCCGGCGTTGTTGACGAGGGTGTCGAGGCGGCCGTACGTCTCCAGGGCGGTGTGGATCAAGGATGCGGCGCCTTCGCTCGTCGCGATGTCGCCGCCGTGCGCGACCGCCTCGCCGCCCGCCGTGCGGATGGTGTCCACCACCTGCCCGGCGGGGCTGTCCGCGCCCGGTGTGCCGTCGAGGCCGACGCCGAGGTCGTTGACGACGAGCCGGGCGCCCTCGGCGGCGAACGCGAGGGCGTGGGCGCGGCCGAGGCCTCGGCCCGCGCCGGTGACGACGACGACCCTGCCTTCGCAGATTCCGCTCATATTCATGGCTCCTTGTCGGCGGTTGCCGCGTTGGCTTTTGCCGCGTTGGCGGTTGCCGCGTCCAGGAACGCCGGACGTTCCCCGCCGCCGTGCACGAGCAGGCTCGCCCCGCTGATGTAGGCGGCGGCGTCGGAGGCGAGGAAGACGGCGGCCGCGCCGACGTCGGCGGGTTCGGCGAGGCGGCCGAGCGGGACGGTGCGGGAGACGGCGGCGATGCCGTCCTCGTCGCCGTAGTGGAGGTGGGACAGCTCGGTGCGGACCATGCCGACGACGAGGGTGTTGACGCGGATCTCCGGTGCCCATTCCACGGCCATCGAGCGGGCGAGGTTCTCCAGACCCGCCTTGGCCGCTCCGTACGCCGCCGTCCCGGGCGACGGGCGGCTGCCGCTCACACTGCCGATCATCACGACGGCTCCCCGGGCCCGCTTCAGGTGCTCGTAGGCGGCGAGCGAGACCGTCAGTGGTGCGAGGAGGTTCAGCTCGACGACCCTGGTGTGCCGCTCGGCGTCGGTGTCGGCCAGCAGCCGGTAGGGGGCGCCGCCCGCGTTGTTGACGAGGACGTCCACCCGGGGCAGGGCGTCGAAGAAGCGGCGGACGGCTCCTGCGTCCCGTACGTCCAACGGCATGAAGTCGGTCTTCTCCACCGGCGCCTCCGGTGGGCGGCGCGCGCAGATCACGACCTGGGCGCCCGCGCGCGCGAAGGAGCGCGCGATCCCGGCTCCGACCCCGCGGGTGCCGCCGGTGACGACGGCGACCTTCCCGTCCAGCTCCATTCGCTGCTACCTTTCCACCTAACAAACGTTTGGTGGAAAGGTAGCTGATGCGCCCATGGGTGTCTCCACCTCGTCCCCGGGAAAGGGGATTTCCGTCTCCTCCCCGGCTGCCGGGGTTTGCGTCGTCACGGTCGACTTCCCGCCGGTGAACGCGCTGCCGGTGGACGGCTGGTTCGCGCTGGCCGACGCCGTGCGCGCGGCCGGCCGGGACGCGGGGGTGCGGTGCGTGGTGCTGGCCGCCGAGGGGCGGGGGTTCAACGCGGGCGTGGACATCAAGGAGATCCAGGCGCGGGGGCAGGGGGCGCTGGTCGGCGCCAACCGCGGCTGCTTCGAGGCCTTCGCGGCGGTGTACGAGTGCGAGGTGCCGGTGGTGGCGGCGGTGCAGGGCTTCTGTCTGGGCGGCGGCATCGGGCTGGTGGGGAACGCGGACGTGGTCGTGGCGAGCGAGGACGCCACCTTCGGGCTGCCGGAGCTGGACCGGGGAGCGCTGGGTGCCGCCACGCATCTGGCCCGGCTGGTCCCGCAGCACCTGATGCGGGCGCTGTACTACACCTCGCGCCGCGCGAGCGCGGCCGAGCTGCACGCGCACGGGTCGGTGTGGCGGGTGGTGCCGCGTGACGGACTACGGGCGGCCGCGCTGGAGCTGGCCGGCGAGATCGCCGCGAAGGACGGGGAATTGGTCCGCCTGGCCAAGGCCGCCATCAACGGCATCGATCCGGTGGACGTGCGCCGCAGCTACCGCTTCGAGCAGGGCTTCACCTTCGAGGCCGGCCTCAGCGGCGTGGCCGACCGGGTCCGCGACAGCTTCGGAAGGGAGCGTGCGGGTGACTGACAAGACGATGACCGCCGACGAGGCCGTCTCCCGGCTGGAGAGCGGCATGACCCTCGGCATCGGCGGCTGGGGCTCCCGCCGCAAGCCGATGGCCCTGGTCAGGGCGCTGCTCCGGTCGCAGATCACCGACCTCACCCTCGTGTCGTACGGCGGCCCGGACGTCGGCATGCTCGCCGCGGCCGGACGCGTACGGCGGCTGGTCACGCCCTTCGTCACCCTCGACTCGATCCCGCTCGAACCGCACTACCGCGCGGCGCGCGAGCGGGGGGCCTTCGAGCTGATGGAGATCGACGAGGCGATGTTCATGTGGGGCCTGCACGCGGCCGCGAACCGGCTGCCCTTCCTGCCGGTGCGGGCCGGGATCGGTTCGGACGTGATGCGGGTCAACCCGGGCCTGCGGACGGTGACTTCGCCGTACGAGGACGGGGAGACGTTCGTGGCCATGCCGGCGTTGCGGATGGATGCGGCGCTGGTGCACGTGAACCGCGCGGACCGGCAGGGCAACGGCCAGTATCTGGGCCCGGACCCGTACTTCGACGACTTGTTCTGCGAGGCGGCTCACGCCGCGTACGTCTCCTGCGAGCGGATCGTGGACACGGCGGAGCTGACGAAGGAGGCCGCGCCGCAGACCCTGCTGATCAAGCGCCACACGGTCACGGGGGTCGTCGAGGCACCGAGCGGCGCGCACTTCACGTCCTGCGCGCCCGACTACGGCCGGGACGAGGCGTTCCAGAAGCGGTACGCGACCACGCCCTGGGCTCAGTTCGCGGCGCGGTTCCTGGGCGGAGACGAACAGGCGTACCAATCGGCGATCAGGGAGGTGACATGAAGGGGGTCACCCGCGCCGAGTACTGCGTGATCGCCTGCGCCGAGGCCTGGCGCGACGCCGGGGAGATCCTCGCGAGCCCCATGGGCCTGATCCCGTCCATCGGCGCCCGCCTGGCCCGGCGCACCTTCGCGCCGGATCTGCTGCTGACCGACGGCGAGGCGCTGCTCGTCGGCCCCGACGGCACCGTCGAGGGCTGGCTGCCCTACCGGCAGCATCTGGCCCTGGTCACCGGCGGCCGACGGCACGTGATGATGGGCGCGAGCCAGATCGACCGGTACGGCAACCAGAACATCTCCTGCGTCGGCGACTGGGCGCGGCCGAAGCGGCAGCTGCTCGGGGTGCGCGGGGCACCGGTCAACACCCTGAACCATCCGACCAGTTACTGGATCCCCAGGCACTCCCGGCGGGTCTTCGTCGAGCAGGTCGACATGGTGTGCGGAGTGGGGTACGACCGCGCTGCCGGCGCGCGTCATCACCGCATCCCGCGCGTCGTCTCCGACCTCGGCGTCTTCGACTTCGCCACCCCGGACCACGCGATGCGGCTGGCCTCCCTCCATCCCGGGGTGAGTGTCGAGAAGGTCAGGGAGGCGACGGGATTCACGCTCGAAGTCCCGGACGAGGTGCCGTACACCCGCGAACCGACAGCCGAGGAGCAGCGCCTGATCCGCGAGGTGATCGATCCGGAGAACACCCGCGCGCGTGAGGTGGCGGACTGATGGAGGCGGACTGATGGAGACCGCGCTCACCCGGCTGGTCGGCGTCCGCCACCCGATCGTGCAGACCGGGATGGGCTGGGTGGCGGGCCCGCGCCTGGTCGCGGCGACGGCGAACGCGGGCGCGCTGGGCATCCTGGCCTCCGCGACGATGCCCCTGGACCGGCTGCGCGAGGCGATACGTGAGGTCGCCTCGCGCACGGACGCGCCGTTCGGCGTGAATCTGCGGGCGGACGCGGCGGACGCCGGCGACCGGGTGCGGATCATGATCGAGGAGGGGGTACGGGTCGCGTCCTTCGCCCTCGCGCCCTCCCCCGAGCTGATCGCCGAGCTCAAGGACGCGGGGATCGTCGTCATCCCCTCCGTCGGCGCCCGGCGGCATGCCGAGAAGGTAGCGGCATGGGGCGCGGACGCGGTGATCGTGCAGGGCGGCGAGGGCGGCGGGCACACCGGCGAGGTGGCCACGACGGTCCTGCTGCCGCAGGTCGTGGACGCGGTGCGGATACCGGTCGTGGCGGCGGGCGGCTTCTTCGACGGGCGGGGCCTGGTCGCGGCGCTCGCCTACGGGGCGGCGGGCGTCGCCATGGGCACGCGGTTCCTGCTCACCTCGGACTCGACGGTGCCGAACGCGGTGAAGGAGCGGTATCTGGCGGCGACGGTGAAGGACGTGACGGTAACGCGGGCGGTCGACGGTCTGCCGCACCGCATGCTGCGTACGGAACTGGTGGCCTCCCTGGAGAACTCCGGCCGCACGCGAGCCCTGTTTCAGGCCGTCCGCAGGGCGGCCGGTTACCGGAAGCTGTCCGGCACAAGCTGGCGTCGGTTGCTCGAGGACGGCCGGTCGCTCAAGCACGGCAAGGACCTGACCTGGAGCCAGGTCCTGCTCGCCGCCAACACGCCGATGCTGCTGAAGTCCGCGATGGTGGACGGCCGTACGGATCTCGGTGTCATGGCCTCCGGGCAGGTCGCCGGGGTGATCGACGACCTGCCGTCGTGCGTGGAGCTGGTGGAGCGGATCATGAAGGAGGCGGAGGAGGTCCGAGCGAGGCTCAGGCCCTCTCCATGAGACTCACAGCAAGTGGGGTGGTCGCGCCGTCGTCGCCGTCACAGCCTTTCGATGATCGTCACGTTCGCCTGGCCGCCGCCCTCGCACATCGGCACCATCCCCAACGGCCCCCTCGCACTGCTCGGCCCCTGAGGGGCCTCACAGGCTTCGGGAGCCTGCGCCGGACTCCGTCCGCCGTAGTGGGGTGGTCGCGCCGTCGCCGCCGTCACAGCCCCTCGATGATCGTCACGTTCGCCTGGCCGCCGCCCTCGCACATCGTCTGCAGCCCGAACCGGCCGCCGGTGCGCTCCAGTTCGTGCAGCAGGGTCGTCATCAGCTTCGCGCCCGTCGCGCCCAGCGGATGCCCGAGCGCGATCGCGCCGCCGTTGACGTTGACCTTCTCCGGATCCGCTCCCGTCTCCTTCAGCCAGGCCAGGACGACCGGCGCGAAGGCCTCGTTGATCTCGACGAGGTCGATGTCGTCGATCGACAGGCCGGTCTTCTTCAGCGCGTGGGCGGTGGCGGGGATGGGGGCCGTCAGCATGCGGATGGGGTCCTCGCCGCGCACCGACAGATGGTGCACACGCGCGCGGGGCCGCAGCCCGTGCTCGCGCACCGCCCGCTCCGAGGCCAGCAGCATCGCCGCCGCGCCGTCGGAGACCTGCGAGGAGCAGGCGGCCGTGATCGTGCCGCCGTCGATGACCGGCTTCAGCCCGGCCATCTTCTCCAGGGAGGTGTCCCGGCGCGGCCCTTCGTCGACGGCGACCTCCCCATGGGCCACGGTCTCCCGCTCGAAGCGCCCCTCGTCGATCGCCCGCAGCGCCCGCCGGTGCGAGCGCAACGCGAACTCCTCCTGGTCCTGCCGGCTGATCCCCCACTTCGCGGCGATCATCTCGGCGCCGACGAACTGGTTCACCGCCCGGTCCCCGTACCGCGCCCGCCAGCCCTCGCTGCCCGCGAAGGGGCCCTCCGTGAAGCCCAGCGGCTCGGCGGCCTGCCGGGTCGCGAAGGCGATCGGGATCTGTGACATGTTCTGCACGCCCCCGGCGACCACCAGGTCCTGCGTGCCGGAGAGCACGCCCTGTGCCGCGAAGTGCACGGCCTGCTGGGAGGAGCCGCACTGCCGGTCCACCGTCACGCCCGGCACCTCCTCGGGCAGTCCGGCCGCCAGCCAGCAGGTCCGCGCGATGTCCCCGGCCTGCGGCCCCACGGTGTCCAGGCAGCCGAAGACGACGTCCTCCACGGCGCCCGGATCGACGCCGGCCCGCGCGACCAGTTCCTTCAGCACGTGCGCGCCCAGGTCGGCCGGATGGACCCCGCTGAGTCCTCCCCCGCGCCGCCCCACGGGCGTACGGACCGCTTCGACGATGTAGGCCTCGGCCATGGCGACTCCCCAGACTCGTCAGACTCGTCAATGAGTTACGTGCGTACGGCGATCCCGTCCAGCACCATCGACAGGTACTGCCGGGCGATCTCCTCCGGGCTGTGCTGTCCGCCGGGCCGGTACCAGGACGCGGCGACCCACACGGTGTCGCGTACGAACCGGTAGGTGAGCCGGACGTCGAGGTCGGCCCGGAACACCTCGGCGGCGACTCCGCGCTCCAGCGTGGACAGCCATGCCTTCTCGAACTTGCGCTGCGACTCGGCGAGGAACGCGAACCGCTCCTGCGCGACCAGCTGCTTGCTCTCCTTCTGGTAGATCGCTACTGCGGCGCGGTGCCGGTCGATCTCCCGGAACGACTCGGTGACCAGGGCTTCGAGGGTCTCGCGGGGCCCGAGTTCGGCGCCCAGGACGGCGTCGTAGCCGCCCCAGAGCTCGTCGAGGAAGGTCCGCAGGATCTCCTCCAGCATCGACTCCTTGGAGTCGAAGTGGTAGTAGAGGCTGCCCGCGAGCATGCCCGCGTGGTCCGCGATCTTGCGCACGGTCGTGGCGTTGTAGCCCTGCTCGGCGAAGACCTCGGCGGCGGTGTCGAGGAGCTCGCGACGGCGGGCGGGCGTGGCGGTCACCTGGGGGTTCTTCTTGGTCGGCACGGGTCCATTGTGGTCCTAGGTGCTCCTATGGGTGCTGGCTGCTGACGGCGACGACCTCGCCCGTCATGTACGACGAGTAGCCCGACGCCAGGAACACGATCACGTTGGCCACCTCCCAGGGTTCGGCGTACCGTCCGAAGGCCTCGCGCGAAGTCAGCTCCTCCAGCAGCTCCGGCGTCGTCACTTTCACGAGGTGCGGGTGCATGGCGAGGCTCGGCGACACCGCGTTGACGCGCACCCCGTACTCGGCCGCCTCCAGCGCCGCACACCGGGTCAGCGCCATCACGCCGGCCTTCGCGGCGGCATAGTGCGCCTGCCCGGCCTGGGCACGCCAGCCGACGACGGAGGCGTTGTTGACGATCACGCCGTCGCCGGTCTCCTTCATGCGGCGGAGTGCGGCCCGGGTGCACCGGAAGGTGCCATTCAGCGTCACGTCGAGCACCCGCGACCACTGCTCGTCGGACATGTCGACGAGGGCCGAGGTGCCGCCGAGACCGGCGTTGTTGACCACGATGTCGAGCCGGCCGTGCTCCCGGACCGCGGCCTCGAAGAGCTCGTACACCTGAGCCTCATCGGTGACGTCGCACGGCACCGCACCGACCGACCCCGTGCCGAACTCCCCGGCCAGCTGGGCCTCGTACTCCTTCAGCCGCCGCGCATGCGCGTCGCTGACCAGCACGCGCGCGCCCTCCTCCAGGAAGCGGCGTGCGGTGGCTCCGCCGATCCCGGCGCCCGCGGCAGCGGTGATGACGGCGGTACGCCCCGCCAGCAGCCCGTGCCCAGGCACGTACGCCGGACTCTCGACGCCTGTCATAGGGCCACGCTAACCTACCAAACACTTGTTAGGGAAGGATGGCCGTCGATGGATCTCACCTTCACGCGGGAAGAGGAGGCCTTCCGGGCCGAGGTACGCGCCTGGCTGGCGGCGCACGTACCCGCCGAGCCCCTCCCCTCCCTCGAGACGGAGGAGGGCTTCGCGGCGCACCGCGCGTGGGAGGCCGAGCTGGCCGCGGACCGCTGGTCGGTGGTGAACTGGCCGGCCGAGTACGGCGGGCGGGACGCGGGCCTCGTCCGCTGGCTGGTCTTCGAGGAGGAGTACTACGCGGCGGGCGCGCCCGGCCGGGTCGGCCAGAACGGCATCAGTCTGCTCGCGCCGACCCTCTTCGACCACGGCACCGAGGAGCAGCGGGCACGCGTGCTGCCGCCCATGGCCCGGGGCGAGGTGATCTGGGCGCAGGCGTGGTCGGAACCGGAGGCGGGCTCGGACCTGGCGTCCCTCAGGTCGAAGGCCGTCCGCGCACCGGGCGGCTGGCGCTTGAGCGGGCAGAAGACGTGGTCGTCGCGGGCGGCCTTCGCGGACCGCGCGTTCGGCCTGTTCCGCAGCGATCCGCACACCCCGAAGCCCCACCAGGGGCTGACCTACCTGATGTTCGACCTGCGTTCCCCGGGTGTCACGGTCCGCCCCATCGCCCGCCTCGACGGCAAGCCCGCCTTCGCCGAACTGTTCCTGGACGAGGTGTTCGTGCCGGACGAGGACGTGATCGGCGAGCCCGGCCAGGGCTGGCGGGTGGCGATGGCCACGGCGGGCAACGAGCGCGGGCTGATGCTCCGCTCCCCCGGCCGTTTCCTCGCGAGCGCCGACCGGCTGTTCCGACTCTGGCAGGCACAAGGCAGCCCGCAGGACACGAAGGACCGCGTGGCCGACGCCCTGATCGGCGCCCGCGCCTACCAGCTGTTCACGTACGCCGCCGCCTCCCGCTTCCTCGACGGCGCCTTACTCGGCCCGGAGTCCAGCCTGAACAAGGTCTTCTGGTCGGAGTACGACATCGCGCTGAACGAGACGGCCCTCGATCTCCTGGACGCGGAGGGCGAGTCGGCGGACAGCGACTGGGCGGAGCGGTACGTCTTCGCCCTCGCCGGCCCGATCTACGCGGGCACGAACGAGATCCAGCGGGACATCATCGCCGAGCGGCTGCTCGGCCTGCCGAAGGGACGCCGCTGATGCGTTTCCTCCTCGGCGCCGAGCAGCGCGCGTTCGCCGACTCGCTGGACGCGATGCTGACGGCCGCGGACACGCCGTCGGTGGTACGGGACTGGAGCCGGGGCGAGCATGCGAGTGGACGCGCGCTGTGGAGCCGTATCGCTCAGGCGGGGGTGTTCGCGCTGGCGGTTCCGGAGGAGTACGAGGGGATAGGGCGGCGCCCCGTCGAACTCGCCGTCTCCTTCGTCGAGTTGGGGCGGCACGCGGTGCCCGGGCCCCTGGTCGAGACCGTCACGGCTGCTGTGCTGCTCACTGAACCGGGCCCCGCCGAACGGCTGTTGCCCGCGCTGGCCTCGGGTGAGGCCATGGCGACGCTGGCGCCCTCGGGGTCGTACGCCCTGGACGGCGACGCGGCGACCACGCGCCTCGCCCTGACCCCCGACGGCCTGCGTCTCGCCCCCGGCCACGGTCCGGTGCGCCCCTCCCTCGACCCCGCCCGCCGCCTCACCGCCCTCACACCCGGCGGCGAACTCCTCACCTGCGACCCTCCCGTCACCCACGCCCTCACCACCGCCCGCCTCACCACCGCCGCCCAAGCCCTCGGAGTCGGCCTCGCGCTCCTCGACAGGACCGTGGCGTACGCGAAGCAGCGCACGCAGTTCGGCGTGCCCATAGGCTCGTTCCAGGCCGTCAAGCACCGGCTGGCCGACGCGAAGATCGCGCTGGAGTTCGCAGGTCCCCTGGTCTTCGGGGCCGCGCTGAGCATGGGCCCCGCCGAGGTGGCCGCCGCCAAGGTCGCGGCGTGCGAGGCGGCGTACGCCACCGCCCGTACGGCGCTCCAGTTGCACGGCGCGATCGGCTACACGGCGGAGTACGACTTGGCGCTGTGGCTGACCAAGGCCCGCGCCCTGCGTACCGCCTGGGGTAGTCCGCGGGAGTGCCGGGCCCTCGTCGTCAATGCTGGTGATCGCCGCTGGTGAGCTCCCGGAACTCCTCCACCGTCGGCTTCTCGATCCGCGTGTCGGGCCCGAACATGGCCCGGGACAGCCGGGCGCGCAGCCGCTGCGACGGCTTGACCCGGCGGCGGACACCGCCCGCGTCGACGAGCGGCCCGATCTCGTACGGCGGGTTCTGCTCGTGCTGGGTGAGGGTGAACAGCTGCGCCTGTGAGAGAGGCTCGTGGACCTCGACGTACTCGCCGTTCGGCAGCCGTTTGATGGTGCCCGTCTCCCTGCCGTGCAGCACCTTGGCCCGGTCCCGGCGCTGCAGACCGAGACAGATCCGTTTCGTCACGATGAAGGCGAGGACCGGCACCACGAAGACCCCCACCCGGACGAACCAGGTGATCGCGTTGAGGGACAGGTGCAGCCGCAAGGCCACGATGTCGTTGCCGCCGCCGATCAGCAGCACGCAGTACAGACTCAGCCAGGCCACGCCGAGGCCGGTGCGCACGGGCGCGTTGCGCGGGCGGTCCAGGATGTGGTGCTCGCGTTTGTCGCCGGTGATCCACGCCTCGATGAAGGGATACACGCCGATGGCGAGCATGACCAGCGGGAACAGCGCGAACGGGATGAACACGCCCAGCGCCAGCGTGTGGCCCCAGAGGTTGATCTCCCATCCCGGCATCACCCGGATCAGTCCCTCGGAGAAGCCGAGATACCAGTCGGGCTGGGCGCCGGTGGTGACGAGATCGGCACGGTAGGGGCCGAAGGCCCACACGGGGTTGATCTGGGCGATGCCGCCCATCAGCGTCAGGGTGCCGAAGACGAGGAAGAAGAAGCCGCCCGCCTTGGCCATGTAGACCGGCAGGAAGGGCATGCCGATGACGGTCTTCTCACCCCGGCCGGGGCCCGGGTACTGGGTGTGCTTGTGGTAGAAGACCAGGATCAGGTGCGCGGCCACCAGACCCAGCATGATCCCGGGCAGCAGCAGCACATGGATCGGGAAGAGCCGCGCGATGATGTCGTCCCCCGGGAACTCCCCGCCGAAGAGGAAGAAGGACAGGTACGTCCCCACGATCGGGATGGACAGGATGGCGCCCTGGGCGAAGCGGAGGCCGGTGCCGGACAGCAGGTCGTCGGGCAGGGAGTAGCCGGTCAGGCCGGTGATGATGCCCAGCATCAGCAGGGTCCAGCCGAACAGCCAGTTGACCTCGCGCGGCTTGCGGAAGGCGCCGGTGAAGAACACCCGCATCATGTGCGAGAGCATGGCGGTGACGAAGACCAGCGCGGCCCAGTGGTGGATCTGCCGGATCAGCAGCCCGCCGCGCACGTCGAAGCTGATGTCCAGCGTGGACTCGAAGGCCCTGGTCATCATGACGCCGTTGAGCGGCTCGTACGAGCCGTGGTAGACGACCTCGACACTGCTCGGCTCGAAGAACAGGGTGAGGTAGACGCCGGTGAGGATCAGGACGACGAAGCTGTAGAGGGCGACCTCGCCCAGCATGAAGGACCAGTGGTCCGGGAAGACCTTGCGCATGTTGGCCTTGGCCAGCGCATAGATCCCGAGCCGCCCGTCTGCCCAGTCTGCGAGCCTCTCGCCCCTGCCGGGAGGCTCCCGGCGGGCGGACCGCGCCGCCGCGTTCCCCGAACGTGCGCCGTCGTCCATACGTCGCCGCCTTCCCCGTCGGATCTCTCTCAGCGTGGCACAGGCACGGCCCCGCGGCCACGCCAACAGGGCGGGCGCCACGGCTGTGCCGATCGGGGGGAGCAGGCCCCCTGGTGCGGTCGGCGCACCGCCGGCATCGGCGTCACCGACCGCACCGGCCTCACCGACCGCACCGGCGTCACCGACCGCACCGGCGTCACCGGCCGCCCCACTTCTCCCGCAGCACCTCCTCCGCCGGTTTGCCGTGCGGTGTGTACGCCAGCCGCCTCGGCGTCTCGGCGCTGTCCGGCCAGTCGTCCCACATCCACCAGCAGACCCCGGCCCACCAGCGCCGGCCCGTGAAGGCGTCCAGCAGCGCCCGGTAGGCGGCGGCCTGTTCGGCGTCCCCGGCGCGGCGGCTCACCGTCCAGGAGTACGGGGCGGTCGTCGCCCCGCGTTGGCTGACGTAGCCCGCCTCGGTGAACAGGATCCGCCGGTCGTGGCGCCGGGCGAAGGAGGCGAGCCGCTCGCCGATCGGCTCCCAGGCGCGGCGCAGCCGGTCGGGGTCGTCGGTGGGGTGCTCGGCCAGCGGCCAGTAGGCGTCGATGCCGATGAGGTCGAGCTGTGTCCAGAAGCGGATGCGCTCGTACTCGTCGTAGTTGGCGGCGTAGGTCAGGGGGCCGTCGTAGCGGTCGCGGACCGCTTGGACGACCTGCGTCCAGGCGGTGTCGTCGCCGGAGACTCCGGCCAGTTCGGTGCCGACCGCGAACTGCTCGGCGCGGGTGGCCGCCGCGAGGTCGGCGTAGTGGGTGATGAAGCTCCGGTACGCGGTGAACCAGGCGGCGCGGTCGCGGGGGCGGATCTCGGCGCGGTCGCCGTCGCCGGGCAGATCGACATGCGGTTTGATCATCACCTTGAGGCCCGTGGCGTGTGCGCGGCGCACGATCCGCTTGAGGGCGGCGTCGCTCGCCGTCTCCTGTGTGGGGCGCATGACGGAGTCGTCGGGGCGCCGCTGGTACCAGGTCGGCGTGAAGGTGACCCAGCGGGCCCCGGTCTCCTTGATGTCCCGCAGATAGCGGTCGGCGGCGGGGCTGTCGTAGTCGGTGCGGTACCAGGAGGGCAGGGTGATGCCCCGCATCACCCTCGTATCCGTATGCGTATCCGTATCCGGGTCGGCCGCCGTGCCGTCGGCGGAGCAGGCGCCGACGGCGAGGAGGACCGCCGCCAGGCCGGCGACGGTCCTCCCCCTCACGCCTTCCTCCTCGGTACCGGCTTCACAGGGTCGCCGGGTTGACGAAGGTGTAGCCGAGCGCCTTGATGCCCTCGACGGTCTGCTTCAACGGCTCGACCGGGAAGTACGGGTGGTAGAAGAAGCTGGCGAACCCGTCCCGGACGGCGAGATTGGCCTTGGCCGAGGCGATGAGATCGGCCGGCAGCCGCGGCGGATGGTTGTTGTATTCCTCCGGCTCGTAATTCCCGATGTTCTCGGGAATCACTTTGGTCCCGTACACATCACGGACCACGTACGGGAAGAACTGCCCGATGAAACGGTTGGGGTCCGATGCGGCTCCGCTCAACGTCCCGGCGAAATACAGCGAACGTTCGAGACGGGCCGAGAAGTTCGAACTGAACACCTCGTAGTCGGTGCGGGAACCCGCATAGTGCGGCGTGGTCCACAGCGTCGGCTTCGGAAGCCCGGCGGCCGCGAACTCGGCCAGGCCGCTGTTGATCCTTCCCTGCGCCCAGGCGGCGGAGTCGCCGGGAATCGGACCGTCGTAGATGACACTGTTCGCGGCGTCCACATGGGCACGGTAGAACTCGAAGTCGTCCCCGCTGACGCCGTTGTACGGGTTGGCCGCGTTGCCGTACTGGTGCGTGTATCCGTGGTTCATCAGGACCGCACCCCGGGCGAGCATGTACTTCAGGGTATTGACCAGGTCCGGCCGCTGCGACAGCTTGATGGTCTCGGGGACGCCGTTGTTGTAGGTGCCGTTCGGGTCCGTGTAGACGGGGATGACATTGATGCCGTAGGGAATCCGCTGCGAGTAGAGATAGTCGGCGATCGCCTTCAGCTCGGCGGGTTCCGAGTTGGGGCTGATGTCCTCAAGGCGCACGATCGCGCGGTGCCGTTCGGCGGTGGCCGGCGCGAGGGCGTCGAAGAGGAGGTCCTCGAAGACGATGACACGGTCGCTCTCGGAAACGTACGCGAAGGGGATCTCACCGATGTAGGTGAGGTTGGAGGAGCGGACCGCCCAGCCGAAGGTCTTCCCACTTGAGGTGTCCAGGCCCTCCGCCAGCCGGGTGACCGCCGGATAGCCGGGTCCCGTGAGGACGTTGGGGCGCAGCACGCCGCTGTCCTGCCCGGCCGGGATCTTGCGGGTGAGGGTCTGTCCCTTGTACGTCACCTGCGTGACGGTGCCGATGGATCCGCCGTCCTCGTAGTACGACGTCGTCGGGTCCCAGCCGTACTTCTGCGTGAACTGGGGTACGCCCACCGCGCCCGCCATGTTCCAGATGTTGGCGCCCACCCAGGTCACGGGCTTGGTGGTGGTCAGCGCGTCCTGGTAGAAGGCGGCCGGGACGGCGTCCGGGACGTCACAGCAGTAGTAGGTCGAGCCGATGTAGATCGTGGCCGTGTACGAGTTGACCATGCCCGCGGTGTACTGCGAGACCGGCTTTGCGGTGACGGTGCCGAAGTGGCCGGCGAGGTTGGCGGCGGCCATCGCGTAGAGCTCGCCCAGGTGGCCGTAGGGGCCCGCGGTGTCGTAGAGCACGAGGGTGGTCGGGTCGGCCTGGATGCCGACGTCGGCGGCGTCGGCGGGCGCGGCCGCCGGGGTGGCCGCCGGGGTGGTGACGGTCGCCGGCGCGGGCTTCTTGCGGGCCTGGTCCTGGCGCGCCCGGTCGGCCTTGATCTGGGCCTTGGCCCAGCCCTTGAGATCGACGCGGTTGAGCCCGGACGTCGTACCGCTCGCCTCGCCGGGATTCCGCTTTTCTCCGGCCGCCTGGGCCCCCGCGGCCAGGAATGTGCCGCTCAGCAGGGCGGCGACGAGCAGGAGAAGCAAGGAGAATTTCGAGATTCCTCTTCTGCTTCTGTCGGGTCTGTAGGTCCCGTTCAATGACCTCACGATCATTCCCCCCAACTTTGCCATTCATTGGCAAAGTCTTTTGGCGACAAGAAGCCACCGATTCTTCTTCGCGATCAAGAAGGGTGTCAACGGACCGACGGATGAATTCCCAGGGACCGGCAGGATCCCGCCAGAAGATCTGCCAGAAGATCTGCCAGAAGATCGACATCGCCCTTTTCTCGAATGCCTTCATCATCGGCCCGGACGTCTGCTAGGTTCACTTCCGCGCGTTGGGGACGCGCTGTGAAAAGTGGGGGGACAATGTATGGACGACCCGCTCTGGGGTCACTGCTGCCCCTGGCAGGGGTGATGGCGGCACCGGAAGCGATACCGGGCTTACCCTGGGCCAGAGCTTTACAGGCGACGGCCGGTGCCGGATTCCTCTTCTACTGTCTGACGGCCTGCCTGATACTCCTCGCCCGGGCGAAACTGCGCAGACAGGCGCGCCGGGCGCAGGTCGAAACCGGGAGCACGCATGATCGTTGAAGTGCTCCTGGGATCGAGCATCACCTTGATCGTGCTGGCCGGCTGCTACAACTCAGGACTGTTTCTCCTGTCCCGACGCAGAATTCGCCGCGTCCCTGCGGAACGGAGAGAACGGTTCTACGTATTCCTGCTGGCGTGCCTCAACGAGGAGAAGGTACTCGCCGAAAGCCTGGCCCGGATCACCTCGCTGCCCGCCGGGAATTTCCTGGCGCTGGTGATCGACGACGCCTCCGACGACCGTACGGCCGAGATCGCGCTGGCCGCCGACCCCGACCGGGTCCGGCTGCACCGGCGCACCCTGCCGAACGCCCGCCGGGGCAAGGGGGCCGCCCTCAACGACGGCGTACGGCACCTCAGGGAGTCCGGTCTGCTCTACGGCCGTGACCCCGCCGACGTGATCCTCTGTGTCGTCGACGCGGACGGACGCCTCGACCCACATGTCGTGCAGGCGGTCGACCCCAGTTTCGACGACCCACAAACGGGCGCGGTTCAGGTCTGCGTCCGGATGTACAACCGGCACCTGGGGCTGCTCGCCCGTATGCAGGACATGGAGTTCGTCGTCTACGGCGACGTCTTCCAGAGCGCCCGCCGCTTCATCGGCAGCGTGGGCATGGGCGGCAACGGGCAGTTCATGCGGCTGTCGGCGCTCAACTCCCTCGACGGGGACGGCCCGTGGAGCGACAGCCTGACCGAGGACCTCGACCTCGGGGTGCGGCTGATCGCCAAGGGCTGGACCAACCAGCACTGCACCACCGCCGCGGTCTCCCAGCAGGCCGTGCTCAGCCTGCGGCGGCTGCTGCGCCAGCGATCCCGCTGGTTCCAGGGCCATCTGCAGTCGGCCGGTCTCGTCCCGCTCATCCTGCGGGACGTGCCGACCCGGGCCGCGCTGGACATGCTGTACCACCTCTCCAGCCCGGTGCTGATCCTGCTCACCTCGCTGCTGCCGCTGTCCTTCCTCGTCGCCCTGGGCGCCACCACCGTGGCCTCCGTCCAGGAGGGACAGGCGCTGATCTCGCCCATGTGGCTGCTCGGCCCGTATGTGCTGTCGTTCACGGCCGCCTACGCGTACGGCTTCGTCTACGCCAAGCGTGAGCGGGACCTCGGGCTGGTGCGCTCGGTGCTGCTCGCGCACGTCTTCGTCTTCTACGGCTACATCTGGTTCGCCGCCGGCTGGTGGGGGCTGTGGCGGATGCTCACCGGCAAGCGGGCCTGGCTGAAGACCGCCCGCACCTGACCGAACCGGCGCGGCCCGTTTCTCTCCTCTGCTTTCTCTCATCTGCTTTCTTCACCCTCGCGCGGCCCTGCGACCGCGCGCGCCCAAGGGGGGCTCATGTCCACAGTTCCGTCAGCCACGCCCGTACGCGCCATGCTGGTGCTCGGCACCCGGCCCGAGGCGATCAAACTGGCGCCGGTGGCGCGGGCGATGGCCGCCGGCACACAGTTCGAGCCGGTCGTCGTCACCACCGGCCAGCACCGGGAGATGCTCCACCAGATGCTCGGCCTGCTGTGCGTCGACGCCCGTATCGCCCTCGACGTGATGCGCAACCGCCAGCAGCTCTCCGAACTGACCGCCCGTCTGGTCGGCGAACTCGGCGAGGTCATACGGGCCCAGCGGCCTGACCTGGTCGTGGTGCAGGGGGACACCACGACCGCACTGGCCGGCTCCCTGGCCGCCTTCTACGAGAAGATCCCGGTCGCCCACGTCGAGGCCGGACTGCGCACCGGCGTCGTGGACAACCCCTTCCCGGAGGAACTCAACCGCCGCCTGATCGGGCGCATCGCCCGCTGGCACTTCGCCCCGACCCCGCGCGCGGCCCGGCACCTGAAGGACGAAGGCGTTCCCGCGGAGCAGGTGTTCACCACCGGCAACACGGTGATCGACAACCTGCTGTGGGTGCTGGCCGAGGGCACCGGCACCTCCGCGTTCCGCACCGGCGCGAAACGGGTCCTGGTGACCCTGCACCGCCGGGAGAACCAAGGCGAGAGGATGCGCGGCATGGGCCGGGCGCTGCGCCGGCTCGCCCGGCGCGGGGACGTGGAGATCGTGCTGCCGCTGCACCGGAGCCCGGCCGTCCGGGACGTGCTGCTGCCCGAACTCGACGGCCACGAAGGGATCTCGCTCGTCGAGCCGCTCGGCTACCTCGACTTCGCGGCGACGCTCGCCGACTGCGACCTCGTGCTGACCGACTCCGGCGGCATACAGGAGGAAGCCCCGAGCCTCGGCAAGCCGGCGCTGGTGCTGCGGACCACCACCGAACGTCCGGAAGCGGTCGAGGCGGGCGCGGCCCGGCTGGTGGGCACGGATCCGGAGGCCATCGTGAGCGCCGCCGAGGAACTGCTCGACGATCCGGTGGCGTACGGGCGGATGGCGGGCGCGGGCAACCCGTTCGGCGACGGGCGGGCCGCCGAGCGCGTCCTGGCGCAACTGGCCGAGGACTTCCCCGCCGATGTGCCGGTCACCATGTCCGCGTCCGGGCCATACTCGACGGCATGACGCCGTTACTCCTGCGCCCCCGTCGACGGATCCGCCTGGTGTCGCCGGAGTTTCCGTGGGGGCGCAGGAGCGGGGTCCTCGCCGCCGTGGGGCTGACTCTCGCGCTGGCCGTCGTGCTGGCGGTCACGCTGAGCCAGTGCGGTGCGGAGCAGGACGATCCGACGCCGCCCGTGCCCTGGGCCGACGGCTCCACCCACGGCCGCTGGACCTCGGTGTTCAACGGCCACGGCACCAACACCGGCGACGACGACTCCCTGTTCCTGTCGCCGAAGGCGGCCCAGGACCCCGGCAGCACGCACGCCGGACTGATCGTGAGCACCCAGTCGTACGGCGACGTCCGCCTCCGGGCCCGCATGCGGACCGTGGAGCAGCTGCGCACCCCGCACCCGAACCCGTGGGAGGTGCCGTGGCTGGTCTGGGCGTACACCGACCCGGAGCACTTCTACTACATCACCCTCAAACCGAACGGCTGGGAGCTCGGCAAGCGCGACCCCGCCTACCCGGGCGGCCAGCGCTTCCTGGCGACGGGGCACGAGGAGTACCCGGTGGACGAGTGGTACGAGGTGCGGGTCGAGCAGCGTGGGGCGGAGCTGAGGGTCGCGGTGGGCGGGCAGGACCTGGTGAAGTTCACCGACGCCGAACGCCCTTACCTGCAGGGGCAGGTGGGGGCGTACACCGAGGACGCGACGGTGGAGTTCGAGGGTCTCGAGGCGAGTTCCTAGACATGCGGCGGCGCCTGCCCATTCGTCCGGTCGGGGACTGGCGGGCAGGCGCCGTCTGGTGTTCCGTACGCCTTTGTACGGGACGTCTGTTGAGGTGTTGTTCCTCGGGAACCGTCAGACCATCAGCGAACGGTCCGTCGGCCGGATCGGCGCCGGCAGGTCGCTGGCGCCGGTCAGGAAGCGGTCCACACCGCGGGCGGCCGAGCGGCCCTCGGCGATCGCCCACACGATCAGCGACTGACCACGACCCGCGTCACCGGCGACATACACGCCCGGCACGTTGGTCTGGAAGTCGGCGTCGCGGGCGATGTTGCCGCGCTCGTCGAGGTCCAGGCCGAACTGGTCCACGAGGCCGTTCTCGCGGTCCGTGCCGGTGAAGCCCATCGCCAGCGTCACCAGCTGGGCGGGGATCTTGCGCTCCGTGCCCGGCTTCGAGGTCAGCTTGCCGTCGATGAACTCGACCTCGCTGAGGTGCAGCCACTGGACGTTGCCGTCCTCGTCGCCCTCGAAGTGGGTGGTGGAGACGGAGTAGATCCGATCGCCGCCCTCCTCGTGCGCGGAGGTGACCTTGTAGAGCATCGGGAAGGTCGGCCACGGCTGGGCGACCGGGTTCCGCTCGTCGTTCGGGCGGGGCATGATCTCCAGCTGCGTGACGGAGGCCGCGCCCTGGCGGTGGGCGGTGCCCACGCAGTCGGCGCCGGTGTCGCCACCGCCGATGACCACGACGTGCTTGCCCTCGGCCGAGATCGGGGGCGCCACGAAGTCGCCCTCCTGCACCTTGTTGGCCAGGGGCAGGTACTCCATGGCCTGGTAGATGCCCTTGAGCTCGCGGCCGGGAACGGGGAGGTCACGTGCGGTCGTCGCGCCGGCGGCGATGACGATCGCGTCGTACCGCTTCTTCAGGTCCGTCGCCTTCAGGTCGCGGCCGATCTCGATTCCGGTGCGGAAGCGGGTGCCCTCCGCGCGCATCTGCTCGATACGGCGGTTGATGTGCCGCTTCTCCATCTTGAACTCGGGGATGCCGTACCGGAGGAGGCCTCCGATGCGGTCCGCGCGCTCGTAGACGGCGACGGTGTGGCCGGCCCGGGTCAGCTGCTGGGCGGCGGCCAGGCCCGCCGGGCCCGAGCCGATGACGGCGACCGTCTTGCCGGACAGGCGCTCCGGGATCTGCGGGGCGACGTCACCGGTCTCCCACGCCTTGTCGATGATCGAGACCTCGACGTTCTTGATGGTGACGGCCGGCTGGTTGATGCCCAGCACACACGCCGACTCGCACGGGGCCGGGCACAGCCGCCCGGTGAACTCCGGGAAGTTGTTCGTCGCGTGCAGGCGCTCCGAGGCGGCCGCCCAGTCCTCGCGGTAGGCGTAGTCGTTCCACTCGGGGATCAGGTTCCCCAGCGGACAGCCGTTGTGGCAGAACGGGATGCCGCAGTCCATGCACCGGCTGGCCTGCTTGCTGATGATCGGCAGCAGGGAGCCGGGGACGTAGACCTCGTTCCAGTCCTTGACGCGCTCATCGACGGGGCGGGTCCTGGCGACCTCGCGGCCGTGGTTGAGAAAGCCCTTGGGATCAGCCATTGGTCGCCGCCTCCATCATCTTCTCGGTGATCTCGGTCTCGGAGAGACCGGCTCGCTCGGCGGCGTCCTTGGCGGCGAGCACTGCCTTGTACGTGCTGGGGATGATCTTGCTGAAACGCTCCACGGACGCGTCCCAGTTGGCGAGCAGCTTCTCGGCGACCGTCGAGCCGGTCTCCTCGGCGTGGCGGCGCACCACGTCGTGCAGCCACTGCTTGTCGTCGTCGTCCAGGGCCTCGACCGCGCCCACGTTGCCGACGTTGACGTTGTCGCGGTTCAGGTCGATGACGTACGCGATGCCGCCGGACATGCCGGCCGCGAAGTTGCGCCCGGTCTCGCCCAGGACCACCGCGTGGCCGCCGGTCATGTACTCGCAGCCGTGGTCGCCCACGCCCTCGGAGACGACCAGCGCACCGGAGTTGCGGACACAGAACCGCTCGCCCGTACGGCCGCGCAGGAACAGCTCACCGCCGGTCGCGCCGTACGCGATCGTGTTGCCCGCGATCGTCGAGAACTCGGCGAGGTGGTCGGCGCCCCGGTCCGGACGCACGATCACCCGGCCGCCGGAGAGGCCCTTGCCGACGTAGTCGTTGGCGTCGCCCTCCAGGCGCAGCGTGACACCGCGCGGCAGGAAGGCACCGAAGGACTGGCCCGCCGAGCCGGTGAAGGTGATGTCGATGGTGTCGTCGGGCAGACCCGCCCCGCCGAACTTCTTCGTCACCTCGTGGCCGAGCATGGTGCCGACCGTGCGGTTGATGTTGCGGATGGCGACCTGGGCGCGCACCGGCTGCGCGTCGGTCGCGGAGTCCGCGGCGAGCGCGTCGGCGGCCAGCTTGATCAGCTCGTTGTCGAGCGCCTTCTCCAGGCCGTGGTCCTGCGCGATCAGCTGGTGGCGCACCGCGCCGTCGGGCAGCTCGGGCACGTGGAACAGCGGCTCCAGGTCCAGGCCCTGCGCCTTCCAGTGATCGACCGCGCGGGTCACGTCGAGGGTCTCGGCGTGGCCGACGGCCTCCTCGATGGAGCGGAAGCCCAGCTCGGCGAGGATCTCGCGGACCTCTTCGGCGATGTACCGGAAGAAGTTCACGACGTACTCGGCCTTGCCGTTGAACCGATCCCTGAGGGTCGGGTTCTGCGTGGCGATGCCGACCGGGCAGGTGTCCAGGTGGCAGACGCGCATCATGACGCAGCCGGAGACGACGAGCGGCGCGGTCGCGAAACCGAACTCCTCGGCGCCGAGCAGCGCGGCGATGACGACGTCGCGGCCGGTCTTCAGCTGACCGTCGGTCTGCACGACGATGCGGTCGCGCAGGCCGTTGAGCAGCAGCGTCTGCTGGGTCTCGGCGAGGCCGAGCTCCCAGGGACCGCCCGCGTGCTTCAGCGAGGTCAGCGGCGAGGCACCCGTACCGCCGTCGTGGCCGGAGATGAGCACGACATCCGCGTGCGCCTTCGACACACCCGCGGCGACCGTGCCGACACCGACCTCGGAGACCAGCTTGACGTGGATCCGCGCCTGCGGGTTCGCGTTCTTCAGGTCGTGGATCAGCTGGGCCAGGTCCTCGATGGAGTAGATGTCGTGGTGCGGCGGCGGGGAGATGAGCCCCACGCCCGGCGTGGAGTGCCGGGTCTTCGCCACCCACGGGTACACCTTGTGGCCGGGCAGCTGGCCGCCCTCGCCGGGCTTGGCGCCCTGGGCCATCTTGATCTGGATGTCGTCGGCGTTGACCAGGTACTCGGACGTCACACCGAAGCGGCCGGAGGCGACCTGCTTGATCGACGACCGGCGCGCCGGGTCGTACAGGCGGTCCGCGTCCTCGCCGCCCTCACCGGTGTTGGACTTGCCGCCCAGCTGGTTCATGGCGATGGCGAGGGTCTCGTGCGCCTCCTTGGAGATGGAGCCGTACGACATAGCGCCGGTGGAGAAGCGCTTGACGATCTCGCTGACCGGCTCGACCTCGTCGATGGAGATCGGCTGCCGGTCGCTCTTGAACCCGAACAGGCCGCGCAGTGTCATCAGGCGCTCGGACTGCTCGTTCACGCGCTCGGTGTACTTCTTGAAGATGTCGTAGCGGCCGGTGCGCGTGGAGTGCTGGAGGCGGAAGACCGTCTCCGGGTCGAACAGGTGCGGCTCGCCCTCGCGGCGCCACTGGTACTCGCCGCCTATGTCGAGGGCGCGGTGGGCCGGCGCGATGCCGGAGGCCGGGTAGGCCTTGGCGTGCCGGGCGGCGACCTCCTTGGCGATGACGTCGATGCCGACGCCGCCGATCTTGGTGGCCGTGCCGCTGAAGTACTTGTTGACGAACTGCTCGTCGAGGCCCACGGCTTCGAAGACCTGGGCGCCGCGGTAGGAGGCGACGGTCGAGATGCCCATCTTGGACATGACCTTCAGCACGCCCTTGCCGAGGGCGTAGATCAGGTTGCGGATGGCGTTCTCGGGCTCGACACCGGGGAGGAACGTCCCTGCGCGGACCAGGTCCTCGACGGACTCCATCGCCAGGTACGGGTTGACGGCGGCGGCGCCGAAGCCGATGAGCAGGGCGACGTGGTGGACCTCGCGGACGTCACCGGCCTCGACCAGCAGGCCCACCTGGGTGCGCTGCTTGGTGCGGATGAGGTGGTGGTGGACGGCCGCGGTGAGCAGCAGCGACGGGATCGGCGCGTGCTCGGCGTCCGAGTGACGGTCCGACAGGACGATCAGGCGGGCGCCGTTCTCTATGGCGGCGTCGGCCTCGGCGCAGATCTCCTCGATGCGCGCGGCGAGGGCGTCACCGCCGCCGGAGACCCGGTAGAGGCCGGAGAGCGTCGCGGCCTTCATGCCGGGCATGTCGCCGTCGGCGTTGATGTGGATGAGCTTGGCCAGCTCGTCGTTGTCGATGACCGGGAAGGGCAGCACGACGCTACGACAGGAGGCGGCCGTCGGCTCCAGCAGGTTGCCCTGCGGGCCCAGCGACGAGCGCAGACTCGTCACCAGTTCTTCCCGGATCGCGTCCAGCGGCGGGTTGGTGACCTGCGCGAACAGCTGGGTGAAGTAGTCGAAGAGCAGGCGCGGACGGTCCGACAGCGCGGCGATCGGCGAGTCGGTGCCCATCGAACCGATCGGCTCGGCACCGGCCTTGGCCATCGGCGCCAGGATGACGCGCAGCTCCTCCTCGGTGTAACCGAAGGTCTGCTGGCGGCGGGTGACCGAGGCGTGCGTGTGCACGATGTGCTCACGCTCGGGCAGGTCGGACAGCTCGATCTCGCCGGCCTCCAGCCACTCCGCGTACGGCTTCTCGGCGGCGAGCTCGGCCTTGATCTCGTCGTCCTCGATGATGCGGTGCTCGACGGTGTCGACGAGGAACATACGGCCGGGCTGCAGGCGGCCCTTGCGGACGACCTTGGCCGGGTCGATGTCGAGGACGCCGACCTCGGAGCCGAGGACGACGAGGCCGTCGTCGGTGACCCAGTAGCGGCCGGGACGCAGACCGTTGCGGTCGAGGACCGCGCCGACCTGCTTGCCGTCGGTGAAGGTGACGCAGGCCGGGCCGTCCCAGGGCTCCATCATCGTGGCGTGGAACTGGTAGAAGGCGCGCCGGGCCGGGTCCATGGAGTCGTGGTTCTCCCACGCCTCCGGGATCATCATCAGCACCGAGTGCGGCAGCGAACGGCCGCCCAGGTGCAGGAGTTCGAGGACCTCGTCGAAGGACGCCGAGTCGGAGGCGTCGGGCGTGCAGATCGGGAAGACCCGGTCGATCGTGTCCTGGTCACCGAACAGATCCGAGACGATCTGGGACTCGCGGGCCGCCATCCAGTTGCGGTTGCCCTTGACGGTGTTGATCTCACCGTTGTGCGCGACGAAGCGGTAGGGGTGGGCCAGGGGCCACGACGGGAACGTGTTCGTCGAGAACCGCGAGTGGACCAGCGCGATGGCCGACGCGAAGCGGCGGTCGGACAGGTCCGGGAAGAAGGGCTCCAGCTGGCCGGTGGTCAGCATGCCCTTGTAGACGATGGTCCGCGCGGAGAGGGAGGGGAAGTAGACGTCCACCTCGCGCTCGGCGCGCTTGCGCAGCACGAACGCCTTGCGGTCCAGGGCGATGTCCGTGGCGGGCACCGCGGATCCGTCCGCGACGAAGATCTGCCGGAAGACGGGCATCGTCGAACGGGCGGTGACGCCGAGGAGTTCGGGGGCGACGGGCATCTCGCGCCAGCCGAGGACGGTCAGGCCCTCCTCCGCGGCGATCGTCTCGATCCGTGAGACGGCTTCCGCGGCGGAATTCTCCGGCAGGAAGGCAATACCGACGGCGTACGCACCGGCCTCGGGCAGCTCGAATTCGGCCACCTCGCGGAAGAAGGCGTCCGGTACCTGGGAGAGGATGCCCGCGCCGTCACCCGAGTCGGGCTCGGCGCCGGTGGCACCGCGGTGCTCCAGGTTGCGCAGAACGGTCAGCGCCTGCTCGACCAGCGCATGGCTCGCCTCGCCGGTGAGGGTGGCCACGAAGCCGACGCCACAGGCGTCGTGCTCGTTGCGGGGGTCGTACATACCCTGCGCAGCAGGGCGAGCATCCATGAAGGACCAGTTCTGGCCATTCGCGGAGTGCTGGGACGGCTGGCGCGGCGTACGCATCGGCTCTCCCGTCGTCGTCATGTGGCATATGCAGATTGCCGAGGGACGACGTTGGCCCTCTGCGTGAGTACAAAATTTCGTGCAGGTTACATGATGGAGCGGTTCTCGGGAACCGGGATATTCCGTTCCAACATGCGGACGCCGCAGGTGCGCGGCGGGGGTACCGCGCTCGGCGGCGTGAAGTATTGGGGGACCAAAACGGATCGATCGGTCAGATCGATGCCCGTCGGCCCGACACGGCGAGGGAAGCGTCGTCGCCGACCCCGCGAGTGCGCCGCGGGCCTCATTGCCCACAGCGCTTACGGCTCATGCCCGGTGGTTAAGCATTCGAAACCAGCGAGTAACGGCTACTTATGCGGCCCAACGCATAACTTGCAGCCGACCTATCCTACGGCGGTTCCGAACAAGCTGCCCAGGGCGTACGTCACACCGGCCGCCGCACCACCGAGTGCGAGCTGCCGCAGCCCGCTGAACCACCAGGTGCGCGCCGTCACCTTGGCCACCACCGCACCGCACGCGAAGAGCCCGAGCAGCGCGAGCAGCACGGCCGGCCACAGGGTGGTCGCACCGAGCAGATACGGCAGTACGGGGAGCAGGGCGCCCAGCGCGAACGACCCGAACGAGGACACGGCGGCGACCAGCGGCGACGGCAGATCACCGGGATCAATGCCCAACTCCTCGCGCGCGTGGATCTCCAGGGCCTGCTCGGGGTCCCGGGACAGCTGCTTGGCCACCTCTCGGGCCAGCCGGGGCTCCACGCCCCGCCCCTCGTACAGCGCCGCGAGCTCGGCCTCCTCATCCGTGGGGTGCTTTCTCAGCTCCCGCCGCTCCACATCCAGCTCGGCCTCGACGAGCTCGCGCTGCGAGGCGACGGAGGTGTACTCGCCGGCGGCCATGGAGAAGGCGCCGGCGGCCAGCCCCGCGAACCCGGTCAGCACGATGGTGTGGTGACTGACCGAGCCCCCCGCGACACCGGTCATCAGGGCGAGGTTGGAGACCAGGCCGTCCATCGCTCCGAACACGGCGGGGCGCAGCCAGCCGCCGTTCACATCCCGGTGCGTGTGGTTGTCGCGGTGCGCCTCGTGCAGCGCCGCCTCGGTCTCGATGATGGCCATGGGGATCCCCCGGAGAGCTCTTTAGACTGAATCCACTTTTCGACAACCCCTAATCTATGCTCCGAATCCCCGTCCGGCCAGCAAGGAAAGGCTGGGCTAACCTGCGCTTTTACCGTTTCTCGCTCATCCGTAGGGGATCTTGCACAGATGTCGACCGGGTGACGCTGGGGTCAGTGAGGCTGTGCGGCAGACCGCGCCGGGGACAGTTCCGCAAAGGGTTCTGCGCCCTGCAAGGACTTGCCGGGCGCCTCTGAGAGGAGAGCCCGCGTATGGCATCGATCGCCTGCGTCCCCTCGGTCCCGGCCCCCGGGGACGCCGCCGAACTCCGCGAACGGGCCCGCGGCGCCCTGCTCGGCCTCGCCGTCGGGGACGCCCTGGGAGCCCCGGCCGAGAACCTCAAGCCCTCCGAGATCCGCGCCCGCTGGGGCCGTATCACCGGCTATGTCGCCGACGAACCGTCCGGCACCGACGACACCGAGTACGCGATCTTCTCGGGCCTGCTGCTGGCCCGGCACGGCTCGGGCCTCACTCCGGCGCACGTGGAGGCGGCCTGGCACGAGTGGATCGCGGACCGCGACGAGGGCCCGTTCCGGGGCGCGGGCTTCAGCGAGCGCGGCACGCTGGAGAACCTGCGCCGGGGCCTGGCAGCCCCCATCTCGGCCCAGCACCGCCACGCGTGGAGCGACGGCCTGGCGATGCGCGCGGCCCCCTCCGGCGTCTTCGCGGCGGGCCGCCCCGCCGAGGCCGCCCGCCTGGTGGCGATCGACGGCTCGGTGAGCCACGACGGCGAGGGCATCTATGGCGGCCAGGCGGTCGCGGCCGGGGTGGCGGCGGCGATGGCGGGCGCGCCGACGATCGCGGTGGTGGCCTCGGCCCTGGCGGTGGTCCCGGACGACTCCTGGACGGCCCGCTCACTGCGCCGGGCGGTGGCGGTGGCCCACCGGGGCGAGCGCGCCGTCCGCTCCGCCGTCGTCATCGGCGGCTACCCCTGGACGGACCTGGCCCCCGAGGCGGTCGCCCTCGCGTTCGGCGCCTATGCGGCAGCCGACGGCGACTTCGTCCAGGCCGTCCTGACAGCCGTCAACATGGGCCGCGACGCCGACACCACGGCGGCGGTGGCGGGCGCCCTGGCGGGAGCGACACAGGGGGAGTCCGCGATCCCGGCCGACTGGGCCGCGGCGATCGGCCCGGCGCGCGGCAGCTGCCTGCCGTCGATGGCGGGACACCACGTGCTGGATGTGGCGGAGTTGCTGACGGCGGGCGAGGACGGGAGGTGGGGTGCGGAGGGATTCGCGCCGGGCGAGATTTCGGTACGACGTGAGGCGCCCACAGGGCCGGATACGTGGCCGCCGCCGGACCCGGGCGCCTTCGCCCCGGCGCGGGACGACGAGGCGGAGGTGCCGTCGTGACGCCGCCCGGCCCGTGGGACGGGACGACGGCCACGGCAGGGCTGATCGAACCCGCAGCCGCCGACGGCGGGGAATCACCACAGGGGCCACCCGCACCTGACAACGAAAGTAGTACGGGTGGTGCGGGTGGGAATACTCCGGCCGAAGGCGAAGCCGAGGCCGAAGCAGCCCACCGCCACCGCAAGGCCCGCCGAATCGAAGGCCTCCTGCTAGGCCTGGCCGCAGGCGACGCCGCCGGCTGGCCGGCCGCCCGCCACCGAGCCGCCCGTATGCCCGACTGGACCCGCCGCCTCACCCGCGAACTCGACACCTTCGCCGAACAGAACGCCACCACCACCCTCCCCGTCCCCATCGCCCTGAACCAACCCCCCGAACCCCTCCGCCTCGGCCCGTCCGACGACGCCGAATGGGCGGCCTTCGCCGCGGAGGCCCTCCTACGATCCGGCGACGACACCGCCCTGGGCGACCTCAGCCGAGAACGCCGTACCCGCGCCGCGATCGACCTGACCTGGAACGCCGTAGCCAGCGAAGTAGCCGCAGCAGCAGACCGCGCCCCCGAGGTCGAGTCCGCCGTCCTCCCCCTCCGCGCCCGCATCTCCGTCCGCGCCGGCCTCGGCAACCTCGCCACCGGCCTACGACCGCCCGCCACCGGCCACGACAACCCGCACTACTTCGACGACGCCGCCTGCGTACGGGCCTGCGTACTGGCCGTGGCCCACCCCGGCGACCCCCGACTCGCCGCCGACCTGGCCGAGTTCGACGCCCGCTACACCCAGGACGGCGACGGAGTGCACGGCGCCCGCGCCATGGCGGCGGCACTGGCGCTCGCCCTCGTCGGCGCCGAGGCGCAGGCCTGCGTGGCAGCCGCCCTCGCCGAACTCCCCGAGGAGACGGAGATCGGCCGCAACACCCGCCACGCGCTGAAACTCGCCCAGGACGCCGACAGCGCCTTCGCCCTCATCCCCCTGCTCGAGCACCAGATCGTCGACCACGTCTACAGCTACGGCATCGCAGCCGCCGAAACGGTCCCGGTCGCCCTGGCCCTGGCCGTCGCGGCACACGGCCGGATCGCGGAAGCGGTCCCGGCGGCGGCCTGCCTCTCCCGGGTCGCCGACTCCGCACCGGCCCTGGCAGGCGCGCTCACCGGCGCACTCGGCGGAGCCGAGTCGATCCCCGCCTCCTGGCGCGACACCTGCCGCACCCTCTCCGGCTGCGTACTCCCCCGGCTCACCGACACGGACCTGGTGGAACTCGCCGAACTCCTGGAAGCCACGCAACCGACCCCACCAGGAGGATGATTCGGGGCATGACGCCCAAAGGAGCAGAAAGTCAAGAGGCAGGTCTGGACGAACGGATCACCGCCGCGCTCGTCGGAGCCGCCGTCGGCGACGCGCTCGGCGGCCCCGTCGAGGGCTACTCCCCCGAGCAGATCGCCGAACGCCACGGCGGCCGCGTCCACGGCATCGTCGGCCCCTGGAACGGCGACGCCTGGCGCACCGCCCGCCCCATCGCGCCGTACCACAAGGGCGACGGCCACGTCACCGACGACACCTTGATGACGCACGCGCTGGTACGGGTGTACGCGACCGTCCGCGACCACCTGGACGCCTACGCGATCGCCGACCACCTGGTCCCGGACCTGATGACGAACCCGCGCTGGATCCCGGAACTGGAAACGGAGGCACTCCCCCTCCACCGAGTCTTCCTGGCGGAGAAATGGCTGGTGGCACGCCTCCACTACGGCCACATCGACCCCCGCGAGGCAGGCGTCGGCAACATCGTCAACTGCGGTGCCGCGATGTACATGGCCCCGGTCGGCCTGGTCAACGCGGCCAACCCGCCGGCCGCCTACGCCGAGGCCCTGGACATCGCCGGCGCCCACCAGTCGTCGTACGGCCGTGAGGCGGCGGGCGTCTTCGCGGCGGCGGTGGCAGCGGCGAGCACACCAGGGGCAACCCCGGACTCGATCGTGTCCACCTGCCTCGCCCTGGCGAAGGACGGCACCCGGGCCGCGATCGAGCAGGTCTGCGAAACGGCGTCCCACCACACGGACTTCGAGTCGGCACTGACCCCGCTCAGGGAAGCAGTCACCCCCTACGACACGGTGGGCCCCGATTACCGCTCCCCCTCCTTGGGCGCCCGCCGGCCGTCCCGCCTGCACGCGATCGAGGAACTCCCGATCGCCCTGGGCATGTTGCTGATCTCCGGTGGCGACTACCGTCAAGCCGTCCTCGGCGCCGTCAACTACGGCCGCGACTGCGACTCCATCGCCACGATGGCCGGCGCCCTGGCAGGCGCCCTGGGCTCACCGCCCCCGCAGGACTGGGCGAAACAGGTGTCGGAGGCAAGCCGCCTGGACCTCTGGGAACCGGCGACGACCCTCACGGCCGTGACCCGGGAGATCTTCGAACGAGACGTAACCCGACGCCGCACACACGAGGCCGCATTCACCGAGCTCGGAGGCCCAGGATGCTCCGACTGACCTGGGTCCAACCGGAGGACCTGCTCGGCCACGAACTCCTCCAGGCGACCCAGGACGGCCGAGAGCCGTCGGCGATCGCGGCGAGGTGGAGGGCGGCGGGCGGCCCGGAGGCTCCGCTCCGGGCGGGCGCATCTCCGGAGCCGGCGTCGAGGTATCTGCGGCTCCTGGCGGAGGACTTGCTGGATGAACTGGCAGAGCTGCCCAGCAAGTTGGAGGACTCCGAGCCAACCGACCTGGCGAAGATCAAGGCCAGCTGCCCAGCTTGGCCTGCGCCAGCCCCAGCTGCGGGCAGTCGCGCCGCTGGGGCGGCTCCCGACCCAAAGAGAGGCGGCACCCCGCCGGCGCGGGCAAGCGTCCCTTCCCCGACGGCAACCCCCACCCAGGCCGGCTTGGAAGCCGCCTGGCTCGGAAGGGCCGTCGGCTGCCTCCTAGGCAAACCAGTAGAAAAGCTCCCCCTAGAAGGCATCCGCCAACTAGCCAAGTCCACCGGCAACTGGCCCCTAAACACGTACTTCACAGCCCAAGGCATCCCCAAAGACCTGGCGACGACATACCCCTGGAACCGCCGCTCAGCCAAAACCTCCCTCGCCGAAAACATCGACGGCATGCCCGAAGACGACGACCTCAACTACCCCCTCCTCAACCTCCTCCTACTCCAACGCCACGGCAAAACCTTCACCACCACGGACGTAGCCACCCTCTGGCTGGAAGAACTCCCCGCCGGCCGCACCTTCACCGCAGAACGCATCGCCTACCGCAACCTCCTCACCGGCCTGGAACCCCCACGCACGGCCCGCCACCGCAACCCCTTCCGCGAATGGATCGGCGCCCTGATCCGTGCCGACATCCACGGCTGGACAAACCCCGGCAACCCCGCGGCCGCCGCGGAACAGGCCCACAAGGACGCCACCCTCACCCACACCGCCAACGGCGTCTACGCGGCGATGTTCATCGCGGCCACCATCGCCACAGTCGCCACCGCCACCACCGCCACCGACGTCCACACCGCACTCCGCACCGGCCTCGCGGTCGTCCCCCCGACCTCCCGCCTCGCCCAGGCCATCCGCCACGCCCTCCAACTGGCCGAAACCCACGAGGACTTCGACAAGGTCGTGGACGAACTCCACGCCACCTACTCCCGCACCCACCACTGGGTCCACGCCATCCCCAACACCGCCCTGATCACCGCCGCCCTCACCCACGCGAACGGCGACTTCACCGGCGCCATCTGCCGTGCCGTATCGGGAGGTTGGGACACCGACTCCAACGGCGCCACGGCCGGCAGCATCGCCGCCCTCCTCGCCGGCACCCCCTTCGCCCTCCCCGACCGCTGGACGGCCCCCCTCAAGAACCGCCTGTCCACATCCATCGCGGACTTCAACGGCACCGGCTTCGACACCCTCGCCCACCTCACCCACGCCCTCGCCCCCTGGGAGGCCCCCCGCCCATGACCCACATCGCCGTACTCGGCAGCACGAACATGGACCTGGTCGCCTACGTCGAGAAGGCGCCACAGCGCGGAGAAACCGTGACGGGCCGCGAGTTCCGTACAATCCCCGGCGGCAAGGGCGCCAACCAGGCGATCGCCGCCGCCCGCGCGGGCGCCACCGTCTCGATGATCGGCGCGGTCGGCAACGACGCCTTCGGCGCCCGCCTCCGCTCGACCCTCGAGCACGCCGGGGTGAGCACCGACCACCTCCGCACCACCGAGGGCCCTTCCGGCACCGCGCACATCGTCGTCGACGACGAGGGCGGCAACGCGATCGTCGTGATCCCCGGCGCCAACGGCACCGTCGACCACCTCGCCCCCGGCGACGAGGGCCTCATCGCCTCCGCCGACGCGCTGCTCCTCCAACTGGAGATCCCCCTCGCCGCGGTCCACGCCGGCGCGCAGACGGCCCGCGCCCACGGCGTCCGTACGATCCTCACGCCCGCCCCCGCCCGGCCCCTGCCTCCCGAACTCCTCGCCGCCACCGACCTGTTGGTGCCCAACGAACACGAGGCGGCGACACTGACCGGCTTCACCGACCCGCACACCGCGGCCACCGCCCTGCTCGACCAGGTCCCGGAGGTGGTCGTCACCCTCGGCGCGGCGGGCAGCCTGTACGCGGCCCGTGGCGCCGAACCGTTCACCGTGCCCGCGCCGCAGGTCACCGCCGTGGACTCGACCGGTGCGGGCGACACCTTCGTCGGCGCCCTGGCCGTGGCCCTCGGCGAGAGCCGCCCGATGCGCGAGGCGCTGGCATGGGCGGCCGCAGCCGCAGCACTTTCCGTACAGCGCGCGGGCGCGTCGGCGTCGATGCCGTACCGCTCCGAGATCGAAGCGGAGTTCACCGCATGACAACAGACCACCGCACGACGACAGACCACCGCACGACCGCCGCCCCCCTCACCGGCCTCCGCGTCCTCGACCTCGCCACCCTCTTCGCCGGCCCCCTCGCCGCCACCATGCTCGGCGATTTCGGCGCGGAGGTCATCAAGGTCGAACACCCCACCAAGCCCGACCCCTCCCGGGGCCACGGCCCGTCGAAGAACGGCGTGGGCCTGTGGTGGAAGCTGCTGGGCCGCAACAAGCGCACGATCACCCTCGATCTGTCCAAGCCCGGCGGCCGCACCACCCTCCTGCGTCTCGCGCGGTCCGCGGACGTCGTCATCGAGAACTTCCGACCCGGCACCCTGGAGAAATGGGCCCTCGGCTGGGAGGAGCTGTCGGCCGCCAACCCGCGCCTGGTCCTCACCCGCGTCACCGGCTTCGGCCAGTTCGGCCCCTACGCCCGCCGCCCCGGCTTCGGCACCCTCGCCGAGGCGATGAGCGGCTTCGCCGCGATCACCGGCGAACCGGACGCGCCCCCGACGCTCCCGCCCTTCGGCCTCGCCGACTCGATCGCCGGCCTCGCGACGGCGTACGCGGTGATGACGGCGCTCGCCGCCCGCGAGCGCACCGGCGAGGGCCAGGTCGTCGACATGGCGATCATCGAGCCGATCCTGACCGTGCTGGGCCCGCAGCCGACCTGGTACGACCAGCTCGGCCACGTCCAGCCGCGCACCGGAAACCGCTCCCAGAACAACGCCCCGCGCAACACCTACCGCACAGCGGACGGCACCTGGGTCGCCGTCTCCACCTCCGCCCAGTCGATCGCCGAGCGCGTGATGCGCCTGGTCGGCCGCCCAGAGCTGATCGACGAGCCGTGGTTCGCCACGGGCGCCGACCGGGCCGCCCACGCCGACGTCCTCGACGAGGCGGTCGGCGCCTGGATCGCCGAGCGCACCCGCACCGAGGTCCTCGCGGCCTTCGAGAAGGCGGAGGCGGCGGTGGCCCCGATCCAGGACGTACGGGACGTGATGGCGGACCCGCAGTACCAGGCACTGAACACGGTCACCACGGTCGACGACCCCGAACTGGGCCCCCTGCGCATGCAGAACGTGCTCTTCCGCCTCTCCTCCACCCCCGGCGCGATCCACTGGGCGGGCCGCCCGCACGGCACGGACACGGACGAGGTCCTCACCGAACTGGGCCTGACACAGGCGGACCTGGACCTCCTGCGCAAGGAGGGCGCCGTATGACAGCGCCCCCGCTCACCTGGCTGTACGCCCCCGGCGACCGCCCGCAGGTCGTCGCCAAGGCCCTCGCCGCCGACGCGGACGTGGTCGTGATCGACCTCGAGGACGCGGTCGCCCCCGACCGCAAGGAGTACGCCCGCACGGCCACCGCCGAACTCCTCACCGAACCCCAGCCCGTCCCGGTCCACGTCCGTGTGAACGCCCTGGACGGCCCGCTGGCAGCGGCGGACCTGAAGGCGGTGGCTGGCCTCCCGGGCCTCTGTGGCCTGCGCCTGCCCAAGGTCACCTCCCCCGAGCAGATCATCCATGTCGCCGACCAGTTGGCGCTCGCCGACGGAGGCGCTCCCCCGCTCTACGCCCTCCTGGAAACGGCCCTGGCCGTCGAACACGCCCACGCGATCGCCTCCGCCCACTCCGCCCTGCGCGGCATCTCCCTCGGGGAGGCGGACCTTCGGGCCGACCTGGGCGTACGGGACGACGCGGGCCTCGACTGGTCCCGCTCCCGGGTGATCGTGGCCGCCAGGGCGGCTGGCCTGGCCCCACCGCCCCAGTCCGTCCACCCCGACATCCGCGACCTGGAAGGCCTGACCGCCACCTGCGCCCACGGCCGCACCCTCGGCTTCCTCGGCCGCGCCGCCATCCACCCCCGCCAGCTCCCGGTCATCGAACGGGCCTACCTCCCCACGGAGAGGGAACTCGAGGAAGCGGAAACAATCATCAAGGCGGCAACGACGAACCAGGGCGCCCAGGCCCTCCCGAACGGCACATTCATCGACGCGGCGGTAGTGGCAACAGCCCAACGAACTCTGTCACTGGCCCGCCGGACATGACTGAGGGCGCCCGGCTTCCCAGGGCGCCCTCATCGTCGTACGGCCGACCGTCAGGTCCTCTTCGCGGACTCGGCCCCGTCCTTCTCGTCCTTTTCCTCGGCCTCCGTGTCGGAGACCTCGGTCTCACCGTCGGCGGTACCGTCACCGTCGGCCTCACCGCCGGAGGCAGCAGGCTCGACGCCGGGTTCCACCACGGCCTCCCGCCCGGGCCGCTTCTTCGACGACAGCACGAGGTACGTCACCGCGAGCAGGAACACGATCATCGCGGTCCAGACGTTCAACCGCAGGCCCAGGACGTGGTGGGCCTCGTCGACGCGCATGTACTCGATCCAGGCGCGGCCGGCGCAGTACGCGGCGACGTACAGCGCGAACGCCCGCCCGTGCCCCAGCTTGAAGCGGCGGTCCGCCCAGATGACCAGGACGGCGACGCCGATGCACCACAGCGACTCGTACAGGAACGTCGGGTGGTACGTGCCCGGCACCCGTCCGTCCGTCGACGAGGTGATCTCCACGGCCCAGGGCAGGTCGGTCGGCTTCCCGTACAGCTCCTGGTTGAACCAGTTGCCCCAGCGGCCGATCGCCTGCGCGAGGGCGATGCCCGGCGCGACGGCGTCGGCCCACGCGGGCAGCGGGATGCCCCGGCGCCGGCAGCCGATCCACGCGCCCAGCGCGCCGAGGGCGATCGCGCCCCAGATGCCGAGGCCGCCCTCCCAGATCTTGAAGGCGTCCACCCAGTCACGGCCCTCGCTGAAGTACAGCTCGTAGTCCGTGATCACGTGGTAGAGCCGACCGCCGATCAGGCCGAACGGCACGGCCCACACCGCGATGTCGGCCACCGTGCCGGCCCGCCCGCCCCGGGCGATCCAGCGCTTGTTGCCGAGCCAGACGGCAACGAAGACGCCGATGATGATGCAGAACGCATAGCCGCGCAGCGGAATGGGGCCGAGGTGGATCACCCCGCGCGACGGGCTGGGAATGTAGGCAAGTTCCATGGCAGGGTCGACGCTACCCTGCCGGGCCGGGCCCACGGCAGGCGGCCCGGCAACGGGTCCATAACGGGCGGGTGTGAAGGCGCCTTACCCCTCGGCCGCCTTCTGCACCATCTCCTTCAGCTTGGCCGGGGTCATCGTCCGGTCCTGGTAGATGTTCTTGCCGCCCAGCAGCACGGTCGGTGTGCCCGAGAAGCCGCCCTTGTTGAAGGCCTCGTGGGACTTGGCGACCCAGCTGTTGTGCGTGCCGTCCTCGACGCACTTGCGGAAGGCGGGGGTGTCCAGGCCGTCGACCTTGCCGGCCAGCTCGATCAGCTTGTCGTTCTTGGCGTAGGCGTCGTCGGTCTCCTGGGGCTGCTTGTCGAAGAGCACGTCGTGATACGCGGGGAACTTGCCGGCGTCCTGGGCGCAGGCCGCGGCGTTGGCCGCGTTGCGGGACCCGGTGCCGCCCATGTTGCCGTCGATGAGCGTGACCAGGCGGTACTCCACCTTCAGCTGTCCGGCCTCGGTCAGCTCGTGGATCGTCGGGCGGTACGCCGTCTCGAAGGCCTTGCAGGCCGGGCAGCGGAAGTCCTCCCACACCGTGAGCGTGGACTTCGCGCTGTCCTTGCCGACCGGGATGGCCAGTGCGTCCTTGCCCTGCGCCCCCGAGGGCGCCACGACCGGGCCTGAGGACTCGCTGCCGTCGTCCTTGCCGACGTTCGCCGCGACGACTCCGATCACCGCCGCGAGACCGAGGACGCCGACCACGCTCGCGCCCACGATCAGCGCCCGGCGTCGCTTCTCCGCGGCCTTCTGCTTCTCACGCTCGACCGCCAGCCGCTCGCGGGCGGTGCGCTTTCCCTCACGGTTCTTGTCGCTCACACCCCGCAGAACGAACCGGGGAGGCGCACCGCGCCTCCCCGGCCCCAGGTCCACTCGTACGAGGGACCTGTATGACATACCGCGCTGGTCACGCCTGTCGGCGCACGCCCTTGGCGAGCTCGCCCGCGAGTGTGCGGACGGCCTCGACACCGGCCGCGTCGTCCGGCGCGTCCAGCATCCGCTTGACGAAGGCCGAGCCGACGATCACGCCGTCCGCGAAGCCGGCGACCTCGGCGGCCTGCTCGGCGTTGGAGACACCGAGCCCGACGCAGACCGGCAGGTCGGTGCCGGTGGCCCGGGTGCGCCGCACCAGGTCCTGAGCCTGCGCGCCGACCGACTCGCGGGTGCCGGTGACGCCCATCAGCGAGGCGGCGTAGACGAAGCCGCTGCCCGCCGCGGTGATCTGCGCGAGCCGCTCGTCCTTGCTGCTGGGGGCCACCACGAAGACGGTCGCGAGGCCGTGCTTCTCCGCGTGCTCCCTCCACAGTGCCGACTCCTGGACAGGAAGATCGGGCAGGATGCAGCCCGCGCCGCCGGCCTCGGCCAGCTCGGCGGTGAAGCGCTCGACGCCGTAGCGGTCGATCGGGTTCCAGTACGTCATCACGAGCACCGGCTTGCCGGTCGCCTCGTGGGCCTCCCGGACCGTCCGCATGACGTCCGCGATCTTGACGCCGCCCCGCAGGGCGATGTCGTCGGCGGTCTGGATCACCGGTCCGTCGAGGACGGGGTCGCTGTGCGGCAGCCCGACCTCGACGATGTCGGCGCCGCCGTCGAAGACGGCCTTGATCGCCTCGATGCCGCCGTCCACCGTCGGGAACCCGGCCGGGAGGTAGGCGATGAGGGCGGAGCGGCCCTCGGCCTTGGCGGCGGCGAGGGTGTCCGTCAGAAGCTGGATGGTGCCGCTCACTTGGCGTCCCCCTCGATCTCGGCGGTCCCGTTGCCCGCGTCGGCCGCGACCTCGGCGTCGGTGTCGTACAGGCTGAAGTAGCGGGCGGCGGTGTCCATGTCCTTGTCGCCGCGGCCGGACAGGTTGACCACGATCAGACCGTCCTTGCCCAGTTCCCGGCCGACCTCCAGGGCGCCGGCCAGCGCGTGGGCGCTCTCGATGGCCGGGATGATGCCCTCGGTCTGCGACAGCAGGCGCAGCGCCTGCATGGCCGCGTCGTCGGTGACCGCGCGGTACTCGCCGCGGCCGGTGTCCTTGAGGTAGGAGTGCTCGGGGCCGATGCCCGGGTAGTCCAGACCGGCCGAGATCGAGTACGGCTCGGTGATCTGGCCCTCCTCGTCCTGGAGGACGTACGAGCGCGATCCGTGCAGGATGCCGGGCTCGCCCGCGGACAGGGTCGCCGCGTGCTCGCCGGTCTCGATGCCGTGGCCGGCGGGCTCACAGCCGATGAGCCTCACGCCCTCGTCGGGGATGAAGGCGTGGAAGAGACCGATGGCGTTGGAGCCGCCGCCGACGCAGGCGACGGCCGCGTCGGGCAGCCGCCCGGCGCGCTCCAGCAACTGGCGGCGGGCCTCGACGCCGATGACGCGGTGGAAGTCGCGGACCATCGCGGGGAAGGGGTGCGGCCCGGCCACGGTCCCGAACAGGTAGTGGGTGTGGTCGACGTTGGCGACCCAGTCACGGAAGGCCTCGTTGATCGCGTCCTTCAGCGTACGGCTGCCGGACTTCACGGCGATGACCTCGGCACCGAGCATGCGCATACGGGCCACGTTCAGGGCCTGCCGCTTGGTGTCGATCTCGCCCATGTAGATGGTGCACTCGAGACCGAACAGCGCGCAGGCGGTGGCGGTCGCGACACCGTGCTGACCGGCGCCGGTCTCGGCGATTACACGCGTCTTGCCCATGCGCCTGGTGAGCAGGGCCTGGCCGAGCACGTTGTTGATCTTGTGGGAGCCGGTGTGGTTGAGGTCCTCGCGCTTGAGGAACACGCGCGCGCCACCGGCGTGTTCGGCGAAGCGGGGGACTTCTGTGAGGGCGCTGGGGCGGCCGGTGTAGTTCACCAGCAGGTCGTCGAGCTCGCGGGCGAACTCGGGGTCGTGCTTGGCCTTGTCGTACTCGACGGCCACCTCGTCCACGGCGGCGACGAGGGCCTCCGGGATGAACTTGCCGCCGAACGCGCCGAAGTAGCCTTCGGCGCTGGGGATTTGACCCTCCGGGTCGGGGATGAAGAAGTCGCTGGGCATGCGGAAACCTCACGGTGAGTGTTTTGGGGTCACTGATCGCCGTGGGGGCGGGGGTTGTCAGTTGACTGCGGGCCGGTTGTGGCTGGTCGCGCCCACGCGGCGGAGCCGCATATTCAGAACTGTCCCGCGCCCCTAAAAGAAGGGGCGCTGCCATCGCCGTCCGTTTACCTGCCCAGGCTCGTCACCGATGACGTATCGGACCCGTCGACCGTGCACCCGCCTCGCGGGCGCGCGGCAGCCTCGGGGCCGGCAGCCGCGCGCGAGGCGGGCGTACGGGTCCCTGGTCGCCAGGGTGATCGGGAGAGTCATCGGGGCCAAGCCTAGCGGGTGATCAGCCCCGGCCGTGCCGCAATGCGGGATGCGCACCCGCCGCGACCAGGTCGGCGACCGCCGTCTTCGGGTCCTTGCCGGTCACCAGGGACTCGCCGACCAGGACCGCGTCGGCGCCGGCGTTGGCGTACGCGATGAGGTCGTGCGGGCCGCGGACACCCGACTCCGCGATCTTGACGATGCTGTCCGGGATCTCCGGCGCGACCCGCTCGAAGGTCGTGCGGTCGACCTCCAGCGTCTTCAGGTTGCGCGCGTTGACGCCGATCACCTTCGCGCCCGCGTCCACCGCGCGCTCGACCTCGTCCTCGTCGTGCACCTCGACCAGCGGGGTGAGGCCGATGGACTCGGCGCGCTCGACCAGGGACTCCAGCGCCGACTGCTCCAGGGCCGCGACGATGAGCAGCGCCAGGTCGGCGCCGTACGCCCGTGCCTCCCACAGCTGGTACGAGGTGACGATGAAGTCCTTGCGCAGGACGGGGATGTCCACGCGGGCGCGGACCGCCTCCAGGTCGGCCAGCGAGCCGCCGAAGCGGCGCTGTTCGGTGAGGACGGAGATGACGGCCGCGCCGCCCGCCTCGTAGTCCGCGGCGAGGCCGGCCGGGTCGGCGATCGCGGCCAGCGCGCCCTTGGACGGGCTGGAGCGCTTGACCTCACAGATCACCTTGACGCCTTCGCCGCGCAGTGCGGCCACTCCGTCCTTGGCCGCGGGAGCCTTCGCCGCGCGCTCCTTGAGCTCGTCGAGGCTGACGCGCGCCTGCCGCTCCGCGAGGTCGGCACGGACTCCGTCGATGATCTCGTCGAGCACACTCACGCGAGCGGCCCCCTTCCAGACGGTCGATGTTCAAGCGGTTGAGCTTCCGCCATCCGCCCGCCTTGATGAGACGAAACCGATGGTCACTGTGATGGTATCCGGAGGAAGGCGTGGGCCTCGCATCCGGTTGACGCCGGTCCCTCCCCCACCCTCGAACCAGCTTCGCATGGCTCGGGCGGGAGGTGCCCCCTTACTGGACGTTCGCCAGTTGATCAAGGGTGTAGCCAGCCACCGAACGGCAGGTTCCGGACAACCGTGAAGACCAGCAGCAACGCGCCCAGACTCCACAGGTGCACCGGCCCGAGATCGATCCTCAGCGGCCGCCCGCGCAGCGAGCGGACCACCCAGACGGTCCACACCACCGCGAAGACGAGGTATCCCGCGACGGCCAGGGCATTGGCTCCGAGCGCTGCTACGAAATCTCCGTGTACGAAGGCGTGCGCGCTGCGCAGCCCGCCGCAGCCGGGGCAGTAGATGCCGGTCAGGCGCAGCAGCGGGCAGGCGGGGTAGTGACCGGGTTCGTTGGGGTCCACGGTGCCCACGTAGGCGAAGGCACCGGCCACGGCCGCGAGCACCCCGGCGGGGGCGGCCAGCCGTCCCAGCACGGCGGTGTACGTCGCCTTCTGACGGTCGGCCTGGCTGTCGGCGTTCACGTTGGCATTGTGCCCTGCGCGGGCCTCCGGACGCGCGTGAGGGGCGGCCGGAGCCGCCCCTCGTGGAGAGTTCAGGTCACCTCTCGACGCTCGCCGGCTCGCGCTTCTCCCCGGTGGTGTGGTGCACCGGGTGGGCGTTCTTCGGCTGGCCCATGCCCATCGCCCTCATGATCCAGCCGACGACGCCACCGAGGACCACGATCGCCAGGCCGGCCCAGAAGCCCACAGGCTGTGCCATCACCATGAAGGCGCCCGAGACGCAGAAACCGATGAACGCGATAGTGACACCGGTCCAGGCGGCCGGGGTGTGACCGTGGCTGCTGCCCGCCATGACTTGCTCCTCGTTGCTGTGTTCGTGTCTGAGCCGGACGCTCATGGCCATTGTCCCGCACACGCGCGTGCGGGTTGTCCGGGGGTCGGCCCTCGCGCGTCGAAGCCAAGCGTTCGGCAGCGCCCCAAAGGGGCGCGGGGAACTGCGCGACCAGCCACGACGGACCCGCGGTCGACGCACCGGACCCAGCGGAGCGCTTACGCGCCGGTGGGGTCCTCGCCCCGGTCTAGGGCCTTCCAGAGGTCCTCGGGCCGGTCGGGGTCCACGGCGGGTGCCGTGCGGCGCGGGCGGGGGGCTCCGGCGCGTTCGTAGCGGCCGGACATGGCGGGCCACAGGCGGCCGTAGCGCAGGGCGAGCAGTCCGGCGAGGAGGAGCAGGACGCCGCCGACGGCCGCGACGTACGGCCAGGCGGTGTGGGAGAGCGCGTCCACGGTGGCCGAGGTGTCGCCGGAGGCCTTCGCGGCCTTCTCGTCGAGCGCGGAGCTGTCGGAGGCGCCGAGCAGGGCCGCGGCGATCGTGCCGGCGCCGGAGAGCGCGAGCAGGGCGGCGACGAGGAAGCGGCCGGCCCGGCGGACGGCGAAGACGGCGACGAGCGCGGCGAGGCCCACTATGGCGAGGGCAGCGGGGACGCCGGTGACATCGCTGCCGTTGGCGGTCAGCGGGAAGGCGCCGCCGGCCACCGTCGCGGTGCCCTCCGACCATTGCTGCCGGGTGGCCAGCAACGCCACGGCCGCGCCGAGCGCACCGCACAGCAGAGCGACGGCGAGGCTCAGGCGGCCGGCCCGGGCGGGTCCTGCGGCTTCGGAACGGGGGTGAGGTACAGCAGTCACGTACTCCACTATCGCGTGAACCCCGGGCGAACCGTCACCCGGGGTTCAGTGAGAAGCGCCCCACTCTGCGAGAAGCGCCCTACTTGCCCAGCCGGTTGGCGGTGTGTACCGCTCGCAGGACCGCCGCCGCCTTGTTCCGGCACTCGGTGTCCTCGGCGACCGGGTCGGAGTCGGCGACGATGCCGGCGCCCGCCTGGACGTAGGCCGTGCCGTCGCGCAGGAGGGCCGTGCGGATGGCGATGGCGGTGTCGGAGTCGCCGGCGAAGTCGAGGTAGCCGACGCAGCCGCCGTACAGGCCGCGCCTGGAGGGTTCCAGTTCGTCGATGATCTGCATCGCGCGGGGCTTGGGCGCGCCGGAGAGCGTGCCCGCCGGGAAACAGGCCGTCAGCACGTCGAAGGCCGTACGGCCCCGGGCGATCCGGCCCGTCACGGTCGAGACGATGTGCATGACGTGCGAGTACCGCTCGATGGACATGAAGTCGACGACCTCGACCGAGCCGGGCTCGCAGACGCGTCCGAGGTCGTTGCGCCCGAGGTCGACGAGCATCAGGTGCTCCGCGCGCTCCTTGGGGTCGGCCAGCAGTTCGTCGGCGAGGGCCTGGTCCTCCTGCGGGGTGGTCCCGCGGGGCCGGGTGCCGGCGATGGGGTGGACCATGGCCTGCCCGTCCTCCACCTTGACCAGGGCCTCGGGGGACGAGCCGACGACGTCGAACTCCTCGAACCGGAACAGGTACATGTACGGCGAGGGGTTGGTCGCCCGCAGCACCCGGTACACGTCCAACGCGGTTGCCGTGCACGGTGTTTCGAAGCGCTGCGACGGTACGACCTGGAAGGCCTCGCCCGCCCGGATGCGCTCCTTGATGTCCTCGACGGCCTCCTGGAAGTCGGGGCCGCCCCAGAGCGCGGTGTACTCGGGGAGCTCGGAGGGCGGCAGCACGGCGGGCGGCTGGGCGACCGCGCGCGAGAGGTCAGCCTCCATGGCGTCCAGACGGGCCACGGCATCGGCGTACGCATCGTCGACGCCCGTGTCGAGGTCGTTGTGGTTGATCGCGTTGGCGATCAGCAGGACCGAGCCCTCCCAGTGGTCCATGACGGCGAGGTCGCTGGTGAGGAGCATGGTCAGCTCGGGCAGCTTCAGGTCGTCCCGCTCGCCGGGGCCGATCTTCTCCAGGCGGCGCACGATGTCGTAGCCGAGATAGCCGACCATGCCGCCGGTGAAGGGCGGCAGGCCCTCCTGGTGGGGGGTGTGCAGGGCCTCGATGGTGGCGCGCAGGGCGGCGAGCGGGTCGCCGTCGACGGGGACGCCGACGGGCGGGACGCCGAGCCAGTGGGCCTGGCCGTCGCGCTCGGTGAGCGTGCCGGTGGAGCGGACGCCGACGAAGGAGTACCGGGACCACGAGCGGCCGTTCTCCGCGGACTCCAGCAGGAAGGTGCCGGGGCGCTCTGCGGCCAGCTTGCGGTAGAGCGCGACCGGGGTGTCGCCGTCGGCGAGCAGCTTGCGGGTGACGGGGATGACGCGGCGGTCGGTGGCCAGCTTGCGGAACGTCTCGAGGTCCATGGCGGCTGACCTTACTGATTCACGGCCGGCACGCCGGAATCGGCGCCGCCCTCGTCGATGCGGTCCTTGTCGATGCCGTCCTTGTCGATGCGGTCCTTGTCGATGCCGTCCTTGTCGATGCCGTCCTTGTCGATGCGGTCCTTGTCGATGCCGTCCTTGAGCAGCACGTCCGCGTCGAAGCAGGTGCGCGCGCCGGTGTGGCAGGCGGCGCCGACCTGGTCGACCTTGACCAGCACGGTGTCGGCGTCGCAGTCGAGGGCGACGGACTTGACCCACTGGAAGTGGCCGGAGGTGTCGCCCTTGACCCAGTACTCCCGGCGGCTGCGCGACCAGTAGGTGCAGCGGCCGGTGGTCAGGGTGCGGTGCAGCGCCTCGTCGTCCATCCAGCCGAGCATCAGCACCTCTCCGGTGTCGTACTGCTGGGCGATGGCGGGCAGGAGTCCGTCGGCGCTGCGCTTGAGGCGCGCCGCGATCTCCGGGTCGAGGCCGGTGGGCGGGGGCGTGCTGGTCATGAGTGCCATTGTGCCGCGCGCCACTGACAAGCCCGTTGGGGTGTCCACGGATTGAAAAAGGGCGGCGCGAAGCGCCTCGATGGGGGGTGGTGGTCGGGTGACGGGTGGGCGGACCCTCGGGGCGGTCGTAGGCTGGCTGCCATGTCGACCTTCGCCAAGCGTGAACGACTTCTCCTGGCCGACCTCTTGGAGGCCGTGGGCCCGGACGCCCCGACCCTCTGCGAGGGCTGGCGGACCCGTGACCTCGCCGCGCACGTGGTGGTGCGCGAGCGCCGCCCCGATGCCGCCGGCGGGATACTGATCAAGCAACTCGCGCCACGCCTGGAGAAGGTGATGGACGAGTTCACCGCGAAGCCGTACGAGGAGCTGATCCAGCTGATCCGGACCGGCCCGCCACGGTTCTCGCCCTTCCAGCTCAAGCAGATCGACGAGGCGTCGAACACCATCGAGTTCTACGTCCACACCGAGGACGTCCGCCGCGCCCAGCCCGACTGGACGCCCCGCGAACTCGACAAGGTCTTCCAGGACGCCCTGTGGTCCCGTCTGGAGCGCACCGCCCGCCTCATGGGCCGTGGCGTTCCGACGGGCCTGGTGCTGCGCCGCCCGGACGGCCAGACGGCGGTCGCCCACCGTGGGACGCCGGTGGTGACGGTGACCGGCGAGCCGTCGGAGCTGCTGCTGTTCTCCTACGGTCGGCAGAGCGCGGCCACGGTCGAACTGGACGGCGACAAGGACGCGATCGCCAAGCTGCACGATACGAAGCAGCTCGGGATCTGAACCGCCCCCGGAACCGGACGTCCTCGGCTTCGAGAATCGTCTTCTCCGTCGACGACGTCGAGGCCGAGTACGAGCGACTGCGGAAGCTGGGGGTCCACTTCGCCCAGGGCCCGCAGGAGCAGGGGCCGATGATCACGGCCGTACTGGACGACACGGTCGGCAACCTGGTGCAGCCGGCGCAGCCGAAGGACTGAGCGGGGTCAGCGGGGCAGTTCGGCCTGGCGCAGGTCCCTGACGCCCAGGGCGACGATCCCGCCGAGCCCGCAGACCGCGGCGCTGACGACGAAGACCGGGCCGGTGCCCCAGGCGCCGATGGCTGCGGCGGACAGCGGCATGCTGAGCGGGGTGAGGCCGAGGCTGACCAGGCTGGAGACGGCGGTGGCGCGGCCCAGGTAAGCGGGGTCGGCGTGGGTCTGCAGCAGAGCGCCGCACAGCGCGCCGCTGAGCCCGGCGAGCAGCCCGATGAACAGGGCCACCACGACGGCCGTGACGACGGTCGGGGCGTATGCGAGCGCGCCGATCGCGACGGAGCCCGCGAGGATCGTGTACGCCGCGACCTGCCCGGCGTGCGGCAACCGCCCCCGCACGGTGAGCAGCAGGGAAGCGGCGCCCGCGCCGGTCCCGAACCCGGCGAGCACCCAGCCCATCCCGGCGGCGCCCCAGCCGCGCTCGTCGGCGAGCAGGACCAGGCCCACGTTGAGCGGACCGACGAAGCCGAGATCGCCGAGAGCGATGACGGCCATCAGCGGGGCGAGAACCCGGTGCCGGCGGATGTAGCGCAGCCCGGCCACCAGATCGCGCCACGCGGTGTCGCCGCCGGTCCCGGTCTTCTCGTCAGGGGTCAGGTCCCGCATCCGTACGGAGACCAACAGCGGCACCGACACCGCGATCAGCAGCCCGGCCAGCCCGAACGCGGCCGCGGCACCGCCGACCGCCACTCCGAGTCCACCGAGCGGGCCGCCGACGACGCTCGCGAACCGGATTGCGAGGCCCCGCATGCCCTGCACGCGCGCGAGCTGACCGCGGCTCGTCACGCGCGCGGGAAGGGCACCTATGGCGGGCCTGAACACGGCATCCACGGTCCCGAAGATCACGGCGAGCACGGTCAGCGGCCACAGCCCCGGGGCGGTGACGAGGAGCAGTCCGGCCACGGCGAGCACGGCCGCGCAGCGCACGACGTCGCTGCCGATGACCACCCTGCGCGGTCCGAACCGGTCGGCGATCACTCCCCCGCCCAGCTCCCCCACTCTCGGCTTCGCTCGAGCGGGCGGTACCCCCATCGCAGGGCCCGCGGCACGGCGCTCGCGGTCATCACCAGGCCCGCCTCCGCGGGCGTGCCGGCCCGGACCGCCGCCCAGGACAGAGCGATGTAGTAGACGCTGTCGCCGACCATCGAGGCGGTGTAGGCGGCGAGCCAGCGCAGCACGTTGCCGTCGCGGTGGGCCGGTCTGTCGGTGACGTCGGCCGGGGCTGTGAGGGCGGCGGTCACGAGGGTCCTCTCAGACGCGGAACGGGAAGCCGTACACGTGCAGCGCGACGCTCTCGCGCCCTTCGGTGTCGCCGGAGGCTTCGGCGGACCGGCCCTTTTCCTCGTACTTCCTGGCCAGGGCGAGCAACTCCTCACCCAGCTCGGCCAGTTCGACGGCGGTCAGCCGTAGGAGGGACTCGTTGTCAGGTGCGGCGGAGTTCCACTCGGGGCCCCAGGTGGGGCGCTCGTCGAGGTAGCGGCGGTACATGTCGGCGCGCTGCTCATGGAACAGCCGCGTGGCCGCCAGGTGCGAGGCCGCCTTCTCGGGCGCGTCCCGGAAGTCCTTGTCGCGGACGCTGAGCCCCTCCGACGAGGGCTGCCACCACCGCTCCCGCCCGTCCCCGCTCTGCGGCTCCGCCTCCTCGATGAGCCCGTGCTGGGCCAGCTTCCGCAGGTGGTAGCTGACCAGCGACACGGCTTCGTCGACCTGGTCGGCCAGCTGCGAGGCGGTGGCGACCCGGGCCACGGTCAGCCCTCGGTACAGCTGCATCCGCAGTGGGTGGGCGAGCGCCTTGAGCGTGCCCAGGTCGGTGATCGGACGGTTCCTCTCCTTGCCTGTCATGCCCTCACGCTAGACACGAAAGAAAACTTGCGCAATATATTTTGCGCAACTTATCCTTCGTATGGGGCCGAAAGAAAACCCCGGCCCTCCAAGGGACCGGGGTTCAGCCGAGCGCAGCGTCACCGCACCGGGTGCCCCGCCCCCCGCAACGTCTCCTTCACCTGCCCGATCCGCAGATCCCCGAAGTGGAACACCGACGCCGCCAGCACCGCGTCCGCGCCCGCCGCAACGGCCGACGGGAAGTCGGACAGCTTGCCCGCGCCGCCCGAGGCGATCACCGGAACCGTCACGTGCTTGCGGACGGCCGCGATCATCTCCAGGTCGTAGCCGTCCTTCGTGCCGTCCGCGTCCATGGAGTTGAGCAGGATCTCTCCCGCGCCCAGCTCGGCGGCCCGGTGCGCCCACTCGACGGCGTCGATGCCGGTGCCCTTGCGGCCGCCGTGGGTGGTCACCTCGAACGAACCGGACGGAGTCCGTCGCGCGTCCACCGACAGCACCAACACCTGCCGGCCGAACCGCTCCGCGATCTCCCGGATGAGGTCCGGGCGGGCGATGGCCGCGGTGTTCACGCCGACCTTGTCCGCGCCCGCCCGCAGCAGCCTGTCCACGTCCTCGGCCGTACGCACGCCGCCGCCGACCGTCAGCGGGATGAACACCTGCTCGGCCGTGCGGCGCACCACGTCGTACGTCGTCTCGCGGTTGCCCGACGAGGCGGTGATGTCCAGGAAGGTCAGCTCGTCGGCGCCCTCGGCGTCGTACACCTTGGCCATCTCGACGGGGTCGCCCGCGTCCCGCAGGTTCTGGAAGTTGACACCCTTGACGACCCGGCCGTTGTCCACGTCCAGGCAGGGGATGACTCGGACCGCCAGGGTCATGAATCGGCTCCTCTAATGTGCTCTGAATGCTTCTATTTCCACTTCGACCAGGATGCGCGAGTCGACGAAGCCCTCCACGATCAGCAGGGTCGAAACCGGCCGGACCGCGTCGAAGAGCTCCTTGTGGACCTGGCCCACGGCGTCCACGTCACGCGCGTGGGTCAGGTACATCCTCGTACGGACCACGGACTCGACACCGAGCCCGAACTCGCCGAGCGCCTCGACCGCGCTGGTGAAGGCCACCCTGGCCTGTTCGTACGGGTCGCCCTCCCCGTACAGCACGTCGCCCTTGAAGGCCGTCGTGCCCCCCACCAGGACGCGGTCGCCCGCCGCGACGGCGCGTGCGAAGCCGAAGGACTCTTCCCAGGGACTTCCGCTCTGCACGCGCCGCACGGCTTTGGACGTCATGACACTGTGTCCATTTTCAAGATGTAGCCTCCAGTGCTTCCTCCAGCGTGAACGCCTTCGCGTACAGGGCCTTCCCGACGATGGCCCCCTCGACACCGAGGGGCACCAGGCCGGAGATCGCCCTGAGGTCGTCCAGCGACGACACGCCGCCGGAGGCCACGACCGGACGGTCCGTCGCCGCGCAGACGTTCTTCAGAAGCTCCAGGTTCGGACCCTGCAGCGTGCCGTCCTTGGCGATGTCCGTCACCACGTACCGCGCGCAGCCCTCCTTGTTGAGGCGCTCCAGCGTCTCGTAGAGGTCGCCGCCGTCGCGGGTCCAGCCGCGGCCGCGCAGGGTCGTGCCGCGTACGTCGAGACCGACCGCGATCTTGTCGCCGTGCTCGGCGATGATCTTGGCGACCCATTCCGGGCTCTCCAGGGCGGCCGTACCGAGATTCACGCGCGTGCAGCCGGTGGCCAGGGCCGCCGCCAGCGAGGCGTCGTCGCGGATGCCGCCGGACAGCTCCACCTTGATGTCCATCGCCTTGGTCACCTCGGCGATCAGCGCCCGGTTGTCGCCCGTCCCGAACGCCGCGTCCAGGTCGACCAGGTGCAGCCACTCGGCACCCGCCCGCTGCCAGGCGAGGGCGGCCTCCAGCGGAGAGCCGTACGACGTCTCGGTCCCGGACTCGCCGTGCACGAGGCGGACGGCCTGGCCGTCACGGACATCGACGGCGGGGAGGAGTTCGAGCTTGCTCACAGTGTTCCGATCCAGTTGGTGAGGAGCTGGGCTCCGGCGTCGCCGGACTTCTCGGGGTGGAACTGCGTGGCCCACAGGGCGCCGTTCTCGACGGCGGCCACGAAGGGCTTGCCGTGCGTGGACCAGGTGACCAGCGGGGCGGACATCGCCGGGTTCGCGGTCTGCAGCGTCCAGTCGTGGACGGCGTAGGAGTGCACGAAGTAGAAGCGCGCGGCCGCGTCCAGGCCGGCGAACAGCTCGGAGCCGGCCGGGGCCTCGACGGTGTTCCAGCCCATGTGGGGCACGATGTCGGCCTGCAGCGGCTCGACCGAGCCGGGCCACTCGGCGAGACCCTCGCTCTCCACGCCGTGCTCGATGCCGCGCGCGAACAGGATCTGCATGCCGACGCAGATGCCCATGACCGGGCGGCCGCCCGCCAGCCGGCGGTCGACGATCCAGTCCCCGCGCGCTTCCTTCAGGCCCTTCATACAGGCGGCGAAGGCGCCGACGCCCGGCACCAGCAGGCCGTCCGCGTTCATGGCCGTGTCGAAGTCGCGGGTGATCTCCACGTCGGCTCCCGCGCGCGCGAGGGCACGCTCGGCGGAACGGACGTTGCCGAAGCCGTAGTCGAAGACCACGACACGCCGCTGCCTTTTGACTGAGCCGCTCAATTCCACACCTCCAGCCTCAGGATGCCCGCGACCAGACACATCGCCGCGCCGATCGAGAGCAGCACGATCAGGCTCCGGGGCATCTGCTGTTTGACGAAGGAGTAGACGCCGCCGAGGAAGAAGAGCCCGACGACGATCAGGACGGTGGCCGTGCCGTTCACAGCGCGCCCTTCGTCGACGGGAGGATGCCGGCCGCGCGCGGGTCGCGCTCGGACGCGTACCGCAGCGCCCGCGCCAGCGCCTTGAACTGGCACTCCACGATGTGGTGCGCGTTGCGCCCGTACGGCACGTGCACGTGCAGCGCGATCTGCGCCTGGGCCACGAAGGACTCCAGGATGTGCCGGGTCATCGTGGTGTCGTACTCGCCGATCATCGGCGCCATCTTCTCGGGCTCGGTGTGCACGAGGTAGGGGCGGCCGGACAGGTCGACCGTCACCTGGGCGAGGGACTCGTCCAGCGGGACCGTGCAGTTGCCGAATCGATAAATCCCCACCTTGTCGCCGAGCGCCTGCTTGAAGGCGGCGCCGAGCGCGAGGGCGGTGTCCTCGATGGTGTGGTGGGAGTCGATGTGCAGGTCGCCCTCGGTCTTCACGGTCAGGTCGAACAGACCGTGCCGGCCGAGCTGGTCGAGCATGTGGTCGTAGAAACCGACGCCCGTCGACACATCCACCTTCCCGGACCCGTCGAGATCGATCTCGACGAGGACCGAGGTCTCCTTCGTCACCCGCTCCACGCGGCCTACGCGGCTCATGCGCTCTCCTTCTTCAACTCACGGACCGCGTCGAGGAACGCGTCGTTCTCTTCGGGGGTTCCGGCGGTGACCCGCAGCCAGCCGGGCACACCGTTGTCCCGGACCAGGACGCCCCGGTCGAGGATCTTCCGCCACATCGCCTGGGCGTCGTCGAACCGTCCGAACTGCACGAAGTTGGCGTCAGACGCGGTCACCTCGTAGCCGATCGCCAGCAGTTCGGTGACCAGCCGGTCCCGCTCGGCCTTCAGCTGCTCGACGTACCCCAGCAGCGTGTCGGTGTGCTCCAGGGCGGCCAGCGCGGTTGCCTGCGTGATCGCCGAGAGGTGGTACGGCAGCCGTACGAGCTGCACGGCGTCCACGACCGCCGGGTGCGCGGCGAGATAGCCCAGGCGCAGGCCCGCCGCGCCGAAGGCCTTGGACATCGTCCGCGAGACGACGAGGTTCGGCCGGCCCTCGATGAGCGGCAGCAGCGAGTCGCCGTGGCTGAACTCGATGTACGCCTCGTCCACGATCACCATGGACGGCTTGGCGGCCTGCGCGGCCTCGTACAGCGCGAGGACCGTCTCCGGCGGGACAGCGGTGCCCGTGGGATTGTTGGGGGTGGTGATGAACACGACGTCCGGCCGGTTCTCGGCGATGGCCTTCTCGGCGGCGGCGAGGTCGATCGTGAAGTCCTCGTTGCGCGGACCCGAGATCCAGCCGGTTCCGGTGCCGCGCGCGATCAGCCCGTGCATCGAGTACGACGGCTCGAAGCCGATCGCCGTACGGCCCGGTCCGCCGAAGGTCTGCAGCAGTTGCTGGATGACCTCGTTGGAGCCGTTGGCCGCCCAGACGTTCGACAGACCGACCGGGTGGCCGGAGGTGCCGGTCAGGTACTTGGCGAGCTGGGTGCGCAGTTCCACGGCGTCCCGGTCCGGGTAGCGGTTGAGGTTCCGCGCCGCATCGCGCACCCGCTCGGCGATCCGCTCGACCAGCGGCTCGGGCAGCGGGTAGGGATTTTCGTTGGTGTTCAGCCGTACGGGGACGTCCAACTGGGGCGCGCCATAGGGGGACTTGCCGCGCAGCTCGTCCCGTACGGGGAGATCGTCGATTCCGAGGCTCACTTGCTCGTCGGTACCTTCCACCCGAACCTTGCCTTGATCGCCGCGCCGTGCGCGGGCAGGTCCTCCGCCTCCGCCAGGGTCACCACGTGGTGCGCGACCTCGGCCAGCGCGTCCCGCGTGTAGTCCACGATGTGGATTCCGCGCAGGAAGGACTGGACGGACAGGCCGGAGGAGTGGCAGGCGCAGCCGCCGGTGGGCAGGACGTGGTTGGAGCCGGCGGCGTAGTCGCCCAGCGACACGGGCGCCCAAGGGCCGACGAAGATCGCGCCGGCGTTGCGTACGCGGTCGGCGACTTCCTGAGCCCGAGCCGTCTGGATCTCCAGGTGCTCGGCGCCGTACGCGTCGACCACCCGCAGACCCTCGTCGATCCCGTCGACCAGCACGATCGCGGACTGCCGGCCGGCCAGGGCCGGGCGGATCCGGTCCTCGATGTGCTTGGTGGCCGCCACCTGCGGCTCCAGCTCCTTCTCGACCGCGTCGGCGAGCGCGACGGAGTCGGTGACGAGCACGGCGGCCGCCAGCGGGTCGTGCTCGGCCTGGCTGATCAGGTCGGAGGCGACGTGCACCGGGTCGGCCGTGTCGTCCGCGAGGATCGCGATCTCGGTCGGACCGGCCTCGGCGTCGATGCCGATCCTGCCGGTGAAGTAGCGCTTGGCGGCGGCGACCCAGATGTTGCCGGGGCCGGTGACCATGTTGGCGGGCGGGCAGGACTCGGTGCCGTACGCGAACATCGCGACGGCCGTGGCGCCGCCGGCCGCGTAGACCTCGTCGACGCCGAGGAGCGCGCACGCGGCGAGGATCGTCGGGTGCGGCAGGCCACCGAACTCGGCCTGGGCCGGGGAGGCGAGGGCGATCGACTCGACGCCGGCCTCCTGCGCGGGCACGACGTTCATGACCACGGAGGACGGGTACACCGACCGGCCGCCGGGCGCGTACAGCCCGACCCGCTCGACCGGCACCCACTTCTCGGTGACCGAGCCGCCGGGCACGACCTGGGTGGTGTGGGTGGAGCGGCGCTGCTCGCGGTGGACGAGCCGGGTGCGGCGGATGGACTCCTCCAGGGCCGCGCGCACGGCCGGGTCGAGCTCCTCCAGCGCGCGCGTGAGCGCCGCGGCCGACACCCGCACCTGATCGAGCCTGACGCCGTCGAACTTCTCGGCGAAGTCGATCAGCGCCGCGTCGCCCCGATGATGCACGGCCTCGCAGATCGGACGCACCTTCTCCAGGGCGGCCGATACGTCGAAGTCGGCTCGGGGCAGCAGGTCGCGCAGGGCGGGGCCCTCGGGAAGGGCGTCGCCGCGCAGATCGATTCGCGAGATCACAGGGCCAATTCTCGCAGACCCTCGTCGGAGCCTGTCCGCGCATTCCAGTGGCTGATACGGATTCCCGCAGGAACCCGGAAGATCGCCTTCACGTCTAGCGTTCGGGGCGTCACTCAGCGGGCATGAACAGTTGTACGAAACCACGAAACAGCGAAACCACGAACAGCTGATGGGGAGGAAGGAACAGTCGTGACCGAGGGGGCCGGCATCCGGGACGGGGACCTGCCGGACGATCTGACCGCCGCCGAGGCCGGCATGTGGCAGGCCTTCCGCAACGGCAGCGTGTACGACCTGAGCAGCGGCGACACCGTGGTCGACGATCCGCACGGCGGGCACCCCTGGGGGTCCGAGCGGACCGTGCGGGCCCGCATCGTGTGCTGGCTGCTGCTGGATGGACCGCCCGCGCTCGCGGGCCGGGTGTCGTCCCTGAAGCTCACCGGGGTGCAGATCAGCGGCACCCTGGACCTGGCGGGCGGCACGGTGGTGCCGTACGTCGAACTTCGTGGCTGCCGCTTCGAGCGGGACGTCCTGCTGCCGGAGGCCCACTTCACGACGGTACGGATGGTGGACTGCTCGGTGCCGCGCCTGGAGGCCGCCAGGGTCCACACCGAGGGCGATCTGCATCTGCCGCGCTGCCGTTTCCACAACGGCATCCGGCTCACCGACGCGCAGATCGGGACGGATCTGATGCTCAACCAGGCGATCGTGTACCGCGACCGCAGCGGCCGCTCGATCGCCGGGGACGGCATGACCGTCGGCCAGGACCTCCAGGCGGAGATGCTGGAGTCGCACGGCGAGCTGAGGCTGCGCAGCGCCAAGATCGGCGTGTCGCTGAGCCTGCGCGGCGCCCGGCTGGTCAACCCGTACACACGGTTCGCCCTGAACGCCCCGCAGTTGACGGTGGAGCGCTCGCTGTATCTGACCCCGGCGGGCGTGGGCAATCCGCTGCTGAGCGGGACGACGCCCGCGCGCGGGACGCGTATCCAGCGGTTCCAGTGCGAGGGCGGGGTGCGCCTGGACGACGGGCGGTTCGGGGACGCGGTCGACCTGGAGCGGGCCCGGTTCACCTTCACCGACGAGCAGGAGCTGTCCCTGCGCCGCATTCAGACGCCCGAGCTGCGCTTCCTCGGGGAGCGGCCGGCGCGCGGGGGTGTGGTGCTGTCCGGGGCGCGGGTCGTCAACCTGATGGACCGGGCGGACGCCTGGCCGGGCCCGGGCCGACTGCACATGGGCGGCTTCAGCTACGAGAACCTGGTGCCGCGCGGCCCGTTCCCGCTGAACGAGCGGCTGGAGTGGGTGGCGGCGGCGACCGCCGAGTACAACCCGGAGCCGTACGAGCGGCTGGCCACCGTGCTGCGGGCGGGCGGCGAGGACGAGGACGCGCGCGAGGTGCTGCTCGCCAAGCAGCGCCGGCGCCGCGAGAGCCTGCCGATCGCCGCGAAGCTGTGGGGGTACGCGCAGGACTGGACGGTCGCCTACGGGTACCGGCCGGGCCGGGCCGCCGTATGGATGGCGGTGCTGTGGGCGGCGAGTTCGGTGGCCTTCGCCCGCGCCAGCCATCCGCCGCTCAAGCGGGGCGAGCATCCGGACTGGAACCCCGCCCTGTTCGCCCTCGACCTGCTGCTTCCGGTCATCGACCTGGGCCAGGTCGGGTTCTGGCAGCTGAGCGGCGGCTGGCAGTGGCTGGCCGCCGCGATGATCCTGCTCGGCTGGGTCCTGGCGACGACGGTGGCGGCGGGGGCGACGCGGCTGCTGCGCAGGAGCTGAGCCGTCCTCAAGGCGTACAACCATTGCGGGTCATGAGCCGTCTTCTTACCGCAACCATCAATTGCGCAACCACGATGGCGAGCAACCCGGTCCGCGAGAGCGGCGCCGGTTTAGGCGCAAAGGACAGCCATGGCTCTGCTGCCCCCGTTCATCCGTACCTCCCGGATGCACCGGCCTTCCGCGTGGCCCGTGCGCGGACTGTCCCGAAGGGACGCGTCGGCCACGGCGCCACCCGCCGACGACGAGGTACTCCTCGACGCTCCCGACGATCGGCTGGCACCGGTACTGGTCGCGGCCGCGCGGGGCGAGTACACGCCGGCGGCCGAGCTGCTCGCCGCCACCCGCGCCGATGCCGACTGGGAGAACCGCGATCGCTACGCGCGAAGACTCGCGGCCTTCGCCCGCGCGCGTGGCGAGTGGTACGAGGAGTGGCGTACGGCCGCCCCGCACGACCCGGGCGCGCTGCTGGTCGGCGCCCAGCTCGCGGTGGACCGCTGCTGGGGATCGCCGGCCCGGGCGGAACTGCTGCGCGAGGTGAGCCCTCTGATCACGGCCGCCGCGCACGGCGACCTCAGCGATCCGGTGCCGTGGCGGATCGCGCTGGACCACGCGCGCGGCTCGAACGCCGGGCACAAGTACTTCGAGGAGCTGTGGGAGGCCGCGGTCCGCCGCGCCCCGCACCACTACGGCTGCCATGTGGCGGCCCTGCGGTACCTCGCCGCCTTCTGGCACGGCTCCCACCACGCGTGCTTCGACTTCGCCGACCTGGCCGCGCAGGACGCTCCGGTCGGCTCGCTCGTCCAGGCGTTGCCGGCGCGGGCGGCCTTCTCCTACCTGACTGACGGCTCCGGTCCCGAGGTGCCGCGCGAGCGGCTGGACGCGGCGGCCGACCGGGCGATCGCGCTCTCCGCCCGGTTCCCGGCGGCCGACCCGTGGCCGGCCGAGGTGCGGAACAAGCTGACGTACGTCCTGGTACGGCTGGAGCGCTGGACGGACGCCGGGGAGCAACTGCGCCTGATCGGCCCGTACGCCACCTCCTTCCCCTGGGGCCGGTTCTCGGACGATCCGCTCGGCCGGTTCCTGGAGATCCGCGACGAGATCCGCGAGGAGATCCGGCGGAAGACGGCGTCGGGGCATCCAGGGAGTGAGCACGGCGGACGTGCCCGCTCCGGCGACCATTAGGCTCTTGCGTCGTGACCACCGTCCGCCTGCCGCTCTTTCCGCTGAACTCGGTGCTGTTCCCGGGGCTCGTGCTGCCGCTGAACGTCTTCGAGGAGCGTTATCGCGCCATGATGCGCGAGCTGATGAAGACTCCCGAGGAAGAACCACGCCGTTTCGCGGTCGTGGCGATCCGCGACGGCCACGAGGTGGCCACGAGCGCCTCCGGCCTGCCGGACCAGACGGCCGTGCCCGAGCGCGGGCCGGCGGCCGGTTTCGGCGAGGACCCGATCAAGTCGTTCCACGGCACCGGCTGCGTGGCGGACGCCGCGACGGTACGGGAGCGGGCCGACGGCACCTTCGAGGTGCTGGCGACGGGGACGACGAGGGCGCGCCTGCTGTCGGTCGACGCGTCGGGCCCGTTTCTGACGGCGGAGCTGGAGGAACTGCCGGAGGAGCCGGGCGACGAGGCCGGGGCGCTGGCGGAAGGGGTCCTGCGAGCCTTCCGCCAATACCAGAAGCGCCTGGCGGGCGCACGCGAGCGCTCCCTCTCCACCGGCGCGGACCTGCCCGACGAACCCTCCGTGGTCTCGTACCTCGTCGCCGCCGCGATGATGCTGGACACCCCGACCAAGCAGCGTCTGCTCCAGGCCCCGGACACCGCGTCCCGGCTGCGCGACGAGCTGAAACTCCTTCGCTCGGAGACGGCGATCATCCGTAGTCTGCCGTCGTTGCCGTCGTCGGACCTGACGCGCGGCCCGACGAGTCTCAACTGACGTACGACCACTGGGGAACGGGCGGGAACAGGCCTCCATGGCGAAGAAGGCGAAACAGAAGCAACAACAGTCGGGCGGCACGCCGGCGACGGTGGCACTGATGGCCGCGGGGGTGTCGTACACGGTCCACTCCTACGACCACGACCCCTCCCATCCCTCCTACGGCGAGGAGGCGGCCGAGGCGATGGGCGTCTCGCCGGAGCGGGTGTTCAAGACGCTGGTCGCGGACGTCGACGGCGCCCTGACGGTGGCGATCGTCCCCGTCGCGGGCCAGCTGGACCTCAAGGCGCTGGCGGCGGCGGTCGGCGGCAAGCGCGCCGCGATGGCCGACCCGGCGCTCGCCGAACGCACCACGGGCTACGTCCGCGGCGGCATCTCCCCGCTCGGCCAGCGCAAGAAGCTCCCCACGGTCCTGGACGCCTCGGCCTCCACCCACCCCACGATCTGCGTCTCGGCGGGCCGCCGCGGCCTGGAGGTCGAACTCGCCCCCGAGGCCCTGACGAAGCTGACGGAAGCGGTGGTGGCCCCGATCGGCCGTGCGTAACCCCTCGTGCCGGCATAAGGAGCACTTCCAAGCGCCGAGACAATTCCAGCCCGTCCGGCGTTTGAGGACGAGGCCCGTTCAGGGCCGACAGAGGGCCTGGGGGCGCAGCCCCCAGGATGGGACGGGTAGGGGCGGCGGGGGCGAGAGAAACTCCGCCCGCACCCACGACGCACCGACAGCCCTACGACGCCGGCGGCACCCCATACGGCCCCTGCGGATACGGCTCCGGATCCCGAGGCCCGAACAACGCCGTCAACCCCAGATGAACGACCAGCGCGGCCAGGGACCACACCAGCAACGCCCCCTTCGCCCCCAACTTCAACGGCGCCGAGAACGTAACCCCCTTGCCCACATCCTTCGCATGCGCGACCACATCCTGCGCCGGCCCGAGCCACACCCCCAGCCGCCACGCCAGCAACGACCCCAGCAGCCCCCCGACGGTCAGCGCCACCACCAGCGGCACTCCCCCACGCCGCCGCAAGAAGAACACGACGAACGCGCTCACGACCCCGAAGGCCGAGGCCAGCAGAGTGAACGTTCCGTCGACCCCGACCGCCTGCTCCCCCTCGGTGTCCTTGAGATAGACGACCCAGTCCTTGTCCACCACGTCACCGACCAGCGGCACATGCGGCGCCAGCCACCACCACAGCACCCCGAGCAGCACCCCACCGAGCGCCACCGCCACCGTGATCACGGCGGCCTCCCGCACTTCGGTCTTCATCCCGGGCCCATCCTGTCCGTACGAAGCGTGCGCGCCGTACGCGTCCGCATCCGGCGCGGAAGCCACGTACCCGGGAGGCGCAGCCTGCCACGCGTTGTGCGGGGACTGTTCATGCGGCGGCGGTGGAGGAGTCAACGGTGCGGTCACTCTGACATCGTGCCAGGCCCGCCTGTGCGCCGCGTCACCGGACGGCCGCCCGACGGTACGCCCAGGTGGCGACGGCCAGCGACACCACGCCGACCGCCCCGCACACGGCGAGATCGCCGAGCACGAAGGCCCAGTCGGGGTCCGGCCCGAAGGTCCGCGCGAAGGCCTCCACGCCGTACGTCGACGGCAGCAGATCGCGTGCGAAGCGCACCGCCTCCGGCATCCGGTCCGCCGGCAGCACCCCCAGCAGCAGCGCCGCGGACATGCCCAGCTGACCGAGCAGCGTGGCCAGTTCGGGACGCGGCGCGAGCAGCCCCAGCGCGGCGCCCAGCCCGGCGAGCGCGGCGCCGGCGAGCGGGATCACCGCGGCGAGCACCCACAGGTGCGCCAGCGGCAGCCCGAACAGCACGCTTCCGAAGACGGCCGTCACGACGGTCCCCGGCACGGTGAACGACGCGTACGCGCCCGCCGCCCCCAGCACCATCGCCGCCGGCGGCACCGGCAGCGTCGCGTAGTGGTCGAGCCCGCCGCTGGCCCGCAGCTGGCCGAAGTACTGGGCGAGCAGGTTCAGCGCGACGAAGGCCACCACCAGCACCGACGAACCGGCGACCACCGCCTGCGCCTCCGCCCCGTCGTCCACGACCCCACGCATGAGGATCATGATCCCGATCGACTGGAACGTGGCGACGAACAGCAGCGGGATGCGCGCGACCCGCGCCCGGGACAGCTGCGCCCGGTACACGGCCACCAGCGCCGGCCACAGCCGCGCGCGGGGGCCGAGCTCGGCCGCCTCCCGGACCGTCTCTTCCACGGCCAGGGCGCTGCCCGGCAGAACCTCTGCGGGTACGACACTCACGTCGCGCGGCTCCCCTCTCTGGGTTTCACTCCGGCAGTCGCCCTGTTCCGTACGGATGCGGCGGTCCGCGTACTCAAGGCCACGGTCCGTGTGCTGAACATGCTCAAGCCTTCACCAGCCCCTGCTGTGCGGCACCGCCCAGCGCCAGGTACACGTCCTCCAGGCTCGGCGTGGTCAGCGTGAAGTCGTCCAGCGCCGCGAAGGCGGCCCCGCCGGTGACGGTGGCGACGACCGTGCGGGCCTCGTCCGGGGCGAGCCGCAGCGTCCAGCGGCGCCCGCACTCCACGGCCCTGTCCTGCAGTGCGGCGACCTCGGGGACGTGCAGCGGCGCCGCCTCACGCCACACCAGGTCGACCCGGACCTCCCCGGCGACCTGCTCCTTCAGCCCGACGGGCGTGTCGCAGGCGATCACGCGCCCCCGGTCGAGCACCGCGACCCGGTCGAGGACGGTCTCGGCCTCGATGACGTTGTGGGTGACGAGCAGCACGGTCGTACCGCGCTCGGCCCGGCGCCGGTCCACGGCGGACCACACCGCGCGCCGCGCCACGGGGTCCATGCCGGTGGTCGGCTCGTCGAGGACGAGCAGCGGCCGCTCCCCCACCAGAGCGGTGGCGAAGCAGGCCAGCCGACGCTGCCCGCCGGACAGCTTCTTCAGCGGCCGCGCGGCGATCGGCGTGAGGCCCAGCTCGTCCAGTACGGCGTCCCGCTCGGCCCGCGCCCGACTCGCCTCCAGGCCGCGCAGCCGCCCAGTGGTCTCCGCGGCGAGCGACACGGTCAGTTCGTCGAGGGCGCTGGACTCCTGTCCGAGGTAGGCGAGGATCCGCGCGGCCCGCTCCGGATGGCGCACGATGTCGTGCCCGAGGATCTCGACGCTGCCGCGGTCGGGCCGCATCAGCCCGGTCAGCTGCCGTACGAGGGTGGTCTTGCCGGCGCCGTTCGGCCCGAGCAGACCGAAGATCTCACCCCGGCGGATGTCCAGCCGTACGTCGTCGGTGGCCCTCACCTCGGGCGTTGCCGGCGCGCCACGCCGGCCGCGTACCGCCGGATAGGTCTTGGTCAGTCCGCGCACCGCGCACACGACATCGTCACCGTGCCGAAGTGCCTGTGCCGCGCGCGTACTCACAAGGGACGAGACTACGGGGTCCGCGGCGCCCGCCCGTCCTCGGGTCCGCCCATGACGACAAATCCACCGGTAAGGATCTCACTCACCGGCAGGCGCGTGCTCCGCGGCCGTGCGGACGTCGACCTCCCGCCAGAATCCGGCCCTGATCGCGTACCGGTCGTGCTCGTCGATCTGGTCGTCCTTGTGGGCGAGCAGCCCGAACCGGGCGGCGTACCTGAGCAGCTCTCCGTCGATCCGGTGCGGAATCCGCGGGTACATCCCCGACAGCTTCTGCAGATGGCTCTGATCCCCGAGCCGCCCCATCCAGCGCCGCGCGAAGACCTGCCCCACCTCGTACGGATCGCCGCCGACCGTGGTGATGTCCTCCTCCCGGTCGGCCCACCGCTGCTCGGCCGTGGTCAGCTGCGCCAGCGTCGGCATGGAGGCGGCCTCGGGGGGCTCGCCGGCGACGCCGGGGCGGTCGACCCAGCCCTTGTCGGAGGACCAGCGCAGGGTCGCGGTCTGGGGCGGTGGGGCGGGCTGCACGCCGGGCGCCCGGAGCGCGGCCAGGTCCTTGGGTGTGGGCACGCCCTTGGGCGCGGGCACCCGCTCCTGCGTGCCGTTCTCCGAGGGGGCGGCCGCGGGGGCGTGCTCACTCTCCTCGGCGGGCCGCTCGGCCGTCGAGGAGAGCGCGGACTCGGGCAGCGGCGCGGAGAGGATGGCCGCGATCTCGGGCCGTGGCGCGGGCGGCGGCGCACAGATCCCGCCGAGCTCCTTGGCGCGTACGGCCTTGGTGATCCAGGTACGGTCCAGCACGCGCCGCTCGTCGGCCTCGGCGACCAGGTCCTCGGACTGGTTGTAGTCGCCGTCGGCGGCCTGCACAGCCCACAGGTGTACGGCGACGCCGTGCTCCTTGGCGGCCATCATGCCCGGCAGCAGGTCGCCGTCGCCGGTGACGAGGACGACGTCGGAGCAGGCGCGGTTGCGGGCGAGCTCGGTCAGCTCGGCGTGCATGGCGGCGTCGACGCCCTTCTGGGCCCAGCGTCCGTCGCTGCGGGTCAGCGCGCCGAGCCGGACGGTGACCCGGGGCATGACGCGGAGCCTGCGGTGTTCGGGCTGCGGGACGCGGTCGGGGGCGCCGTCGAACCAGTAGATGCGCAGCAGGGGCCGTTCCGTGTCGGACTCGGCGCGCTCGCGCAGCCCCTGGATGAGGGCGGTGTGGTCGACGGTGATCCGGGATCGCGAGGGCTCCCCGGCAAGGAGACTGGCGGCGGCCCCCAGCAGATACCCGGCGTCCACCAGGACGATGCAGCGGTCCACACGACTCACCCTCTTCCCGGGAGGTTTGCTTCGGGCTTGCTTCGAGTCTGCCCGACCACGCGGGGGTTAACGGCCGGAACTCGATCTTCGGCGTGGCGTTTCGGGGCATCGCGCTCCGACGAACCCTGTCACGGACGGTAATTATCCGACATGCGCGCTTTGCCAGCCTATGTGAATCTGATCCCGGCCCTGGCCCCTAGATCCCCCGCAGGAGGTAGATCACCATGGCCAAGAACAAGAAGCAGGACCGTAAGCAGCCGCAGTCCGAGCGTGGTCAGCAGCAGGCCCAGCAGTCGTCGGTGGAGACGCAGGCCGAGCACCGCCCCACCCAGGTGACGCCTGGTGACATAGCCCGCAAGGGCCGCCAGAAGCGCTTCGGTCACAACTGAATCTGCGTGACGGGCTGTTGCGGCCCGGACACATGAAGAGGGGCGCATCCGATGACGGGTGCGCCCCTCGCGTGCGTCAGTTGCTCGTCCCGGTACTCATCCCGGTACTCGTCCCGGTACTCGTCCCGCCCAGGACGGCCACTGCGCTCAGCCGGCGAGGCAGGACGGGCCCAGTAGCACCTTCAGGTCGCCGAAGAGGGCCGGGTCGGGCTTCACGCGATGCCGGTCCAGGCGCAGCACGGTCGTCTTGCGCGGCCCCTGGAGCTTGATCCGGACCTCGCTCTCGCCCTTGTGGTGGCTGAGGATCTCGCCGAGGCGGCTGACCATCGGCGGGGTGACCCGCGTGGCCGGGATGGTGAGGATCACGGGCGCGTTGGTGCCCGCGTTCGACAGGTCGGGGACCTGGAGTTCCATCGCGACGAGCCGGGGGACGTCCTCGCGCTTGTCGAGGCGGCCCTTGACGAACACCACCGCGTCCTCGACGAGTTGGGTCGACACCAGCTGGTACGTCGCCGGGAAGAACATGCACTCGATGGATCCGGCGAGGTCCTCCACGGTGGCGATGGCCCACGCGTTGCCCTGCTTGGTCATCTTGCGCTGCAGGCCGGAGATGATCCCGCCGATGGTGACGACCGCGCCGTCGGCGTGCTCTCCGCCGGTGAGCTGGGCGATGCCCGCGTCCGCCTTGTCCGACAGCACGTGCTCCAGCCCGAACAGCGGGTGGTCGGAGACGTACAGGCCGAGCATCTCCCGCTCCTGGGCGAGCAGATAGGCCTTGTCCCACTCGTCGGTGGTGAACTCCACGTCCAGGCCGAAGCCCGGCTCGCTGGTCTCCTCCTCGCCCATGCCGCCGAAGAGGTCGAACTGGCCCTCGGCCTCCTTGCGCTTGACCGCGACCACGTTGTCGATCATCGGCTCGAAGTGCGCGGTCAGCCCCTTGCGGGTGTGTCCCATGGAGTCGAAGGCGCCGGCCTTGATCAGCGATTCCGTGGTCCGCTTGTTGCAGACCACCGCCTCGACCTTGTCGAGGTAGTCGGGGAAGGAGGCGTACTTCCCCTTGGCCTTGCGGCTCCTGATGATCGACTCGACCACGTTCGTACCGACGTTGCGCACCGCGGAGAGACCGAAGAGGATCACGTCGTCGCCCTGGGCGGCGAAGTTGGACATCGACTCGTTCACGTTCGGCGGGAGCACCTTGATGCCCATGCGCCGGCACTCGTTGAGGTAGACCGCCGACTTGTCCTTGTCGTCCTTGACCGAGGTGAGCAGCGCGGCCATGTATTCGGCGGGGTAGTTCGCCTTCAGGTACGCCGTCCAGTACGAGACCAGTCCGTACGCGGCCGAGTGGGCCTTGTTGAACGCGTATCCGGCGAAGGGGACCAGCACGTCCCACAAGGCCTGGATCGCCTCGTCGCTGTAGCCGTTCTTCTTGGCGCCCGCCTGGAAGATGGTGAAGTTCTTCGCCAGCTCGTCGGGCTTCTTCTTGCCCATCACGCGGCGAAGGATGTCGGCCTCGCCGAGCGAGTACCCGGCGATGATCTGGGCGGCCTTCTGCACCTGCTCCTGGTAGACGATCAGGCCATAGGTGACGGCCAGGACCTCTTCGAGGGGCTCCTCCAACTCCTTGTGGATCGGCGTGATCTCCTGGCGGCCGTTCTTGCGCTCCGCGTAGTTGATGTGCGAGTTCATGCCCATCGGGCCTGGCCGGTAGAGGGCCGAGACGGCGGAAATGTCCTCGAAGTTGTCGGGCTGCATCTGGCGGAGCAGCGAGCGCATCGGACCGCCGTCGAACTGGAAGACGCCGAGGGTGTCACCGCGGCAGAGCAGTTCGAAGGTCTTGGGGTCGTCCAGCGGGAGGGCGAGCATCTCCAGATCGATGCCCTTGTTGGCCTTCACCATCTTGATGGCGTCGTCCATGATCGTGAGGTTGCGCAGGCCGAGGAAGTCCATCTTCAGCAGGCCCAGCGACTCACACTGGGGGTAATCCCACTGCGTGATGGTCACGCCGTCGGTGTGCCGCACCCAGATGGGGGCGTGGTCGACGATGGGTTCGCTGGACATGATCACGCCCGCCGCGTGCACACCCATCTGCCGGACCAGGCCCTCGACGCCCTTGGCGGTGTCGATGACCTTCTTCACGTCCGGCTCGTTCTCGTACATCGCGCGGATCTCGCCCGCCTCGCTGTAGCGGGGGTGCGAGGGGTTGGTGATGCCGTCGAGGTCGATGCCCTTGCCGAGGACGTCGGCCGGCATCGCCTTGGTGAGGCGGTCGCCCATCGCGTACGGGTAGCCCAGCACGCGCGCGGAGTCCTTGATCGCGTTCTTCGCCTTGATCTTGCCGTATGTGCCGATCATGGCGACCTTGTCGGCGCCGTACTTCTCCGTCACGTACCGGATCACCTCGACGCGCCGGCGCTCGTCGAAGTCGATGTCGACATCGGGCATGGAGACGCGCTCGGGGTTGAGGAACCGCTCGAAGATCAGACCGTGCGGGATCGGGTCGAGGTCGGTGATGCCCATGGCGTACGCGACGATCGAACCGGCCGCGGAGCCTCGGCCGGGGCCGACGGCGATGCCGTTGTTCTTGGCCCACATGATGAAGTCGGCGACGACGAGGAAGTAGCCCGGGAACCCCATCTGGATGATGACGTCCATCTCGTACTCGACCTGCCGCTGGCGGTCCTCGGGGATGCCGTCCGGGAAGCGGCGCTCCATGCCCCGGCGGACCTCCTCCTTGAACCAGGTGACCTCGGTGTAGCCCTCGGGGATGTCGAACTTGGGCATCAGGTCGCGCTTCTCGAACATGCCCGTGGTGTCGATCTGCTCCGCCACCAGCAGCGTGTTGCGGCAGCCCTCCTGCC
>NZ_NTGE01000065.1 GCF_002291145.1 Streptomyces sp. SA15
CGGTCAGGCGGGGACTCGTTCGGCGGCGGCGAGGATGCTGGAGCGTGCCTGGTGGCGACGTTCGTAGGTCAGCACCCGCCGGGTGAGGCCCTCCTCCGCGTCACCGAGCCGCTTCATGATCTCGTCCTCGTTCATGCTGTCGTAGCCGGGCCAGGGCTCGGGCCCGAGCAGGTCAGTGATCCGGCTCAGGATCGCGGGCCGGGCGGCGTGGGCCCGCTCGTAGGCGCCGACCGTGGCCAGATCCCTCTGAGTGAGGTGCGGCAGGCGCTCGACGATCGTCCGGGTGCTCAGCCTGCGGTAGTCAGGGATCGGCAGCTCGTACTCCCTGAGGAGGGCTCCCTCCGGTGCCCCCTGGAGCCGGTCCGCGGCCGGCATGCGCTCGGCCGTCTCCCGCAGCCAGCTGCTCCAGGCGCGAACCGCCTGGCCGGCGCCGGTGGCGCTCCAGCCATCACCGGTCTGGGCGGCCACCACCGCTGCCTCGGCGCGCTGCTCGAGACTGTTGCCGAGCTCTTCCATCGCCTCTTCGTGGTCGCGGCGCAGGGAGCTGAGCAGCTCCGAGGTGACGGCGTCCTGAGCCTCCTGGGCGATGCGCTCGGCGGCCCGGCAGATGGCCACGGCGAACGCGGTGACCGCGTACTCGTCCTCGATGTTCTTGAGCAGCTGGTGCTCCGACGCCGGCCCGCGGCCCCGGAACACGATGCCGGGAACGGCCAGGGTCAATTCGAACGGCAGCCGGGCGGCTTGCCCGGTCAGGCGCCAGGCATTTCCCAGAACGGTCTGCATCAGCCCACGGGACCGCAGGCTTCCCAGACGTTCGTCGATGCGGTAGATATGCCCCCGGGCGTCGCCGGCACGGCGCTCCAGGAGCTCCCGGTACTCCCCGGCGGGCGTTCCTGCGAGGTGGGCTTTGAAGCGGTCGGCAAGCGCGACTTCAGCCTTGCGGACCTCACGCAGTGCCGGAACGAGCATGTCTGA
>NZ_NTGE01000204.1 GCF_002291145.1 Streptomyces sp. SA15
CGCGTCGACCTGCTCTGCATCGACGAACTCGGCTGTGCGCCACGAGGCGCTGATGGATCTCGCGGGATGAGAGGCCCGCCGCTGGTCATCGCAGTGACCGGTTGAAGCTGGAGGCAGGCTGAGCCCCGGATTGGGGGTGAGGCCGGAAGCAGCCTCGACAACGTAGGGGCGGACCGACACCACCAGACGGTTCGTGCCCGCAAGCGAAGACGGAATGGGTGCAAGGAAACTGAACCAGTGGTTGACGTCCCGTGAGTCGTCAGCGGCCTGCCGAACCTGGTGGATGGGCCGCTTTGCAGTGCTGGAGAGTGCTGTATCCGATGGCCTCTCCTCTCCCGCCGCCTTTAACCCATGGGTTTCGGGAGGCCCGGACCAAGACTGCGATGTGCGGTCCGTGGCGATGCTGCCGGGGTATAGCTGGGCACCGACGCCGTCACAGAGATTCTCAGTGAACGTGGGAAGCGATCTGGCATCGCCCTTCCTGTCCGGCAGCCGGCCGGACGGCGGGCAGGCGCAATGCCCGCTGATGACGCCAGATCGTGGCGGAGTCGCCGTAGTACTCGGAGTCCGGGAAAGCCGGTCGCAGGGGGAAGGGCGACAGCGTGATGGCAGCAGGACTGCTGTCGGGGAGGAACGTTGTTGAATAACGACGCGCCGCCGCTTTGGCCGGGCAGTATGACGGCCGCGCGGCGGGTACTCGATCATCAGATCAAGCTGCACCAATGGGCAAGGAACGAGCCGGATCGCCGGTTCGATGATGTGTTCAACTTGGTCTGCGACCGGGCCACTTTGGTGGTGGCCTGGGAGCGGGTGTCTGGCAACCGGGGTGCCAGGACAGCAGGCGTGGACGCGGTTACCCGTTACTACGTCGAGGAACGCCACGGAGTGATTCCGTTCCTGGAGGAGCTTCGCTCTTCGCTCAAGGACGGGTCCTTCGCCGCGCTGCCGGTCAAACAAGCGGTGATTCCCA
>NZ_NTGE01000067.1 GCF_002291145.1 Streptomyces sp. SA15
TTGAACCAGGTGACCTCGGTGTAGCCCTCGGGGATGTCGAACTTGGGCATCAGGTCGCGCTTCTCGAACATGCCCGTGGTGTCGATCTGCTCCGCCACCAGCAGCGTGTTGCGGCAGCCCTCCTGCCAGGCGTCCGAGGAGTCGATGGCGTACATCTCGTCCGTGGACTTCAGGTAATAACCCGTGCCGTCGAACCTGAAGCGGTCCGGGTCGGAGAGGTTCTTGCCGGTCTGGATGCACAGCAGCGCGTCATGGGCGGACGCCTCGTGCGCGTACGTGTAGTGCGAGTCGTTCGTCACCAGCGGGGGGATGCCCAGCTTCTTGCCGATGTCGAGGAGGCCGTCGCGGACCCGGCGCTCGATGTCGATGCCGTGGTCCATCAGCTCCAGGAAGTAGCGGTCCTTGCCGAAGATGTCCTGGTAGTCGGCGGCCGCCTTCAGCGCCTCGTCGTACTGGCCGAGCCGCAGGCGGGTCTGCAGCTCACCCGACGGGCAGCCGGTGGAGGCGATCAGGCCCTGAGACCACTGGGAGATGGTCTCCTTGTCCATCCGCGGCCACTTCTGCAGCCAGCCCTCCGCGTACGCGTCCGAGGACAGCCGGAACAGGTTGTGCAGGCCGGTCTTGTCCGCCGCCCAGATCGTCTTGTGGGTGTAACCACCCGAACCGGAGACGTCGTCCCGCTTCTGGTGCGGCTGCCCCCACTGGATCTTGCGCTTGTTGCGCCGCGACTCCGGCGCCACATACGCCTCGATACCGATGATCGGGGTGACCCCGGCCTTCTGCGCCGAGTGGAAGAAGTCGTACGCCCCGTGGAGGTTGCCGTGGTCGGACATCGCGATGTGGGTCATGCCCATCTCGTTGCACGCGTTGAACATGTCCTTCAGCCGCGCGGCACCGTCCAGCAGCGAGTACTGGGTGTGGACGTGCAG
>NZ_NTGE01000155.1 GCF_002291145.1 Streptomyces sp. SA15
GCGCAGGCCGGCCGCGGCCCGGCGTTCGGCGGCGGACTCCAGGGCCGCGTGCACGACGGTGTGGACGACGTCCTCGGCGCCGCCCCATGTCCCGGCGACCGAGGACAGCAGCACGAAGGCGTCCAGGTCCTGGTCCCCGAACAGTTCGGTCAGCCGGTCGACGGTGTGGAGCCGGTCACCCACCGCGGCGGCCAGGTCCGAGGGGGCGATGTCCGGCGCGGCGGGCGGCTGGATGTTGTCCAGGTGGACGACGGCCGTCACCGGCGAGGGCGTCTCGGGCGCCCCGGCCGCCGGGTCCCACTCCACGACGCCGCACGAACCGTCGTCCACGGCGGCGGCGGTGCCCGGCCGACGCGCCAGCACCACGGGGCGTTCGCCGTCACCGCTCAGCATCCGCAGCAGGTCACCGGTGACCGACGCGACGTCCCCGGTGACGAGGACGGTGCCGCCGGTCCGCCAGGGGCGGGGGGTGCGGGGGGCGGGGGGATCGGCGTGCAGCCGCCGGGCGAACAGCCCACCGGTGCGTACGGCGAGTTCGTCGGCGTCGGCCGGGTCCGTGAGGGCGGCCGCGAGCAGCCCCAGGGACCGTGCCTCCAGCCGGTGAGGCAGATCGACCATGCCGCCGCCGGTGTCCAGGGCCCTGCTCACCCCCCACAGCGGTGCCTGCGCGGCGCCGGGGGCGGCCTCACCTGCGACCGAGACCGCCGCGCGGGTCGCGCACCACAGCGGGGCCCGCACGTCGGCGTCGCGCAGGGCGTCATGGAGGGCGAGTTGAGCGGCCACGGCCGCGGTGCCGGTG
>NZ_NTGE01000007.1 GCF_002291145.1 Streptomyces sp. SA15
CCGTGTGGCCGGGGTGTACTCGGACCTGGTACGGGCGTCGGGGGGCGAGCGGCGGCGCACGGCGGCCGGGGCGCTGCGGGAGGCGGCGGTGCGGGCGGTGCGCTGGCGGGGCGAGAGCGTAGCCTTCCCTGGGCTCGCCGAGCGGGCGACCACCACCTCGGCGTCGGCGACGCCCACCGTGTAACACGTACGGCTCGACCCGTACGGGAAGGGAACGACTCGCGCATGGCTTTCGAACCGCCGCGGCGTCTGGTCAGGGCGCTCGGTGAGACGGCGCTGGACGGTGACGACTGGCTGGAGAAGCTGCCCGAGGCGGCCGGGCAGGCCGTCGCGCTGCGTGAGTTGACCGTCGAGCGGGTGCAGGTGCCCGGTGGGCGCAGCAGCCTGGTCGTGCTGGTACGGCGGCCGGACGGCACCCCCGCCGTGCTCAAGCTGGCCCCGCCCCGGGCCCGCCCGGAGAGCGAGCGGGCCGCACTCGCCCACTGGGGCGGCCTGGGTGCCGTACAGCTGCTCGAGCCGTTCACGGCGGAGGGCGTGCTGCTGCTGGAGCGGCTGCATCCGGATGTGTCGGTGCGGTCGCTGCCGGAGGCGAAGGCGCTGCTCGAGGCGGCGGGCACGCTGCGGCGGCTGTGGGTCGAGCCGCCGGTCGGACACCCCTTCGAGACCGTGGCCGAGCGGACCGGGCGGCAGGCCGAGGCGATGCGGGCGAGCGCGGCCGCCGACGCGGAAGTACGGCCGCTGGTGGACGCGGCGCTCGCGGCGCGCGAGGAGCTGCTGGCCGCGCCGCCCGAGCAGCGGCTGCTGCACGGCACCTTCCGGCAGAGCAAAGTGCTCGCCGGGGACCGGATGCCGTGGCTGGCCGTGGGCCCCGATCCGGTGGTCGGCGAGTGCGCCTTCGACCTGGCGCGACTGGTACGGGACCGGGTGGAGGACCTCATCGCCTCGCCGTCGGGGGCGGCGACGACCCGGCGGCGGGTGAAGCGGCTCGCGGAGTCGCTGGACGTGGACCAGGAGCGACTGCGCGGCTGGACGCTGTTCCGGGCCGTGGAGTCGGGCGTGCGGGCGCGGAGGGTCGGGCGCCGGGCCGACTCGGAGTTGTTGCTGGAGTTCGCCGGCTGGCTGTAGGGCGTTGCAGCCGGCGTTCCGGGGGCTGCTGCCCCCGGACCCCGTCGGCCTGAACGGCCTCGTCCTCAATCGCCGGACGGGCTGGGTCGGTCAGCCCGGCCGGCGCTGTGCAATGCCGTCACACGGACCAGCGCTTGGGATCCGGGCCTCAGGCCGTCAGCCTCGCGACCGCCTCCTCCACCGTCAGCTCCTCGCGCTCACCGGTCCTGCGGTCCTTCAGCTCCAGCACGCCCTCGGCCGCGCGCCGCCCGGCCACCAGGATCTGCGGTACGCCCATCAGCTCCGAGTCGGTGAACTTCACGCCCGGGGAGAGCCCGGCCCGGTCGTCCACCAGGACGCGGACGCCGGCCGCCGCCAGCTTCTCGGAGACGTCGAGCGCCAGCTCGGTCTGGAGGGCCTTGCCCGCGGCGACGACGTGGACGTCTGCCGGGGCGACCTCCTTGGGCCAGCACAGGCCCTTGTCGTCGGCGCTCTGCTCGGCGAGGGCGGCGACCGCGCGGGAGACGCCGATGCCGTAGGAGCCCATGGTCACGCGGACCGGCTTGCCGTTCTGGCCGAGGACGTCCAGCTTGAGGGCGTCGGCGTACTTGCGGCCCAGCTGGAAGATGTGGCCGATCTCGATGGCGCGGTCCAGCTTGAGGCCGGTGCCGCAGTTCGGGCAGGGGTCGCCCTCCTGGACGACCACGACGTCGACGTACTGGTCGACCTCGAAGTCACGGCCGGCGACGACGTTCTTGGCGTGCGTGTGCTCCTTGTTGGCGCCCGTGATCCAGGCGGTGCCCGGCGCCACGCGCGGGTCGGCGATGTACGTGAGCTTCTCCCGGCCCTGCGGGCCGACGTAGCCGCGGACCAGGTCCGGGCGGCCCGCGAAGTCCGCCTCGGTGACCATCTCGACGACCGCCGGGGCGAAGTGCGCCTCGACCTTGCCCATGTCGACCTCGCGGTCCCCGGGCACGCCGACGGCGACGATCTCGCCGTCGACCTTCACGAGGAGGTTCTTCAGCGTGGCGGAGGCCGGGACACCGAGGGAGGCCGCGAGGGTCTCGATGGTCGGGGTGTCGGGGGTCGGGATCTCCTCGGCGGCCGGGACGCCGGAGGCGTCCACCGCCTTCAGCTCGTACGTGATCGCCTCGGTGTTGGCCGCGAAGTCGCAGTTCGGGCAGTCCGCGAAGGTGTCCTCGCCGGCGCCGGCCGGGGCGAGGAACTCCTCCGACTTGGAGCCGCCCATCGCTCCCGCGGTCGCGGCGCAGATGCGGTAGTCGAGGCCGAGCCGCTCGAAGACCTTCTGGTAGGCCTTGCGGTGCAGGGCGTAGGACCGGGCGAGGCCCTCGTCCTCCGTGTCGAAGGAGTACGAGTCCTTCATCAGGAACTCGCGTCCGCGCAGGATGCCGGCGCGGGGGCGGGCCTCGTCACGGTACTTGTGCTGGATCTGGTAGAGGATCACCGGCAGGTCCTTGTAGGAGGACGCCTGGTCCTTCACCAGCAGGGTGAAGATCTCCTCGTGGGTGGGGCCGAGGAGGTAGTCGCCGCCCTTGCGGTCCTTGAGGCGGAACAGCTCCGGGCCGTACTCGTCCCAGCGACCGGTCGCGTCGTACGGCTCACGCGGCAGCAGCGCGGGGAGCAGCACCTCCTGGGCGCCGATCGCGTCCATCTCCTCGCGGACGATGCGCTCCACGTTGGCGAGGACCTTCTTGCCGAGCGGCAGCCAGGTCCAGATACCGGCCGCGGTGCGGCGGACGTAGCCGGCGCGGACGAGGAGCTTGTGGCTGAGGACCTCGGCATCCGCCGGGTCGTCGCGCAGCGTCTTAGCCATCAACTGGGACATGCGCTGGACCGGTACGTTGGCCATGGTTCTCGAACTCCTGCTGCGAGTAGGTGATGGCAGGAGGTTATCCGGGTGGTACGGGGCGGTGGAAATCGGTTAGGGCCTGTCCGGCGGGTCAGGTCGCAGGAAATCGGCGGCGCTCATCAAACGCCGGTGAGCGGGGTCTGGTGCGTGCAGCTGCAAGGCGGAGGAGGGAGTCGACGCGGAGCGTCGGCGAGTGACGACAACGCGGCAGATGCGCGTGCCAGACCCCGCGTCTGCGGCATGACCCGCCGGACAGGCCCTAACGGCGGAGGGGAAGGGTGGCGCCCATGACGGCGTACGGCTTGGGGGCGCTGGGGAAGAGGACCTGGCGGGCGAGGTCCTGGTAGCCGAGGGAGTGGTAGAGGCCGCGGGCCGGGCTGTCGGTGTCGATCGCGGAGAGGATCGAGCGGGGTTCGGCGGCGCTGTCGGTGATCTTGGTGATCAGTGCGCGGCCGATGCCTCGGTTCTGGTAGCGCGGGTGGACGTGCAGCTCGGTGATCACGAAGGAGTTGTCGAGCCAGTCGTCGCAGTGCCTTGCTCGGAGGTACGGCTCCACGACTGTCGACCACCAGTGGGTGCGGTCGTTGGGCATGCCGTAGACGAACCCTACGAGGTTGCCTCCGACGGTTGCGCCGAGGGCCCTTGCGCCTGGGTAGGTCATGTGGCGGAGGACGATCTGGCGGCGGACGGCTACCTCGTCGGGTCCCAGTCCGAAGGCGACGGCTTGGACTGCTAGGGCCTCATCGACGTGGGCTGACAGGTCCAAGGGGCCGATGACGAGGTCCATGCGGGGAGCGTACAGGGGGGTGCCGGTGTCGTGCCGGGTGCAGGTGGTCCTGGGCTGAGCGCCCACGCGGCGAAGCCGCATATCGATACAGCCCCGCGCCCCTTGGGCACCTTCAGAACAGGACGCTCATGAAGGCACCGACCTCCTGGAAGCCCACCCTCCTGTACGTCCTTCTCGCCGCCGTATTGAAGTCGTTCACGTAAAGGCTGACCGCCGGCGCCACGTCCGCCAGCGCGTAACGCAGGACCGCCGCCATGCCCGGGGCCGCCAGGCCCCTCCCCCGGTACTCGGGGGCCACCCACACGCCTTGGATCTGGCAGGCGCGGTCGGTCGCGGCGCCGATCTCGGCCTTGAAGACGACCCTGCCGTCGGTGTCGAGGCGGGCGAAGGAGCGGCCGGAGCCGACGAGTTCGGCGACCCTGGCCTGGTACAGGAGCCCGCCGTCGCCGGCCATCGGCGAGACGCCGACCTCCTCGGTGAACATCGCCACGCACGCCGGCATGATCGTGTCCATCTCGTCCTTGCGGATGCGGCGGACGTACGGATCGGGGGCGATGTCGGTGGGCATGCGGTCGGTGACCATCAGGGGCTGGTGGGCGCGGACCTCACGCGCGGGGCCCCAGCTCGGTTCCAGCAACCGCCAGAGCTGGGCGGTGGATTCGGCAGGGCCGACGATGGACGAGCAGCGCCTGCCCGCTCTTCGTGCCCGGTCGGCGAAGGCGCGCACGGCGCGCGGGGTGGCGCAGATCGGGACCAGGTTCGCGCCGGCGTAACACAGGGACGTCAGCATGCCGCCCTCGTACCAACCCCACATCTCGCCGCCGAGCCGCCACGGGTCGAGGCCGGCGACCTGGACGCGGGACGTCACGAAGGCGTTCGCGACCGGCTCACGGTGGAGGACGGCGAGCGCGGCGTCCAGGTCGCTCGGTTCGAGGACCCGGGAGGTCGTCTGGGTCAACACGGGCGGGGCCTCACAGTGGGATCTGCTGATCTCCGCACTGTACCTGCGGAAGCTGGGCAGTGGCGCCCTGTGCTTGTTGCCGTTCGTTTGTAGGTGGAGGTGGGCTGCCGTGCTGTCCCTGGGGGCTGCCGCCCCCAGGCCCCCGCTTCGGCCCTGAAGGGGCCTCGTCCTCAAACGCCGGACGGGCTGAGAGTGCCTGACCGGCGTTGAGAGGTGGGGTCCCCAGGCGCTCGAGAGGTGGAGCCCGTAGACGCTCGAAAGACCCGTCAGCCCGCCACCGACACCGACGGCTCACCGGAGGTGACGCCGTCCGCCTCCATCTGCTCGGCCAGCTTCATGGCCTCCTCGATGAGGGTCTCCACGATCTTCGACTCGGGGACGGTCTTGATGACTTCGCCCTTGACGAAGATCTGTCCCTTGCCGTTGCCGGAGGCGACGCCGAGGTCGGCCTCGCGGGCCTCGCCGGGGCCGTTGACCACGCAGCCCATGACGGCCACGCGCAGCGGGACCTCCATGCCGGTCAGGCCCGCCGTGACCTCCTCGGCCAGCTTGTAGACGTCGACCTGGGCGCGGCCGCAGGACGGGCAGGAGACGATCTCCAGGCCGCGCTGCTTGAGGTTCAGGGACTCCAGGATCTGGTTGCCGACCTTGACCTCCTCGACCGGCGGGGCCGACAGGGAGACGCGGATCGTGTCGCCGATGCCCTCGGAGAGCAGGGCGCCGAAGGCGACCGCCGACTTGATCGTGCCCTGGAAGGCCGGGCCCGCCTCCGTCACGCCGAGGTGCAGCGGGTAGTCGCAGGCGGCGGCGAGCTGGCGGTAGGCCTCGATCATCACGACCGGGTCGTTGTGCTTGACGGAGATCTTGATGTCCCGGAAGTCGTGCTCCTCGAAGAGGGACGCCTCCCAAAGGGCGGACTCGACGAGGGCCTCGGGGGTCGCCTTGCCGTACTTCTGCAGGAGGCGCCTGTCCAGGGAGCCCGCGTTCACGCCGATGCGGATCGGGGTGCCGTGGTCCTTCGCGGCCCGCGCGATCTCCTTGACCTTGTCGTCGAACTGCTTGATGTTGCCGGGATTGACGCGGACCGCGGCGCAGCCGGCCTCGATGGCCGCGAAGACGTACTTCGGCTGGAAGTGGATGTCGGCGATGACCGGGATCTGGGACTTGCGGGCGATGGTCGCGAGGGCGTCCGCGTCGTCCTGCGTGGGGCAGGCCACGCGGACGATCTGGCAACCGGAGGCGGTGAGCTCGGCGATCTGCTGGAGCGTGGCGCCGATGTCGGACGTACGGGTCGTGGTCATCGACTGCACGGAGACCGGGGCGTCTCCGCCGACCGCCACGGACCCGACCTGGATCTGACGGCTCTTCCGGCGCTCGGCCAGCTTGGTCGGAACGGACGGCATGCCGAGAGAAATCGCAGTCATCTGCTGTGCAACCCCAAGTCGTGGATCAAGGTCCAGGTCCCGTCAGCGGCGGGCTCCAGGCTTCGAGATTACGGCACATGCCAAGGCCCGGGCACATCACGCCCGTAAACCCACTCGTTGGAGGGCAGCCCGGCACGCTGTGCCCTCTGGGGGGCCAAACCCCCCAGACCCCCCGATATGCCGGGCCGCCACAAACGCCGTATGGCTAGGAGATTCGCACCGGGTTAACGACGTCCGCGATCAGGACCAGGATCGTGAAGCAGATGAAGATCCCGGCCACCACGTACGCGACCGGCATCAGCTTCGCCACGTCGAACGGACCCGGGTCCGGGCGGCGCAGCACCTTCGCCGCGTTGCGGCGCAGCGACTCCCACAGGGCGCCCGCGACGTGACCGCCGTCGAGCGGTAGCAGCGGGAGCATGTTGAACAGGAACAGGGAGAGGTTGAAGCCGGCGATCAGCATCAGGGCCGTGGCCAGTTGCTGGGTCGGCGGAATGTCCAGGGTGAAGATCTCGCCGCCGACGCGGGCCGCGCCGACCACGCCCATCGGGGAGTCCTCCCCGCGCGGGGCGCCGTCGAAGGCCGCGTCCCACAGGGCGGGGATCTTGCTGGGCAGGGCCGCGAGGGAGTCGACGGCGTCGCCGATGCGGTCGCCCATCCAGGTCACCGACTCGCCGAAGTCCTGGCGGACGACGCCGGTGGCCGCGCTGAAGCCGAGGAAGCCCGCGGTGACGTACTCGCCGGGGACGACCTGGCCGCTGGAGTCCTTCTTCGCGACCTGGTTGGTGGCGATCTTCGCCTGCAGGGTGACTTCCTCGCCCTTGCGGTCGACGACGATCGGCACGGTCTTGCCGGGGTTGGCGCGGATGAGGTCGGAGAGCCGGTTCCAGTCGTCCGTGCGCACTCCGTCGAAGGAGACGATCTTGTCACCCGCCTTCATTCCCGCGGCGGCGGCCGGGGACGGGGCGTCGGACGCCTTGCAGGTCTCGCGGTTCTCGCTCTGGGAGATGACGCACTTGGCTACCGAGCTGACCGCGGTGGTCTGCTCCGTGATGCCGAAGCCCATCAGCACGGTGAGGAACAGCGCCACCGCCATGACCAGGTTCATGAACGGGCCCGCGAACATCACGATGACCCGCTTCCAGGGCTTGCGGGTGTAGAACATGCGGTTCTCGTCGCCGGGCCTGAGCTCCTCGAAAGCGGCCGAGCGGGCGTCTTCGATCATGGTGCGCCAGGGTGAGGTGGAGCGCACCTCCACCCTGCCGTCCGCGCCGGGCGGGAACATGCCGATCATGCGGATGTAGCCGCCGAACGGGATGGCCTTGAGGCCGTACTCGGTCTCGCCCTTCTTGCGCGACCAGATCGTCGGTCCGAAGCCGACCATGTACTGCGGCACGCGGATGCCGAAGAGCTTGGCGGTGGACAGGTGCCCCAGCTCGTGCCACGCGATGGACACCAGCAGTCCGACCACGAAGACCACTATGCCGAGGATGAACATCAGGGTCGTCATGCACGGGCCTCCGCCGTTTGTGCCGCCAGTTGCCGGGCCCGGGTCCGCGCCCAGGTCTCCGCTTCGAGGACGTCCGCGACGGTGAGCGAGGTTCCCGCGCGCGGGGTGCCGTGCTCGTCCACCACCCGGGTCACGGTCTCCATGATCCCGAGATACGGCAGCGCGCCGGCCCGGAAGGCCTCCACGCATTCCTCGTTGGCGGCATTGAACACCGCCGGGGCCGTGCCCGCGAGCTCTCCCACCCGGCGTGCCAGGTCGACCGACGGGAACGCGTCGTTGTCGAGCGGGAAGAACTCCCAGGTCGACGCCTTGCTCCAGTCGAAGGTGGGTGCGGCGTCGGGGACGCGTTCGGGCCAGCCGAGGCCGATGGCGATCGGCCCGCGCATGTCGGGGGGCGTCGCCTGGGCGATCGTGGATCCGTCTGTGAACTCAACCATCGAGTGGACATACGACTGCGGGTGCACGACCACCTCAATGCGATCGAAGGGAATGTCGTAGAGGAGGTGTGCCTCGATGACTTCCAGCCCCTTGTTGACAAGGGTCGAGGAGTTGATCGTGATGACCGGGCCCATGGCCCAGGTGGGGTGGTCGAGGGCGTCCTCGACCGTCACCCGGGCCAGCTCGGCCTTGGTACGGCCCCGGAAGGGGCCCCCGGACGCGGTGACGACCAGCTTGCGTACGTCCGCTCTCGTGCCGGACGCCAGCGCCTGGAACAGCGCCGCGTGCTCGGAGTCGACCGGGATGATCTGCCCCGGCTTGGCGAGGGCCTTGACCAGCGGGCCGCCCACGATGAGCGACTCCTTGTTGGCGAGCGCGAGGGTGCGCCCCGCCTCCAGGGCGGCGAGGGTCGGGGCCAGGCCGATGGACCCGGTGATGCCGTTGAGGACGGTGTGACAGTCGGAGGCGGCGACCTGCGTGGCCGCGTCGGGTCCGGCGAGGATCTCGGGCAGCGGCTCCCCGGTGCCGTACTCGGCGCTCAGGGCCTCCCGCAGGGCCGGTACGGCGTCCTCGCGGGCGACCGCGACGGTCCGCACCCTCAGCCGGTGCGCCTGCTCGGCGAGGAGAGCGATCCGGCCGCCGTTGGCGGACAGGCCGGTGACCCGGAACCGGTCGGGGTTGCGCAGTACGAGGTCGATGGCCTGGGTGCCGATCGAGCCGGTGGAGCCGAGGATCACCACGTCCTTCGGCCCGTCGCCCGCCACGGGGTCGTAGACGAGGTGGGGGTCGGCGAGAGGGGCTGGACTGTCACTCATTCCCCCATTGTGGCCGCAACGGCTGTGCGGGAGGACAGGGCGTCCCCTTCACAGGGGGCTCACAGGCGCAAGGGCCGGTCGGCGGAGATGTTCCTCACCCCCGTCGGCCGGCCCATGTCCGGCGATCAGCGGATCGGCCGGTGGACGTTCTCCCGTTCACTGGGTCCGGGGGTGGCGTCGGCGATCCACGGGCCCTCGCCCGACGGGTCGACGATGCCCCGTTCCAGCCACTCGTACGTGCCCGACAGGACTCCCTTGACGACCTTGCGGTCGACGTCGTCGGTGTTGTTCCACAGGCGGCCGAAGAGTTCCTCGACGCGGATGCGGGACTGGCGGCAGAAGGTGTCGGCCAGCTGGTAGGCCTCGCGGCCGTGGTCGCCCTGGCTGCGCAGGAGTTCGGCGCGGACGCAGGCCGCGCTCATCGCGAAGAGTTCGGCTCCGATGTCGACGATCCGCCCCAGGAAGCCCTGTTTGGTCTCCATCCGGCCCTGCCAGCGGGACATGGCGTAGAAGGTGGAGCGGGCGAGTTTGCGAGCGGTGCGTTCGACGTAGCGCAGGTGTGGGGAGAGGTCGACCTCGCGCTTGAACTCGCTGTAGGAGCCGGGGAGTTGGCCGGGGCCCGCGACCAGCTTCGGCAGCCACTTGGCGTAGAAGACGCCCGCGTTCGCGCCTGCCTTCGCCTTGTCCGACAGGGACTTGTCGGGGTCGATGAGGTCACCGGCGACCGACAGGTGGGCGTCGACCGCCTCGCGGGCGATGAGGAGGTGCATGATCTCCGTCGAGCCCTCGAAGATGCGGTTGATGCGCAGGTCGCGCAGGACCTGTTCGGCGGGGACCGCGCGTTCGCCGCGGGCGGCCAAGGACGCGGCCGTCTCGAAGCCCCGGCCGCCGCGGATCTGGACCAGTTCGTCGGCCATCCGCCAGGCCATCTCGGAGGCGAACAGCTTGGCCAGCGCGCCCTCGATGCGGATGTCGTTGCGGTCCTCGTCGGCCATCTGACTCGACAGGTCCAGTACGGCCTCCAGGGCGAAGGTCGTCGCCGCGATGAAGCTGATCTTCGAGCCGACCGCCTCGTGGTGGGCGATCGGCTTGCCCCACTGCTCGCGGGCCGCCGTCCACTCGCGGGCGATCTTCAGGCACCACTTGCCGGCGGCCACGCAGGACGCCGGAAGGGACAGCCGGCCGGTGTTGAGGGTCGTGAGGGCGATCTTCAGGCCCGCCCCCTCGGGGCCGATGCGGTTGGCGGCGGGGACCCGGACCTGGTGGAAGCGGGTGACGCCGTTCTCGATGCCGCGCAGGCCCATGAAGGCGTTGCGGTTCTCGACCGTGATGCCCGGCGAGTTGGTCTCCACGACGAAGGCGGTGATGCCGCCCTTGTGGCCCTCGCTCTTCGGCACCCGGGCCATCACGACCAGCAGGTCGGCGACCACGCCGTTGGTGGTCCACAGCTTCACCCCGTCGAGGATGTACTCGTCCCCGTCCGGCACCGCGCTCATCGCGAGCCGCGCCGGGTCGGAGCCGACGTCCGGCTCGGTGAGCAGGAAGGCGCTGATGTCGGTGCGGGCGCACCGCGGCAGGAACGTCTCCTTCTGCTCGGGCGTGCCGAACAGCTTCAGCGGCTGCGGTACGCCGATCGACTGGTGTGCCGACAGCAGCACCCCGACCGCCGGGCTGGCGGAGCCCGCCAGGGCCAGCGCCTTGTTGTAGTACACCTGGGTGAGACCGAGCCCGCCGTACTTGGTGTCGATCTTCATGCCGAGGGCGCCGAGCTCCTTGAGCCCGTTGATGACGTCGTCGGGGATCCGGGCGTCGCGCTCGATCAGGGCGCCGTCGATCTTCGTCTCGCAGAAGTCGCGCAGCTTGGCGAGGAACTCCTCGCCGCGCTGGGCGTCCTCGTCGGGCGGCATCGGGTGGGGATGGATGAGGTCGAGCCGGAAGCGGCCCAGGAACAGTTCCTTGGCGAAGCTGGGCTTGCGCCAGTCCTGTTCCCGGGCGGCCTCCGCCACCTGGCGCGCTTCACGCTCGGTGACGGTGGGTTGGGTGGGTGCTGCGGACATTGAGGCTCACCTCGCCGCGAATCGGGATCTTGGGGCCGTATGGTTACCGACGGGTGCTACTCGATCGTATGTACCCGATTCGGGCCCGCCCCACCACCCCTGGGACGGCTGTTCAGCCGATGTCGACGGAGTACGACTTGGTGTCCAGACGGCCCTTGCCCTTGAAGACCCCGGTGCCGGACTCGATGCCGGAGACGTACTTGTCGTTGCTCAGCAGCTTGCGCCGAACGAGTGCCTGGGGGAAGTGTGGCCGCCGACGGCCGGACGGGTTGCCGTATCCCTCCGTGATCTCCCACGGATCCCCCGCGGATCCCCCGCCGGAGAATTGCAGTCGAAGCGCTTCGACAACCTATGGACACCCACCCCCGGTGGAGCTACTGTCGAACCACCCTCACCCGCCCATATTCGCAACGCGCACTGTCGAAGCGCTTCACAAAGCTTGGAGAGCTGGATGGTCACCCTCGCCGAGGTCGCCCAGCACGCCGGAGTCTCGGCGAGCACGGTGAGCTATGTCCTCAGCGGCAAGCGGTCCATCTCCGCGACCACCCGGCAGCGGGTCCAGCAGAGCATCCGCGAACTCGGCTACCACCCGAACGCGGGCGCCCGCGCCCTGGCCAGCAGCAGGTCGAACATCATCGCGCTGATGATCCCGTTGCGCACCGACATGTACGTGCCGGTGATGATGGAGATCGCCATCGCGGTGGCCACCCGGGCCCGCACACACGGCTACGACGTCCTGCTGCTCACCGGCGAGGAGGGTCCCGACGCCGTGCGCCGCGTCACCGGCAGCGGGCTCGCCGACGCGATGATCCTGATGGACGTCGAACTCGACGACGAGCGGCTGCCGCTGCTGCGCGGCACCGACCAGCCGTCCGTGCTGATCGGACTGCCCGCCGACACCACCGGCCTGACCTGCGTCGATCTCGACTTCAGGGCGACCGGCGCGCTGTGCGTCGAGCACCTGGCGATGCTCGGACACCGTGACATCGCTGTCATAGGCGAGGCCCCCGCGGTGTACGAGCGGCACACCGGCTTCGCCGAGCGCACCCTCGACGGACTCCGCTCCCGCGCACAGGAGTTGGGCGTACGGCTGCTGCACCGGCCGTGCGAGGGCGGGTACGACGCGATGGCCGTGACCCTCGCCCGCATCCTCGACGAGCGCCCGGGCACCACCGGGTTCGTCGTGCAGAACGAGTCGGCGGTCGAACCGCTGCTCGCCCTGCTGCGCCAGCAGGGCCGCGCCATCCCCGAGGACGTGTCGGTCGTCGCGATCTGCCCCGACCAGGTCGCCACCCAGGCCTCCGTACGGCTGACGTCCGTCGCCATCCCCGCCCAGGAGATGGGCCGGCACGCCGTGGAGCGCCTGGTCGCCAAGCTGGACGGCCGGGGCACCGACGAAGTCGTGCTGATCGCACCCGAGTTGACGGAACGGGCGAGCACGGGCCCGGCTCCCTCCGCCGGCTCCTGACCGCCGCCCTTCCCTCGCACGCCGCGCCCCGCCGGGGCACCTCCATGCCTGCCCTCCTCCAAGGAGACGCCACGTGAACCAGCCTGCCGAAACCCAGACCCCGACCGGCGCGGTCAGCCTCGCGCAGTCGTCACCCACCGTCGGCACCTTCCGTGAGCGGGACGGCGCGCTGGAGTGGAGCGGCCGCCAGGAGACCGTACGCATCGAGCCTTGGGGGCCCGACGCGGTCCGGGTCCGGGCCCGGCTCGGCGGTCCGGTGCTCGAGGGGCTGCCGGGCGCGCTGCTGGACGAGGCGCCCGCCACCGAGAGCACCGTCAAGATCGAGGACGGGCAGGGGTCGTTGACCGTGGGCGCGCTGACCGTCGAGGTCGACGCCGAGGGTCTGATCCGCTTCCTGCGGAGCGACGACTCCGCCGAGCTGCTGGCCGAGGAGCGCGCCCACTTCTGGTGGCCCGGCTCGCGTCTCTACACCGCCGTCGGCAACGGCTACCACCGCCTGGAGCAGCGCTTCGCCGCCTACGAGGACGAGAAGCTGTTCGGCCTCGGGCAGCACCAGCACGGGCGCCTCGACCAGAAGGGCCTGGTCCTGGACCTGGTCCAGCGCAACGCCGAGGTCGGCATCCCGGTGCTGACCTCCAGCCGGGGCTACACGCTGCTGTGGAACAACCCGGCGATCGGCCGCGTGGAGCTGGCCGGCAACGGCACGCGCTGGGTGGCCGACTCGGCCCGGCAGATCGACTACTGGATCACCGCGGGCGCCCCGGCCGACGCGCAGCGCCACTACAGCGCGGTGACCGGCCGTACGCCGATGATGCCTCAGTGGGCGGCGGGCTTCTGGCAGTGCAAGCTGCGCTATCGCACGCAGGACGAACTCCTCGCCGTGGCACGGGAGTACAAGCGGCGCGGCCTGCCGATCGACGTCATCGTCTGCGACTTCTTCCACTGGACGCACCTGGGCGAGTGGAAGTTCGACCCGAAGGAGTGGCCCGACCCGGCAGCGCTGGTCCGCGAACTGGACGAGCTGGGCATCAAGTTGGTGGTCAGCGTCTGGCCGTCGGTGTCCCCGCTCAGCGAGAACCACCCGGTCATGGAGCAGCGCGGTTACTTCATCGGCACGCAGTACGGCCCGATGGCGCACGCCGACTGGCCGGACAAGGAGGTCGCCTCGACGGTCCAGGTGGCGTTCTACGACGCCACGAACCCCGAGGCCCGTGACTTCGTGTGGTCGCGGGTGAAGGAGAACTATCTGGAGGCGTACGGCATCACGGCCTTCTGGCTGGACGCCTGCGAGCCGGAACTGAAGCCGGGCTTCGCGGAGAACCTGCGCTACTGGGCGGGCCCGGGCCTGGAGGTCGGCAACCTGTACCCGGCCGAGAACGCCCGCACCTTCTACGAGGGCCTGCGCGCGTCCGGCGAGGACGAGATCATCACCCTCAACCGCTCGGCGTGGGCGGGCAGTCAGCGTTACGGCGCCGCCCTGTGGTCCGGCGACATCGGCACCGACTTCGCGACCCTGCGCCGCCAGATCGCGGCCGGCCTCAACACCGCGCTGTCCGGCATCCCGTGGTGGAACACCGACATCGGCGGCTTCCACGGCGGCGACCCGGACGACCCGGCGTACCGCGAGGTGATGGTCCGCTGGTTCCAGTTCGGCGCGCTGTCCCCGCTGATGCGCCTGCACGGCTTCCGCGACCCGGGCATGCCGCTGGGCCCGGAGATGACCGGCGGTCCGAACGAGGTGTGGTCGTACGGCGAGGAGGCCGGGGCGATCCTGGAGCAGTACCTGCGACTGCGCGAGCGCCTGAAGCCGTACGTGCTGCGGGTGATGCGCGAGGCGCACGAGGAGGGGCTGCCGGTCATGCGCCCGCTGTTCCTCGAATTCCCCGAGGACCAAGCGACTTGGTCGGTCGACGACGCCTACCTCTTCGGACGGGACCTGCTCGTCGCGCCCGTGCTCACGGCGGGCGCCACGGCCCGCACGACGTACCTCCCGGCGGGCGCGACCTGGACGGACGCGTGGACCGGTGAGACGTACGAGGGCGGTACGACCGTCACGGTCGACGCCCCGCTGGACCGCATCCCGCTGTTCCTGCGGGACGGGGCGAGCCTTCCGATCCTCCCGGTCGCCGAGTAGCGGCGGCGGCCGGGAGCGGTCCGGGTGCGGTCGGCCTTCGAGGGATGGGCCGACCGCACCCGCGCCGTACTGCCCGATGGGCCCCAGGTCTACGCTGTGGCCCCACGGCCGCCGGGTGATCTTCGGGAGTGCGCAGAACATGAACAGCCGTACGGGAGAACCGCGCAGGGGGTCTCGCCACAGACAACCGGGCCGTCGCGTCGGGCCGGTGCACAGACCGCGTACGACGATACGCACCGCCGGCGCCCCCGTGGCCCGGCCGGAGGCGCCCGGCATCCCCCGCGGCTTCCTCCCCGAACCCGCCCGGCACGTCGCCGTGTGGAGTGCGCTCACGCTTCTCGTCACCGGTGTCGTCTCGGTGGGCGTGTGGCTGTGCATCACCTTCCAGACCGCCGTCACTCCGGTGCTGCTCGCGCTGCTCGGCACCGCGCTGCTCGGCCCGTTCTACCGGCGGCTGGTCGCGATGAAGTTCAACAAGTCCCTTGCCGCCGGGCTGACTTGTGCCGCCGTGATCGTGGTTGTGGGCGGCGCCGCGTACATCGTGGTGACCGCTCTCATCGACACCGGCGACCAGATCATCTCCTCGCTGCGGAACGCGGCGCAGTCGCTCAGCGACGAGTTCGGCGTGGCCGGGACCTCCCTGGACGACCTCGCCAAGAACGCGAAGGACCTGCTGTCCAAGTTCGGCGGCACCGCGGCCTCCGGGGTGCTCAGCGGCGTCGGCGTCGTCACCGAGTTCATCGCCACGGCCATTCTGGCGATGCTGCTGATGTTCTTCTTCCTGCGCGACGGCGACCGGGCGATCGCCTCGCTGCACTCGCTCGCACCCCGCGGCACCGGGGAGACCCTTGAAGTGATGGCCCGGCGCGCCTTCCAGGCGATCGAGGGCTTCATGCGCGGGACGACGATCATCGCCTTCATCGACGCCGTCTGCATCGCCGTCGGCCTGCTGATCCTCCAGGTGCCGGGCGCCGTGGGCCTCGGGGCGCTGGTGTTCGTCGGCGCGTACATCCCCTATCTGGGCGCCTTCCTCTCCGGCGCGGTGGCGATCCTGGTCGCGTTCGCGGACCGGGGTCTCGCGACGGCGCTGTGGGCGCTCGGAGTGGTCCTCGCGGTACAGGTCCTCGAAGGGAACGTGCTCCAGCCGATGATCCAGAGCCGGACGGTCCAGATGCACCCGGCGGCGATCCTGCTGGCGCTCACGGCGGGCGCCTCGATCGCCGGGATCCTCGGCATGCTGCTGTCGGTGCCGCTCACCGCGGCTGCGTTCGGCGTGCTGTCGGAGCTGAGGGCACGGTACGGGGACGGGGCGGGCGCGGCGGCCGTCCCGTACAACGCGCTGCGGGCCGAGGTCGACCGGGCCTGACGGCATGGGCCGGCCCCGCAGGAGTGCGGAGCCGACCCATGGGAGTCTCCCAGGCCCTGGGACCTAGCCGACGACCCGGCCCAGTTCGATCCGGTCGATGTTCGGCGCCCATGCGCTCGCGTTGCCGAACGTCACCTTGTTGGCACCCTCCTTCAGCTCGACCGGGACGCCCAGCGTCCAGTAGTCGTCCCAGCTCCAGGTGTTCTTGAAGGTGACCTTCCGCGGCGCGCCGGTCCCGACCGTGATGTCCGCCGTACGGGACATGATGTCCGTGTTGTAGGCGTGGCCGTTGTCGCGCCGGTCGTTGTGCGCGTAGTGGACGACCAGCACGTAGCGGCCGGACTTCGGCGCGTCCACCGTGAACTCGGCTGTGCTTGAGGCGCTGTTGCCGAGCCAGCCGATGTAGGAACCGGCGGAGGCGTGCGGGGAGTCGACCAGCTTGGCACCGCCCGCGAGGGTGGCCGCGGCGCCTTCGTAGGAGAGCATGCCGTTCGTCGAGCCGTCACCGGAGACGTCGAGGGAGCGGACGGAGGCGTACGGGGCGGTCATCGCGACGCGGTTGTTGCCCGCCACGAGGTACAGCCGCAGGGGCCGGCCGGGCGCCGCCGTCACCGTCTCTGCGTGCAGGGCCAGCTTCACCGCCGCCGAGGCCTGCGGCACCACCGTGTAGTAGCCGTCGCGCGGGGCGTAGACGTCGAAGACGGCCTTGTCGCCGGAGCGCAGGACGAGGGCGCCCGTGCCCACGCCGGCCGAGGAGGAGTAGTCGTACGACGGCTTCCCGCTGATGTCCGCCAGCGTGGCCTCGTACGAGGCGGACGGCGCGCCGCCTCGGGCGGTGAGGTCGATGCGGTCGAGGGTGACCTCGGCGGCGCCCTTGGCCAGCGTCAGCTTGTGGGTGCCGGCCGACAGCCGCACGCCGACGTCCTTCTTGGCGCGGTAGGTCCAGTTCTCGGTGGAGGGGTAGGTGACCGTGACCGGATCGGCGCCGTCGATCGACAGCTTCTGTGTGGCGGGGGTGCCGGACTGGTTGCCGTACAGGATCGCCAGGTCGTACGTCCCGTCCTTGGGCACCGACACCGTGAAGTCGACCTTGCTGGAGTCGGTGTTGAGCGAGCCGACGTCCTTCGTGCCGGAGGTGGCGTAGCCGTTGGCGTTGCTGACCGTGCCCTGGGTGTAGACCTGGCCGCCGGTGATGGCGGCGTCCTCGGCCTCGTAGGAGGCGGTCCAGGGGACGGAGGCGGCGGTCGGGGTGCCGGAGCCGCCGGGGGTGAGGACGATGCGGTACGCCGCCATCTTGTGCGTGCCGCGCAGCGGGACGGTCACCGTGCCGTCGGCCGCCACCTGCACCTTCGTACGGGCGAGGACGCGCGGTGTGGCGTGCTGTCCCTCGTAGCCGGACCAGGCGGCCTCGGCGACGGTCGCGGTGACCGTGCGGCCGAAGAGGGACCGGGAGACGTTCTGTACGACCACGTCGGAGTCGCCGGCCGAGCCGCCGAGCAGGACCTGGGCCTGGCGGCGGGAGGTGTCCAGGGAGGCGAGTCCCTGGAGGGTGTCGATGGTGTTGGCCTGTGGCGGGGTCACCTTGACGGTGTTGCCGGTGAGTCCGGCGTACCAGCGGAAGAACCACCAGCCGCCGTTGGGGATGTTGGACCGGACGACATTGCCGTCCATGTTGCCGGCGGCGTCCCAGTAGGCCTGGTTGGCGTACACCTTGTTCCGCTCGAACATCGAGACCCACTGCACGAGTTGCCCGGGCACGGACAGGTCGCGGCGGTTGGCGTACTCGTCGATGTTGATCTTCAGCGGGGTGATGCCCGCCTCACGTTCCAGCGCACGGTAGTTGTCGTAGTGCGCCTGGAAGTCGCGCAGCGAGCCGGAGCCGAGCTCGTGCCAGGTCATCACCTGGGGCATCACGTTCTCCCGCTTGGCGAAGGCGAGGAAGTCCTTCAGCAGGCGCGTGTGGTAGGCGGCCTCGTTCGGGCCGGCGATCCTCGCGTCGGGGTCGATCGCGCGGATGCGCTGGTACACCGTCTTCCAGTCCTTGAAGAACCGGTCGCGGTTGGCTTCGTACTGCGCCTGGTTCGAGGTGCCGAGGTTGTACCAGATCTGGTCGGGCTCGTTGAACGGGATGTAGACGAAGCGGTCGCTGTTCGGGTCCGCCGACACCTCCTTGGTGATCTTGTCGACCTTGGGGAGGTAGTCGTCGATGCCGAGGTCCTCGTACGGCCACTTGGCGTAGATGTCCTGCATCATCACGTTGATCTCGCCGCCGCCGTTGCGGAAGAACGACTTGGAGACGGTGAGCGCGTCGCCGTTGGGGTGCTGGGCGCCGCCCTCCGGCTTCTGCGAGATGCTGGTGATCTTCAAGGGCTCCAGGGCCGCGTCGCTGGGCACCCCGTCGTCGCTGAGCCCGTACAGCGCGCCGTTGGCGCCCCGCATCACGGGGCCCTCGGATGCGGCGAGGTCGACGGTGAGGCGCTGCGGGTCGGCGGCGGCTGCCGCGGAACCCGTGGCGGGGAGGGTGCCTGCCATGAGGGCCGCTCCGAGTGCGGCTGTGAGCAGGGCGGTTCTGGCTCTCGTGCGGGTGGGGATGATCACGCTGCTGGACCTCCGGTCACTTGACGGCTCCACTGGTGATTCCGGACACGATCTTTCGCTGGCCGACGAGGAACACGGCGACCATGGGCAGGCTCATCACCACGACGTACGCGAAGACGAGATGCCAGTTGTTGAGGTAGAGCTGGGCGCTGGCGACCTGGTAGAGGTTCAGCGGGAGGGTGGCCCGCTCGCCGCCGCCGAGCACGAAGAAGGCGTAGAAGACATCGCTCCAGGCGTAGAGCATCACCATGATCGTCGCGGTGGCGATGACCGGCCTGAGCAGCGGAAGGACGATCCGCAGGAAGATCCGGGACGGCTTCGCCCCGTCGATGCGCGCCGCCTCCTCCAGCTCGACGGGGATGGCGCGGATGAAGCCGGTCATGAAGAAGATCGACGTCGACAGATACATGCCGGTGTAGACGGCGATCATGCCGGGGCGGGTGTTCGCGAGCCCCAGCTGCCGCAGCTCCATCACGATGGTGATGACGGCGGGCGGCAGCAGCAGTCCGCTGACGCACAGCGCGTACGCCGCCGAGACCAGCTTGGACTTGCGGCGGGCGAAGACCCAGGCGGCGCCCGCGCCGAGGATCAGGACGAGGGCCACCGAAGGCACCACGACGAGCAGCGAGTTGAAGAAGCCGCGCAGCATCTCGCCCTCGCTGACGGCGTCCTGGTAGTTGCCGCCGGGCTGCCAGTGCCGGGGCAGGTCCAGATTGGGCTTGATGGCCTCCGCCTGCGGTTTGGCGGAGGTGACGGCGACGAGCCACAGGGGGACGCCGACGGCGAGCCCCGCGATCAACAGGACAAGGACCGGACGGCCGTACCGCCAGGCGACGGACGGGTTCACAGCATCTGCTCCCTTCGCCGCAGTCCGATGACGAGCGGGATCGCGATGGCGACCACGACCAGGAACAGGACGAGGCTCATGGCGGAGGCCTGGGCGTACAGGCCCTGGCCGAAGATCCGGAACATGTAGATGTTGAAGACCTCCGTGGAGGCCGCGGGCCCGCCGCCCGTGGTGGCCTGCACGATGTCGAAGGTGTTCATCGAGCCGATCAGCGCGGTGGTGACGTTGAAGGTGACGGCCGGCGCGAGCATCGGCCAGCGCACCGACCAGAAGGTCCGCCAGGGGCCCGCGCCGTCGCACTTGGCGGCCTCCAGCATCTCGCCGGGGATGCCCTTGAGCCCGGCCAGGTAGATCAGCATGGCCAGGCCCATCCACTTCCAGCCGTGGATGAGGGTGACCAGGACCAGCGTCCAGGTCGTCGAGCCCAGCCACGGAATGTCCGTGCCGAGGACGGAGTTGACGGCGCCGTCCTGGTCGAGGAGGGCCTGGAAGACGTAACCGGTGGCGAGCGCCGAGATGAGCACCGGCAGGAAGAAGACGGCGCGGAAGAACCGGTTGAAGCGGGTGTCGTCCTCCAGCAGCAGCGCGAGCACGAGCCCGAAGCCGTTCTGGAACACCGCCGCCAGCAGCGCGTACAGCAGGGTCGTGCGGATCGCCCGCACCAGCGTGCCGTCGTCGGCGATGGTCTTGAAGTTGTCCAGGCCGGTGAAGGCGATGTCCGCGTGGTACGAGGACCAGTTGGTGAACGGGTAGTAGAAGTTGAGCAGGTTCGGCACCAGGAAGAAGCCCGCGAAGACGGCGATCGCGGGGAGCGCGAACCACCAGGGGTGGTGCACGGCGGCACGCGGTATCCGCCCCACTGTCCTCGCCGCACCGGTTGCCGGTTTCTGCTTACGCGTACGTATGGCCGTGTCCGCCATCGGAAGTCCCCGCTGCCGTAGGTGCTAGAAACGGTGCTAGAAACCGGGCGCGCCCTGGGCCTTGGCCACCTGCGCGAACTGGTCCTGGATCGCCTGGGCGACCTGCTGCGGACTCTTCTTGCCGAAGATCATGTCGGCGAGGTAGAGGTGGGTGTCCGGGGCGACGATCGCCTTGGCCTGGAAGACCCCGATGGCCTTGGGCAGGGCCGCGACCTGGTCCTTGGACGTCTGCGGCAGCCCGTCTGGGGTGGGCACGGACGGCTGCACGGAGGGGATCTTCATCGCCTTGATGTAGTCGGCGTAGTCGGGGCCGAGCCAGAAGGCCATGAACTGCCGGGCCGCGTTCTGCCGCTTCTCGTCACCGGTCTTGAAGGCGACCACGCCGTTGGTCTGGTCCGGCGAGTACAGGCCGGTCGCGGAGGAGTTGGCGATCGGGAACCAGCCGATCTTCTTGTCGATCTCGGCGGTGGAGTACTTGGCCTGGAGCTGGCTCTGGAAGGAGGTGACGTTGAGGACCATGCCGGCCTCGCCCTTCCACAGCGCGTCGGCCTGCCCGGTGAAGGTGCCCGTCTTGTAGTTCTTCTGGGCGAGCCCGGCGTCGAGCAGCTTCTCCTTGTACTTCTTGATGGCACCGACGACGACCGGGTCGGTCCACTTCTTCTTGTTCGCGTTCAGGTCGGCCCACCACTGCTTGTCGAGGTCGGTGAGCTGGACCTGCATCTGCCACTGCAGGGGCCACTTGTCGCCGCCGGCCTCGTAGAAGCCGGCCGCGTCGGTGTCGTCGACGACCTTCTGGCCGAGGGCCAGCAGCTCGTCGTACGACTTCGGGAAGTTCTGCTCGGTGATTCCGGCCTGCTTGAAGACGTCCTTGTTGTAGTAGACGCCGAGCATGGCGGGGCTGGTGACGATCGCCGCGTACCGCTTGCCGTCGATGACGCCGAGCGAGCGCTCGGTGCCGCCCAGCTTGGAGACCCACTCCTCCCCGTCGAGGGTGAGGAGGTTCTGCTGGGGCTGGATGAAAGGCAGCGTGGAGATGGACGGCTGCCAGAACATCAGGTCCGGGCGGTCGCCGGAGGCCAGCTTGGTCGGCACGTTCGTCTCGTACAGGTCCGGGATCGCCTGGGTCTCGACCGTGGCGCCGGTGGCCTTCTTGAAGGCGTCGATGACCTGCTTTGGCGCGGTGACCGTGTTCTGCGCGGTCCACATGGTCAACTTCACGCCGTCCAGGCGGGCGGTGGGGTCGACGGCCGTCTGCTTCGCGTCCGTGCCCGAGTCGCCGGCGGTGGGATCGCTGCACGCGGTGGCGGCCAGTCCCAGGGCGCATATCAGGGCCAGGGCGGGGAGAGCTCTTGTCTTCATCACGTGCCTTTCACGAACGAGCGGTTCAGGGGCAGGACTCGGAACAGCTGGGCGTTTACGAGGAGTTCCTCGGGAGGGTCGGCGGCCCCGAGCTCTCCCGCACCACCAGCTCCGGTACGGAGACGGGGTGCGGGGCGATCCGCGCGGACTCCTCCAGCACCCCGTGCAGCAGGGCGAACGCGGCCCGCCCGAGGCCGGTGAAGTCCAGGCGTACGGTCGTCAGCGCCGGGGTCAGATAGGCGGAGTGCGGGGCGTCGTCGAACCCGGCCACGCTGACCTCGCCGGGGACGGACCGGCCGGTCTCGTGCAGGGCGCGCAACACCCCGAGCGCGAGATCGTCGTTGCCGCACAGGATCGCGGTGACGGCCGGGTCCTGCGCGAGCTTCAGGCCGGCCGCGTGGCCGCCCGCCGGGCCCCAACTGCCCTGCACGGGACGGGGTTCGGGCGCTCCGGCCTCCCTGAGCGCCTGCCGCCAGCCGGTGGTGCGGGCGCTGGTGCGGCGGGTGCTGGACGGTATGGCGACGTAGTGCACGGTCTGGTGGCCGAGGGCGAGCAGATGGCGGGTCGCCTCGTAGGCGGCCTCGCGGTCGTCGGTCCACACCCAGGGGCGGCCGGGGTCGGGCGGGCTCGCGGGGGTCTCGACGACGCCGACGACCGGCAGCTCGACGGGGACGGCGCCCAGGGCCCGTACACCGGCCGGATCGTAGGCGATCACGATCAGCCCGCCGCCCGCGTCCGCCGCCCGCTGCACCTCGGCGGCGACGGCGGCCTCGTCGGCCGATTCCAGGACTCCGATCCCGACCGCGTAGGACGCGGCGCGGGCCGCCTCCTCGATGCCCTGGAGGATGGAGGCGTAGCCGTAGTGGGTGGTGTTGGCGGTCAGCACGGTCACGGCCCTGCGCTGCCCGCTGGCCAGGGCGAGCGCGGTGGCGTTGCGGCGGAAGCCCAGCTCGTCGATGGCCGCGAGCACCCGTTCCCGGGTGGACGGCTTGACGCTGGGATGGCCGTTGATCACCCGGGAGACGGTCTGGTAGGAGACCCCGGCTGCGGTCGCGACGTCCCTGATGCTCGCCGGGCGCCTTGTGTGACCGGTCACATTCATGCCAGGATTGTGACCGGTCACAATGCGGTCGTCAAGAGACCGTAACGAGGGATTCACGAGGGGGACCACCTTGACCGGTACGGCGGATTCGGCGCGCAAGGCCTCCAACGACCCACAGTTCAGGTTCAGTTGGGGCCATTCGGCGCTGGGTGCCGAGTTCGCCACCGCGTCGGACGGCACGCTGCGGTTGGTCCGACTGGGCCGTCCCGGCCGTCCCGGTGAGACTTCACCGCGGGTCAGCCGGGAATCCACCCTCCCCCTCCTCGAACTGACCGCGCTCGGGCATGGCAGCGGCTGGTCCGGCCCGCGCTTCACGGGCACGGCCTTCGGTTCGCGCCTGAGATACCGGGACCATCACAGCGGCAGCCGCACCGGCTGGGAGTGGCTGACCGTCGAACTCCACGACCCCGAGACCGGGTTGACGGCCTTCGTCGAGCTGACCTCCCCCACCGGCCTGCCCGTGCTCCGCTCCCGCGTCCGCCTCCGCAACGACGGCACGCGGCCCCTGATCGTCCAGTCCGTCAGCAGCCTGCTGCTCGGCGGCCTGCCCTCCCCCGACGCCCTCGACGTGCACCGGGCGCGCAACGACTGGCTCGCGGAGTGCCGTTGGCACGCCGAGCCGCTGCGCGACACGGTCGCCGACATCAACGTCGGCGCGCACCAGCACGACAGCCGGGCCGCCCTCGTCCTCACCGGGCGCGGCAGCTGGCCGACCGACGGCCACCTGGCCATGGGGGCGGTCACGGAACGCGGCGGCGGCCGGACCTGGCTGTGGCAGGTCGAGTCCCCGGCCGGCTGGCGCTGGGACCTGGGCGAACACGCGCACGGCACGTATCTGGCGCTGAACGGTCCCACGGACGCGGAGCACCAGTGGCGGGTCCGGCTCGCGCCGGGCGCGGAGTTCACCACCGTGCCGGGGGTGGTGGCCCTCGGCTCCGGATTCGACGAGGCGATGGGCGCGCTGACGTCGTACCGCCGTGCCGTACGCCGCCCCCACCCCGACCACCAGGCGCTTCCCGTCGTCTTCAACGACTACATGAACACGCTGATGGGCGACCCGACGACCGAGAAGCTGCTGCCGCTCATCGACGCGGCGGCCGAGGCCGGGGCGGAGTACTTCTGCATCGACTCCGGCTGGTACGACGACGACACCGAGGGCTGGTGGGACAGCGTCGGCGAGTGGCTGCCCTCGCCGCGCCGCTTCCCGGGCGGCGGGATCCGGGCGGTCCTGGACCGGATCCGGGAGCGCGGCATGGTGCCCGGGCTGTGGCTGGAGCCCGAGGTCGTCGGCGTGCGCAGCCCGATCGCGTCCGCCCTCCCCCTGGAGGCCTTCTTCCGCCGCGACGGCGTGCGCCTCGCCGAACAGGGCCGCCACCAGCTCGATCTGCGCCACCCGGCCGCCCGCGCCCACCTCGACAAGACGGTGGACCGGATCGTCGGCGACTGGGGCGTGGGCTATCTCAAGCTGGACTACAACATCGTGGTCGATCCGGGCACCTGTGCCGACGGGGACCTCGCGCCGGGGGCCGGGCTGCTCGGCCATGCCCAGGCGTATCTGGACTGGCTGTCCGAGCTGCTGGACCGGCATCCGGGTCTGGTCGTGGAGAACTGCGCCTCGGGCGGCATGCGGATGGACGGGGCCACGCTCGCCGTCGCCCAGCTCCAGTCCACCAGCGACCAGCAGGATCCGCTGCGCTACCCGGCGATCGCCGCGGCGGCGCCGACGGCGGTCCCGCCGGAGCAGGGCGCCGTCTGGGCCTACCCGCAGCCCGCCTTCGACGACGACCTGATCACCTTCACGCTGGGCGGTGCGCTGCTGGGGCGGATCCATCTGTCCGGCCATCTGGACCGGATGTCGGAACACCAACTCGGCCTCGTACGGGACGCGGTGGGTGCGTACCGGGCGATCCGCGGGGACCTCCAGAAGGCCGTGCCGTTCTGGCCGCTCGGTCTGCCGGGGTGGACGGACGAGTGGCTGGCCCTGGGGATGAGGGTGCCGGACGGACCGTCGTACGTCTCGGTGTGGCGGCGCGGCGGGGAGAGCGAACTCCACGTCCCAGTGGAGCACTTGGGCGATGAGGTCTGTGCCGAGATCCTGCACCCGTCCGCCGCGACGGCCGGCGCGGCGGTCTGGGACGGGAACGGACTGCGGGTGTCGCTGCCGCGCACACCGGGCGTCCTGCTGATCCGGCTCACTTCGGGCGCGTAGGAGACGAGGCCCGAGCCGGTGCCGAGGCGCCGGCTCGGGCGTTCGGTCAGCTGCTGGTGACCGACATGCTGTTGGTCCGGAAGTCGAGGCCGCCGGACGACGAGGTGATCTCGAAGCCGAACTGGACGTCGCCGATGGTCTCGTTGCCCATCCAGCCCTTGGTGTCCTTGATCCACTTCAGGACCGGGAGGATCTGGACCGTGCCGGAGGTGGAGTCCGAGGTGCGCAGGAACGAGAAGACGTCCCAGTACGTGCCGTCCGTCCGGGTGACCCGGCCCTTGTAGACATTCCAGTTGTGGCCGCCGAGCGTGGCGTTGCCCTGGTAGGAGCCGAGCGCGCCGACGTCCCCGTTGTAGTTGACCCAGAGCATGATCTCGTAGTCGTAGTCCGTGTCCCAGACGTCGTACGAGGTGTTGTACGCGCCCGAGGACGGGACGGTGACGTTGTAGCTGCTGTTGAGCGAACCCAGCGAGGTGATGGACTTGTTGATCACCTTCTTGGCGTTCGGGTAGGACTTGATGCCGCCGGTGTTGGGGTGGTTGGCCCAGACACCCCAGTTGGTGCCGGAGTTGGCCCAGATGCACTGGCTGCCGGCGCCGCCGCCCCAGATGTTGTTGTAGAGCGTGTAGCCGTTCAGGCTGGTGTTGCCCCACTGGTCGCAGGAGTTCCAGACCGCGGCGGAGGCGGGGGCGGAGGCCATGCCGATGGTGACGCCGAGCGCGAGGGCCGGCGGCAGCAGGACCTTGCCGATTCTGCTCAGTGTGCGTGTTGCCATGGTGTCCCTTCCATGGGTGGGGGGAATTGCGGGGGGAGTTACCACGTCCCCAGGGCGAGGACGCGTTCTTCTCCGGCGACGAGGTTGAGCGGCTCAGCGCCGGAGGAAGTCCGGAGTTCGATGCGGTGGGTGCGCGTGGGGCGTACGACCGCGGTCGCTTCGTGCGGGCTCCAGGTCAGGTCGATCTCGGCACCGAACCGGGTGCGGATGCCACGCAGTTCGCCCTTCGGGTACGCCGCGGGAAGCGCGGGCAGCAAAACCAGCCGGTCCGGCGTCGACTGCACGAGCATCTCGACGAGCACGGCGGGCAGGGTGTGGGCGGCATCCGCGTTGTAGACGTCGCGGTTCGGGTAGTGGGCGCTCATCAGGGAAGCGTGGAAGAAGTCCCCCTTGAGCACCTGGCCGAGGGCGTGCGCGACCCGCCCGCCGTCGCGCAGCCGGGCCGCGACGAGGGCGTGGTGGAGGTGGCCGTGGGCCGAGTCGTTCTCGGCGCCGCGGAGTTCGAGGGCGCGGTGGGCGGCTGCCGCGAGGTCCGGGGTGTCGTACGGCGTGATCTCGTCGAGCGGCCAGACGCCGTAGAGGTGGCTGAGATGGCGGTGGTCGTAGGTGTCGTCCAGGCCGGGCCAGGCCCATTCGGCGAGGGCGCCGTCGGCGTTGATCCGGTGGGGCGGGAGCCGGTCGGCGAGGGCGCGCCAGCGGTCTGCCTGTTCCGGATGCTCCTGATGTTCCAGGTGGTAGTCGGCGGCGGTGAGGAGGGCGTGCCGGGCGGCCGAGAGGTCCATGGCCGCGTTGATCGCGCCCCAGCTGGCGTTCGCCGGGCGGTTCTCGGGCGAGTAGGAGGGGACGACGATCAGGTGGCCGTCCTCGTCGGTACGGGTGAGGAAGTCCTCGTAGAACAGGGCGACTTGGGCGAGGGCGTGGGCGGTGCGCGGGTCGCGTTCGCCGCGGGTCTCGTCGTGGTTGACGAGGGGCTTGAGGAGCCAGTCGGCGCCGGCGGTCCACAGGTGGAGCGGATATTCGCGACTGAAGTGGTACGTCAGCCCGGACTCGCCGTCGGTGTGCGCGGGCGCGACGACGCCGCGGGCGCCGAAGACCGCGCGGGCGTTCTCACTCCAGTCAGCCAGTTGACGCTGGATCAGGGAGGCGTGTGCCTCGGTGACTTCGGGGAGGGCGGCGGCTGCCGCTGAAGCCGTCTGGAGGTTGAGGTTGGCGTCGTTGGTGAAGGCCCCCGACCAGGCCGTGTTCCAGTCACCGGTCCACAGGCCGACGAGGCGGGGCGGAAGCATTCCACTGGCCGAGAGCAGGTGGTAGCGGCCGGCGGCGAAGAGGCGTTCAAGGAGGGCTGGGCTGTCGGGGCGTTCCAGCAACTCGGAGCCGGGGAGGGCGCGTTCGGCGGGGTCGGCGTTGAGGTCGAGAGCGACGCGCTCGTAGGCGGTGCGGTGCAGCGCGGTGTGACGGGCCAGGAGGCCGGCGTACGGGTCCTCGTCGTCGGGGAGCAGGTCGCCGAGGGCGCGGGCGTGGGCGAGGGCGTCCGGCTCGGGGGCGGCCGGGCCGTCCGGGGGGCGTGCGGCCGGCCCGTCTGCGTGGCGCACGGCCGGCACGTCCGGGTGGTGTACGGCCGGTCCGTCCGGGCGGTGTACGGCCGCCCCGCCCGTGTGGCGCAGGACGCGGGTCAGCAGCAGGACGGACTTGGCGCCGGTGACCCGTAGGCCGGGAGGCGTGAGCGACGTACGGCCGCCGGTGACCACGACGAGCGTCACTCCGGTGTACCCGCGGTCGCTGCCGGGGTAGCGGGCGCGCAGGGTGAGCAGGGCGCCCTCGGGGGTGAGGACGGCTCCGTGGCCGACGGCGAGGTCGTGGGGTGCGCCCGGGAGCCGGTGGTCGAGGGCGATGTCCAGGTCCGGTGCCGAGAGGTGGTGGACGATCACGTCATCGGCGCGTGAGACGAAGACCCGGCTGCCGAAGCCCTCGCACTCCGCCGTCGCGACGCCCGTGGTGAAGTCGACGGAGCGGCGGTACCGGCGCGGTTCGGCGGGCCGCATCGCGCGCAGCCGTATCTGGAAGGCCGGGTGGAAGGGCTGCACCCACTGGAGGTCGCGGCCGTCGGTGAAGGTCTCGGCGGCGGTCGACTCACCGGCCAGCAACCGGTCCTGGAGCGCGGGGAGTTCGGCGGCCAGCTGGGGCGGCCGGGCGCGCTCCCCACCGTTCGGGCGGACCAGGGTGTGGTGGGTGACGATGACGCGTTCGTCGTTCGGATCACCGAACACAAGGGTGCCGTGGTGGCCGTTGCCGCCCAGGAAGGCGTCCTCCCAGCGGGCGGCCGGCTCCGGCTCCCACGTGCCGTGGACGGGGCCGTCGGTGATGGCTTGAGCAGGGCCCGTCACGGCTTGAGCACGGCCGGTCATGGCTTGAGCACGGCCGGTCATGGCTTGAGCACGGCCGGTCATGGCTTGAGCACGGCCGGTCCCAGCCTCAGCACGGCCGGTCATGGCTTGAGCACCGCCGCTCCGTAGCGGCCGAGGGTGAGCTCGCCCTCGACGTCCGTCCCCGTCAGTACGTCGTGAGGGGCCCCCGGCACCTCGACGGTCACGGACTCGCGCCCGTGGTTGAGGACGAACAGCAACTCACCCCGACGGACCACCTCGACCCCGGCGGGGACGGCATCCAGCACGGGACGAACCCCGGCCTCGGCGGCCACACCGGCGAGCAGGTCGCGCAGCGCCTCCGGCTCGGGAAGCGTCGAGACGTACCGGGCGCGGCCCTTGCGCAGCACCGCGGGCAAACCGTCCAGCTCCCCGCCCTTGTACGCGGCCTCCGCCTCGGCGTCCTCGGTCTTCTCGATCTCCTCCGACCACAGGGTGCCGCGGAAGCCGTCGCACTCGACGGTCTCCCCCGCGTCCAGCGGCCACCACTCGTGCAGCGTGCGGATGCCGAACAGCTCGCGCAGCCGGGCGTCCATCCCGCCGGTCCGCACCCGGTCGTCCTCGTCGGCGATGCCGGTCAGGAAGCCGCTGACGAGGGTGCCGCCATCGCGGACGTACGCGAGGAGGTTCTCGATCGCCGCGTCCGTGAGCGCGTACAGCTGGGGGACGACGACCAGCTTGTACGCGCTCAGGTCGTGCTCGGGGTGAGCGAAGTCGGTGGTGAGGTGGGCCTCCCAGAGGGCGCGGTGCCAGGCTCTGAGGAGGTCGGGGTGGTCGACGTGCGTGGACAGGCGGCCGTCCTGGGCGCCGGCCCACCAAGCGTGCCAGTCATGCAGGATCGCGATGTCGCTGTCGGAATGACTGCCCGCCACTTCGCCGCTGATCCTCGCGAGGTCGGCGCCGAGCTGCTTCACCTCCTGGTACGTACGGCCCTCCTCCCCCGCGTGACTGACCATCCCGGAGTGGAACTTCTCGGCGCCCTGCCGGGACTGCCGCCACTGGAAGTAGCAGACCGCGTCGGCGCCCCGGGCCACTGCCTGGAGCGACCAGAGGCGGTTGAGTCCGCGGGGCTTGGGGTGGTTGACGCCCCGCCAGTTGACCGGGCCGGCCGCCTGCTCCATCAGCATCCAGGGGCCGCGGGCCTGGGAGCGGGTCATGTCCTGGACGAGGGCGCCGTTCTGGGCGCCGAGAGGGTCGCGCGGATCGGGGTAGAGGTCGACCGAAACGACGTCCTCCTCCTCGACCCAGCGCCATGCGTCCTGGCCGACCCACAGCGGCATGAAGTTGGTGGTGACGGGGATGTGCGGGGTCGCCCGGCGGACGATGTCACGCTCGGCGACGTAACACTCCAGGAGCATGTCGGACGTGAACCGCTTGAAGTCCAGCACCTGGCTGGGGTTCTTCAGGTAGTGGGCGTGGCGGGGCGTGTGGATCTCGTCCCAGGCGCCGTAGCCCTGGCTCCAGAAGGCGGTGCCCCAGGCGGTGTTGAGGGCGTCGAGCGTGCCGTACTTGTCCTGGAGCCAGCGGCGGAAACGGGCGGCGGCCTCGTCGCTCCAGTCGTAGGTGCAGTACTCGTTGTTGATGTGCCACAGGGTGAGGGCCGGGTGGGTGCCGTAGCGGGCGGCGAGGTCCTCGGTGATGGCGGCGGCGTACCGGCGGTAGGTGGCGCTGGAGTGCGAGAAGTGCTGGCGGCCGCCCCACCACTCGGTACGGCCGTCCTGGTCGACGGGCAGGGTGTCGCGGTGCAGGTGGCCCATCCAGGGCGGGGGCGAGGCGGTGGGGGTGGCGAGGACGACCCCGATGCCGTTGTCGTGAATCAGATCCATCAGCCGGTCCAGCCAGCCGAAGTCCCGCTCCCCCGGCCGGGGTTCCAGCTTCGCCCAGGAGAAGACGCCGAGGGTGACGGAGTTGACGCCGGCGTCCTTCATCAGACGGACGTCCTCGTGCCAGGTCTCCTCGGGCCACTGCTCGGGGTTGTAGTCGCCGCCGTAGAGGATGCCGCGCTCGCGGGTCACATGGCTGAGGTCGGGCATCAGACGGGCTCCCCGTACTGGACGCCGCGCCCGTTGGTGGCGAGGTAGACGCGGCCGTACACGCGCGGGTCACCGGTGATCGCCTCGCCGATCCAGCCCCACTGGTGGGCGTCGTCGTTGATCCGCACCCAGCTCTTCGCGCCGTCGTCGGAGCGATAGACGGCGGTGATGGTCTCGGTGGACCCGACCAGGTAGATCGCCGGGTAGTCGGCACCGTCCGCGGCCTTGCCGAAGCCGAGGCAGTACGAGGCCCAGCAGCTGGGGACCTTCGAGAAGGTGGCGCCCCCGTCGGTGGACCGGTACAGCCCGTTCCACTTGGTGGACAGCCACAGGTCACCGCTCCGTCCCGGCGCCGCGACCAGCTCGAACTGGCTGTCGCCGGAGGGCAGTTGGGTGGCGCGGGCGGTGAAGGTGAGGCCACTGTCGGTGCTGGCGAACAGCGTTCCCGTGTCGGTGTCGTACGCGTACAAGAGCCTCGGGTCGGCCGGGTCGGCGACCGGCGTGGCGCCCTTCGGGAAGGAGGTGACCTCGGACCAGGTGGCGCCGTTGTCCGTGGAGCGGTGGGCGGGGTACTTCGTGCCGTCCCAGTGCACGAAGACCCAGAGCAGCACGCTGCCGTCGGCGTTGGTGGCGATCGGCCCCGGTGCGTCCTTGGCGATGGCGGGCTGGGCCTTGAAGGGCGCCCAGGTCTGCCCGCCGTCGTTCGAGTAGGCGCCGTTGCCGTTGTCGCCCCAGCCGCTGCGGACCACGTACGCCGGCTTGGCCGCGGCCTGGGCGAGCCCCGTCGCCGACCCGAAGATGGGGTTCGACGCCATGCCGCGCGAGGGGGACGCCGTGAGCGACTCGTGGTACATCACGCCGATGTCCCCGTTACCGCTGATCAGGTGCGCCGTTCCGACCGGGGGCGAGATCAGCTGGCGGGCGGACGCCTCCTCCAGGCCGCGGATCTGCGGGGCCCAGTTCCTCAGGTCCCGCGTGCCGTATATGGTCGCGCCGGTGCCGTAGAGGACGTGCCGGGAGTCGTACGGGTCGAGGGCGAGGGCCTGGATCCACCAGCCGAACTTCGGCTTGTCCGCTCCCCACTTGAGGTAGGGGGTCTCGGAGACGTCGAAGACTGCCGTGTCCTTCAGGGACGTCCAGGTGCGTCCGCCGTCGGTGCTGCGGAACACCGTGTCGACCTCCGCCCACCGGTTGTTGGTGGAGACGACGAGCGTGCCGGGCCGACGGGCGTCGACGGCGACACCGCCGTAGCCGAAGTTGTCGGCCGAGCCGTCGGCGGTGGTGCCGCCCGGCTTGACGGGCGTGACCTCGGTCCACTTGCCGTTGAGGGTGCACAGCTTGTGCACGCTGCCGTTGGACTGGCCGTTGGGGCCGGGCGCGTTGGCGTACGTCACGTACAGGTGGCTGGTGCCCCGGTCGTAGGCCGCGCGGATCGGCACCTTGGCGGCGGTGCCGGATGGCCGGCCGGGGACGGCCTCCCAGGTGGTGCCGTCGGCGGTACGGAACAGGTTGGCCGTGGTGCCGTCGCTGTCACCCCAGCCGGCGTAGAGCGTGCGCCCGGCGGCGACGAGGAGGGTGACGCCCTGGCCGCCCGCGTTCGGGCTGCCCGGGAAGCCGGAGGCGGTGGCCCAAGTGGCCCCCCGGTCGGTCGACTTCAGCAGCCCGTCGTGCCGGGTGCCCAGCCACAGGACGTCACTGTTGCGCGGATCGACGAGCAGCCGCTCGCCGCAGCCGCGCCCGTCCTCGTTGGCACCGAGCTTCACGGTGAGGTCGGTGCGCTGCCAGGTGGCGCCACGGTCCTCGGACCGCAGGACGGCTCCGTTGCCCGCCCAGGACTGGGCGTAGGTGCCGAGGGCGAGGTACAGCCGGTTCGGGTGCGCCGGATCGACGGCCATGGCCTCGACGCCGAGCAGGTTCCAGTCGTCCCAGCCGATGTGGTCGGTCAGCGGGACCCAGCTCGCGGTGCGGTCGTCCCACCGGTAGGCGCCACCGATGTCGGTACGGGCGTAGGCGAGGCCGCGGACGGAGGGATGGAAGAGGATGCCGGTGACGAAGCCGGTGCCGCCTTGGACGGCGTTGCGCCAGCGGTAGGCGGGGGCGGTGGCGGACTCCGCGGCCCGGGCGGGACCGGCGAGAGTGGGAAGGCTCGTGAGCGCGGCGGCGGCCGCGGTCCCGGCGAGAACGGCTCGTCTGCTCAAGCGCGACGCGTGCATGACATACCTCGTTCTGTGCGGCTCGGGGAAAGCAGGGAATGGGGAGGTCCGGGGTCGCCGCGGCCGACCGCCGGTTAGGAGCAGGTCGGCCGCGGCGAGGATGAGGGGGAAGGGGAGGGGAGAAGGGCGGGTGTCAGCCCTTGACCGCGCCGGTCAGCATGCCCTTCTTGAAGTGCCGCTGGACGAAGGGGGAGGCAACCGCAACGGGAATCAACGCAAGAACCATGACAGCCATCTGCAGCCCCAGGGCGGAGAGTTGTCCGGTGCGGACCGCCTGCTGGAGGCCGGTCGGCGCCTCGCTGTTCTTCTGGACCAGCTGGATGAGCACGTTCTGCAGCGGCATCATCTGCTGGTCGGTGAGGTAGATGGAGGCGTTGAACCAGGCGCTCCAGTACCCGACCGCGTAGAACAGGGAGATGACGGCGAGCACCGCTCGCGACAGCGGCATGATGATGGTCAGCAGGATGCGCAGGTCACTGGCCCCGTCGATGCGGGCGGACTCGGTGAGTTCCGGGGAGATCCCCATGAAGAAGGCCCGCAGGACGAGGATGTTGAAGACGCTGACCGCGCTCGGCAGGATCAGCGACAGATAGGTGTCGGTGAGACCCAGCGACTGCACCAGAAGGTACGTCGGGATGAGGCCGGCCCCGAAGAACATGGTCGCCATCATGGTCATCAGAAAGAACCGGTGGCCCAGACTGCCCGGCCGGGACAGGCCGTAGGCCGCGAGCACCGACACCGTCATCGAGAACAGCGTGCCGAAGAGCGTGACACCGACCGAGACCATGATCGCCCGGCTGACCTGGCCGCCGCTGAGCAGTTCCGTGTAGTTGACGAAGGTGATGCCCTGGGGGATCACGACGAGACCGCCCACCCGGTCGATCACGGGTTTCGGGGAGAGGCTGGTGACGATCACGATCCACAGCGGGCCAAGCACCCCCAGGCAGCACAGGACCAGGAAGCCGCCCTTGGCGGTGAGTCCGACCTTGCTGGGCGGCTCCTCCCACACGGGGCGGGCGGGAGCCTTGAGGCTGCGGATGAGCTGCGTGTTGAGGCTCATTTCTTGTACACCCCCTGCTCGCCGAGCAGGTGCGCGAACTTGTTCGCGCCCAGGACGAGACAGACTCCGATGGCGCCCTTGACGAGGCCGACCGCGGCCGCGTAGCTGAAGTCGCCGTTCTGGATACCCATGTTCCACACGTACGTGTCGAGGACCTCGCTGGCCCCCGCGCCGACCGCGTCCCGCTGGAGCAGGAACTGTTCGAATCCGACGCTCAGCGCGTCACCCACCCGCAGCACGAGCAGCAGCGCGATCACCGGGCGCAGAGCGGGCAGCGTCACATGCCACATGCGTCGCCAGCGCCCCGCGCCGTCCATGGCTGCCGCCTCGTACAGATCGGTGCTGACCGCGGCCAGCGCGGCGAGGAAGACGATGATCCCCCAGCCGGCGTCCTTCCACACGGCCTGCGCGGTGACCAGGTACTTGAACAGGTCCGCGTTGGTCATCAGGTCGAAGCCGCTCCACCCGTGGTCCTCGAGGGTCTGGGCGATGATGCCCGCGCCGCCGAAGATCTGCTGGAAGACGGTGACCACGAGGACCCACGAGAAGAAGTGCGGCAGATACATGATCGCTTGCGCCACGGCCCGGACCCGGGGCCTGATCACGCTGTTGATGAGCAGCGCGAGGGCGATGGGGATCGGGAAGAACAGCACCAGTTGGAGCACGAAGAGGACGATGGTGTTCTGCGCGGCGTCCCAGAACAGCGGGTCGTCGACCATCCGCGAGAACTGCTCGACGCCGACCCAGGGACTGTGGAAGATCGCTGTGATGCCGTTGCTGGAGACATACGGGTCGTAGTCCTGGAAGGCGACGACGTTGCCGAGCAACGGGACGTAGTTGAAGATCAGGAGCAGCACGATGACGGGCAGCGTCATCAGGATGAGTGCGCGGTCGCGGCGCAGCCGGATCCGCCAGGGAATCTTGCCCGCCCTGCCCGCCTTGCGCGGCACCCGCTCCTTCTCCACAACCGTGGCGACCGCGGCCGTCGGCTCCTCGACGGCCGCGGGGGGACGACTCCCGTCGGGCCTGCTCCCGGCCGTGAGAGACATCAGTTGCCGCTGCCGTTCTTGTCGATGAGCTGCTTGTACCAGTCGCGCAGCTTGTCGCCGCCGGAGGACTTCCAGGTGGAGATGGCGGCCTGCACGTCCGACAGCTTCCGATTGCCGCGCACGTAGTCGAGCTCCAGCTGCTCGAACTGGCTGGAGAGGTTCGCGTAGCGGGTCGGCTCGACGATGTTCATGCCGAAGGTGGACGTCTTCTTCATGAAGGCGCCCATCCGCTGCTGCCACTCGACCTGCTTGCGGGCGACGTCGGGGAAGTCGGGGTGGGCGAAGTAGGCGGCCGGCGCGGCCAGCATCACCCAGGCGTTGAGCACCTCGGAGTTGCCCAGGTCGTTCTTGACCGGGACGCCGTCCTTGACCGTGTAGTGGGTGCCCTCGACGCCGTAGTCGACGAGCATCCGCTCCTTGGTGCCGTAGGGCGCCGCCGAGAAGTTGGCGGCGGCCAGCGCGTTCTCGATCGTCGCCTTCGAGGCGCCCTTGCGGATCAGCGACCAGATGGTGGCGGGCTGCGACGCGTACAGCGTCGGGTTGCCGCCGTCCGCGCCGAAGAGGTCGATGGCGTCGATCTGGAGGTCCGGGTTGGACTGGGCCTGTTCGGCGGTCTTTCCGTACCAGTCGGCGATGTTGGTGTTGTAGACCAGGATCTGCCCGGCGGTGAACCGCTGGCCCTGGTCGCCCGAGCGCGCCTTGTCGTCGGGGTGGACCACGCCCGCGTCGAACAGCTTGCGGACCCACTCCAGGGCTTCCAGGTACTCGGGCTGCTCGATGCGGTACGTCAGCTTCCCGTCGGATCCGATGTCCCAGCCGATCGTCCCGGAGCCACGGACCCCGAAGATGCTCCACGCCGACCAGGTCATGTCACCGCAGGCCCACACCTTGGCCTTGGAGCTGGTGGCCTCTTTGGCCCAGCTCATGAACTCGTCGGGCGACTTGGGTACCGAGTAACCCTTCTTGTCGAAGATGTCCTTGCGGTACAAGGGCGTGATCCAGTTCGCGGTGGCGGCCGGCATCGGGATGCCGCGCAGCGCACCGCCGAAGATGCCCATGCGCCAGGCGTCGGAGGGGATCGCGGCCAGGTTCGGGTACTTCTTGACCTTGTCGCCCGCCAGGTACGGGCCGAGGTCCATGAACTTCGCGGTGACCGCGTTCGCGATCTTGCCGACCAGCTCCCAGCCCGGCACGACCACCATGTCGGGTATGGAGCTGGAGGCGAGGACGGCGCCGAGCTTCTCGCCATAGGTGTTGCCGTCCTGGTTCTGCCAGGTGACCTTGGTGCCCGCGGCGGCGTCGAGTGCCCTGTAGTAGGCGCAGCCGGCCTTCGGTGGGGAGCCCCAGAACGGGGACATGATCTTGAAGGGGGCGCCGGTGCCGAGCTTCTCCGGGACCGAGGTGGCGAGGGCCGCGAGCTCGACCTTGCCGGTGTATCCGGAAGCCGAACCGTTCTTCGAGGGCAGGTCCGGCTTGGCGACCGCGCTGGCGACGAACGTCGGGAGCAGCTTGTCCGCGGCCTTGCCCGACGTGGTCCCCTCACGCGACCCGCTGTCCGAACCGCCACAGGCGGAGAGCAGCGGCATCCCGCCCGCCACCGCGGCGGTGGCGACCGCGGTGGAGGCGAGGAAGCTTCTCCGGCTCGGCCCGGAGGAGGCGGAAGCGGCGTTCGGCGTCATTGCGTCAACCCTTCATGGCGCACCAGGACACCCGGCGGGGGAGCCGTCGGCTGCGGTGTCTTGAGTGGAACTGGCTGAGCTGAAGCGGCCCCGGTTCCTCGATCATCGAGATAGTCGAAGTAGTCGAAGCGCTTCGATGTTGCTGCGAGGTTAAGTGAAGGCATGGGGGTGCACAAGGGTCGATTCCAAGATTCCTCCGAGGTGTAGAGGAGTCGACCGCTCTTCTATGCCGCTTGAAATAACGGTCAGGAGTCGGACTTGTTGCCCCGGTGTCTCTTGACACCACCCCCGGATCGAATGAGCATCGAAGCGCTTCGAAAGCGCGTCGCCGCTCCACAGCAAAGGGAACCCCACGTGACCGCACAAACGCCGCCCACGCCGCCGTTCCGCGACCAGCAGCTGCCGTTCGCGAAGCGCATCGACGACCTGCTGTCGCGGCTGACCCTCGACGAGAAGGTCGGTTTCCTGCACCAGTTCGCGCCCGCGGTCGAGCGCCTCGGCATCGCCGCCTTCCGCACCGGCCAGGAGGCCCTGCACGGAGTGGCGTGGATGGGCCCGGCGACGGTGTTCCCGCAGGCGGTGGGCCTTGGCGCGACCTGGAACACGGATCTCGTACGACGGGTCGGCGAGGCGGTGTCCAAGGAGGTCCGGGCCATGCGCGCCCGCGACGACCGCGTCGGGCTGAACGTCTGGTCGCCGACCGTCAACCTCCTCCGCCACCCCCTGTGGGGCCGCAACGAGGAGGGCTACTCGGAGGACCCCAAGCTCACCTCCGCCATCGCCGCCGCGTACACGCACGGCCTGCGCGGCGACCACCCGACGTACTGGCGCACCGCTCCCGTCCTCAAGCACTGGCTCGCGCACAACAACGAGACGGACCGGTCCACCGCGTCGAGTTCGGTCCGCCCGCGCGTGCTGCACGAGTACGACCTGCGGGCCTTCCGCGAGACGGTCGAGGCGGGCGCGACGGCCGGGGTGATGCCGGCGTACAACCTGGTCAACGGCCGCCCGAACCACGTCTCGCCCTACCTGCGCGAGCACCTGCGCGCCTGGACGGACGAGGAACTGCTGGTCTGCTCGGACGCGGGCGCGCCCTCCAACCTGGTCGACTCCGAGCACTACTTCGACACCCACGAGGAGGCCACGGCCGCCTCCCTCCTCGCCGGAGTCGACAGCTTCACCGACCACGGCACGGACAGCTCGCAGATCGTCGCGCGCATCCAGGGGGCCCTGGAACAGCGTCTGCTGACCGAGGGCGACATCGACACGGCCGTACGCCGCCAGCTCTCGGTCCGTTTCCGGCTCGGCGAGTTCGACCCGCACGACGACCCGTACGCCGACACCCGGTACTTCGACACCCCGGAGCACCGGGCGCTCGCCCAGGAGGCCGCCGAGCAGGCGATCGTGCTGCTCAAGAACGACGGCGTGCTGCCGCTGGCCCTCGACACGCGTATCGCCGTGGTCGGTCTGCTCGCCGACGAGTGCAAGCTGGACTGGTACAGCGGCACGCTGATCCACCGCTCCACCCCGCTGGAGGGCCTGTACGAGCGGTTCGGCGCCGAGCGGGTGGAGTTCGCGGAGGGCGTGGACCGGGTACTGCTGAAGACCTCCGCAGGCACGTTCCTCCACGTGCCTGAGGCCAAGGACACCGCCGACGAGGTACGCGGCGCCGAGGGCGCCTTGGACCCGGCCCTCCTCGCGGGCCGCACGGACCTTCCCCCGCTCACCGCGGACGCCACCGGCACGGAACTCGCGCTCGTCGACTGGGGCGAGGGCGTCCTCACGCTCCGCGCGCCCGACGGCCGCTACCTCTCGGTCGCCGAGGACGGCTACCTCCGCGCCTCCGCCGACCAGCCCGGAGGCTGGATCGTCCAGGAGACGTTCCGCCTGGAACCGCACGAGAACGGACACCTCCTCAGGCATGTCGGTACGGGTCGCCACGTCTCTGTCGCCGCCGACGGAGCAAAGGTTGCCGACGAGCATCCGGAAACGTTCGAGCTGATCATCGTCGAACGCGGTGAGGACGCGGTGACCCGGGTCACCGCACAGGCCGACGTCGTCCTGGTGGTCGCGGGCAACGACCCGCACATCAACGGCCGCGAGACCGAGGACCGTACGACCCTGCGGCTGCCCGCCCAGCAGGAGCGGCTGCTGCGCGCCGCCCGCGCCGCGAACCCGAACACCGTGCTGGCGCTGGTCTCGGCGTACCCGTACGCGGTCGACACCGCCGACCTCCCGGCGGCGCTGTGGACGGCCCACGGCGGCCAGGCGGCCGGCACCGCCCTGGCCCGCGTGCTGGCCGGCGACGTCTCCCCCGCGGGCCGCCTCCCGCAGACCTGGTACGCCGACGACACCGACCTGCCCGACCTCCTCGACTACGACGTGATCGGCGGCCGCCAGACGTACCTCTACTTCGAGGGCACGCCGCTGTTCCCGTTCGGACACGGGCTGTCGTACGCCTCGTTCTCGTACGGCGATCTGACGGCACGGGTCGACGGCGAGACACTGCATGTCTCCTTCACGATCACGAACACCGGTGACGTCACCGCCGACGAGGTCGCCCAGCTCTACACACGCGCCGCGGACCCGACGGTCCCGCGCCCGCGCCGCGAGCTGGCGGCGCACCGCAGGATCACTCTGGCCCCCGGTGGCCGCGCGGAGCTCACCTTCGAACTCCCCCTGTCCGTCCTCGAGTTCTGGGACGTGGCCCAGGGCGGCCGCTGGCGCCTGGAGCCGGGTCCGTACGAGATCCTGGCCGGCGCCTCCAGCGAGGACATCCGCCTCCGTACGACCGTGCTGCTCGACGGCGAGCCCGCCGCCCCACGCGCCGTCCGCGAACGCGGCCTGGACGCGGCGGACTTCGACGAGCAGAGCGGCATCGACATCGTGGACCGTACGAAGACCTCGGGCGACGCGGTGACGGCGGCGGAGGGCCGGACCGGTGAACTGCTGTACCGGTCCTGCGACTTCGGCGGCGGCGTCACGGAGGTGACGGCCGCGGTGGCGGGCGAGGGCGCGGTCGAGATCTCGCTGGACGGCGGCCCGGTACTGGCCACTTTGACGGCCGACGCGTCGGACTCCGGGCCGTACGACTACACCACGCTCGGCGCCGGGATCGTCGCCGAGGGCGTGCACGACGTGCACCTCAGACTGCGCGGCCCGTTGCGGCTTGCGCGCGTCGGCTTCTCCGGTTGAGGGTCCGGACGAGGCCGACTTGAAGAAGGGGCCCGGCACCGGAAGGCATCGATGCCGGGCCCCTTCGGGCAGCTTAGCTGAAAATGGTTGCCATTAGCTAGAGGGTGAGCCCGGTCAGCACGAGAACCCGCTCGTACGTGTAGTCGTCCATCGCGAACTTCACGCCCTCGCGGCCCATGCCGGACTGCTTGACGCCGCCGTACGGCATCTGGTCGGCACGGTAGGAGGGCACGTCGCCGATGACGACACCGCCGACCTCGAGTGCGCGGTGGGCACGGAAGGCGACCTGCAGGTCATGGGTGAACACCCCTGCCTGGAGGCCGAACTTGGAGTCGTTGACGGCGGCGAAGGCGGCGGCCTCCCCGTCGACCTTCTGCACGGTCAGGACGGGCCCGAAGACCTCCTCGCAGGAGATCGTGGTGTCCGCCGGTACGTCGGTGAGGACGGTCGGCGCGTACGAGGCGCCGTCCCGCTTGCCGCCGGTGAGGAGGTTCGCCCCGGCCTCGACGGCTTCGTGGACCCACGCCTCGACGCGCTTGGCGGCGTCCTCGCTGACCAGCGGCCCGACGTCGGTCTTGTCGTCGCTGGGGTCGCCGGTGACCTGGCTCTCGACGGCGGCGACGACGCGGGGCAGCAGGCGGTCGTAGACGGAGGCGTCGGCGATGACCCGCTGCACGGAGATGCAGGACTGGCCGCCCTGGTAGTTGGAGAAGGTGGCGATGCGGGTGGCGGCCCAGTCGAGGTCGGCGTCGGAGGCGTAGTCCCCGAGGACGACGGCGGCGCCGTTGCCGCCCAGCTCCAGGGTGCAGTGCTTGCGCGGCACCGAGTCCATGATCGCGTAACCGACCTTGTCGGAACCGGTGAAGGAGATGACGGGCAGGCGCGGATCCTGTACGAGTGCGGGCATCCGCTCGTTGGCTACGGGGAGGATGCTCCACGACCCGGCGGGGAGCTCGGTCTCGGCGAGGAGTTCGCCTATGACGAGGCCGGAGAGCGGGGTGGCGGGTGCCGGCTTGAGGATGATCGGCGCGCCTGCCGCTATCGCGGGTGCGATCTTGTGGGCGCACAGGTTGAGCGGGAAGTTGAAGGGCGCGATGCCGAGGACGACGCCCTTCGGGAAGCGGCGGGTGAGGGCGAGACGGCCCTGGCCGCCGGGGTCGGTGTCGAGGCGCTGGGCCTCACCGCCGTTGAAGCGCCGGGCCTCCTCGGCGGCGAACCGGAACACGGAGACCGCGCGGCCGACTTCCCCCCGGGCCCACTTGACCGGCTTGCCGTTCTCGGCGGAGATCAGCCGGGCGATCTCCTCGGTGCGCTCGACGAGCCGCTTGCTGACGTGGTCGAGGGCGGCGGCGCGCACGTGGGCCGGCGTGGCGGCGAAGTCCTCGCGGACGGCGTAGGCGGCGGCGATGGCCTCTTCGACGTGGGCGTCCGTGGGGACGCTGACCTTGCCGACCAGTCGGCCGTCCCACGGGGAGGTGACGTCGAAGGTGTCCTCGCCGGTGGCCTGGCGGCCGGCGAGCCAGAAGGCGTGGGTGGAAGTCATCGTGGAGTTCCGGCCCTTCCGTGGTGGGGGTGTGCGTGGTGTCGGGGTCCACGGTAGGGCGGGGGTGGGCGGGGGGCGCTTGTCCGAGTCGTACTGGTGGAGGTGGGAGGTGCGCCGGATTGGCGTGGTGGGTGGGGGTGCGGCTCGAGGACGACCCGACCGGCACCGCCGCAGAGTAATAGTCAAGACCTGTGGATCGTTCTAGTTGTCGTCGCAGTTCCGATGCCATCGGCGGTTCGACGTCGTGTCACTCCTGAAGAACTGGTCGGCCTCAGCGAGCAAGAAGCCTCCGCCCGCGTACGGCTCCTATGACTTGCAGAGGGCGCACACGAGACGGTAGCTACGGGGACTACGTCACTCACAGGTTGCGGTACCCGAGGAGCCGGAGCATCGCGCGACGCGCACCTATAGGAAGCCAGATCCTGCGGAGGCAGTCCTTGCCGTGCTTGCTCCGTTTGACCACGAATGTCGAGTGGACGCGCTCTTCGTCCGCGTAGACGCCCAGAGCACCCCCGGTGAGCATGTGGAGAAAGCCGTCGAAATCGCTGAGCCCGCCGCCATCGTCCCCGCACTCGGGGGCGAACTCGTCGCCGTACTCGGCGTCGAGCTCGTCGAGATCGACCCCGGCGGCGGCCAGAACGGCACGCGGTTCACCGGTGGTCTGCAGCACCCAGCGGCCCTCGATCTTCACATCAGGGATGTTCGGCGCTGCGGCGAGCAACTTCGTATAGTGGAAACGAAAGTTGAGCGAGCACACAGCGACGACCAGGGCCTCCGGATACTTCTTCTTCTGCGCCCGGAACTCGTCCTCCAGCGCGTCGGGCTGCATCCCGTCCTCGACGAGCGCCGGATCGGTGATCTTCACCGTGGAGCCCCACACGGCCACGCTCACCTCATCCAGGTCCTTCCTGCGGACCGGACTCTTCGGAAGCGCGAGCCGGGACGGGGCACGCTCACGCCGCACCGCCGAGACCGTCGAAAGGCCGAGCACCGCCGTCCGGGCCGCCTCCGGGTCGTGGGCGGGGGCCGCCGACGGCCGCTGGTCAGGCAGGACCGGCGCGGCGAACGGCGGGTGGACGACGACCAGATGCGCGAACCCCCTGTGATCCGGGGCCTCGGACACGGGGCGAGGGACAGGCCGCATGCGGCGAGTATGCCGCAGCCCGCCATCAGCGGCCAAGCACCTTCCTGCCCGAAGCCGGCGGGGCCGTCGGCTCCGCTCCGAGCTCCTGATGCGCGAGGGTGCGACAGCACACGGACCGGGTCCGGACCGCGGTCTCAGCGAAGTGTCGCACTAGCGCGCTACTGCGACACTCACGTACACCTGGGCCGCTCCCGCAGCACCCGCCGCACTTCCGCACGCCCCGCGCCGCTCCCCGCCATCGATAGGCCGCCGTCTTTGGGGCCATGCGCGTACACGCGGACGCACTCCACGACGACGCAGCGCTTGCACATCCTGACGAACCCCCGCACCCACGACCGTGGCGGCGGGCTCAGCCCATTTTGCGCCGGATCGCTGTGCCCCGGGCGGGGTTCGCCGCTGACTCCTCGGCCGACGACAACTCCCGGCGCCGGAAAGTACCCGCGGCCAGAGTCAGCGGGCCGATCAACGACACGAGCACCGCGACAGCGCCGAGCGCGACCGGCAGGCTGGTCAGCTCGGCGACCCCGCCCACCATCGGAGGGCCGAGCAAGAACCCGCTGTAGGCAATGGTTGTCGCAAACGCGACCTCGCGCTCACCACCGCCCCCATCGGCCCGTCGCCCGGCCGCGCCACTCAACTCCATGACGACGGGAGACGCGTACGCCAAACCGACACCAGCGACAGCGAAGCCGGCGAAGGTGAGCGCCGGCGACGGCGCCATGACCGCGGTGGCCAGCCCCAGCCCACCGATCGCCGCACCCCCGATGAGCATCCGTGGTGCGCCCCAACGACGCTGGATCGCCTCACCGCACAAGCGGGTGCACGCCATGGTGATCGAGAAGCACGAGTAGATCAGGGCGCCGGTGGCCTCGCTGAGACCGCGCTCCCGCACACCGAACAGCGCCGACCAGTCCGCGGTCGCTCCTTCGGCTATCGAGGCACACAGTGCCACGCCGCCGAGCAGCCACAGCGCCGGTCGCCTGAACGGTGCCCGCCCGGCGCGCCCGCCCTCTGCGGGCACCCTCAGTTGTTCCTCGACGGGAATCCAGCGGGCGATGCCGACGGTGACGCCGCCGCAGATCACCGCGACGATGACAAAATGACGGCTCGGAGCCAACCCTTGTCCGGCCGCGACCGCAGCGCCGACCGAACCGGCCAGCGTGCCGAAACTGAAGGCCGCGTGGAACAGCGGCATGATCGCCCGACCGGTCCGCCGGGTCGCTGTCACGCCGGACACGTTCATCGCCACGTCCATCGCGCCGACCATTGCGCCGAGTACGATCAGCAGCAGGCCGAGCGTCACGGGCGACCTCGCCAGTCCCAGAGCCGGAAGCATCGCTGACCCGGCAACGCCGGCCACCGTCATCACGACGCGAGCGCCGAACGCCGCGCACAGCCGACCGGCGAGAATCGAAGCGGCGATCATACCTACGCTGGCACCGAGCAGGGACAGCCCCAGCGCACCCTCCTCCGCACCGATCTGCGCGGCCAGCGCCGGCACCCGAGGGGCCCACGAGCCAAGCAGCGCGCCGTTGAGAACGAACGCACCGAGTACCGCGATGATCCCCGGGTCCCGGCCGCCGGCTCGGTCCGGATGGGTACCGGTCATTGTCAGCTCCGTCCCGGCCCGGTCCTGGTCGAGCCACGATCGGCCCGGCGCCGTGGCACACCTGCGGAGATCTCCGTGGATCACGCCAATGGAACCGAGCGTAGGTGCGCCGGAACACCTGCCGGCCGCGATGGCAGGTTCGCGCCAAGAAGATGTGGAGATTTGATCGATGAAAACGGCATCCCGCACGCCATGCCCGGACACGGCCGGTGCGTCGTAGCCGACCCTGCCGCCTGGAAACCTGGCCAGCCGCTCTGCAATCCGCAGCACCTGCGCCCGCTCCCGCCGCGCGAGGCGTCGGCTCCTCCCCGTTCTACAAGCGTTCGGTAGCTGCCAGACCCTGTAACGCGGGTGGCGTCCCGCCGCGTGGTGTAGCGATACGGACTGCCGGACTCCAGGCGGGCTGCACGAGGCCATCACCCCGGGTCACGACGCGATCTGCGCGGGGCCCGGACGCTCACCCAGTGATTGGCAGATCTGTTCCACCGGCACGGCCACCTCACCTGGGGTTTTCCTTCGCGGGGGTGGAACAGATCTGCCAATTCCCCCCGCTGGATCGGCGGCTGGGTCTTCCTGTTCGCCCTGCTCGCGGGCGGAGGGGGCGGAGGGGGCGGAGCCCCCAGCAGGCGCCCGCACCCACGCCGGGTGCCTACTCCGCCGACGTCGCCTTCAACGCCAGCCACAACTCCATCCGCACATCCGGATCGTCCAGCGACCGCCCCAGGATCTCCTCCACCCGCCGCATCCGGTACCGCAGCGTATGCCGGTGAACCCCCAGGTCCGCCGCCGCCGCGTCCCACTGCCCGTGCCGCGACAGCCACGCCCGCAGCGAGGCCACCAGATCCCCCCGGCCGGTCGCGTCGTGCTCGTGCAGCGCCCGTAGCAAGCCGTCCGCGAAGGCCTTCACCGCGTCGTCGGCGAGCAACGGCAGCACGGACCCCGCCGCCATCTGCTCGTGCTCGACGCACACCCGCCCCCGCCGCCGCGCCACCGACAACGCCTGCTCGGCCTGCTTGTACGCGGCCGCCGCCGCGATCGGGCCGGCCGGGGCCGACAGCCCCACGACCAGTTCGTCCTCGTCGCCGGCCGCCGCCTGATCCCGTATTCCTGCCCGCGCCGCCTCCACCGCCGCCGCGTACTCTCCGCACGCGGCCACCGCGGCACCCCCGTCCGCGGCCAGCACCACCAACCGCTTCCCCTCGCCGTCACCCTCGGGCACCACCAGCACGGCCTCCCCGGACCGGGCCGCCGCCGACTCCACGACCTCGACGAGCGCGCCCAGCGGGTCACCGCCCGTGTCGGCGGCGGCGAGCGCGGCGGCCGTCGGCTTGGTGAGCGGTCCGTGCGCGCGGCCGTCGGCCCGCACCCGCGCGGCCGACGTGGAGGAGGCCGACTCGGCGACGATCATCCGGAACGGGGCGTCCAACAGTTCCCCGTACAGGTCCCCCGCCACCGCACGCGCATGGTCCGGCTCGCCCGCGAGCAGCATGCGCAGCACCGCCACCCCGATCCGCTGTTCGGCCGTGTGCAGGGCCCGTGAGCGTTCCGTGGTGAGCGTCAGCAGTGCGATGGCCGAGTGGAGGGCGTACCGCTCGGCCGTACCGAGAGCCGCGGCCGTCCCCACGGCGAGGGCCGCCCGCGGTCGCCGTCCCGTGCCCAGCGAGTGCAGTTCGACCCGGTCCTCGTGGTCGGGTCCGCCCACCACCGACGAGGCCGGCGCGGGCCGCTCCCACAGCCGTTCCACATCCGCCGTGAGCCGGGCGGCCCGCCGCCCCGCCCACTCCGGCGCGGTCGCGACGACGGCGCCGGACGCGTCGTACAGCGCCGCCCATCCGTCCACCTGCGAGGCGAGCTCGGCGAGCAGCCCCTCCGGCCCGTCCGTCAGCGCCTGCTTGGTCAGCTCGCGCTGGGCGGCGAAGCCCGCCGTCACCGCCCGGTACTGGTCGGCCGCGATGGCCGCCGACACGGCCTTGCTGATGGCGAGGAAGGGCGTGCGGCGCGGCACCTCCAGCAGCGGCAGCCCCTCCTTCTCGGCCGCGTCGACGAGCGCGGCGGGGATCTCCTCGTAGTTGACCCCGACGGCGAAGCCGAGCCCCGCGACCCCCGCCCCGACCAGCCGCTTCACATAGCGGGCCATCGCTTCCGGGTCCTCCGCGTCCAGCTTCAGCGCGGTGATCAGGAGCAGTTCCCCGCCCTCCATGTACGGGACGGGGTCGGCGAGCTCGCTGGCGTGCGCCCAGCGGACGGGCACGTCCAACCGGTCCTCGCCCGCGCGTACGGTCAGCTTGAGCGCGGAGTGGTGGACGAGCGAGGCGAGCGTCGGGGGCATGAGGCCTTCAGGTATGTGGGACCGTCGTGATCTTTGTGACCTTTTGGCCGCCGCGTATGAACGACCTATGGTGATTCTGCCTCACCGTACGGTCCCGGTGCGCCCCAAGTCCCCATGCCCTGCTCAGTGACCCTGCTCAGTGATCCTGCTCAGTGATCCTGCTCAGTGATCCTGCTCAGTGACCCTGCTCAGTGACCCTGCTCAGTGACGCAGATCCACCAGCAGCGGCGGCGCGTGCTCCCCCTTCACATTCGTCAGCGACAGCACCGCGTGCCCCGGCGGCACCCCGTGCGCCAGCTCGGACGCCGACCACCGCTCCCGCTCGACCTGCCGGACGGTGACCGCCTCCGTGGTCACCGCCTTGCCGGTGACCAGCTTGCGCAGGGCGTGCATGGCACGGGTCATGGGCTGGTCGGCGAACACGGTGTGCTGGGCCACGTCTGTCGTCTCCACCCACTCGGTGCCCCAGGCCCCGGCGAACCGGCTGCCGTCCCAGGTGGTGACCCCGGACAGGGCCATACGGCAGCCGACCGCGGCGTACAGCGGCCCGTGCAGGGCCTCGGGGACGTCGGCGACCGTGCGCAGGGCGAGTACCACGCCGGCGTTCTGCGAGCGCAGCCGCTGGATGCGGCGCACCGACTCGGCGGTGACCGCGCCGGTCGCGTCGTCGAGGACGAGGCAGGCGAAGTGCGCGCGCCCGCTCTCCCGGGCGACGGCGGTGAACTGGGCGAGGACCAGCCGGGCGAGCAGCCGGGACGCCTCCTCGTGGCCGCGCTCGGGCAGGTCGATACGGACCCGGAGGTGGTGGTGGGCGACGGCCCGCAGCGAGAACGGCCGGATCGTGTCGTCGCCCGCGCCGAAGAAGTCGGCGAAGGCCGGCCGGTCCAGCAGGGCGAGCCGGTCGGCCAGCACCGGGCCGGGGTCGCCGGGGGTGCCCGACTGCCTTACCCGGGCGTCGAGTTCCCGGCGCAGCACGGCGTACCGCTCCTCCGTCAGGGCCGTGCGCAGGTCCGTCAGAGCCGACGGCTCCCCCTCCAGCAGCTCCCGCAGGACGGGCAGGGCGGGGAAGGCGCCGTGCACGGCCCGGTACGGGCCCAGCAGCTGGGCCAGCGAGGTCGCGGCGCGCTGGGCGCCCACGGTGTCGAGGTCCCCGGCCAGGGCCTCGGCGAGGAGGGCCGCGGCCTCGTCCGGGTCGTCGGTGCCGGCGTACGGGTCGAGGTCGTAGACGGACTTGGGGTCGCCGATGCGGACGACGACATCGAAGGACGCGTCCGGGCCGAGCGCCGCCCCGGTCGCGCCGACCGCGACGACGGCACACCGCCCGGTCAGCGCCTGCAGGGCGAGGGACTCCACCACCGGCGCGATCACGTGCCGGGTCTTGCCCGACCCCGACGGCCCGACGACGAGGAGCGAGGTGCCGAGGGTCTCCGGTTCGAGGGCGGCGCCGACACCGCCGTACGCGAGCGGCGTGCGGTCGCCGGGTACCCAGCTTCCGATGCGGACCTGGCCGACGAGCAGATCGTGCGGGGCCGTGCGGGCGGGCAGGTCACGGGCACCGGAGGGGTGGGTGAGCGCGGCCGAGCCGTGGCGCAGCACGGCGTCGGTGAACTCGGCGAGGCGTCCCTGGTGGCGGGCGTGCGTCCACGCGTGGGTGAGGCGGGCGCAGTCGACGTCGCTCATCCGCCCGGCCAGTACCTCGGCGGTGAGCAGATCGGCGGCCTGGTGCTGCCCGGCCTCGCGGAGGGCCGGCCACTGGGCGGCGGGCACGGCGACCGGCCGCGCGGGCCCGTCCGTGCCGGTGGACCGGCGGGCGGCGAGCCGCTCCTTGGCGTAGGCCGGCCAGTCGCCCGCCCGGGCGAACGGCCAGATCACGAGGAGGGTGATGACCGTGTACAGGCTGTAGACGAACAGCGGCGACTGAAGCAGGTCGTAGCCCTGGGAGAGGGCGATGGTCAGGTTGAGGAGGGGGTCGACGACCGGGACCGGGTCCCAGAACGCTCCGGGGAACGCGTCGGGGAACACGAGCGCCAGCGCCACGAGGGCGCACAGGGCGGTGAGCGCGGCTCGCCGGGGCTGGGGTTTGCGGGCGAAGTAGAAGCGGAACGCCTTGCCCCAGCTGCCGAGACGGGCCATGGCCGAGACGATCACGACGAAGGCGATGCCGTTATAGGCGATGAGGGCCTGATTGCCCCACCCGTCGGACTCGTTGCCCTCCGCAGGGGCCTTGGGATTGACCAGGGTCCCGGCATCCCACCAGTCGTCCGGCGTGACCAGCCGCAGCGGAGCCCACTGGTACGGAATCGCACCACGCAGCCAGAAGGACCAGATGATCAGCCCGGCGACCGCCGGGATCACCATGCCGACGATGGTCATCGGGCTGAGCCGCTGCTCCTGCTCCGCGCCCTTCGGCGGCCGGTAACCCAGCCGCCAGATGCCGGGCCGGACCTTGGGACGGGACTCGTTCAGCCAGTCGGCGATTCCCGATGGCGCCGGCCGGCCCGGGGCGTGCGTCGGCCGCGGCGGTACCGCCGACACGTCCGGCGGCACCGCCGGACGTGGCACAGGGTTCGCATGCGTACCCCGCGCGTTCTGCGTCCCGTCGCTGTCCATCGCCCTCGCCCCTTGACCAGCCGTTCCGTCCTCCGTCAGCGAGTCAATCTAACGCCCTCGCCAAGGGAGTTCACCGCTTACGCGGCCGGGCCGGCACGGACTCGCCCTGTCCAAGACGGACAAGCCGTGCCGCCGAGAACGCCCACATGGAGCATGCCCGCCCCCCTCTCCCCGTCCTAGCCTGCGAGAAAAGAACGCAAGCGTCTGCACTTCCCGTCCGCAAGCCCCCTTCGCACTTCCCGTCCGCAAGCCCCCTTCTCACACCCCCTCCGCATACCCCCTCGCAAACCCAGGAGCCCCCCATGACCGCACTTCCGCAGGAGCGCCGCGTCGTCACCGCCATCCCCGGCCCGAAGTCGCTTCAGCTGCAGGCCCGCCGCGTCGCCGCGGTCGCGCAGGGGGTGGGCTCCGTGCTGCCCGTGTTCACCGCGCGGGCGGGCGGCGGGATCATCGAGGACGTCGACGGCAACCGCCTCATCGACTTCGGCTCCGGCATCGCGGTCACGTCCGTCGGCGCCTCCGCCGAGGCCGTCGTACGCCGGGCCACCGCGCAGCTCGCCGACTTCACCCACACCTGCTTCATGGTCACGCCGTACGAGGGGTACGTCGAGGTCGCCGAGGCGCTCGCGGAGCTGACGCCGGGTGACCACGCCAAGAAGTCGGCCCTGTTCAACAGCGGTGCCGAGGCTGTCGAGAACGCCGTGAAGATCGCCCGCTCGTACACCAAGCGCCAGGCGGTCGTCGTCTTCGACCACGGCTACCACGGGCGTACGAACCTCACGATGGCGCTGACCGCGAAGAACATGCCGTACAAGCACGGCTTCGGTCCCTTCGCGCCCGAGGTCTACCGCGTCCCGGTCGCCTACGGCTACCGCTGGCCGACCGGCCCTCAGAACGCGGGCCCGGAGGCCGCCGCGCAGGCCATCGACCAGATCACCAAGCAGGTCGGCCCGGAGAACGTCGCCGCGATCATCATCGAGCCGGTGCTCGGCGAGGGCGGCTTCATCGAGCCGGCCAAGGGCTTCCTGCCCGCGATCAGCCGGTTCGCCTCGGAGCACGGCATCGTCTTCGTCGCCGACGAGATCCAGTCCGGCTTCTGCCGTACCGGCCAGTGGTTCGCCTGCGAGGACGAGGGCATCGTCCCCGACCTGATCACCACGGCGAAGGGCATCGCGGGCGGCCTGCCGCTCGCCGCGGTCACCGGCCGCGCCGAGATCATGGACGCCGCGCACGCGGGCGGCCTGGGCGGCACCTACGGCGGCAACCCGGTCGCCTGCGCGGGCGCGCTCGGCGCGATCGAGACGATGAAGGAGCTCGACCTCAACGCGAAGGCGAAGGCCATCGAGGCCGTCATGAAGCCCCGCCTGACCGCGATGCAGGACAAGTTCGACATCGTCGGCGACGTCCGCGGCCGTGGCGCGATGATCGCCATCGAGCTGGTCAAGGACCGCGCCACCAAGGAGCCGAACCCGGAGGCCACCGCCGCCCTCGCCAAGGCCTGCCACCAGGAGGGCCTGCTGGTCCTGACCTGTGGCACGTACGGCAACGTGCTGCGTTTCCTGCCCCCGCTGGTGATCGGCGAGGACCTGCTGAGCGAGGGCCTCGACATCATCGAGCAGGCATTCGCGCGCATCTGACCGACGGTCCGCACACTTGATTCCGCCAGCGGTAGACCGTGTGAAGAAGGTGTGCGAGGTGGATGGCAGGACGCGATTCCGCCTGTCCTCCGCCCGACCCCTGTCGTAGGTTCTACCCAGATGAGAGATACACCCCGCCCACAGGGGACTGTGGGCGACATCAGGCCGGGGCCTCCCCAGCTTCGACCTGGTCGTGCCCTCGCGCACACAACCGGAGCCTCCGGCTCTGGATCTCCTCACCGATCGGACAGTCGCCCGCCCCAAACCCCCCGGGGCGGCCGACCATCCGATCCGATCGGCCGCCCCGGAACCACCCCCCCTGTTCCGGGGCGGCCGGCCTCCTTCCTCTTTCTCGGCGTTCTCGGTGTTCTCGGCCTTCCGGCCCTCCTCTTCGCGCTGATCACCTGGCAGGTCGTCACCGACGGCCCGCTGCTGCGCACGGACGAGCGCGTCAGCCGCGCCCTGATCCACCCGGACCGCTTCTCGCAACTCCTCGCCGACCTGGGAAATGTCCAGGTCGCGGTCCCTGTCCTCCTCCTCGTCCTGGTGTACGTCGCCCGGCGGGCCCGCGGCATTGGCAGAGACCGCTGGTGGCTCCCGCCCACCGCGGCGGCCCTCCTCATGGCCCTGGTCCCGGCGCTGATCGCCCCCCTCAAGGAACTCATCGACCGCCCGGGCACCCCGGCCGTGCCGCCCGGCACCGGCTACTACCCCTCCGGCCACACCGCCACGGCCGCCATCGCCTACGGCGCCGCGACCCTGCTGCTCCTGCCCTGGCTGCGCTCGACCACGACCCGCCGCGCATGCGCGGTCCTCTGCACCGCCCTCGTCCTCGGCGCCTCCTACGGCCTGGTCCGCCGCGGGTATCACTGGCCACTGGATGTCGTGGCCAGTTGGTGTCTGTGCGTGGTGCTGCTCGCGTCGCTGTGGCTGTTGCTCGCGCGGTGGCCGATCCTGGGCCGCCGCGCCTAGTCCTCCTCCGTCGCCAACCCGGCCGCCGCCTCGTGCATCGCCAGTTCGAGCAGCGCCGGGTCGGTGAGGGTTCCGGAGCCGTCCGGCGGGACCAGCCAGCGGACGCCTCCGGTGGAGCGGCCCGGGTACGGCACCACGATCCAGGTGCCGGCGCCGGCCGTACGGATGCCCGTGCCGAGCCAGCGCGCCGCGGTGCCCGGCGGTACGAAGAAGCCCATTCGGGCGTCGCCGAAGTCGACGAGCACCGGGCCCGGTCGGTCGAGGAAGCGGGTGAGGACGTCGAGGGTGGGATAACCGAGCTCGCCCGGCAGGATCAGTACGTCCCAGGCCTTGCCCGCGGGCAGCAGCGCGACCCCGAGGGGATTGCGCTCCCACTCCCAGCGGCAGGACTCGGGGTCCGGCGCGACGGATGCCAGCCACTCCACCGCCGTCTTCGCCCCTGTCATGAGGAGACCTCCCTTTCATTCGTCGACGCTGGTCGCGTCATGAGGGAGAGGGAGGTCTCCTGGCCGGCGTTACGCGGGTTTTGGCGGCTTTCTCGAGTGAACCAGGTCACATACGACTGTTCACCAGGTCACACACGGCTGTTCAGCTGTCGAAGCCCAGACCCAGCCGGTCCATCGTCCGCAGCCACAGATTGCGCCGACCGTCGTGCGCGTCCGCCCGCGCCAGCGACCACTTGGTGAGCGCGATGCCGGTCCAGGCGAAGGGCTCCGGCGGGAAGGGCAGCGGCTTCTTGCGGACCATCTCGAGCGAGGTCCGCTCCGTGGTCTCCCCCGCCAGCAGGTCCAGCATCACCTCGGCTCCGAACCGGGTCGCGCCGACCCCCAGGCCGGTGTAGCCCGCCGCGTACGCCACCTTGCCGTGACGGGCCGTGCCGAAGAACGCCGAGAAGCGCGAGCAGGTGTCGATCGCCCCGCCCCACGCGTGTGTGAAACGGACGCCCTCCAGCTGTGGGAAGCAGGTGAAGAAGTGCCCGGCCAGCTTGGCGTAGGTCTCCGGGCGGTCGTCGTACTCGGCGCGCACCCGGCCGCCGTACGGATAGATGGCGTCGTAGCCGCCCCAGAGGATCCGGTTGTCCGCGGACAGCCGGAAGTAGTGGAACTGGTTGGCGCTGTCCCCGAGCCCCTGTCTGTTCTTCCAGCCGATCGAGGCCATCTGGTCGGCGGTCAGCGGCTCGGTCATCAGCGCGTAGTCGTAGACCGGGACGGTGTACGCGCGGACACGCCTGACCAGGTTGGGGAAGACGTTGGTGCCGAGAGCGACCTTGCGGGCCCGGACCTGACCGTACGGAGTGCGTACGGCCATCCCGGCGCCGTACGGCTTCAACGTCAGCGCCGGTGTGTGCTCGTGGACGCGGACGCCGAGGCGCAGGCAGGCGCGCTTGAGGCCCCAGGCCAGCTTGGCGGGGTTGAGCATGGCCACGCCCCGGCGGTCGTACAGGCCCGCTCGGAAGGTCGGTGAGTCGACTTGTTGCCGTACGGCCTCGGCGTCCAGGAACTCCACGCCGTCTGCGAGGCCCCGGCGGTCCATCTCCTCGTACCAGTCACGCAGTTCCCAGGCCTGGTACGTCTCGGTCGCCACGTCGATCTCGCCGGTGCGCTCGAAGTCGCAGTCGAGGTCGTGCCGGGCGACCGCCTTCTCGATCTCGTCGAGGTTGCGGGCGCCCAGCTCCTGGAGCTGGTGGATCTCGTCCGGCCAGCGGGTCAGCCCGTTGGGCAGGCCGTGGGTGAGTGAGGCGGCGCAGAAGCCGCCGTTGCGGCCGGAGGCTGCCCAGCCCACCTCGCGGCCTTCCAGCAGGACGACATCCCGCCCGGGGTCGCGCTCCTTGGCGATGAGCGCGGTCCACAGTCCGCTGTAGCCACCGCCGACGACCAGCAGGTCGCAGGTCTCGGCGCCGGTGAGGGCGGGCTCGGGGTGAGGCTTGCCGGGGTCGTCCAGCCAGTACGGGACCGGCTGGACGTCGGAAAGGGATCTGGTCCAACGGCTCATGGCGCTCGGGGCCATGATGTCAACTCCCTACACTTCTTTTTTGTTTACGCCTTTTGCTTGTTGCGGCGATTTCCGATGAGCATCGAGGCCAGGACGAACAGGACGGCGACGAGGAACATGGCCGTACCGATGACATTGATCTGAACCGGTGTTCCGCGCTGTGCCGAGCCCCAGACGAACATGGGGAAGGTGACGGTCGAGCCCGCGTTGAAATTGGTGATGATGAAATCGTCGAAGGAGAGCGCGAACGCGAGCAGCGCGCCCGCCGCGATGCCGGGGGCCGCGATCGGCAGGGTGACCCGGACGAAGGTCTGGAACGGGCCGGCGTACAGGTCCTGCGCCGCCTGCTCCAGCCTCGGGTCCATCGACATCACGCGCGCCTTGACGGCCGTCACGACGAAACTGAGGCAGAACATGATGTGCGCGATGAGGATCGTCCAGAATCCCAACTGCGCACCCATGTTGAGGAACAGGGTGAGCAACGAGGCCGCCATGACGACTTCGGGCATCGCCATCGGCAGGAAGATCAGCGAGTTCACCGCGCCCCGCGCGCGGAAGCGGTAGCGGACCAGCGCGAAGGCGATCATCGTGCCGAGGGCGGTCGCGCCGAGCGTCGCCCAGAACGCGATCTGCAGACTGACCGACAGCGAGCCGCACAGGTCCAAGACCCCGCACGGGTCCTTCCAGGCGTCCGTGGAGAACTGCTGCCATTCGTAGTTGAAGCGCCCCTTCGGTTTGTTGAAGGAGAACACCGTGACGACGACGTTCGGCAGGAGGAGATAAGCGAGCGTCAGCAGTCCCGCGATGACCACGAGATTGCGCTTGAGCCAGTTGACGCTCGTGCCGAATATGCGACTCCGTCGCGTGTTCATTTAAACCAGATCCTCCGTGCCGGACTTGCGGATATAGAAGGTGACCATGACGAGGATCGCGGCCATCAGGATGAAGGAGAGCGCCGCGGCCGTCGGGTAATCGAGGATCCGCAGGAATTGGGACTGGATGACGTTTCCGACCATGCGTGTGTCCGTGGAGCCGAGCAGGTCCGCGTTGACGTAGTCGCCGGCCGCCGGGATGAAGGTCAGCAGCGTGCCGGAGACCACGCCCGGCATCGACAGCGGGAAGGTGACCTTCCGGAAGGTGGTCCAGGGCCGTGCGTACAGGTCGCCCGCCGCCTCGTGGAGCCGTCCGTCGATGCGCTCCAGCGAGGAGTAGAGCGGCAGGATCATGAACGGCAGGAAGTTGTACGTCAGTCCGCACACGACCGCGAGCGGCGTGGCCAGCACGCGGTCGCCGGAGGTCCAGCCGAGCCAGCTGGTGACGTCCAGGACGTGCAGCGTGTTGAGGGCGCCGACGACCGGGCCGCCGTCCGCGAGGATCGTCTTCCAGGCGAGGGTGCGGATCAGGAAGCTGGTGAAGAAGGGCGCGATCACCAGGATCATGATCAGGTTCCGCCAGCGGCCCGCGCGGAAGGCGATGAGATACGCCAGCGGGTAGCCCAGCAGCAGACACAACACCGTCGCGGCGGCCGCGTAGGCGACCGAGCGCAGGAACTGCGGCCAGTACTCGCTCAGCGCGTCCCAGTAGGTCGCGAAGTGCCAGGTGACCTTGTAGCCCTCCTCCAGGGAGCCCGTCTGCACGGACGTGGAGGCCTGGTAGATCATCGGCAGCGCGAAGAAGACCAGCAGCCAGAGGATGCCGGGCAGGAGCAGCCAGTACGGGACCAGCCGGCCGCGTCTGCGCGGAGGCTTCTTCTCCGGAGCGGGCGCCAGGGGAGGCGCTTCGGTGAGCGTCGACATCAGGCCGCCTCTTCCTCGACGGTCTCCACGCCGGCGTCGATGTCCTGGGCCGCGTCCAGGCCGAAGGTGTGCGCCGGGTTCCAGTGCAGGACCACGTCGGCGCCGGGCACGAGCCGGCTGTCGCGGTCGATGTTCTGGGCGTAGACCTCGAACTCGGGGCAGACGGGGCTGTCGATGACGTACTGCGTGGAGACGCCGATGAAGCTGGAGTCGGCGATCTTCCCGGTGATGCGGTTGCGGCCCTGGGGTATCTCGCCCGCGTCGGCGGCGTGGGTGAGGGAGATCTTCTCCGGGCGGACGCCGACCAGCACCTTGCCGCCGGTCGTGGTGGGCGCGCCGCACCGCGCCTCGGGGAGGACCAGCTTGCCGCCGCCCGCCTTCAGCACGATCTCGTCGCCGCTCTTGGAGTCGACCTCGGCCTCGATGAAGTTGGAGGTGCCGAGGAAGTTGGCGACGAAGGTGGTCTGCGGGTTCTCGTAGAGGTCGGTGGGCGAGCCGAGCTGTTCGACGCGGCCCGCGTTCATCACGGCGACCGTGTCGGCCATGGTCATGGCCTCCTCCTGGTCGTGCGTGACGTGGACGAAGGTGATGCCGACCTCGGTCTGGATGCGCTTGAGCTCCAACTGCATCTGGCGGCGCAGCTTGAGGTCGAGGGCGCCGAGGGGCTCGTCGAGGAGGAGCACCTTGGGGTGGTTGATCAGCGCGCGGGCCACGGCGACGCGCTGCTGCTGTCCGCCGGAGAGCTGGTGCGGCTTCTTGCGTGCCTGTTCGCCGAGCTGGACGAGTTCGAGCATCTCCTCGACCTGCTTCTTCACCGACTTGATGCCGCGTCGGCGCAGGCCGAAGGCGACGTTCTCGAAGATGTCGAGGTGCGGGAAGAGGGCGTAGGACTGGAAGACCGTGTTCACCGGCCGCTTGTAGGGCGGCAGATGGGTCACCTCCTGGTCGCCGAGGTGGACGGTGCCCGTCGTGAGCTCCTCAAGTCCCGCGATCATGCGCAGGGTTGTCGTCTTGCCGCAGCCGGAGGCGCCGAGCAGGGCGAAGAAGGAGCCCTGCGGGACGGTCAGGTCCAGTGGATGTACGGCGGTGAAGGAGCCGTAGGTCTTGCTGACGCCCGAGAGGCGGACGTCGCCGCCGTGGTCGTTGTCGTTCGTCTTGTTCGTCACGGTGGTCACGCCCCAGTCAGCTTCGCGAACTTCTCTTCGAACTCGGTCTCTTCCTTCGAGCTCAGCGAGCGGAAGGCGTGCGACTTCGCGGCCATGGCCTTGTCGGGGATGATCAGCGGGTTGGTCGCCGCATCCTTGTCGATCTTCTCCAGCTCGGCCTTCACGCCGTCGACGGGGCACACGTAGTTGATGTACGCGGCGAGTTCGGCGGCCGGCTTCGGCTCGTAGTAGAAGTCGATGAGCCGCTCGGCGTTCGTCTTGTGCCGGGCCTTGTTGGGGATCAGCAGGTTGTCGGTCGACGTCATGTATCCGCTGTCCGGGATCAGGAAGTCGATGTCCGGGCTGTCCGCCTTCAGCTGGACGACGTCGCCGGCCCAGGCGATGCAGGCGGCGAAGTCGCCGCTGGTCAGGTCGGAGGTGTAGTCGTTGCCGGTGAAGCGGCGGATCTGGCCCTTGTCGACGGCCTTCTGGATGCGGGCGACGGCCGCGTCGTAGTCGTCGGCGGTGAAGTTCGCCGGGTCCTTGCCCATGTCGAGCAGGGTCATGCCGATGCTGTCGCGCATCTCGGACAGGAAGCCCACGCGGCCCTTGAGCTTGGCGTTGTCGAGCAGGTCGGAGACCGACTTCACCTCGACGCCGTCGAGGGCCTTCTTGTTGTAGGCGATGACGGTCGAGATGCCCTGCCAGACGTACGAGTGGGCGCGGCCGGGGTCCCAGTCGGGGTCGCGGAACTGCGCCGACAGGTTGGCGAAGGCGTGCGGGAGGTTGGACGGGTCCAGTTTCTGCACCCATCCCAGGCGGATGAGGCGGCCGGCCAGCCAGTCGGTGAGGACGATGATGTCGCGGCCGGTGTCCTGGCCCGCGGCGAGCTGCGGCTTGATCTTGCCGAAGAACTCGTTGTTGTCGTTGATGTCCTCGGTGTACTTGACCTTGATGCCGGTCCGCTGGGTGAACTGGTCGAGGGTGGGGTGGTGCTTCTCGCTCTCGTCCACGTCCATGTACTCGGTCCAGTTGGAGAAGTTGACGGTCTTCTCCTTCGCCGAGTGGTCGTCCGCGGCGACGCCGCCCTGGGTCTTGCCCGCCGCGGGGATGCCGCAGGCGCTCAGCGCCCCGAGACCGCCGACCGCGAGCGCTCCGCCCGCGGAGGCACGCAACAGGGACCGCCGGGTCATGGCGGCCCGGCCGTTGCGGAAACTGCGCCGCATGGCGGCCACCTGGGCCGGGGACAGGCGGTCGGGCTCGTACTGCTCCATGCGCGTGATGCCCTTTCGGGAGTGCCCTTTTGGGAGGGTGTGCGGCCGCGGGTCAGGCGGCCCGAATACGGCTATCGGTCCCCGAAGATGGTGCGGTGCCAGTCCTTGCGGGGCACCGCCGTGTTGTCGAACATGACGTGCTTGATCTGGGTGTACTCCTCGAACGAGTACGCGGACATGTCCTTGCCGAAGCCGGACGCCTGGTATCCGCCGTGGGGCATCTCGCTGATGATCGGGATGTGGTCGTTGACCCACACACAGCCCGCCTTGATCTCGCGGGTGGCGCGGTTCGCCCGGTAGACGTCCCGGCTCCAGGCGGAGGCCGCGAGCCCGTACGGGGTGTCGTTGGCCAGCCGGATGCCTTCGTCGTCGCCGTCGAAGGGCAGGACGACCAGGACCGGGCCGAAGATCTCGGACTGGACGATCTCGCTGTCCTGGGCGGCGTCCGCGATCAGGGTGGGCCGATAGTAGGCGCCGTTCTTGAGATCCCCCTGAGGGGCCTCGCCGCCGGTGACCACGCGCGCGTAGGCACGCGCCCGGTCGACGAAACCGGCGACACGGTCGCGCTGGACGTGCGAGATAAGCGGGCCGAGATCCGTGCCGGGGGCGAACGGGTCGCCGAGCCGGACGGTCTCCATGAGGGCGGCCGTCCGCTCGACGAACGCCTCATAGAGGGGCCGTTGCACGTACGCGCGCGTGGCGGCCGTGCAGTCCTGCCCGGTGTTGATGAGCGCGCCCGCGACCGCGCCGTGGACCGCCGCCTCCAGGTCGGCGTCGTCGAAGACGACGAAGGGGGCCTTGCCGCCCAGCTCCAGGTGGAGGCGCTTGACGGTGGCGGTGGCGATCTCGGCGACGCGTTTGCCGACGGCGGTGGAGCCGGTGAAGGAGGTCATGGCCACGTCGGGGTGGCCGACGAGGTGCTCGCCGGCCTCCTTGCCGGTGCCGGTGACGATGTTGACGACCCCGTCCGGGATCCCGGCGTCGGTGGCGGCCCGGGCGAAGAGCAGCGAGGTGATCGGGGTGAGCTCGGCGGGCTTCAGGACGATGGTGTTGCCCGCGGCGATCGCCGGGAGGATCTTCCAGGCGGCCATCTGGAGGGGGTAGTTCCAGGGCGCGATGGAGCCGACCACGCCGATGGGCTCGCGGCGGACGTACGAGGTGTGGTCGCCGGAGTACTCACCGGCCGACTGCCCCTGGAGGTGCCGGGCGGCACCGGCGAAGAAGGCGGTGTTGTCGACGGTCCCCGGCACGTCGAACTCGCGGGTCAGCTTCAGCGGCTTGCCGCACTGGAGGGACTCGGCGCGGGCGAAGTCCTCGGCACGGTCGGCGAGCACGGCGGCGAAGCGGTGCAGGGCGTCGGAGCGCTCGCCCGGGGTGGCCGAGGACCAGCCGGGGAAGGCCTCGCGGGCGGCGGCGACGGCCGCGTCCACGTCGGCGGTGGCGGCCAGTTCGTACGTGAAGACGTCCTGTCCGGTCGCCGGGTCGACGACCGCATGGGTGCGGCCGGAGGTGCCCTTCGTCAGGCGGCCCGCGATGTACTGCGCGCCGTCCGCGAAGCGCTCCTGGGCCGCGAACCGGTCCAGGGTGGCAGTGCCCGGGTTGTGCATGTCGCTCTCCTCCGCCGTCGCCCGCGTTCGTCAGAGGCGGGTGGCGTAGCTCCAGCTCGATTTGAGTGCCGATCCTGACAGAGCAAAGGGCGTCCAACAAGTGATTCCGTTGTTGCCTTTTGGTTACGCGACGGAATCTGTCGACCAGGTGTCAGTCGGCGTCGAAAAGGGGGGACGGAGTGTCAGTGGTGACTGCCAGACTCGCGTGCATGGAGAGGACCATGGGGAAGATCGAGTCGCGGGAGGCCCTGGTCAGGGCGGTCCGGGCGGGGGCGAAGATCAAGTATCTGTACTTCTGGGGGCACCGGCCGCGGCCGGACGGCCGGGTGGGGCCGAGCTGTCTGAGCCAGTGGTGGCCGTCGCCGTTCGAGGTGGACGGCGTGGTGTACGCGACCGCCGAGCACTGGATGATGGCGGGCAAGGCGCGCCTTTTCGAAGATCCCGAGGCGGAGCGGCGCGTGCTGGCGGCGGAGCATCCCGCCGAGGCGAAGAAGGCGGGGCGGCTCGTGCGCGGCTTCGACGAGGCGATATGGGAGCGGGAGCGGTTCGGGCTCGTGGTCGAGGGCAGCGTCCACAAGTTCGCAGCGCATCCCGAACTGCGGGACTTTCTGCTGGGCACGGGTGACCGGCTGCTGGTGGAGGCGAGCCCCGTGGACCGGGTGTGGGGCATCGGTCTCGCCGCGGACGACGAGGTGGCGCAGGATCCGGAGCGGTGGCGGGGGCCGAATCTGCTGGGGTTCGCGTTGATGGAGGCGCGGGAGCGGTTGCGGACGGGCTGAAGCGGAGCCGAACCTGCAGGGCCGACTCCGCTTCAGGTCTGAGTCTCAGAGGCTCACGCGGCTCCGGGGTGTACTCAGCGGGTCGTCACGACGGACGTCGACACGGCGTGGGCGGCACCGTCGTAGTACGGGTCGGAGTAGGGGTCGGAATCCGACTCGTCGCTGTTGATGGCAAGCACGATCCCGACGACCATCACCGCGATCACGATGAGGCCGAGGATGATGCCGATGATGCCCGTGATCAGTCCGGCCTGCGCCTGACCGTGGTTGTTGGCCTCGCCGCGCTGGGCGCGTCGGCGTCCCTTGATCCCGAGGACCACGGCGACGATGCCGAGGGCGAGCGAGACGATGCCGTAGAGACAGAAGAGGCAGCAGGACAGGATGCCCAGCACCATCGCCGCGGTGCCCATCCCGTTCTGCGGGGGCGTCGGCATGCCGGGCCAGCCGTAGCCGGGAGGGTAGGAGGGGTACCCGTATCCGCCGGGGACGCCGGGGCCGGTGGGCGCCATGGGCGGGGGAGGCACGCCGGGGCCACCGACGGGAGCCGGTCCACCCACAGGAGCGCCGGCAGTCGGTGCGCCAAAGGCGGGGTAGCCCGGTGGGGGGTAGCCCGGTGTGGCGAAACCGTCGTTGGGCATCGAGGTGACGGTGGCCTGGTCGTGCACGGACGGCGGCTGCGGCGTGGCCGGCCGGCCGGTGTCGGGCGCCTGGTCCTTGGCCGGCGACGGCCCGTTCTCGGGCGGAGCCCAAGGGTCGCGGCCGGCGTTGGCCTCCCCGCTCGGCTGCGTCGCGTCCGTCATGTCATGTCCCCCTAAGTCGTTCGTGGCGTCATGCTACGGCCTGCCGAATCACACTCCACCGCCCAGCCGCGTCCCATCCTGCACCGAGGCTCCGGGACCCTCCCCGCACGCCCCCCGGCAGCCGTCCCGGCCCGTCCAGGGCACCCGCACACGCTCTCGCACCCGCGACCTACGATGTCACCGCACTCGATCAGCCGATCATCCGCGCCGCACCCGACACAGTGCCTGGCGCCCTGCCTGGGGAGGCCCCCTTGACCGACCACCTCGTCGACGCCCGCGTTCCGCGCGACCTGCGCGCCTTCATCGCGTCGCTGCCGAAGGCCGAACTGCACGTGCACCACGTCGGCTCCGCCTCCCCGCGCATCGTCTCGGAACTGGCCGCCCGCCACCCCGACTCCAAGGTCCCCACCGACCCCGAGGCCCTGGTCGACTACTTCACCTTCACGGACTTCGCCCACTTCATCGAGGTGTACCTGTCCGTCGTCGACCTGATCCGCACGCCGGAGGACGTACGGCTGCTGACGTTCGAGGTGGCCCGGGACCTGGCCCGGCAGCAGGTGCGCTACGCCGAGCTGACCGTCACCCCGTTCTCCTCGACCCGCCGGGGCATCGACGAGCGGGCCTTCATGGACGCGATCGAGGACGCGCGGAAGGCGGCGGAGGCCGACTTCGGGACCGTTCTGCGCTGGTGCTTCGACATCCCCGGCGAGGCCGGTCTGGAGGCCGCCGAGGAGACGACACGGCTGGCCACCGACGACCGGGTGCGCCCGGAGGGGCTGGTCTCCTTCGGGCTCGGCGGGCCCGAGATCGGCGTGCCCCGGCCGCAGTTCAAGCCGTACTTCGACCGGGCGATCGCCGCCGGACTGCGGTCGGTGCCGCACGCGGGCGAGACCACCGGCCCTCAGACCGTGTGGGACGCGCTCACCGAACTGCGCGCCGAGCGCATCGGACACGGCACCAGCTCCGCGCGGGATCCCAAGCTCCTCGCCCACCTCGCCGAGCACCGGATCGCCCTGGAGGTCTGCCCGACCTCCAACATCGCCACGCGCGCGGTCCGCACCCTCGACGAGCACCCGATCAAGGAGTTCGTGGAGGCCGGCGTCCTGGTCACGATCAACTCCGACGACCCGCCGATGTTCGGCACCGACCTCAACAACGAGTACGCGGTCGCCGCCCGGCTGCTGGACCTCGACGAGCGGGGCCTGGCCGAGCTGGCGAAGAACGGGGTCGAGGCGGCCTTCCTGGACGAGGCCGGCAAGGCGCGGATCAAGGAGGAGATCGACACCTTCACCTCGGCCTGGCTCGCCCCCTGAGGGGTCCCCTCCAAGAGCCGTCCCCGCACAATGGGCGGATGCAGAACCTGACCGCCGTGGCCCACCGCGGCGACCCCTACCGCGTCCGCGAGAACACCATCGACTCGCTGCGTTCCGCGCTCCGCCGGGGCGCGGACGCGGTGGAGATCGACGTACGGCTGACCCGCGACGGCGTTCCCGTGCTGCTGCACGACGACACACTGAAGCGGCTGTGGGAGCACGACCGGCCGCTGCTGTCGCTGTCGGCGGACGAGGTGCGCGGGCTGACGTTCGGGAAGGTGCCGACGCTGGCCGAGGCGCTGGCCGCGACCGACGGCAGCCGGGTGATGCTCGACCTGCCGGGCACCTCGGACGTGCGGATGGCGCGCCGGGTCGTGCACGTCGTCCGCGAGTGCGGGGCGGCGGACCGCGTGTACTACTGCGCGGACGCCACGGCCATGCTCGCCGTGCGCGCCGCCGACAAGGCCGCCGAGATCGCGCTGACCTGGACGACGCTGGCCCCGCCGCGCCCCGCCCTGCTGGACGCGGTACGCCCGCGCTGGCTCAACTACCGCTTCGCCCTGGTCGACCACAGTCTCGCCGACCGCGTTCACGCCGACGGCTACCTGCTGTCCGTATGGACCCCCGACACCCGCCGCTCGATGCGCCGCCTCACCGCCATGGGCGTCGACTCGATCACCACGAACCGCATCGACACACTGTGCGCCCTGCGCGACGGCGGCGGACCGCGCGGCCCGGCGAACTCCTGCGGGAGTCCTACACCCGCGATTCCTGAGGAACGGTCGCCGGATCGGCCGGGGTCGCGCGGGTGACGTACTGCGGCACGGGGGTGTCGTCCTTGCCGGTGTCGCGGACCAGGCCGTAGCGGATCGCGCCCTGCGGGGGTCCGCTGTTCACATCCTCGTTCACCGCGTTCCAACTGGACGGGAAGACGCTCAGGCCGTAGTCGGCGCCCCGCTCGTTCACGGTGAGGGTGACGCTGCCGTCGACGTAGAAGTACTCGTTCTGCCACATCTGCTGGGTGCCGGCCGGGAGCACGGTGTAGCCGATGTCCGGGTTGCCCATGCCGGTGGCGGAGCCGTCGGAGCCGCCGTTCACGGGGTCGTCCATACGGCGGCCGCCGCCCGAGGCCACGTGGAAGAGCTTGCCCTCGAGGCCGGTCCAGGTCGGCATGACCAGTCCGCCCGGCCGGTACTGGGGAGAGATCTGCCAGCGGACGAGGACATAGCCCTGGCCGGTGAGCTTGACGCTGTCGCCGCGGTGGTTCATCACGGCGTGCGCGCCGCCGGTGCTGGTGATCCCGGACTCCGGCCGGTGCGGCAGGGGCGCGGGCTTCGCATTCCGGTCCGGTGCCCGGTCGACGGCGTCGACGACGCTGCCGTACAGGTCGGCCTTCGGCTGGGTCGCCGACGGTGAGGGCGAAGGGGGCGGGGCGGCCGGAAGAGACGGCGGGGCGGACGTGGCCGTCGCCGTGGGCGTGGGCGTGACGGCCGCGCGCGGGGGCGGGGCGTCGGGGGGCTGCGTGACGACGTACGCGCCGCCCGCGACGATGGAAGCGCCCGCGGTCACGGCGACCGCCGGCTTGGTCAGCGCGCCGAGCACCTTCGCGGACCAGCTGACGGAGGTGGCGGCGGACGTGGCGGCCACCGCCGTCTTGCCGCCGAAGGCCAGCGAGAGGGTGAAGCCGACCGGGATCGGGACGAGCGCGATCCCGACGAGCAGGCGTTCCGCCGGTACGACGGTCTCGCGGGCGTCGCCGCAGTAGCCGCAGCGCCTGATGTGCCGGGCCAGCCGCTTGCGCCAGACGGAGTCGGGGAGGCCGTTCCAGCGGCCGGTCAGCTCGCGCAGGTCCGGGCAGGCGCCGTCGAGGGCCCGCACGATGCCGCGTGAGGTCTCCAGGCGCTCCTTCATCCGCTGGACGCGCACGGCGGCGTGCTGCCGGCTGATGCCGACGGCCGCCGCCAGCTCACGCCGGTTGAGCTCGCCGGCGACCTCCAGCCACCACAACGACAACAGTTGCCGGTCCTCGTCGTCGAGCCAGCGCACCGCCTCCGCGACCTCACGCCGCTGCCCCTCCAACTGCAGCCTCAGCACGGTGAGTTCGGCGAAGTCCGTGGCCTCGTGGGCCGCCGCCTCGTCCAGCTTCTCCGTGGACCTGCGGCGCGCCCGGTCCCGGATCTGCCGCATCGCGATCGCCACCAGCCAGGACCGGAAGCTGTCCGGGTCGCGCAGGGAGCCGAGGTTGTCGACGGCTCGGAGCATGGTCTCCTGGACGACGTCGTCGACGTCGGCGTGGCCGTTCAGGGCGCGGCCGACGATGTTGTAGACCAGCGGCAGCCAGCCCGCGACCAGCTCGTCCAGCGCCTGCCGGTCGCCGGCCTGCGCTGCCGCGATGGTGTCGCGCCATTGCCGCGTGTCCACGTCGTCCTTTCCCTCGCGCTCTCTCACGTTGTTCCCGCACGCACCCTCTCAGGTGCGCCTGGGGTCATGGCTATGTCGGGCATCACAGCGTGGAGACGGCGTGAAGGTGTCCGCGATAACAGTTTTTTGAGCGGGCTTCGGGGGCCCTTAGGGGCACTCCCTCACAACACCCTTGCCCATCACCGCACTTGCTCCGGGTTGCACCAGGGTCCGGTGCCCTCCTTGCCGACGATCCGGGAGACACCGTACGGCCACAGGATGATCGCCAACACATCCCGTACATCCGTCGACCTCTGGAGCCGCCGCATGCGCGCCCGCCGCCGTACGACCGTCCTCGCCGCCTCCCTCGTCCTCGCCCTGGGCGCCGGCCCGCTGGCCGCCCCCGCGTTCGCGGCCTCCGCTCCGGCGGCCGCGCACACCACGACGACCGACCTGGACACCCAGGCCCTGGAGAACGCGCTCAAGAACCTCCCCGACCAGGACGCCACCGCGGCCCTCGTCCGGGTCGGCGGCACCGACGGCACCTGGCGCGGCAGCGCGGGCGTGCACGACCTGGCGAGCGGCCGGGCGGCGGACCCGGACGCGCGCTTCCGGGCGGGTTCGACGACGAAGGTAGTGACGGCGGCCGTCGTCCTGCAGCTCGCGGCGGAGGGCGAGGTCCGCCTGGACAAGCCCGTGCAGCACTACCTCCCGGGGCTGCTGACCCGCGACTTCAAGCCGATCACCGTACGGCAGCTGCTGAACCACACCAGCGGCATCCAGCCGGGCAAAAGCCTCGGGAACACCTTCGAGGAGCTGTACGCCCACCGCTTCGACACGCTGACACCCCAGGAGGTCGTCGCGTCCGCGGTGGCGAAGGGACCGGAGTTCCGCCCGGGGTGCAAGCAGCACTACCTGAACATCAACTACACGATCCTCGGCCTGCTGATCGAGAAGGTGACGGGACAGTCGTACGCCTCGGAGGCCACCCGGCGCGTCCTGCTGCCCGCCGAAATGCGGGACACCTACTTCCCCGGCACCGACCCGGCCATCCGGGGGCCGCACAACCACGGCTACCAGGCCGTGAAGCGGGCCGACGGCACGACGGACTTCGTGGACGTGACGGACTGGAACCAGGCGGACCGCTGGGCGGCCGGCGACATGATCTCCACCACCGCGGACCTGGAGAGCCTGCTGACCCACCTGTTCCGCGGCGACCTGGTCCCCCGGCCGCAGCTGAAGGAGATGTTCACGGTGCCGAAGGGCATCGAGGGCGCCACCATGAGCGCCGGTCTGCAGCGCTTCGAGTTCGAGGGCCGGGTCTACTGGCTCAAGTCGGGCGCCCGCTACGGCTACGGCACGTTGATCGCCGCGACCCGCGATCTGTCACGCACGCTGGTCGTCTCCGTGGGCGCGACGGACGCGAAGAGCGAGGACATGAACCCGGTGACCGAGCGGATCGCGCGGGCGGCGCTCAAGTAGCGGGGACGACGGGGAAGGCCGTGGCCCCGCTGAGCACCAGGCAGACGACGAAGACCAGCCATGCGGCAGCGTACGCCGAAGTTGAACATGTTCAAAAATGCTTTCCTCTGAAGCGCACCTGCCCACCACGGAGGGGGAACACCGCGGCCCCGGACGGGAACTTCCCGTCCGGGGCCGCGCCCGTGTCCGCCGAACCGCCGGAGGCTCACGCGTCCAGCGACGTCATCACATGCTTGATCCGCGTGTAGTCGTCGAAGCCGTACGCCGACAGGTCCTTGCCGTAGCCGGACTTCTTGAAGCCGCCGTGCGGCATCTCGGCGACCAGCGGGATGTGGGTGTTGATCCACACGCAGCCGAAGTCCAGCTTCTTGGACATCCGCATCGCGCGGGAGTGGTCCTTGGTCCACACCGAGGAGGCGAGGGCGTACTCGACGCCGTTGGCCCACCGCACGGCCTGGTCCTCGTCGGAGAAGGACTGGACGGTGATGACCGGGCCGAAGACCTCCTTCTGGATGATCTCGTCGTCCTGCTTGACGCCGGAGACGACGGTCGGGGCGAAGAAGTAACCCTGCTCGCCGACCCGCTTGCCGCCGGTCTCCACGCGCGCGTGGGCGGGCAGACGGTTGATGAAGCCCTCGACCTGCGCGAGCTGGTTGGGGTTGTTGAGCGGGCCGTACAGCACGTCCTCGTCGTCCGGCAGGCCCGTCTTGGTGTCGGCGGCGGCCTTGGCGAGCGCGGAGACGAACTCGTCGTGGATGGCCTCGTGGACGAGGACCCGGCAGGCGGCCGTACAGTCCTGGCCGGCGTTGAAGAAGCCCGCGACCGAGATGTCCTCGACGGCCTTGGCGATGTCGGTGTCCTCGAAGACGACGACCGGCGCCTTGCCGCCCAGCTCCAGGTGGACGCGCTTGACGTCCTTGGACGCGGACTCCGCGACCTGCATGCCGGCCCGGACGGAGCCGGTGATGGAGGCCATGGCGGGAATCGGGTGCTCGACCATCAGACGGCCGGTCTCACGGTCGCCGGTGATGACGTTGAAGACACCCTTGGGCAGGACCGAGCCGAGGATCTCCGCGATGAGGACGGTGGAGGCGGGGGTGGTGTCGGACGGCTTGAGCACCACCGTGTTGCCCGCAGCGATCGCCGGGGCGAACTTCCACACGGCCATCATCATCGGGTAGTTCCACGGCGCGACCTGCGCGCAGACGCCGACCGGCTCGCGGCGGACGATCGAGGTCAGCCCCTCCATGTACTCGCCGGCGCTGCGCCCCTCCAGCATCCGGGCCGCGCCCGCGAAGAAGCGGATCTGGTCGACCATCGGCGGGATCTCCTCGGAGCGGGTCAGCCCGACCGGCTTGCCCGTGTTCTCCACCTCGGCCGCGATCAGCTCCTCGGCGCGCTCCTCGAACGCGTCCGCGATCTTCAGGAGGGCCTTCTGGCGCTCGGCGGGAGTCGTGTCGCGCCAGCCGGGGAAGGCCGCGTCGGCGGCCGCCATCGCGGCGTCGACGTCCGCCTGCCCGGACAGCGGCGCGGTCGCGTACGCCTCGCCCGTCGCGGGGTTGACCACCTCGGTGGTCCGTCCGTCGGCGGCGTCCCGGAACTCACCGTCGATGTAGTTGCGCAGACGACGAAGCTCGCTCACTGCCGGCCTCCTGTCAGGTCGAACTGTCCAATCCTTGAGACACCCACCCTAGTCGGCCGCCCCACGTTTTCAACAGCCCCGATCGCGCCAACGCTGCGAAATCCGCAGGTCTCCGCCACATAAACAACGAATTTCATCGATGGAGCCTTGCGAAATTGTCGAGACGTCGTGCACAGTGACGTCGTGGCCAGTCGAAGCGCAGACCCCAGGGACTCCCGGGACTCCCGCGAGTCCAGGAACGGCACCCCGCACCTGGATGCCGTCTCCCTCGCCATCATCGAGCAGCTCCAGGAGGACGGCCGCCGGCCGTACGCCGCCATCGGCAAGGCCGTCGGCCTGTCCGAGGCCGCCGTGCGCCAGCGCGTCCAGAAGCTGCTCGACCAGGGCGTGATGCAGATCGTCGCCGTCACGGACCCGCTCACCGTGGGCTTCCGGCGCCAGGCGATGGTCGGCGTCAACGTCGAGGGCGACGTGGAGTCCGTGGCCGACGCGCTGAGCGCCATGTCCGAGTGCGAGTACGTGGTGATGACCGCGGGCTCCTTCGACCTGATGGTGGAGATCGTCTGCGAGGACGACGACCACCTCCTGGACGTCATCAACAAACGCATGCGAGCCATCCCCGGCGTGCGCTCCACCGAGAGCTTCGTCTACCTCAAGCTCAAGAAGCAGACCTACATGTGGGGAACCCGATAACCGTGACCACCGACAGCCCCAAGGACCTCAGCCGGACCGCGTACGACCACCTGTGGATGCACTTCACCCGCATGTCCTCGTACGAGAACTCGCCCGTCCCCACCATCGTCCGGGGCGAGGGCACCCACATCTACGACGACAAGGGCAAGCGCTACCTCGACGGTCTCGCGGGCCTGTTCGTGGTCCAGGCCGGTCACGGCCGCACGGAGCTGGCCGAGACCGCCTTCAAGCAGGCGCAGGAACTGGCGTTCTTCCCGGTGTGGTCCTACGCCCACCCGAAGGCCGTGGAGCTGGCGGAGCGCCTCGCGCAGTACGCGCCGGGCGACCTCAACAAGGTCTTCTTCACCACCGGCGGCGGCGAGGCGGTCGAGACCGCCTGGAAGCTGGCCAAGCAGTACTTCAAGCTGGTCGGCAAGCCCACCAAGCACAAGGTGATCTCCCGCGCGGTCGCCTACCACGGCACCCCGCAGGGCGCCCTGTCCATCACCGGCCTGCCGGGCCTGAAGGCCCCTTTCGAGCCCCTCGTCCCGGGCGCGCACAAGGTCCCGAACACGAACATCTACCGGGCGCCCCTCTTCGGTGACGACCCGGTGGCCTTCGGCCGCTGGGCCGCCGACCAGATCGAGCAGCAGATCCTCTTCGAGGGCCCGGACACGATCGCGGCGGTCTTCCTGGAGCCGGTACAGAACGCCGGCGGCTGCTTCCCGCCCCCGCCCGGCTACTTCCAGCGGGTGCGCGAGATCTGCGACAAGTATGACGTGCTCCTTGTCTCGGACGAGGTCATCTGCGCCTTCGGCCGCCTCGGCACGATGTTCGCCTGCGACAAGTTCGGCTACGTCCCGGACATGATCACCTGCGCCAAGGGCATGACGTCCGGCTACTCCCCCATCGGCGCGTGCATCGTCTCGGACCGCCTCGCCGAGCCCTTCTACAAGGGCGACAACACCTTCCTGCACGGCTACACCTTCGGCGGCCACCCGGTCTCCGCGGCCGTGGGCCTGGCCAACCTCGACCTGTTCGAGCGCGAGGGCCTCAACCAGCACGTGCTCGACAACGAGTCCGCGTTCCGCGCCACCCTGGAGAAGCTGCACGACCTGCCGATCGTCGGCGACGTCCGCGGCAACGGCTTCTTCTACGGCATCGAGCTGGTGAAGGACAAGGCGACGAAGGAGTCCTTCAGCGCGGAGGAGACGGAGCGGGTCCTCTACGGCTTCCTTTCCAAGGCTCTGTTCGACAACGGCCTGTACTGCCGTGCCGACGACCGCGGCGACCCGGTCGTCCAGCTGGCTCCGCCGCTGATCGCCAACCAGGACACGTTCGACGAGATCGAACAGATCCTGCGCGCGACGCTGACTCAGGCGTGGAGCAAGCTGTAGCCTCCGGCGGTTCCGCGGCCCGGGTGCACCCGTACGAGTGAGAAGGGTGCGCCCGGGCCGCGTGCTGTCCGTCGTTCCCGCCCCGGATCTTTAGCGTGCCCTGTAACCGATCGGCCCTGCCTTCGTTCCCCCGCACGGGGGATTGGCAAAGGGAATTACGGATCTGAACGAGGTGTACGCCCATGGAGGCCCCGCCGGACAACGACGTGCTCTGGGCACGGTCGCTGCACTTCACCCACCGCGACGGCTCCCCCGGGCTGGTCGGCGTCTCGCTCGGCGTCCGCGAGGGCGAGGTCCTCGCCGTCGGCGGCCCGCGCGGCAGCGGCAAGACGACCCTGCTGCGGTGCCTGTCCGGCCTGGTCCCGGCGCATCGCGGCGAGGTCTGGTTCAACAGCGCCCCCGTGCACACCATGGGCCTGTTGGCCCGCGAGCGCCTCCGCCGCGACCGCTTCGGCTGGATCGACCCGGCCCCCGCCCTGGTCCCCGAGCTGAACGTCTGGGAGAACGCGGCGCTCCCCCTGATGCTGCGCGGCACCAGCCGCCGCCGTGCCAAGACGGCCGCGCTGGAGTGGCTGGAGCGCCTGGACATCGGCGACTGCGCCCGCAAACGCCCGCACGAACTGCGCCAGTCGGAACGCCAGCGCGTATGCATCGCGCGGGCCCTGGCCCCGGCCCCGACGGTGCTGTTCGCGGACGAACCGACGGCCCCGCTGCACCGCGAGGACCGCACCCATGTGCTGCGCACCCTCACCACGGCAGCCCGCTCCCACGGCATCACGGTGGTGCTGGCCACTCACGAGGCGGAGACGGCGGCCCTCGCCGACCGTACGGTGTCCCTGCTGGACGGGCGGCGCGTGAACACCGTTCACCTGCCCCCGGTCACCGAGACGGAAGGCCGGGCCACGTGCTCGCTCTCCGTCTGACCCGCGGCGCCCACCCGGCCGTCCAACTCCGCCGTCTCCTGGTGGCGGCGGCATCGGCGGGCACGGGTTTCCTCCTCCTGTGCAGCCTCGGCTACGCCCTGAGCCACCCGGACGGCCCCGACGCCCCCCTCCTCCGCCTGGCCTGGTGCGCGACGCCGCTGGCCGCGACGGCCCACTTCGCGGTCGCGGTCGCCCGCACCGACCCGGCGGCCAGGCCCCGCCCCGGCCTCTCGGCGATCGGCCTCGGACCGGCCCGCCTGATGGCCGTCTCGGCGACGACGACGGCCCTGTCCTGCACGCTCGGCTCGATGCTCGCGCTGCTGGCTTTCCTCCACCTCCGCGGAGACCTGACGGGCATGCCGTTCGACGGCGCGGCAGCGGACTTCCTGGCAGCGGACAAGCCCTTGCCCCTCCCGGCTGCCCTGACCCTGCTGACGCTGGTACCGACGATCGCGTCGATGGCGGTGGCGGTGGCACTGGCGCCGCGGGACGACAGGCCGGCGGCATCGACACGCGCCCGGTCGTACGGCCGCTTCGGCGCGTACGGCAGGTCGGGGATGCGGGAGACGTTCGGGGCGTACGGCCGCTTCGGCGCACGCTTCCGCCCTACCGCGGACGGCCGCCGCCGACAGGCTGTCGGCAGTCGTGCCGCCGGGGCGGTGCCGCAGAAGGACGCCACCCCGCAAGCGCCGGATCCCGCGGCCGACCCCTCGGCCGCGACCTCGGACAACGAGAGCGCCGACCTGAACACCGTCGTCCTCCCTCCACCGCCCCGAGAGGCGCCCCGAGGCCTCCCCTGGGGCATCGCCGTACTCGCCGCGGGCCTGGCCGTGGAGGCATACACCGGCCGCACCGAACCCGCCCCCACCCTCACCATGCCCGGCGGCCTGGGCGGAGCCCCTTCCGTCCTCGTCGGCTGGAGCCTCACCGCCCTCGGCCTGGCCCTCGCCGGCCCCGGCCTCACCCACCTCTGCGGACGCCTCCTCCAGGCCGCCCGCCCCGGCGCCCTCCGCCTCCTCGCCGGCCGGATCCTCATGGCGGAAGCCACCCGCATCGGCCGCCCCCTCGGCGTCGTCTGCGCGGTGGCGTCGGGGACGTACGCCATGATCGGGGTGGACGGCACGGACGAACCGTCGTTCGGCCCGCTCACCACCCTCGGCCTGCTCCTGGTCACCGGCTGCACGGTCGCTACGCTCCTCACGGCCGCCGTAGAGGCCAGGCAGGCCCGCGCCGACACCACGGCCGCACTGGTCCGGCTCGGTGCCCCCACGACGTTGCTGCGCAGCGCCGCCGCTCTCCGCGCCGGCGCGCTGCTGGCCCTGTTCGGGCCGCTCACGCTGATCATCGCCGAGCTGGCGGCGCTTCCGCTGACCCGCTGAAATCTGTACGAAGAATCCGTACGAAAAAATCTCCGACGGCCGATGAGTTCCGCCGAGGTGCCCGGTCTACCCACCGAACATCACAACCCGATGGGAGAGACCGATGACCGCGTACCAGCAGATGATCTTCGTGAACATGGCCGTCAACGACCTCGACGCCTCGAAGAAGTTCTTCACGGAGCTCGGCTACACGATCAACGCGCAGTTCAGCGACGAGAACACCGCCTCCGTCGTCATCAGCGACGCCATCGTCGCGATGGTGCACACCAAGGAGCGCTATGCCGAGTTCACGAAGAAGGAGATCGTGGACGCGAAGAAGAGCAGCGAAGTGCTCCTGGCGCTGAGCGCCGAGAGCCGCGAAAAGGTCGACGAGCTGGTCGAGAAGGCACTCGCGGCGGGCGGCTCCCTGGCGGGCGAGACGCAGGACCACGGCTTCATGTACGGCCGCTCCTTCGACGACCCGGACGGCCACACCTGGGAGGTCGTGTGGATGGACCCGTCTGCCATCGAGGGCTGACCCACACGGCGCCTAGCATGGGCGGGTGCAGACCATGCCCGCCCATGCGGCCCACCACAGCGACCGTGAGATCGAGACCCTCGAGGAGTTCGACGCGACCGTCTCGGCCCGCGGCACCCTCGCCGGATTCCGTGTCCAGGCCGTCGATCTGACGGACCGTACGCGGGAGTTGCTCGCCACCGACACCGCGGGCGCCGTATTCCTCGGCTGCCCCATGCGGGAGGACGCGGCCGCCAAGATCCGCGCGGACGGCGCCCTGGTCTTCCCGCCCGTGCCCGACCTGCCCTTCGACCCGTACCGGGGCCTGGTCTACTCCCCCGACGAGCTCTTCGAGTTCCTGGCGGACGGCTACGAGCTCACGCCCGACGCCCTCGCGTACACCTGGTTTCAGCGGACCAAGGCCGACGGCGACATCTTCGCCTCGATGCTGCGCGCGATCCACGACGACTCCGTCTCCGACGCCCTCGACGAACTCCTCGTCGGCGCCCGGGTGGTGGGCGTGATGGGCGGCCACGCGATGGCCCGCGGCACGGAGGCCTACGCCGGTGCCGCGCGTCTCGGCCGGGAACTGGCCCGCGCCGGGTTCACCGTGGCCACCGGCGGCGGCCCGGGCGCGATGGAGGCGGCGAACCTCGGCGCGTACGCGGCTCCGTTCGACGACGAGATGCTGACCGAGTCGCTCCGACTCCTCGCGAAGTCCCCGAAGTTCACGCCCTCGATCACCGAGTGGGCGAGGGCCGCCTTCGAGGTGCGCACCCGCTGGCCGAAGGGCGGCCCCTCCGTCGGCATCCCCACCTGGTTCTACGGCCACGAGCCGCCGAACGCCTTCGCGTCGCACATCGCCAAGTACTTCGCCAACGCCACCCGCGAGGACGGCCTGCTGGCCCGCTCCACCGCGGGCGTGGTGTTCCTGCCGGGAGCCGCCGGCACCGTACAGGAGATCTTCGACAACGCGACGCCCAACTACTACGAGTCGCGTGGCGAGCCCACGCCGATGGTCCTGGTCGACCGCGCGCACTGGACGGAGAAGCTTCCCACCTGGCCCCTGCTCCGGGCGCTCGCGCGGGAGCGGTCGATGGAGTCCCGAATCGCCCTTGTTGACCGGATCGAGGAGGCTCCCGAGGCGTTGAAACGTCTCGGTGGTTAATAAGACGGCAAAGGCGAGCTCCGCAGAGCCCCTATGCGTTGACACTCCTTATGCAGCGCTTATAGACCTGTGAGACTCCTGGGGATGCTGATGTCACATCACCATCCCGCCCACCCCCCCGCAGTTGCGCAACTCGTAAAGGACAAACGTGTCCATAACTCGCCGTACCGTCGCACGTTCCGTGCGCATCCTCGGTGTCGCCTCCGCCTCGGCCGCGCTCGCGCTCGGTGCCGCCGGCAACGCGCTCGCCTGCAACATCAACGAGTTCTCCGCCGAAGCGAAGTGCGACGGCAAGAAGGGCGTCATCACCGTCACCGACGTCGACCCCGCCGGCATCCCGGCCACCGTCTCCGTGTTCCTGGAGAACAACGGGGCCGACGTGAAGAAGGTCGGCGAGCAGGTGGTCGAGGGCTCGCGCGAAGGCGTCACCATCACCTTCACCGAGAACTGGAAGCCGAACGCCGAGTACCGCGTCCACGTCAAGGCCGCGGGCTACGTCGACGAGGACATCAAGCCGAACCTGATCACCCCGGCCACGGCCTGCAAGGCGGACGAGAAGCCGACCCCGACGCCCACCCCGACGCCGTCGGACTCCGCCTCGACTCCGGCGGCCGAGGAGCCCGGCGCCCCGGCCCCGACGCCCTCGGCTAGCGAGAGCACCACGCCCGCGGCGGCCACCCCGAGCAACGCGCCGTCCCCGGCGGCCAATGACTCCAACCTCGCCGAGACGGGTTCGAACTCCAACACCGGCATCATCGCCGGCATCGCGGTCCTCCTGGTCGCGATCGGCGGCGGCGCCGTGTTCTTCGGCATGCGCCGTCGCGGCTCGAGCAACGGCCGCTGACGTCCGCTCCGCACACCGCTGTGGCCCGTCCCCACTCAGGGGGCGGGCCGCCGTCGGTCGCCCACTCCAGCCAGAACGGCGGTGAGCGGGCCCCTCAGCTCGGGGGTTCCCACCCGAGCACGACGATTTCCGCCCCGTCGAACTCCACCCCCACCATGTCCCCGACCTCCGGCGCCTCCCGCAGCGCACACGCCGCCTCCAGCCGAGGCGCGTCCTCCGGCTGGAGGTGTACGGCGACATGGGTGCCCTTGAACGTCCGCGCGGCCACCACGCAGGGCAGCCCCTCCTCCGCGCCCACGAGCCGCACGCCCGCGGGCCGCACCAGCACACAGCGCACCCCCTGCGCGGCCCCCGCGGGGACCGGCACCTTGCCCCACGGCGTGTCTGCGGCCTCCCCGACGACCGTCCCCTCGACCACGTTCTCGAAGCCGAGGAACCGGGCCACGAACTCGTCCGCCGGCCGCTGCCAGACCTCAAGGGGCGTACCGGACTGGGCGATCCGCCCGTCCCGCATCACCACGACCCGGTCGGCGAGCGCGAAGGCCTCGCCCTGGTCGTGTGTCACGGCGAGCACGGTGGTGCCCAACCGGCCGAAGAGCTCCCGCAGTTCGACCACCAGCCGTTCCCGCAGCGAACGGTCCAGCTGCCCGAGCGGCTCGTCCAGCATCAGCAGCCGCGGCCGGGGCGCGAGCGCCCGGGCCAGCGCCACCCGCTGCTGCTCACCGCCGGACAGCGCGGCCACCGCCCGGCGTCCGGCACCCGGAAGCCCGACCAGTTCCAGCAACTCCCGTACGCGCTCCTGCTGTTCAGCGCGCGCAGCGCCATGCATCCGCAGCCCGAACGCCACGTTCCCCCCCACATCACGCTGCGGGAACAGCTGATGGTCCTGGAACATCAGCCCGACCCCCCGCTTGTGGGCAGGCACGCCCGCCTGGTCGCGCCCGTCGAGCAACACCCGACCGCCATCCAGGTGTTGCAGCCCGGCCACCGCCCGAAGCAGCGTCGACTTGCCGCTGCCACTGGGCCCCAGCACGCACACGACCTCGTGCTCGGCGACATCGAGAGCGACCCCGTCCAGCGCGGCCCGCCCGCCGAACCGTACCGTCGCGTCCTCAAGGCTCAGCAGCATCTAGAACTCCCCGGTCCGGTCGGTACGCAGCCGCTCCAGCACCAGCAGCGCCACCGCGCACACCACCATCAGAATCGTGGAAAGGGCCATTGCCTGGCCGTAGTTGAGTTCGCCCGCCCGCCCCAGCAGCCGCGCCACGGCGACCGGCAGTGTCGGATTGTCGGGCCGCGCGATGAACACCGTCGCCCCGAACTCCCCCAGCGACACCGCGAACGCGAACCCCGCCGCGATCAGCAGCGCCCGCCGCACCATCGGCAGATCGACCTCGCGCCACACCCGCCACGGCGACGCCCCGAGCACGGCCGCCGCCTCCCGCAGCCGCTGGTCCACCGCCCGCAGCACGGGCAGCATGGTCCGTACGACGAAGGGGACCCCGACCAGCGCCTGCGCGAGCGGCACCAGGATCCAGGAGGCCCTGAGGTCCAGCGGCGGCTCGTCCAGGGCGATCAGGAACCCGAACCCGACGGTCACCGCGGACACCCCGAGGGGCAGCATCAGCAACGCGTCGAACCCGCGCACGAACCGGCCCGCGTCCCGCCGCGTCAACGCGGCCGCGGCCAGACCGCCGATCACCACGGCGATGGCGGTGGCGGCGACGGCGTACTGCAGCGAGTTGCCGATCGCGTCGATCGGCGGTACGAGGAAGATCCCGCCCTCTTCGCTGGTCAGCGCCCGGTAGAAGCCGAAATCGGGCGCGTCGAACGACCGCTGCACCAGCACGGCGAGCGGCAGAAGGAGGAGTACGACGATGGTGACGAGGACGCCGGCCAGCAGCGCCCACTGCCCCGCCCCGCGCGGTCGCCGCGCCGTCGCGGACGCGTCCACCAGGCGCAGGGCGCTCTCCCGCCGCCGTACGGTCCACGCGTGCAGGGCGAGGATCGCGCCCACCGCCAGGAACTGGATCAGCGTCAGCACGGCGGCCGTGGGCAGGTCGAAGATCTCGGATGTCTGCCGGTAGATCTCCACTTCGAGGGTCGAGAAGGTCGGCCCGCCGAGGATCTGCACGACACCGAAGGACGTGAAGGTGAAGAGGAAGACCATGAGCGCGGCGGCGGCCACGGCGGGCGCGAGCGCGGGCAGGGTGACCGTCCGCCAGGCCGCGAGCCGTGACGCGCCGAGCATGCGCGCGGCCTCCTCCTGGCGCGGGTCGAGCTGCGCCCAGAGCCCGCCGACGGTCCGTACGACCACCGCGTAGTTGAAGAACACGTGCGCGAGCAGGATCGCCCACACGGTCGTGTCGAGGCGTACGCCCCACAGTTCGTCCATCAGCCCGCCGCGGCCGACGAGTGCCAGGAACGCCGTACCCACGACGACCGTCGGCAGGACGAAGGGCACGATCACCACGGCCCGCAGAATCTGCTTGCCAGGGAACTCGAAGCGGGCGAAGACATAGGCACCGGGCAGCGCGACCAGCAACGTCAGCGCGGTGGAGACGAGCGCCTGCCAGGTGGTGAACCACAGGACATGCCGGATGTCGGACTGCCCGAGCACCTCCCACAGACGCCCGAACTGCCACGCCCCGTCGACCCGAAGACCGCGCGCGACGATCGCGGCGACGGGGTAGGCGAAGAAGACCGCGAAGAACGCGACGGGCACAGCAACGAGGCCGAGCCGCGCCGCCGCGCTCCTGCGGGTCCTGGCCGCTACTTCAGTACGAGCGAGGTCCACGACTTGACCCACTGGTCACGGTTCTCGGCGATCTTGTCCGGGGCCATGGTCTCGGGATCCTTGGCCTGCGGCCCGTACTTCGTGAACTCGGCCGGCACCTGGGCGCCCTGGCGCACCGGGTAGACGAACATGTTCAACGGCATGTCCTCCTGGAACTCCTCGGTGAGCAGGAAGTCGAGGAGCGCCTTGCCGCCCTTGGCGTTCTCGGCGTTGCTCAGCAGGCCCGCGTACTCGACCTGCCGGAAGCAGGTGCCGGTGGCGACGCCCGTGGGAGCGGTAGTCGGCTTGGGGTCGGCGTAGATCACCTCGGCGGGCGGCGAGGAGGCGTAGGAGACGACGAGCGGCCGGTCCGCCTTGGCCTGCTTGCCGCCGGCCGAGCCGGAGAACTCCTCGTTGTAGGCCTGCTCCCAGCCGTCGACGACCTTCACGCCGTTGGCCTTGAGCTTCTTCCAGTAGTCCTGCCAGCCGTTGTCGCCGTACTCGGCGGCGGTACCGAGGAGGAACCCGAGCCCCGGCGAGGAGGTGGAGGCATTCTCCGTGACGAGCAGGTTCTTGTACTCGGGCTTGATCAGGTCGTCGAAGGAGGTCGGCGGGGTCAGCTTGTGCTCGCTGAAGTAGGCCTTGTCGTAGTTGACGCAGATGTCGCCGGTGTCGATCGGCGTGACCCGGTGCTTGTCCTGGTCGACCCGGTACTTGGGGAGAACCTGGTCGGAGCCCTTCGCCTCGTACGACTGGAACAGGCCGTTGTCCAGCGCGCGCGACAGCAAGGTGTTGTCGACGCCGAAGAAGACGTCGCCCTGCGGATTGTCCTTGGTGAGGATGGCCTTGTTGACGGCCTGCCCGGCGTCGCCGTCCTTGAGGACCCGGACCTTGTAGCCGGACCGCTTCTCGAAGTCCGCGAGGACGTTCTTCGACACGGCCCACGAGTCGTGGCTGACGAGGGTCACGGTCTTGGACTCACCGCTGCCGCCGCTGCCGCCGCTGTCGGACGACCCGCAGGCGGACAGGGTGACCAGCCCCAGCCCGACGGCCAGGACCGTGACCTTCTTGGTGATGCTCACTGAATTCCTCCTGGGATGGACCAGGAAGAGACGCGGCCCTGCCCGGGACCTTCGGAGTTCAGAGAATCCGCGGGCCCCGGGCAGGGCGCAACAGCTCGAGTGATGACCGAACTTCCTACCCAGAATGACCTGGGCGAGGTTCAGAGGGTCTGCGGCCCGTGCCGCACTCTCAGCGCTGTGGCGCTCCCCTGTCGGAATATGAAGATGTCGGAAAATGAAGACGTCAGAGTATGAAGATGTACGTACAGAGATCAGACTACCGCTCGGTGGCCGCGAGCTGACCACACGCCCCGTCGATCTCCTGTCCACGGGTGTCCCGGATCGTGACCGGCACACCATGGGCGGCGATGGCCTCCACGAAGGCCTTCTCGTCCTCGGGGCGGGAGGCGGTCCACTTCGACCCCGGGGTCGGGTTCAGCGGGATCAGGTTGACGTGCACCGGCCTGCCCTTGAGCAGCCGTCCGAGCCGGTCGCCGCGCCACGCCTGGTCGTTGATGTCCCGGATCAGCGCGTACTCGATGGACAGCCGGCGCCCGGACTTCTCGACGTACTCGAACCCGGCGTCGAGCACCTCGCGCACCTTCCACCGCGTGTTCACGGGGACGAGGGTGTCGCGCAGCTCGTCGTCGGGCGCGTGCAGCGAGATCGCGAGCCGGCACTTGAAGCCCTCGTCGGCGAACCGGTGGATCGCCGGGACGAGACCGACGGTCGAGACGGTGATCCCGCGCTGCGAGAGCCCGAGCCCGTCCGGCTCGGGGTCGGTGAGCCGCCGGATGGCCCCGACCACACGGTTGTAGTTGGCGAGCGGCTCGCCCATGCCCATGAACACGATGTTGCTGAGCCGCGCCGGACCCCCAGGGATCTCGCCATCCCTCAGGGCCCGCATCCCGTCCACGATCTGGTGCACGATCTCGGCGGTGGACAGGTTCCGGTCCAGTCCCGCCTGCCCCGTGGCGCAGAACGGGCAGTTCATCCCGCACCCCGCCTGGGAGCTGATGCACATGGTCACCCGGTCCGGGTAGCGCATCAGCACCGACTCCACGAGCGTCCCGTCGAACAGCCGCCACAACGTCTTGCGGGTGGTGTCCTCGTCGGTCGACAGATGCCGTACGACGCTCATGAGTTCGGGAAGCAGCGCCTCCTGAAGCCGACCGCGGGAACCGGCCGGGATGTCGGTCCACTCCTGCGGGTCGTGCGCGTACCGCGCGAAGTAGTGCTGCGAGAGCTGCTTGGCGCGAAACGGCTTCTCGCCGATCTCGACGACGGCTTCCTTGCGCTCACCGGGGGTGAGGTCGGCAAGGTGCCGCGGCGGCTTCTTGGCTCCGCGGGGGGCGACGAAAGTGAGTTCTCCGGGCTTAGGCATGGCTGTACCAGTGTCGCAGATCGACAGGTGTGGCCCGGGCGCCCGGAATCCGGGCGCCCGGGACATACGGCGGTACAGCCGGGCTTGCCTGGCCCGGCCTGGTCGATGAGCGTGTCTGTGCCCTACACGGAGGTCTACGCGGACGGCTGCTCCAGCAGGTCCTTGAGGAGCTGCTCGTCGCGCGGCAGCTCCTTGCGGGCCTGGGGGCGGGCGACGAGCGGTACGAACAGCTTGCCCATGCCGTGCCCCTCGAAGTCGAGCTCCACCGTCACGCGGGAGCGGCGCCCCTCGTCGAGCGGCTCGATCTCACCGTGGACGCGCGGTCGAACGGGGCCGTCGATCCCGCGCAGACCCCAGCTGTACGGCGGCGCGTGCTCGGTGTACTCCACGGTCATCGGGAACTCGCGGGTGCCGAGGCGCCGGGTGACCCGGACGCGGGAGCCGGTGTGCAGCGGACCCTCGTCGAGCCGCTCCGCGGAGACGGCACTCAGCTGCCATTCCGGCAGATGAGAGGGGTCGGTGACATACGCGTAGACGTCGTCGGGGCTGCGGTCGACGTCGATCACTTCTCGGATGGCGGACATCGCGCCCTCCTTCCAGGGCGTCCCTCTTCGAGGGCCGGGGCGGTCCCCTTCGAGGGCCTACACCGGAAATCGTCCCACTCGACGGACCGAGAGGCCATCGCGAGCGGACGCGCTGGAGCCCCCGCCGCGGCGGGGGCTCCACGGGGTACGGCGGTCAGCCGGACCCGACGAAGATCACGAGAAGCAGCCGGACCACAGGGGCCATAGGCAGCGGAGAAATACCCCCCGACTCAGCCAGAGCCGACAAAGACAACAAGCAGGAGCCACACCACAGGAGCCGTCGGCAACAGCGAATCCAAGCGGTCCATGCTGTACCGACATGCCGCTACCGCGGCGTGGCGCCGTGCCCGCGACTCAGCCAGAACCCACAAAGACAACAAGCAAGAGCCACACCACAGGAGCCGTCGGCAACAGCGAATCCAAGCGGTCCATGATGCCGCCGTGCCCCGGCAGCAGCGTGCCCATGTCCTTGATGCCCAGGTCCCGCTTGATCATGGACTCGCCGAGGTCGCCGAGCGTGGCGCTGGCCGCGACAGCGAAGCCGAGGATCAGGCCCTGCCACCAAGTGCCGTCGTCGATCAGGAACTGCATGCACAGCGCGCCCGCCGCCATGGCGAAGCTCACCGCTCCGAGCAGGCCCTCGCGGGTCTTGCCCGGGCTGATGCGCGGTGCCAGCTTGTGCTTGCCGAAGCGCCAGCCGATGGCGTACGCCCCGGTGTCGCTGACGACCGTCAGCAGCAGGAACGTCAGCACCCGCCGATGCCCGTCGTCGGCGGTCAGCATCATGGCGACGAACGTGGCCAGGAACGGGACGTAGAAGGCCGCGAAGATGCCCGCTGTGACGTCCTTGAGATAGCCCTCCGGCGGTTCCGTCATACGCCAGACCAGGACGCCCAGCGCGGTGAGCGCCATGGCGACCCACGCGCCCTCGGCACCCCGGACGTAACCGGAGACCACCATCGCCGCCCCGCCGAGCGCCAGCGGCACCAGGGGCGCCTTGATGCCCTTGCGCTCGTCCAGCCGCTTGGTCAGCTCCCACAGGCCCACCACGACGGCGACCGCTATGACGCCGACGAACACGGCCTTGACGATGAACAGCGATGCCACGATCACCGCGCCGAGCCCGACACCGACCCCTATGGCCGCACTCAGGTCCCGGCCCGCGCTCTTCTTCTGCGGCGCGGGCGCCGGCTGCGAGGAGTCGGGCATGGGCTCCGGATTCTGCGGCGCCGCCCCATAGGGCCGCGCTTGCGGCGTGTCGTAAGGGCCGAGGGCCGGGGCCTGCGGCGGGTGGTACGGCGGAGTCCGCTGCGCGTCGTACGGCGGCGTCCGCGGAGGCTCCTCGCGGAACAGGGGGCCGCCCAGCCGAGCGGCCCCCCGGTCGTCATCCTGGTCTCCGCCATGCGCGGGTACCTCGGGCACGATGGGCATGGGGCGAGTGTGCTGCGCGTCATGCGCATCGTACGTGGGACCCGCCGGGGCAGCCCCCTGGACAGGCCCCTGGTCGGTGGGGCCCCAGTACCCGGTGTGTGGCGGCGCCCCCCAGGAAGAGTCGTTCATCAGACCTCGAGCAGCTCCGCTTCCTTGTGCTTGAGGAGTTCGTCCACCTGGGCGACGTATTTCGCGGTGGTGTCGTCGAGCTCCTTCTCCGCACGGCGGCCCTCGTCCTCGCCGACCTCGCCGTCCTTGATCAGCTTGTCGATGGCGTCCTTGGCCTTGCGGCGGACGGAGCGGATGGACACCTTGCCGTCCTCGGCCTTGGCCTTGGCGACCTTGATGTACTCGCGGCGGCGTTCCTCGGTGAGTTCGGGGAACACCACCCGGATGATGTTGCCGTCGTTGCTCGGGTTGACGCCCAGGTCGGAGTCGCGGATCGCCTGCTCGATGTTGCGCAGCGCGCTCTTGTCGAACGGGGTCACGACCGCCATGCGCGGCTCCGGCACGGAGAACGAAGCCAGCTGGTTGATCGGCGTCGGCGCGCCGTAGTAGTCGGCCACGATCTTGTTGAACATCGCCGGGTGCGCACGGCCGGTGCGGATCGCGGCGAAGTCCTCCTTGGCGACCACGACGGCCTTCTCCATCTTCTCCTCGGCCTCGAGGAGGGTCTCTTCGATCACCACTTGCTCCTGCGTGTCTTGAGTAGGCCCGGCTGCGGTTCCTTGATGGGGCGGCGGCCGGCTGCGTCGCGTCTTCTTCTGCACGGTTCCCGACCCGCGGGACATTGTCCATCCCCCGGTCAGGCTCCGTCCCGTCCGTCTCCGGACGGGGTGGTACCCGGGTCGTCAGGCCCGGCTGCCCTGGTCACCCACGAGCGTGCCGATCTTCTCACCCTTGACGGCGCGCGCGATATTGCCCTCCGCCAGAAGCTCGAAGACGAGGATCGGGAGCTTGTTGTCCCGGCAGAGCGTGATCGCGGTCATGTCGGCGACCTTGAGGTCGCGGGTGATGACCTCGCCGTAGCCGAGAGAGTCGAACTTGACCGCGTCCGGGTTGGTCTTCGGGTCGGAGTCGTAGACCCCGTCGACGCCGTTCTTGCCCATCAGCAGCGCCTCGGCGTCGATCTCCAGGGCGCGCTGGGCTGCGGTGGTGTCGGTGGAGAAGTACGGCATGCCCATACCGGCGCCGAAGATGACCACGCGGCCCTTCTCCAGGTGGCGCACGGCGCGCAGCGGGATGTACGGCTCGGCGACCTGGCCCATGGTGATGGCCGTCTGTACCCGGCTGTCGATGCCCTCCTTCTCCAGGAAGTCCTGGAGGGCGAGGCAGTTCATCACCGTGCCGAGCATGCCCATGTAGTCGGAGCGGGCCCGGTCCATGCCGCGCTGCTGCAGTTCGGCACCGCGGAAGAAGTTGCCGCCACCGATGACGACCGCGACCTGGGCGCCGTCGCGCACGACGGCGGCGACCTCGCGGGCGATCTTGTGTACCACGTCGGGGTCCACGCCCAGGCCGCCGCCACCGGCGAAGGCCTCTCCGGACAGCTTCAGCAGAAACCGGCCGCGTACTTTGCCGTCGTCGCTCTTCTGGGCCTTGGTGGTCATGGAGATCCCGCCTCTTTCACGTGGTGCACATGCGAAGAAGGCCATTGCCGGTGGGGTGTCGTTCGCATCCCATGCGCGGCAATGGCCTCCTCGTCAGATCTGCTGTCGTCCCCCACGCACGCGTGCGTGGGGGCGTACGCGGACGACTGATACGACCCTATCGGGATCGCGCGTCGATCGCCGTACGGACTCAGATGCCGACCTTGATGCGCGTGAAGCGCTTCAGGGTGACACCGGCCTCGTCCAGAACCTTCTGGACCGACTTCTTGTTGTCGAGCGCGTACGGCTGACCGAGCAGCGTGGCGTCCTTGAAGAAGCCGTTGAGGCGACCCTCGACGATCTTCGGCAGGGCGGCCTCGGGCTTGCCCTCGGCGCGGGTGGTCTCCTCGGCGATCCGGCGCTCGGCCTCGACGACGTCGGCCGGCACGTCCTCCTTGGAGAGGTACTTCGGCGCGAAGGCGGCGATGTGCTGGGCGACGCCCTTGGCGACCTCGGCGTTCGGCTTGTCGAGCTCGACGAGGACACCGATCTGCGGGGGCAGGTCGGGCATGGTGCGGTGCATGTACGCCGTCACGAAGCCGTCCGCGAACTGCGCGAAGCGGTCCAGGACGATCTTCTCGCCCAGGTTGGCATTGGCCTCGTCGACGTACGCCTGGACGGTCTTGCCGGGCTCGATCTCGGAGGCGAGCAGCGCCTCGAGGTCGGCCGGGGCGGTCTTGGCGACGTGCTCGGCGATCGTGGTGGCGACGGCCTGGAACCTGTCACCCTTGGCGACGAAGTCCGTCTCGCACTTCAGCTCGACGAGGACGCCGGAGGAGTTGTCGTCGGCGATGATCGAGACCACGGCGCCGTTCTCGGCGGAGCGGCCCTCACGCTTGGCGACGCCCTTCTGGCCCCTGATGCGGAGCGCCTCGACGGCCTTCTCGACGTTGCCCTCGGCCTCGTCCAGCGCCTTCTTGCAGTCCATCATGCCGGCGCCGGTGAGCTCGCGGAGCTTCTTGACGTCGGCGGCGGTGTAGTTCGCCATGAGTCTGAGAATCTTTCTCGAAGTCTGGAAGATCGAAGATCTGCGGGGTCTGCGGCCTCCATGGAGCAGGAAGGCCGTGACGCACCGTCGACCTACGGGTGAACGGCGGGAGCGGTCTTCACCGCGCCGGAGGCGCTGGATGCAGTACCGCTCCCGCCGTCACCGCTGACGGGTCGGTCGTCAGGCCTGCTCGCCCTCGGCGGCCGGAGCAGCCTCGGCAGCCGGAGCCTCGGCGGCGGGGGCCTCGGCAGCCGGAGCCTCAGCGGCGGCCGGAGCCTCGGCGGCCGGGGCCTCGGCGGCCGGGGCCTCGGCGGCCGGGGCCTCGGCAGCGGCCTCGGCCGGCTTCTCCGCCTCGTCCGCCTTCTTCTCACCCTCGAGCAGGTCGCGCTCCCACTCGGCGAGCGGCTCGCCCGCGGCCTTCTCACCCTTGCCCTCGGTGGCGACACCGGAGCGGGCGATGAGGCCCTCGGCGACCGCGTCGGCGATCACACGGGTGAGCAGGGTGACGGAGCGGATCGCGTCGTCGTTGCCCGGGATCTTGTAGTCGACCTCGTCGGGGTCGCAGTTGGTGTCGAGGATGGCGACGACCGGGATGTTGAGCTTCCGGGCCTCGCCGACCGCGATGTGCTCCTTCTTGGTGTCCACGATCCAGACGGCGCTGGGCACCTTCTGCATCTCGCGGATACCACCGAGGGTCTTCTCCAGCTTGGCCTTCTCGCGCGAGAGCACGAGAAGCTCCTTCTTGGTCAGACCCGACGCGGCGACGTCCTCGAAGTCGATCTGCTCGAGCTCCTTGAGGCGCTGCAGACGCTTGTAGACGGTCGAGAAGTTGGTGAGCATGCCGCCCAGCCAGCGCTGGTTGACGTAGGGCATGCCGACGCGGGTGGCCTGCTCGGCGATGGCCTCCTGCGCCTGCTTCTTCGTGCCGACGAACATGACCGTGCCGCCGTGGGCGACGGTCTCCTTGACGAACTCGTAGGCGCGGTCGATGTACGACAGCGACTGGAGCAGGTCGATGATGTAGATGCCGTTGCGCTCGGTGAAGATGAAGCGCTTCATCTTCGGGTTCCAGCGACGGGTCTGGTGACCGAAGTGGACGCCGCTTTCCAGCAGCTCCCGCATCGTGACGACGGCCATGGCCGTTCTCCTTGAGTTTCTCGGTTGTGCCGCGGGTGCCGGATAGCACTCGCGCCTGACGCCCACGTGCGCCGTGCCGCAAAGGACCGAGGAGCGCTGACACCGGCCGGTGAACCGACCCGGTGTCGGGGCGTGCGAAGTCGACCCGGTGACCCGGATCGCCAAAGGAAGTGTACGGGACCCGCGAGGCACCGGGTGACGCCGCTGTCCACAACCGGGGAGTTGTCCACAGGTCCCGGCCATGATCGGCCGTGCTGCGGGACGGTTCTCGCATGCGAGCGAAACGATGCGTGGGTGCGTGTGTCGGGTTGTTGTTGGTACTGGCGGTGGCGGTGACGACCTGCGCGCTCCCACCGAGCGGCCGGCCCGTCACCTTTGCCCCGACCGGCACCGACACGTCCGTACCGGCGATCGGCCGCGTCTGGCCCGTGGGCATCCGCCCCCAGGTCCTCCGAACCTGGGAACCCCCACCGACACCGTACGCCCGCGGCCACCGGGGCGTGGACCTGGCTGCGCCTCCGGGGACACCGGTACGGGCGGTGGCGGCGGGCCGGGTGTCCTTCGCGGGCCGGGTGGCGGGCAAGGGGGTCGTCTCGGTGGAACTCACGGGCACAGGCGATCCCCCACTCCGGACGACGTACGAGCCGGTACAGGTGTCGGTGAAGAAGGGGGACGAGGTGGAGGCGGGCGAGGTGCTGGGCACGGTTGAGCCGACGGGTTCGCACTGCACGGCGACGTGCGTCCACTGGGGCCTGCGGAGAGGCGACACCTACCTGGACCCACTGTCACTGCTACCACCGTGGCTGCTGCGACGGGGTCCGTCGAGGTTGCTGCCGGTACTGGGCGTACCGCTGCCTTCATAGCCGTGTAGCTGCGTAGTCGCGAGCAGCCCTGGCCGACCAGCCGCAGGCAGCCAATCCCGCCCAGCCGTGACGGCCGGTCCCGCCCAGCTGCGGGCATTCGTGCCGCCCAGGGCAGCTCCCGACCAAAGAGAGGCGGCACCCCGTAAGCGCCGGGCTGCGCGACCACCCCGCCCAGCCCCAACGCGGCTCAGCCTTGAACACCCCGCAGCGCCATGGAAACCGCCGCCTCCGTAATCACCGCAGGCTCTTCCGCAACGCCCAGCTCAATCCTCCGCACAGCCGCATCCACAACGCCCTGCAGCAACATCGCCGCCATCCGAGGCTGCGCGTGCCCCATCTCCCCCAACGCCTCGACGATCATCGCCACAAGCCCCCCGTGCGCGGCCCGGATCTTCTCCCGAGCCCCCGCATCGAGCTCACTCGCCGAGATCGCCACCACGGCACGGTGCCGCCGGTCCCCGACCAGCGCCAACTGCTGCCGCACATACGCCTCGACCTTGCCCTCAGGCGTCGAGGCCCGCTCCATCGCCACCGAAACCTCCGCCGCCCAGACCGGGAAGTCGACCTCGCACAGCACCTCGACCACGGCGGCCCGCGACCGGAAGTACTCGTACACGGACGAGCGGGCAAGTCCCGTCCGCTCGGCGAGGGCCGGAAAGGTCAGCGCCTCCGTCCCGCCCTCGGACAGCAGGGAACGAGCCGCGTCCAGCAGGGCGGCTCGCTGCATCGACCGGTGCTCGGCCACGGAGGCCGCTCGAATCCTTGGCACGTCCATCACTTTACGGACGCGCCGCCCCCGACGGCAGTGACTCCCACCGCATCAGCGACCGAAACTCGCCAGCTTCGCCCGCAACTGGAGCACGGACTTGGTGTGGATCTGGCTCACCCGGCTCTCGGTCACCCCCAGCACGTTCCCGATCTCGGCGAGCGTGAGGCCCTCGTAGTAGTACAGCGTGACCACGGTCTTCTCCCGCTCGGGCAGCGTGTTGATCGCCCGCGCCAGAAACCGCCGCAGCTCCCGGTCCTCCGCGACCTCGACCGGATTGTCCGCGGCGGTGTCCTCCAGCGTGTCCATGACGCTCAGCCCGTCGCCGCCCTCGCCCCCGCAGTGCAGCAGCTCCTCCAGGGCCACCACGTTCGCCAGCGACAACTGGCTGAACACGGCGTGGAGCTCGTCCACCGCGATCCCCATCTCGGCGGCCACCTCCCCCTCCGACGGTGTCCGCCTGAGCTTCGCCTCCAGCGTCGCGTACGCCCGTTCGACGTTGCGCGCCTTCTGCCGTACCGAGCGCGGAATCCAGTCCAGCGCCCGCAGCTCGTCGATCATGGCGCCCCGGATCCGGGTGATCGCGTACGTCTCGAACTTGATCTCCCGGTCGATGTCGAACTTCTCGATCGCGTCGATCAGCCCGAACACCCCCGACGACACGAAGTCCGCCTGCTCCACATTGGGCGGCAACCCGACGCTCACGCGCCCCGCCACGTACTTCACCAGCGGTGAGTAGTGCAGGATCAGCTGCTCGCGCAGCCGCTCGTCCCCGGTCGCCTTGTACGACCGCCACAGCTCGTCGAGCGTCGAAGGAGCGGGCGGCCGCACGCTGCCACCCTCGCGGGCGGCTGAGGGGATCGCCGCCCGGTCGGACCCGGAGGTGTGCTGGGGCATTCGTCGCCTTGTGCCGTTCTGCCGTGAAGTAGTGCTGCCTGGGTGAGCTGTCGCTCTGATGTCAGTCTGTTTGTCGAGATACCGGTCTGCGCCGGAATCCACGTGAGCGTAGCGTGACTGAAGTGTCGCGGTGCGCGAAGGACGATGCTCGACCCGTACGCAGATACGTTCCGCTGGACGCCCCATCGCAGCACATCCATAGCTCTACGTGATCATCGAATCGCACCAACTACCGGAATTCCCAAGGGCGTCAGGGTTCCCCCGGACGGCCGAACACGCTCGGTCAACACCCCTGCCGATCACTGCGTGCGGAGATCATCGCCTGGCGTGTCAACTTCCAGCCATCGCCGTGTCGTTCGACGTAACCAAGTGATCGGAGTTCGTACAGTCTGGCGATCGCGTCGTCCTGGGTGGTCTGCGCACCGCGTGCGATCTCGTCCGCGGACGCCGCGCGGTGTCCCGGCAGCGCGGCCAGGACCCGCCGGGCGGCGGGCTCGAGGAGATCGCGCGGCAGCACGGGCCCGCGCCTCTCCGGCGCCAGCTCTCCCATGTCGCCGACCAGCTCCACGACCTCCGCGGCATCCGTGACCAGCACCGCCTCCTGGCGCAGCAGCTCATGCACACCGGCCGAGAGCCCGCTGGTGGCCGGTCCGGGCACCCCCATCGTGTGACGGCCCAACCGCTGTGCCGCACGTGCCGTGACCAGCGAACCGCTCCGATACGCGGCCTCGACGACCACGGTGCCCCGGGTGAGGGCGGCGATCACCCGGTTCCGCAGCACGAATCTGCTGGGCGTCGGATGATCACCGGGCGGCAGCTCCCCGACCACCAGTCCCTGTTCCGCGATCCTGGTGATCAGCTGTGTGTGTCCGCGCGGATAGGGCCGGTCGACGCCGCAGGCCAGGACCGCGACGGTGGCGCCGCCCGCTCCCAGGGCACCGCGGTGGGCGGCACCGTCGACCCCGTAGGCACCGCCGGACACCACGACCCAGCCGCGCTCGGCGAGGCCGGCGGCGAGGGCGGCCGCCATGTGGGCGCCGTACTCGGTGCAGGCGCGGGCGCCCACGACGGCCACGGACCGCAGCGCCCACATCCGCAGACTGGCTCGACCGCGCACCCACAGGCCCAGGGGCCGCGCGTCTCCCAGGTCATCGAGCTGCCCCGGCCACTCGGCGTCCCCCGGACACACGAACCGCACTCCGGCGTCACGCGCGACGGCGAGATCCCTCCGAGGCTCGGCCCGCCCGGCCCGGGCCAGCAGCCCCGCCCACCGCTTGTCACTCACCCCCGGCAGGGCAACGCCTCTTTCCCGCAACCGCCGAACCACCGCCCCCACCCCGAGCTCCCGCACCCACCGTCCGGCGACTTCGTCCCCGGGCTCGATGACACGGGCGAGCAAGGCACGACCGAGCAGTTCGCCGTCCGGATCGTCGCCGCCGCTCACGTCATCGCCCCGATGGCCATGGGGACGCCTCGCGGCACTCCCGTGCGCAGTTGCAGCGCCAGGGCGACGTCCGTCGCGTCGGGACGGTCGTGGCCGACGAGATCGGCGACGGTCCAGGCCACCCGCAGGACACGGTCGAGTCCGCGAGCGGTCAGCACGCCCCGCTCCAGGTTCCGCTCCGCTTCGTCCATGGCGCCGGGCGCGGCATACCAGCGGCTGCGCAGCTCGCGTCCGGGGACCTCGCTGTTCGTCCGCCACGGGGTGCCCACCAGGCGGTTCGCCGCTCGGGCCCTCGCCTCCCGGACCCGGTCGGCCACCGCCGCCGTCGACTCTCCCCGGGCGCCGCGCTCGGTCAGCGCGGCGCGCGTGACGCGGTCCACCTCGACCCGCAGGTCGACGCGGTCGAGCAGCGGGCCGGACAGCCTGGCCTGATAGCGCCGGACCGAGGAGGGCGGGCACTCGCACAGGTCGTCCGTCCGGGAGAAGCGGCCGCACGGGCAGGGGTTGGCCGCTAGCACCATCAGGAACTTCGCCGGAAAGCGCACGACACCCGCACTGCGCGCGATCACGACGTGCCCCGCCTCCAGGGGCTGCCGGAGGGCGTCCAGGGCCCGGCTGTTGAACTCCGGCGTCTCGTCCAGGAAGAGAACGCCCCGGTGGGACAGCGACACCGCCCCGGGCCGGGCGATGCCGGGACCACCGCCGACGAGCGCCTGCATCGTCGCCGAGTGGTGCGGGGCGCAGTAGGGCGCGACGTCGATCAGAGGCTTGCCCGCGGGCAGCAGGCCGGCCACCGAGTGCACCGCCGTGACTTCCAGGGACTCCTCCCGGCAGAGCCGGGGCAGGATGGCGGGCAGTCGCTCCGCGAGCATCGTCTTCCCGGCGCCGGGCGGCCCCTCCAGGAACAGGTGGTGTCCGCCCGCCGCTGCGACCTCCACGGCCGTGCGGGCCGAGAGCTGGCCCACGACGTCGGCGAGGTCGTGGCCGTGGTCGAGCTGGGCGGCGCCCATGCTGTGCATGCCCGTGGCCGCGCCCGTGCCCGGCACCCGCAGTCCGGCGAGGAGCGGGTCGGGACGGCCCGTCTCGTCCGGCTCCTCCTCGGGCACGGGCTCGTCCGCGAGGACCGCGATCAGCTGCCGCAGGCTGCGCACCCCCAGGACGGACACGCCGGGCACCAGGGACGCCTCGGCGGCGGCGCACTCGGGCACCACCACCTGCTCGTAGCCGGCGTCCGCCGCGGCCAGCACGGCCGGGAGGATGCCCCGAACCGGCCGTACCCGTCCGTCGAGGCCCAGCTCGCCGATCATCACGATGTCGGCGAGCACCCGGGGATCGATCCGCTCGGCGGCGCCGAGGACGGCACAGGCGACGGCGAGATCGAAACCTGAGCCCGCCTTGGGCACGGACGCCGGGCTGAGCCCCACCGTCAGCTTCTTCTGCGGCCACTCGGCCCCGGAATTGACCACCGCGGCCCGCACCCGGTCCCGGCTCTCCGTCAGGCTCTTGTCCGGCAGCCCCACCAGCGTGAACGCCGCGACCCCCGGTTCCAGGTCGGCCTGGACCTCGACCACCACGCCCTCGACGCCCACCAGCGCCACCGCGCACGCACGTGCGAAACCCATCTCAGGCCACCCCCCGCACGTGCTCGACCACGGCCGCCCCGCGCCGGGGCAGGAGCACGCCGACCAGGTCGATGCGGACGCCTCCCGGCGGGGCTCCTCCGTGGGCGTGGATCCAGCGCTCGGCGAGTCCTCGCAGCCGTTCCGCCTTGTCGGGGGTCACCGCGGCCATCGGATGCTCGAAGGCACCCGTACGCCGTGTCTTGACCTCGCAGACGACCAGGACGTCGCCGTCCCGGGCCACGATGTCGATCTCCCCCGTCCTGCCGCAGCGCCAGTTGCGCTCCAGGACCGTCATCCCGGCCTCGACCAGCCGCCGCGCGGCCAGCGTCTCGCCGTACTTGCCGAGTGCACTGCGTGCCAGATCTGCGTTCATGTCGGCACCACCTCCGGCGCCAACCGTCACGCATCCGACCGCATGCAGTGGATCTTGGTGGACTACTCAGCGGTTGTGGAAAACCTCGTCACTCCCACGGGGGACGCTCACGCTCACCCACCCGGCAACTCCAGATCGCTCTTGTTCAGCTCCTCGATGTTCACGTCCTTGAACGTGAGCACCCGCACCTGCTTCACGAAACGAGCCGGCCGGTACATGTCCCACACCCAGGCATCCGCCATGGACACCTCGAAGAACACCTCACCCTGGACCGAGTGCACCTGCATCTCGTAGTCGTTGGTCAGGTAGAAGCGCCGTTCGGTCTCGATCACGTACTTGAACAGACCGACGACATCGCGGTACTCCCGATAGAGCTTGAGCTCCATCTCGGTCTCGTACTTCTCGAGGTCCTCGGCGCTCATGGCATGTTCCCCTTCAGCCGTGCGATCCCACCATTGTGCGCCAGTCCCGTGAGCCCCTAGACGATTTCGGTGTCCAGGGTCACGGGCCCGGCCGGGGGACCTTCGTCGAGCAGCCTGCGCAGCAGCTCGGCGAGTCTGGTCGGATACACCGTCTCATGTGCCCGGGTCAGTTCCTGACACGTCCACCAGCGTGCTCCGGCGACACTGCGCCGCTCCAGTTCCGTCAGGCTCGCCGCCTGGGGCTGCGTCCGGCTCGTACGGCTCGTACGGGCCAGGTAGTACCACTCGTCCTGGTCCCACCGGCGGCCCGCGAACGGGAAGGAGCACATCCGCCGCCACAGCACCGGGCCGAGTTCGACCTCGGTGATGCCGGTCTCCTCCGCGAGTTCCCTGAGCGCGGCCTCTTCACGAGTCTCATCGCCCTCCACGCCGCCCCCGGGCGTGAACCACCAGTCGTCGGCCGGATCGTCCGGCTCGTGGCCGTGCAGCAGCAGGATGCGGTCCCCGGGGTCCAGCAGCACCACCCGGGCGACCTTGCGCAACCCGCCCGCGTACGAGTCCGCCTCAGCGGGCACCGGCGAGCTCCGTACGCGTCCGGGAGCGGCCGCCCAGCCGCTTGGCGATCGGGCCGTACGCTCCGCCGCCGAGGACCAGCGCGGCCCCGACGACGATCAGCGCGCCGATCGTACGCAGCGGTCCCGGCGTGGACAGGGCCCCGAGCGTCTCGAAGCCCGTCGGCCGCTCCAGCATGCCGTTCATGGGCCACACCACGGCGTCGACACGGCCGGTGACGGCACCGACCGAGACGGTGCCGCGCGCGGCGTCCGCCAGGTGGGCGGTGGAGTCGAGGGAACCCTGGCGCTCGTCGCCCAGCAGGAACAGCCGGCCCTTGGGCACCGTCACGGTCGGGAAGTTCGTGATCTCGGCGGCGCTTCCCTCGGGCAGATACGGTTCGTCGATCTGCTTGCCGTTGACGGTCAGCTTGCCGTCGGTGCAGCAGGACACCGTGTCACCGCCGACGGCGACCACACGCTTGACCACGGCGGCGTTGGCGACCCAGGTCGTGTCCTCGAAGACCACGACATCACCGCGGCGCACCTCGTCACCGTCCACGCGCTGGGCCAGGACCCGGTCGCCAGCGTCGATCGTGGGCGTCATCGAGCCGGTGGGCACGGTGTACGGCCGGTAGAGCACCGCACCCCAGGCAAATCCGCCGAGGAACAGCACAAGGCCCAGCGCGACGGCCAGTCCGGACAGTCGCTGTCCGGTCCGGCTGCCCACCGGGCCTATGTCTGTGCCGCCGCTGCGCGGGGCCGTACGCGTCGTGCTCTCGCCACCCATGGGTCCGCACCCTACCCGGCGGTACCTGACCCGGTCAGCCCTTCCGGCCCGGCCATGGTCACAAGCCGCACGAGGGTTTAACGAGCCTTGACCGTAGGAGATCGAGTCCGCTCAGCGCGTCTCGGCGGCGGCGATCCTCCTACGACGCCACAGCGCCACCGGCACGACACCGGCGAAGGCGAGTCCCTGGGGCGCGACCGTCAGGTCGGCCGACGCCTGGTTGTTCAGGCCGGACTGGTCGAAGGTGTCGGGGACCGGCAGGGTGCCCCAGCGGTTGATCGGCCAGGCCTTGACGATGGCGCGGCCCACAACCTCGTTCACCGGGACCATGCCCTTGTGCTCGTCCGACTGGTTGTAGCGGGAGTCGCGCGAGTTCTGCCGGTGGTCGCCCATGACCCAGATGGAGCCCTCGGGGACCTTCACCGTGAACTGGCCGCCCTGGTCGTCGACGCTGCACGGCGTGTTGCCGGGGTAGATGTACGACGTCTCGTCCAGCGCCTTGCCGTTGACCATCAGCGGCCCGGTGCCCTTGCAGGAGACGGTGTCGCCGCCGACGCCGATGACCCGCTTGATCAGGTCCTTCTCCGAGGGGGACGGCATCAGGCCGATCCAGCTGAGGAACGTCTGCACTGCGTTCGGGTTGGTCGTCGGCTCGCCCGCCAGCCAGTCGTCGGGGTCGTGGAAGACGACGACCTCCCCGCGCTCGGGCTCGGAGCCGAACCAGGGGGTGAGCTTGTCGACCAGGACCCGGTCACCCTGCTGGAGGGTGTTCTGCATCGAGTCGGAGGGGATGGAGAACGCCTGCACCAGGAAGGTCTTGATCAGCAGCGCCAGCACCAGCGCGATACCGATCAGGATGGGCAGCTCCTTCCAGAAGGAGCGCGGCTTCTTCGGCTGGGGGGACGAGCCGCCCGGCCCTGCGGGCCCCTGGTCGCCGGGGCCGTCCGTCCCGGGCTCGTCACCCGTCACCCTGCCGTCCTCGGCCGCCCCGGAGTCATTCCCGGAGGTCACGGCGCTGTCCGCGGCCGGGACGGCTGATTCCACGGGGCGCCCGCGGTGCTCCTCGCCGTCGTGCCCGGACCGTGCGCCAACCGCCACATCCCCCACGCCAACTCCTTACTCTGTGCCGCCGCCTGCCCCATGTCCGGCGCAGGCCCACCACTCCCATAACGAGCGGGAGTTCCGCAGGGCTCGGGAGTTGGATCGTTCCGTTCGGATCGTCGGGAGCAACCCTAAGCGACAGCTGGGGTGACGCGGTCGTCCCGGACCCCGAGTCGGACACGGAAGCGTAGGTTTTCGGCTCTTCCAGTGTGGTCCAGTGACCGAAGGGCCAGGCGATGACCATGGCCCGTCCGACCACGGAGTCCTCGGAGACCGTGCCGCCGTAGTCCGTGTCCTGGTGCGAGCGGGAGTCCGCGGAGTTGGATCGGTGGTCGCCCATCACCCACAGCCGGCCCGCCGGGACGGTGATCTCGAACGGTTGCGTGGAAGGAGCGTTGCCGGGATACAGATAGTCCTCGTTCAGGGGTACGCCGTTGACAGTGACGCGCCCCTGCGAGTCACAGCACTTGACGCGGTCGCCGCCGACGCCGACGACCCGCTTGATCAGGTCCTTCTCGTTGTCGGAGGGCAGCAGGCCGATGAAGGTGAGCGCCTCCTTGACCTGCTTGACGACGATCGGGTCGTCCTGCTTCGTGGTGGGCTGCTCGTCCTGGAGCCAGCCGCCGGGGTCCTTGAAGACGACGACGTCCCCGCGCGTCGGCTTGGAACCGAACCACGGGGTGAACTTGTCGACCAGGACCCGGTCGCCGATCTGGATCGTCTGCTCCATGGAACCGGACGGGATCACGAACGCCTGGACGAGAAAGGTCTTCAGGACGAGGGCTATGAGGACCGCGACGCCGACGAGGAGAGGTATCTCCTTCATCGCGCTGCGCCTGCGCCGCCGCTTGACCTTGCGCTGCAGCTTGCGCCGCTCGGCACGGCTGCGCCCCCCGCCCGGACCGGCGGCTGCCCGCCGAGCTCCGGTGGGCAGCAGATTGTCGGCCGCACTGGACACGCCGCGCGGTTTGCCACGGTTACCCATGGGCACCCACCGCTCTTTGGGGCTTCGCCTCCGGGGCGCTGGGCACGCGCGCGTAGGCGCCGGAGCCGTGGATGCGGGTGAAGTGGCCGACGGGCCAGACGATCCAGTCGGCCCGTCCGATGACGTCGTCGACGGGGATCATTCCGCCGCCGGGTGAGCCCAGGTGGTCGCGGGAGTCGCTGGATTCGCTGCGGTGGTCGCCGAGGACGAACAGGGTGCCCTGGGGCACGACGACGTCGAAGGGCACCGTGGACGGGCTGTCGCCGGGGTACAGGAACGTCGACTCGTCGACCGACCGGCCGTTCACCTCGATCCTTCCCTCCTTGTCACAGCAGACCACGTGGTCTCCCCCCACACCGACAACGCGTTTGATGTAGTCCGCGTCCCCGAAATACCCAGTTCCGTCGAACACGACAACATCGCCGCGCCGCGGCTCGGCACCGAAACGGTACGCCAACTTATTTACGAGAACGCGGTCGCCGATCCTCAATCCGCGCTCCATGGATCCGCTGGGAATCCGGAACGGCTGCAGCACGAAGGTGCTGAGCAGCAGGAGGAAGAGCAGACAGACCAGCAGGCTGAGGGTGATCCGCCCGCCGGGAAGCCACTCGGCGGTCCGCGACATCAACGCGAAACGCGACCGTCCCTCCGGTCCCTCTGTGTCCGAGGTCTCCTCGGCATCGGAAGGGCGGGAGGAGCGGTCGCGCTCCGTCGGCTGTGCTTCGGTGTCCATCGGGGCCAGATGCTATCCGGCCCCGCTGTGACCACCGAAAAGCGCTCAGTTCTCGCGCTTCTCCTTGATCTTCGCGGCCTTGCCGCGCAGCTCGCGCAGGTAGTACAGCTTGGCGCGACGCACGTCGCCCTTGGTGACGAGCTCGATCTTCTCGACGATCGGGGTGTGCACCGGGAAGGTGCGCTCGACGCCGACGGAGAAGGAGACCTTGCGGACCGTGAAGGTCTCTCGGACACCGGCGCCCTGGCGACGGATGACTACGCCCTTGAACTGCTGCACACGGGAGCGGTTGCCCTCGATGACGCGGACGTGGACGTTGACCGTGTCGCCCGGGCGGAAGGCCGGGACGTCGCTGCGCAGCGACGCGGCGTCGACGGAGTCGAGCAGGTGAGACATTTCGTCTGCTTTCTTCGCTGATGCCACAGGTCATCAACGGGAACTAGGTGTTCGAAAGGGAGAGCCCTGCGCGTCGGGGCGGGCGTCGTGTCCCCCTGTGGCAGGGGCGCACACCGGACGGCGCACAGCAGCGACCTATTCTTCCACGCCCTCTGGCCTGCGCCAAAATCGGCCGTACGGCTCCCCCGCCGGGTCCGGCGCCCAGCCCAGGATGGAGAGCATCTCGCGGTCCTTCTTGTCGAAGACCTTGGGATCGCAACGCTCGATGAGGTCGGGCCGGTTGGCGGTCGTACGCTTCAGGGCCTCGTCCCGGCGCCAGCGGGCGATCTTGCCGTGATGGCCGCTGAGCAGCACGTCCGGGATCTCCCGGCCACGCCACTGCGGAGGCTTGGTGTAGACGGGCCCCTCCAGGAGGTTGGCCATGGCGCCGGGCGCGAAGGAGTCGTCCCGGTGCGACTGAGCGTTGCCCAGGACCCCGGGCAGCAGCCGCGCCACGGCCTCCGTGACGACGAGTACGGCCGCCTCGCCGCCGGCGAGGACATAGTCGCCGATGGACACCTCGTAGACCGGCATCCGGGTCGCGTACTCGTCGATGACACGGCGGTCGATGCCCTCGTAGCGGGCCGGCGCGAAGATGAGCCAGGGGCGCTCGGAGAGCTCGACGGCGAGTTCCTGGGTGAAGGGGCGGCCGCTGGGGGTGGGGACCACCAGCACCGGCCGGGTGGCTCCGGTCTCGTAGCCGTCCGCCAGGACGGAGTCCAGGGCGTCCCCCCAGGGCTCGGTCTTCATGACCATGCCCGGGCCGCCGCCGTACGGAGTGTCGTCGACCGTGTTGTGGCGGTCGTACGTCCAGCTCCGCAGGTCGTGCACATGGACGTTCAGCTGTCCACGCGCGCGTGCCTTGCCGACCAGCGAGACGTTCAGCGGCTCCAGGTACTCGGGGAAGATCGTGACGACGTCGAGCCTCATGCGCTGTCGTCCCTGGAGGAAGCACTGTGTCCATCAGCGACTTCGTCGCGGGCAGCCTGGTCGTCGATCAGTCCCGGCGGAGGGTCGATGACCGCCCGCTGCTCCTCCAGGTCGATCTCGGTGACGATCTCCTGGACGAACGGGATCATGACCTCGCTCCCGTCGGGCCGTTCGACGATGAAGAGGTCCTGGGAAGGCAGGTGCGAGATCTCGGTGATCCGGCCCACCTCCACGCCGTCCTTGGTCACGACGTCGAGATCCATGAGCTGGTGGTCGTAGTACTCGTCCTCTTCCTCCGGCAACTCCTCCGGGTCCACCTCCGCGATCAGGAGGGTGTTGCGGAGGGCCTCGGCGGCGTTGCGGTCGCGGACGCCCTCGAAGCGCAGGAGCAGCCGGCCGCTGTGGACGCGGCCGGTCTCGATGGTGAGCGGGCCCGTCGAGGCGGGGTCCGTGAGCAGGACGGCGCCCGGGGCGAGCCTGAGTTCCGGCTCGTCGGTGCGGACCTCGACGTTGACCTCGCCCTTGATGCCGTGGGCGCGGCCGACCCGTGCGACTACGAGCTGCACTGTGCTTGATCTCCTGTCATACGACTTCGGGCCGGGGACGGCCCAGTGGCCCTCCCCGGCCCGAGCCGGTGCTGCGTTTGGCGTCAGCGGACGTGGTCGACGTCGACCAGGTCGACGCGGACACCGCGGCCGCCGATGGCACCCACGACGGTGCGCAGAGCGCGTGCGGTGCGGCCGTTGCGGCCGATCACCTTACCGAGGTCGTCGGGGTGGACCCGGACCTCCAGCACACGCCCGCGACGCAGGTTGCGCGAGGCGACCTGCACATCGTCAGGGTTGTCGACGATGCCCTTCACGAGGTGCTCGAGAGCCTCCTCGAGCATGCTCAGGCCTCGGTCGACTCAGACGAAGACGACTCGGCCGGGGCCTCGTCCTTCTTCTCAGTCTTCTTCTTCCGGGTGATCGCCTCACCCTTGCCCTCGTCATCGCCACCGAGAGCCTCGAACGACGGGCGCGCCGCCTTCTCGGCCGGCTGCAGCAGCGGAGCGGGGGCGGGCTCGCCCTTGTACTTCTGCCAGTCGCCGGTCTTCTTGAGGATCGCGAGCACCGGCTCGGTCGGCTGGGCGCCGACGGAGAGCCAGTACGCCACGCGGTCGGCGTTGACCTCGATGCGCGAGGGGTTCTGCACCGGGTGGTACAGGCCGATCTCCTCGATCGCACGGCCGTCACGGCGCGTGCGGGAGTCGGCGACGACGATGCGGTAGTGAGGCGAACGGATCTTGCCCAGACGCTTCAGCTTGATCTTGACTGCCACGGGAGTGGGTTCTCCTGGATTTGACGTGGTTGGGCACGGCGAGATGGCCGCGTGGGGTTGCGGTACCCGAGTGCCCGATGGACGCGTCAGCCGGAGGCGAGAGGGTTCCTGTGCGGCTGTCGAGTACAGCTAGCCATTCTGCCATACCCTGCGGGTCGCCTTGACCGGTGGGGCGTGGAGCTGGGCAGGTTTGAGGGGCACCCGGCGTCATCGCGGCCGTACGTCGGGTGCGCAACTCGGCGCTGCGAGGTGCCGCTGCGCCCACCCGTGCCGCCCATGGGGGTCCCCCCAGGCCCTTAAGGCACTGGGGGAGGCACGACTGCTCGCAGCTGTCCAGGTCGACCGCAACGGCACACCCGCTCTGCACGTCCGGCACCCACGAGATGCCGGGAAGGCAGTCAGCTCGCCGCCGCGCCCACGACCTCCGGGATCCGGAACGGCTTTCCGCAGCCGCCGCACACGATCGGGGCCTGAGCCAGGACCGACGGGACGACCCGGACGTTACGGCCGCAGTCGCAGACCGCCTTGACGCGGACGCCGCCGCCGGAGGAGCCGTGGCGGGCCGCCGGGCCGCGGAACGAACGTGCCGTGTCGGCGGCGGTCGCCGCCGTGTGGGCCTTGAGGGCGCGCTGGAGGCGCTCGATGGTCGGACGGTAGCGCCGCTTCGCCTCGGGGGTGAGCGTGACCAGCGAGAAGCCGCTGCTGGGGTGCGGCTCCTCGGGGTGGTCCAGGCCCAGCTCCTCGGCGATGGCGAGGAATCTGCGGTTGTGGTAGCGGCCGGCACGGGAGGTGTCGCGGATGCCGCGCGAGGCGGCGATGCCATGGACTGCCTCGTGAAGCAGTCGCTCGAAGGAGAGCTCGTGACCGCACGCGGACGACGACTCCCCAATCAGGGACTCTGGCGCGGCAAGGTCCGGCAGCTCGGGGTGGTACCGCTGAATGTCGGCCCACGCCTGTGCCAGCTCTGCGGCGAGAACAGGTGGTGTCTGTGTCGTGCTCACGTAATGACAACGAGCCGGGGTGCCCCAGTGTTCCGATTCCGGGGCATCCCAAATAATTTGCACGTACCCGTCAGTTGCCGCTGATGCGTCCTGACGAGGGCGGGTGCGCTGATCTGCGGAGAAGCCTCACAGCTCGTACCAAGGTGGTGCGTAGCCTGACGTACGACCCGGCGTGTAGACCGTGTCCACGCGCCGGTGTGGCTGTGGTCGGCGGATGCGCAAGAGGCCTTTCGGTCGCTCTGGCACCGGAAGGGCGTCACCTCAGTAAGCGCGCGCCACGACCGCGACGTTACCGGGTGCGTCCTCGGCGTCGGGCACCGCCCCGTCCTCGGCGACCAGACACCGTACGGTCACCGCGTGCTCACCCAGCTTGGCCTCGCCTTCTTCGCCGAGCACCGCCCACGGGACGCGCGCCCAGCGGCCGGCGGTGGCGGCCTCGACCGCCTCGTCGATCGTCGACACGTCGGAGGTGCGGGACTCGCGGCGTTCCCGGGACTGGGCCAGCAGCAGCGCCTGGTCCTCCTCGAGGACGGCGGGGAGGAGACCGACGACAGAGTCCAGCGACACCGGCTCCTTGCCTCCCGGGATGCGCCGCGCCAGCATCGCCGTGCCGTTCTCCAGGTCACGGGGCCCGACCTCGATCCGTACGGGCACGCCCTTGAGCTCCCAGTCGACGGCCCGGCGGCCGAACGGGGTGTCGGTGCGGTCGTCGACGTGGACGCGGAGGCCGGCCGCCCTCAGCTGGTCGCCGATTTCGCGGACCTTGGCCAGAACCGCATCGTCGCCCTTGATCGCGAGGACGACGACCTGGATCTGCGCCAGGCGCGGCGGGACACGGAGCCCGTTGTCGTCGCCGTGCATCATCACCAGGGCGCCGATCATGCGGGTCGTGGAGCCCCAGGAGGTCTGCCACACCAGTTCCTGAGTGCCGTCCTTCGACAGGTACTGGGTATTGAAGGCCTTGGCGAAGTTCTGGCCCAGCTCGTGGCTGGTAGCCATCTGAAGGGCCTTGCCGTCGCCCATCATGCCCTCGAGCGTGAGGGTGTTGATGGCGCCGGCGAACCGCTCCTTGACCGTCTTGCGGCCGGGGACGACGTCCATCGCGAGGACGTTCACCATGAAGTCCTCGTAGACCTTGCGATGGATGTGCGCGGCGAAGTCGCGCGCCTCCTCCCGCGTGGCATGCGCCGTGTGGCCCTCCTGCCAGAGGAATTCGGTCGTCCGGAGGAAGAGGCGCGGCCTGAGCTCCCAACGCACCACGTTCGCCCACTGGTTGATCAGCAACGGCAGGTCGCGGTAGCTCTGCACCCACTTCGAGAAGTAGTCGTTGATGATCATCTCGGAGGTGGGGCGGACGACCGCGGGCTCCTCCAGCTCCTTGCCGCCGCCGTGCGTGACGACCGCGAGCTCCGGCGCGAAGCCCTCCACATGGTCCGCCTCGCGCGTGAGGTACGACTGCGGGATCAGCAGCGGGAAGTACGCGTTCTGTGTGCCCGTCTCCTTGATGCGGGAGTCCATCTCGGCCTGCATCCGCTCCCACAGCCCGTACCCGTACGGTCGGATCACCATGGTGCCGCGCACCGGACCGTTGTCGGCCAGTTCGGCCTTGTTGATCAGGTCCTGGTACCAGCGCGGGAAGTCGTCCGCCTGGGGGGTGAGAACGGGTGCCTTTGCCATGGCGTGATGGTACGGGCCGACGTTGCCGGAATGTGAATTTTCGCCACTCGCACCGGGAAGCCACAAGCAGGGGCCGACAACCCCTGGACGCGGGCTCGAGTGCGGAGTTACCTGGCATACGGGGGGACATACGGGGGGAGTGCGAGCGCACGTCACGGGGGCTACGGAAACGGGCACAGGGGAAACTCTCGGCGGATTGGGGCGCTTTGATGACACCTACGCTCGTGCGGCAACGCCTGTCCCATGCGGGAAAGACACCCCGCGTGGACCTGGGCGCACGCGCGCGTGACTGGTCCGAGATCCAGGAGCGGATGCTGGTGCCGCTCTACGAGGCCGTCTACGAGCGACTGGAAGTGGGCCCCGCCACGCGGCTGTTGGGCCTCGGCTGTGGTTCCGGGCTGGCCCTGCTGATGGCGGCGTCCAGAGGAGCCGCGGTCACCGGTGTCGACTCCTCCTCGCCCGAACGGCTCGCCCTCGCGCGCGAGCGGCTGGCGCCGGGGCCGTGGGGCACGCGCGCGCGTGCCGAGACCCGGCTCGTCGACGGCTCACCCCGGGACGCGACCGACGCCAAGGCTCCCGCGTACACCCTGGTGACCGCCTTCGAGCCCATCGGGTGTCTCGCGGGCGACTCGGAGGGGCTCGGAGAACTGCTCGCCTCGGCGACGCCGCTCGCCGAGCGGGGGGCGGCCGTGGTGCTGGCCGGCTGGGGTCCGCCGGAGCGTTGCGCCACGTCGTCCGTGCTGCGGGTGGCCACCAAGCTGGCGGATCCGCTGCGCGGCGGGGGCAGTTGGCGCCCCGCCCTCCGGGACGACCTGGAGGAGGTCGCCCAGCGGGCCGGCCTCAAGCCGGACGGCTCCGGCCGGGTCGCCTGCCCCTTCGGATACGCCGACGTCGACAGCGCCGTACGAGGGCTGCTGTCGACGGGGCTCTTCGACGCGGCGATCTCCGCGACGGACCAGGAACAGGTGGACAAGGAGCTGACGGAGTCCCTGCATCCGCATCAGCGCCGGGACGGCACGGTGTGGATGCCGACCGTGTTCCGGTACCTGATCGCACGCGTTGCCTAGGCGTCCGTCACCTGGTCGGAGTCAGCCCATGAACTTCTTGAACTCGTCCGGCAGTTCGAAGTCCTGAGGAGCCTGCTGGCCCGGCACGCCGAAGGCGTTGCCGCCCTGAGCGGCGGCGGCGCGGCGCGCGGCCTCCTCCTGCTCCTGCTGCTTGCGCTTCATCGGGTTGCCGGAGCGCTGCTTGCCCTTGGCCTTCTTCGGCTGCTTCTTCGACCGGCCGGGGCCGCCGCCCATGCCCGGCATCCCGGGCATCCCCGGCATGCCGCCGCCCTGCGCCATGCGGGACATCATCTTGCGAGCCTCGAAGAACCGCTCGACCAGGCCCTTCACCGCGCTGACGTCGACGCCCGAGCCCTTGGCGATACGGGCGCGGCGCGAGCCGTTGATGATCGTCGGCTCCTGGCGCTCGGCCGGGGTCATCGACTTGATGATCGCGGCCGTGCGGTCGACGTCCCGCTCGTCGAGGTTGTTGATCTGGTCCTTGATCTGGCCCATGCCCGGGAGCATGCCGAGCAGCTTGGAGATGGAGCCCATCTTGCGGACCTGCTCCATCTGGGCCAGGAAGTCGTCGAGCGTGAACTCCTGGCCCTTCTTCGACGCCAGCTTGGAGGCCATCTTCTCGGCCTCTTCCTGGCTGAACGTCTTCTCCGCCTGCTCGATCAGGGTGAGCAGGTCACCCATGTCGAGGATGCGGGAGGCCATCCGGTCCGGGTGGAACGCGTCGAAGTCGTCCAGCTTCTCGCCGTTCGACGCGAACATGATCGGCTTGCCGGTGACCGAGGCGATCGACAGGGCCGCACCGCCACGGGCGTCGCCGTCGAGCTTCGACAGGACCACGCCGTCGAAGCCGACGCCGTCACGGAAGGCCTCGGCGGTGTTGACCGCGTCCTGACCGATCATCGCGTCGACGACGAAGAGGATCTCGTCGGGGCTGACCGCGTCCCGGATGTCCGCGGCCTGCTGCATCATCTCCTGGTCGATGCCCAGGCGGCCGGCGGTGTCCACGACCACGATGTCGTGGACCTTGGACTTCGCGTGCTCGATGGAGTCCTTGGCGACCTTGACCGGGTCGCCGACGCCGTTGCCCGGCTCGGGCGCGAAGGCCGCGACACCGGCCCGCTCGGCGACCACACTGAGCTGGTTGACGGCGTTGGGGCGCTGGAGGTCGGCGGCGACCAGGAGCGGTGAGTGGCCCTGCTCCTTCAGCCAGCGGCCCAGCTTGCCCGCGAGCGTGGTCTTACCGGCACCCTGCAGACCCGCCAGCATGATCACGGTCGGCGGCTGCTTGGCGAAGCGGAGGCGGCGGGTCTCGCCGCCGAGGATCGTGACGAGTTCCTCGTTGACGATCTTCAGGACCTGTTGGGCGGGGTTGAGCGCCCGCGAGACTTCGGCCCCCAGCGCCCGTTCCTTGACGTTTTTGATGAACGTGCGGACGACCGGAAGGGCGACGTCAGCTTCGAGGAGAGCGATGCGGATCTCGCGCGCCGTGGCGTCGATGTCCGCTTCGCTCAAGCGCCCCTTGCCGCGCAAGTTCTTGAAGGTCGCTGAAAGGCGATCGGAGAGAGTATCGAACACGGCGGCGTCGGTCCTCGGAGTCGGGGGCAGTCGGAGCGTCTTCCAGGGTATCCGGCCGCGCAAGACAATCGTCCCTGCCTGCTGCATCCAGCAGGCAGGAACCTGTCGGCCAGGTCACGCCCGCAACGTCTCCTCCAGCTCCCGCGCCGCCGAAGCCGCCTCGTCGCCCGGCAGCGGCAGCCCTTCGGCGTTCGTCACGTAAAAGGCGTCGACCGCGTTGGAACCCAGCGTGCTGACATGCGCACTGCGCATCCGCACCCCCGCGTCCTCCAGCGCCCGCCCGATCCGGAAGAGCAGCCCCGGGGCGTCCTGGGCGCGCACCTCTATCACCGTGGCCAGGCGGGACGCGGCCGGGTGGACCGTCACCCGGGCCGGCGGGGCCACCACGCCCCGGCGGCGGGGATACGCGGCGTCGCGCTCGGCCAGGCGCCCCGCGATGTCCAGGGACCCGTCCAGGGCCCGTACGAGGTCGGCGCGCAGTCGGGCGGCCTGGGGCAGGGAGCCGTACTGGGCGGCGACGCGCCAGTTCAGCAGCAGGACGGAGCCCTCGACGCCGTCGGGCAGGTCCAGGGCGCGCAGTTCGGCGGTGCGGACGGTGAGGCGGTGCATGGCGAGGACGCCGGCGACCGCGGGAAGGACGCCCGACTGGTCGGGGACGGCGATCAGCAGCTCCACGCCCAGCGGCTCGGGGTCCTCCGCGACGGACGGTTCCTGGTCGGCCGGTGGCTCGGTCTGGGCGCGCAGTGCCAGCACCGGCCCGCCCGTGGCGATCGACTCGATCGCGAGCCGCTCCTGCTCGGCGGTGGGCGCGGCGTCCTCGGGCTCGTCCGGCGCGTCCCCGGCGAGGACCGCCGAGGCGCGCTTGACCAGGTCGGCGACGAGTGAGCCGCGCCAGGACGACCAGGCGGCCGGGCCGGTGGCCAGCGCGTCCGCCTCGGTGAGGGCGTGCAGCAGCTCGAGCGTGCTCTGGGTGCCGACGGCCTCGGCGACCGAGCGCACGGTGGCCGGGTCCTCCAGGTCGCGCCGGGTGGCGGTTTCGATGAGCAGCAGGTGGTGTCGTACGAGTGTGGAGAGCACCGTCACGTCCGCGCGGTCGAAGCCGATGCGGGCGGCCACGTCCTTGGCGATGATCTCGCCGGCCACGGAGTGGTCGCCGGGCCAGCCCTTGCCGATGTCGTGCAGCAGCGCGGCGACCAGGAGGAGGTCGGGGCGGCTGACGCGGCGGGTGAACTCGGAGGCGCGGACGGCGGTCTCGATCAGGTGCCGGTCGACGGTCCAGACGTGCACGGCGTTGCGCTGTGGCCGGCAGCGCACCCGCTCCCAGTCGGGCAGGAGGCGGGTGATCAGGCCCTCGGCCTCCAGCGCCTCCCAGACGTCGATGGTGGGCTGGCCGGAGCCGAGCAGGGTCACGAGTTGCTCGCGCGCCTCCGCGGGCCAGGGCGTGGGCAGGGGGCGCACGGTGGCCGCCATGCGCCGTACGGCGTGCAGGGAGAGCGGGAGTCCGGCCTGCGCGGCGGCGGCCGCGGCACGCAGGGGGAGCACGGGGTCGCGTTCGGGGCGCGCGGCGCGGGCGAGTACCACCTCGCCGTCCTGCTCGACGACGCCCTCCGCCAGCGGAGACCTGTCGGCGACCGGCTTCCCGCCGCCCAGCATGGCGCGCAGACGCGGCCGTACGGCGCGCGACCTGAGCACGCGCCCCACTTCGCGCCAGGTGACATCACTGGCGTACGAGATGACCCGCGCCGCCTCGTACACCTGCCGCAGGAGCGTGTCGGCGTCCAGGAGGCCGAGCTCGGCCGCGACCTGGTCCTGCTCCTGGAGCGCGAGCCGGTCGGTCGCGCGGCCCGTCGTCAGGTGCAGGGCGTCACGGACGTCGAGCAGTCGGCGCCGGGCGTCGTCGAGGCCCTCGCGCGGGGCGTCGGCCAGCCAGGAGGCGGCGACGGCGCGCAGGGCGGTGGCGTCGCGCAGGCCACCGCGGGCTTCCTTGAGGTCGGGTTCGAGCAGGTACTGCAGCTCGCCCTGTCGTTCGGCGCGCTCGGCGCACAGCTCCTGGAGCTCGGGGAGCCGTTTCGGTGCCTGGTTGCGCCAGTCGGCGAGGACGGCCGTACGCAGTCCGGCCGTCAGTCCCAGGTCGCCCGCGAGGTGGCGGGCGTCCAGCAGACCCAGCTGCACCTTCAGGTCCTCGCCGGCGGTCTTGCGGGCCTCGGCCGGCGTCCGCACGGAGTGGTCGAGGGCGAGACCGAGGTCCCAGACGGGGTACCAGATGCGGTCGGCCAGCGTGGCGATCGCGTCGGAGTCGCTGCCGTCGTGCAGCAGGAGCAGGTCCAGGTCGCTGCGTGGGGACAGCTCGCCGCGGCCGTAGCCGCCGACGGCGATCAGGGAGACCCCGCGCAGGCCCTCGGCGCCCGCGCCGAACAGCCCGGACAGCCAGTCGTCGGTCAGTTCCGACAGGGCCGTACGGCGCGGCGGCCCGGACTGCGCCCCCTCGGTGAGGAGGCGCAGCCGGGCCGCCGCGTAGCCGCTGGGTCCCGAGTCCTCTGCTTCCTTGCGCACGTCCGTACTCGTCACCCAGCGACTCCTGTTCTGTTCTGCCGTCAGAGCGCGTCCGGGCCGCGCTCGCCGGTCCGTACCCGTACGGCCGTCTCGACCGGGATGGACCAGACCTTGCCGTCACCGATCTTGCCGGTGCGGGCCGCCTTGACGATGACGTCGATCAGCTGCTCGGCGTCGTCGTCCTCGGCCAGCACCTCGATCCGGATCTTGGGAACCAGGTCGACGGTGTACTCGGCACCGCGGTAGACCTCGGTGTGGCCCCGCTGACGACCGTAGCCGCTCGCCTCGGTGACCGTCAGACCGTGGACGCCGAAGGCCTGGAGGGCTTCCTTGATCTCGTCGAGCCGGTGGGGCTTGACGACGGCGGTGATGAGTTTCATGCGTCCACCTTCTTGCTCGCCGTCGCGGCCATGGCCGGAGCGGCGGTTCCGACGACGCCGCCGCCGGCGCCGCTGAAGTCGTATGCGGTCTCGGCGTGCTCGGCCTGGTCGATACCCGCGACCTCTTCATCCTCGGTGACCCGCATGCCGATCGTCTTGTCGATCAGGAAGGCGAGGATCGCGGAGGCGACCAGCGAGTAGGCGAGGACCGCGAAGACACCGGCGCACTGCTTCCAGAACTGCTCCATGCCGCCGCCGTAGAAGAGGCCCTCGACCTTGGACTGTCCCTTGCCGCTGGCGAGGAGGCCGACCAGCAGGGAGCCGACGACACCGCCGACCAGGTGGACGCCGACGACGTCGAGCGAGTCGTCGTAACCGAACTTGTACTTCAGGCCGACAGCCATGGCGCACAGCACACCGGCGACGACGCCGACGATGATCGCGCCGATCGGGGAGACCGCGCCACCCGACGGGGTGATGGCGACCAGACCGGCGACCGCGCCGGAGGCGGCGCCCAGCGTGGTGAACGCGCCGTGGCGGATCTTCTCGTAGGCGAGCCAGGCCAGCATGGCGGCGGCGGTGGCGATCTGCGTGTTGACGAACATCAGCGCGCCGACGCCGTCGTCGTTGCCGAGCCACGAGCCGGCGTTGAAGCCGAACCAGCCGAACCACAGGAGGCCTGCGCCGAGCATGACCAGCGGGAGGCTGTGCGGGCGCATCGGGTCCTTCTTGAAGCCGACGCGCTTGCCGATGACCAGGATCACGCCGAGCGCCGCGGCACCGGCGTTGATGTGGACCGCCGTACCGCCGGCGAAGTCGATCACGCCCATGTCGAAGGCCCAGCCGCCCTCACCCCAGACCCAGTGGGCGACGGGGAAGTAGACGACCGTGGCCCACAGGGCGACGAACAGCGCCCACGCCGTGAACTTCACGCGGTCGGCCAGCGCACCGCTGATCAGGGCCGGGGTGATGATCGCGAACATGAGCTGGAAGACCATGAACGCCAAGATCGGGATGTTGTAGGTGCCCCACAGCTCGGTCAGGCCGATGTCGCTGAGGCCGACCCAGTCGGAGTTCCAGCCGATGATGTGGCCGGAGTCCGTTCCGAAGGCCATGGAGAAGCCGTACAGCACCCACAGGATGGTGACGATCCCCAGGCTGATGAAGCTCATCATCAGCATGTTCAGGGTGCTCTTGACGCGGACCATGCCTCCGTAGAAGAAGGCCAGGCCCGGTGTCATGAGCATCACCAGAGCGGAACAGATAAGCATAAAACCTGTGTTGGCGGACGACAGCTCTACGTCTGCCGCCACCGTGATGGCTGGTGCCATCGGCGTCTCCTCGTCGTTGGTACGGCCCCGTGCGGGCGGAAGCCTGAGCGGATTGAGGGGCGGGCCGGTTATGCGCCATGAGATTGGCGCAGCGCGGTTTCGATGGAAGCCCCTCGTTGTTTCGCCGCCGTGACGAAGGCGCCTTGTGTGTTACGCGTAGATGAACTGGCAGATGTTCGGCTGCGCGATCGTTATCGTGGCGCAACCTACGGGGGTCCGGCCGCGGCCGGCCTTCCGATGACCTGGCACGGGGGAGCCGAGTCGGGCAGTTCGGGAGGGCCGGCCGCGGCCGGGGTTCAAGGGTTTTCGCGGGGTCTCAGACCGCTTCGGCGGTCTCGGGCAACTCGATCGCGAGCTGCTCGGTAAGGTCCACGACCTCCGCGAGATCGCCGAAATCGCGTACGGCCGTGTCGACCGTCTTTCGGATACGAGTGTTGACGCGCTCGGAGCGGACCTTCTTGGCGATCTGCATGGCCTGCCCGGTCAGCACCGTGCTCTGCTCGGGCTCGCGCTGGAGCAGGTGCACGGTGGCCATCCCGATCAGGTTCAGTGCGTACGACCGCTGGTGCTCGGTGTCCTCGGCGAAGAGCTCGACGGCCCGCCGCATCAGGGGCTCGGCGAGGGAGGCGTAGGTGGGGCTGCGGCCGGCGACATAGGCGAGGTCGCGGTAGGAGTGGGAGTTCTCGCCGTACAGCTCGGCCTCGGAGAAGAAGCGGATCCAGTCGGGGTCCGGCTCGTCCCACTCGTCGGCGTCGGCGAAGGTGTCCTCGGCCATCCGGACCGCCCGCTTGCACTTGCCGGGCTGCCCCATGTTGGCGTAGGCGCGGGCCTCCATCGCATACAGCATGGACTGGGTGCGCGGGCTCGCGCAGTCCCGGCTGCCGTACTGCGCGAGGTGGATCAGCTCCAGGGCGTCCTCGGGCCGCCCGAGGTGGATCATCTGGCGGCTCATGCTGGACAGGACGTACGAGCCGAGCGGCTTGTCGCCGGCCTCCTTGGCGGCGTGCAGGGCGAGGACGAAGTACTTCTGCGCGGTGGGCTGCAGCCCGACGTCGTACGACATCCAGCCGGCCAGCTCCGCCAGCTCGGCGGCGACCTTGAACAGCTTGCGGGTGGTGGCCTCGGGCTGGGGTTCCTGGAGGAGGTCGGTCACCTCGTGCAGCTGGCCGACGACCGCCTTGCGGCGCAGACCGCCGCCGCACTGGGCGTCCCACTGCCGGAACATCACGGTCGTCGACTCGAGGAGGTCCAGCTCCGGCTTGGACAAACGGCCGCGGCGGGAGGCGGGGGACGACGGTTCGGGCTCCTGGTACGGCGCCGGGGGCGAGGGCACCAGCCAGCGCTGCATGGGCTCGATGAGGGACGGGCCCGCTGACAGGACCAGCGAGGTCCCGAGGAAGCCGCGCCGCGCCAGCATCAGGTCGCTGCGCGAGAACTCGCTGAGCAGTGCCACCGTCTGCGGACCCGTCCAGGGCAGGTCGACGCCGGTCGCGGAGGGCGACTGACGGGCGGTGCGCAGGCCGAGGTCCTCGATCGAGACGACACAGCCGAACCGCTCGGAGAACAGCTCGGACAGGATCCGGGGGATCGGCTCGCGGGGGTTCTCACCGTCCAGCCAGCGGCGCACGCGCGAGGTGTCGGTGGAGATGTGGTTCGCCCCCAGCTGGCGGGCCCTGCGGTTGACCTGCCGGGCGAGCTCGCCCTTGGACCAGCCGCTGCGCACGAACCACGAGGTGAGCAGCTCGTTCGGGCGCTTGTCAGCGTTCGTAGCGTTCATGGCGTTTGTGGCGTTGATTGCGTTCGTCGCGTTCATCGCGTCTGTCCCGCTGTCGCCGTTGCCGCTCACTGGAACGCCCCCATCCCTGAGACCACTTGTCACTGAGTGCGCCAAGCCTTATCAGAATGCCGGTAAATACGGCCGCCCGTCCGGCGGTTGTCATCCTTCGAGCGCGAAGCCGACTTGCCTCCGGCATACCCACAAGCGCATGTGCCCCCAGGACTCGCGCACTCAAAGTAATCCTACGATCACGCGTCCAGCCATGGCGATCCCGGAAACGCCACCATTCGCCACCCCTTCGGATGAACTCACCGTTGCCTCCTCGCGATTCACTTGACAGAGGACTATCGGGAGTAGGCGCAGCGACGCACTCAGGGGCGCACGCGGCCGAGCGCACAACCCGTGACGCTTCCGGGCGCTGCCTTAACTCGGAAGTGGTATCGGAAAAGGCAACAGAGAGTCACTGTTCGCGTTCGTCGCGTAACCACTGGCAGCCCGGACACGTTGGAGGGGGTATGGGCTTCACGATCGGCGGCATTCGGGAGATCCGCTCCGGCTCGCGCAGGCGCGGCCGCTCGTCGGAGTGCACCGCGGTCGCCGAGTTCACCGGACTCTGGGGCTGGGACGTCGCACCCGGCGCGCGCACCGCGGCCGGCGCCTGCTCGTGCGGCCGCGCCGACTGTGCCGCCCCCGGCGCGCATCCGCTCGACTTCGCGCCCCACGTGCCGGCCGGCGCCACGCTCGACGAGGTGACCCGGGCGTGGTCCGAGTTCCCCGGCGCGTCGATGATGCTGCCGGTCGGCCGGGCGTTCGACGTGATCGAGGTGGCCGAGCCCGCCGGGCGCCGCGCCCTGATCCGGCTGGAGCGCATGGGCCTCCCTCTCGGCCCGGTGACCGCCACTCCGGAGGGCCGCGCCCACTTCTTCGTCGCCCCCGGCGCCGCCGCCGAACTCCCCGAACTGCTCTACCGCATGGGCTGGGACGACCCGACCTCCCTCGACCTGCGCGGCCTGGGCCCCGGTACGTACATCACGGCGCCGCCCTCCGACCGGGGCGGGCTGGGTCCGGTGCGGTGGCTGCGCTCCCCCGCCTTGGACACGGCGACCAAGCCGCCGGCGGCCAGGTTGTTGCTGGGGACGCTGGCTTATGTGGCGCATCGGTCGCGGGCATAGCCGTACATAGCGAAGCGCCCGCATCCCCACTGCACCTTGGGGGCGGGCGCTTCTTCGACCACATACCAATTTCGGTAGGTGGCCGTGTCACTCTCCGATAAGGGCGTCAACGAACGCCTCCGGCTCGAACGGCGCCAGGTCGTCCGCACCCTCGCCGAGACCCACCAGCTTGACCGGCACACCCAGCTCACGCTGCACCGCGACGACGATGCCGCCCTTCGCCGTGCCGTCCAGCTTGGTGAGCACGATGCCGGTGATGTCGACGACCTCGGCGAAGACACGGGCCTGGACCAGACCGTTCTGTCCCGTCGTCGCATCCAGCACGAGCAGCACCTCGTCCAGCGGTGCGTGCTTCTCGACGACCCGCTTGACCTTGCCGAGTTCGTCCATGAGGCCGGTCTTGGTGTGCAGACGGCCGGCGGTGTCGATGAGCACGACGTCGGCGCCCATCTCCTTGCCCTCCTTCACCGCGTCGAAGGCGACGGAGGCGGGGTCGCCGGCTTCCGGACCGCGCACGGTGTAGGCGCCGACCCGCTCGCCCCAGGTCTGCAGCTGGTCGGCGGCGGCGGCACGGAAGGTGTCGGCGGCGCCCAGGACCACGCTGCGGCCGTCGGCCACGAGGACGCGGGCCAGCTTTCCGGTGGTGGTGGTCTTGCCGGTGCCGTTGACGCCGACGACCATCACGATGCCGGGCTTGCTGGTCTCGGGCTCGGTCTTGACCGTGCGGTCGAAGTCGGTGCCGACCAGCTTGAGCAGCTCCTCGCGCAGCAGGCCGCGCAGCTCGGCGGGGGTGCGGGTGCCGAGCACCTTCACGTGCTCGCGCAGGCTCTCGACCAGTTCCTGGGTGGGCTGCACGCCGACGTCGGCGGTGAGGAGGATGTCCTCGATCTCCTCCCAGGTGTCGTCGTCGAGGTGCTCGCGCGACAGCAGGGTGAGCAAACCCTTGCCGAGGGCGTTCTGCGAGCGGGAGAGCCGGGCACGGAGGCGGACGAGCCGCCCGGCCGTGGGCTCGGGGACCTCGATCTCGGGGACTTCGATGGATGGCGGCTCCTCGACGGCGACGGGAGCCGAGCCGTCCGGAAGGTCCACCTCCTCTATCGTCCGGCGCGGTTCTTCGCGCGGCGTCTCGGCCTCGTCGCCGATGTGCGGCTCGGCCGGAGGGGCGGTGATGTCGGGCGCGGCGGGGGGCGGCGGGGGCAGCGGCTTCCGGCGCCGGCTGCCGACGACGAGCCCACCGAGCGCGCCGAGCACGACCAAGGCGATGACTACAGCAAGGATGAGGATTTCCATAACTCGTCCAGTATCAGCCATGGACCTCACCCCGACACAGTTTGTGTGTTCCTCCAAAAGAGCATGGGTCGATTCCGGATGCCGGTGGCTATGGCTGTCTGACGCTATAGCCGTCTGACGCACCGTCAGCTACGGTCCTCTCTCGCGCCCACCGTGTGAAGGGGGATTCCCCATGCCCGTCACAGTCGTACGTTTCAACCTCGTCGAGCCCGGCGCCACCCCGGCCTCGCTCAGCGGGCGCTACCAGGCCGCCCTGGAGATGGCCGCGTACGCCGACGACCGCGGGATCACCACCGTGCAGACCGAGGAGCACCACGGCGTCGCCAACAACTGGCTGCCGTCGCCGTTCGCCTTCGCGGGTGCCGTCTTCGGGGCCACCCGGCGTATCGCGGTCACGGTCTCGGCGGTCATCGGCCCGCTGCACGACCCGCTGCGGCTGGCCGAGGACATCGCCGTACTGGACCTGCTCAGCGGCGGCCGGCTGGTCACGGTCGCCGGGATCGGGTACCGGCCCGAGGAGTACGCGCAGTTCGACGTGGAGTGGAAGCGACGCGGGAAGATCCAGGACGAGGTTCTGGAGACGGTCCTCAAGGCCTGGACCGGCGAGGAGTTCATCTACCGGGGCCGTACCGTACGGGTCACTCCGCGCCCGTACACCGACCCGCACCCCCTCCTCCTCGTCGGCGGCTCCTCGAAGGCCGCCGCCCGCCGGGCCGCCCGGCTCGGGCTGCCGTTCTTCCCCAGCGCGCATCTGCCGGAGCTGGAGGCGTACTACAAGGAGCGGCTCGTCGAGTACGGCACCGAGGGCTGGACCATGATGCCCGCCGCCGAGACACCGCTGCTGCACATCGCCGAGGACCCGGACGAGGCGTGGGCCCGGTACGGCGGGCACTTCCTGCACGAGGCTCGGACGTACGCCTCCTGGCAGTCCGGGGACATCCGGTCGGCGGTGAAGTCGGCGGCCACGACGGTGGCGGAGCTGCGCGCGGAGGGCGTGTACCGGATTCTGACGCCGGAGGCGTGCGTGGCGCTGGGGTTCGACAACTACGTACTGCATCCGTTGTCGGGCGGGATGCCGGTGGAGGAGGGGTGGCGGAGTCTGCGCCTGTTCTGCGAGCGGGTGCTGCCCGGGCTCGGTGGTTGATCCCCTCGGTGGTTGATCCCCTCGATGTTTGATCCGATCGGTGGTTGATCCCCTCGGTGGTTGATCCTCTCGCTCGTCGATCGTCTCGGTAGTTGATCCTTCGCGTACGACGCCGCCGCCCCGGTTCGGCGGTGGCCGAGCCGGGGCGGCGGCGGGGGTACGAGGAGAGGGGCAGCGGGGACTTGGTCCTTCTCCCGGGTTCGCGAAGGGTCAGCCCATCTCCTCCAGCGCCTTGCCCTTCGTCTCCTTGACGTACTTGAGGACGAACGGGATCGAGAGCGCGGCGAAGACCGTGTAGATCACGTAGGTGAAGGAGAGGTTCCAGTCGGCCAGCGACGGGAAGCTGGCGGTGATGGCCCAGTTGGCGATCCACTGCGCGGCGGCGGCCACGCCCAGGGCGGCGGCGCGGATCTTGTTCGGGAACATCTCGCCGAGGAAGACCCAGACGACCACACCCCAGGACAGGGCGAAGAAGAGGACGAACACATGGGCGGCGATCAGGGCGATCCAGCCCTGCGTGGCCGGCAGCTTGCCGTCGACCAGGTTGTACGAGAACGCCCAGGCCTCCAGCGCGAGGCCGATCACCATGCCGACGGAGCCGATGAGGGCGAGCGGCTTACGGCCGATGCGGTCGACGAAGATCATGGCGATCACGGTGCCGACGATGTTGATGATCGACGTCGTGAACGAGTAGAAGAACGAGTCCGTCGGGTCGACGCCGACCGACTGCCACAGCGTCGAGGAGTAGTAGAACGCGACGTTGATGCCGACGAACTGCTGGAAGACCGACAGGCCGATGCCGATCCAGACGATCGGCTTGAAGAAGAAGCTGCCGCCCAGCAGGTCCTTGAAGGTCGACTTGTGCTCGCTCTTCATGGCGAGCTCGATCTCGGCGACGCGGGCGTCCAGGTCGATGTCCTTGCCCTCGACCTCGGTGAGGATCTCACGGGCGCGCTCGTGCTTGCCGACGGAGATCAGGAAGCGCGGGGACTCGGGGATGGCGAAGGAGAGCAGGCCGTACAGGACGGCCGGGACGACCATGACGCCGAGCATGACCTGCCAGGCCTCCAGGCCCATCAGTTTGCCGCGCTGGTCGCCGCCGGCGGCGTTCAGCAGACCCCAGTTGACCAGCTGCGACACGGCGATGCCGACGACGATCGCGGCCTGCTGGAAGGAGCCGAGGCGGCCGCGGTAGGCGGGCGGGGCGACCTCGGCGATGTAGGCGGGGCCGATCACGGAGGCCATGCCGATGGCGAAGCCGCCGACGATCCGCCAGAAGGCGAGGTCGTACAGCGAGAAGGGGAGCGCCGAGCCGACGGCGCTGACCGTGAAGAGGACCGCGGCGATCTGCATGCACCGGATGCGGCCGATGCGGTCGGCTATGCGGCCGGCGGTCGCCGCGCCGATGGCACAGCCGATCAGGGCGATGGCGATGACCTGCGCCAGGGCTGCCGACCCGATGTCGTAGCGGCCGCGGATGGCCTCGACGGCTCCGTTGATCACGGAGCTGTCGTAGCCGAAGAGGAAACCGCCCATCGCGGCCGCCGCCGCGATGAAGATGACGTGCCCGAGATGATCGGGGTGAGCCGTCCTGGCTCCTGACTTGGGTGCCTGCGTACTGCTGGTCACATGTGCTCCTCGGGCCACCCCTCCAGGTAGGTGCTACCTGAAGGTAAATACGACGTTGCCGAGGCTATGCCTTCATGTTTCGAAGTCAACAGGGAGGCGGGTGTGAGTTTTGAGACACCAAAAGGCACGCCCGAAACGCGCATGCGTTCACTTCTTGAAGGGAATCAGCGAAGCCGCTGGCTGATGACCTTCGAGACGCCATCGCCCTGCATGGACACGCCGTACAACGCGTCGGCGACCTCCATCGTCCGCTTCTGGTGCGTGATCACGATCAGCTGGGAGGCCTCCTGCAGCTCCTGCATGATGCGGATCAGCCGCTGGAGGTTGGTGTCGTCGAGCGCCGCCTCGACCTCGTCCATGACGTAGAACGGGCTGGGCCGCGCCTTGAAGATCGACACCAGCAGCGCCACGGCGGTCAGCGAGCGCTCGCCGCCCGACAGCAGGGACAGCCGCTTGACCTTCTTGCCCGGCGGACGCGCCTCGACATCGACACCCGTGGTGAGCATGTTGTCGGGATCGGTCAGGATCAGGCGCCCGTCACCGCCCGGGAACAGCCGGCTGAAGACGCCCTCGAACTCCCGGGCCGTGTCCCGGTAGGCCTCGGTGAAGACCTGCTCGACGCGCTCGTCGACCTCCTTGACGACCTGGAGGAGGTCGGCCCGGGTCTTCTTGAGGTCCTCCAGTTGCTCGCTGAGGAACTGGTGGCGTTCCTCCAGCGCGGCGAACTCCTCCAGCGCCAGCGGGTTGACCTTGCCGAGCTGCTGGTAGGCCCGCTCGGCCGCCTTGAGCCGCTTCTCCTGCTCGGCCCGGTGGAACTGCTTCGGCTGGTTGCGCGGGTGCTCGGGGTCCTCCGGCAGTTCCTCGCCCTCGGCGGGGGGCGAGGGCGGCACCAGCTGGTGCGGGCCGTACTCGGCCACGAGCCCCGCCGGTTCGACACCGAGTTCCTCCAGCGCCTTGGTCTCCAGCTGCTCGATCCGCAGCCGTTTCTCGGCGCCGAGTACCTCGCCCCGGTGGACCGAATCCGTCAACTTGTCGAGCTCTGCCTTGAGATCGCGCCCCGCGCCCCGGGCGACGGTCAGCTCCTGCTCGCGCCGTGCCTTGGCGGCCTCGGCGGCGGACCGTTCCTCCTGCGCCCGGCCGAGGGAAACCTCGACGTGCGCGAGCAGCTGCCGCGCCCCGGAGGCGACGGCCTCCGCGACGGCCGCCTCGTGCCGCAGCCGGGCCCGACGC
>NZ_NTGE01000002.1 GCF_002291145.1 Streptomyces sp. SA15
GCCTCCTGCAGGGCGGACTCGATGCCCCAGGCCACCGCCAGCGGTGCCGGTGGCATCAGGAGCCAGGAACCGCCGCTGAGCCGGGTGAGGATGTCAGCGCCGGGGGCCACGACCTGGTCGCGGTCATCGGCGGCGCCGCCCGGTTCCTGCGTCCACCATGCGCGCAGCAACGGCAGCAGATCGGCGTTCGGGAAGTCCCGTTGCGGGAGCCGCCGCTCGAGCCGTTGGAGCGCCTCGCGCTGCAGTGCGCCATGACTGGCCGCCCAGGCCGCCCGCAGCGCCATGCTGCCGAGCTTGAGCGCCTGCCCGGGATCGGTCACCCGCTCCATGTCCCGGGTCAGCTGACGGCAGGCGGTTTCCAGATCGCCGTGCGCGAACTCGATCAGCCCGCGAAGCCCCTCGCTGAGATCCGCGACCGTGGAGGCGGAGGACATCCCTTCGGCCCGCTCCAGCATTCCCCGCGCCACGTCGACGTGGCCGGCCTCCCAGGCCGCTCTTGCTCCGTGAGCCAGTCGTCTGGCCGCGTCGTCCGTAGAGGGGGACAGCTTTGCCGCACGTCGCAGGGCACGGGCCGCCGTCGCGCAGCCACCGCGCGCCCAGGAGCGGTGGGCCGACTCTTCCAGCAGTCGGGCCACCTCCTCGTCGGGTCGGCCCACGGCTTCCACAGCCGCGGCGAGGTGCCAGGGCCTCAGCTCGTCGGCGTTCTCACCGGTCAGCACGGAGGCGAGCGCATGATGAACGGCCTGGCGGTTCGCGGGCGGCGCCTCCTCGTAGACCACCGCCGCCATCAGCTGGTGGCGGAAGCGGATCCGCCCGTCCGAGCGCTCGGTGAGCAGGCCCGAGTGCAGCGCCTCGTCCCACGCGACCGCGCCT
>NZ_NTGE01000200.1 GCF_002291145.1 Streptomyces sp. SA15
CGCAAGACCGAAGGGAAGCGCCCGGAGGAAAGCCGCGAGAGAGTCTCTCGGGTGAGTACAAAGGAAGCGTCCGTTCCTTGAGAACTCAACAGCGTGCCAAAAGTCAACGCCAGATATGTTGATACCCCGTCCATCGGATCTTTCCGGTGGCGAGGTTCCTTTGAAGAAAACACAGCGAGGACGCTGTGAACCTCCTGATTATTCCTCGGGAGGTTCCGCTCTCGTGGTGTCGACCGGATAACCGGTAAACATTCACGGAGAGTTTGATCCTGGCTCAGGACGAACGCTGGCGGCGTGCTTAACACATGCAAGTCGAACGATGAACCACTTCGGTGGGGATTAGTGGCGAACGGGTGAGTAACACGTGGGCAATCTGCCCTTCACTCTGGGACAAGCCCTGGAAACGGGGTCTAATACCGGATACCACTCTCGCGGGCATCTGCGAGGGTTGAAAGCTCCGGCGGTGAAGGATGAGCCCGCGGCCTATCAGCTTGTTGGTGAGGTAATGGCTCACCAAGGCGACGACGGGTAGCCGGCCTGAGAGGGCGACCGGCCACACTGGGACTGAGACACGGCCCAGACTCCTACGGGAGGCAGCAGTGGGGAATATTGCACAATGGGCGAAAGCCTGATGCAGCGACGCCGCGTGAGGGATGACGGCCTTCGGGTTGTAAACCTCTTTCAGCAGGGAAGAAGCGAAAGTGACGGTACCTGCAGAAGAAGCGCCGGCTAACTACGTGCCAGCAGCCGCGGTAATACGTAGGGCGCAAGCGTTGTCCGGAATTATTGGGCGTAAAGAGCTCGTAGGCGGCTTGTCACGTCGG
>NZ_NTGE01000159.1 GCF_002291145.1 Streptomyces sp. SA15
CATCGGGTACCTCCCCTCGCGGGTGACGGACGGGCCACCGGGCGCCTGCGGCCGCGGGCGGGGAAGGGAGCGTCGGTTCCTGGCACGCCCGGTGCCGGACAGGGCATCGGGCGCGGGCCGCCGAGCGTGCGGGCAACGGGTCCGCCCAGCCCGGCGGCAGGCGACTTCCGGCCGGCCGCCCTCATCGTGCCCCGCCCGTCACTCGAGTCAGCAGGGCCGTCGAGGAGCGGCCGTCGAGGTACGGGAGGAGGACCGCCTGGCCGCCCCACTGCTCCAGCAGTGTCGCCTCGGGGAGGTCGGCGCCGGCGTAGTCGCCGCCCTTGACCCAGATGTGGGGGCGGAGTTCGGTGAGGAGGCGTTCGGGGGTGTCCTCGTCGAAGACGGCGACCGCGTCGACGCAGCTGAGCGCTCGCAGCACGCGGACCCGGTCGGTGAGCGGGTTGACCGGGCGGCCCTCGCCCTTGCGGCGCCGTACCGACGTGTCCGAGTTGACGCAGACGACAAGGCAGTCGCCGAGCCGCCGGGCGGCCTGGAGCAGTCCGACGTGGCCGGCGTGCAGGAGGTCGAAGCAGCCGCCCGCCGCGACGACGGTGCCGTGCGCGGCACGGACGCGGGCGGCCAGGGCGTACGGGTCGCCGTCGCCGTGGTCCCCGTCGGCGGGCGGAAA
>NZ_NTGE01000152.1 GCF_002291145.1 Streptomyces sp. SA15
AACGAACCCGACCGGGAGGGATCGACGATGCCACCAGTGGCGCAGATTCGCCGGATCATCTTCAACGACGAAGAGATCGGCATGGGCTTTAACAGCGGAACCGGCCAGGCGATCGGATCAGCCTTGGAAGGCTTCACCGTCCGGGAAGACACCCTGGGCGGGGAGGTTAGGTCGTCGATCACCATCGTGTCTTCCCATGATGAGTTGATGGAGAACCTGGGCATGGGCTTTGAGGCCCAGGGCCGCTATGGGTTCTTCTCCGGCACGGCCAAGGCCAAGTTCTCCGAGAAGACCAACTTCAACTCCACCTCAACCTTCCTGATCGCGCAGGTCGTCGTCGAAAACCCTCTGCGGCGGGGGAAGGGCTTCAAGGTCACTGCGGAGGCCAAGGCGTTGCTCGACGCCAACAGGCACGAGGAGTTCATACGGGCGTTCGGGGATAGCTTCGTCCGCGGCCTGCAAACGGGTGGGGAGTTCTACGCGGTCGTCCGGATCACCTCGGTCTCCACCAGCACGCAGTCCGAGCTGGCGGCCTCACTGCAGGCCGAGTTCAACGGCCTGGTGGCGGCTGGGTCGTTCAAGGCGGAGTTCACGAAGGCCAATCAGAGCGCGAGCACCAAGTCGGAGTTCACCGCGACCATGTTTCAGAATGCGGGCACAGGCGCGGAGCTCTCCCCGGTCGCCTCGATTGCGGACGTTCTTGAGCGGTTCAAGAGGTTTCCGGAGTTCGTGAAGACCAGTCCGAC
>NZ_NTGE01000128.1 GCF_002291145.1 Streptomyces sp. SA15
GCGAAGTCGGCCCCGTACGCGAGGGCGACCGCGCCGAACGCCACCAGCAGCACGGCCGGGAGCCAGGCCCCGCGTACGGCGGGCCCGGCGGCCCACAGCACGCGGGCGAGCCGGGGACGGACGGAGGGAACCGGGGTTTTCTCCGGTGCCGGTGCCGGTGCCGGTGCCGGTGCCGGAGACGCGGGCGCCGTCGCCGTCGCCGGTGCCGTCCGCGGCACACTCAGCACCGCCTCCCGCACCTCCGCCAGCACCACCCCCGCCGCCGTCTCCCGCACCGCCCGCGAGACCCGGGCCGCGCACCCGCCGCACGTCTCCAGGTGTTTCTCCAGCGACCAGGCGTCGGGTTCCGGCAGGGAGCCGTCGCCGTAGCGGGTGACGAGGTCGTCGGACGCGTGCCAGCCGGTCATGCCGGGCCTCCCATCGGCGACGGGTTCAACTGGGCGAGGGCGGCGCGCAGTTCGGCGCGGGCGCGCAGCGCGCGGGACTTGACGGTGCCCTCGGGGATGCCGAGCAGCCGGGCGGCCTCGCGGGTGGTCAGCCCGTCGACGACCGTGGCGCGCAGCACCTCGCGCAGCTCGGGCGAGATCCGGTCGAGGGCGGTGCCCACGTCGCCGTACTCCAGCCCCGCCAGCACCCGCTCCTCCGCGGACGGCGTGGCGGCGGCCGAGGCGTACCGGGACCGTCCGTACTCCGCCCGCGCCTCGTCCGTCGGCGAGTTCATCGGGGTCGTCTCCAGCCGTGCCGCCCGCTCGTTCGCCCGCCGCGCGTCGACCAGGCGGCGCGCGGCGATGGTCCACAGCCAGCCGCCGGCCTCCTCGCCGCGATGCCCGTGCGCCGACCGCCACACCGTGACGAACGTGTCCTGGAGCACTTCCCGCACGACCTCGGCGTCGGCGCAGCGCCGGGTCAGCCGTGCGTGCAGCCAGCCCGCGTGCCGGTCGTACAGCGCGGCCATCGCCGCCGAGTCCCCGGCCGCGATCGCGCGCAGCAGCGCCGCGTCCGAGTCCCCCTCGTCCTTCTTCCGGTGGCCCCCCATGGGGCGGAACAGTCTCACAACCCGTCTATCGACGGGCCGGAGGCGACCGGTTCGCCGTATCGCGCAGGAAGGAAGCCGTACCGCGCAGGAAGAGAAGCCATACCGCGCCGGAAGAGAAGCGGCGCACAACCGTAAGAGCCGGAAGAGAACCGGAAGAGAATGTGACTAGACGCACGTTCTTTCCCTCTGTGCGTCTGTCGCCGCGACCGCTGGGTAGGGCTGCGGTATCCGCACGTCGTACTCGACAAGGAGGCCCCCGTGGCACACCTTCTGCTTTCGGCCCACTCCAAACCCGAGGCGGAGCCGTCCGCCTACTTCCAGGCGGGACCGTCCGCCTATCCCGAGGCGGGACCGTCCGCCGCGTCCGATCTCCACGTGTGCGTGTTCAGCGCGGAGGGGGCCTGCGCCGAGGCGCCCCTCACCAGCGAACCGCCCCTGCCCGACGCCGAGCCCCTCACCAGCGAGCCCCCGCTTGCCGACGCCGCCCCGCTGACCAGCGAGTCCGATGCCCTCGCGGAGACGTAGATGACCGCACCCCGGCCGGCCGAGCTTCCCGCCGAGGACCTCTCACGGCTCGCCGAGCTGCGTGGCGTCGCCACCTCCTACAGCCCGGCCCCGGACCGCACGGTCACGGCCTCCGCCACCGCCGTCACCCGGGCCCTGGCCGCCCTCGGCGTGGACACCGGAACCCCCGGGGCCGTGCGCGCCGCGCTCGCCGCCCGCGAGCGCGAGCTGCGCGAGCGGCTGCTGCCGCCGACGGTGGTGTGCTGGAGCGGCGGTACGTCCGCCGCTCTCGACGCACTCCCGGCCGGCACCCGCCTGCGCATCACGACCGAACAGGGCGAGACCCGCTCCGCCGCCGACCAACTCCCGCCCGGCGTCCACCGGTTGACGGCCACCGCACCCGACGGCCGCACCACCGACGCCCACTTGATCGTCGCCCCGGCCCGGCTGCCCACGCCGCCCGGACGCTCGTACGGACTCCTCGTCCAGCTCTACTCCCTCCTCTCACGGCGTTCCTGGGGCATGGGCGACCTCGGTGACCTCGCCGAACTGACCTCCTGGGCGGGCCGCGCGCTCGGCGCCGGATTCGTCCAGGTCAACCCGCTGCACGCGGCCGTCCCCGGCACGCCCACGGACCCCTCGCCCTACCGGCCCTCCTCGCGGCGCTTTCCCGACCCCGTGTACCTGCGGATCGAGGACATCCCCGAATACGTCCATGCCGGGGACCGCGAGCGCACGGGGGCACTCCGGGAGCGGGCCGACCGGTTGCGCGCGTCGGTGCTGGAGAAGGGCGCGCTGATCGACCGGGACGCCGTGTGGGAGCTCAAGCGGGAGGCGCTGGAGCTGGTACGGGAGGTGCCGCTCGGGCCGGGCCGGCGTGCCGCCTACTGCGACTACCTCGCCGAGCAGGGCGAGGCGCTGGAGGACCACGCCACCTGGTGCGCGCTCGCCGAGGTGCACGGCTCCGACTGGCAGCGGTGGCCGGCCGGCCTGCGCGACCCCCGCTCCCCCGAGACCGCCCGCGCCCGCTCCGAGCTGATGGACCGGGTCGACTTCTGGTCCCGCCTCGCCTGGCTCACCGACACCCAGCTCACCGCCGCCCAGCGCGCCGCGCGCGAGGCGGGCATGCCGGTGGGGGTCGTGCACGACCTGGCGGTGGGGGTGCACCCCGGGGGCGCCGACGCCTGGGCGCAGCAGGAGTACTTCGCGGCCGGAATGTCCGTGGGCGCGCCCCCGGACGCCTTCAACGCCCGCGGCCAGGACTGGGGCCTGCCGCCCTGGAGACCGGACCGGCTCGCCGAGTCCGGTTACGCACCCTTCCGCCACCTGCTGCGCGCCCTCTTCCGCTACGCGGGCGCCCTGCGCATCGACCACGTCATGGGCCTGTTCCGCCTGTGGTGGGTCCCGCAGGGCGAGGCGCCCACCGAGGGCACGTACGTCCGCTACGACGCCGAGGCCATGCTCGCCGTACTGGTACTGGAGGCCTCGCGGGCCGGCGCGGTGGTGATCGGCGAGGACCTGGGCACGGTGGAGCCCGGCGTGCGCGAGACGCTGCGTGAGCGCGGGGTGCTCGGAACGTCGGTGCTGTGGTTCGAGCGCGACTGGGAGGGCGACGGCCGTCCCCTGCCCCCGGACCGCTGGCGCGCCGACTGCCTCGCCACCGCCACCACCCACGACCTGCCGCCCACCGCAGCCCGCCTCACCGGCGAACACGTCGAACTCCGCGACAGCCTCGGCCTGTTGACGCGCCCTCTGGAGGAGGAACGGGCTCAGGCCGCGGCGGACACGGGGGAGTGGCTGGGCCTGCTGACCCGGCTCGGTCTGCTGCGGGGCACGGGCGGCGGCGCCGACACGTCCTCGGAGGAGGCCGAGATCCAGGCCGTCCACCGCTATCTGCTGCGCACCCCGGCCCGCATGGTCGGCGTCTGGCTCCCCGACACCATCGGCGACCGCCGCCCGCAGAACCTGCCGGGGACGTGGAACCAGTACCCGAACTGGCGGTTGCCGATCGCCGACGCGGAGGGCAGGCCGGTGACGCTGGAGGAACTGGCGGGGGCGGCGAGGCTGCATGCGCTGGTGGAGGTGCTGCGGGGGTCGTCGTGAGCCCGGGGGCAGCCGGTGCGGCAACCCCGGGCCACCTCATACGGCACCCCGGACGCGCGTGGCCGATCGGCGTTCGCTACTTTTGGGGCGTGGACAAGAAGAACGCCCTGCGCGCCGGCACCCTGGCGGCCGGTACGACGCTGATGATGCTGCTCATGTCGTCCCCCGCGCTCGCGCTGACCCGCGACGACGGCGACGACCCCGGTTCGGGCCTGAGCGTCATCGAGACGCTGGGCCTCTTCGTCGTGGCCCCGCTCGCCCTGTTCGCGGTCATCGCGGGCCTGGTGATGGTCCTCGACAGGTCGCACGAGGCACACCGGGTGACCACCCGCAACATCAAGACCAGGAACAAGGCCGAGTCGAAGGCCTGACGCCCACTTCTTCACCGAGGGCGCCGAGGGCCTGTCCGGCGGATCATGCCGCAGACGCGGGGTCTGGCACGCCCATCTGCCGCGTTGTCGTCGGTTGCCGACGCTCCGCGTCGACGCCCTCCTCCGCCTTGCAGCTGGACGCACCAGACCCCGCTCACCTGCGTTAATGGGGCGCCGCCGATTTCCTGCGACCTGATCCGCCGGACAGGCCCGAGCCCGCCGTACGTACGCGCATCCGCCGTGCGTGGGCGAGGCCGGCGCCCTCAGTGTGTTTTCCCGTCCCAGGTTCAGGGGCTGGGCGCGGTCAGATACCGCTGCACCGTGGGCGCCAGCCATGCCACGATCTCCGTGGGGTGCAGCGCCACGGCCGGCGGAAACCGCAGCACGTATCGCGTGAGCGCCAGCCCCAGCAACTGGCTCGCCGCCAGCGCCGCCCGTGCCGGGACCTGTTCGGGATCGGGGCACACCTGGCGGGTGACCGGCACCAACTGGTCCCGGAAGATGCCCTGCATGCGCTCGGCCCCGGCCTGATTGGTCGCGCCGACCCGGAGCAGGGCGGTGAGCACCTCGTTCTGCTCCCACATCCCGAGGAAGTGCTTCACCAGCACCCGGCCGACGTCCTCCCTCGACAGTGACCCCAGGTCGGGCATGCGCAGGTCGACGGCGACGGCCGCCGCGAACAGCCCCTCCTTGTTGCCGTAGTAGCGCATCACCATCGACGGATCGATGCTCGCGTCCTTGGCGATGGCGCGGATGGTGGCCCGCTCGTAGCCGTCGGCGGCGAAACGTTCGCGGGCGGCGGTGAGGATCGCGTTGCGGGTCGAGTCCGAGCGTCTCGCCTGCGGCGGGGAGGTGCTGTCAGTCATGCCAACGATCGTAGGCCAACATGTGTAGGCCAACAAGTGTTGACAGGTTTGCTGAGGTCGCTCTACGTTTGCCAACGAGCGTTGACCCACAGGTGTTGACCAACGAGTGTTGGCATTCAAGGAGGCCCTCATGAGCGGCACCAATGGCACCATCGACACCACCAACACCGCCGGCACCGCAAACCCCGTGATCGTCGTCGGCTCCGGCCCCACCGGCCTCCTCCTGGCCGGCGACCTCGCCACCGCCGGCGTCCCCGTCGTCCTCCTCGAAAAACGCCCGCACAAGATCAGCAACCTCTCCCGTGCCTTCGTCCTGCACGCCCGCACCCTCGAACAACTCGACGCCCGAGGTCTCGCCGACGATCTGGAGGCGGCCGGCCGCCCCCTCGACCGGCTCCGCCTCTTCACCCGGCTCACCGTCGAGCTCGACACGCTCCCCTCCCGTTTCAACCACCTGCTCGTCATTCCGCAGTACGAGGTCGAGAAGGTCCTGGAGCGGCGGGCGGTCGAGGCGGGGGTGCGGTTCCGGTACGAGACCGAGGTGACCGGACTGGCCCAGGACGCGGACGGCGTCACCGTCGAGGTCCGTGGCCCCGGCGGCAAGCCCGACGAACTGCGGGCGGCGTACGTCGTCGGCACCGACGGCATGCGCAGTGCCGTCAGGAACGCGGTCGGGCTGCCCTTCCCCGGCCACTCCGTCATCCGTTCCGTCGTCCTCGCGGACGTGAAGCTGGCCGAGAAGCCCGCGACCTTGCTCACCGTCAACGCCGTCGGCGACGCCTTCGCCTTCCTCGCGCCCTTCGGGGACGGCTACTACCGGGTCATCGGCTGGCACCGGGGCCGCAACGTCCCCGACAGCGAGCCCCTCGATCTCGCGGAGATCAAGGAGATCACCCGTCTCGCCCTCGGCCGCGACTTCGGGATGCACGACGCCCGCTGGATGTCCCGCTTCCACAGCGACGAGCGCCAGGCGCCCGCGTACCGCGTGGGCCGGGTCTTCCTCGCCGGGGACGCAGCCCACGTCCACACCCCGGCCGGCGGCCAGGGTATGAACACGGGCCTGCAGGACGCGGCGAACCTCGGCTGGAAGCTCGCCCAGGTCGTCCACGGCCACGCGGGCCCGGAACTCCTCGACACCTACCAGGGTGAACGCCACCCGGTCGGCAGGTCCGTCCTGCGCAGCAGCGGTGGCCTGGTCCGGCTCGCCATGGCCAAGCACCCCTGGACGCTGGCGCTGCGGGCCGCGCTGACCACCGTGCTCAACAGCGTCCCCCCGGCCCGCCGCAGGATGGTCGGCCAGATCACCGGCATCGGCTACCGGTACGCCGCTCCCCGAGGTGCCCACCGCCTCACCGGCACCCGCGTCCCGGACGTGGCGCTGGAGAACGGCCGCCTCTACCAGGCCCTGCGCGGCGGACGGTTCGTGCTGATCATCCCGAAGGCCTCAGGGGCCTCCGAGTCGTACGACGGACGGGGCGGTGGACAGGCCGGCGGACAGGGTGCCGCCCGCAAGGGCCGGCTGGCCGTGGAGCGCTGGGCGAGCGACCGCCGTACGACCGTGCTGGTGCGCCCCGACGGATACGTGGCCTGGGCGGCCGACGGCGCCGATCCGGCCGCGACCGAGGCGGCCCTGGCCGCGCACGTCGGATGACGGGAGGCCTGCGCCGGCTCCTTCACTTCTCCGTCGCGAGCAGCAGTTCCCGCAGCAGGTCGGCCAGGTGGTCGGCCTGTTCGGCGTCGAGGGCGGACAGGGCCTGAGTCTGGACGGCGAGGCCCGCGCCGACCGCGCGGTCGACCAGTTCCAGTCCCTGTTCGGTCAGGGTCACCTGCAGGCCCCGGCGGTCGTGCGGGTCGGGGGAGCGGCGCAGCAGGCCGGCCCGTTCCAGTTTGTCCAGGCGGCCGGTCATCCCGCCGCTGGTGAGCATGAGCGTCGCCGACAGCTGGCGGGGCGAGAGGGTGTACGGCTCGCCGGAGCGGCGCAGGGTGGCCAGCACGTCGAACTCGCCGCGTGCGATCCCGAGGTTCGCGTACGCCTTCTCGGTGCGGTCGCCCATCGTGCGTGAGAGGCGGTAGATCCGCCCGAAGACCTCCATGGCCCTCGTGTCGAGGTCCGGTCGCACGGCCGCCCACTGCCCGATGATCGCGTCGACGGGGTCCTTGTGCTCTGCGCTCATGCGGTGAGTATCCGCTCCATTCCGATCACCCGCAAGAAAGTGGCTTGACTGCAAGTTGCTTAGAGCTAAGCTACTTCCCGCCAAGCTATCTTCCAGAAGGGTGCCGGTCATGAAACGGCCCGCCGCCGTCCTGCTCACCGCCCTCGCCCCCATCTCCTGGGGCACCACATACGCCGTCACGACCGAATTCCTCCCGGCCGACCGCCCCCTGTTCACCGGCCTCATGCGCGCCCTGCCCGCCGGACTGGTCCTGCTGGCCCTCGCCCGGGTACTGCCGCGTGGCGCCTGGTGGGGGAAGGCGGCCGTGCTCGGAGCGCTGAACATCGGCGCCTTCTTCCCGCTGCTGTTCCTCTCCGCGTACCGGATGCCGGGCGGGATGGCGGCGGTCGTCTCGTCGGTCGGACCGCTGTTCGTGGTGGGTCTGTCGGCGCTGCTGCTGGGGCAGCGGCCGACGGCCCGAAGCCTGATCACCGGGGCGGTGGCCGCGTTCGGCGTCAGTCTGGTCGTCCTGCAGGCGGCCGGGGCGCTCGACCCGGTCGGGGTGCTGGCGGCCCTCGCCTCGACCGCCTCGATGTCCGCCGGCACCGTGCTCACCAAGCGGTGGGGCCGCCCCGACGGCGTCGGCCCCCTCGCGCTCACCGCCTGGCAGCTCACCATCGGCGGCCTGCTCATCGCCCCGCTCGCCCTCCTGGCCGAGGGCGCGCCGCCCGCGCTGGACGGCCGGGCGATCGGCGGATACCTCTACCTGGCGCTGGCGAACACGGCGGTGTCGTACTGGCTGTGGTTCCGCGGTATCGGCCGGCTCACCGCGACACAGGTCACTTTCCTCAGCCCGCTGTCGCCGCTCACCGCCGCGGTGGTCGGCTGGGCGGCGCTCGGGCAGACGTTGACCCCGGTGCAGCTGGCGGGGATGGCGCTGGCGTTCGGGGCGACGGTCGCGGGGCAGCTCCGGCCGCGTACGGCCGGCGAACCGTTCAGCGGTCCGGCGGCTTCGTCACCTCGCCTGCCCAGCACGACGGCGGGCCGCCCGACCGGCAGGCCTTCCGGCGTCGGCTGGTGACGCCGCCCGCCGTCGTCCCGCGGGGCCCGGCAGGTCTGGCGGCGACGCGGGCCGATCCGGCGTCAACTCGGTTTCAACCCGCGTCACCTCGGTTTCGAAGAGATGCGGCCCGGCTGTCTCCGGTGTCGCGCGGCGGCACAGTGATGACGCGGCGGTAGGCGGCCGTGTCGGCCGGCTCCCCGACGGCACGGCCGTCCGCTTCCACCCAGGCGTGGGCGGAGAACGGCAGGGTGCGCACGCCCGTGCACCACGTGGGCCACACTCCGCGCAGGCGGCACAACAGCGCGGTGGCGAGGGAGCGTTGCAGGCAGTGTCGGCCCGAGCACAGTGTGGACGTGGCCGTGACGTCCTGCCGGGCGGCGAGCGCCTGCTCGTAGGCGGCGGGGGCGGCGCCGTGGCGCAGCAGGGTGAGGACGAGGCGGATGCGGCGGGGCGGCAGCCGGGACAGCAGCCGGGCGGCGACGACGGCCGCACGGGCGGGGACGCGACGCCGCAGCGGCGGCCGGTCACCCCGGGTGTCCAGGACCTGGCTCATCGCTTCCGCCTCCCGAACCTCCGGACCTTCCCGTCCTGGGCGTCACGTTCGGTGAGTTCGGCGGAGGCGAGCCCGCTCAGCAGCGCCTGGACGTCGGCGGCGACCTGGTCGCGGGAGACGTCCTTCGCGGCGGCGAGGTCGTCGACGACCTGCTCGGGCTCGGCGCCCTCCAGCAGGCTGCGCAGTACGCGGGCGCCGGTGCCGTTGAGCTGCCAGTAGCGCCCGGCGCGTTCGTCGAGCAGGACCATGCCGCCTTCGGTGTCGCAGGCGGTGACGTCACGGCGTAGCCGCAGGGGCGGGTTCATGAGGGTGTTCCTTCAGGTGGTGGGGGTGCGGGCGGGCCTCGAGGTCGCGCAGCCACTCCTCGATGCCGAGGGTCGGCTCCAGCTCGCAGACACCACCGTTGAGCAGCCCGGGCGCGAGCACGGCACGGCGCAGCGCGGCCGGGTCGGCGAGGCCGGCGGCGGCCAGGCGGGAGTCCGCGGTCCAGGCGGCCAGAGTGCGCCGCTGGGTGGCCAGGCCCGCGTACCACTCGTCGCCGCAGTGGTCCTTGGTGGTGCGGGTGAGGATGGCCTCGGGGACGATGCCGCGCATGGCGGCGGCCAGCAGCGGCTTGTAGACGGCGGGGTGGCCGGCGTCCTCGGGCCGGACGCGGAGGCAGGCGTCGAGGACGGCGTCGTCGCAGAACGGCGTCTCCACCGGCAGGCCGTCCACCGCCCCCCAGGCGGAGAGGTGGGTGGCGGTGGATCCGGCGAGGCGGGCCAGGTGGACCCACGCGTGGGTGCCCCGGTCCGGGCCGAGCGGTACGCCGTCCCGGTCGGCGGCCTCGCGCAGCAGCCCGGCGGCCAGGTCGCGCGCCCGGCCGGTGGCCCACGGCGGCAGCGCCACGGGGAAGCCCCAGCCGCACATCGGCGGTTCCCCGCGTCGGAGCGGTCCGAGCGCGTCGGCCTGTTCCCTGATCCACGCGGCGAGTGATGGGCGCGAGACCAGTTGCCGGAGGGTCGCGACCAGCGGCCATCTCGACCGGGCCCGGTGGGCGGCCAGGTGCGCCAGGCCGGTGAGGGGCCGGCGGCGCAGCAGCGGGTGCAGGTACGCGGGCAGCGGGGTGACGACGTGGTCGCCGCCGTGGCCGGACAGCCGTCCCCGGACGCCGTGGTCCCGCAACAGCCCGGCCAGCTCGCTCTGCTGGGCTCGGTCGCGCAGGAGGACGCTGGGTTCGTCGCCGGGCGGGTGCCGTTCGCCGAGGCCGGAGAAGTGGCCCGGGAGCTCGGACGACGGGAGGACGAAGTGGGTGATGCCCGGCAGGTGCCTGGCCGCCTCGCGGGCGTGGCGGGCGTCCTCGTTGCCGGCCGCCGACCACTCGAGGGTGACGGCGACCAGGTCGGCGCCCGCCTCGTGGGCCAGGAAGCACGCGGACGTGGAGTCCATGCCGCCGGACAGGTCCGCGCCCCAGACGTCGCCCGGCCGGACCCGTACGGCGACGGCGGCGCGCAGCGCGTCCCGCAGCAGCGTCGCGGCCTGTTCCAGGGGCAGATCGGACGGCGGCGGCCGCCACCAGCGTTCGGTGCGGACGCTTCCGTCGCGGCCCAGCCGCAGCGCGTGCCCGGGTTGCACGGCCCGCACGCCTCGCCACATCGCCGACGTCTCGATGGGGAACGGTGGGTCGGGCAGGAGCAGGCGGGCGGCCAGCCGGGCGGGATCCGGATCGGCGCCGGTCAGCCAGGCGAGCGTGTGGGCCCGGTCGGCGGCGAAGGTCACGCCGTCGGCGTCGGCGGTGCACAGCCGCCGGACCCCGGTGGCGGTGCCCCGGGCATACACCTCGCCGTCGACGGACGCCAGCAGGTGGAAGCTCCCGGCGGCGCCGGTGACCCCGGGACCGCGCGCGACCAGGTCGTGCGGGGTGAGGGAGGTGCGGCCGATCGCGGCCAGCCGCGCCGTGCCGGCCTGGGCCGTCACCGCCTCGTCGTCCGGCCAGCAGCCGAGCAGCCACGGACGCCCGGAGGCGTGCGTCAGGGTGCGGCAGGCGTACGACGCGAGCCGCGCGGCGGCCGCGAGCGCCGCGTCGCGGTCCGGCAGGGCCACGAACCAGCGCCCGCCACAGGCTGTGCTCGTCACAGGGACCACCACGTCCGCAAGCCACCTCCGCTCTCGTTCCCCCACGGCCGACGTACGTCCCGGCCGGCCCGCGGCAGGCGCCACCGGGGCGCCTGCCGCGGGCACTGGGGACCAGGGCCTCAGAGCAACCGCCTGAAGTAGTTGCCCTCCGGCAGAGGACCGAACGGCCCCATGGTCTCGTCGGCGAAGTCACCGACTTCCGCCAGCACCGGAGGCTCGTAGACCTCCTCGGTGCGCGTCTCCTGGTTCATGTCAAGCACCCCCTTTCCGGCCGCCAGGGCTTGCACTCAGGCACTGCCCGCGCGGGATGACGAGGATGCGACAAGTCCATCGTGTGAGTGAGCGCGCGGCGGCCCCGAAATGCTCCGTTGTCCGCCCCGCGCCGCGGGGCGCCGCGGGGCGGTGGCCCGCCACCCGGGGTGTGGCGAACAAGCCGGCGCCCGCCCCGCGTCCCCCAACGCAGAGGGCGCCCGGTGTTCACCACCGGGCGCCCCCTCGACAGGCAGACCAAGGCGTGCGCGACTACTCCCCGGCCGCCGCGTCCGCCGCCTGCGCCTTCAGCGCACGCTCCACGCCCGCCCGCGACTCGGAGACGAGCCGCCGCAGGGCCGCGTTGGGCTCGGCGGAGGCCAGCCACTCGTCCGTCTTGCGCAGGGTCTCCTCGGAGACCTGGATGGACGGGTAGAGGCCGACCGCGATCTGCTGGGCCATCTCGTGCGAGCGGGACTCCCAGATGTCCTTGACCACCTCGAAGTACTTGTCCGTGTAGGGAGCCAGAAGCTCGCGCTGGCCCGTCTGGACGAAGCCGGAGATGACCGCCTCCTGGACGGCGTTCGGGAGCTTGTCGGACTCGATGACCGACGCCCACGCCTCCGCCTTGGCGCTCTGCGTCGGGCGGGCGGCCCGGGCGGTGGCGGCGTGCCGTTCCCCGGCGGCCGTCTTGTCGCGCTCGTACTCGCCCGCGATCTCCGCCTCGTCGAAGCGGCCCACCGCGGCCAGCCGCTGCACCAGCGCCCAGCGCAGCTCCGTGTCGACGACCAGGCCCTCGATCGTCTGGGAGCCGTCCAGGAGCGCCTCCAGGAGGTCCAGCTGCTCCGGCGTACGGGCGGTCGCCGCGAACGCGCGCGCCCACGCCAGCTGGTGGTCGCTGCCCGCGGCGGCCGAGCGCAGGTGGGCCAGCGTGGCGTCCGTCCAGCGGGTCAGCAGGGCCTCGCGGGCGGCCGGGTCGGCGTACAGCTCGATCGCCATCTTCACCTGGCGCTGCAGCGACTGCACCAACCCGATGTCGGACTCCTTGCCGATGCCGGACAGGACGAGGGAGAGGTAGTCGCGGGTGGCGAGCTCCGCGTCCCGGGTCATGTCCCACGCCGACGCCCAGCACAGGGCCCGGGGGAGGGAGGCCTCGAAGTCGCCCAGGTGCTCCGTGACGAAGGCCAGCGACTGCTCGTCGAGGCGGACCTTCGCGTACGACAGGTCGTCGTCGTTCAGCAGCACCACCGCCGGACGACGCTTGCCGACCAGCTGCGGTACGGCCGTCAGCTCGCCGTCGACGTCCAGCTCGACGCGTTCGTCACGCACCAGCTTGCCGCTGTCGTCGTCGAGCTCGTACAGGCCCACGGCGATGCGGTGCGGGCGGAGGGTGGGCTCTCCCTTGGCGCCGGTGGGCAGCGACGGGGCCTCCTGACGGATGGCGAAGGAGGTGATGACGCCGTTCGCGTCCGTCTCGATCTCGGGGCGCAGGATGTTGATGCCGGCCGTCTCCAGCCACGCCTTCGACCAGGCCTTCAGATCACGCCCGGAGGTCTCCTCCAGGGCGCCGAGGAGGTCGGAGAGACGGGTGTTGCCGTAGGCGTGGCGCTTGAAGTAGGCCTGGACGCCCTTGAAGAACTCGTCCATGCCGACGTACGCGACGAGCTGCTTCAGTACGGAGGCGCCCTTCGCGTACGTGATGCCGTCGAAGTTGACCAGCACGTCGTCCAGGTCGCGGATCTCGGCCATGATCGGGTGCGTGGACGGCAGCTGGTCCTGGCGGTAGGCCCACGTCTTCATCTGGTTGGCGAAGGAGGTCCACGAGTGCGGCCACCGGCTCTCCGGCGCGTACGCCTGGCAGGCGATGGAGGTGTAGGTGGCGAACGACTCGTTCAGCCACAGGTCGTTCCACCACTCCATGGTGACCAGGTCGCCGAACCACATGTGGGCCAGCTCGTGCAGGATGGTCTCGGCGCGCGTCTCGTACGCCGCGTCCGTCACCTTCGACCGGAACACGTACTGGTCCCGGATGGTCACGGCACCGGCGTTCTCCATCGCGCCCGCGTTGAACTCCGGCACGAACAACTGGTCGTACTTCTTGAACGGGTACGCGTAGTCGAACTTCTCCTGGAACCAGTCGAAGCCCTGCCGGGTCACCTCGAAGATCGCGTCCGAGTCGAGGTGCTCGGCGAGCGACGGGCGGCAGTAGATGCCGAGTGGGACGGACTGGCCGTTCTTCTCGTACACGCTGTGCACCGAGTGGTACGGGCCCACGATCAGCGCCGTGATGTACGTCGAGATGCGCGGCGTCGGCTCGAACTCCCAGACGCTGTCCTTGGGCTCCGGGGTCGGCGAGTTGGAGATGACCGTCCAGCCGTCGGGAGCCTTCACGGTGAACTGGAAGGTGGCCTTGAGGTCCGGCTGCTCGAAGCTGGCGAAGACCCTTCGGGCGTCCGGGACCTCGAACTGGGTGTAGAGATAGGCCTGGTTGTCGACGGGGTCGACGAACCGGTGGAGCCCCTCCCCGGTGTTGGTGTACGCGCAGTCGGCGACGACCCGGAGGATGTTGCGCCCCTCCAGCAGCCCGTTCAGCGCGATCCGGGAGTCCTCGAAGACCTCGGCCGGGTCGAGCTGGTCGCCGTTGAGGGTCACCTCGTGGACGGTCGGGGCCACCAGGTCGATGAAGGACGCGGTGCTGGTCTCGTCGCCATTGCTGTCGACATCGAAGCGCACCGTGGTCACGGACCGGTAGGTACCGCCCTCCTGCGCGCCGGAGAGGTCGAGATCGATCTCGTACGAGTCAACGGTGAGCAGCGTCGCCCGCTGCTGCGCCTCTTCGCGAGTCAGGTTTGTGCCAGGCACGCGGTCATCTCCTCGTTATGTGTCGGTTCGGCCATCCTTCCACGGGACGCACAGGGAAAGCGATGTCCGTTTCCCGCCGGTGGGCAGGGCGGATGCGCGCGAACGTGACGCCATGACGACGTACACCGCACGACCCGTCTCCCCGACGGCCCTGAAAGAGTTGCGCTCTGCTGACGACGGGGGACGGCAGATGGTTCCCGTGACCGATGAGGAGGGCGGCGCGCCGCTGCGGTGCTGTCTGCGCCGGAGCGTGCCGGGGGAGCGGATTGCCCTGGTTTCGTACGCACCGTTGCGCCGCTGGGCGGCGGGGGCGGGGGTCGATCCGGGGGCGTACGACGAGCAGGGGCCGGTGTTCATCCACGCGGAGGACTGCGAGGGCCCGGACGGCACCGGCCTGCCTTTCACCAACGCCCACCGCATGGTCCGCCGGTACTCCGCCGAGGGGCGCATCCTGGGCGGGCGTCTGGTGGAGCGCCCCGAGGGTGTCGACGCGGCCTTCGAGGAGGCGTTCGCGGAGGCCTTCGCGGATCCGGAGGTGGCGCTGGTGCAGGTGCGGGCCGTGGAGTACGGGTGCTTCCTCTATGAGGTGCGGCGGGACTGAAGCCGATGGGTAGCACTGGGAGTAGGCAGGATGGTCATACCCTGCTACCCTTGAGGGTATGAAGATCAGTGTGAGCCTGCCCCAGGAGGATGTCGCCTTCGTCGATGAGTACGCCTCGCGCACGGACGCCGAGTCCCGGTCCGCCGTGATACACGCCGCCATCGAACTGTTGCGGCAAGCGCAGCTGGAGCAGCAGTACACCGAGGCCTTCGCCGAGTGGGACGAGAGCGAGGACGCGGGCTTCTGGGACCAGTTCTCGGGGGACGGGCTGACCGATGAGGCGCGGTGACATCTACTTGGTCGACTACGAGCCGACGCGCGGCAGTGAGGCGAACAAGGCGCGGCCGGCGGTCATCGTCTCGAACGACGGTGCCAACGCGGCGGTGGAGCGGACCGGGCGAGGTGTGGTCACGCTGGTGCCCTTGACGACCAATACGTCTCGCGTCTACCCGTTCCAGGTGCTGCTCCCCTCCGAGGAGTGCGGTCTCCCGAAGGACTCCAAGGTGCAGTGCGAGCAAGTGCGTGCGCTCGCCCCGGAGCGGCTGCTGCGGCCGATCGGTTCGGTGCCTAGGCAACGCATGACCGAGATCGACGCCGCGCTGCGACGGCATCTGGCGCTCTGAGCACACGAGGCGCTCTGAGCACACGAAGGGGGGCCCACCGGTGACCGGTGGGCCCCCCTTCAGCCGTTGCGTTACTAGCCCTTCAGCTCCGCCGCCACCAGCTCCGCGATCTGCACCGCGTTCAGCGCGGCGCCCTTGCGGAGGTTGTCGTTGGAGACGAAGAAGGCGAGACCGTTGTCCACCGTCTCGTCGCTGCGGATGCGGCCGACGTACGACGGGTCCTGGCCGGCCGCCTGCAGCGGGGTCGGGACGTCGGTGACGGCGACACCGGGGGCACCGCCCAGCAGCTCCTTCGCGCGCTCCACGCTGATCGGACGCGCGAACCGGGCGTTGACCTGGAGGGAGTGGCCGGTGAAGACGGGGACGCGGACGCAGGTGCCGGAGACCTTCAGCTCGGGGATCTCCAGGATCTTGCGGGACTCGTGGCGGAGCTTCTGCTCCTCGTCGGTCTCGTTCAGACCGTCGTCCACGATCGAGCCGGCCAGGGGGAGGACGTTGTACGCGATCGGGGCCACGTACTTGTTCGGCGCCGGGAACTGAGCCGCCGAGCCGTCGTGCGTCAGCTTCGGCGCGTCCTCGCCGACCTTCTTGACCTGCTCGAACAGCTCGTCCACGCCGGCCAGGCCGGAGCCGGAGACCGCCTGGTAGGTGGCGACGACCAGGGCCTGAAGCCCCGCCTCCGCGTGCAGCGGCTTCAGGACCGGCATCGCGGCCATCGTCGTGCAGTTCGGGTTGGCGATGATGCCCTTGGGGCGGGTGGCGATCGCGTGCGGGTTCACCTCGGAGACCACGAGCGGTACGTCCGGGTCCCGGCGCCACGCCGACGAGTTGTCGATCACTACCGCACCCTGCGAGGCGACCTTCTCGGCCAGCGCCTTCGAGGTCGCGCCGCCCGCGGAGAACAGCACGATGTCCAGGCCGCTGTAGTCGGCCGTCGAGGCGTCCTCCACCGTCACGCCGTCCAGGACGGTCCCCGCCGAGCGGGCGGAGGCGAGCAGGCGCAGCTCGGTCACGGGGAAGTCGCGCTCCGTGAGAATCCTGCGCATGACCGTGCCGACCTGACCGGTGGCTCCGACGATTCCGACCCTCACGGCGACTCCCTCTGTCTGTCTTTACGTGCGTGTTGCCTGGCCGAGGCTTGTCCATGATGCGGCCGACATGGGCCCACCTGTCCAATTCTTTGGTCGCCATGCCCGAGAACTGGGACACACCAGGTCGGCCGACGGTTACGGAACTTCTGCCCACACCACCCCTGAGCTGCAGGAATTCGCCCTACGGCCGCTCCGCGCCGCAAGCTGTGCTGCCTCCCGCGGCGGTGTGACGTACGCCTCTGAACGAAATTCCCACGGTTCCGCCGAACGTTTCCGCGCGCTGCGGCGTCGTAGAGGAAACGCGGTGAGGGGAGGGGTGTCGGTGCTGCGCAGAAAGGCCCGCCGCGCCCAGGGGGACGTACTCGACGACCCGCTGGACGCGGCTCAGGAACGCCGGGTGCGAGCGGTGCTCGCGCTCGGTGGCGTGCCGCAGGCGGACCTGCCGGACGGGGTGCAGCAGGTCCGCCTGCGATTGCTGGAGCGCGCGGCGCGGGGGGACGAGGCACCGCGCGACGTGTCCGCGTGGGCGGCGGTCGTCGCCTCCAACCTGGCGATGGACTGGCACCGGGCCAAGCGCCGCCAGGAGCGTGTCGGCGAACGCCTGGCCTCCCTGCGCCAGTTGGAGCACCCCTCCGGCGAGGACACCAGCGTGCTCTCCCTCGCCGTCGCCCAGGGCCTGGACGAACTGCCCGACGCCCAGCGCCAGGTCCTCGTCCTGCGTTTCTACGCCGACCTCCCGGTGCGCGGGATCGCCGAGGAACTCGGCATCCCCGAGGGCACGGTGAAGAGCCGGCTGCACACGGCGGTACGGGCCCTGAGGGCGCGGCTGCACGAGGACGAGGTGGTGTGAGACGTGGCCGAGTACGAAGGCGGTCCGGCCGCAGACGCGCTGCTGGCCGCCATCCTGGACGAAGCCCTGCCCGACCGGGTCCAGGGCGACCCGGAGTTCATGGCGGAACATCGCTCGGCCGCGGCCGACGTGGCACTGCTGCGCGAGCAGCTCACGCTGATCGGGGACACGCTGGCGGGCGGGGAGCGAGCGGCGGAGCCTGCACCGGCACCGGCCGCGGCGTCACGGAACCGTACCCGCCGCTCCGCCCGCGCCCCCCGGAACCGCCGTCCCCTGGCCCTCGCCCTGGGCACCCTCGCCGCCGCCTGCGCCGCCGCGTTGGTCGTCGGCATGGGCTGGCTGGTGGCGCAGGGCGGGATGAGTGGGAGCGACTCGGGGGCCGGCACGCAGAGCGCCGCGGACGGCGGCGCGAAGGAGGAGGCGGCCGGGCGCGGCTCCGCCGGCTACCTCGCCTGCGCCCGCCTGGTCGTCGAGGGCACGGTCACGGAGGTGGAGCCGCTCCCCGGGGCCGTCCAGGACCGGATCACCCTCGAGGTGGAGCGCTACTACAAGCCGGACAAGGGCAAGGACGAGGTCACCTTCCTGATGGCGAAGGACGCCCACCCGAGGCTGGGCGAGGGCGACCACGCACTGATCGGCATTCCCCGTGACGCGGCGACCCCGGACATCTGGACCACCGGGGAGGAGGACATCGCCCGCGAGAGGCGGTGGATCACCAAGGCGCTGCCCGAGGCCCGCACCCTGGACTGCGAAACTGAGTGAGGGGCCCGGCCGGGAGCGGGCCGGGCGGCCTGATCGAACGTTTCTTGTTGCTCCGGCGTCATAGGAGCAACACGATGCAGGGAATCAAGCGATCAGGGGGGAGAACGCGGGTCCCGATCAGGAGATCCCGGAACACGGCGGACCCGCTCGACGCGGCGCAGGCCGACCGGGTCCGTGCCGTACTGGCCCTCGGCGGGGTTCCGCAGGACGATCTTCAGGACGGCCTGCAGCAGGTGCGGCTGCGTCTGCTGGAGCGTCGGGCGCGCGGCGCGGAACCCCCGCGCGACGCGGGGCGTGGGCCGCGGTGGTGGCGTCGAACATCGCGGTGGACTGGCACCGCGCCAGGCATCGCCAGGAGCGCGTCAGCGAGCGTCTCACCCTGCTGAGTCCGTCGGACGACCAGGTCCAGGGCGGTCCCGAGAACCGCCTCGTGGCGATGGCGGTCGCCGAAGGACTCGACGCCCTGCCGACCGCACAGCGGCAGGCGCTGGTCCTGCGCTACTACGCGGATCTGTCGGTGCCGCAGATCGCCGAACATCTCGGCATCCCGGTGGGAACGGTCAAGAGCAGGCTGTACGCGGCGGCCAGACTCCTGCGGGAGCGGCTTCAGGTGGAAGAAGGGGTGGCGTGAGGGTGGAGAAGGACGAGCAGCCGGACGAGCAGCTGATGGCGGTCCTCCTGGATGAACCCTCGCCTTCGGAGGATGGCCTCGCCGCCGACCGGTACGCGGCCGCGGAACGGGACATGGGCCGGGTGCGCGAGCAACTGCAATGGATCGGGGGCGGGTTGGCCCGGCACGCGGCCTCCGGGCCGCCGAGGCGCGCGAGGGCGTCCTGGCGGAGGCGGGGTCTGTTCGCGCTGGCGGCGTCGGTTGCCGTCGCGCTGATCGGCACCGGCGTGATGTACTCCGTGGCCCACAGCGGCGATGCGGAGGACAGCGCTGCCGAGGCCCGGCTCACCGACGAGGGGATCATCGCCTGCTCCTCGGTGGTCGCCGAGGGCACGGTGGCCCGAGTCGAACCCCTGGACGAGGGCGAGGAGTTCAGGGTTGTCCTGGATGTGGACCGCTACTACAAGCCGGAGAGCGGGAAGCCGCAGCTGACCTTCACCTCCGAAGGAGCGAAGGGGTACTACCGGGCCGGTGCGCGGATGCTGGTCGTGGTCTCCCGGCTCCCCGCGGAGGGCCCCGAGACCTACCGGGCCGACGACCCCGTTCCCTCCGAGGACGCCCCCGGGCAGGCACGCGACGCCCTGGAGTGGGGCCGGCAGTGGATCGAGAAGGCGCTCCCGGGCGCGGTGGGGCTGGAGTGCCCCGGCGAATGAGGCCAGACCACAACAAGCCGGTGTCTCGGCCCTGTTGGACGTGAAAGGGTTATTGCACATTCGGTCACCTTTGGACGAGTTCAAGGACTCGGCCAAGAGCAGGGCGTTCTGCCGTACGGCGGCCGCGCTGGACCTGCAGAAGAGCGAGGAACTCACCCCGCACAAGCGGATGCACGTCATCGAGGACCTCGACGAGGGCCTGCCGGGCGGCATCGCCGAGGACTTCGACCGGCTGCTCGCCTGGTACGAGCATCCCGAACCGGATCGCGAGGAGTCCGCCCGCCGATCCAGTTACAAGGTGGGCGAGTTCATCGAGCAGGTGTGTGAGGACGTCAACATCGGAGGCATCCGGGCGTCCGAATAGGAAACGCGGAAAGGAAGAAGGGGCGGGTGTCCGGAAGGACACCCGCCCCTTCTTCCTGTCGGCTTACATCAACCCGAGCACTACGGCGTGACCTTCTCGATCTTCACACTGCCGGTGCCCGCGACCGTGCCGCGGGCGTTGAGCAGCTGGACCTGGCCGAAGAACTCACGGCCCTCCGGGGCGGCCGCGGCGGCGGTGACGCTGCCGGAGACCGTCGCGGAGGCGCCCGTGGCGAGCTTCACCGGCGTCGAGTCGTCGACGGTGACGCTGCCGAGGGCGGCGGAGAAGAACACGTCCTGGTAGTCGTACGCGGTGGAACCGGCCGGGACCGCGTAACCGATGACCACGATGGTGTACGTGCCGGCGGCCGGGTCGGCCACGGACACGGACTCCTCCGAGTCGCCGTCGGCGGAGCTGCCGACTTCCTTGCCCGCCGCGTCGAAGACGACGAGGTCGAGGTCGGCGGCCGGGTCGGAGACGTTGCCGATGGTGACGTCCAGGGACTCGGCGCCCTCGGGCACCGCGACCGTGGTGGTCTGGGTCTCGTCCTCCGCGATGGTCGGACGCGCCGTCTTGGCCGAGCCGAGCGGGCCGCCGGCCAGCTTGCCGTCGATGGCGGCGAAGTTGTTCGTCACCTTCCAGGAGGCGGTGGCCGGGGTGCCGACCTTGGCCTCGGGCACGGTCACGGTCTCCGGGTCGAAGACCGCACCGAGGACGGCGACGTCCAGCTTGTACGGGTTGTCGAGCAGCGGCGACGTACGGCGCGATTCGACCTCGATCTCCCAGACACCCGGCACCGGGTCGGCGTACGAACGCACGTCGGGGCGGCAGGGGGCGCTGGCCGGGTTGGTGTAGTTCGGGTAGCAGTTGATCGTCGAGGTCGAGTCGACCGGAACGCCGTACGGGTGGATGGCGATGAACCGGGTCTGGCTCTTGCCCTCCAGCCCGCCGATCGCGACCTCGAGGGTCTTGGCGCCCTCGGGCACGGTCACGAAGTATGACTGTGTGCTGTTGCGCTGCACCGAAGTCGACGCCGAGTGGGTGTAGTTCAGCGGCGTAGAGACCACGACCGTCGTCAGGACCTGCCGGTCGATGCCCTCGGTCTTCGGGTCGTCGACCTCCAGGATCGCGCTCTTGAGACCGGCGGACTTCGGCGCGGCCTGGACCTTGACGGTCACCGGCTGGTTCAGCGGCAGGTTCACCTCGTCCGAGCCGACGATCCTGAAGGTGCTCGCCGCGTTGTTCTCGAAGTGCAGCTCGTGGCGGATCGCCTTGTCGGCGCCGGACGTACGGGTGATCGTGACGTCGTACGTCTTCTTCTGACCTGCCTTGAGGCCGCCCTCACGGTCGTACAGACCCGTGCCGAAGCCCGGGGTCTTCAGGAACTGGTCGATCGCGGTGTCGACCGGAGCCTTCACCGCGTAGGTGTGCGCGGTGGCGCCGTCCAGGATCGAGTCCCAGGCGTCCTCGATGTTGATGAGGCCGGCCCCCTCCTCGTACGCCTGCACACCACTGATGTGGTCGGCGGTGGAGGTCAGCGCGGTGCGCAGGGTCGCCGGGGCAAGGTCGATCTTCTTCGCCTTGGCGGCGCTCAGCAGCAGCGCGGACGCGCCCGCGGCCTGCGGGGACGCCATCGAGGTGCCCTGGAGCATGCCGTAACCGGCCGGCAGGGTGTAGCCCGCCTCGGCGACCGGAGCGCCCGGCAGCCAGGTCTGGATGGTGTTGATGGCGGCACCCGGGGCGACCAGGGTGGGCGTGAACCCGCCGTCCTCACGCGGACCGCGCGAGGAGAACGGCATCATCGCGTACGACTTCTGCACCACCGAGCCGTAGTTGGCGGCCCAGGTCTGCTTGGAGATGGACGCGCCGACCGAGATGACCTTGTCGGCCAGGGCCGGGTCGCCGATCGTGTTGGCGCCGGGGCCGGAGTTGCCGGCCGAGACCACCAGCTGGACGCCGTAGGTGTCGATCAGACGCGTGTACAGCTCGGCGCGCGCGTTGTTGCCGTCGTTCAGCGCGGGCAGGCCGCCGATCGACATGTTGACGATGTCGACACCGCGGTTGACGACCAGGTCGATCATGCCCTCGGTGAGCGCCACGTTGGTGCATCCGGGACCGAACTCGCAGGCACGGGACGAGACGATCTTCGCGCCCGGCGCGGCACCGTTCATCTTGCCGCCGAACAGGCCGTTCGCGGCGGTGATGCCGGCCACGTGCGTGCCGTGCTCGCTGGAGATCATGCCGATGCTGGCGTAGTCGGCCTTGGCGCCGGCGGCGTTGTAGACGACGTCCTTGCGGATCTCGACGACGAACGGGATGCGCTCGGCGACCTCGGTCGCCGGGTTGTCGGTGCCGAAGTAGCCGATCTGGTAGCCGTCCTTGTACGGCTTCATCGGCTGCTCGTCACCGAAGTCGTGGTCGTCGTCGAGGTCGACGCGCACCGTGCCGGCCGCGGCGTCGTACAGCACGCCCCAGACGTCGGTCTTGTCACCGTCGCGGTTGACGTCGCCGAGCTGGTCGCCGGCGGCGGTCGCGGACTCGTAGAAGTAGTTGAACTTGTACGAGCCGGCCGGAACGGTGAACGTCTCGGTGGCGCCGCCGCGGGGGGTCGCGGAGAACGCCGGACCGGCCGCCGAGGTGGACATCTGCAGCCACGAGCCGTCGCCGTCGGAGACCGGGTCGGTCGACGTCACCCAGTCGACGATCTTCCGCTCTCCGGTGGTCGTCTTCTGCATCGCCGGGTGGGCGAGGTCCACACCCGAGTCGAGGACGCCGATGGTGACCCCGCGGCCGTCGGCCTTCGGGTGGTCCTCCACGAAGTCGACGGCGCCCGTCTCGAAGGCCGGGTTGTACGGGTTCTCGGCGGGGGTCTTCTTGTTCGGCGCCGGGTAGGCGGCCGTGCCCTTGGCCGTGGCGCCCTTGGCGGCGTCCGCGCTCGGCGTCGGGTCGTCCAGCAGGATCTCCTGCCGCAGGTCGATGCCGTGCACGGAGGTCAGCTTGGCGGCGGCGGCGATGGCCGAGTCCGCCTTGCCGGTGGGGACCGTCGCGCGGACGTAGCCGAGCTTGTCGTAGGTACGGCCGACCAGGCCGCCCTGGACCGAGTCGAGCTGCTCGGCGACCTTCTCGGTCTGCCCCGGCGCGGTCGCGACCATCATCGTGACGCTCTTGTCGCCGTCGGCCTTGGCCTCGGCGAGGGCTTCGGCGTCGTCGGAACCGAGCTTGTCCTGGCCGGACTTCACGCTCGGATCGGCGGCGACGGGCGTTTCGTCCGCGGCGAAGGCCAGGGGTATCGGCCCGGCCGCGGAGAGAGCGGCCACCAGTCCGGCGGCCACGGCTATCCGGGCCACGCGTCTCGCGCCCGGTATCGGTTCCCGCTGGGGGGTGAGGGTCATCGGCATCCCTTGTAGGTAAAGGAACGAGCGGTGGGCGACCAGGGCCGATCGGCCTCGGTCGCGATCGTCCGGAACGCGGTCCCGGACGATCGCACAGCTTTACCCATGGGAAGGATGTTTAGGGAGAGTTGACCGAATCGAAATGTGGGCATGGGGAAAACCCCCCATGCCCTTTGGGGAGATGAGCCCCGAAAGGGGCAAGTCACCGGCATCAAGCCGGTGGCCGCGGCCTTCCTGGAGCTCCAGCCCTTCCTGGTGCTCGGTGCCGCCGACCCGGAGACGGGCAGGGTGTGGTCGACGGTGGTGACCGGCCCGCCCGGGTTCGTGCGGGCGACAGCAACCTGGCGACGGACCCGCGCGCGGGCCTGCTCTTCCTCGACTGGACGACGGGCACGGTCCTGCAGCTCACCGGCGAGGCACGGACGGAGTTCGACGCGGACGGGGAACGCCGGGTGCGCTTCACGCACACCGAGGCTGTCGAGACTCAGGCGGCGGTGCCGTTGCGCTGGTCGGCGCCCGAATACTCGCCTGCCAATCCGGAGCCGGCCGGGTAATGTCCTCGCGTGCGACGGAGGTTGAGGGTGGCGGCCTACGCCATTTGTGTGCGCGACGGACAGCTCCTGCTCTCCCGGTCCCCGGCACTCGACGGCGGCCCGCCCGAGTGGGTGCTGCCCGGCGGCGGAATGGAGCACGGCGAGGACCCGCATGACACCGTCCTGCGGGAGGTGGAGGAGGAGACCGGGTACCGCATCGAGGTCACCGGTCTGCTCGGCGTCAACTCCCGCCGCCACACCTTCCCCCGCCGCTTCGGCCACGCCGTCGACCATCACGCCGTACAGCTCGTCTACGAGGCCCGGGTCACCGGCGGCGAACTCCGCTACGAGATCGGCGGCTCCACGGACATGGCCGCCTGGCACGAACTCGACGCCGTACCCGCCCTGAACCGCGTCCGGATGGTGGACATCGGACTCAGGCTGTGGCGCGAGCGGCCGGCGTCGGGGCGGGTTGCACTCGTGGACGAGTAACGCCTTCCGAACCGACCGGGGAACGACCGGGGAACTGCTCCTCTACCCGGGAAGATGAACACGGAGTGACCGCTCCCCGGCCGCCCGGGAGCGGGTCATGGGCGCGCAGGGTAGTCCAAGATCGACGTACGGTGATCGGCGTTGCGCGTTGCCGTCTCGTTCACGCGCAGGTCATCCCCACTGCCAACGATCCAGAGCGAGCGGGAAGTTCGCGACAGCGATCGCCCGCGACCACTGCCGACGCGTTCGCACTCGGGGAGACCGCGCCATGTCGCGCACACGCTCTGTCGCCAGCTCCGCGCTGGGTGTCCACCGCCGTACCGTCCTCGCCGCCACCGCGGCGGTGTCCGTCTCCGCCGGCGTCGGCTACGCCCTGCGGCCCACCGACAGCCGGGCCGCCACCACGGACACGGGCGCCCGCCGGGCCGGGGCACCCGTGGCACAGTCCCGCCAGGCGCCGGCCGCGCCCCTCGTGCCGTACACGCGTGGCACCACGCTCGCCGGTGTCGCCGCCCCCCGCACGAGCTCCGGCTACCGCCGCCTCGGCGACGGCCCCGGCTGGAACCGCAGGGTCCGCAGCGAGCTGGCCGCGCCGAAGACCGGCCGGGCCGGCCGCCGTACCGCCCTCGCGGCCTTCGTGCAGCTCACCGACATGCACATCATCGACGCCCAGCACCCGATGCGTCTTGAGTACCTGCGCTCCACCGACGTCCACGCCTGGCGGCCGCACGAGGCGCTGACCGTGCACGGCGCGATCTCGCTCGTCGAGCGGGTCAACGCGCTGCGCGGCGCGCCCGTCACCGGTGCCCCGCTCCACTTCGCCATGACCACCGGCGACAACACGGACAACAATGCCAAGTCCGAGCTGGAGTGGTTCCTGACGGTCATGAGCGGTGGCCGCATCAGCCCCAACACCGGGGACCCGCGCCGCTACGAGGGCGTCCAGAACAGCGGTCTCAAGCAGTACTGGCAGCCCGACACCACGGTCCGCGACGCCGACAAGCAGCTCGGCTTCCCGCACCTGGAGGGCTTCCTGGCCGCCGCGGTACGGGAGTTGAACAGCCCCGGCCTCAACCTGCCCTGGTACTCCACGGTCGGCAACCACGACTCCATGCCGCTGGGCTGCTACGGCCTCGGCGACTCCTGGCTCGCCGAGTACGCGGTCGGCGGCAAGAAACTGATGAGCCTGCCCGCGTCCGAGGCGAAGAAGCTCCAGGACACCATCAAGAACGACAAGGACCCGAAGGGGACCGCCTTCCGGGACCTGCTCAAGGCGCACACCCGGGACATGCGCTCGGTCACGCCGGACGAGCGGCGCGCCCCCTACACCGCCGCCGACTACCTCAAGGCCCACCTGGACCCGGCCCACCGCGGTCTCGGCCCGGTCGGCCACGGCTACTCCACCGCGAACCTCGACACGGGCACCCAGTACTACAGCTTCCGCATCGCCGACGACGTCATCGGCATCAGCCTCGACACCACCGACCCCGGCGGCCACTACAACGGCTCGATCGGCACAGCCCAGTTGAAGTGGCTGGACAAGACGCTGCGGGACAACAAGGACTCGTACGCCATCGTCTTCAGCCACCACACCAGCAAGACGATGGAGAACACCAACCCCGACCCGGCCCGCCCCGGCGAGCGCCGCCACAACGGCCAGGAGGTCATCGCCCTGCTCGCCAGCCACGCCAACGTGCTCGCCTGGGTGAACGGCCACATCCACCGCAACGACATCACCCCGCACTCCGCCCCCGACGGCCGCTCCTTCTGGGAGATCTCCACCGCCTCCCACGTCGACTTCCCCCAACTCGCCCGCGTCATCGAGCTGGTGGACAACAAGGACGGCACCCTCTCGCTCTTCACCACCTGCGTCGAGTCCTCGGCCCCGCACCGCACGGACTTCGCCGACCTCTCCCAGACCGGCCTCGCGGCCCTCTACCGCGAGCTGTCCTTCAACGCGCCGGGCGCGCGGACGGACCTGGCGGGCGACTCCCAGGACCGCAACACGGAGCTGGTCCTCAAGAAGGGCTGAAACCCGCCCGACCGACGCGGCGCGCGTCAACCTCCGCGCACCGCGCCGGGTCTGTCCCGCCCCACCGCGCTTTGCCGGGATGCCCACGTACAGGAAGAAGAACGATGCGGAACCGACGCTGAACTACACGCGGCGCGGCTTCCGGTTGAAGGACGGTCGCCTGCACCTGGCCGGGAACATCGTCCTGACCGTGGTGTGGTCGCGGGACCTGCCAGCCGAACCGTCCAGCGTGCGCGTGTATCGCGACAGCGTCGGCCACTGGTACGCATCGTTCGTCGTTCCCGCCGAAGTCCAGCCGCTGCCGGAGACCGGCCGCGTGATCGGGATCGACTGGGGAGTGAAGGAGACCGCAACCACTACGTCGGATGCCCATGACCTCCCCCACCCTCAGCACGGCGAAAAGGCCAAGGCAAAGCTGACCCGCTACGACCGGATGATGGCCCGCAGAAAGCCCGCCAAGGGGCGAGCAGCGTCGAATGGCTATCGTGAGGCGAAGAGGCTGCGCGCGAAGACCTACCAGAAGATCGCCCGGCAGCGGCAGGACACCGGCCGCAAGTGGGCCAAGCACGTCGTGCGCGACCACGACGCCATCGCGGTGGAGGACTTCCGGCCGAAGTTCCTCGCCGGGACCACCATGGCGCGCAAGGCGGCTGATGCCGCCATCGGCGCCACCAAGAGGGCTCTGCTGGAGATGAGCCGCAAGCACGGGCGGGACGTCCGCCTTGTGCACCCCGCGCACACCACCATGGACTGCGCGTCGTGCGGAGCGAGAACCAAGCACGCACTGCCGCTGTCGGAACGTACCTACACCTGCACCGCGTGCGGAGTCCTATCCCCCAGGGACAAGAACTCCGCCCGCGTGATGCTTCTCCGGGCTGGTCTGAACCCGGCTGGTGTCGAGGGCGTAAGACCTCCCGGAGCGCCGCTCCAGGAGGCGGCCTGAGCCAGGGATCCCTTCCCTCCAGGGAGGGGAGCAGTCAATACCGGGGCAGTACCACACGCACACGCGGCCGTTCCACGGTTGTCACCGGGGCAGCACCACGACATACGCGGCCGGTTCGCGGTCGTCGGACGCCATCAGTGCCGTACGGACCACCGTCGCCTGCTGTTCCAGCGCCTCCCGCAGCTTCTTCGGCGTGAGGTGGACGACCGTGATGCCCAGCCGCTCCAAGTGCTCGCGCTTGCGGGCGTATTCGGACCACAGGGCGTCGTCCTCCTGTCGGTGGCCGTGGCGCGGTGCGCGTGTGTCCAGTTCCACCGCCACCGCCTGCTCGGGCCAGTACGCGTCCAGGCCGCCCAGGTGGGGGCCGCCCGGGAGCCTCAGATCCACGTTCCAGACCGGGTCCGGCAGGCCGTACTCCCGGACCATCCGGTACAGACCGTCCTCCGCGATCGCCCGGCCCTCGGCCAGCAGGGAGTCCACCGCGTCCACGACATGCGGCCGGCTCAGCAGCTTCGCGCGGTTCAACTCCCGTACGACGGCGGACGGTTCGCAGTGGCCGCCGCGTACGGCCTCCGTCAGCAGGCGGCGTACGGCGCCCGCGTCCGCCAGTTCGGCCACCGCGTCGGCCAGGGCGCGCGGCACCGGGGCGACCGGGACGCCGGTGATCTGCTGCGGGGCCGGCAGGGCGGCCGTACGGACGATGCGGGCGCAGCCCGTCGAGCGCAGCCGGCGCAGGCGGGGGACCAGGACGTCGATCGTGTCCAGGGACGTCAGCGGGGGAGCCGAGGAGAAGCCGTGCAGCGTGAGCGCCGTCAGGCCCGTGATCACCGCCTCCGTGTACACCGGCCGGTGCGGTTCCTCCGCGCCGGGCTGGGCCGGGACCGAGGTGGTCTGCTGCCGTGCCGCGTACATCAGCACCGCGTGCAGTCGCTCCTCGCTGGTCGGCGGGCCGGGGTGGAGGAGGAACACGCCGGGGAGGATCTGCTGCCAGGGGCCGCCGGGGCGGCACTGCTCGTTCGTCTCGGCGGGCGTGACGCCGTGCGCGCGCAGCTGTGCGGCCGTGACGATGCCGCGGTGCCCCTCGGAGAGGTGGCGGAGGGGGCGGGGGGAGAGCGGGGGGAGTGGGGTGTTGTGGTTCATGACCCGGAGATTCCCGCGGTTGATCCGGATCTGAACCGCTGTTACACGTCCGTCGACAAAGCCGGACAAGCCAGCACTAAAGGACGCATGTTCGGATGCCGAGTAGGTGCGGAAAACCCCTGGTCCGTTCGGGTGGGGACCAGGGGTTACGGCACTGATTGCCTGAATTCCGTAACGGCTACCGGACGCCGGATCTCAGGCCAAAGCTCGGCCTCGGGTCAGAGCGCGGCCTCGGGTCAGAGCGCGGCCTCAGGTCGCAGCGTGACCTCACCCGGCCGCCCTCGCGTCACACGCCTGCCCCCGCAGCGCCCGCGCCAGATCGTCCCGCGCCTCCAGCACCAGCCTCCGCAGCGCCGGGGCCGCGTCCTCGTGCGCCGCGAGCCACGCGTCCGTCGCGTCCAGCGTCTTCTGCGACTGCTGGAGCGACGGGAACAGGCCCGAGACGATGTGCATCGCGATCTGGATCGACCGCTGCGACCACACCCGCTCGATCGCCGCGAAGTACTTCTCCGCGTACGGCGCGAGCAGCTCCCGCTGCGAGGGCCGGTCGAAGCCCGCGATGGTCGCCTCGACCAGGGCGTTGGACAGCGCGTCCGACTCCACCACCTGCGCCCAGGCCTGCGCCTTGACCGCGGCCGACGGGCGGGCGGCGAGGCAGCGGACCTGGTGGCGCTTGCCGGACGCGGTGTCGTCCCGGGCCAGTTCCGCGTCCAGCGCCTTCTCGTCGGCGAACCCGTGCACAACCAGCGGCTCCAGGAACGCCCACCGCAGCTCCTGGTCGACCTCCAGCCCCTCGATGGCCGACGTGCCGTCCAGCAGACCCCGCAGCGTCTCGAAGCCGCCCGGGTCCTTGGCCGTCCGGGCGTAGAACCGCGCCCACGCCAGCTGGTGCTCGCTGCCCGGCTCGGCGCGGAACAGCTCGCGCTCGGCGCATTCGGAGAGCAGTGCGCCGCCCCGCTCGCGCCACTCGGGAGCCGCGTAGTTCACCAGCGCCGACTCGGCCCACGTGTGCAGCATCTGCAGCACGCCGATCTGCGACTCCCGCCCCGCGAACCGCAGCACCAGGTCCACGAAGTCCCGCGCGGGCAGCAGCGCGTCCCGCGTCATGTTCCACAGCGCCGACCAGCACAGGGCGCGGGCCAGGGGGTCGGTGAGGTCGCCCAGCCCGTCCTTCAGCGTCTCCAGCGAGGTCGCGTCGAAGCGGATCTTGCAGTACGTCAGGTCGTCGTCGTTGACCAGCACCAGCTCGGGAGCCTGAGCACCGGCCGGCTCCGCCACGACCGTACGCGCGCCTTCGACATCCACCTCGGCTCGCGCGTACCGCTCCAGGGCACCGCCATCGGCTCGCCGGTACAACCCCACCGCCACCCGGTGCGGCCGCACCTCGGGATGCGACTCGGCGGCCTCCTGCACCACCGCCAGCTCGTCCACCCGGCCCTCCGGGCTCAACAGCACCTGCGGAGTCAACGCGTTCACGCCGGCTGTCTGGAGCCAGGAACGCGCCCACACGCCCATGTCCCGCCCGCTGGTCTCCTCCAGCACCGACAGCAGGTCGCCGAGGCGCGTGTTGCCGTACGCGTGCCGCTTGAAGTAGCGCCGCGCGCCCTCCAGGAACGCGTCCTGGCCGACGTACGCCACCAGCTGCTTCAGGACGCTGGCGCCCTTGGCGTACGTGATGCCGTCGAAGTTCAGCTTGGCGTCCTGGAGGTCACGGATGTCCGCCGTGATCGGGTGGGTGGAGGGGAGCTGGTCGGCGCGGTACGCCCAGGCCTTGCGGCGGTTGGCGAAGGTGATCCAGCCGTCCTTGAAGCGGGTCGCGCCGACCAGCGCGAAGGCGCCCATGAAGTCGGCGAAGGACTCCTTCAGCCACAGGTCGTCCCACCACTCCATGGTGACCAGGTCGCCGAACCACATGTGCGCCATCTCGTGCAGGACGACGTTCGCCCGGCCCTCGTACGACGCCTGCGTGACCTTGCCCCGGAAGATGAACTCCTCCCGGAAGGTCACCAGACCCGGGTTCTCCATCGCGCCCAGGTTGTACTCCGGCACGAACGCCTGGTCGTACTTCCCGAAGGGGTACGGGTAGTCGAAGTGCTCGTGGAAGAAGTCCAGGCCCTGCTTGGTCACCAGGAACACGTCGTCGGAGTCGAAGTAGGGCGCGAGGCCCTTGCGGCACAGGGCGCCGAGGGGGATGTCGAGGGTCGTACCGTCGCCCAGATCGCGGGAGTACGTGTCCGTCACGTAGTGGTACGGCCCCGCCACCACGCACGTGATGTACGTCGAGATCGGCTTCGTCTCCCCGAAACGCCAGACGCCGTCCGCCAGTTCCCCGACGCCGTTGCTCCACACCGTCCAGCCCTCCGGCGCCCGCACCTCGAAGCGGAACGGCGCCTTGAGGTCCGGCTGCTCGAAGTTCGCGAACACACGCCGGGAGTCGGCCGGCTCGTACTGCGTGTACAGGTACACCTCGCCGTCCTCCGGGTCGACGAAGCGGTGCATGCCCTCGCCGGTGCGGGAGTAGGCGCACTGGGCGTCGACGACGAGCTCGTTGTCGGCGGCGAGGTCCTCCAGGACGATCCGGGAGCCGTCGAAGACCTCGCCGGGGTCGAGGTCGTGGCCGTTGAGGGAGACGGCGGTGACGCTCGGTGCGATCAGGTCCGCGAAGCTGGTCGCGCCCGGCTCGGCGCAGCGGAAGCGGATCGTGGTCACGGACCGGAAGGTCCGCGCCCCGTCCGAGCCGCCGTCGTCGACCGCCGAGCGCAGGTCGAGGGACGCGTCGTAGCCGTCGACGGACAGCAGTGCGGCCCGCTCCCGGGCCTCGTCGCGGGACAGGTTCTCACCGGGCACGGGCGGTACTCCCTCGGGTGGTGTTCAGCATGTGGACAGGGCCGATCCTCCCATGTGGCCCTGACACCGGGCAGGCGGGAATGGGTCGTGCGGGCGTTGGTGTTGCCTGGTGAAACTCAACCTTTTTCGAGGAGACCCATGTCCGAGACCCCGAACACCTCCGCCAAGACCCCCGTCGACTTCTGGTTCGACCCGCTGTGCCCCTGGGCCTGGATGACCTCCCGGTGGGTCCTGGAGGTGGAGAAGGTCCGCGACATCGAGGTGCGCTGGCACATCATGAGCCTCGCCGTGCTGAACGAGGACAAGATCGACGAGCTGCCCGAGGAGTACCGGGAGATGCTCGCCACCCACGCCTGGAAGCCGGTACGGGTGGCGACCGCCGCCTGGCAGAAGCACGGCGCCGACGTCCTCGGCCCCCTCTACACCGCCCTCGGCACCCGCTTCCACAACCGCGGCGAGGGCCCGACCGTCGAGGCCATAGCCGCCGCGCTCGACGACGCCGGCCTGCCCGCCGAGCTGATCGAGTACGCCGACCAGGAGGACTTCGAGTTCGACGCCGAGCTGCGCGCCTCCCACAAGGAGGGCATCGACAAGGTCGGCCAGGACGTCGGCACCCCGGTCATCGCCGTGCCCGGCTCCGACGGCGAGCAGATCGCCTTCTTCGGCCCGGTCGTCACCCCCGCCCCCAAGGGCGAGGAGGCCGCCCGCCTCTGGGACGGCACCCTCGCCGTGGCCTCGGTCCCCGGCTTCTACGAGATCAAGCGCACGCGGACGAAGGGGCCGGACTTCAGCAACCTGTAGGTCTCACCGGCAACCTGTAGGTCTCACTCGGCGGCGGCGCCCTCCTCCTCGCGGAACCTCTCGGGGAGGAGGTCGCGGTCGCCCTTGTTCAGATGGCGGTAGTACGTCAGACAGCCCTTGGCGGTGCAGCGCCAGAGGTTGTCCACGTGGTGGCGGTCCCCCTTCTGCGCACGGATCGCGGCCTTCTCCTCGTCGTTGAGAAGCCGGAACTCCTGCATGCCGCGGCAGTTCGGGCAGTCCAGTGTGCGCGTCGTCGCCATCAAGCCCTCCTCGCAGTCACCGCCAGGTCCGGGGAGCCGGTCGCCGCCGCGTCGACTCCCCAGCGGTAGTACAGCGCCTACTCCTGGAACGTGTCCCCGAAATCGTTCGATCCGCTGACGTGTCGGACATCCTCCGATGTAGGGCTGTTCACGTACGCGCCCGGCTGCGTGCCTCTGTCAGCCGGGTCAGGTGCTCCTCGTATCCCTTCGCGTAGTACGCGGCCCGGCCCGGATCCGGCTCGACGATCGCCGTCGGACGGGTCCACGCGGCCGTGTCCAGCGCGACGCCGTACCGCTCGGCCGCCGCCAGCACCGCACCCCGCGCGCCCACCTCGCCCTCGACCACCCGCAGTGGCCGGCCCAGGACGTCGGCCAGCAGCCGCATCCAGGCGGGGCTGCGGGTGCCGCCGCCGCAGACGGCCAGCGAGCCCGTCAGGCCGGCCGCCTCCAGGCAGTGCCGGGCCGCGTAGCCGATGCCCTCGCACACCGCTCGCACCAGATCCGCGCGGGTCGACTCCAGGGAGACACCGGAGAGTTCGGCGCGAAGGCGCGGCTCGACGAAGGGGGCGCGCTCGCCGGAGGGCGCGAAGTACGGCAGGACCCGCACCCCGTGCGCGCCGGGCGGGGTCGACGCCAGCAGCCCGTCCACCTCCTCGTGGCGCACGCCCGTCGTCGACAGCACCCAGTCCAGCGCGGCCGTACCGACCATCGCGGGCATGGCGCGCAGCCGGTGGCCGGGGCGGTCGGTGGAGATGTACAGGCCGGCCGGTTCCCCGGTCAGGTCCAGGTCGGTGGTCGCGACCAGGGCGGCCAGGCAGGTGCCGACGATGAGCAGGCCGTCGCCGGGGGCGGTGACTCCGGCGCCCAGTGCACAGGCGGGGAGGTCGTACGGCCCGTTCGCGATCCGGATGGCGGACGGCAGGCCCTCGCCCCGCGTCTCGCCGGTCGCGATCGGGTCGCTGACCGGGGCGAGCAGTCCGCGCCGGTGGGTCAGGCCCAGCAGCTCCACGACCCCGTTGTCGTACGTCCGCGAGCGCGGGTCGAGGAACGGCATCGAGGCGTCCGACACGTCCGTCGTCGCCCGTGCCGCCCCCGTCAGCCGCTGGAAGACCATGTCCTTGCAGTAGACGGCGGCCCGCGCGGCATCCAGGGACTCGGGCTCATGACGGTCCAGCCAGGCCAGCAGCGGCCCCGGGCAGCCCGGGAACATCGCGCCGCCCGTGCGCCGGAACACCGTCTCGAAGGTGCCGTCCGCCAGCCACTGGTCGAGCAGCTCGTGCGCCCGGCCGTCCATCCAGGAGGCCGCGGCCCGCACCGGGCGGCCCTCCTCGTCGACCAGCCAGACCCCGTCGCCCTGGCCGGTCAGCCCGGCCAGCTCGACCGGTTCCGGCACGCGGGTGATCACTTCTTCCAGGACGGCGACGACCGCCCCGTACACCTCCTCCATGTCCTGCTCGACGACCCCGCCGTGCAGATCGAGGCCCACATGCCGGGACTCGACGGCCAGTTCACGGCCCGTGCCGTCGAAGGCAGCCGCCTTGACCATGGACGTGCCCACATCGATACCGACGTACATGCGCGCGCTCCTTTTGATTGCTCGGTCGCCTACGGGGCGCCTCAGCCGGTGTCGAGAGACCGATCGTGCTCAGCGCTTCGCGCCTCCGCGCGTTCGGTCTCTCGACACCGGCGCGCCCCTTCGGCTCCCTCGCGGCCGACGCGTTGGGACAGTGCGTGTTGGTGGGCCCGCACCCAGGGCCCGGACCCGAGGCCTCGAATCCCAGGGCCCGGACTCCAGGGCCCGCACCCAGGCCCGGACTCCAGGGCCCGCACCCAGGCCCGGACTCCAGGGCCCGCACCCAGGCCCGGACTCCAGGGCCCGCACCCAGGCCCGGACTCCAGGGCCCGCACCCAGGCCCGGACTCCAGGGCCCGCACCCATGCCCGGACTCCAGGGCCCGCACCCAGGCCCGGACTCCAGGGCCCGCACCCAGGCCCGGACTCCAGGGCCCGCACCCATGCCCGGACTCCAGGGCCCGCACCCAGGCCCGGACTCCAGGGCCCGCACCCATGCCCGGACTCCAGGGCCCGCACCCATGCCCCGGACTCCAGGGCCCGCACCCAGGCCCGGACTCCAGGGCCCGCACCCAGGCCCGGACCCCAGGCCCCGAACCCAGGGCCCGAACCCAGGGCCCGAACCCAGGCCTCGAAACCAGGCCTCGAAACCAGGCCTCGAACCCAGGGCCCGAACACAGGCCCCGCACCTCCTGCGCCCTCACCCCAAGCAATGCGCCAACGGCTCCCCCCGCACCCAGCGCCCCACCTCCTCCGCCGCGATCCGTGCCGCCTTCTCCGCCACCGCGCGGCTCGCCCCGCCCAGGTGCGGGGTGAGCACCACCCGCTCGTGGAGGCCCAGCAGCCGTGAGTCCGCCGGCAGCGGCTCCCGCTCGAACGTGTCCAGCGCCGCCGCCGACACCCGCCCGCTCTCCAACGCGTCGCACAGCGCCTCCTCGTCCAGCAGCGGGCCGCGGGCCACGTTCACCACCACCGCGCCGGACGGCAGCAGCGCCAGCTCACGGGCGCCGATCAGGCCGCGGGTCTCCTCGGTGAGGCGGGCGTGCAGGGTGATCACGCGGGAGCGGGTGAGCAGGGTGTCCAGCGAGGACACGCGCAGGCCGTGGATCTCGCCGCGCACATAGGGGTCGTACACCATCACCTGCGCGCCGAAGGCACACAGCACGCGGGCGACCCGGCTGCCGACGGCTCCGTAGCCGATCAGTCCGACGGGCAGGTCCTCCAGCTCCAGGCCGCTGTGCTCGTACGTGTAGTAGGCGGCGCCCTCCCAACTGCCCCGCCGGGCCAGCAGGTCGTGGGCCTGGGGGATGCGGCGCAGGGCCGCCAGCAGCAGGCCCACGGTGAACTCGGCGGTGGCGGCGGCGTTGCGGCCGGGCGCGAAGCACACCCGGACGTCGTGCGCCTTCGCCGCGTCGAGGTTGACGTTGACCGGGCCGCCCCGGCAGACGACGACCAGCCGCAGGTCCGGACAGGCGTCCAGCACCCGTTCGGTGACCGGACCCATCTGGGTGACCAGGACCTGCGCACCGGCCAGCGCCTCGATCAGCTCGTCCTCGGCGTCGCCGGCCTCCTCGACCTCGGCCACCGGGCCGAAGGGTTCCAGGGGCCAGCCGAGGGTCACTTCGCGTACGTCCACGGGCTGTTCGCCCACCTCATGGGTGACCTCCCGGGCGATCAGCCTCGGCAGGACGAAGTGGTCGCCGGCGGCCACCACACGTACAGGTTCGGTCATCGCAGGGAGTCTCCCGTCACGTAGCTCCAGCGCGGTCATCGGCGCCCACCGTCGGGCACACCTCGTAACGGACCTTGTGCTCGTCGAGGTCACGCAGGGCGTCCGCCGACGCCCCGTCGTCGACCAGGACCAGGTCGAAGCGGGACAGCGGGGCGACCCGGTGCAGGGCGGCCCGGGCCAGCTTCGTGTGGTCGATGAGCAGGATGTTGCGGGCGGCCGAGTCGAGCATCGCCCGCTTCACGGACACGATGTGCTGCTCCTGGTGGTAGGCGTACCCCCCGTTCACAGCGGACGTCGAGGCGAAGCAGACGTCCACCCGCAGCGACCGCACCGCGTCCACGCAGGACACCCCGAGGAACGAGGAATGCAGCGGGTCGTAGTCGCCGCCGAGGGCCATCAGGTGGATGCCCCGCTGGTCGGAGAGCAGGTTGATCGCCTCCAGGAAGTTGGTGACGACCGTGAGTGGGGTGACCTCGCCGAGCCGGAGCCTGCGCGCTATTTCCAGGGCGGAGGTGGAGTCGTCGAGCATGACCGCCATGCCGGGCTCGATGTGCTTCAGCGCGCGGTCGGCGACGGCGGCCTTCTCCGCCCGCATCGTCTTCAGCCGGTACTGCACGTTCGACTCGAACACCCCGGACGGCTGCGCGGTCACCCCGCCCCTGAACTTCCGTACGACGCCCTGCCGCTCGAGCTCGTCGAGGTCCCGGTGGATGGTCATCAGGCTCACCCCGAAGCGCTCGGCGAGTTCCGCCGCGGTCGCCGAACCGTCGGCCAGCACCTGCTCGGCCATGGCGGCCTGCCGGGCGGCCGGTCCCTGGGGTGCGCTGTCGCCGCTGTTCATCCCAACAGAGAGTGGAACGGCGGAACTTGCGCGTCAATCCCTCGCGCAAGCGAAAATCTCGGGTCAATATCGAAGGAGAGTGAGAAGTTCACAGGCTGGGTCGCGATGCGCCGAAAATTGCAGGGAGGTCCGGATGGCGGACGATGGCGACGGCGGTGTGGCGTGGCTGGGGATCGACCTGGGCACGCAGAGCGTCCGGGCGCTGGTGGTCGCCGGGGACGGCACGGTCCTCGGCGGCGGCTCGGCCCCGCTGACCGGGCGCCGCGAGGGGGTGCGGCACGAGCAGGATCCGGGGGAGTGGTGGGAGGCGGTGTGTACGGCGTCCCGGTCGGCGCTCGCCCGGCTGCCCGGCGTACGGATCGGCGGGCTCGCGGTGTGCGGGACGTCCGGGACGGTGCTGCTGACGGACGGCTCGGGGCGTCCGGTGAGCCCGGCGCTGATGTACGACGACGGGCGCGCGGCGGGGGAGGCGGCGCGGGTCCGGGCGGCGGGGCTGTCGGCGCAGGACACGTGGGCGTTGCCGAAGGCACTGTGGCTCATCGAGACCTACGGGCAGGGGCAGACCTACGGGCGGGGGCAGACCTACGGGCGGGGGCAGACCTACGGGCAGGGGAAGACCTATGCGCGGGGACGGATCACCCACCAGCCCGACGTGATCGTCGCGCGCCTCACCGGCGAGGTCCCGCCCGCCGACTCCAGCCACGCCCTCAAGACCGGCTACGACCTGGAGAGCAAGGCGTGGCCGTACGCCATGTCGGCCGAACTCGGGCTCCTCGACGGCCTGTTGCCCGACGTCGTACCGCCCGGCACCCGCCTCGGCGAGGTCTGCCCGACCGCCGCCGAGGCCACCGGAATCCCCGTCGGCACGCCCGTGATCGCCGGGATGACCGACGGCTGCGCGGCCCAGATCGCCTCGGGAGCCCTCCGGCACGGCGCCTGGAACTCGGTGCTCGGCACCACCCTCGTCCTCAAGGGCGCCTCCTCGACGCCCGTCCGCGATCCCACCGGCGTGGTCTACAACCACCGTGCGCCGGACGGCACTTGGCTGCCCGGCGGAGCCTCCAGCGTCGGCGCGGGTGTGCTCACGGCGGCCTTCGGGAGAGCGGACCCGGAGGCCATGGACCGCAGGGCGGCCGCGTTCGAGCCGTCCGGCGTGGTCGCCTATCCGCTGGTGTCACCGGGGGAGCGGTTCCCGTTCCTGGCGCCGGACGCCACCGCCCTGCTCCTCGGCGAGCCCGCCGGCGACGCCGACCTGTGGGCCGGGCTGCTCCAGGGCGTCGCCTACACGGAACGCCTGTGCCTGGACTACCTGCACCACCTGGGCGCCCCGCTCGACGGCCCGCTCACCTTCACCGGCGGCGCCGCCCGCAGCAGGTACTGGAACCAGCTGCGCGCCGACATCCTCGGCCGCCCGGCCCGCGTACCGCAGCAGACCGAACCGGCCCTGGGCATGGCCGTGCTGGCGGCGTACGGAACGGAGACGCCCCGCCACCTCCACCTCGCGGACGTCGCCGAACGCATGGTCCGCACCCGTACCGTCCTCGAACCCCGCCCCGGCCGCACGGCCGCCTTCGCCGAGCCGTACGCCCGCCTCCTCGACGAACTGACGGCCCGCGGCTGGCTCCCGGCCCCGGTCGCGGCGCATGCACGCGCCCGCCTGGACCGGGATACTGCGGGTTCATGAGCACGACGAGCCCGATGAGTACGACGAGCCCGATGAACACGACGAGCCCGATGAGCACGCCGAGTACGCCGAGCACGACCCTCCTCCTGGCCCGGCACGGACAGACGATCTGGCACGCCGAGAACCGTTACGCCGGCATCAGCGACGTGCCCCTCACCGACACCGGCCGCGCCCAGGCCGAGGCCCTCGGCCGCTGGGCCGCCGCCCACCCCGTCGACGCGGTGTGGACCTCGCCGCTCTCCCGCGCCGTCGCCACCGCCGAGCCCGCCTGCCGCGCCCTCGACCTCACCCCGCACCGCGAACCCGACCTGCGGGAATGTGACTTCGGGGTGGTGGAGGGCCGTACGCTCGCGGAGTTCGCGGCCGAGGACCCGACGGCGGCGGACGCCTTCCGCGCGGACCCGGTCGCCCACCCCTTCCCCGGCGCCGAGGACCCCACGGCCGCCGCCGCCCGCGGATCCGCCGCCCTGCGCCGCATCGCGGCCGCCCACCCCGGCGAACGCGTCCTCGTGGTCGCCCACAACTCCCTGCTCCGCCTGGTGCTGTGCACCCTGCTGTCGATCCCGCCGGCCGAGTACCGCAGAGTGCTCCCGCGGTTGCGCAACGCGGCGATCAGCGAACTCCGCATGAACACGGACGGTTCCACCGCGCTTCTCTCACTCAATGTGCCGTGCGAGCCGGACCTGCCGTAGCACCATGGGGCGCATGACGGAGATCGACACCTCGGTACCGCACTCGGCCCGCATCTGGAACTACTGGCTGGGCGGCAAGGACAACTACCCCGCGGACGAGTTGGCCGGTGACGCCTACACCGCCGTCTTCCCCGGCATTTCCACCATCGCCCGCAGCAGCCGCGCCTTCCTCCGCCGCAGCATCCGGTACCTGGTGCAGGAGGCCGGAATCCGCCAGTTCCTGGACGTCGGCAGCGGCCTGCCCACCGTCGACAACACCCACGAGGTCGCCCAGCGCCTCGCCCCCGAGTCGAAGATCGTCTACGTCGACAACGACCCGCTGGTCCTGGCCCACGCCCGCACCCTGCTCACGTCCACCCCCGAGGGCGCGACGGCGTACGAGGACCTCAGCCTCTTCGAGCCCGAGCGCATCCTCGAGGCCGCCGCCAGGACCCTCGACCCGGCCCGCCCCACCGCCCTGATCCTCAGCGGCATCCTCGGCCACGTCGCCGACCACGACCAGGCCCGCGAGCTCGTCCGCCGCCTCCTGGAGGGCCTCCCCTCCGGCAGCCACCTCTCCGTCAACGACGGCTCCCGCGGCACCGACCCGGACTACGAACAGGCCCAGGACACCTACAACGAGAGCGGCGCGGTCCCCTACTTCCTGCGCCCGGTCGACCAGATCGCGGCCTACTTCGAGGGCCTGGAGCTGGTGGACCCGGGAGTGGTGTCGGTACCCCTGTGGCGCCCGGACGTCCCCGACCCCGACCCGATCGGCCAGCACGGGGGCCTGGCCCGCAAGCCCTGACCGCCCGACCGTCCCCGCACACGGGAGAGCCCCCGCGAGTCACGTCCTCGCGGGGGCCTCCTTCTTTCCGCCCGCCGACGTGAAGGGTGAGAAGACGATCACGAGGCAGGACGTTCCGCGGAGTGCTCAGGGCGCTCAGGGCGCGAGCAGCAGCACATCCGCACGGGACTTGGCGGCCTCGTAACGCCGGGCGACGTCCTGCCAGTTGACGACCTGCCACATCGCCTCGATGAAGTCCACCTTCTGGTTCCGGTACTGCAGGTAGAAGGCGTGCTCCCAGGCGTCGAAGACCAGGATCGGCGTCGCGCCCTGGCCGACGTTGCCCTGGTGGTCGTAGACCTGTTCGACGATCAGCCGCCCGCTCAGCGGCTCGTACGCCAGCACGCCCCAGCCCGAGCCCTGCGTGGTCGCGGCGGCCTTGGACAGCTGCGCCTTGAAGTTCGCGAAGGACCCGAAGGACTCGGCGATCGCGTCCGCGAGCTCGCCCACCCCGTCCGCCTCCAACGGCTCACCGCCGCCGTCACCGGTCATGTTGTGCCAGTAGACGCTGTGCAGGATGTGCCCGGACAGATGGAACGCCAGGTTCTTCTCCAGCCCGTTGATCGACCCCCACAGCTCCTTGTCCCGCGCCTCCGCGAGCTGCTCCAGCGTGTCGTTGGCGCCCTTCACGTAGGCCGCGTGGTGCTTGTCGTGGTGCAGCTCGATGATCTCCGGGCTGATCACGGGGGCGAGCGCGGAGTAGTCGTAGGGCAGTTCAGGCAGCGTGTAGACGGGCATGGCGGGTTCTCCTCCGAACCTCTTATTGCAAAGAGCTTGCAAGTGCAGGCTAGCAACAACAATGAGGCTGCGGGCAACAGGGCAGGCGAGAGGGTGGGCAACCAGGTGGGCAAAGATCGCTGCTTTGGTCAGTCCCCACAGTCGGCGCTCGCGGCAGGCGCGTGAGCGAAACGTCCCTGCCTCAGTGACTGTTGTCACGCCGTACTTGGTGTAACCGCCACCCTTTGTGTGGAGCCCACCATGCTCGTGCTCCTCCCTTTGTCGAGCGCTGACGGTGAGGGGGCGACACGGGCTGGGATAGCGTCGCCGTGTCCCAACCTGCCCACACTCTCCGCGGAGTCCTCATGAGCACCGCTGCCGTCGCCCCCGCCCGCCCCGGGCAGGTCCTCGCCGACCTGCTCCCCGCCTCCCGTGTCCGGGACGTCGCGCTCGTGATCGGCGGTGCCGCTCTCACCGGCCTCGCCGCCCAGCTCTCGGTGCCCGTGCCGGGCTCCCCGGTGCCGGTGACCGGTCAGACCTTCGCCGCGCTGCTCGTCGGTACCACCCTCGGCGCCCGCCGCGGTTTCCTCTCCCTCGCCCTCTACGCACTGGCGGGTGTGGCGGGCGTGCCGTGGTTCGCGGGCGGGGCCTCCGGTGCGGCGATGCCGTCCTTCGGCTACATCCTCGGCATGCTGCTCGCGTCCGTCGTCGTGGGCGCCCTGGCCCGCCGCGGCGCCGACCGCTCGATGCTGCGGATGGCGGGCACGATGCTGCTGGGCGAGGCGATCATCTACGCCATCGGCGTCCCGTACCTGGCCCTCGCCACCGGCATGTCCGCCTCCGCCGCGATCGCGGCCGGCCTCACCCCGTTCCTGATCGGCGACGCACTGAAGGCGGCCCTGGCGATGGGCGTGCTGCCCACTGCCTGGAAGCTGGTCAAGCGCTGACGCCGTAGTTTCTGCGGAAGAGGTTCGCAGGGTCGTACTGCGACTTCAGCCCGGCGAGCCTCTCACGCGTTCCGGCGTCGTACAGCCCCTCGGTCCGGTCGCCCGCCCCGAACGCGAAGTTGAGCGCACGGCCGATGGTGACGGGCGCGAGCAGCGCGAAGGCCGGATCCAGCAGCCGACGGGCCTCGGCACGCCCGCCCATGGCCAACAACCGCACCAGGAAACGCCCTTCGCGGTACGGCACGGAGTTCGGCGCGGGCCGCGACAGCGCTCCCCCGAGATGGTTGATCTGTACGACGCACATGGTGTCGTCGACCGGGTCCGGCCCGGTACGGACGAGCAACTCGGCGGCCTTCTCCATGTCCAGCTCACTCAGCACCGCGCTGTCGCCGTAGTAGGTGTGCGGGAAGTCCGGGTCGCTGTGGATGGTGTGGCTCTCGGCGTACGGCATCTCGCGCAGCGAGTCGGCGAGCACCGGCCCGATCCCTCGCAAGGGGGCGACGAGTCGCTCGCCGTCGGCGCCGGTGTGGGCGACGCGCACGGAGACGACGTACCGCCCGCGCAGCCGCGGCGGCAACGCCGGAATATCCGGATACGGTACGGTGGCGAAGGACGAGGTCAGCCCGTCGGGCACGGACCGGGTCCACTCCTCGTACGCCCGCAGCACGACCGCCGGATCGACCTCGCGTCCGTCGAACGCGAGCGAGCCGCCGTAGAGCGTGCGTACGGGGACGAGGCCGATCTCCAGCCCGGTGACGACGCCGAAGGTGTGGCCGCCGCCGAGCAGCGCCCAGTACAGCTCCGGGTCGGACTCCCGGGTGACGTGCCGCGGCCGACCGTCGGCGGTGACGACGTCGAGGGCGCGTACGTGGTCGGCCGCGTAGCCGAACTTCCGCGCCAGGATGCCGAGTCCGCCGCCGAGCGTGTACGACACGGCGCCGACGCCGGGCGCGGAACCGTTGAGGGGCGCGAGCCCGTACGGCTCGGCGGCGGCCACGACCTGGCTCCAGCGCACGCCTGCTTGGACGCGGACCGTGCGGGCCTGCGGATCGATGTGCACGCCGTCCATGCGCTTCGTGGTGATGAGCACGCCGCCCTCCGACGCACCGGGCAGGCCGTGCCCGGTGGCCTGGACGCCGATCGGCAGGTTGCGGTGGGCCGCGTAGCGCACGGCGGCGATCACGTCGTCGGTCGAGGAGGCGGCGGCGATGATGGCCGGACGCTGGGTGAACCCGGTCTGGAAACCGGCGAGTTCGTCGTCGTAGGCGGGGTCGCCGGGACGGAGAACGTGCAGGTCAGTGGTGCCGCCTGTGGTCTTGGCAAGGGAGTTCATACGGCTGATGGTGGAGGCATAACCTGACAGGTGCCGTCAGGTTATGTCTCCGGGTCCGGGTCCGGGTCCGGGTCCGGGTTCCGGTCCGTCCGGGTTCGGGTCCGGGTCCGGGTCTGGGGCCGGGTCTGGGGCCGGGTCTCGGTCCGGTTCCGGGTTCCAGCTTGTCCGGTGACGTCGTGGCGTCAGCTCTCCTGCTGCCGTGCCGGCCGCCGCTGAGACCACCACAGCCCGGCCACGCCCGCCGCCATCAGCGCCGCGCCGGCCGCGCCCAGCGGCAGGACGTCACGCTCGATGCCGGTCTTGGGCAGTTCGTCGCCGCCCGGCGCCACCGGCTTGTTGTCGGTGCCGAGCAGCAGCGGGGTGGCAGGCGCGTTCGGCGACGGGTTCGTCGTACCGAACGGAACCGGACCCTGCTGCCAGAACGTCTTCTTGCCGTCGCTGGTCTGCACCGGCAGACAGATCTTTCCGGTCTTGCTCCGGTCGAACGTCGCGTCGACGGCGTACGACTTCGACTGGCCGGCCGCGAGATTGTCGATGGGGCAGCTGAAACCGCTGTTCGAGCCCTCCGGCAGATTCTTTTCGTCAATCGGAGAGCAGCCTTGAACGTTCTTGACCGTGAGGCCGTCGAAACCGACGACCCACAGCCGGATCTGGCCGCTGTCCTTGGTTCCCTCGTTCTTCGCCGTGGCGGTGATTTCCGTTTCTTGCGAGCTGTTGTCCACCGAGATCTTTTCGGGCAGCAGCGTGGTCAGCTTCACTCCCGCCGGTGCCGCGTCAACGGCCTTTCCCCCCTTGCTGCTCCCAGGTCCCTGGTCCTCCGCGGCGGCGGTGGCGGAAAGCACCATGACCGCCGAGAAAGATGCCGTGACCAGCGACCCCGCGATGGTCGTCATGCGACGAGAACTCATGTTCGTCCCCCTTGGCTGCGCCTGAATTCGCAGTACTTGAAGAGGTACCACAAGATTTCTCCGCACTATGCTGGTACGGCGCGAAGTGTGACCATTGTGTTTCAGTCAGGAAGGTCCGGAAGGAATTGAGGGGGTGCAGCGGATTGCCGGGGAATGCGAGCAGTGGTGGAGTTCCCGGGGTACTGGTGGCGGGGCGCTATCGATTGGTCGAAAGTATCGGTCAGGGGGGAATGGGGCGGGTGTGGCGAGCCGCCGACGAAATACTCGATCGGCAGGTCGCGGTCAAGGAGATGCGCATAGACGGCCTCGACGCCGAGGACGCCCGCACCCGCCGCGAACGCACCCTGCGCGAGGCGAGGGCCACGGCCCGGATCGACCACCCCAACGTCGTGCGGGTGTACGACGTCGTGGACGAGGGCGAACGCCTGTGGATCGTCATGGAGTTGGTCGCCGGCCGCTCCCTGGAACGGATCCTGACGGAGCAGGGCCCGCTGGGCCCGCGCGAGGCGGCACTGCTCGGACTGGGCCTGGTGGAGGCGCTGCGGCAGGTGCATGCGCGGGGTGTCCTGCACCGGGACATCAAACCCGGGAACGTCCTGGTGGAGGGCTGGGAGAGCGGCGTACGACGGGTCGTCCTCACCGACTTCGGCATCGCCGCTATCCAGGACGCCAAGGCGCTCACCATGGTCGGGATGCTGGTCGGCTCGCCCGACTACATGGCCCCCGAACGCGTCTCCGGCCGCCCCCAGGGCCCGCCGTCCGACGTGTGGTCCCTCGGCGCGACGCTCTGCGCGGCGCTGGGCGGCCGCTCACCGTTCTCCCGCGAGACCACGCTGGCGACCCTGCACGCGGTCCTCTACGAGGAGCCCGAACTCCCCGCCAAGGCGGGGCCGTTGCGGGACATCCTGGCGACGCTGCTGGAGAAGGATCCTTCGGTCCGGCCTGGCTTGGAGGGCTTGGAGGCCTCGCTGCGGTCGATTGCGTATCCGGTGCCTACGCCGACTGTGCCGGTGGTGCCAGTGGTGCCGGTGGAACCAGTGGAGGGGGCTCCGCAGGGAGGGGCTTCGGAGGGCGAGCGCTCGGAGGGGGCGCCTTCGGTGGGTGAGCGTCCTGTGGGGGTGGCTTTGCCTGAGGCGCCGGGCGTCGACGACCCGAAGCCTTCCCTCCCCGTGGCACCGCACGAGTCACCTGACCCACCCGCCCGGGGCTCCCGTGAGACCCGGTTCCTGGGGAGGGTGCGCGACACCGGGCAGCCTGCGCTGATGGCTGGGGTGGAGCCCCGTGCCGAGCGGGAGCCCGAGCCTGAGGCGGGGTCTGAGGTCGAGTCCGGGTCTGAGATCGAGTCCGGGTCTGAGGTCGAGTCCGGGGCCGAGGTCGGGTCCGGGGCCGAGGTCGGGTCCGGAGCTGAGCGCGTGTCTGGGGCCAAGCCCGGAGCTGAGCCCGAGTCCGAGGCCGGATGCGAGTCCGAACCTGAGGCCGAGCCCATCCGTGACGCGATACCGCACGCCCCCGCGGACGGCATACCTACGCTCCCCGATCACTCCGCGCAGCCCGTGTCCTCCGCGACACCGCACCTCACCTCGTCCGCGCCTCTGATCGCGCCAACTCCCAACGCCTCCACGGAAGCAGCTTCCGAGAGGCGCTCGGACACCCGTTCCCAGACCCCGTCCGGCAACTCCGTGGGAGCCGCACCTCGAGGGGCCGTATCCCATGGGACAGGCGCGGGTGCGGGTGCAGTTGCCGCCCCCGGTATCGCTGCTGGCGTCTCGCTCACCCGTGCGGAGGCGGAGACCGAGAGCCACCCGGCGCCGACACCCGGCCCCGGATCCACCCCTGACCCCGACCCTGCTCTCACCCCCCGCCCTCTCCCCATGCCACCAGGCGAACTGCCCGGCCCCGCCCTCCCAGCCGTCACCCCCCACCGCACCCACCGCCGTACCGGCCTCATCGCCGCCGTGGGCGTGGTCACCGCCGGTGCCGTCGTCGCGATCGTCCTCGCGGCGACCTCCGGATCGCCGGACGACACCTGGGCGGGTTCCTCACCCTCGTCCTCCGTGTCGTCGCAGCCCCCGTCCGGCACCCCGAGCGACAGCCCGTCGCCCACGGTCGAGGGCACGTCCAGGCCGCAGAGCCTGCCGCCGGGCGCGCGCCGTGAGGCCGGGGGGTTCGCGTGGGTGACGCCCGACGGCTGGCGGCGGGACGTGAAGACGGGCGCGGAGGTGCACTACACGGCCCCCGACGGCAAACAGGAGCTGGCGGCCAAGTCCTCCCTCGCCCGCGGCGACTTGATGGAGACCTGGCGGACCTCGGAACAGAACGCCCACCAGGGCCAGGACTACCGGAAGATCCGCCTGGAGGAGACGACGTTCCGCGGCCACCCCGCGGTCGTCTGGGAGTACACGTTCACGCTGGAGGGCGTTCCCTGGCACGCCCGGCTCCTCGGCTTCAACGCGAACGGCAAGTCGTACCAGATCAACACCTGGTACCAGCCGGACATCGAAGCGCAGGCCCTCAAGACGTACGACAAGGTCAAGGACAGCTTCACGGTGCTGTGACGGCAGGCCGGAGACGACGGAGGACGACGGAGGACGACGGAGGACGGCGGAGGGCGGCGGAGGACGGCGGAGGACGACAGAGGACGACAGAGGACGACGGAGGGCCCGCGGCGCACACACGCACCACGGGCCCTCCGTCGTCTCATCCCGCGCTGATCAGCCGACCGAGACCTCGTCCTTGTCCTTGTCCTTGTCCTTGTCCTCGTTCTCGCCCTGGACCTCGCCCCGGGCCGTGCCCCGAACCTTGTCCTTGACGAAGGCGATGGCCAGCACCACCGCCGCCACGAGCAGCGACAGCAACACCGTGTCCCGCCCGTCGTGCTCCGTGTCCGTGAGCATGTAGCCGAGCACGAACACGATCAGCGCGGCCGTGGCCCAGGTCAGGTACGGGTACAGCCACATCCTCACGACCAGCTTCTCCGGCGCCTCGGCCTGGATGATCTTCCGCATGCGCAGCTGTGAGAAGCAGATCACCAGCCAGACGAACAGGGCGACCGCACCACTGGAGTTGACCAGGAAGAGGAAGACGGAGTCCGGGAACTTGTAGTTGAAGAAGACGGCGACGAACCCGAACACCACGGAGGCGATGATCGCCGCGAGGGGCACACCCCGGCTGGTGGTCCGCGCGAACGCCTTCGGCGCGTCCCCGCGCTCGCCGAGCGAGAACGCCATCCGAGAGGCCGTGTACAGACCGGAGTTGAGGCAGGACAGCACGGACGTCAGCACGATGAAGTTCATGATCTGACCGGCGTGCGCGATACCGAGGGAGTCGAGGGCGGCGACGTACGAACCGTCGTCCTGGATGGACTTGGCGTCCCACGGCAGCAGGGTCACGACCACGAAGATCGATCCCAGGTAGAACACGGCGATACGCCAGATGATGCTGTTGGTGGACTTGCTGACGGCCCGCTGCGGGTCCTCGGACTCACCGGCCGCCAGGGTCGCGATCTCGCTCCCCATGAAGGAGAAGACGACGAGCAGTACACCGGTGAGGATGGCCCCGGGCCCGTTGGGCAGGAAGCCGCCGTGGTCGGTGAGGTTGGCCAGGCCCGCCTGATCGCTGTCGACGCCGGGCAGCACCCCGAACACGGCGAGGCCGCCCACGACGATGAACGCACCGATCGCCACGACCTTGATCCCGGCGAACCAGAACTCGAACTCCCCGTAGGAGCCGACGGAGACGAGGTTGGTGGCGGTCAGCACCACCATCACGATCAGCGCCCACCCCCACTGGGGAACGGCGGGTATCCACCCCTCCAGGATCTTCGCCCCGGCGGTCGCCTCGACCGCCAGCACGACCACCCAGAAGAACCAGTACAGCCAGCCGATGGAGAACCCGGCCCACGGCCCGAGCGCCCGGTCGGCGTGCGCGGAGAATGATCCGGACGTCGGATTGGCGGCGGACATCTCACCGAGCATCCGCATCACCAGCACCACGAGCGTGCCGACGAGGGCGTACGACAGGAGGATGCCGGGCCCGGCGGTGGCGATACCGGAGCTGGACCCCACGAACAGGCCGGCGCCGATGACACCACCGATGGCGATCATCGAAAGATGACGGTTCTTGAGTCCTGCCTGGAGGCCGCCGCCGGGTTCGCCGGGGGGCTGGGGGCCGTGATCGGCCTTGGGGAGGGTCGGCTGCGAGGTCATGGGACGGAATTCCTTTGCGCCGGTTGAACTGTCCCCGTACGAGCGGTGGACGGGGGCGTACGAATCGGTCCAGTGAATCGGAGGTAAAGGAATTCTTGAACCTTTGATTCCGGATCGTTACTTGAGCTTTTCCTGAGGTTCTGTAGTGTTGCTCACAGTTTTCTTGGTCAGCCCCCGAGGCTGCCGCGCCGAAACAGCCGTGTCACACTCGTCCCATGCGCGTGTATCTCGGCTCCGACCATGCGGGCTTCGAACTCAAGAACCACCTCGTCGACTGGCTCAAGGCGGCGGGCCACGACCCGGTCGACTGCGGCCCCCACATCTACGACGCCCAGGACGACTACCCCCCGTTCTGCCTCCGCGCGGCCGAGAAGACGGCGGCGGACCCCGAAGCCCTCGGCATCGTGATCGGCGGCTCCGGCAACGGCGAGCAGATCGCGGCGAACAAGGTGAAGGGCGTCCGTGCCGCGCTGGCCTGGAGCGAGGAGACGGCGTCGCTGGGCCGCCAGCACAACAACGCCAACGTCGTCGCGGTGGGCGCGCGCATGCACACGCAGGAGGAGGCGACGAAGTTCGTCGAGACCTTCCTCAACACCCCGTTCTCTGGTGACGAACGCCACATCCGCCGCATAGACATGCTGGCCGACTACGAAACGACGGGCGACCTGCCGCCGATCCCGCCCCACCACCCCCAGCGGTAGCGGCCGCGGTCTCGGAGCCCACCGTCCCTGGGGCTGGTTGCCCCCAGACCCCCCGGCCTGAACGACCGTGCAGGGGACGCAGTCCCCGCCGGGGTCTGGGGTGGGGCCCCAGAGTCTGTTCGAGGCCCGCATCTCGACAACCGACGAGCAGGGCGGGCGGGTGGGCAAAAGGCGAACGGCGACGAAAGGAACCGCACCGTGCCGGAAGGGCACACCATTCACCGGCTGGCCAAGGACTACGCCGCCGCCTTCAAAGGCACCGCACCGCAGGTGACCAGCCCCCAGGGCAAGTTCACCGACGCCACCGCCCTCCTCACCGGCACGGAACTCACCCACACCGAAGCCCACGGCAAGCACCTCTTCCTGGGCTTCCGCGACAGCGACTGGGTCCACATCCACCTCGGCCTCTTCGGCAAGGTCACCTTCGGAGACGCCCCCGCGCCCCCGCCCACGGACACCGTCCGGCTCCGACTCGCGCACAGCACGTCGTACGTCGATCTCCGCGGCCCCACGACCTGCGCCCTGATCACGCCCCCCGAGAAGCACGCGATACACGACCGCCTGGGCCCCGACCCCCTGCGCGAGGACGCCGACCCGCACGCCGCGTACCAACGGATCTCCCGCAGCCGTACGACGATCGCCGCCCTGCTCATGGACCAGAAGATCGTCGCCGGCGTCGGCAACGTCTACCGCGCCGAGGTCCTCTTCCGGCACCGCATCGACCCGTACCGCGCCGGCAAGGACATCACCCCCACCGAGTGGGACGCGATCTGGACCGACCTCGTCGAGCTCATGCACGAGGGCGTCAAGAACAACCGCATCGACACCGTCCGCCCGGAACACACCCCGGAGGCGATGGCCCGCCCGCCCCGCGTCGACGACCACGGCGGCGAGGTCTACGTCTACCGCAGGGCCAACCAGCCCTGCCACATCTGTGGCGGCGAGATCCGCACCGCCGATCTCGCCGCCCGCAACCTCTTCTGGTGCCCGACCTGCCAGAAAAACTGACGTCGCCCCAGAACCAGCGCGACCAGAACCCGCGCGCCTAGAACCCGTGCGGCAGCCAGGGCGAAACCACCGACTCGAACCCCACCGCCGCCTCCGCCAACGTCCCCTGCCGCATCTCCCGCACCCGCCCGGCCGCACCCAGCGAAGCCAGGCTCACGCCCCCGAGATACGCCGCCCCCAACTCCCGTACGGACAAAGCAAGGTCAGCCGCATCTGTCGTACGAGCACATGACGCCCCCTTCGCGTCCCCCGTCAGCCGCCAACGCCCCGTGTTCCAGGGACAGAAGTCGTCCTCGACCTCGAACACCACGTCCACCGGCGCCTGATACGTCCGCGCCTCCAGCGCAGCCCCGACATCGACCAGCCGCACGTACAAGGAGTCCCGCACGCGCGGCAGGCACCGCCGGACGTCCGACACCAGGTACTGCCAGTCGTCGTCGACCGGCCGCCCCCCGGTGACCAGCGTCGACGTCAGGTCGATCCCGAACAGGAAGCGCCACAGTGCCGCGCGCGCCACCGGGTCCAGCGCGGTCAGGTCCTGGAGGATCACCGCCCCCTTGGCCCCGGCCAGTTCCCACTCCGGCTTCACCCGGAACCGCGCGTACCCGACCGTCTCACCACCCCGCTCGGCGACGACGCACTGCAACGGCGACGCTCCGTCCCGCTCCTTCTCCGGGTCGAGCAGCCCCAGCCGCTCCCAGCCGGGCATCCGGGCCAGCATTCCCGGCCGCAGCGGTACCAGCCGCGCGTACACCGCCTCGCAGGCGTCGAGGACGTCGGCGGGCGCCGCGTACCGCAGCCGTACGTCATCGGTGCCGTCCGGCACCGACAGGCTGACGCGGTTGGTGTCGATCTCGGACTGGATCTGAAAGGTGGCCGCCCCGTAACCGAACCGGCCGTAGATCGCCGGCTCGGAGGCCGTGAGCACGGCCAGCGGCTCGCCCCAGGAGCGCACGTCGTCCAACTGCCGCCGCATCATGGACGTCAGCACCCCGCGCCGCCGATGCGTGGCGGCCACGCTGACCATGGTCACGCCCGCGGCCGGCACCGAGGCCCCGCCCGGTACGGTCAGCCGGAAGCTGAACGCCCCCGCCGTCCCCACGACGACGTCCCCGTCCCACGCGCCGATCGAACGGTCCGTCTCCGTCAGCGCGTTCCACAGCTCCCGCTCCTCGGACGGCTCTGAGACCCCACCGAAGGCGCGGATCAGATTGTCGTACCACTGATCCCAGTCGTCCGCCCGCAGCACTCGCAAGTCAGTACCGATGTCAGTCCCCATGGCCCATGCCTATCAGGGCATCGCGGGACGGGCCAGGGAATTTCGACGTGATGGCGGCACGGTGGCTTCCTGTGAAGTTCACTGTGAAGTTGAACCTCGGACGGGGGACAAGTGGGACCTCCCGTGCCAAGCAGCTGGTCCGATGGATAGGGTCCCGAACTAATGGCAGCAGGACGAGAGCGGCGCGCGGAAGCCGAGACGTTCACGGCCCGGTTGAAGATGCAGTGGCACCGGGCCCGCGTCGGCCTGCGCCGAAGCGCCGTCGACTACTTCCGGGGCGACGGATCGGACTGGGTCGCGCTCGCCGGCCTGCTCCTGACCGTCCCGCTGATCGCGGCCACCACCCTGGCGAACTCGGTGTGGTGCTCACCGGCCGCGCTGGTCCTGCCGATCGTCGCGGGCGGCCTGCTGCTGCGCCCGGCGAGCCTGCTGGGCCTGTACGCGGCGGCGGCGACGGCGTTGATCGTGGAGTCGGTGCAGCTGGGGCCGTACACGGAAGGCCCGTCCCGCGTCACCCCCGGCGTCGTGCTCGTGGTCGCCGCCTGCGGCTTCTTCGGCCTGCTGATCGCCCAGTTCCGCAGCCGGGTCGGCGTGCCCTGGCGGCGCGGCGGCACGATGCTCTTCGACCTGCGCGAACGCATCCGGGTGCAGAGCAAGCTGCCGCAGCTCCCGCGCGGCTGGCACCGGGAGATGGCGCTGCGCCCGGCGGGCGGCCAGTCGTTCTCGGGCGACTTCGTGGTCGCGGCCCGCACGAACGGCGGCCGCACGCTGGAGGTCGTCCTCACGGACGTGTCCGGCAAGGGCATGGACGCGGGCTCGCGCGCACTGCTGCTGTCGGGCGCCTTCGGCGGCCTGCTCGGCTCGCTCCCCCCGCACGCCTTCCTGCCCGCGGCCAACGGTTATCTGCTGCGCCAGGACTGGGACGAGGGCTTCGCGACCTCCATCCACCTGGTCCTGGACCTGGACTCGGGCGACTACGAGCTGTACTCCGCCGGGCACCCGCCGGGGCTCCAGCTCAGCGCGGGCAGCGGCCGTTGGGAGGAGAAGACGGCGGAAGGCCCGCTCCTCGGCGTGTACGACGGCGCGCAGTTCGACCCCGTGAAGGGCTCGCTGCGCCCCGGGGACGTGTTGATGCTGTTCACGGACGGTCTGGTGGAAACCTCCGACCGGGACATCGTCGAGGGCATAGACCGCCTCACCGGCGAGGCCGACCGCTACGTCGCCGGCGGCTTCCACGGAGCCGCCTGGCACCTGATCGAGGCGGTGGCGAAGGACGTCAACGACGACCGGGCGCTGCTGCTGATCTGCCGGGAGGGACCGACGGCGGCGATGTCCGCCCGCTGATACATATTTCGCATCGTTTGTCCACGTACGCTCCCATGGTTTGGTCATGGGTTTGTGCGACCTCTGTAACTACCCCTGGTTCTCGATTGCATGAGCAATCGTGAGGTTGGTAGAGATGTAATGCACACGATGTGATGGTGGGGACCTGACGGGGAGGCGTGCATGAAGTTCGACATGGGTGCGCAGACACTGTCCACGCTGCAGCGTGATTCGCGGGGATCGAGCGACGACCTCGGCACGCTGATCCGGCAGTTGGTGCAGGCGGCACAGCCGCTGGAGGGCAAGTTCAACGGTTCGGGCCGCGTGATGTTCGACCAGTTCAAGGCGCAGGCCGACAGGATCACTTCGGATCTGAACGGGTCCCTGTCGGCCATCCTCGGCGGTCAGTCGGGCATGGACTCCGCGTTCAGCTCGGGTGACCAGGAGCAGGGCGACAACGCGCGGCAGCAGATGAGCGCCGCCAACTTCGACGCGGCGCGCTTCGGCGGGCGCTGAGCCTCCTTCTGCGGAGCTTCCTTCTGGAGCTCCGTCTGTGCCTGGAGCTCCGTCTGTGCGGACTTTCTTTCAACTCTCGGGGAGTGGTGTGTGATGGCGGGTGCGGGAGCGGACCGTCGCTCGTACGACACGGGCGCGTCGGCGGACGCCCAGTCCAACATCCAGGTGGTGATCGGCCGTCTGGAAGAGGTGATCGCGAACCGTGACCGTCAGGTCAAGGCGGCGATGGCGGACTTCACGGCGGATGGCGTGGCGGACGAGTACCACGGCAAGGAACAGCGGTGGAACAACGCCTCGCAGGAAGTGAAGAACATCATCGGCCTGCTGAAGTCGACGCTGGAGAAGAACGACGGTACGGCGCAGTCGACGATCCAGCGGGCGAAGGCCGCGGTCGACAACATCGGCTGAGTGTGGTGTAGGGCAGGGCGTACGGCCGTGGGGTTCTCTATATGAGGGCCCCAGGTCTGTCTGTAGGGCTTTAGGGCTGTGTAGGGCTGTAGGACTGTGGGAATTTCGGGGATTCGGGGGCTGTCGTGCCGGGCTGGGATCTGAAACCGCAGGGTATTTCGCATGTTCTGAAGACGACGGGTGAGACGGCGTCGAACATGGAGAAGTATGCGAAGGCGTTCGGGGAGCACTTGACGTCGGCGGCGACGAGCGCGGGCACGGTTTCCGCCGAGGGTGGCGGTGGCGGCGAGGGCGGCGAGAAGGCCGCGGGTGGTTTGGTGGCCCTTGCCTTGTCGCAGTATGCGGAGCGGGCGTCGAAGGATCTGCAGTTCGTGGCGGCTCGGGCGGGTAAGTCGTTGCAGGGTGCGGCGGATGCCACGACGGCGTATTTGAACGGCGATCAGGAGATGGCGGCGGAGGCTCAGCGCAACACGCTGTCCGCGCCGAAGCTTGATATGCCGGGGGTGGGCAAGGCGTGAACAGCAGCGGCCGCAGCTCCTCGAACTCCTCGACTTGCTCACGCCGAAATCCCTCCCCCTGAGGTCAGAGTTCCGCCGCCGAGCCCGGGGGCCCCGGAGCCCGCAGCCCGACCCCGGGCCAGTTGCTGATGCCGTTCAGTGGAACTGCCCGGGCTCGTAGTTGCCGGCCGGCTGCTGGGTGATGATGTTCAGCCGGTTCACCGTGTTCATGAAGGAGACCAGAAGCACCAGGGCGGTGAGCTGCTCCTCGTCGTAGTGCTTGGCGGCGTACGCCCACACCGCGTCGCTGACCCCACCGGCCGCATCCGCGACCCGGGTCCCCTCCTCCGCCAGCTGAAGCGCGGCACGCTCGGCATCGGTGAAGACCGTGGCCTCCCGCCATGCCACGACCAGGTTCAGCCGCACCGAGGTCTCACCGGCAGCGGCGGCATCCTTGGTGTGCATGTCGATGCAGGCGGCGCAGCCGTTGATCTGACTCACGCGAAGCGCCACCAACTCCTGCGTGGCGGTCGGCAGGGGCGAGTCCTTGAGCGCCTTGCCCGCCGACATGAAGTACTTGAGGGCCTTGCCGGCGGTCGGGCTGGCGAAGTAGTTCAGTCGCGCGTCCATCGTGTGCTCCTCTGTGGTCGTCAGTGGCTACACCCCTGAGACGGGGTAGCCCGGCATCCTGTGACATGGGCGAATGTGACCTGCGTCTCCCCGTTGTCGCAGTTTCGCGGCCGTCCTCGCCCCGTCGGTGCGGATCGTGCCGACCCCGGGCATGCGAGAGGGGCCCTTCCCGAGGTCTCGGGAAGGGCCCCTCTGCTGTTCTGCCGGTGCTGCGCGGGTCAGCTCTCGGCGTTCGCCCGGCGGCGACGCCACCAGACGAGTGCGCCACCGGCCGCTACCGCGGCGGCGGCGATGCCTGCGATCAGGCCGACCGGGGTGTTGCTGCCGGTGTCGGCGAGGTCGCCGTCAGGGTCCTTCGGCCCAGGCGGAGTGGTGGCGGGGAGAGAGGGGCTGTTCGTCGGCCCCGGATCCGTCGGCGTCGGCGTCGGATCCGGCTTCCCCGTACCGGTCGGCGTCGGCGTCGGCGTCGGGGTCGGCGTGGGGGTGGGGGTGCCGCCCTCGGAGCGTCCGGCGCTGTTGCCGCCGAACATCAAGTAGCCCTCCTTGTGCGGGTCGTCCGCGATCGTGTCGACCGCGAAGCCGACCGTGCGGGGCTTGTACCGCTGCTCGGTGCGGAAGCGCAGCGTGTTCATGTTGCGCTTGGGCTGCTTGGAGAAGTCGACCCCGCCCACGGTGTAGACGTAGACGTCCTCGCCGTTGGACCACTCGTACTTGAAGGTGCCCTCGGTGAACGCCTTGTAGTAGCGGTCCCAGACCTGCTTGCCGGTCCACTCCTGGTGGGGGGCGCGCAGCGGCCAGCGCTTCACGTCGTCGCTGTTGATGATCTTGCGGTAGTCGGCGGGCATGTCGGCGGCGTTCTGCCGAACCCATTCGGCGGCGATGCGGGCGGTGTAGACGCGGCGCAGGTCGCCGTAGTAGTCGCCGTTGTTGACCTTCTCCTCGACCAGGGGGGTGATGTAGCGGTCGAGAACGCGGTCGGACTGCTGCTTCTCCGCCTCGGAGAGATCGCAGCCCTCCCCGCCGGGCGGCTGCGTGTTGGTCTCCTGCGGCACCGTCGACAGCTTCAGCGGGGTGTCGAGGATGTGAATGCCGCCGTCCTGCTCGCGCACGACGGCGGTCTCCGGCTCGATCCAGTAGCGGAAACCGGCCCAGCAGGGAAAACCGTTGCGCTTGGGCAGCGCGTTCATGAAGTTGCGGCCCGCGTCGGTTTCGGGGTCCATGGCCTTGAAGATGTCGTGCTTCAGCTCAAGGTCGGCTTCCAGGAGCACCCGGCCGGCGTCGGTCTTGCCGAGCTTGGCGTCGATGATGCGGTTCGGCTCGTCCGGATTCAGGTTGACCCAGAACGTGGACGGGTCGAGGGCGAGCCAGGTGAAGAACGCGTCGGAGATCAGGTTGCCCTTCTCCTGACCGCCCCACCCGGCCGCGTACTCATCCTCCACCGACTTGGCGGAGAACGCGTAGTCCAGGCCCTTACCGCTCTTGCCCTTGCCGATGTACCGCAGGTCGAGGCTGGTGAAGTCGATGCCCCCGAGGCCGCGGTTCATCAGCGAGCGCTGCCCGGTCTTGCCCAGGCGGTCAAGCTGCTCCTTGAGGGTCTGCGGGTTCGGCGGGGACTGCTTGATCACCTGGTTGCCGGAGCCGCGGGACCCGGTGGAGGTGCCGTTGCCGGGTGACATCGTCGTACTGTTCGCGCGGTACGGGCCGTTCTCGGTGCCCTTCGGCGGAACGCCGTTGTGGTGGGACTGGTAGTTGTAGGCGCGGACCCGGTCACGGCCGAGCGCATCCTTGCCCGCGGTGTCCTTCATCTCCTTCATGAAGTTCTTCGCGTCGCGCGTCTGGTTCTCGGCGAACACGTAGGTGTAGTTGTAGGAGCGCCATCCGCGGTTCTTGGCCCAGGCCCGGTCTGCGGGCTTCTCGCGGCCGTCGGGGCTGCCGTTGGACTTGACCTCGACGATGTCCCGGGTGCGCTTGTTGTAGGCGTCCAGGCGGCGCAGGTGACGTTCGCCGGTGTCGGGGTCGGTGAAGTAGAACTCCTTCTCACAGATCCAGTCCGGCCCCGTCAGACCCATCTCCCGCACGACCTTGGCCATGAACGCCTTGCCGCGCGCGTCGAAGCCCTGGTTCGGGATGTAGACCTTCGTCAGATAGTCACTGAAGTTCGTCCACCGCTTCTGCGCGTTGAACCGGGCGTAGATGCGGCGCGGGTCGCTGTGGTCGTACTTCTTGTAGTCGGTGCCCGCGGCGTTCAACTCGGCCTTGGTGGGGTTGAGGCCGTCGAACTGGAGACCGGGGTTGGTGTAGTCGTAGGTGTCCCACTGGTCCACCGCGCGGGAGGCGTCCCCCTGCGGCAGGCGGCCGGTGGGAACGTCCTTGACCCCGTACATCTCGTCACACCGCTTGCCGGGCTTCGGGCGCGGCGGCTTCGGCGCGGCCTCGGCGGTGTCGAGGGAGGGCAGGCCGGTGACGGCCATGACGGTGGCGCAGGCGATCGCGATCACGCCGCGTCTCAGCCCGCGCCACGGGCGTGTGAGTATGGATGGGTTCACGAGTGTGTGCGTTTCCCGGGAGCCCCACGGGTTCCGTCTTGTGTCCTGTGCGGCGCCGGGCCCCCGATGGTCGTATGGCGTCGCACAAGGCCCACCACACTAGGGCTCCACTTCGCTGCCGCAACGCGGTTTTGAGCGTGTGTCATGTGTCAACTCCGTGCAGATATGTGGTCGTTGTCGTCAGGTCGGGGGTTAGGCTTGGCTGCCGTGAGCGATGAAACCTGGGGTGAAGAAGACGAGCACGCGATCGCCGAGCGCATCGACAAGGCGCACGCCGACAACCCGCGCCTGACGGCGTGGCTGGCCGAGCAACAAGGCCGCTTCGAGGAGTGGGAGAGGCGGCACGGCGGTGGCTGGGACTTCTCCGAACGCTCCCTCGACCGGCTCGAAGCCCGCATCCGCGAACACTTCACCAGCGTGGATGACCTGCTTGCCGGCGAACACACACCCCTGGCACAGGTTGCCTGCTGGTACCTCGGCGAAGTCCACAACCGGCTCCGCGGCACCCAGTGGCGCATGGACCCCGACCCGGCCGACACCCACCCGTGGTCCGAGCGACCGTATGTGATCGTCCCGTTCGACAGGATCAACAACTACCGGGACGAAGAAGGCATCGACTACGACGCCCGCCCCCAACACGCCCCCCTGTCCAGCTTCATGAACCTCCTGCGCAGCCCCGTCGACCGCGCCGGGATGCTCGCCGGAGCGCCGTCGCTGCGCGCCGAGCTCGACGACTACGAGCCGAACGCCTGACGTGCTGCCGCGTACTCTCGCGGCCGGGCCGCCCTTGTCGTCCTCGCCGCCGACTTCCTCACCGGCCTCATCCTGTTCGGGCTGGCCCTCTTGAGCCGCATTCAGCTCATCGACTGGTGCGACGACGCTGTCTGAGGCTTGGCGAGCGGGCCCCCATGGGGTTGGAGCCTTTGGGCCGGCGTTGATGGGATCGAGGGGTGATTGGCAGATCTGTTCCACCCCCGCGAGGGAAAACCCCAGGTCATGTGGCTGTGCCGGTGGAACAGATCTGCCAATCACTGGGTGAGCGCCTGATTTGTTCTCGCCGCGAGTAACGGACTCCGGTCCGAGTTGTGGTGCTTCTGTGAGTGCCGGGGACCTTGATTGCACAGGCAACTGGCGAGTTGATAGAGATGATTGGGAATGGATGAGGTGGGCCGGGGTCGGCCGCCGTAGGAGCCCGACGGGGGAGGCATCGTGAAGTTCGACATGGGTGCGCAGACACTGTCCACGCTGCAGCGTGATTCGCGGGGGTCGAGCGACGACCTCGGCACGCTGATCCGGCAGTTGGTGCAGGCGGCGCAGCCGCTGGAGGGCAAGTTCAACGGTTCGGGTCGCGTGATGTTCGACCAGTTCAAGGCGCAGGCCGACAGGATCACTTCGGATCTGAACGGGTCGCTGTCGGCGATCCTCGGCGGTCAGTCGGGGATGGACTCCGCGTTCAGCTCGGGTGACCAGGAGCAGGGTGACAACGCGCGGCAGCAGATGGGCGCCGCCAACTTCGATGCGGCTCGGTTCCGCTGATCCGGTGATCCGCTGATCCGGTGATCCGCTGATCCGGTGATCCGCTGAGCCGGTGATCCGCTGAGTCGCGCTCGCCGGGGCCGAGTTGAGGTTCCGGTTTCGTCGGTTTTGTTCTGTCTGCTGGTTTTTTCGAGGAGTGGTGTGTGATGGCTGGTGCGGGTTCGGATCGTCGGTCGTACGACACGGGTGCGTCGGCGGATGCTCAGTCCAACATCCAGGTGGTGATCGGCCGTCTGGAAGAGGTGATCGGTAACCGTGACCGTCAGGTGAAGGCTGCGATGGCGGACTTCACGGCGGATGGCGTGGCGGATGAGTACCACGGCAAGGAACAGCGGTGGAACAACGCTTCGCAGGAAGTGAAGAACATCATCGGCCTGCTGAAGTCGACGCTGGAGAAGAACGACGGTACGGCGCAGTCGACGATTCAGCGAGCGAAGGCCGCGGTCGACAACATCGGCTGACGGTCGGTCCGGTTCGACGTCTGCCGTGATCATCCGTCCTGGGGCTGTGTGTTTGGTCGTTCTCCGGCTCTCCAGGGCTGTTTGTTTCGGTTTCGGAAGTTAGGTAACGGGGGTTTCGGTGCCCGGCTGGGATTTGAAGCCGCAGGGTATTTCGCATGTTCTGAAGACGACGGGTGAGACGGCGTCGAACATGGAGAAGTATGCGAAGGCGTTCGGGGAGCACTTGACCTCGGCGGCGACGAGCGCGGGCACGGTTTCCGCCGAGGGTGGCGGTGGCGGCGAGGGCGGCGAGAAGGCCGCGGGTGGTCTTGTGGCCCTTGCCTTGTCGCAGTATGCGGAGCGGGCGTCGAAGGATCTGCAGTTCGTGGCGGCTCGGGCGGGTAAGTCGTTGCAGGGTGCGGTGGATGCCACGACGGCGTATTTGAACGGCGATCAGGAGATGGCGGCGGAGGCTCAGCGCAATACGCTGTCGGCGCCGAAGCTTGATATGCCGGGGGTGGGCAAGAGGTGATCAAGCCGGAGCAGATTCCGCAGTACACCGGGAACTTGCCGCAGCTGGAGATCGACTACGCGGACCTGAAGAAGGACGCCGGTCATGTTCGCAAGACCGGCGAGGATGTGCATGCGCAGTTCCAGGGCCTGTCGGCGTATTACACGGCGCCGGAGGCGGAGCAGTTGTTCGCCACCACCAAGCCGGTCAAGGAGCGCGCGGACGACTTCGCCACCGATCTGGAGACCGTTTCCGGTGCGTTGTCGTCGTATGCCACCGAGATCCGGCCGCTCGTCGACAAGTTGAAAGAGCTCAAGGCCAAGGCCGTGACGTTCGTCGATTCCGTGAAGGATGACGACGAGTGGGAGTACGACGGCGACAAGGTCGACGAGCACAATCAGATCCGGGATGACATCACCGCGACGGTGGCGGCGTTCTGGGCTGCGGAGCGGACCTGCCACAACAAGATCACCGCTCTGTGGGGCGGGACGCAGATGGTGGCGGGGGATGGTTCGGAGCGTAAGGACCAGTACGGGTTCAACGCCGAGGACATGAAGAACGCGAAGCTTCCCTGGGGTGACCCGGTGGAGGAGAAGCACAAGTGGTACGAGGTCGGCCACTGGGTGAAGTCGTTCGTCTGGGACGGCCTGATCGTCGACGGCATCTGGGGCACCATCAAGGGTCTCGGCATGCTGGTGGGCTTCGGTGGCTGGGACGCGATGGGTCAGGCCTGGAAGGGCCTGGCGCAGTTGGCCACCGGTCTGACCCTGAGCATGATGCCGGGCGCGCAGGTGGCGTTCTGGGCTCTGCCGGACGACAAACTCCCTGCCTGGATCCGTGATTCGCGTACGGCGATGAAGGAGACGGGCAAGGCGCTGGTGGCGTGGGATCAGTGGGGCAAGAACCCCGCGCGTGCTGCCGGCGCGGTCACCTTCAACGTGGTGACGACCGTGTTCACCGGTGGTGCGGGTGCCGGTGTGGCGGGCGCGGGCAAGGCGGGCGCGGTGGCGAAGGCCTTGTCCGTGGCGGGCAAGGCGGGTCACATCATCGACCCGATGACCTACGTTGCCAAGGGCGCGGGCGCCGGTCTGTCGAAGATCGGCGACATCGCCAAGGGGCTCAAGGGCGTCGGCAACATCGACATCCCCACCCTCCCCGACGGCGCCGTCAGCCTGCCCGACGGTCGCCTGATGGACCCGAACGGCAACCTCGTCGCGCCCAACGGCACCATTGATACGACGCCGGTTCCCCACGATGCCGGCCCGACGGTCCCGCACGGAGCCGGGACCACGCCGACGCTGCCGGCCCACTGGACTGTCCAGGGTGCCCCCACTCCGTCGTATGCGGCGGCACACGCGGGCACCGACGGGGCCGCGCACTCGGTCGACAACGCCGGGCACTACAACGCGCCCAACCCCGGGCACTACAGCACCCCGACGCCGGCTGCCGCCGCGAGTCACACGCCGGGCGGTGCCTTCGACTCGACGCCGTCGCCGGGCTCGTACGACCACGCGCCGTCGCAGAGTTCGTACGGGCAGGCACCGTCGGGGTCCCCGTACGATCACGCGCCGTCGCCGTCCGCGTACGATCAGACCCCGGGTGTGAACCCGTACGCTCAGACTCCGTCGGGGGCACCGTACGGCCACGCGCCGTCGCCGTCCGCGTACGATCACGCACCGTCGCCGTCCTCGTACGATCAGACTCCAGCCGCTGCCCCGCACGACGCTCCGGCGCCGACGCCGCACACCGGTGGTTCGAATGTTCCCGGGGGTGCTGCCCATCCTGGGGGCGCGACCCCGTGGTATCACCAGACCCCGGCGGCCAGCGCCGCGCACGACGTCCCGACCACTGCGCCGCACCCCGGCGGTCACGACGTTCCCGGCACCGGCGGCCATACCCCGGATGCCCCGCACGGACCGGGGCACGGCGCTCCGGGCGTCGGTCATGCCGACGACGCCTCGCACGGGGCCGGACACGGTGACGACGGTGTCGGTCATCACGCGGACGATGCCGGGCACGCCGGTGACCACGCGGGCGTCGGGGACGCCGCCGCGCACCACGGCTCCGATGCTCCGGTTGCTCCGGGCCATCAGGGCGCGGATGTGCCGGGCAGTGGGGCCGGGGAGCCGTTCGAGTACCAGCCGCACATGTCGGCGGACGACTTCGACAACCTGGCCACCGACGCGGAGAAGCACGCGGTGGCCACGGCTGAACTGGCACGCGGCACGAACCCCGCGCCCAGCGTCAGCAACGAAGCGGGGCTGGCGTACGGCAACGCGTACTGGAACGACTTCCTGGACGACTTGTCCCCCGAGTCGCGGGAGGCGCTGAGGACGTACAGCGGCAACGAGTACGACCTGATCAACAGCCACTTGCGCTTCGGCGACGACCTGGACCCCTCGCTCATGCACACCATCGACGAGATGGACAAGGTCATGGACACCCGCCCTGTGCCCGAGGACGTCATGGTCGTGCGCGGCACCGGGGTTGACCACATCAGGATCGACGGCCAGCCGCTGAAGTCACCGCTGGATATGGAGGGCGGTGTGTTCGACGACAAGGCGTACACCTCCACGGCACTCGGCAAGACACCGCCGCCCCCCTTCGACTCCAAGCCCGTGTGGATGCACTTGCGGGTGGCGAAGGACACCCCCGCCCTCTGGATCGACCACCTCTCCAAGCACCCCGGAGAACGCGAGCTGCTCCTCGCCAAGGGCTCCGAGTACAAGGTGACGCGCGTCTTCCAGGACACGATGGGCAAGTGGCACGTATACGGGGAGATTCTGCCGAGGCCGAAGCCCTAGCCTTTCGTTGCAGATCATCCCAAGCCAGAGGAATGTGGACGCCATGAGCGATGAACGACCGATCAACCCGCGCTTCAACGATGACGTGCACTTCAACCTCGTGTCGGGTCCGCCGCGATACCGAAACTACACCGACAAGCCGGTGGGTTACTTCACGGTGGTCGACAAGCAAGATGGCGCGGTCCTCGGTTATGTATGGGCCAGCGACGAGGGCGACGCCGCCGCGTGGGAAGCGCGGCAGGCTGGCGGCCCCCGTGCAGCGAACGAAGGCGGCTTCTGGATCCGTCGCCTGCGCGATGCCAAGCAGCGGGGCCTTCTGCCGTCCCAGGCCCTCGCCGAGCTTTACGGCAACCCGGAGACTGCCGGCAAGGGTCTCCCCCTCCCAGGCTCCCTCGCCGACGCCCCGAACGCCGCAGCGGTCGAGGCCCTCGCCAAAGGTGACTAGCGAACGGCCGGTCAACCCGCGCTTCGCCGAGGACATGTGGTTCAGGGAGAAGCCGGGCGGGCCGCCGCGCTACCGAGACTGGACCGACAAGCCGGTGCAGTACTTCACGGTGGTCGACAAGGAGGGCGGTGGGGTCCTCGGGTACGTGTGGGCCGGTGACGAGGATGAGGCCGTTGCATATGAACCCCGGCAAGCCGCCGGATCCCGGGGCGTGAACGAGGGCATCTCCTGGATCAGTCGGTTCCGTGAGGCCAAGGCACGGGGCATCCGACCGTCCCAGGCCCTCGCCGAGTTCTTGGCCGACCCGGAGCCGGGTGGCAGGGGACGCCCCCTGCCGGGCTCCCTTGCCGACGCTCCGAACACTGCCGCGGTCGAGGACCTCGCCACGGGGGGCAGCGAACGGCCGGTCAACCGGCGCTTCGACGACGACATGTTTCTCCGCCAGGTGTCGCCGGGCCCGCCGCGTTACCAGACTCGGAGCGACAAGCCGGTGCGGTACTTCACGGTGGTCGACAAGGAGGGCGGTGGGGTCCTCGGGTATGTGTGGGCCGGTGACGAGGACGACGCCGCCGCGTGGGTACCACGCAAGGCGGCCGGGGGCCGGGCCCTCGCCGAGGGTGGTCACTGGCACGTGCGGCTGGAGGAGGCCAAGGGGCGGGGCATCCTGCCGTCCCAGGCCCTCGCGGAGATGCTGTCCAATCCGGAGGGCAATCGCGGCCGGGCCCTGCCGGACTCCCTCACCGACGCCCCGAACGCCGGTGTGGTCAAGGCTCTCGCCCAGGACGATTAGCGAACCGCTGATCACCCGAGTACCCGTGGAGGAACCGGCCCCCGAGGCCTGAACAGCATGTCCAGTCCCCTGCACTACATCACCGTCACCGCCCCCGACGGCGAAGTCATCGGATACGCCTGGGGCGATGCCACCGACGTCGAGTGGATCAACCGGAAGGCGAGCAGCAGCAGCGCCTACGACGCGGGGATGGAGTGGTACGGCAGGGTCCGCGAGGCCCACGAACGCGGCCTTACGCCCCTCGGCGTCCTCAACCTCCTCAGCCGCGAACCCGGCGTCGGGCCTGTCACCGAGGCCCCCGATGCCGCAGCGATCGAGGAACTCGCCGGCACCGTCACCCCGGCCGACGACCGGCGCCTGCTCGCCCAACTCGACCGTGACAACGCGGAGGCATGGCAGGAACTCGCCGACGCCTTCGACGCGCTCACGGACGAGGACCGCGACGTGAAGTGGGGCGGGGGGCAGAAGTCGCCGAGCGGCGCCATCCACGTGCCGTTCCCCCTCTACAGCCAGCCGCTGCGCCGGGCTGTCAGCGCCCTGGTCGGCGTCGGCGCCGTAACCCCCGAGCACCGGTGGGTGGACGGTCCGCTGCTCCAAGTGCCGCCGGACGGACGGCTGCGGCCCGCCGACGCCGTACGCGCCGCGACCACAGTCGTGCGCGGGGAGAAATTCTCCGACGGGACGATCGACAAGGCCCTGAAGAGCGGCCTCCTGGACGCCATAGCCAACTCGCTCCGCGCCTGGTACGCCGGTCCTGACGCCGACCAGCCCGCGCCCGACGCCGACCCTCCCGCCGAGCAGCCCTCCACCGCTCCCACCCCCCAGCCGAGGGCCCTCCAGGACACCCCCGACCCCACCCCCTCCATGTGCAAGTTCTGTGGAGGTTCCCCCGCCGCCGACGTCACCTTCCGAGCCCATCGAGGGCTGATCATCTTCTTCGGGTTCAAGAAGATGGACGGCCCCATGTGCATGACCTGCGGACTGGCCGTGTACCGCGTCCTGACCACCCACACGCTCTGCGTGGGCTGGTGGAGCCCGTTCTCCCTCTTCGTCTTCGCGCCGTTGACGCTGGTACGGAACCTCCTCGCCGTGCGCAAGGTGAAGAAGCTCCCGGCCCCCGGGCCGGGCACGCTCGGCCCGCGCTACGACCCCGGCGTCCCCATCCACCGGCGGCCCCGCGCCTACGTCGCGCTCATCCCGGTGCTGTGGGTGCTTTTCATGATCGTGACGGGGTTGTCGGGAGGCGTGTGATGAAGAGGAGAGGCTGTCGCAACCCGGCTGTACGGGTGGCGCGTCCATGACTTATGTTGCGGAAGCGAAGTCAGGGGGATTCCGCATGCCGCAGGACATGCCGCAGAACCAGCCACAGGACCAGCCACAGGAGATGAGTCCGGCCGAGGTCGAGGCCGTCGCCCGTGCCGCGCACGCCGGGCAGACCGACAAGGCCGGACGGCCGTACGCCGAGCATCTGTCGGCCGTCGCCGAGGGCGTGCGCGCCCGGGGCGGGGGAGACGAGCTCATCGCCGCCGCGTGGCTGCACGACGCCGTGGAGGACGGGGTGCTCAGCGAGGAGTGGCTGGAAACGGCCGCGCTGCCGCAGCGCACCAAGGACGTCGTGCGGGCCATGACCAAGCGGCCGGGCGAGGAGCAGGAGGCGTACGCGCGCCGGATCCTGGCCACCCCCGGCGCCCGGCTGGTCAAGGCGGCCGATCTCGCGCACAACGCCGACCCCGACCGCCTGGCCGTACTCGACGAGCACACCGCCCGACGGCTGAAGCAGAAATACGCCGCCATGCGGCAGCATCTCGGCCTCGCCTCGGGCGATTGACCCCCACGGTCCCCGACGGACCCGGACGGCCCCCGACGGACCCGACCGATCCCAACTGACCCCACACGCACAGGACGACTTGAATGGCACGGGACTACGACAGCCAGCTGCTGGAGTCGGTGGCGGTGCGCCGGCGCCGGATGCGCGACGCGCTGCTGTTCGGCGCGCAGCGCGGTCGGCGGACGGCGGACGAGCGGTTCGGCAAGATGTTCGCGGGCATCGCGATCGCGGCCGTACTGTGCGCCGGATGCATCGGCTGGTCCTTCCTCCAGTCCACCTTGGACAAGCAGAAGGCCGAGGAGGAGAAGCAGCAACAGCAGCAGGAACAGCTGTACAACCCGACGGCGAGTCCTTCCCAGTGAACACGGAGAAGCGGTGAACACGGTGTGCATGGTCGGCGTGATCACGTCAGCGCACGCCCGTGGCCGAAATGACGCGATGATAGGTTCCGGTGAGTGGTGAGCACCCCAACGATGTCTCGGACCCAGCTGAGCCGGGTCACCCTGATCGGCGAGCGGCGACGCGCCGACCTCGTGCTGCCGTCGGACACTCCGATCGGCCAACTGCTCCCCGACATACTGCGGTTGCTGGACGACCGGGCCGCCACCCGGCCGACCACCCGCCAGCTGATCACGTCCGACGGCTCGGCGCTGCCGCATGACGCCACGCTGTCGTCGTCGGAGGTCCCCGACGGAGCTGTGTTGCGCCTCGTGCGTGCACATGCCGCTCCGCCTGCGCCCGTCGTGCACGACGTCACCGACCAGGTCGCCGACGACCTCGACCTGCGGAGCTGGCGCTGGCGTCCGGCCGCGCGCCGGGTCAGCGCCGGTGTGGCCACCGTCGTGTTCGCCGTGGCCGCGGCCGTACTGGCCCGGCAGGAGTTCGCGCTGGAGTCCGTCACCACCGGACTCGCCGCCGTCACCGTTCTGTTCATGATCGCCGGTGCGCTCATGGCGAAGATTGGCGAGGGCAACCAGGGCCTGGCCACCGCGCTGCTGCTCGCCTCCGGCGTGCTCGGCCTGCTCACCGCCTGGACCGCCGCCGACGCCTACGACTGGGGCGGGACGGCCCGGTTGGCCGGAATCGCCGCCGCGCTGGTGCTCACCCTCGTGCTGCTCGCCTACTGCTCGCCGCTCGGCCGCGGCGGACTCATCGGGGCCGGGGCGATCGTCGGCGTGGCCCTCGTGTGGGAGGTCGTCGCCGCCGTACAGGACCGGGCGGACCGGATCGGCGCCGTGATGGCCGTGGTCTCCGTCATCCTGCTCGGGCTGCTGCCCCGGTTCGCGCTGATGGCCTCGGGGCTCACCGCGCTCGACGACAAGCGGTCCACGGGCACGTCGGTGAGCCGGCATCAGGTCGCCAACGCCCTCGCCGCCACCCACCGCGGACTCGCCCTGGCCACCGTGGTCACCGCCGCGTCGGCCGCCGCCGGCGGCTGGCTGCTGACCACCGCGAAGGAACCGACCGCCTGGACGGTGACCCTCGCCTCGCTCACCGCCGTCGTACTGCTGTCCCGGGCGCGGGCCTTCCCGCTGGTCGCCGAGGTCGTGGCGCTGTTCGGGGCGGCCGCGCTGCTCGTCGTACGCCTCGCGGTGCTGTGGCTGGACCACACCGGGGGCGCCGGAGCCCTCGTCCTGCTGGGCGCCGCGGCACTGCTGCCGCTGCTGGTCCTCGGGATCGAGCCGCCGGAACACGTCCGGGTGCGGCTGCGGCGGTTCGCCGATCTGATCGAGTCCCTCGGCGTGATCGGGCTGTTCCCGCTCGCCATCGGGGTGTTCGGCATCTACGGGCAGCTGCTCAACAAGTTCTGAGGCTTCGAAGACCAGACGCCGACGTGCTGTCGCTCCCACGGGACGACGAGACGGGGGCGTGGCAGGAGAGAAGGGCGACATGCCGAGCGGGGACAACTGGCAGAACGACGTGCTGCGCGACCTGAGGGGCGGCACGCCCCAACAGCGTGCCGCGCAACAGGGCGGCCGGCCACCACAGGTGCCCCAGCAGGGGGAACAGCAGGCGCCCCAACCGCAGCCACCGCAGCAGGGGGCGCAGGGTCAAGCGCAGGGCCAGGCACCTGCGTACGGCTACCCGCAGCAGAATCAGCAGCCGATGCCCTCCGACCCGCAGTACCAGCAGCAGGCACACGGCGACCAGGCCGCGGCCCAGCAGCAGGCGTACGGCGGCCAGTACCCCGCCCACCCGCAGCAGCCCCAACAGCAGCCCCAGCAGCCCCACCCCGCCCAGGGCCAGCCGCCGTACCCCGACCAGGCCTACGCACAACAGGCCTACGCACAACAGCCCTACGCCCAGCCGCAGGCCACCCCCGCCCAGCCGCAGCAGCCCTACGCCGGCCAACCCCACCCCCAGCCCCAACAGACCCCCGGCCCCCAGCCCCAGCAGTACGCCGAGCGGACCCCCGCCCCGCGCGCCCGGTCGTCCCGCGCCACCCGCGAGACCCGCCCCGTGGTCGACAAGAAGCTCGTCTCCTCCGCCCGGGCTCCCCGGCGCGGGGAGCCGTTCACCGCCCGAGCCCTGCGCGCCGTACGCCGTACCGTGTCCTCCTCGGCCGCGCGTGAGGTCGCCGAGACCACCGCGACCGCCGAGATACTGCAGCAGCCGGTCACCACGGGCCGGCAGATCGCGGTGACCTCCATCCGTGGCGGCTCGGGCAAGACGACGGTCGCCGCCCTGCTCGGCACCACCTACGCCCACTACCGCCAGGACCCGGTCCTCGTCGTCGAGGCCGATCCGGCGCTCGGCTCGCTGCCGGTGCGGCTCGGCGCGGAGAGCACGCGCTGGACCACCGGCGACCTCGCCGAGGTCGTCGAACCGCAGATGACGCTGCTCGACGTCACCGGCTATCTCGTCCAACTGCCCGACAACGCCTGGCTGTTGCCCGGCAGCCAGGGCCAGGTCGGCGCCATGCTCGACACCAAGGGCTACGAGCGGATCATGGTGTCGTCGCGCCGCTACTTCGGCGTGACCGTCGTCGACTGCGAGACGCTGCCCGCCGAGGTCGCCCGTACCGCGCTGTCCGCCGCCCAGGCCCGCATCCTCACCGTGCCCGCGACGATCGAGGGCATCGCCAGCACGCACGCGGTCCTGGAGTGGATGCGCGGTCTGCCCCGGGACATCACCACCACGACCGTCGTCGTGCTCACCGAGACCGTGCCGCACACCGGCATCGACCTCGACAAGGCCGCCGAGCAGCTGAGGGAGACCGGCGCGAGCGTGCGGATCCTGCCCTACGACCGCCATCTGGCGGCCGGCGGCATCATCCGCACCGACCTGCTCGCGCGGGACACCCGGGAGGCCGCGACCCGCCTGGCCGCGGAGGCCTTCCAGCTCTCCCAGAAGCGCCGCTGAACCCTCCCGAGCACGAAGGGATCTCGAAGGATCTCGAAGGGATCTCGAAGCATCTCGAAGGACCTCGAGGACAAAGGCTAGAAGGACGATGAGCACCCGACTGATCCACCGGCCGGCCCGGACGACCCGGCCCCCGGCCTCTCCCGAGCCGCGCACCATCGAGGCGCCACCCAACCTGCCCGACGGCAAGACGGGCTCCATAGCGACCTCGCTGCTGCCCGTCGCCGGTGTCATGTCGTCCGTCGTGATGATGACGGTCGTACGCAACAGCCAGTTCGCGGGGCTGGGCGCGATCATCCTCGTCGTCACCATCATCGGCTCGCTCGTCATGGTCTTCTCCCAGCGCGGCAAGGCCCAGCGCACCCGCCGCACCCAGCGCGAGGCCTACCTCGCCTACCTGGAGGACCTGCGGGAGGAGCTGTCGAACGAGGAGAAGGAGCGGCGCGAGAGCACCCAGGTGCTCAACCCGCCGCCGGACGCGCTGTACGACATCGTGCGCGACCCCGCCCGGCTGTGGGAGCGGCGCCGGCTCGACGCCGACTTCCTGCGGGTCCGCGTCGGCACCGGCGAGATGCCGGTGCGCGACCTGAAGGTGGCCCCGCCCGGATCCTCCGTGCTCACCCCGCCCGACGAGTTCATGCTGAACGAGGCCTCCGCGCTGGTGTCCCGCTTCAGCAGCGGCACCGAACTCCCGCTCACCGTCCCGCTCGACCGGGTCGGCAACATCACCGTCATCGGCGAACGTGAGGACACCCTCCGGGTCGCCCGCGCGCTGATCGCGCAGGCGGCCGCCACCCACGCGCCCGACGACGTGGCCATGGCGCTCGCCGCGCCCGGCGACCGGATCGCCGACTGGGAATGGGCGAAGTGGCTGCCGCACCTGCTCGACACCGAGCAGTTCGACGGCCCCGTCGCCGCCCGCCGGATCGCGCCCTCACTGCCCCAACTGGCCCGGCAGATCGGCCCCGAGCTGCGCCGCCGCGCCTCCTACGCCGCCGAGGTGCGCCGCGGTCTGTCCGGCAAGGATGCCCTCGCCATGACCTCCCGGCTGCTCGTCGTCGCCGACGCACATGGCGACGACGCCGTCGACCTGCCGCGCCCCGACGACGCGGTCGGCCTGCGCGACATGGGCGTCACCGTCCTGCACCTGCTCGACCAGCGGGTCCAGGAGCCCGGCAGCGTCGGCGTGCGCATCACCGTCGACGGCGAGCGCGTCGTCATCGAGGACATGCGCATGCCGGAGCCGATCAGCGCCCATGGCACCGTCGACGAGATCGGCATCCCCTTCGCCGAGGGCTTCGCCCGGATGCTCGCCCCGCTCAGGCTGTCCGCCGAGTCGATGGTCGACGCGCCGCTCACCGGCCCGGTCGACTTCGCCGAACTGCTCGGCATCGACGACGTGGCCGGCCTCGACCTGAACCGGCTGTGGGCGCCGCGCGGCGAACGGGCCTTCCTGCGCGTGCCGATCGGCGTCAGCGACTCCAAGGAGCCCGTGCTCCTCGACCTGAAGGAGTCCTCCGAACTGGGCATGGGCCCGCACGGCCTGTGCGTCGGCGCCACCGGCTCCGGCAAGTCCGAGCTGCTGCGCACCCTCGTCCTCGCCCTGGTCGCCACGCACCCACCGGAGGACCTGGCCATGGTCCTCGTCGACTACAAGGGCGGCGCCACCTTCGCCCCCTTCGCGGACCTTCCGCACGTCGCCGGCGTCATCACCAACCTGGAGAACCAGGCCGGCCTCGTCGAGCGCGTCCACGCCTCCCTCGCCGGCGAGGTCAAGCGCCGCCAGCAGGTCCTCAAGGACGCGGGCAACGTAGCCGACATCGGCCACTACGCCGCGCTGCGCGCCGAGCGGCGCCCCGACCTGGAGCCGCTGCCGCACCTCTTCGTGGTGATCGACGAGTTCGGCGAACTGCTCACCGCCAAGCCGGACTTCATCGACCTGTTCCTGTCCATCGGCCGCATCGGCCGCTCCATCGGCGTCCACCTGCTGCTGTCCAGCCAGCGCATCGAGGGCGGCAAGCTCAAGGGCCTGGACACCTACCTGTCGTACCGGCTGGGTCTGCGCACCTTCTCGCCCGACGAGTCCCGTACGGTCCTGGACACCACGGACGCCTTCCACCTGCCCCCGCTGCCCGGCTTCGGCTACCTCAAGGTCGACACCAGCCACTACGAGCGGTTCAAGGCCAGCTACGTCTCCGGCGCCTACCGCGGCCCCGTGCAGCGCGACACCGAGGACACCGGGCCGCTGGCCCTGGAGTACGAGGCCTACAACACCCTGGGCCAGGACGAGAGTTCGGGCGCCGAGGAGCCGCAGATGCGGCGCCGGGAGACCGGGCCCACCGAGATGGGCGTGATCATCGACCAGCTCCAGAGGGCCGGCGCCCACTCGGTGCGCCAGATCTGGCTGCCCCCGCTGCCCGCCGGGGTCCCCCTCGACAGGGTCGCCGGTCCCGTGGAGATCGGCCCGCGCGGCATGCAGCTCGCCAAGCGGCGGGGCCCGCTCCAGGTGCCGCTCGGCCTCCTCGACGACCCGACCAAGCAGTGGCAGGGCCAGTGGTACCTGGACCTCACGCTCGCCGGCGGCCACGCCGCCATCATCGGCGGCCCGCAGTCCGGCAAGACCACCCTGCTGCGCTCCCTGGCCCTCTCCCTGGCCCTGACCCACACCCCGCAGGAGGTCGGCGTCTACGGCCTCGACCTCGTCGGTGGCGGCCTGCAGGCCCTCTCCGGTCTGCCGCACGTCGGCGGGGTCGCCGGCCGCGCCGACCGCGAGCGCGCCGCCCGCACCATCGACTCCGTACGCGCCATGCTCGACCAGAGGGAGGAGCTTTTCCGCATCCACACCATCGACTCCCTGGAACAACTGCGTACTCTGCGCGCCGCGGGCCGCGTGCCCGAGCTGGCCTCCACCGAGATCGTGCTGCTCATCGACGGATTCGGCGCCCTGCGCGACGACTTCGAGGACCTCGACGACTCGGTCGTCGACATCCTCAAGCGCGGCAGCGGCTACGGCATCCACGTCGTCGCCGGCATGCTCCGCTGGAACGACGTGCGCATCGCCACCCAGTCCCAGTTCGGCACCCGCGTCGAGCTGCGCCTGAACGATCCGAGCGAGTCCAGCATCGACCGCAAGCTGGCCGAGACCCTCTCGCCCGAGGAGAAGGGCCGCATCCTCACCGACGGCAAGCTCTTCGCGCAGGTCGCCCTGCCCCGCACCGACGGCCTCGCCGACACCAGCGACCTCGGCGCGGTCCTGGAGCACACCGCCCGCTCGATCCGCGCCACCTGGACCGGCGAGGTCGCCCAGCCGGTCCGTGTACTGCCGCACGTCCTGGAGGCACAGCAACTGCCCGGCCCGGCGTCCGAGCCGCGCCGGGTGCCGATCGGCCTGGACCAGACGCAGCTGGCCCCCGTCCTGATCGACCTGTTCGAACACGACCAGCACCTGCTGATCATGGGCGACAGCGAGTGCGGCAAGACCAACCTGCTCAAGGTCGTCGCCCAGGGCCTGATCGAGCGCTACGGCGACAACGAACTGGTCTTCGGGGTCTTCGACCCGCGCCGCGGCCTGCGCGGCGTCATCCCGGAGGAGTACCGGGGCGGCTACGCCTACAACGCCAAGCTGTGCGCCGGCCTCGCCGCCGGCATCGCCACCGAACTGGAGAAGCGGCTGCCCGACGAGAGCGCGGGCGGCGAGGACCTGGAGCCGGGCAGCTTCTCCGGCCCGCGGATCGTGATCCTCGTCGACGACTACGACGTCCTCACCACCGCCGGCCAGCAGCCGCTCGCGCCCTTCGTGCCGTACATCCCCTCGGCCGTCGACATCGGCCTGCACTTCGTCCTGACCCGCCGGGTCGCGGGCGCCTCCCGCGGCCTGTACGAGCCGCTGATGCAGGGGCTGCGCGAGTCCGGCGCCTCGGCGCTGGTGATGGCGGGTGACCGGAGCGAAGGTCAGCTCTTCCCCGGCGTGTACGCGAGCCAGCAGCCGCCCGGCCGTGGGGTGTTGGTCCGCAGGGGCCAACCGAACCGGCTGATCCAGACCGTCTACACGGGGACACAGGTGAATCCATGACGAAGGACGTCATCGCCCTCACGAAGCAGATGCCCGACCCGTTGAGCGTGCTCGCGGGTCTGCTCTCCGGCGGCCCCGACAGGATGGTGGGCGTCGAGGGAGAGGGCGCGGTGGTGCAGCTCTGCGACGAGCAGGGCCGCCCGCTCGTCTCCGTGGAGGCGCCGCTGCTCGTGCAGGTCCGGGGCGAGGCCGAGCGGCTGCTCGGGGCGCGTGAGCCCGAGGTGCCGTACTGGTGGACCGAGGCCCGCGCCACCACCGGCGTCAAGGAGGCCGAGGAACTCGCCGGGACCTTCGCCGCGCGCATCGGCACGCTGGTCGGCGGGACCGCCTGGCCGCCCGGGGCCGCGTGGTCGCTGGCCGTGGTCAAGACGGACGGGATGAGCGTGGCGCCGGTACCGGCCGCCGCCCAGCCGGCCGTGGACGTGCTCACCGACAAGGTCGCCGTCATCATCCAGGACCGCCCGGTGGTCGCGATGACCGCCTGGCTCTCGGACGCGTTCCGCGCCGCCGCGAACGCCGGCCTCGGCCTGCAGATCGTCACCCCCGCGGGCACCCGCCTCTCCCCGGCGGTCCGCAACAGCCTGCCCGGCTGGCCCTCGCGCTGGGTGGTGCAGGACGAACGGGACGGCTACTACGACGGCCTGTCCGGAGCGGTCCTGCAGTGGAGCAACGGCCTCTTCGTGACCGTCGAGTCGCCGGAGGCCACCCCTGAGGACCCGCGCACGCCGGTCGCCGCCTCCTTCGGCGAGGGCTTCGCCGAAAAGGGCGACACGGGCGAACGCCAGCTGGCGATCTCCTTCCGCACCATCCACCCGGCCGACGAACGGCTCGTCCTCGGCGGCGCCCTGGAAGCCGTATGGCAGGAGATCACCGGTGAGCCGCCGGCCGGCTGGGGCACCGAGGAACCCGCCAACCTCCCCTGGTCCTTGCGGCAGTTGACCGACGTGGCGTACGAGCGGGCGCCCGAGCCGACCTGGCTGGTGGCCGTCGGCAGCCCGGAGCGCCCGGGCCTCGCGACCGTCCGCATCACCCGCACCAAGGGCGGCGTGGAGGAGGACGTGACGCTGGCCTTCGGCTACGGCCCGGGCGAGCAGATGCCGACGGACGCCGTCATCGCCGCGGCGGAGGCCCTCGCCACGCAGCACGACCTGCAGTCCATGCTGGTCCAGATCCGCCGCGCCCGCCGGGACCTGTCCGTGCCGCCGCGCTTCGAAGGCCCCGGCGTGCCGTACGCGTTCGTCCTGGGCTCCGAGGAGGTCCGCGAGATGCCAGGTGACCGGGCCCGGAACACTCCGCTCGCCGAGGCTCCGCGGGAACTGGGCCCGAAGACCCGCCCGGCGCTGTACTACCCCCTTCCTGGCGACCCGTCGGACCTGTCGGGCTGGCAGGACTTCGAGCGTCTGATGAGGCATCTGAAGGGCAGTTGAGCCTGACGGATTCCGGCGCCGACAGGGGGAAAGCCGCACAACCGGGTGGGGTTTTCCCCAGATCTTCTGGGCGGCCGTCCTCATGGTCCGCCCCCACCTCCGGTCAGCTCTCCGGCGGCCAGCAGCTGGGGGTCCCCCCAGGCCCTTAAGGCACTGGGGGAGTGTCGTGATCGCCCGTGCTCTGGTCACCCGCCCCGACGTCGTCTTCGCGGACGAGCCGACGGGCGCCCTGGACACGACCACGGCCGCCGAGATCCTCGCCCTGCTCCGACAGGCCGTGGGCACGCAGGGCGCCACCGTCGATGGGGGTGCCCCCGCGCGAGGTTGTTCGAGCGTGGGGGAGGTCACCCACGACCCGACGGCCGCCGCCTGGGCGGACCGCGTCCTGTTCGTGGCCGACGGCCGGATCGTTACATATCCCCGCTGGTCCACGGCGCTTTCGCCGGCACGATCGTCGTCCTGGCCCTGACGGCCGCCACCCTCCCGGCCCGCGCGGCCCTGCGCGGCGACAGGCTGGAGGAATGACAGCGCCCCCGCCCGGTCAGGCCGGTGCGGGGGCGGTCGATCGGTCGATCGGTCGCGACGGCTAGGCGTTGACCTTCTCGCGTACAGGGGTCTGCTCGCGCTTCTCGCGCCCGCGGGCCAGGTCGGCCGCGTCCCGCTTGAAGGCCCACTCCATCTTCGGCTCCATCGCGAACCGGAAGAGCCGCCGCACCGGAGAGGTGCACAGCAGGGTGACGGCGACGGCCGCGAGGACGCTGACGAAGATCTCGCCGAGCGGGCGGTGCAGCCAGGCGTGGTCGAACCAGCCCCAGTAGTCGCCGCCCTTCACCAGGAAGCCGTGCAGCAGGTAGCCGTAGAGCGTGCCCGCGCCGAGCGCCGTGAACCACATCGTCCGGCCCGGCACCCAGGCGAAGAAGCAGGCGGTCAGCAGCAGCGAACAGCCGAACAGGGCGAGCACCATGACCGGTCCGGTCCACCACGGCGTGCCCAACTCCTGCGCGGCGTCACGGTGGTAGAACCACGCCGTGTTCATGCGCGGCACCGCCCACCAGCCGACGGCCAGCGCGGCCGCGAACCCCGGCACCGCCAGGATCCGCACCGAACGGCGGCGCACCAGCCGGAAGTGCTCCGGCTTCATGCACAGGCCGAGCACGAAGAACGGCAGGAACTGCAGCACCCGCTGGAGGTCCAGGTCGTCGCCGATGTTCGGCGTGACGGACGCCAGCATGGCGATGGACAGCGCCAGCGGCAGCGGCCACCGCACCAGCTTCCAGATCGGGGTGGTCAGCCGCCAGATGAACAGCGCGACCAGGAACCAGGTCAGGTACCAGGGATCCAGCAGGCTGATGTCCTGCTCCGGCGCGTCGTCGGCGAAGCGCTTGAACAGCGGGTAGGCGGTCTCGAAGAGGATGTACGGCACGGCGACGCCGGTGATCAGGCGCTGCAGCCGGTCGGCACGCATGTCGAAACTGCGCGAGAAGAAGCCGGAGATGATGATGAACGCCGGCATGTGGAACGCGTACACCACCATGTACACGCCCTCGAGGATCCGGCTGTCGCTCTTGATCGGCTCCCAGGAGTGGGCGACCGCCACCAGCACGATCGCCAGGTACTTGGCGTTGTCGAAGAACGCGTCGCGCTGTTTGCCGGACGGCTTGGCGGGCTGTTGCTTCTGCTGATTCTGCTGTTTCTCCGGCGAGCGCGGACTCGGCACTCCGTCCGCCGGCGACTGTGCCGGGGGGAGTGGCGCGCGGTTCTGGCCATGCGGTCGCAGCGAGGCGGCGTGGAACATCTGAGGCACCCTAGCCTCGGCTGTGGGTATTCGTAAAACCCTCCACGTCATTCCTGGTTAATCGCTTCGACTACCCGTGTTTTCCCGGGAGTTGATATCACTGTCCTCGACACATACGTGTCCTTCTTGTCGCGATTCATCCCGACTAAATGGTGCATAAGGCCAGTCATCGGTGTGTCTGTGACCGCAATTCGAATTGGCTGCGAACACGGTGTGTGGACACGGAAACGATCCGGCCGAATTCCCTGCGTATCTCCGGTGCTTCCCTATGCGGGTGCCCTGTCGAATTGCTGTGCGGGTGCTGTAGTGAAGGCCCCGCGCGCGCGGGTGCGCGCGCAGACTCGGGTCCGGCTCTGGCCAACGTTGGGTCACGCGCCGCATATGCGGGCCCTGTTGGTGGCACGATGGTTCTGGCGGGGGTGCGCGGGGTTGCATCCCCGGGCCGGGAGAGCGGACCGACCGAGGGTGTGATCAGTTGTGGCCATTTCGCTGTCAGTGGTGCTGCTGTTGGGGATCGTCTTGGTGGTGTTGATCAGAGGAGGCTCCATCAAGGGCGGCCCCGCCGTGGTCGCCGTGCTCTTCGGCTTCTTCCTCGCCTCGACCGGCATGGCCGACGACATACAACGGTTCCTGAACTCCCTGGCGGAGACCATCAACTCGATCCAGTTCTAGGCGCGCGCCCATGGTCCGCCGCCCCAGAACCCCGTACGTCACGTACGTCACGTACGTCTTGTACGCCACGGACAGCCTGGAAGGTCACCGCGACGTCACAAAGGCCCCCGGCCTGATCCCTGAAGGACCGGGCCGGAGGCCTGGTTGGAGCGGGCGACGGGAATCGAACCCGCGTAGCTAGTTTGGAAGACTAGGGCTCTACCATTGAGCTACGCCCGCAGAGCACGCGCCGCAGGTCGGGTGACCGCGGCACTGGAGGCATCGTAGCGGGTCGTGCCCCTTCGCCGCACACCCGTTTCCGCCCGAGCCGCCGCCCGCACGCGCGCTCGTGAAATGCGGCGGCCCCACTGCCTGCGGGCATGTACCCTACGTGTCGCACCAGACGGGGTGTGGCGCAGCTTGGTAGCGCGTCCGCTTTGGGAGCGGAAGGCCGTGGGTTCAAATCCCGCCACCCCGACCACCGACCGGTCGGCGACCGATCGCTGACCGACCAGTGACCGGTCGCCGACCGGTCGGCGACCGGCCATCACCGGCCGTTACCGGCCACCCGCGCGGTCACCTCGGGCGATCGCGTCCTGTGATCGCCTTTGGGGCGTGTCGCCGCTGCCGTTACTATGCAAGCTGCACGCCCGTGTGTCTCTCGTGTGAAGTCTCCGGGCGGCGAATCCGCCGGACCATTCTGGCTCCGGCAGAACCCAAGAAGTCAGCCACAAGGAGACCGAACCGTGAAGAGCGCCGTGGAGACCCTGAACCCGACTCGGGTTCGGCTCACTGTCGAGGTGCCCTTCGAGGAGCTCAAGGACAGCCTCGACGCGGCGTACAAGAAGATCAACCAGCAGGTCACGGTGAAGGGCTTCCGCAAGGGCAAGATCCCGGCCCGGATCATCGACCAGCGGTTCGGCCGCGGTGCGGTTCTGGAGGAGGCGGTCAACGACGCGCTTCCGAAGTTCTACACCGAAGCGGTCAACGAGGCCGAGATCGACGTCCTGGGCCAGCCCGAGGTCGACATCACCGAGCTGAAGGACGGCGAGACGCTGAACTTCACCGCCGAGGTCGACGTCCGCCCGGCCCTCGAGATCCCGGACTACTCCGGCATCGAGGTCGAGGTCGACGCGGTCGAGGTCACCGAGGAGGACATCGAGAAGTCGGTCGAGCAGCTCCGTGAGCGCTTCGCCTCCACCAATCCGGTCGAGCGCGCCGCCGAGGACGGCGACGTCGTGACGATCGACCTGGAGGCCAAGGTCGGCGGCGAGGTCCTGGAGGACGGCGTCGCCAGCGGCGTCTCCTACACGATCGGCTCCGGCGAGCTGCTGGAAGGCATCGACGACGCCGTGAAGGGCCTGGAGGCGGGTGGCGAGGCCACCTTCACCTCCGAGCTCAAGGGCGGCTCGGCGGCCGGCCAGGAGGCCGAGGTCACCGTCAAGGTCACCCAGGTCGCCGCGCGCGAACTGCCCGAGCTGGACGACGACTTCGCGCAGCTCGCCTCCGAGTTCGACACCCTCGAGGAGCTCCGGGCGGACAGCCGCAAGCGCCTGGAGAACATGAAGCAGTACGACCAGGCCACGCAGGCCCAGGAGCGCGTCCTGGAGAAGCTGCTCGAGCTGGTCGAGGTCCCGGTCCCCGAGAAGCTGCTCGAGGACGAGATCAACACCCGCAAGCACAACCTCGAGCACCACCAGCTCGGCCAGATGGGCCTCGACCTCGAGAAGTACCTGGAGATCCAGGGCAAGACCGTCGAGGAGTTCGAGAACGAGACCCGCGAGGCCGCGGTCAAGGGCATCAAGACCCAGTTCGTGCTCGACGAGCTCGTCAAGCAGGAGAAGCTCAACGTCAACCAGGAGGAGCTCACCGAGCACCTCATGCGGCGCGCGGCCTCCTCCGGCATGTCCCCCGACCAGTTCGCCCAGGCGGTCGTCGAGGGCGGCCAGGTCCCGCTCCTGGTCGGCGAGGTCGCCCGCGGCAAGGCCCTGGCCGTCGTGGTCGAGAAGGCCACGGTCAAGGACACCAACGGCGAGATCATCGACCTGGACGACGAGGACGAGACGGAGACGGCCGCGGAGATCGCCGCGGAGGCGACGGAGGCGGACGCCACCGACGCCGAGGCCGACGAGAAGCCCGAGAAGACCGAGGGCTGACGCCCACGGCGCCTTGTATGCCGTACAGAGGGCCCTGGGGGAGCATCACGCCCCAGGGCCCTCCTGGCATACGGCGGGGATCCCTCAGGCCGCCGTCCTTGGGGCGCGGGGCTGTATCGATGTGCGGCTCCGCCGCGTGGGCGCGACCAGCCCCCACGGGCCTGCGGCCGCCCACCTCCGAGGGGCCCACGGCGACACGCGTCGGGACCCGGGGCGAAGCCCCGCGACGGCGCCACCAACGCCGGGATCCAAGCAACCTGCGCTGACAGCGAACACCCCCCGCTGCGGGATTCCCCGAAGGGACCCGCGCGTTAGGGTCCATGAATACGAGGGCAGTGGAGTCCCCGAACGGCTCCAGCCCCGCAGGGAAACGTAAGACGGCCCGGACGCCGTCGTAAGACGAGCAGGTGGATACGTGACGAATCTGATGCCCTCCGCCGCCGGCGAGCCTTCCATCGGTGGTGGCCTCGGCGACCAGGTCTACAACCGGCTGCTCAACGAGCGGATCATCTTCCTCGGCCAGCCGGTCGACGACGACATTGCCAACAAGATCACCGCGCAGCTGCTGCTCCTTGCCGCCGATCCGGACAAGGACATCTTCCTGTACATCAACAGCCCCGGCGGCTCGATCACGGCCGGCATGGCGATCTACGACACCATGCAGTACATCAAGAACGACGTGGTGACCATCGCCATGGGCCTCGCCGCCTCGATGGGACAGTTCCTGCTCAGCGCGGGCACGCCGGGCAAGCGCTTCGCGCTGCCGAACGCCGAGATCCTGATCCACCAGCCCTCCGCGGGCCTGGCCGGCTCGGCCTCCGACATCAAGATCCACGCCGAGCGGCTGCTGCACACGAAGAAGCGCATGGCCGAGCTCACGGCCCAGCACACGGGTCAGACCATCGAGCAGATCACCCGTGACTCGGACCGCGACCGCTGGTTCGACGCCCTCGAGGCCAAGGACTACGGCCTCATCGACGACGTCGTGCCCACGGCCGCCGGCATGCCGGGCGGCGGCGGCACCGGGGCCTGAGGCCCCCGCACAGCCCCCAGCCGACCGCCTCAGCCCCTAGGAGACAGACAGTGAACGACTTCCCCGGCAGCGGCCTGTACGACCGCACGAGCGCCGAGTACACGGGTCCCGTCGCGGAGTCCCGCTATGTGATCCCCCGCTTCGTCGAGCGCACCTCGCAGGGCATCCGCGAGTACGACCCGTACGCGAAGCTCTTCGAGGAGCGCGTGATCTTCCTCGGCGTGCAGATCGACGACGCCTCCGCCAACGACGTCATGGCGCAGCTGCTGTGCCTGGAGTCGATGGACCCCGACCGGGACATCTCGGTCTACATCAACAGCCCGGGCGGCTCCTTCACCGCGCTCACGGCCATCTACGACACGATGCAGTTCGTGAAGCCGGACATCCAGACGGTCTGCATGGGCCAGGCGGCCTCCGCCGCGGCCGTCCTGCTCGCGGCCGGCTCGCCCGGCAAGCGCATGGCGCTGCCGAACGCCCGCATCCTGATCCACCAGCCGTACAGCGAGACCGGCCGCGGCCAGGTCTCCGACCTGGAGATCGCCGCGAACGAGATCCTTCGCATGCGTGCACAGCTGGAGGAGATGCTGGCCAAGCACTCCACCACGCCGATCGAGAAGATCCGCGAGGACATCGAGCGCGACAAGATCCTCACGGCCGAGGACGCGCTGTCGTACGGCCTGATCGACCAGATCATCTCCACCCGGAAGATGAACAACGCTGAGGTTCGCTGACGCGGGCCTGTATCGTCTGCCGCTCCTTGGCACGGTTCGGCGCTGTGCACGACAAAGTGCACGAGAAAGTGAACCGTGCCAAGGGGGGCCCGAACGGGGGGCTCGGCAAGGTACCGTCGGACATAAGGCAGCACCAGGAGCCGCTGGACCTAGGCGTCTCCCAGGCGAAGGGGAAGCACACCGTGGCACGCATCGGTGACGGCGGCGATCTGCTCAAGTGCTCGTTCTGCGGCAAGAGCCAGAAGCAGGTCAAGAAGCTCATCGCAGGGCCCGGTGTGTACATCTGCGACGAGTGCATCGATCTCTGCAACGAGATCATCGAGGAAGAACTCGCGGAAACCAGCGAGGTCCGCTGGGAGGAGCTCCCGAAGCCCCGCGAGATCTACGAGTTCCTCGAGGGATACGTAGTCGGGCAGGAAGCGGCCAAGAAGGCCCTCTCCGTCGCGGTGTACAACCACTACAAGCGAGTCCAGGCCGGTGAGAACGGCGGCGGTCAAAGCCGCGAGGACGCCATCGAGTTGGCGAAGTCCAACATCCTCCTGCTGGGCCCCACGGGCTCCGGCAAGACCCTCCTCGCGCAGACCCTCGCCCGGATGCTCAACGTCCCGTTCGCCATCGCCGACGCGACGGCGCTGACGGAGGCGGGCTACGTCGGCGAGGACGTCGAGAACATCCTGCTGAAGCTGATCCAGGCGGCGGACTACGACGTCAAGAAGGCCGAAACCGGGATCATCTACATCGACGAGATCGACAAGGTCGCCCGTAAGAGCGAAAACCCCTCGATCACACGCGATGTGAGCGGCGAGGGCGTGCAGCAGGCCCTGCTGAAGATCCTGGAAGGCACCACCGCCTCGGTGCCGCCGCAGGGTGGGCGCAAACACCCCCACCAGGAGTTCATCCAGATCGACACGACGAACGTTCTGTTCATCGTGGGCGGTGCCTTCGCGGGCCTGGAGAAGATCATCGAGTCCCGGGCAGGCGCGAAGGGCATCGGCTTCGGCGCGACGATCCGCTCCAAGCGGGAGCTGGAGGCCAAGGACCAGTTCGAGGACGTCATGCCCGAGGACCTGGTCAAGTTCGGCATGATCCCCGAGTTCATCGGCCGCCTGCCCGTCATCACTTCGGTCCACAACCTCGACCGCGAGGCCCTCCTCCAGATCCTGGTCGAGCCGCGCAACGCGCTCGTCAAGCAGTACCAGCGCCTCTTCGAACTCGACGGCGTGGAGCTGGACTTCGAGCGCGAGGCCCTGGAGGCCATCGCCGACCAGGCCATCCTCCGCCAGACCGGCGCGCGCGGCCTGCGCGCCATCATGGAGGAAGTCCTCATGTCCGTGATGTACGAGGTCCCCTCCCGCAAGGACGTGGCCCGCGTCGTCATCACGGCGGACGTCGTCCATTCGAACGTGAACCCGACGCTGATTCCGCGGGAGGCGCGGGGGCGGGGGCCGGGGGAGCAGAAGACGGCGTAGGCAGTCACAGGCGTGAGCGAAGGGGCCCCGGTCAACCGACCGGGGCCCCTTCGGCGTTGAGTGTCCGGCGTCAGGCCTTGACGCGGGCCTCCTTGCGGAACTTCGTGGTGATGTCCGCGGCCACGTCCTTGGTGACGCCCTTCGTCGCGTCACCCGGCGACACCATCGCCAAGGTGCTGTAGTCGGCCCACGCGCAGAACCAGTCGGTCTTCTCCTGCTTGGTCCTCTGGTCCGTGCCCTTGGCCGCCTGGCACTTCATGAGCGCGCCGTCGAGGTCGACCGCCTCGGGCTCGCCGACGAACTCGGCCTGGCCGCCGCTGCCGCTGTCGGAGGAGTCCTCCTCGGTGGACTTCTTGACATTGGCGAAGAGGATGTCCAGGGCCTTCTCCGGGTCGGCGATCTCACCGTGGATGCCCACGAACGAGATGCTCTTGGACGTCGCTGCCTCGGCCGGGCTGGGCGCGGTGCTCGGGTCGCTGGGGTCGTAGCCCTCGATGGTCGAGTAGAAGCCGAACACGCTCTTGCCGTTCTTGACGCCGCTCTTCTCCAGCTCAGCGGCCGAATCGTCACCGACGCTCGCGCCGTCCTCGGTGGCCCGGTAGTACTCGCCGAGCGCCTTCGCCGGTGTCGACAGCGTGTGCGCCCCGTCGTCCTCCAGGCCGCCCCCGCCGGCGCCGATCACGAAGTACGCCCCCACACCTATCGCGGCCACGACGGCGACGGCGCCGATGATGATGCCCGTCTTCTTCTTGCCGCCCCCTGCGGCCGGCGGCTGCGGCACGCCGTACGGCGCCTGGCCGTAGGGCGGCTGCTGACCGTACGGGGCCTGCTGACCGTACGGCGGCTGCTGCGGCGGGACGCCGCCCTGCGGGGGCTGCTGCGGGTAGCCGTAGCCGGGCTGCGGCGGGGCCGGGGGAGCTTGCTGGGGGTAGCCGTAGCCGGGCTGGGCGGGCGGAGCCTGCGGCGGCTGGCCGTAGGGGCCCGGCTGCTGACCGTACGGTCCAGGCTGCTGAGGCTGCCCGCCGTACGGGCCCGGCTGGTTGTAGCTCATCTCTGGGTTCCCCTCCAGATGCTTATGTGTTCCTGACATCCTGGCGCAGCCCCTGTGCACACAGGGTGTTGGGGGGCCGTCCGTTACAGAACAAACGCGTTTCGGGACTGCCCGGTGACACCCCTAAACTGAGCCCGTGACCGAGAACGCTCAGCAGCAGCCACCAGCGCCCGACACCGAACTGCCGACCCAGTACGCGCCGGCCGACGTAGAGGGGCCGCTGTACGAGCGCTGGGTGGAGCGGGGTTACTTCGAGGCGGACGCGAAGAGCGACAAGCCGCCGTACACGATTGTCATCCCGCCCCCGAACGTCACCGGCTCGCTCCACCTCGGGCACGCCTTCGAGCACACGCTCATCGATGCCCTTACCCGCCGCAAGCGGATGCAGGGCTACGAGACGCTGTGGCAGCCCGGCATGGACCACGCCGGCATCGCCACGCAGAACGTCGTCGAGCGGGAGCTGGGCAAGGAGGGCAAGTCCCGGCACGACCTCGGCCGTGAGGCGTTCGTCGAGCGTGTCTGGCAGTGGAAGGCCGAGTCGGGCGGCCAGATCAGCGGTCAGATGCGGCGCCTCGGCGACGGCGTCGCGTGGTCGCGTGAGCGCTTCACGATGGACGAGGGGCTGTCCCAGGCCGTCCAGACCATCTTCAAGCGGCTCTACGACGAAGAGCTGATCTACCGCGCCGAGCGCATCATCAACTGGTGCCCGCGCTGTCTGACGGCCATCTCCGACATCGAGGTCGAGTACCAGGACGACGACGGCGAGCTTGTCTCCATGAAGTACGGCGAGGGGGACGAGACGATCGTCGTCGCCACGACCCGTGCCGAGACCATGCTCGGTGACACGGCCGTCGCCGTTCACCCCGAGGACGAGCGGTACAAGCACCTGATCGGCAAGCTGATCAGGCTGCCGCTGACCGACCGCTCCATCCCCGTCGTCGCCGACGAGCACGTCGACCCCGAGTTCGGCACGGGCGCCGTCAAGGTCACCCCGGCCCACGACCCGAACGACTTCGAGATCGGCCAGCGGCACGACCTGCCAGCCATCACGATCATGGACGAGCACGCCGTGATCACCGCCCACGGCCCCTTCCAGGGCCTTGACCGGCTGGAGGCCCGCTCGGCCATCGTCGCCGCGCTGCGCGCCGAGGGGCGGATCGTCGCGGAGAAGCGGCCGTACGTCCACAGCGTCGGCCACTGCTCGCGGTGCAAGACCACGATCGAGCCGCGGCTGTCCATGCAGTGGTGGGTCAAGGTCGGACCGCTGGCCAAGGCGGCCGGTGACGCCGTCCGGGACGGGCGCGTCAAGATCCACCCGCAGGAGATGGAGAAGCGGTACTTCGACTGGGTCGACAACCTCCACGACTGGTGTATTTCACGGCAGTTGTGGTGGGGGCACCGCATTCCGGTCTGGTACGGCCCGGAGGGCGAGGTCGTCTGCGTCGGACCCGACGAGGAGCCGCCGAGCGGTCAGGGCTGGCGTCAGGACACGGACGTCCTCGACACCTGGTTCTCCTCCGGCCTGTGGCCGTTCTCGACGCTCGGCTGGCCCGAACAGACCGAGTCGCTCGCGAAGTTCTACCCGAACTCCGTCCTGGTCACCGGTTACGACATCCTGTTCTTCTGGGTCGCCCGGATGATGATGTTCGGTCTTTACGCGATGGACGGCACGCCGCCGTTCCACACCATCGCCCTGCACGGCATGGTCCGCGACCAGTTCGGCAAGAAGATGTCGAAGTCCTTCGGCAACGCGGTCAACCCGCTGGACTGGATGGACAAGTACGGGTCGGATGCGCTGAGGTTCACGCTGGCCCGTGGCGCGAACCCCGGTGTCGACGTCCCGATCGGCGAGGACTGGGTCCAGGGTTCCCGCAACTTCGCCAACAAGATCTGGAACGCGACGCGCTTCGCGCTGATGAACGGCGCGACGGTTCAGGGGCCGCTGCCGGAGCCGTCGGCGATGTCGGCGACCGATCGGTGGATCCTGTCCCGGCTCAACTCCGTTGTCGCCGAGGTCGACGCGTTCTACGAGGACTACCAGTTCGCGAAGCTCTCCGACGCGCTGTTCCACTTCGCGTGGGACGAGGTGTTCGACTGGTACGTCGAGCTGTCGAAGACGACGTTCGCCGCCGGCGGTTCGGCCGCGGAGGTCAGCAAGCGGGTCCTCGGTGAAGTCCTGGATGTCACGCTGCGGCTGCTGCATCCGGTGGTCCCGTTCGTCACGGAGACGCTGTGGACGACGCTGACGGGTGGCGAGTCGCTCGTCATCGCGGAGTGGCCGTCGGACAGCGGGTTCCGGGACGCGGGCGCCGAGAGGGAGATCGAGACGCTCCAGTCCGTGATCACGGAGGTTCGCCGGTTCCGTGCGGATCAGGGGCTGCAGCCGGGGCAGCGGGTTCCGGCGCGGCTGTCTCTCGACGGTACGGCGCTTGCCCCGCACGAGGCTGCGATCCGGCAGCTGCTGCGGCTGCAGCCGGAGGGGGAGTCCTTCGCTGCGACGGCGACTCTGCCGGTGGCCGGGGTCGAGGTCGCGCTGGACCTCTCGGGCGTCATCGACGTCGCTGCGGAGCGGAAGCGGCTGGCCAAGGACCTTGCCGCTGCGGAGAAGGAGAAGGCGCAGGCGAACGCGAAGCTGGGGAACGAGGCGTTTCTGGCGAAGGCTCCGGATCATGTGGTGGAGAAGATTCGGACGCGGTTGGCGAAGGCGGGCGAGGACATCGCTCGGATCGAAGCGCAGCTGGATCGGTTGCCGGCTGCGTAGCGTTCGTACGGTGGTGAAGGCGCCCGGGGCTGTTTGGCACCGGGCGCCGGTGCTGGTCGGGGGTGGGTGGGCGCAGCCCGGCGCTACGGGGTGCCGCTCTCTGTGGGTCGGGAGCCGCCCTAGCGGCACGACTGCCCGCAGCTACGGCGGCTACGCGGGACGGCTGCCCGCAGCCGCGTGGGCCACTTCTCGGCCGACCGAGTCGGGTGGTGGGTGGGCATAGGCCCGGGGGTCTGGGGGCGGCGCCCCAGGGAGCGTGACCCCCACCGAGCCGCAGCCGACCCCCCGCCCTCCGTAGACTGGCCTCGTGAGTGAGCAGCCCCCGCACGACGACAGTCAGCAGCCCGACGCTCTCGACTCCTTCGAGGAGATCATCGCGGCCGAGACCGACCGCGATCCCGACCTCGCGGTGATCGAGGCCGGCAGCCGTACCCTGCGCACGCAGGGCGGTCCGCCGCAGGCCGATGTCCCCGGGCGCCCGGCGGACCCCGAGGTCGACAAGGCGCTGCGGGAGGTCGAGGCGGAACTCGCCACCCGCTGGGGTGAGACCAAGCTGGAGCCGTCGGTCAGCCGTATCGCCGCGCTGATGGACGTGCTGGGGGACCCGCAGCGGTCGTACCCCTCCATCCACATCACGGGCACGAACGGCAAGACCTCCACCGCCCGGATGATCGAGGCCCTGCTCGGCGCCTTCGAGCTGCGCACCGGCCGGTACACCTCCCCGCACGTCCAGTCGATCACCGAGCGCATCAGCCTCGACGGCGCGCCGATCTCCGCCGAGCGGTTCGTCGAGACGTACCAGGACATCGAGCCGTACGTCGAGATGGTCGACGCCCAGCAGGAGTACCGGCTGTCCTTCTTCGAGGTGCTCACGGGGATGGCGTACGCCGCCTTCGCCGACGCGCCCGTCGACGTCGCCGTCGTCGAGGTCGGCATGGGGGGCTCCTGGGACGCGACCAACGTCATCGACGGGGACGTCGCCGTCGTCACCCCCATCGACCTCGACCACACCGACCGGCTCGGCGACAACCCCGCCGCCATCGCCTCCGAGAAGGCCGGGATCATCAAGCAGGACGCCACCGTCATCCTGGCCCAACAGCCGGTCGACGCGGCCCAGGTGCTGCTGAAGAAGGCCGTGGAGGTCGACGCCACCGTGGCCCGGGAGGGGCTCGAGTTCGGGGTCGTGGCCCGGCAGGTCGCCGTCGGCGGGCAGCTGCTCACCCTGCGCGGGCTCGGCGGGGAGTACGGCGAGGTGTATCTCCCGCTGCACGGCGCCTACCAGGCGCACAACGCCGCCGTCGCCCTCGCCGCCGTAGAGGCCTTCTTCGGCGTCGGCTCCCAGCGGCCCGAGCGGCTCGACATCGACACCGTCCGCAAGGCCTTCGCCGCCGTGTCCTCGCCGGGGCGGCTGGAAGTCGTACGGCGGTCCCCGACCGTCGTCCTGGACGCCGCCCACAACCCGGCCGGCGCCCGCGCCACCGCCGACGCCATCGGGGAGGCCTTCGACTTCAGCCGGCTGATCGGCGTGGTCGGGGCCAGCGGGGACAAGAACGTCCGTGGACTCCTCGAAGCCTTCGAGCCGATCTTCGCCGAGATCGTCGTCACCCAGAACTCCAGTCACCGCGCCATGGACGCCGACGAGCTCGCCGCCATCGCCGTCGAGGTGTTCGGCGAGGAGCGCGTGCAGGTCGAGCCGCGGCTGCCGGACGCCCTGGAGGAGGCGATCACGCTGGCCGAGGAGGAAGGCGAGTTCGCGGGCGGCGGTGTGCTGGTCACCGGTTCCGTCATCACCGTCGGCGAGGCCCGGCTGCTGCTGGGGAAGGGCTGAGACTCGACATGCGTACGCTCTGTGCTTCGACGCTGATCGGCGAGTTCTTCATCATCGGGTTCGCCGGGCTGGTCGCGATGAAGGACCCCGACCTGTCCATGTCGACGGTGTGGACGGTCAGCGGCATCGCCATGTTCCTGTGCCTGCTGCTGTGCGGCATGGTGACCCGCCCCGGCGGCATCGCCCTCGGCTGGGCCCTCCAGGCCGCCCTGGTCGCCTCAGGCCTCATCGTCCCGTCGATGTTCTTCCTGGGGGCGGTCTTCGCGGCCCTGTGGTGGGCGTCGGTGCACTACGGACGGAAGATCGACGAGGCGAAGGCGAGGTTCGCGGCGCAGGCCGAGTCCTCGGCCTCCTCGACGCCCGATCCCGCGTGACTCCCTCTGACGTCTGACGCTGTGTAACAGGGGCCCGGACACGCCCGGTAACCTCATCACCCCGCACACCCTTTGATCACAAGGAGCCCGTCGTGAGCCAGCGCACCCTCGTCCTCCTCAAGCCCGACGCCGTCCGTCGTGGCCTGACCGGCGAGATCATCAGCCGTATCGAGCGCAAGGCCGGCTGGCAGATCACCGCGCTGGAGCTGCGCACCCTGGACCAGGAGACCCTGGAGCAGCACTACGGCGAGCACAAGGGCAAGCCCTTCTACGAGCCGCTGGTCGAGTTCATGGCCTCCGGCCCGGTCGTCGCGCTGATCGTCGAGGGGGAGCGGGTCATCGAGGGCGTGCGCGCGCTCGCCGGTCCCACCGACCCGATCGCCGCCGCGCCCGGCTCCATCCGCGGTGACTACGGCGTGATCGTCCGCGAGAACCTGATTCACGCCTCCGACTCCGAGGAGTCCGCCGAGCGCGAGGTGAAGATCTTCTTCCCCGGCCGCGCTTAGGGGGTGTTTTGAAAGTCCCGCACAGCACCCACGGCGCCCGGCACGCACCCTCGCCGCACCGGCCAAAGACCCAAGTAGCTCCGCTACGAGGGCCTTCGTCCGGCACGCCGAGGGCACGCACCGAACACCGCGGGCACCGCACAGGACTTTCAAAACACCCCCTAGAGGTCCTTGCACTATGAGCGACCGCCGGCCTGCCCTGGTTCCACGGGCGTTTCGGGAATTTTTCTGACGCGGTGTCAAACCGCTCCTCCGTCTGACCAGGGACGGCCGAACGTTGTCGGCCGTCCCTCGGCATATGCGTGCCGATCGGGGGAACGAGTGCCCCCGATGGCACGTCTCCACAAGCGAGGCGGTACATCACATGCTGACAATGGCGAAGACCCTCGCGCAGTGTTCGTGCAGGCGCGTCTACGATGGAAGCCTTCACGTCACCGCACCCACTTCGCCGACCTGAAATGCCCTCAAAAGCTCCCAGGAAGGCCAGACGAATCCTGATGGGGAACTCAATGTCGTTCATCGGCCGTGACATGGCTGTCGACCTCGGGACCGCCAACACGCTGGTGTACGTCAGGGGTCGCGGGATCGTACTCAACGAGCCGTCCGTCGTCGCGATCAACACCAACACCGGTGGCATTCTCGCGGTCGGCGCCGAAGCCAAGAAGATGATCGGGCGCACGCCCGGCAACATCGTTGCCGTACGTCCGCTGAAGGACGGCGTGATCGCCGACTTCGAGATCACCGAGCGGATGCTCCGCTACTTCATCCTGAAGATCCACAAGCGGCGGTATCTGGCTCGTCCGCGGGTCGTCGTCTGTGTGCCCTCCGGCATCACGGGCGTCGAGCGCCGCGCCGTCATCGAGGCGTCGTCCCAGGCCGGCGCCCGTCAGGTGCACATCATCGAGGAGCCGATGGCCGCGGCCATCGGCTCCGGCCTGCCGGTCCACGAGGCCACGGGCAACATGGTGGTGGACATCGGCGGCGGCACCACGGAGGTCGCGGTCATCTCCCTCGGCGGCATCGTCACCGCCCAGTCCATCCGCGTCGCGGGCGACGAACTGGACAACGCGATCATCCAGCACATCAAGAAGGAGTACTCCCTCCTGCTGGGTGAGCGGACGGCCGAACAGATCAAGATCACGATCGGTTCGGCGTACGACCTCGACGCTGACGAGCACACCGAAATCCGCGGCCGGGACCTCGTCTCCGGGCTGCCCAAGACCGTCGTCATCTCGGCCGCCGAAGTCCGCAAGGCGATCGAGGAACCCGTCAACGCCATCGTCGACGCCGTCAAGACCACCCTCGACAAGTGTCCGCCCGAGCTGTCCGGCGACATCATGGACCGGGGAATCGTTCTGACCGGCGGCGGAGCGCTGCTGCGCGGCCTCGACGAGCGGCTGCGCCGCGAGACCGGTATGCCGATCCACATCGCCGAGGACCCGCTGGACAGCGTGGCGCTCGGCTCCGGAAAGTGCGTCGAGGAGTTCGAGGCGCTCCAGCAGGTACTGGACGCCCAGCCGCGCAGATGACGTAACTCTTCGATTCCGCCGTACGAGATGATCCCCTCTCGTACGGCGGATCGTTGATATGGAGAAATAAGCTCCCGCAACACAAGGTCCTACAAAACCCGCAACACAAGCTCCTACAAAAGAAGCTCCTACGAGGAAAGGGCACGGCCGCCGCACGTGAGGGACACACGAGAGAGCCGGCTGCTCCTGGTGCTGCTGGTCGCCGTCGCGTTCGCGCTGATCACGGTGGACATCCGCGGCGGGGAGGACTCACCGGTCGACGGTGCCCGCCAGGCCGCGGCCACCGTCTTCGGCCCGATCGAGGACGGGATGTCGGCCGCGGTCGACCCGGTCGGCAACGCCGTATCCGCCATCCGTGACTCCGGCGAACGCCACGACCGGCTCGCGGAGCTGGAGAAGGAGAACGCGGCCCTCGAGGCGAAGCTGGGCAGCGACGACCGCAACCGCTCCCGCCTCGCCCAGCTCGACAAGATGCTGAAGATCTCGGGCAGAGGCCAGTACGGCATCAAGGGCGCCGAGGTCATCGCGATAGGAGCGGCCCAGGGCTTCTCCTGGACCGTCACCATCGACGTCGGCGCCAACGACGGCATCAAACGCGACATGACCGTCCTCAACGGGGACGGGCTCGTCGGGCGCGTGACGACCGTCGGCCCCAACATCGCCACCGTCCTGCTCGCCAACGATCCCGACTTCACCGTCGGCACCCGTATGGAGGCAAGCGACGAACTCGGCTTCGCCTCCGGGCAGGGCGACCGCCCGCTGCGCGTCGAACTCCTCAACGGCAAGGCCGAGATCAACAAGGGCGACCGCCTCGTCACCTTCGGCTCGCAGGCCGACAAGCCCTTCGTGCCCGGCGTGCCCGTCGGCGTGGTCTCCCGCGTCGACCCCTCCGGCGGCGACCTCACCCGCACCCTCTACGTCACGCCGTACGTCAGCTTCACCAAGCTGGACGTCGTCGGTGTCGTCGTCGAGGCCCCGAAGCAGGACCCGCGCGACACGGTGCTGCCCGACAAGCCCAGGCCGACCCCCACCCCGACCGTGACGGTGACCGTGACCCCGTCCGCCGAGATGCCGGTCGACGGCCAGATCCCGCCAGAGCAAGAGCAGTAGGAGCTGTAGCCCATGCGCGTCAACCGGATCCTGCTGTCCACCTCCCTGGTCGTCGTCGCCCTGGTCCTCCAGGTGAGCGTCCTCGCCCGCCTCCACCTCCCCGGCGCCGTCCCCGACCTGCTGCTGCTCACCGTCCTCGGCCTCGCCATGGTCTACGGCCATGTAGGCGGCGCCCTCGTCGGCTTCGGCGCCGGTCTGCTGGCCGACCTCGCCCCGCCCGCCGACCACGCGGCCGGCCGCTACGCCCTCGTGCTCAGCGTCATCGGCTACGCCGCCGGCCTGATCAAACCGGAGAACGGGCGCCTGAAGTCCGCTACCGGCCCCATGCTCGTCGTGGTCGCCACCGCCATCGGCTCCACCCTGCTGTACGCCGGTGTCGGCGCCCTCGTCGGCGACACCGCCGCCCGCCATGTCGGCCTGCCCAGCCTGCTGTTCACGGCCGCGCTGTACGACCTGCTGCTCGCCCCGTTCGTCGTCCCCGGGATCATGGCCCTGGCCCGGCGCGCGGAGAACGACCCACTCGCCGAGAGCGCCTCCTCGGCGAAGAAGCCCGACATCTCCTCGGGCTGGCTCTCCGGCGGCACAGGCCTGCGGATCGGCGGCCAGAGAGGCGGCCTCGGCGGGCTGAAGGTGAAGGCCGCCCGGGCCCGCACGGCCCGCGCCGGCCGCATCAAGGGGGTCAAGCGGCTGTGAGAGCGGGGGAATTGGCCGTCGTACGGCATCAAGGCCTCACAGCTTCGTCGTATATGACACATACACATATGACACATACGCACGACACATACACGCACTGAGAGGGGGAGGCAGCCGCAGTGACCAACATCCCCGAGACCGGCCGGACCCCACGGGTCCAGATCCGGCTCATCGTCATCCAGATCCTCGTCCTCTCCCTGCTCGGCACCCTCGGCGGGCGCCTGTGGTACCTCCAGATCCGCGAGGGCGACGAGTACGCCAAGCAGGCCTCCGGCAACCACGTCCAGCAGGTCGTGCAGCCCGCAGTACGCGGCTCGATCCTGGACGCGCGCGGAGTGCCCCTCGCCGACAACGAGACCCGCCTCGTCGTCTCCGCCTCCCGCACCGACCTGCTGAAGATGAAGGACGACGGCAAGGCCGTCCTCGCCAAACTGGCCGACGTGCTGGGCATGACGCCCAAGGAGGTCCAGGAGAAGGTCCGGCTGTGCGACGCCAAGACGCCGCAGCCCTGTTGGAACGGCTCGCCGTACCAGCCCATCCCCATCACCGACGAGGCCACCCCCAAGCAGGCCCTGCAGATCCGCGAGCGCGCCGAGGACTTCCCCGGCATCACCGCCGAGCCCCAGGCCGTGCGCCGCTACCCGAGCCCCGCTGAGGCCAACACCGCCCAGGTCCTCGGCTATCTCTCGCCGGTCACCGACGAGGAGATCACCAAGGCGCAGGACACCGACTCGCCCTACCTGCGCTCCGACCAGGTCGGCCGCTCCGGCCTTGAACGCCAGTACGACAAGGAGCTGCGCGGCAAGGCCGGCGTCACCCGCTACGAGGTCGACAACCTCGGCCGCGTCATCGGCCAGGCCGAGGCCGACCCCGCCCAGCCCGGCTCCACCCTCGTCACCAGCATCGACGCGCGCGTGCAGCGCGTCGCCGAGTACGAGCTGAACGAGGCCATGAAGGAAGCCCGCAAGCAGATGGACCGGAACACCGGCACCAACTACAAGGCCGACTCCGGCGCGGTCGTGGTGATGGAGGCCAAGACCGGCCGCGTCGTCGCCATGGCGTCCAACCCGGCGTACGACCCGAACGCCTGGGTCGGCGGCATCTCCGCCAAGGACTACGCCAAGCTCACCGGCAAGGACTCCAACTACCCGCTGCTGAACCGCGCGATCCAGGGCCAGTCGGCACCCGGCTCCATCTTCAAGGTGGTCCCGACGGCCGCCGCGGTCAACGCGGGCTACTCCTTCGACGGCCCCTACGAATGCTCCAGCTCCTACTCGATCGGCGGCCAGGTCTTCAAGAACTTCGAGTCCAAGGGGTACGGCCCGATCAGCCTCGGCCGCGCCCTGGAGGTCTCCTGCGACACCGTCTTCTACCGGCTCTCCCACGAGGAGTGGAAGCGGGACGGCGGCACCAAGCCGAAGAAGAACGCGAACGACTGGTTCTACAAGACCGCCCACCAGTTCGGCCTCGGCGCCGAGACCGGCATCGACCTGCCCAACGAGGTCACCGGCCGCATCCCCGACCGCAAGTGGAAGCTGGACTACTGGAAGGCCAACAAGGACGCCTGGTGCAAGACAGGCAAGAAGGACGGCAGCTACGCCGAGCGCATCGCCTACGAGAACTGCCTCGAAGGCAACCGGATGCGCGCCGGTGACTCCGTCAACTACTCCATCGGCCAGGGCGACACCCTCGTCACCCCCATCCAGATGGCCACCATCTACGGGGCCATCTCCAATGGCGGCACCCTCTACGACCCCTCCGTCGGCAAAGCGGTCATCAGCAACGACGGCAAGAACGTCACCGAGATCAAGCCCAAGGCGCACGGCAAGCTGCCCATAAGCAGGCAGACGCTGGCCGAGATGGACGACGCCCTCGCCGGGGTGGCCACCCGCGGTACCGCCGCCTGGCGGTTCGCACAGGTCGGCTGGCCGCAGGACAAGATCCCGATGCACGCCAAGACCGGTACCGCGGAGGTCTACGGCAAGCAGACGACGTCGTGGTTCGCCACGTACACCAAGGACTACACGGTCGTGATGACGATCTCGCAGGGTGGTACGGGTTCCGGTGCCTCGGGTCCCGCGGTGCGCAACATCTACGACGCGCTGTACGGCGTGTCCGACGACGGCGCGATCGACCCGAAGAACGCGCTGCTGCCGACCCCGGAGACGGCCCTGCCGAAGGTCCAGACGGACGGCACGATCAAGAGCCCGAAGGTGCCCAAGGACCCGGCGAAGGACCAGCGGGCCAGCCAGAAGGGCACGGCCGAACAGGACGGACAGCAGCAGGCGGCGACCGTGTCGACGCCCGCGACCGGGAACCGGAACACACGGCGACGGCCGCACAAGAGGGGTAGCCGGAGGATGCTCACATGACCGGAGTCAACAGCTTCCAGGTCCCCGGATACGGACCCCGACCCGCGGGCTGGTCCCGCCTGTTCGCCCGCGACTCGCTCGCCCGCCGGCTGGACTGGCCGATAATGCTGGCCGCGCTGGCGCTCTCCGGGATCGGCTCGCTGCTCGTCTTCTCCGCGACCCGCAACCGCACCGAGCTCAACCAGGGCGATCCGTACTACTTCCTGGTCCGGCACATCCTGAACACCGGTATCGGGTTCGCCCTGATGATCGGCACGGTCTGGCTCGGCCACCGCACCCTGCGCACGGCCGTACCGATCCTGTATGGCATCTCGCTCTTCCTGATCCTGCTGGTGCTCACCCCGCTCGGCTCCACCGTCAACGGCGCCCACTCGTGGATCCAGATCGGTGGCGGCTTCTCGCTCCAGCCCTCGGAGTTCGTGAAGGTCACGATCATCCTGGGCATGGCGATGCTGCTCGCGGCCCGGGTCGACGCGGGCGACAGGCCGCACCCCGACCACCGAACGGTCATGCAGGCGCTGGGACTTGCCGTCGTCCCCATGCTGATCGTGATGCTCATGCCCGACCTCGGGTCGGTCATGGTCATGGTCATCATCGTGCTGGGCGTGCTGCTCGCCTCCGGCGCGTCCAACCGCTGGGTGTTCGGGCTGCTGGGCGCCGGCGCGCTCGGCGCGATCGCCGGGTGGCAGCTGCACATCCTGGACGACTACCAGATCGCCCGCTTCGCGGCCTTCGCCAACCCCAGCCTCGACCCCGCGGGCGTCGGCTACAACACCAACCAGGCGCGCATCGCGATCGGCTCGGGCGGACTGACCGGGGCCGGGCTGTTCAACGGCTCGCAGACGACCGGCCAGTTCGTCCCGGAACAGCAGACGGACTTCGTGTTCACCGTCGCCGGGGAGGAGCTGGGCTTCGTCGGCGCGGGCCTGATCATCCTTCTCCTGGGCGTGGTGCTGTGGCGCGCCTGCCGCATCGCCCGCGAGACGACCGAGCTGTACGGCACGATCGTCGCCGCCGGGATCGTGGCGTGGTTCGCCTTCCAGACCTTCGAGAACATCGGCATGACGCTGGGCATCATGCCGGTCACGGGGCTTCCGCTGCCGTTCGTGTCGTACGGCGGGTCCTCGATGTTCGCGGTGTGGGTGGCGGTGGGGTTGTTGCAGTCGATCCGGGTGCAGCGGCCCATGTCGGCGTAGTGGTACTTCTGGTTGCCTCCCTTGGTTGCCTCCCGGTTTCCCTGGGATTCATGCGCAGTTGCCCCTGCCATCCCGCCGCGACTCCCACTAGATTCAGGTCATGGCGGACACGAAGCGTGAGATCGAGCGGAAGTACGAGTCCGACGAGAGCGGACTGCCCGACCTGACCGGCGTCGCCGGGGTCGCGACCGTGGTCGACAAGGGTGTCGCGCATCTGGACGCCACCTACTACGACACCGCGGACGAACGCCTCGCCGCGTCCTCGATCACCCTGCGCCGCCGCACCGGCGGATCGGACGCCGGCTGGCATCTGAAGTTCCCCGTGGCCCCGGGCGTACGGGACGAGATCCAGGCACCCCTCTCCGACACGGTGCCGCGCACCCTGGCCGGCCTGGTCCGCTCCCGCGTCCGGGATGCCGAACTGGCGCCCGTGGTCCGGCTCCGCTCCGACCGCGATGTGCGCGACCTGGTGGACGCGGAGGGCCGGCTGCTCGCCGAGGTCAGCGTGGACGCCGTACAGGCGGAGCGGCTGAACGGGGAGGGCGGCTCGGCCCAGTGGACCGAGATCGAGGTGGAGTTGGCCGACGGAGGCGACCCGGCCTTCCTCGACAAGGTGGAGAAACGGTTCCGTAAGGCGGGGGTACGGCCGTCCGCGTCGGCGTCGAAGCTGGCGCGGGCGCTGGAGGAGACGGCACCGAAGAAGAAGCGGCGGAAGAAGAAGGCGCCGGTCGCGCAGGCGCCGGTTGCGCAGGCTCCCGTGACCGCCGGCGACCACGTCCTCGCGTACATCCGCGCCCAGCGGGACGCCATCGTCGAGCTCGACCCCGCCGTACGGCGTGACGTCTACGACTCCGTGCACCGCATGCGCGTCGCCACCCGCCGGATGCGCAGCGCCTTCCGCTCGTACCGGAAGGTCCTCGACCGGGCCGTCACCGATCCGATCGGCGAGGAGCTGAAGTGGCTCGCGGGGGAGCTGGGCGTGGACCGCGACCAGGAGGTGCTCACCGACCGCCTGACCGCCGCCCTCGACGAACTGCCCCGCACCCTCCTGTCCGGCCCGGTCCGCACTCGGCTGCGCACCTGGTCGCATGCCCGGCGCGGAGGATCGCGCCGGCGCCTGATCGCCGTACTGGACGGAAAGAGGTATCTGGAGCTGCTGGCGGCGTTGGACGGGCTGGTCGACGAGCCGCCGCTGCTGGAGGCGGCCGGCGGGAAGCCGACGAAGGTGATCGGCAAGGCCGTACGGGGCGACTTCGCGGCCCTGGCCGTCCTCGTCGAACAGGCGGTGGAACTGCCGCCCAGCCAGGACCGCGACCTGGCGCTGCACGAGGCACGCAAGAAAGCCAAGCGGACCCGGTACGCGGCGGAGGCCGCGACCGGGGCCCTCGGGGAGCCCGCCGCCGATCTCGTCAGGTCGATGAAGTCCCTGCAAGGCCTGCTCGGCGACCACCAGGACAGCGTGATGACCCGCGAGGCCCTGCGCGACCTCGCAGGTCAGGCGCATGCGGCCGGGGAGAGCGCCTTCACGTACGGGGTGCTGTACGGGCACGAGGAGCGGCGGGCGGAGCTGGTGGAGGGGGCGCTGCCGGAGGCGTGGGGCTCGATCAAGGGCGGGATGGAGGTCTGAGGGGCGGACGGGGGGAGGTCCGCAGCCGCGTTACGCTAGATGGTCACCCCTGTCCGTTCAGTCCACCTCACGAAGGTTCGCGAGATGCCTGCCGAAGTCGCTGCGTCGGTGTTCCCGCAGCTCGAAGCTCTGCTCCCGCACGTGCAGAAGCCGATCCAGTACGTCGGCGGAGAGCTCAACTCCACGGTCAAACCGTGGGAGTCGTGCGACGTCCGCTGGGCGCTGATGTACCCGGACGCCTACGAGGTCGGCCTGCCCAACCAGGGCGTCATGATCCTCTACGAGGTCCTGAACGAGCAGGAGGGCGTCCTCGCCGAGCGCACCTACAGCGTCTGGCCGGACCTGGAGGCGCTGATGCGGGAGCACGGCGTCCCGCAGTTCACGGTGGACAGCCACCGGCCGGTGAAGGCCTTCGACGTGCTGGGCCTGTCGTTCTCGACGGAGCTCGGCTACACGAACATGCTGACGGCGCTGGACCTGGCGGGCATCCCGCTGGAGTCGAAGGACCGTGGGCTGGACGACCCGATCGTGCTGGCCGGCGGCCACGCGGCCTTCAACCCCGAGCCGATCGCGGACTTCATCGACGCGGCGATCATCGGCGACGGCGAGCAGGCCGTGCTCGACATGACGCGGATCATCCGCGAGTGGAAGGCGGAGGGCTGCCCGGGCGGCCGCGAGGAGGTCCTCTTCCGCCTGGCGAAGACGGGCGGGGTGTACATCCCGGCCTTCTACGACGTCGAGTACCTGCCCGACGGCCGTATCGCCCGCGTGGTCCCCAACAAGTCGGGCGTCCCGTGGCGCGTGTCCAAGCACACGGTGATGGACCTGGACGAGTGGCCGTACCCCAAGCAGCCCCTGGTCCCGCTGGCCGAGACGGTCCACGAGCGCATGTCGGTGGAGATCTTCCGAGGCTGCACGCGCGGCTGCCGCTTCTGCCAGGCGGGCATGATCACGCGCCCGGTCCGTGAACGCTCCATCACGGGCATCGGCGACATGGTGGAGAAGGGCCTGAACGCGACGGGCTTCGAGGAGGTCGGCCTGCTGTCGCTGTCGTCGGCGGACCACTCGGAGATCGGTGACATCGCGAAGGGCCTGGCGGACCGCTACGAGGACGACAAGATCGGCCTGTCGCTGCCGTCGACGCGGGTGGACGCGTTCAACGTCGACCTGGCGAACGAGCTGACCCGCAACGGCCGCCGCTCCGGCCTCACCTTCGCGCCCGAGGGCGGCTCGGAGCGCCTGCGCAAGGTCATCAACAAGATGGTCTCGGAAGAGGACCTGATCCGGACGGTGGCGACGGCGTACGGCAACGGCTGGCGCCAGGTGAAGCTGTACTTCATGTGCGGCCTGCCGACGGAGACGGACGAGGACGTCCTCCAGATCGCGGACATGGCGACGCGCGTGATCCAGAAAGGCCGGGAGGTCTCCGGCTCGAACGACATCCGCTGCACGGTCTCGATCGGCGGCTTCGTCCCCAAGCCCCACACCCCGTTCCAGTGGGCCCCGCAGCTGTCGGCGGAGGAAACGGACGCCCGCCTCGAAAAGCTCCGCGACAAGATCCGCGGCGACAAGAAGTACGGCCGCTCGATCGGCTTCCGCTACCACGACGGCAAGCCGGGCATCGTCGAGGGCCTGCTGTCACGGGGCGACAGGCGGATGGGCGCCGTCATCCGTGCCGTCTACGAGGACGGCGGCCGCTTCGACGGCTGGCGCGAGCACTTCTCGTACGACCGGTGGATGGCCTGCGCGGACAAGGCCCTGGCCTCCTTTGGCGTGGACGTCGACTGGTACACGACGCGCGAGCGGACGTACGAGGAGGTCCTGCCGTGGGACCACCTGGATTCGGGGTTGGACAAGGACTGGCTGTGGGAGGACTGGCAGGACGCCCTTGACGAGACGGAGGTTGAGGACTGCCGGTGGACGCCTTGCTTTGATTGTGGGGTGTGTCCTGCCATGGACACCACCATTCAGGTCGGGCCTACGGGGAAGAAGTTGCTGCCGCTGACGGTCAAGAAGTCCGCTCCGACCAGCTGAAATGCCGGTTGACGTGAGCGAGTCGTTGAGGCGCATCGCTGAAGCCTTGGCGGAGGCCGGTGAGGACGAGGTGGCTGCGGTCCTGGGCGCGCTTGGTGCTCAGGACCGTCGGCTGTCCGCGCGGGCTAGGCCGTGTCTCATAAACGATCACGTGTGCCTCCAGGACCTGGTAGAACCGGGTCGCATGTGGCGCCGGGCCACGCGTTTCTGGAGGCACCATGTCGGGACCAGCAGTTGGGCTATGGCTCTTCGAGCCTTGCGGCTTCGAGGACATCCTGACGGGAGTGGCCCCGTGGTTGGAGACCTTCTGCGAGCCGATCGAGGCCGACGGCGATCTGGCCTTCTGGGTGCGGGATGCTTCGCCCTTGGGGCTGCAGAACTTTGATCCGGTCGGCGCCGGCGGCTTCTTCCTGTCGGAGGACGAGTGCATACCGGCGGAGGACGAGGACTACTGGGCCTTCTCGATGCCCCCGGTGCAGGGGCTGGTCCTCGGCGCCGGCTGCTCGGGGCGGGAGAACCATCTGCTCCTAGGCCACCTGGCCCTCGCTGTGGCCCGCCGTCTCGGCGCGCTGGTCGATTTCGATGGCGTCCTGGGCTACCCTACCCCGCGCGATCAGACGCGCGACGAGGCGGATCTCGCCGAGGCGAGGGCACTGGTGGCATCTCTGCCAGGGATGGTCGCAGAGGTCTCCTACGACACGGGCGGCGGTGGCCGCTGGTTTCGGTATGTCGGTGATGTGGAGTTCCTGGCCGCCTGGCTGCGGCATCCGGACTTCCACCTGGTCAAGTAGCGGGCTCGGCCGTCGGCTCAGGCCGTGGTGTCCCGCAGCCACAGCGCCAGCGACGCGATCAGCACGCCGGCACGGTAGCGAGCGGCCAGCTTGTCGAACCGGGTGGCGACGGCCCGGAACTGCAAGCGTTGCTATATAGCCCTCTCAAGCGTTCATTCGCTGGTGATCGATTCAGCGGTGGAATGGCTCTCAACCTCTTGATCGGCTCGCCTTGTTGCTGGGCCGCCCTTGTGTAGCCAAATTTTTGGTGCCGCAACCAAGGCCAGCAATATCGGCGCCAATATCACTGCATACTCTGACCCGATGCCAGATATCTGGATCCCCAACAAAATTCCAACACCACAAATAAGCGAAATCAGGTGACCGAGAATCAGTCGCCAAATTGATTCGGATGGCTCGGTGACGGGGTCGGTGAATAGCTCATCGTGTGGCAGGCTTAGCGGCTCTTGTTGCTGTATGGAATTAATGACCGTTGCGACGAAGCTTGTTAGCTCAGGAATCTTCTCGCGCGATGTGAGGACTAGGTTGAGGCGCGCATATAGGGTTTCGCGGGACGCCGCCGCTTGAGTTATCAGCCGACTTCGAACGGTGCTGCGGGCGGCAGGAAATGCGTGCCTCGCGTATCGATGCATGCAGTCTCCGAGATCTTCAACCGTTGCAATGAGCTTCGCAGTTGAGTCTGGTGTATGGGCCACACTGTGAGTCCTGGCTGCGGCAAGTACTTCGATCGTGCTCGCATATAGAAAGTCGACGGCGAAGCTTCGCTTGGCGGCGATGTTGTCTATCTGGTCCAGTAGTACCACTAAGATCATTTGCGTATATGCGGCAATCACGGCAACTGCAAACTGTCGCAGCGTCGAGCGGGGGAGAAATATTAGGAAAGCGGAAATGGTGCAGTAGAGTACTGACGGCAGGAATGGTGAAATGGATAGTGTGCGAGCTTTGGTGGAGATCCATGCTCTCTGTGCAGCTTCCTGAGTTTGATTCCATGAAGGCTGCCCAACGGCCTGATTTCTCTCCAGTGTGCTTTTGGCGGCATCGACTTTAGTGGTCAGCCTTTCTTTGGCCTTCCGTTTCATCCGGGGGAGTTTGCTTAGGATCCTCCCTGGTCTGCGTCGAAATATTCTTGACGAACCGCGCCGCTGAAACGCAAGAAAGCATAGATCTAGGATGATGAAATAGGTGGCGAATACGGTGCCCAGAAGTACGCAGTAGGCGTAAATAGTTTCCAGTGCTTGCACCGTAGCCCCCTGTCTCTTGCGGCTGAGCCCGCGCCATGTAGTCAGATCATCGTCGCAGGGACGCTGTCGGTAGGCGGCGGTTCCGGCTCAGGCTGGTTGATCCCTCGCTGTCGGTACGGATCGGTGGGTACGGTCTGAGTCGTGTCCGGTGCACGTCGGGTTGGTCACCCGTAGACGTGCGCCGGTTGATCGCGCGCGACTATGGGGAGCTGGTACGGGCATGGCGGTTGACGCTGCTCGAACGCAAGAGGGGTTCACTTCGGCGAGGGCTGCGCGGGTGATGGCTGCTGCGTGCAGGGCTGCGGGGCTCGATGACAGAGGCGCAGAGCTGATCCGTCTCGGGGAGAACGCGCTGTTTCGGCTCGCCTCCGTGCCAGTGATCGTGCGCGTGGCGCGCGGGGAAGAGTGGCTGTCCAAAGCCCGCACCGAGGTGGCCGTATCGCGGTGGCTGGCGGAGGAAGGGTTCCCGGCCGCTCGCATTATCGAGGACTTGGAGCAGCCGTTCTTGATCGACGGCCACCCCGTGACCTTCTGGCATCTGATTGTCGAAAAGGATCGCAAGGCGACCTACGGGGAGCTGGGCGGGGTCCTGCGTGATCTGCACTCGCTGACCCTGCCGGAGGGGCTTGCACTGCCCTCGTTCAATCCTTTCGACAAGCAACAGCTACGGCTCGACCGGGCCGTCATCCCGGACGACGACAAGGTCTTTCTGCGGAAACGTTGGCGCGAACTAGAGGACAGGTACGCCGAGTTGAGGTTCGAGACGACCAAGGGGCCGGTGCACGGGGACGCCCACGTGCAGAACCTCATGGTGGACGCTCAGGGGCGCGTGATCCTGATCGACTTTGAGGCCTTCTGCTACGACCACCATGAGTGGGATCTCATGGTCACGGCTGTCGAGCACCACAGCCTTGGTTGGCAGACCGACGAACAGTACGCCGACTTCGTGGCCGCCTACGGGCGTGACCTGTACGACTGGCCTGGCTACGAGACGCTGCGAGGCATCCAAGAGTTCTGCATGACGACGTGGCTCATGCAGAACGTGCAGGAGGATGCGGAAACCGCGGCCGAGTACCGCCGGCGTATCGCGGGTCTGCGGAACGATGATGCGCCTCGGAACTGGCGGCCGTGGTAGCTGCTACTCGTCGTCCTCGTCGAGGCGGGTGAGCGCGTCGTGGACCTTCTCGTTGAAGGCGACCACGGAAGGGTTCGCTGCGTGCATGCTGACCTCGTTCTGGAAGTCGGTCACGTAGCGCTGGAAGCGGTTGGACTGTAGGGAGTCGCCGCCATCGACTGCGAGGCTCGCGGTAGTGACGGCGGCTTCCAACTCGCCGTTCAGTAGTTGGCTTTGGGCGAGCACCATTCGGCAGAATCCCAGGGTGCGGGCGTACTTCGGGTCGGTGCTGACTACGGCGCGCTGTGCCTGCGCGACGGCCTCTCGGCGCATCTTGAGGTCGCGGAAGCAGTGGCAGAGTTCGCCCATCAGTTCCGCTTCGTCGAAGTAGCTGAGCCATGTCGGGTCTTCGCCTGTGTCGGCGCGTTCGAAGTGGCGCTCTGCCTCCGTCATCGCGCGGGCTGCCGCGATTCCGTCCCCTGCGTTGGACAGGGCGCGGGCCTCCATGGCCAAGTAGTTCGACAAGGCGCGCGGGGTGGCCCGGCCATTGGCGCCCTCGACGGCGGCGCGGGCTAGCTGGATGGCTTGGGCGTGGTTCCCCAGGTAGTTGGCCTGGTGGCTGAGGTTGCCGAGAATCCGAGAGCCGAACATGCGGTCGTCGATGACCTGGGACAGCCGCAGCGTAGCGGTCAGGTAGCGGTGGGCCAGTGGGTGGTTCCCGGCGTCGTATGCCGTCCACGCCAGCAATTGGGAGACCTCGGCGGCGGCGCTGAACAGCGCGGTGCCCACCTTCTCGCTGTAGCTGGCGCTGAGCAGCGGCAGGACCTCATGGCGGAAGTAGTGTCGTAGGGCTCGATGGCCGTGGCCCCCGCCGTACTTGAAGTCGAGCTGCATGAACGTGGCCGCCGCGTCTCTGATTGCCCGCACGTCGCGCATGCCGACGCGTTGCTGAACGGGCCTGTCTGCCTCGAGACCGTCGGGCCGCGCGATCATCCATGACAGAACAGCGGCACATAGCTCGGCGTCGGCGACGACCAGACGATCGGTAACCGAGGCCTCGGCGCGCTCCTGGGCGAGCCCGTCCAGCATGGACAGGACGTCCGGGACGGTGCTCGGGTAGCCGACTCGTTCCGGTGTGGTCGATTGAGTGAGGTCGAAGAAACCGAGATCACCCGGTGTGATGCGACGGCCCAACTTCGAGCTGAGGGCGTCGGCCATGATCGCCGCAGTCTGGGGCTGGATGCCTGAGCCGTCACGCCATCGCTGTACGGAGACGTGCGTCGTTCCAAGGCTCACACCACGCTGGGCGGCGAGATCCCTCATCCGCTTCGCAAGGCCCTTGTTCGAGACCCTCGCCTCATCGATGACGGCGATCAACTGCGCGTTCGGCTCTCGGTTCATGCTCCCCTGCCAACCCGAGAATGACGGCGAGTGTTCATCCTGTCACATGCAGTATCAACCGGGGGGTTCATTGGCGAACCCTCAGAAGCTTGCGGGTGTTCACGTGAACCCCCTGGTGAACGCTCCCGTTCGCGCTCCCTGCGCCGTGTACTGGCCTGCGTGAAGCAAACGACGACATGAGAGCTGTCGGAGGCTCAGGAGGGGACGTTATGAATGCGGGGAAAGCCGAATACGTGGCGGAAGAGTTGGAGGCGTACGCCCACTGGTTCGCAGTGCCGGATCCGTCCGCCAACGGGCACTTCATGGCGCTGACGCTCTTCGCCGAGTGCGGCGACGCGGCACGCATCGCACGCGACTCGACGTCGGCGTTCCTGCGTGGCGTCGTCACGGGTGAAGTGGTGTATGACGCCCGGCTGGCCGTCTCGGAGCTGGTGGGGAATGTGGTGAACCACGTGGTGCCGGATCGCCTTGGGGCCCGTCCCGGTGGCCGTCGGCGCATCGACGTGACTTTCAAGCTGCATCCCAAGTGGTTCTTCATCGGCGTCAAGGACGAAGACTCGACACCCCCGCTTCTTCCCATGGGGGACGCCCTCTGCCCGGAGTTGGTGGGGGAGTTGACTGAGGCGGTTCTACCGGACAGCGGTCGTGGGCTGATGATCACGCAGCGGATGGCGGCGGCGGTGTGGTGGACGCCAGAAGAGGGCGGAGGCAAGACGGTCTGGTGTCGCTTCGACCTGGACGGTTACAGACCGCGCCAATGATCTCCGAGCCGTTGCCTACCGTTACTCCCACGCGATCGGGAGTGGGCGGCGGCTCGGAACCGGTCGGAGCCTGACCCCTCCGGCCAACGAGGCGCGGCCTCTTGCACGAGGAACGACCGGGCTCCCCTGGCCCGGGGCATGGTGCCGCGCTTCACAACCACATACCGAGACCGGGCCACCCCGTCAGCCCTGGAAAGCGAAGGGTGGCCCGGTCGCCACTGGGTTCATGCGTAGTGCCGGCCGCATGACCACGCTCCTGCGGACTCTCCTCCTGCTGACGAACGCCGAGATCCAGCGTTGACGGACGTAGCTGGCCACGGCAGCCGGCACGGGCAGTACGATCCCGTTTCATGGTCGTGGACGTGGGGCGGGACGGAAGACAGGACACGGTCGAGCTGGTCTACCGGCCGACGCGCGCCGACTTCATCACGGGAGTTCGGGTGCGTGAGCGCCGTCGGCGCCTCCACCTGGTCCGGTGGGGCTTCACGGGGTTGTTCGCGGTCGGCGCCGTGCTGGTGGTGACCGCACCGGAAAGCTCCGCGCAGTCGTTCCTCACCGGCGTCTTCTGCGCCGCCGTGATCTGGTCGATCCCGCACCTTCAGGCCCACCACGCGCTGCGCACAGTCTCCTGGCAGGGCGAGTACCACATGTCCGTGAGCGAGACGGGGATCGCGACCGAGACCGCGCACGCGACGCTCGTACAGCGCTGGTCAGTCTTCCGCGGTTACCGCGAGACCCGCGACCACGTGGTGCTGCTGAGCCGCGACCCGAACATCCTGCTCGTGGAGGTGCTGCCCAAGCGCGGGCTGCGCTCTCCGCAGGACGCGGAGCGGCTGCGGGACCTCGTGAGCCGTCATCTGCCCCGCGTCTGAACCCCCTTCTCAGTCCTCCGCCGCCGTGGCCGCCGGGTCCTCGACCTCGACTGGTGGTGTTCGCCGGTGAAGCGCATGTATCGGAAATGGCTCTTCATCGGAGTCACGGATGAGGACTCGACGCCCCCGCTGTTTCCCGGTCTGGTGCCGCTTCGCACTGGGGAAGGCTTCCCAGGGCCGGCAACGCGGCCAAGGCCCGGAAGAAGTAGGGCTGTCACGACCGACGTGAGGTCCCGCAGCCCTCGGGAAGCCGCTCCCCCAGATCCCAGAACAGCCCCGCCATGATCCCCAGCCCCTCCCGAGCCACCGACCCCAACAGGTGCTCATCGGGGGCATGTTGGCGGCAGGACGGGTGGGAGTGGGGGATCCAGAGCGTGGGGAGGGCGAGGATGTCCGCGAAGGCGTCGTTGGGGAGGGTGCCGCCCAGGTTGGGGAGGATGGCCGGGGGTTTGCCTGTGGTGCGGTGGAGGGAGGTCGTGGCCCAGTGGACCCAGGGGGAGTCGGGGTTGAGGCGGGTCGCGGGGACGGTCTGGAGGAGTTCGACCTCGACCATGGGGAGGGCGTGGGCGTCGAGGTGGGTGCGGATTGTGTGTTCCAGTTGGTGCCAGTCCGTGCCTACTACGAAGCGGAGTTGGATGTCGGCGTGGGCCGTGCCCGGGATCGCGCCGACCGGCTTGGCCGGGTCTCCTGCGGAGAGGGTGAGGATCTCCAGGGTGTTCCAGGCGAAGACCCGTTCGGCGGGGGTGAGGTTCGGTTCGCCCCAGTCCGTGTCGACCTGGGGGTCGGCCTCGCCGCCGCCTACCGTCAGATCGGTGAGGGCTGCCCTGACCGGGGCGGGGATCGCGGGTGGTCGTAGGCCCTCGACCAGGATGCGGCCCCGGGCGTCGACCATGGTGGCCAGGGCGGCCGCCAGTACCGTCGCCGGGTTGCGCAGCGCGCCGCCCCAGTTGCCCGAGTGGTGGGCGCCGTCGCGCAGGGGGACGCGGAGGCGGAGGTTGGCTGCGCCGCGGGAGCCGAGGAACAGGGTGGGGCGTTGGGCGGCGAGGCGGGGGCCGTCGGAGGCGATGAGGAGGTCGGCGGTGAGGTCGTCCTTGAAGCGGCGGCAGAACTCGTGCAGGCCGGGGGAGCCGGACTCCTCGCCGGTCTCGATGAGGAGTTTCAGGTTGAAGCCGAGGGTGCCGTCGCGGACAGCCAGGACCTGTTCCAGGGCTGCCAGGTTGACCGTGTGCTGGCCCTTGTTGTCTGCCGTGCCACGGCCGTAGAGGCGGTCTCCCTCGACGACCAGGTGCCAGGGGGAGAGGCCCGTGCGCCAGCGGTCGTCCTGGCCGGGGACGACGTCCGCGTGGCCGTAGACGAGGACGGTGGGGAGGCCGTCGGCCTCGTGGCGGTGGGCGAGGAGGAGGGGGCCTGCCTCGGGGACGGGGTTGTCGATGATCCGGGCGGTTGCTCCGAGGCGGGTTACGGCCGGGGCGAGTTCGTCCACCAGGTATGCGCGCAGTGCCGCCGTGTCGGTGGGCGGTTGGCTCACCGTCGGGTAGGCGACCCGGCGGCGCAGGTCGGTCAGGAAGGCACCGGAGTCGTAATAGGCGGTCGCCCGGGCTATGGCTTTGTCCCGTGTCGTCATGCGTCTCCGTTCGCGGTGTCGGTCTTGCCGTGCGCGGCCAGGCGGCCGTCCTCGCGGTCCAGCCAGTGCCGTCGTAGCGCGTCCAGTACGACCAGGACGTCGAAGGACGTCACCCCGGGCAGCTCGGCCAGGTCCCGGGTGAGGAACTCGGCGAGGCCGTCCTCGTCGCGGAAGACGCCGTGGTGGACGACGCAGGACGTGCCTGCGGTGGTCGTTACGTAGCGTGCGGAGGGGTGGCGGGCGAGGGAACGGGCCACCTCGGCCATCGCGCTCGGGGAGACAGTGAGGGTGATCGCGACCTCCAAGGTGTAACCGAGCAGGCCGGGTTCGATCTCCACCCGGGGGCGGACCAGGCCGCGTTGGAGGAGCGACTGGGTGGTGCGGTAAGCGGTGGACTGGGCGACGCCGAGTTCCCGGGAGACCTGGGCGGCGGTCATGCGGCCGTCGGCGGCGAGCAGGCGGAGGGTGCGGAGTTCGTCGTCGGTGAGGGTGCCGTGGCGGGGTGGGCCGGACGTGGGTTCGTCCTGGGCCGCGTGTTGGGTGAGGCGGCGTACCTGGTCCGCGTCCAGGCGGGGCAGGCGCCAGGAGTCCGACTTGGTGGTGGCGGAGAGGACCAGTTCGGAGCGGGCGGAGCGTACGCCGGGGGTGGCGGGGATGGTCCGGGCCAGCAGTTCCGTGGTGTGGGCGCGGCGGGCCGGCTGGACCGAGCAGTAGACGTCCGCCTGGCCCGCGGTGACGGCGACGTGGCTCGTCTCGGGCAGGTCGGCGAGGCGTCGGGCCACCTCCGTGGCCCGGCCGGGCTCCGCGGTCACCCAGACGTGCCAGGGGTGGCCCTCGCCGGACACCGACCAGTCGAGCTGGCCGATCACCCGCAGCAGCCGGTCGGACTCCAGCCGGGTCAGCCGGCGTCCCGCGGTGCTCGCCGAGACGCCCAGCACCTCCGCCAGCAGGCTCAGTGGCGCCCGTGGGGCGTGCTGGAGCGCGGCGACGAGGTCGAGATCGTCGTCGTCCAGTGCCTTCGTGTCGTACATCTCTGCCACCTCCACCGTAGACACCCCCAGACATTTCATGGAATGAATCCGTCAAGCAGGCGATTCACGCGAACGATACAAGCGACATCAGCTTTTTACTTGCATGATGCCGTCACGTTGGTCGTCAATGGGGAGGTGACCGCCACCACTCCCCGTTCTCCGAAGTCGTCCCCGAATCCGCCTCCGAAGCCGCTCTCCGGACTGCTCGCCGTGCTCGTGCGCATCGAGCGCATGGGCAACAAACTGCCCCACCCCTTCTGGCTGTTCGGCGTGCTCAGCGTCGTCCTCGCCCTCGCCAGCTGGGCGCTGTCCGCCGCCGGGGCCTCCGCGCTGAACCCGGCCACCGACAAGACCGTGACCGTCCACAGCCTCGTCTCGGGCGAGGGGCTGCGGATGATGATCGACGACGCGGTCACCAACTACGCCACGTTCCCGCCGCTCGGCACGATTCTCGTCGTCATGCTGGGTGTGTCCGTCGCCGACCGGGCCGGTCTGCTTCCGGCGATGCTGCGCGCCGCCGTCGCGCGCGTTCCGGCGAAGTGGCTGACGTTCACGCTGGCCTTCTCCGCGATGGTCGCGCACGTCGCCTCCGACGCCGCCTACGTGGTGCTCGTGCCGCTCGGCGCCATGGCGTTCAAGGCGGTGGGGCGCAGCCCCATGCTGGGCGCGGTGGTGGCGTTCGTGTCGGTGTCCGCCGGGTACGACGCGAGCCCCCTGGTCACCCCGACCGACGCGGTGCTCTCCGGGCTCACCACCGCCGCCGCGCAGACCATCGACCCGGATTACGTGGTCACCCCGCTGTCCAACTACTTCTTCTCCATCGGCTCCTCGGTGGTCCTGGCCGTCGTCGTCACCGTCGTCACCGAGAAGGTCATCGCGCGGCGGGTGGCGGCGATGCCGGAGGAGGATGAGGCAGGCGAGGCGAGCGAGGTCGGCGACGCCGGCGAGGCTGGCGAGGCAGACCAGGCAAAGGAAGACGGTGGGACCGTCGACGAGCTGACCCTGCGCGACGACGAGCGGCGCGGGCTGCGTCGCGCGGGCCTCGCGCTGCTCGTCTACGCCGCACTGATCGTGGCGGCGATGATCCCCTCCGGATCGCCGCTGCGGGGGGATGGCGGAAGCATCGTGCAGTCGCCCGTGCTCACCGGCATCGCGGTCGTCCTGGCGGTGGCGTTCCTGATCGTCGGCGCCGTGTACGGGCGGGTCGTCGGCACCGTGCGCACCGCCCGGGACATCCCCGACCACATGGCGAAGGGGCTGCGCGAGATGGCGCCGATCCTGGTGCTGTTCTTCGCCATCTCCCAGTTCCTGGCGTACTTCAAGTGGACCGGCGTCGGCGAGGTCATGGCGATCCGGGGCGCCGACCTGCTCGAGTCGGCCGGTATCACCGGGCCCGTGGCCTTTCTCGGCGTCCTGGTCGTGTGCACGGTGATCAACCTGCTGGTCACCAGCGGTTCCGCCCAATGGGCCCTGGTCGGCCCGGTGTTCGTGCCGATGTTCATGCTCCTCGACATCTCGCCGGAGGTGACGCAGGCGGTCTACCGGATCGCCGACTCGTGCACCAACGCGGCGACCCCGATGAGCGCCTATTTCGTCATGACCCTGGGCGTCGTCCAGCGCTACCGCCGCTCGGCCGGCATCGGCACGCTGCTGTCCCTGACCCTGCCGCTCTGCCTGGCCATGCTGGTGACCTGGACGCTGCTGTTCTACGCCTGGTGGGCGTTGGGCATCCCGCTGGGGCCGGGAGTGCCCGTCCGCTGACCGCAGCAGCAGCAGCCGCAGCCGCAGTCGCAGTCGCAGCCGCAGCCGCCGCCACCACCGCCGCCGTACGTAGGAGGAGAACCGCCCGTGTCCCTGCGCCGCATCGAGTCCCTGGCCCGCACCGCCCTGCCCGAGATGACCGACGACCTGCGGATGCTGGTCGAACACGAAACACCCAGCGACGACAAGGAGTTGCTGAACGCCGGTCTCGCCGCCCTCGAAACGTGGGCGTACGAACGGCTCGGCCCGCCCGACGAGGCGCGGCGCCACGACGGCGGCCTGCACGGCGACATGCTGGAACTGCTGTACCGCGGCACCTCGCCCGCGACGGTGCTGGTGCTGTGCCACTACGACACGGTGTGGCCGGCCGGCACCCTCGCGGAGTGGCCGTTCCGCGTCGCCGAGGACGGCCGGGTGAGCGGGCCGGGCGTGTTCGACATGAAGTGCGGCCTGATGCAGGCCGTGTGGGCGCTGCGCCTGCTGCGCGACCTGGACCTGCCGCGTCCGGCGGTACGGCTGTTCCTCAACGGTGACGAGGAGATCGGCAGCCCGGTGTCCCAGCCGCACGTCGAGCGGCTGAGCGAGGACGCGGCGGCCACGCTGGTGTGCGAGGCGGCGGCCGGACCCGAGGGGGCGCTGAAGACGTCCCGCAAGGGCGGCGGCATCTTCGAGCTGACGGTGGAGGGGGTGGAGGCGCACGCCGGTCTCGAACCGGAGCGGGGCGCGAGCGCCGTGCACGCCCTTGCGGAACTCGTTACGCGCATCGTCGTGTTGGGCTCGCCGGAGCTGGGCACCACGGTCAACGTCGGAGTGATCAGTGGCGGTACGGGACGCAACGTCGTGGCGGGGCGCGCCCGTTGCGGCATCGACGTACGGATCGCCGTGCCCGCCGAGGCGGACCGCATCGACACCGCCCTCGCCGCGCTGCGGCCCTCCGACCCCCGGGTGACGGCAACGGTCACCGGCGGCTGGGCCCGCCCCCCGATGGTGCCCAACCCCGCCTCCGCACTCCTGTTCAAACAGGCGCAGTCGATCGCCGCCGACCTCGGCTTCACGGCCCGGGAGACCGCCGTCGGCGGAGCGAGCGACGGCAACTTCGTCGCCGCCCTCGGCCGGCCCGTCCTCGACGGCCTGGGCGGGGTGGGGGACGGGGCGCATGCCCGGCACGAGCATGTGCGGCTGGAGCATGTGCCTTCGCGTACGGCGCTGATCGCGGGGCTGCTGGCGGCGTGCGCGACCTGAGGACGAGTGCGGCGGGAAACCGCGGTACTTACTGGATCCGGACGGGCGGCTGAGGCGTCTACGCCGGTATGGATCTGGAGAAGCCGTCGCCATCGCCATCGCCGTCGCCATCGCCGTCGCCGTCGCCATCGCCGACGCCGACGCAGCAGCACGACCAGGCGCAACAGGGGCCCGAGGGGTGTCTTGTGGTGGCTGTGCGTCTGCCCGTGCGGATCGTGGTGCTCGTGCTGGTCGTGCCGGTGCGGATAGTGTGGGACGCGCTCGTCGTCGCGGGGCGGTTCCTGAGCGATGCCGTGCTGCGGCCGGTGGGCCGGGGGCTGGCGTGGACGCTGGTGTGGCTCGGGCGGGTGCTGTTCGTCTGGCCGCTCGTGGGGCTGTGGCGGTATGGCCTCGTGCCCTTCGGCAAGGCGCTCGCGTGGCTCGGGCATGTGCTCGTCGTCGTGCCGTCCGTCTGGCTGTACCGGTATGTGCTGACGCCCGTCGGGCGCGCCCTCGCGTGGTGCGGGCGGGGGATCGGGGCGGCGCTGGCGTGGTGCGGGCGGGGGATCGGGGCCGTAGTGGCGTGGGTCTACGCGCGCGTGCTGACGCCTGTGGGGCACGCCTTCATGTGGGTGCTCGGAGGGCTGGGTGCGGGGCTCGCCGCTCTGGGGGTCGGCATCTACGCCGTCGTGGCCTGGCTGGTGCGGTATCTCGTCGTCGTCCCCGCCGTATGGGTGTACGAGTGGATCCTCACGCCTGTCGGGCACGCGATCGCCTGGTGCGCGAAGGGCCTGGTGTGGGTCCTGAGCATGGTCGTCACCGGGTTCGGGATCGCCCTGTACTGGATCGCCCGGATCCTGCTCGTCCTGCCCGCCCTCGCCCTGTGGCGCTGGGTCCTCGTGCCCGTCGGGCGCGTGCTCGCCGTCGTCGGGCGGGAGATCGGGGAGGCGCTGGGGCACGCCTGGCGGATCGCCGGGCACATCTCGCTCGCCGTCGGACGGTTCCTCGGGACGTTCTTCCGGTGGATCTTCGTGGAGCCGGTGCGATGGGCGTACCGGAGCGTGCTGACGCCGGTCGGGCATGTCGTACGCGACGCGGTGCTGCGGCCCGCCGCCGAGGCCGCCCGCAGCGTGGGTCGGGCCACCCGGCAGGCCCTGGCCTCCGCCCGCGAGTCGGCACGGCAGGCGCGCGCCGACTTCCGGCGGATGGTGTTCGGGGAGCCGCGACAGGCGGGGGCGGTGGAGCGGCGGGAACCCACAGGCCGCGACACACGTACTCTTGGTACCAGTACGACCGCTCTCACGAAGGACTGAACGACACTGGGCAAGCGACAGCCCGAAGGCCCGCCGCCCGCACCCGCGGTGCAGCGCATCCGACTGCGCTACACCAAGCGCGGCCGCCTCCGGTTCACCAGCCACCGTGACTTCCAGCGCGCCTTCGAGCGTGCGCTGCGCCGTGCCGAGGTGCCGATGGCGTACTCGGCGGGGTTCACGCCGCATCCGAAGGTGTCGTACGCCAATGCCGCACCCACCGGCACGGGCAGTGAGGCGGAGTACCTGGAGATCGCACTCACCGAGACGCGCGACCCGGAGAAGCTCAGGGTGCTGCTCGACGAGTCGCTGCCCGCCGGGCTCGACGTCATCGACGCGGTCGAGGCCCGGACCTCGGGGCTCGCCGACCGGCTGACGGCTTCCGTGTGGGAGCTTCGGCTCGACGGCGTGGACCCGGCGGAGGCCGAGCGCGCGGTCGCGGTGTTCAATGCCGCCGAGTCCGTCGAGGTCCGGCGCAAGATGAAGAACGGCGTCCGGACCTTCGACGCCCGCTCGGCGGTCTCGCACCTTGAAACACATGGTTTCCAGGCTGATAGGCCGACCGACCAGCCCTGTGCGATACTGCGGCTGGTGGTTCGGCACGTGACGCCTGCCGTACGACCCGACGACGTCCTGTCCGGTCTCCGCGCCGTGGCCGACCTGGCGCCGCCGGTCCCCGCAGCGGTGACCAGGCTGGCGCAGGGGCTGTTCGATGAAGAGACCGGCACGGTGACCGACCCGCTCGCGCCCGACCGCGAGGCAGCGGCGGCCCTCTCGACGGCCGCTCATGCTGCCGCCGCGACGGCGCTGGTGCCGGAAGGTTCCGCGTAGGGACGGACGTCGTAAGCGCCGCCCTGGGACTCGGGAGCCACCTGGGTCGGGCAGCGCACCTACCAGAAGACTTTCGCCAGGCCGTACGCATTCGGCGTACGGAACCGGCGAGACAGGACACAGAGAGCTCCCGTGCGGCGCCCGCGCCCCGGACGGCGGCACCGCGCACAGCGCGAGCCGCGGACGTCACCGGCACCATCGCCGGACCAGGTGCGGCGCCCGGGAGCCTGACGGGAGAAACGCCCGCATGCTCGAACCGACCGAACCCACAGAGTCCGCCATGGGCTCCGAACCGAACACACCCAGCGACACCCTGCCGCCGCGTCGTCGGCGCCGTGCCGCTTCCCGGCCGGCGGGTCCGCCGACCGGATCCTCCGAGACCCCGGCGGAGACCGTCGCCACTGCCGTAGCGGCCGCGGAGCCCGAGGTACTTGTCACCGAACCTGTCACAGACGAGGACGACAAGGCTGCCGAGGGCATCGAGAGTGCCGAGACGGTAGAGGCACAGGAGACTGTCGCTGCTGATGAGGCTGTCGAGAGCGCCGAGGTGGAAGGGGCGGAAGAGGCCCCGGCCGCTACTGAGGCCGCGCCCGCCGGTCGTACGCGTCGGCGTGCGACCCGTCGGGTGTCTGCGCCTGTCGCCACGCCTGTTGCGGCTGAGGCCGCTGAGACCGTCGTGGCCGTGAGTGCCCCGGCTGCCCCTGCTCCTGCCCCTGCCGCTGTCGCGGAGACGGAGACCGCATCGGAGGACGCCGCATCCGAAGACGCCGCGCCGCCTCGTACGCGTCGGCGTGCCACGCGTCGCGTCTCCGCGCCCGCCGCTGCGCCTGTTGCCGCTGAGGCCGGCGAGGCAGTCGTGCCCGCGACCGCCGACACCGACGCGCCTGTTGCCGAGGCCGCTGAGGCCCCGGTGGCTTCCGAGGCCACTGAGGCCCCCGCCGCCCGTACGCGCCGTCGC
>NZ_NTGE01000138.1 GCF_002291145.1 Streptomyces sp. SA15
CCCCGTCCGGAGTCGCCCGCACGCGCGCGCCGGGCCCTCCAGCCGGGGCCAGCCGCAGGGTCGACTCGCCGATCCGGAGCAGCGCGCCCGGCGTGAAGCGGACCGGGCGGGGGCCGATGCGCCTGCCGTCCAGCGTCGTGCCGTTCGTCGAGCCGGGGTCGGCGACCGAGACGCGGCCGTCGGGGCCGACCGTGATCGCGCAGTGCAGCCGGGAGACGTCCGGGTCGTCGAGCGGGACGTCGGCGTCGGCCGAACGGCCGATGTGGATCTGGCCGCCGTGCAGCAGGTGGACCCCGCCGGCGTCGGGCCCGGCGACCACATGCAGCTGGGCGGGGGCGTCGTCGAGCTCGGGATGGGGTTCCGGCACGCCGGGGGCGCCCAGCGACAGCACGGCGCCGTCGATCAGCGGGGGCTCGCCCAGCGTGCAGCGCTGCGCGTCGAGCCGCTCCGCACCTGCGTAGAGCACCACCGGGCTCGCCCCGAGCTCCCGGCCCCGCTCGTGCGCGGACGTGCCGCCGTCCGCTGG
>NZ_NTGE01000179.1 GCF_002291145.1 Streptomyces sp. SA15
ACTGGGACCGGCGTGGCCTGCCCGCCGAGCCCGGCCGTGCGGTCGCCGCCCCCGGTGCGCCGTCCCTGCTGCTCGCGCTGACCGCCGCGCTCGGCGGCGACGTCCTGGTGCCGCGACCCTGCGCCGCCTGGTGGGCGCCGTACGCACGCCTGTTGGGCAGACCCGTCTTCCATGTCGCGACTTCCGCCGAGTGCGGCGGTGTCCCCGATCCCTACGCCCTCCTGGAGACCGTCCGCCGGGTCCGCGCCGAAGGCGGCGACCCGCGGCTGCTCGTGCTGTCCGTCGCCGACGACCCCACCGCCACCGTGGCGCCGCCCGAACTGCTGCACGAGACCCTCGAGGCCGCCGTCGGCGAAGGCCTGCACCTGGTCAGCGACGAGACCTGGCGCGACACCCTGCACGAGCCGCACGACACCGTGCTGCTCAGCCCCGCCGAGATGCTGCCCGAGCAGGTCACGGTCGTCACCGACCTGGCCGGTGCCCTGCTGCCGTCCGGCTGGCCGGCCGCGATCGCCCGCTTCCCCGCGGGGGAGGCCGGC
>NZ_NTGE01000096.1 GCF_002291145.1 Streptomyces sp. SA15
GTGCTCGCGCTGGCCGCCGACGGCCGCCGCCGCGAGATCGGCGCGCTCCTCGACGCCTACGTCCGCGTCCGCACCCCGGAGGAGGCCGCCCGCAGCGCCGACCCCGACCCGCAGACGCTGGTCCCGCTCCTGGTGGAGGCCGCCCGGGGCGTCTCGGACGAGCGCCACTGGGACCTGGTCCACGCCCTGCGGGTCGCCGGACACACGGCCTGAGAGCCGGGCGGGCCCCGGCCCGGCCACCCCTTTCACCGGCTCGTGGCTTTCACCCACAGGAGGGTGAAACGTGATCGACTCCGCGGGTTAACGACGATGGTCTTGGCAAGCCTGCCGGGGAGGCTTACGTTCGTGCCTCTACGACCTGCGTCTACGGGCGTAGAGGCTCTGACGTCACCGTCGAAGGAGCAGCTCATGGCCAACGTCGTACGTGCCGCTCTGGTCCAGGCCACCTGGACCGGCGACACCGAGTCCATGGTGGCGAAACACGAGGAGCACGCCCGCGAGGCGGCCCGCCAGGGTGCGAAGATCATCGGCTTCCAGGAAGTCTTCAACAGTCCCTACTTCTGTCAGGTCCAGGACCCGGAGCACTACCGCTGGGCCGAGCCGGTGCCCGACGGGCCGACGACGCGTCGTATGCAACAGCTCGCGCGCGAGACGGGCATGGTCGTCGTCGTCCCGGTGTTCGAGGTCGAGCAGTCGGGCTTCTACTACAACACCGCGGCCGTGATCGACGCCGATGGCACCGTCCTCGGCAAGTACCGCAAGCACCACATCCCGCAGGTCAAGGGCTTCTGGGAGAAGTACTACTTCAAACCGGGCAACATCGGCTGGCCCGTCTTCGACACGGCCGTAGGCAAGGTCGGCGTATACATCTGCTACGACCGCCACTTCCCGGAGGGCTGGCGCCAACTCGGCCTGAACGGCGCCCAGTTGGTCTACAACCCGTCCGCCACCCACCGCGGACTCTCCTCCCACCTCTGGCGGCTGGAACAGCCCGCGGCGGCCGTCGCCAACGAGTACTTCGTCGCCGCGATCAACCGGGTGGGCGTCGAGGAGTACGGCGACAACGACTTCTACGGCACGTCGTACTTCGTCGACCCGCGCGGGCAGTTCGTGGGGGAGACCGCCAGCGACAAGGAAGAGGAACTCGTCGTCCGTGACCTCGACTTCGACCTGATCGATGAAGTCCGGCAGCTGTGGGCGTTCTACCGCGACCGGCGGCCCGACGCGTACGAAGGGCTGGTGAAGCCGTGACCAAGGACCTGCTGGGTCGCCACCGGGCCGTCCTCCCCGACTGGCTCGCCCTCTACTACGAGGACCCCCTCGAGATCACCCACGGCGAGGGCCGGTACGTCTGGGACGCCGAGGGCAACAAGTACCTCGACTTCTTCGGCGGCATCCTCACGACGATGACCGCGCACGCGCTGCCCGAGGTGACGAAGGCGGTGAGCGAGCAGGCCGGGCGGATCATCCACTCGTCCACGCTCTACCTCAACCGGCCGATGGTCGATCTCGCCGAGCGCGTCGCCCAGTTGAGCGGCATCCCGGACGCCCGCGTCTTCTTCACCACCTCCGGCACCGAGGCCAACGACACCGCCCTGCTGCTCGCCACGGCGTACCGCCGCAGCAACACGATGCTGGCGATGCGCAACAGCTACCACGGGCGCTCCTTCAGCGCGGTCGGCATCACCGGCAACCGCGGCTGGTCGCCGACCTCGCTGTCCCCGCTCCAGACGCTGTACGTCCACGGAGGCGTGCGGACGCGCGGCCCGTACGCCTCCCTGACCGACGACGACTTCATCGCGGCCTGCGTCGACGACCTGAAGGACCTGCTCGGCCACACCCGCCCGCCCGCCGCACTGATCGCCGAGCCCGTCCAGGGCGTCGGTGGTTTCACGTCTCCGCCCGACGGACTGTATGCGGCATTCCGTGAGGTGCTGACTGCATACGGGATCCTGTGGATCGCTGACGAGGTGCAGACCGGCTGGGGCCGCACCGGCGACCACTTCTGGGGCTGGCAGGCACACGGCCAGAACGGCCCTCCCGACATCCTCACCTTCGCCAAGGGCATCGGCAACGGCATGTCCATCGGCGGAGTCGTCGCCCGCGGAGAGATCATGAACTGCCTGGACGCCAACAGCATTTCCACGTTCGGCGGCACCCAGATCACCATGGCGGCGGGCCTCGCCAACCTCACCTACCTGCTGGAGCACGACCTCCAGGGCAACGCCCGGCGCGTCGGCGGACTGCTCATCGAGCGGCTGCGGGCGGTCGGGGCGCAGCTTCCGGGTGTACGGGAGGTGCGCGGGCGCGGGCTGATGATCGGCGTCGAGCTGGTGAAACCCGGCACCGACCAGGCGGACCCCGAGGCCGCGTCCGCCGTCCTCGAAGCGGCCCGCGCGGGCGGGCTGCTCATCGGCAAGGGCGGCGGCCACAACACCAGCGCCCTGCGGGTCGCCCCACCCCTGTCCCTGACCGTCGCGGAGGCCGAGGAAGGCGCCGCGATCCTCGAAGACGCTCTGAGGAGCATCCAGTAGCACCATTCTGAGCAAGGGAAAGACCGCCATGACCACCACCTTGGAGACCTGGGAGCCCCTGGAACCGACCCTGTCGGTCCGGAAGGTCCTCACACTGGAACGGGTCCTCGCCGGGGAACCCGAGGTGGTGGCCGGCGCGAGCCAGCTCGACCGGGCCGTGCGCTGGGTGCACGTCGCCGAGGCCGCCGACGTGGGCGTGATGCTCAGCGGCGGCGAGATGGTGCTCACCACCGGGGTGCTGCTCGCCGGCGACGAGAGCGCGCAGGCCGAGTACATCCAGTCGCTGCACCGCGCGGAGGCGGCGGCCGTCGTCCTGGGCCTGGGACGGGCGTTTCCGGCCCCGCCGGACGTGATGCGCCGGGCGGCCGAGCGGTGCGGGCTGCCGATGGTCGTCCTCCACCGGCCCTTCCCCTTCGCCGAGCTGACCGAGGAGGTCCAGGCCCGCCTCGTACGGCGGAAGTTCGCCGCCGTCAGCCTCTCCGAGTCCGTACGGACCGCGCTCACCGGACTCATCACCGCCGGCGCCCCGCTCCAGCGTCTGCTCGACGAGATCGCCCACCACAGCGCCTGCCCCGTCGTCGTCACCAACCTCGCCCACCGCGTCCTCGCCACGGCGGGGGAGCGGCCGGCCGTCGACGACGTGCTGCGCGACTGGGAGCGCATCGCCCGCCAGGCCGGCGGCAGCGAGGGCGACGGCTGGATCCGCGCCGAGCTGACCGGACGCGGGGAGCGCTGGGGCCGGATCGTGCTGTGCGGCTACCGGGGCGACACCGCCACCGGGCGGCTGCTCGCCGACCGGGCCGCCGAGGCGCTCGTCCTGCACCGCATGCTCGGCGGCAACTCCGCGCACACCTGGGAGGAGCAGTCCGCGCAGAGCCTGCTGACCGACCTGGTCAGCGGGGTCGTACCGGCGCGGCAGCTGCTGCCCCGGGCGCGGGCGGCCGGACTGCCGGTCAACCGGCGCGCCTTCGTCCCGCTGGTCATCCGCGACGGCGATCCGGCCCAACTCGAGCGGATTCTTCGCCTGTTGGGGCTTTCCGGGATCGTCGCCGAGCTCACCGACGGCGCCACCGCCGTTCTGCTGAGCCTGGCCCGGGACCAGGACGCCTCGGTGCTCGTGGCGAACTTCGCGGCCCGGGTGCGCTCGGAGGCCGCCCGGACGGTCGTGGCCGCCGCCGATCCGCGCATCGCCTGGGACGACGTCCCCGCCGGCCTGCGCGAGGCCCAGCACGTCGCCGATGCCGTGGCCGACTCCTCGGCCGTCCTCGACCTCCCGGCCGTCGTCCGCCTCAAGGACGTCCATCTGCGCGGCCTGATCCGGTTGCTGCGCGACGACCCGCACGTGCAGTCCTTCGCGGAGCGAGAGCTGGACGGGCTGCTGTGCGGGGCCGGCGAGGACCTGCTCGCCGTACTGCGCACCTATCTCGCCACCGGCCGCAACAAGTCCCGCACCGCGCAGCTCCACCACGTCTCCCGGCCCGCGCTCTACCGCCGGCTGGAAGCGATACAGGGCCGGCTCGGCGTCGACCTCGACGACTTCGAGCAGGCCGCCTCGGTGCACATCGCGCTCCTCGCGCACGACGCGCAACAGGGCTGAAACATGCGACGACCTGGGAAAACGGCGGTGAAACATGGGCCTACGACAGGGTGACACGGTGGCACGCCGCAGGCCCGCAGACGTGACACCGTGCAACTCAAACAGGCCTTCCGGACTTTCTAGGCTCGCCGCACACCGAGCGACCGGAGGTCCCGATGAGCAGATTGATCCGTGCCGCCCTCTTCCAGACCGCCTGGACCGGCGACAAGGAATCGATGATCCAGGTACACGAGCAGGCGGCCCGCGACGCGGCCGCGCAGGGTGCTCAGGTGCTGTGCTTCCAGGAGCTGTTCTACGGGCCCTACTTCTGCCAGGTCCAGGACAAGGCGTTCTACGAGTACGCCGAGCAGGTCCCGGACGGACCCATCGTCAAGCGCTTCCAGGCGCTCGCCAAGGAACTGGGCCTCGTCCTGATCCTGCCGATGTACGAGGAGGAGCAGCCCGGCGTCCTCTACAACACGGCCGCCGTGATCGACGCGGACGGCTCCTACCTCGGCAAGTACCGCAAGCACCACATCCCGCAGGTGCCCGGTTTCTGGGAGAAGTTCTACTTCCGCCCGGGCAACCTGGGCTGGCCGATCTTCGACACGGCCGTCGGGAGGATCGGCGTGTACATCTGCTACGACCGCCACTTCCCGGAGGGCTGGCGGGCGCTGGGCCTGGAGGGCGCCGAGATCGTCTTCAACCCGTCGGCCACCTCGCGCGGCCTGTCCGGCTACCTGTGGCAGCTGGAGCAGCCGGCGGCGGCCGTCGCCAACGAGTACTTCGTCGGCGCGATCAACCGGGTGGGGGTCGAGGAGTACGGCGACAACGACTTCTACGGGACGTCGTACTTCGTGGACCCGGAAGCCCAGTTCGTCGGCGAGGTGGCCTCCGACAAGGAGACCGAACTGGTCGTCCGCGACCTGGACCTGGCCAAGCTGCGCGAGGTCCGCGACCGCTGGCAGTTCTACCGGGACCGCCGTCCCGAGGCGTACGACCCGCTGACCGCTCCGTAGCCGACCGGAACGCCGCCGGTCCGGCGCACGGGGGGCCGGACCGGCGGCACGGACCGACCTGCACGACACCAGTGTTGACCACGGTAGGAGAGGGAGTATGAGCAGCCGTACCGTCATCCGTGGTGGTCTCGTCATCACCGCGTCCGACGAGATGCACGCCGACGTCCTGATCGAGGACGGCCGTATCGCCGCCCTCGCCGCGAGCGGCACCCCGGCCGCCGAGGCCTGGACGGCCGAGCGGATCATCGACGCCACCGGGAAGTACGTCATCCCGGGCGGGGTCGACGCCCACACCCACATGGAGCTGCCGTTCGGCGGCACCTTCGCCGCCGACACCTTCGAGACCGGCACCCGGGCCGCCGCCTGGGGCGGTACGACGACCATCGTCGACTTCGCCGTGCAGAGCGTCGGCCACACCCTGCGCGAGGGCCTGGACACCTGGCACGCCAAGGCCGAGGGCAACTGCGCCATCGACTACGCCTTCCACATGATCGTCTCCGACGTGAACCAGGAGACGCTCAAGGAGATGGACCTGCTGGTGGGAGAGGGCGTCACCTCCTTCAAGCAGTTCATGGCCTACCCGGGCGTCTTCTACAGCGACGACGGCCAGATCCTGCGCGCCATGCAGCGCTCCGCCGAGAACGGCGGCCTGATCATGATGCACGCCGAGAACGGCATCGCGATCGACGTGCTGGTGGAGCAGGCGCTGGCCCGGGGTGAGACCGACCCGCGCTATCACGGGGAGGTGCGCAAGGCCCTGCTGGAGGCCGAGGCCACCCACCGCGCCATCAAGCTGGCACAGGTCGCCGGGGCGCCCCTGTACGTCGTGCACGTCTCGGCGATGGAGGCAGTCGCCGAGCTGGCCAAGGCACGCGACGAGGGGCTGAACGTCTTCGGGGAGACCTGCCCGCAGTACCTGTTCCTGTCGACGGACAACCTCGCCGAGCCCGACTTCGAGGGCGCGAAGTACGTGTGCTCGACGCCGCTCAGGCCGAAGGAGCACCAGGCCCACCTCTGGAAGGGCCTGCGCACCAACGACCTCCAGGTCGTCTCCACCGACCACTGCCCCTTCTGCTTCGTGGGCCAGAAGGAACTCGGCCGGGGCGACTTCTCCAAGATCCCCAACGGCCTCCCGGGCGTCGAGAACCGCATGGACCTGCTCCACCAGGCCGTCGTCGACGGGCACATCTCCCGCCGCCGCTGGATCGAGATCGCCTGCGCCACCCCGGCCCGGATGTTCGGCATGTACCCGAAGAAGGGCACCATCGCCCCCGGCGCCGACGCGGACGTCGTCATCTACGACCCGGACGCCGAGCAGACCGTCTCCGCCGAGACGCACCACATGAACGTCGACTACTCGGCGTACGAGGGCAAGCGCCTCACCGGCCGCGTCGAGACGGTCCTCTCGCGCGGCGAACTGGTCATCACCGAGCGGGAGTACACCGGGCACGCCGGACACGGCACGTACACCCCCCGCTCCACCTGTCAGTACCTCAACTAGGAGCGGAGCCCATGGACTTCGGACTCGTCCTGCAGACCGACCCGCCGGCCTCGAAGGTCATCAGCCTGATGAAGCGCGCCGAGCGCAACGGCTTCACCTACGGCTGGACCTTCGACTCCGCCGTGCTCTGGCAGGAGCCGTTCGTGATCTACAGCCAGATCCTGTCGAACACGTCCAAGCTGAAGGTCGGCCCGATGGTCACCAACCCGGGCACCCGCACCTGGGAGGTCACCGCCTCCACCTTCGCCACCCTCAACGACATGTTCGGCAACCGCACGGTCTGCGGCATCGGCCGCGGCGACTCCGCGATGCGGGTCGCGGGCCGCAAGCCGAACACGCTGGCCCGCATCAGTGAGGCCATGAAGGTCATCCGGGCGCTCGGCCGGGGTGACGAGGCCGACCTCGGCGGTACGGTGATCAAGTTCCCGTGGATCAAGCCGGGCGCCGAACTCCCCGTATGGATGGCGGCGTACGGTCCCAAGGCGCTGAAGATGACGGGCGAGGAGGCCGACGGGTTCATCCTCCAGCTCGCCGACCTCTATCTGACCGAGTACATGGTGAAGGCGGTCAAGGACGCGGCTGTCGCCGCCGGCCGTGACCCCTCCGAGGTGAAGATCTGTGTCGCCGCCCCGGCGTACGTCACCGAGGACGACTCGCCCGAGGCGCTCGCCCACGCGCGCGAGCAGTGCCGTTGGTTCGGCGGGATGGTCGGCAACCACGTGGCCGACCTGGTGTCGAAGTACGGCGAGCACTCCGCCGCCGTACCCGACGAACTCACCGACTACATCAAGGCCCGCGAGGGCTACGACTACTCCCATCACGGGCGCAGCGGCAACCCCGACACCCAGTTCGTGCCCGACGAGATCGTCGACCGGTTCTGCCTGATCGGGCCGGTCGAGAAGCACATCGAGAAGCTGAACGCGCTGCGTGAGCTGGGCGTCGACCAGTTCGCCGTCTACGACATGCACGACGCCCAGGAAGCCGTCATCGACGCGTACGGCACGCGGGTGATCCCGGCTGTCAACGCCTGATCCGGATCCGCCCCACTGCTCACCTCCCCAACCCCCGCCCCCCACTCCTGTACTCCCCTCCCCACCCCCCGGGGAGGGGGCCGGAGCCCGCACGGCCTTTCCGGACCACCCTTCATTGATTGGCCTGCCCATGACCGACACCGCTCCCACGGCCATACCGCCGTCCACCCAAGTCACCCTCGCCGACGGCCGGGTGGAGCTCGCCCCGGGCGCCCCCGCCCCGAGCGGCCGCTACGCCAACGAGGATCTGCTGCCGGTCCCGGTGGAGAAGCGCACCTGGACCACGTACAACTTCTCCGCGCTGTGGGTCGGCATGGCCCACAACACCGCCTCCTGGACCCTGGCCTCCGGTCTGATCGCCGTCGGCATGGACTGGAAGCAGGCGGTGCTCACCATCGCCCTGGCCAATGTGATCGTGCTGGTCCCGATGCTGCTCACCGGGCACGCGGGACCGAAGTACGGCATCCCCTTCCCGGTCTTCGCCCGTGCCTCCTTCGGCATCCGCGGCGCCAACCTGCCGGCCGTCGTCAGGGCGTTGGTGGCGTGCGGCTGGTTCGGCATCCAGACCTGGATCGGCGGCGAGGCGATCTACTTCCTCGCCGGGAAGCTCATCGGCAACGGCTGGACCGATGTCGGCAAGATCGGCGGCTACGCCTGGACGATGTGGCTGTCGTTCGCGATCTTCTGGGCGATCCAGGTGGCGATCATCTACCGGGGCATGGAGACGATCCGCCGCTTCGAGAACTGGGCGGCGCCCTTCGTGCTCGTCGGCGCCTTCGTGATGCTGTGGTGGATGAGCGACAAGGCCGGCGGCTTCGGCCCGCTCTTCGACCAGCCCTCCAAGCTGGGCTGGGGCGCGGACTTCTGGAAGCTGTTCTGGCCGTCCCTCATGGGCATGATCGGCTTCTGGTCCACTTTGTCCTTGAATATTCCGGACTTCACGCGCTATGGAAAGAGCCAGAAGGCGCAGACGTGGGGTCAGGCGCTGGGCCTGCCGACGACCATGACTCTCTTCGCCCTGCTGTCGGTGATGGTCACCTCCGGTTCGCAGGCCGTCTACGGCGAGACGATCTGGGACCCGGTACAGCTCGCCGCCAAGACGGACAACGTCGTGGGCCTGCTGTTCGCGCTGGTCACCGTGCTGGTGGCGACCCTGTCCGTGAACATCGCGGCCAACCTGGTCTCCCCGGCCTTCGACTTCTCCAACATCGCGCCCCGGAAGATCAGTTTCCGGGCCGGCGCGCTCGCCACCTGCGTCCTCGGCGTGCTGATCTTCCCGTGGAAGCTGTACTCCGACCCGCAGGGCTACATCTTCACCTGGCTCGGCCTGGTCGGCGGTCTGCTCGGCACGGTCGCCGGCATCCTCATCGCCGACTACTGGATCCTGCGCCGCGGCAAGCTGGACCTGACCGACCTGTACCGCACGGGCGGCCGCTACTGGTACGAGGGCGGCTGGAACTGGCGGGCCGTCGTCGCCTTCGCCGTCGGCGGTGTCCTCGCCATCGGCGGCGCCAGCTTCAAGCCGCTGATCGACGGCCGGCCGATCCCGGCGCTGGAGCCGCTGGCCGACTACGGCTGGGCGGTGGGCCTGGGCACCTCGATGGTGCTGTACGTGCTGCTCATGCTGGCGCGCGGACGGGACCGTCTCGAGGCCTGACCCATCTGTCGGAACTCTTCTGTCGTAGAACCGCTTCGTAGAACCGCTGTTGGAGGACGGTCAGCCCTACTGGCCGTCCTCCAGCGCGGCGACCGCCTCCTTGGCGGCCTTGATGGCTCCCTTGTTGATCTCGTCCGTACTGGGCGCCTTCTTCGACTCGAAGTCGCTGCCGTTGTACGTGACGACCACCAGCGCGTTGGACGCGCGTACCACCACCGTGCCCTCACGCGTCTGCTGCTTGTCCTCGGTGGTGAGGTTCACCACCGAGTACGCCGAGTCGCCGAGCCCGGGCACGGCCCCGCCGCCGCTCTTCTCCGTGACGTTCTCCTTGTACGACTTCTGAGCCACCTCGTCCGACTCGGTGATCTCGAAGGACACGTCGAGCCAGCGGTAGTCGTACCCCTTGAGGGCGTTCCAGGAGCAGGTGCGGCGCACTTTCGAGTCCGTCGACCGAATCTCCTTGCCGGCCTTCTTGGCGCCCGGCACGAGCGACGTGATCGTCTTCCCGGCAAGACTGGCGCACGGCGCGGGAGCGGCGGCGTACGTCTTCGACGCCGCCGACGTCGACGGGGCGGAGGCGGACTGGGTCCCGGTCTGCTGCCGCTCGTCGTGGCTCTCGGCGGGCGTCGCGGCGAACGGGCCGGACGCCAGGGCCCAGCCCGCCACAGCGAGCACGGCGACGGGGGACAGACGCGCGGTGAGGGCGAGCGGCAAGGGAAGCGAACTAGAACGCACGGCGCACTTTTCGTGGGGGACGGTGCGGAGGGAGTCCGCACTGCGGACGGGACGCCAGTGTCACATGACTGCCTGTGGGGCGGAAGTGCCAACTCGCTCCGTGGCCGTGCGATCACTGTGTCCTGTCGAGGGGGATCGTGTGCCGGTCACGGCCTGACGGCGGTCACCAGCCAGACCCCGTCCCCACCGTCTCCGCGTCCGGATCGCCGTGGTGAGCGACTACGGCTGAGCGCTGATGACGGACGCGTTCTGCCCCGCACGCTGGGCGCGTCGGCCGGGCAGGCTCGGGGTGCCGGGGAGTGGGGTGGGGGCGGGGTGGCCCTCCAGAACGGCTTCGACGTTGCGGGCGGCGAGTTCGACCATGGCCGCGCGGGTCGCCTCGGTCGCCGAGCCCACATGTGGCAGCACCACCAGGTGCGGCTCGGTGAGCAGGGGGTCGGAGGGGTCCGTGCGCGGCTCGCCGGTCATGACGTCCAGCCCTGCCGAGTGGATCTCCCCGCGGCGCAGCGCCGTCAGGAGGGCCTCCTCGTCGACGATCCCTCCGCGACCGGTGTTGACCAGGGTCGCGGTCGGTTTCATCAGGGCGAGTTCGGCCGCGCCGATCATGTCCTTGGTCTCCTCCGTCAGCGGCGTGTGCACGGACACCACGTCGCTGGTCCGCAGCAGTTCGTCGAACGGCACCCATCGGGACAGCTCGTCGTCCTCCCTGCGCCGGGGGTGGTGGTGCTGTACGCGCATGCCGAATCCGGCGGCTCTGCGGGCGAGTGCGCGGGCGATCTGCCCGTAGCCGATCAGCCCGAGGGTGGCGCCGTGCACGTCGAGGCCGAGGAAGGCGTCCATGCGGAAGGCGCCCCATGCGCCGCGGCGCAGCGCGTCCATGGCGGCGGGCAGGCGGCGCCGTGCCATCAGGATCAGCGCCATCGCCACATCGGCGGTGGTGTCGGCCAGCACGTCGGGCGTGTGGGTGACGACGACGCCGCGTTCGGCGGCGGCCTCGACGTCCACGCCGTCGTAGCCCATCGACGCGAGGGCCACGACCCGAAGATCCGGTCCTGCCGCGTCGAGCAGTGCGGCGTCGACGCGGTCGCTGCCGAGGACCAGCAGTCCCTCGCAGCCCCGGACGAGCCCGGCCAGCTCGGAGGGGGTCGGCGGCCGCGCGCCCGTCCAGGCGGTGATGTCGCAGCGGTCGGCGAGGCGCTCGACGCCGTCTCCCGGCAGAGCGGTGCGGCTGACCGCGACGCGGGGGCGGCGGGTGGGGCTGCCGGACATGCTGAACTCCTTGCGGCGAGGGGGATGTAAGTGCGGGAGGCGGTCTGTGGATCGTGATGCGGGGGCAGGCAGGTGGCGGCCAGGGCCGGGCCGGACACCGCGTCAGGCCACCCCCGGCTCGCCGAAGTCGAGCAGCACCTTGCAGGAGCGGGCGGGGTCGGCCGCGATCTCGAACCCCTCCCGCACGTGCGCCACCGGTAGGACGGAGGTGACGACCGGCTCGACCGGGAGGCGGCCGTCGGCCAATGCCGGGAGCACCTCGGTGAGTTCGTCGTCGAAGCGGAAGGAGCCGACGAGCCGCAGTTCCCGTGTGATCAGCGCGTTGGCCGCCACCGGCGTGTCCCCGGGCGGCAGCAGTCCGAGGCCCACCACCAGGCCGCCCCGGTCGACTCCGTACACGCAGGTACGCAGTCCGGCCGGGTTGCCCGAGGACTCGATCGCGAGGTCTGCGGCGAGTTCGTCCAGCCCGTCGGTACCGGCGCCGACCCGTACGGTCGACGTGGCGCCCACCTGCTTGGCGACGGCCAGCGGAGCCTCGTGCACGTCGGTCACGGTGATCTCGGCCGCGCCGGCGGCCCGCAGCGCCGCGACCACCAGGCAGCCGATGGGGCCCGCGCCGGTGACCAGTACCCGCCTGCCGCGGACGTCGCCGGCCTGCCGTACGGCGTGCCAGGCGACCGCGGCCGGTTCGGCCACCGCGGCCAGCCGCAGGTCCAGGCCGTCGGGGAGTGCGAGCACCCGCTCGGCGGGGACGACGAGGACGTCGGCGAAGCCGCCCTGCACATGGGGGTCGCGGGCCGCGCTGCCGAGGTAGCCGGTGTCGAGGCACGTGTTGCGCCGCCCGGCGAGGCACTGCCGGCAGCTGCCGCAGGACGCCAGCGGGTGCACGGCCACCGGCGTGCCCGGCGGCGGTGCCTGGGTGCCGGGGCCCGCCTCGCGTACCCGGCCCACGATCTCGTGTCCCAGCACGAGCGGTTCGCGCAGCCGGAACTCCCCGACCGCGCCGTGGCGCCAGTAGTGCAGGTCGGAGCCGCAGATGCCGCCGTACCGGATGTCGACCGCGATCTCACCCGGGCCCGGTGTCGGCACCGGGCGTTCCTCCAGGCGCAGGTCGCCCGCGCCGTGCGCCACCACGGCCCGCATCTTCGCTGGGTCCCTGTCGTTCATGTCCTCGTCCCGCTCTCTGCCGAACGGCTCGGCTGCTTCGGTTGGTTGAGTGCATTGGAGGGTGGTGCGTCAGACGACCGCGGTCAGTCCGCCGTCGACCGCGATCACCTGGCCGTTGACGAAGTCCGACGCGGGTGCCGCGAGCCACACCAGCGTGCCGACGAGGTCCTCGACCGAGGCCCAGCGGCCGGCCGGGGTGCGGCCCCGGATCCACGAGTCGAAGGCGGGGTCCTCCACCAACGGGCGGGTCAGCTCGGTGACCACATAGCCGGGGGCGAGCGCGTTGACGGTGAGTCCCGATCCGGCCCACTCCGCGCACATACTGCGCGTCAGCATCGCCAGGCCGCCCTTGGACGCCGCGTACGCGGCGATGCCGGGCCGGGCCAGCCAGGTCTGTACGGAGCAGATGTTGACGATCTTTCCGTGGCCGCGCTCGACCATTCCGGCCGCGACCGTGCGGCCCACGAGGAAGGCGCTGGTGAGGTTGGTGTGCAGCACCCGCTCGAAGGTCTCCGCCGAGACCTCCAGCATCGGCTCGCGGTGTTGCACGCCGGTGTTGTTGACGAGGATGTCCAGCGGGCCGATGCCGTCCTCGATCTCCCGGACCGCTCGTCGTACGGCGCTCTCGTCGGTGACGTCGAAGACCGCCGCGTGCACCTTGGCCCCGGTGCGCTCGGCCAGCTCCTCCCGGGCGCGCTCCAGTGCCGCGTCGTCGCGGCCGTTGAGGACGAGTTCGGCGCCCGCCTCGGCAAGGCCGGCGGCGAGGGCGGCACCGATGCCCTTGCTGGAGCCGGTCACCAGGGCCCGGCGGCCGGCGAGGTCGAACAGGGCGGGAACCTTCACGGCCGTACCTCCAGGGGAGCGTAGTAGCGCATCAGCGCGGCGTTGTCGGCGTCGCCGTGCCCGGCCGCGGTGAGCCAGCGGTGAAGTTCGGCGACGGCTGTCGTGACGGGCAGCGGTACGCCGGCCGAGCGCGCGTAGTCGCGGGCGGCCTCCAGGTCCTTGACCATGTTGCTGACCCGGCCGGTGGGGGAGAGGTCGGCGTCGGCGAACTTGACGAAGAACTCCCGCAGCAGCGCCGAGTCGGCGCGGCCCCCGCTGAGCGCGGTGAGCACCTTCCGGGGTGGCAGGCCCGCCGCCCGCACCAGCGCGGCCGCCTCGGCCAGCGCGGCGAATCCGCAGCCGACCAGCACCTGGTTGACGGACTTCACCAGCTGACCGGAACCGGGTGGGCCGAGATGCGTCAGCCGGGAGGCCAGGGCGCCGAGTACGGGCAGCGCGCGTTCGACGTGCTCCTCCTCGCCACCCAGCATCAGGGTCAGCTCGCCGCGCGCGGCGGCCGGTGCGCCTCCCGACAGCGGGGCGTCGACCCAGCCGGCGCCCAGCTTGGCGGCGCGTTCGGCGAACTCGCGGGTGCGTCCCGGGTCGATGCTCGACATGTCGATGACCAGTACGTCGTCCGGTGCCTCACTCAGCACCCCGTCCGGGCCGAAGACCACTTGCTCCACGATGCCGGCCGTGTTGAGGGAGAGGATCACCACGCGCGACGCGGCGAGCCGGGCGGGCGATTCCGCCATGGCGGCCCCGTTCCGGGCGAGTTCGGCGCCGGCCTGCGGCCGGATGTCGTAGACGCGCACCGTGCGTTCGCGCCCGAGCAGCCGGCGGGCGATCGCGGAGCCCATGACCCCGAGCCCGGCGACGCCCACCTCTGTATGTGCTGACACCTGACCTCCTGAACCAAATGCTGTGCTGTGAACAGCATACTGAACGCTTCGGGCTGGAATGTCGAGGGGGTGTCAGTTGTGTTCAGCATATTGGCATCGATGCCACATGCTGTTACGGTCCCCGACGTCCCCAGATGAACGGCGTGTGACACGTCCGTGAGACGGAAGGGCGGCATCCATGACGGTGCCAACGACGACATCCTCCGGGCCCGCCGCAGGTGACAGCACCCACAAAGACCCGGGACTGCGCCGCGCGCTCTTCACGAGCTCGGTGGGCAGCGCCCTCGAGTACTACGACTTCGCCATCTACGGCATCGCCTCGGCGCTGGTGTTCAAGCACCTGTTCTTCCCTGGGCTCGGCGACGCGGTCGGGCTCGTGGCCATCTTCGCCACCTACGCGGTCGGGTTCGTCGCCCGTCCCCTCGGCGGTCTGTTCTTCGGCTCGCTCGGCGACCGGCACGGCCGCAAGACAGTGCTGGTCGTCACCGTCGCGCTGATGGGCGGGTCGTCCTTCGCCATCGGGCTGCTGCCCACCTACCACACCGCGGGCATATGGAGCCCCGTCCTGCTGATGCTGCTGCGGCTGCTGCAGGGCTTCGGCGCCGGAGCCGAACAGGCGGGCGCCTCCACCCTGATGGCCGAGTACGCCCCGCCCGCCAGACGCGGCTACTACGCCGCCCTCCCGTTCGTCGGGATCCAGGTGGGCATGCTGCTCGCCACCGCGCTGTTCGTACCGCTGGCGCAGTTGGACGAAGACGTCCTGTTCGGCTGGGTGTGGCGGGTGCCGTTCCTGCTGAGCGCGGTGCTCATCCTGGTCGCGGTCTACATCCGGCTGAAGCTGGAGGAGAGCCCCGCCTTCGCCCAGTTGGAAGAAACCGGAGAGGTCAGCAAGCGTCCGCTGCGCGACCTCATGGTCAACAGCCGCCGGAACCTGTTCGTCACCTTCGGCCTGCGGATGGCCGAGAACGGCACCTCCTACCTGTACTCCACCTTCAGCATCAGCTACGTGACCGCCGTGGTCGGCGTCTCCTCCTCGGTCGGCCCGCTCGCGGTGGCCTGCGCCTCGCTCGCCGGTGTCGTCACCATCCCGCTGTTCGGCATGCTGTCCGACCGGATCGGCCGCGTCCCGCTGTACCGCTGGGCCGCGCTTTTCCAGGCCCTGTTCGCCATTCCCGCCTTCGCGTTGATGAGCACCGGCAACACGGTGCTGATCTGCGCCGTGATCACCGTCGGCATCGGCGTCGGCGTGAACGGCATGCTCGGCTCCCAGTGCGCCCTGCTGGCCGAGCTGTTCGGCGCGCGGCACCGGTACACGGGCGTGGCGATCGGCCGGGAGTTCAGCGCGATCATCGCCGGCGGTGTCGCTCCGCTGCTGGGAGCCACCCTGCTGCTCGCCTTCAACGACTCCTGGTGGCCCCTCGCCGGCTACGTGATCGTGCTGTCCCTCATCACCTTCCTGACGACCTTCGCCACACCGGAGACACGCGGCCGGGACCTCACCGACCCCGCCGACGCCCGCTGACTCTCCGGACACGAGCCGCCGGCGCTGGGCGGGCCCTCCGACGGGCATGCCCGGAACCGAACCGACCCCGAACCAAGCCGAAACGGAGACCGTGATGAACGACGCCGGCGAGGCGGTGCTCGGCATCGACCTGGGCACCACCGCCACCAAGGTGGTCGCGGTGGATGCCGCGTACCGCCCGGTGTCGACCGTCGAACGTCCCGCCCCCCTGCGCACCGGGCGGGACGGCGAAGCCGTCCACGACCCCGCGACCGTGCTGGCCGGGGTGGTCGACGCGGTGCGGGAGAGTGCCGAACACTGCGCGCACCTGGGATTGGCCGTCCGGGGGCTGTCCTTCAGCGCGGCCCTGCACACCCTGCTCGCCCTCGACTCCTCCGGCGCACCGCTGACTCCCGCCCTGAGCTGGGCCGACACCCGCTCGGCCGACATCGCCCGCCGCTTGCGGGCCGAGGGCGGGGACGCGCTCCACCGTGCGACCGGCACCCCGGTGCACCCCATGGCGCCGGTGACCAAGCTGGCCTGGTTCGCCGCACACGAACCGGGACTCTTCCGGCGTACGGCCGTGTGGTGCGGGATGAAGGACTACGTGCTGTCCCGGTTCACCGGCCGACTGATCACCGACCACTCCTGTGCCTCCGCCACCGGGTTGATGGACCTCCGCACCACTGCCTGGCACGGACCCGCACTGGAGGCCGCCAGGGTGTCCGGCGAACGGCTGCCCGACCTCGTACCGCCGACCGCCACCTTCCCGCTGCTGCCCGAGCCGGCCGCCGCGCTGGGCCTGCCCACCGGGCTGCCCGTGGTCGCGGGCGCCGGAGACGGGCCGCTCGCCAACCTCGCGGTCGGCGCCACCACCCCCGGTACGGCCGCGCTGTCGCTGGGCACCAGCGGCGCGCTCCGCGTCGTGCGCGACCGGCCGGGCGTGGACGACAGGTGCCGTGTCTTCTGCTACCACCTCGCCGACGGGCTGTGGGTGCTCGGCGGAGCGGTCAGCAACGCCGGAGTCGTCGCCCAGTGGGCTGCCGAATCCTTCGGTGGCATCGACGTGGCCGACCTCCTGAAGGAGGCGGCCGAAGTCGAGCCCGGCTCCGAGGGCCTCATCGCGCTGCCTCATCTCCTCGGCGAACGCGCCCCCTGGTGGGACCCCGATGCCCGGGGCGCCCTGATCGGGCTGCGGCGCGCGCACGGCAGAGCCCATATGACACGGGCCATGATCGAGGGCGTCGGGCAGCAACTGGCGCTGGTCAGGGACTCGGTGGTCGCTGCCGGGGCGCCGGTCGCCTCGGTGCGGGCCACCGGCGGAGCGCTGCGGTCGTCGCTCTGGGCGGAGATCGTCGCGGCGGCGCTCGACATGCCGCTCGGGATCACGGACGACACCGCCGGCTCCGGATTCGGCGCCGCGCTCCTCGGCTGGCGTGCGCTCGGCGCCGTGTCCGACCTGTCCGCCCTGCCCGCCGACGTCTGGTCCCGGCCACACCGCACCGTCCTGCCGGATCCGGTGGCCGTCCGGCGGATGGCGGATGCCCGGCCCCGGGTCGAAGGGCTGCACGTGGCGCTGCGGGAGTTCTCCGCGTAGCGCCCGTGCCGGCGCATCCAGCGTATCCAGCGCATCCAGCGCATCCAGCGGGGCCAACCGGCCGACCGGACAGAGGAACTTGCCGTCCGTCCCCCATGCCTGAGAGAGCCGGCACGACGGTCACGTTCCGCTTCGGTCCACAGACTGCCCGGACCGGGACGACGGAGCGGAAGGACGCCCCGCGCGGGCCGGAACCGGCCCGGTGACCAGCGCCCCCGCATCCCGTGGCAGCCGCAACGCTTCGGCGACGCAGGCCAGCGGCAGCACGGCGAGGAGCCCGAACGCCACCGCGTAGGCCGCCGTAGGGCCGTCCAGGCCGAGCAGCGAGGCGAGGGGACCGGACGCGCGCATGCCCAGCGCGGCCAGGGCGATGCCCAGCCCGGTGGCCAACTGCTGCACGGCGCTCGACAGGGCGTTGGCGTCCGCCGTCCGCTCCGGCTCGATGTCCGCGAAGCCGACCGTGGCGTACGCGCTGAGCGAGACGGACCGGCACACGCCGCTGACGAACAGCACGGCCACCACCAGAGCCAGGGGCGTACCGGGGCCGAGCAGGCCGCACAGCAGGAACGTCACGGCCGTCGCCGCGCCGTTGACCACGAGCACCGTGCGGAAGCCGAAGCGGCGCAGCAGCGGAGTCGTGAACGGTTTGACGGCGATGTTTCCCGCGAACACCGCGGTGAGTACGAGCCCGGCCCGTGCCGCGCTCCAGCCCAGGGCCTGCTGGAACATCAGCGGCAGCAGGAAGGGCGCGGCGCTGATCGCGGCACGGAACAGGGCGCCGCCCGCGTTCGACACCCGGAAGGTGACCACCTGGAACGTGGCCAGATCCAGCAGAGGGCGGCGGGACCGCAGCAGGTGACGGACCGTCAGCCCGGAGGCCAGCAGCCCGGCGCCGAGCCAGAGGACCGCCGTTCCCCAGCCGGCCGGCGGGCCGCCGAGCAGCTCCAGGCCGAGTACCAGAGCGGCCAGCCCGGCCCCCGCGAGGACGAACCCCGCCCAGTCGAGCCTGCGCGGCTCCTCCCGCCGCAGATCGGGGATCAGCCACAGCGCGGCGGGCAGCGCCACCACGCCCAGCGGCACGTTCACCAGGAAGATCCAGCGCCAGGAGGCGTACGTGGTGAACAGGCCGCCGAGCGCGGGCGCGAGCACCGGCGCGAGCAAGCCCGGCCAGGTGAGCCAGGCGATCGCCCGCAGCAGGTCCGGCTTGCTGGTGGTGCGCAGGACGGCCAGCCGCCCGACGGGCACCATCATGGCCCCGCCGATGCCCTGCAGCACCCGCGTCAGGACCAGTCCGGTCAGGCCGTCGGCCGCCGCGCACAGCGCCGAGGCGACGGTGAACACTCCGATCGCCCAGGCGAAGACCCGGCGGGTGCCCCAGCGGTCGGCGGCCCAGCCGCTCACGGGGATGAACACGGCCAGCGCCACGACATACGCCGTCATGGTGACGCCGATGGCCTCCGGCTTCGTTCCGAAGGACGCGGCCATGTCGGGGGCGGCCGTGGAGATGATGGTGGCGTCCAGGTTCTCCATGAAGAACGCCCCGGCCACCAGCAGTGCCGGCCCCCGGTCCCGCCCGGTCACCTGTGCGTCTCCGCCTGCGTCCCCATGCCACCGTCGCCGGGGGCGGACGGCATGTCCATGGATGCTCCCCACCGCGTGATCTGGTCGGGGAGGACCACGAACTGCCGCATCATGCCCATGTCCTCGTGTTCGAACATGTGGCAGTGGTAGACGAACTTCCCGGCCGAGTCACCGAAGTACCCGTCGACCGTGACGAGTTCCCCGGCCCCGACCCGTACGGTGTCCTTCCAGCCGCGCTCGCCCGGCGGAACCCCGGCCGCTCCGGTCCGGCGAAGCGGGGTGGCGGTGCCGCAGCCGATGCCGCCACCGGGCAGGGCGAACGAGGTGAAGCCGCCGACGTCGTAGGTCTCCCGGCTCCTCACCCGGAAGCTGGTGGCGTGGAGGTGCATGGGGTGCGGCCAGCCCGAGGGGGCCGCGTGCAGGAACCGCCAGCGTTCCCAGCTCCGGGTCCGGACGAAGAAGCGCACCGGGTCGTAGAAGTCCGCGGCCGCGCGGCGGTACGTCGTCACGCTGCCGTCGTCCTCCCGGATCTGCACGATGCCGTCGACGGGAAGCCGGCCGGAGGGTGCCTCGGTGCGCTCCATCTCCCAGCACAGGGCCTGGCCGGGGCCCATGGGGGTGAGCACCACGAGCCGGTCCTGCGCGGGACGGTCGGGCGCGGCGCCCGGGGTGCCACTCAGTGTCCGGGGCAGGGTGAACGGGGCGTGCGCGGGACGGCCGTCCACCCGGAACTCCATCACCTGGGGCCATGGGCCCGGGTCGGGGTTGGCGTTGGTGTTCACCAGCCGCAGCCGCTTCCCGCGGAACGCCGAGAAGTCGACCAGCAGGTCGGCGCGTTCGGCGGCGCCCAGCGTGAGCCCGTCGTCCTCCAGCGCCACCGGCTCGGTCAGTAGCCCGTGGTCCGTGCCGATCTGGTGGACGGTGCCGGCCGGCACGGGCCGCCCGTCCTCGTCGGTCAGCCGCAGCCGGAACTGGCGGGTGTTGGCGCCGTTGACGACGCGGAACCGGTACCAGCGGGGCGCCACCCGCAGATGCGGCCAGATGACTCCGTTGACCTGTGTGAACGGTCCGGTGAAGGCGCGCATCTGAAGGAGCGGTTCGCGATGGACGACGGCCGTCTTGTGCAGCAGGTGCCCGGTGAGCCGGCCGTCGGCGTCGGTGTCCAGATTGCGGTCCGCGATGAGCAGCGGCACCTCGTACGGGCCGCTGGGCAGGCCGAGGGCGTCCTCCTCCTCGTCCCGTATCAGGTACAGCCCGGACAGGCCGGCCATCACGTTCCACCGGGTGATGTTCATGGCGTGGTCGTGGTAGAAGAGGGCGGTCGCCGGCTGGTCGTTGGCGTACTCGGACAGTTGTGACCTTCCCGGCGCGATCCCGTTCTCGGGCCACCCGTCGTTGCCGCTGCCGGTGAGCGCACCGTGCAGATGCACCACGGTCCACGGCCGGAGCTCCGCGACATCCGCACGGGGCGTGCCACCGCTCCGGCCCGGCTGGTCCCAGACCGCCGGTGTCGTCGTGGTGGCGGGCACCTCGACCACCGTCACGGGCAAGTCCCCGGAGAGATCGCTGACCCAAGTGACGTGGAGCCTCTCGCCCCGGCGCACCTCGATCGTGGGGCCCGGCACCAGGCCGTCGTACGCCCAGACGGGGGTGGGCGGCAGCTGGGAGTGCAGCCGCGTTGTCGTCGCGCGCATCCGGACGGTGACGTGCGAGATGCCGTCGACGCGGGTTTTCCGGGCGGTTGGGGGGACGGGCAGCGGGTCCAGGAAGGGGGTGAGGGTCCGGTGGGTGGGGGTGTCAGGGCCGTGCAGGCCCGGGGCGGACCGGCTCGGGGGATTCGCAGGCCCGCTGTCCGGAGCCGGGTGCCCGGGGGATGCGGCGGCGACCGTCACCGCGCCGCCCGCCGTGACCACCGCCGTCGTGGTGGCGAGGAAGCTGCGGCGGCTCAGCGACGAGCCCTCGTCAGGTACCTCACCGGTGCCGTGTCCGCTGTCCGCCTGGTTGCCGTACATCTCGTCAGTCATGTCCTTCGCGTCGTCGGCGGCCGGTGTCCATCGGCGTGGGGCCCGCGGCCCGTCGGGCGGTCACCCGACGGGCCGCGGTGGTCTGCCCCGGCGGCGTGGTCCGGCCGTGCGGCCGGACCGGGCTCAGCCGTTGCCGCCGGAGGAGACCGGGGCTGCGTGCACGGCGTGCCCGCCGAACTGCTGCCGCATCGCGGCCAATGCCTTCAGTTGGGCGGCGTCCGGCTTGCGGGAGGCGAAGCGGGCGAAGAGCGCGGCGGTCATGGCCGGGGCGGAAACCGCCAGGCGTACCGCCTCCTCGACCGTCCAGCGGCCCTCGCCGGAGTCGTCGACCCGGCCGGAGAGACCGGCCAGCCCGGAGTCCTGCTCCAGTGCGCGTACGAGGAGGTCGAGCAGCCAGGAGCGTACGACCGTGCCGTGCCGCCAGGAGGCGAGCACCTTCGGCACGTCCGGAACGTACTCGCTGGCCTCCAGCAGCTCGTAGCCCTCGGCGAGGGCCTGCATCATGCCGTACTCGATGCCGTTGTGGACCATCTTGGCGTAGTGGCCGGCGCCCACCGGGCCGGCGTGGCAGATGCCGTCCTGTTCCGGGGCGAGCGACTCCAGCAGCGGCCACACCCGCCGGACGTGCTCGTCCGCGCCGCCGCACATCACGGCGTATCCGTTCTCCCGGCCCCAGACGCCGCCGCTGACACCGCAGTCCACGTATCCGACGCCGTGCTCGGCGAGCATCCGGGCATGCTCGGTGTCGTCGCTGAAGCGGGAGTTGCCGCCCTCGACGATCACATCGCCCCGGGAGAGCAGGCCGGACAGGTGACGCAGCGCCTCGCGGGTCGGGTCGCCGGCGGGCAGCATCAACCACACCACGCGCGGGGCGGCCAGCTTGCCGACCAGTTCCTCCAGGGAGCTGACGTCACGGTCGGGGGAGGTGCGGCTGTAGCCGACCACCTGGTGGCCGTGGTCGCGCCAGCGGGCAGCCATGTTGCCGCCCATGCGTCCGAGTCCGACGATTCCTGCCTGCATGGTTCAGTCCTTCGTGGTGGTGTGGTGCGGGTGAGGGCGGTGGCCGTCGAACCCGTGGCCGTCGCGGAGCAGTTGGAGGACGACGCTGTTGTCCAGGTCGCCGAGGCCCCGGGCGTCGACCGCCGCGTAGAGCCGGGCGACGGTGGCGGACAGCGGCAGCGAGATCCGCGCGTCGGCGGCGCTGTGCAGGACGAAGCCGAGGTCCTTGTGGAGGTAGCGCGCGGGTCCGGAGGGCGTGAAGTCGCCGTCGGCGAGGTGGTGGTGCTTCTGCGCGAGCACCTCCGAGGAGGCGAGGCCGCCTGCCAGCACCTCCAGCAGCGCGGCCGGTTCGAGTCCGCCGCGTTCGCCGAGCACGACGGCCTCGGCGAGGGCGACCAGGGTTCCGGCGACTACGAGCTGGTTGCACGCCTTGGCGAGCGATCCGGCTCCGGCGTCGCCCATGCGGCGGACGGTCGAGGCCATCGCGGCCAGGTACGGGCGGACGCGTGCGACGGTGTCCTCCGCCCCGCCCGCCATGATCGACAAGGTGGCGTCGCGGGCGCCGGTCACCCCACCGCTCACAGGCGCGTCGACGACCGCGATTCCGCGGGGGCGCAGCTCGTCGCTCAGGGCTCGGACGGCGACCGGGGAGACGGTGCCCATCACGACGAGGGTGTCCATGACCGGGTCCGTGTCCTCCAGCAGTCCGTCCAGGACCTCCCTGACCTGTGGCAGGTCGGGAAGCATGGTGAGGACGACCGGGGCCGTGGCCGCCACCTGGGCGGGACGCTCCGCGGCACGGCAGCCGGCGGCGACGGCCGCGTCGAGCGCCGGACGGCCGCGGTTCCAGGCGAGGACGTCGAAACCTGCCTCGGCGAGGTTGGCCGCCATCGGCAGGCCCATGGCGCCGAGCCCCATGAAGCCGACCGTTCCGGGCCGGGTGGATGGGACGGTCATGTGCGGACCTCCGCGCGTCCGTACCGCGTCGGCACGCCCAGCCGCTCGGAGAGGCCCGGATGGCCGAGCACGTCCCGGTTGACGACGAAGCGCGGCAGCCTGCCTGTCGCCACGTCGAGGATGGCCCGCACCGCGCTGCCTCCGTTCCCGGCGGACATCTCGTCCGTCCACGCCAGGCTGTGCGGGCTGAGGACGACGTTGTCCATGCCCAGCAACGGGTTGTCGAGGCCGGGCGGCTCGCTCTCGAACACGTCCAGTCCCGCCCCGCGGACGCGCCCGGCGCGCAGCGCCTCGATCAGCGCCGTCTCGTCGACGATGGGACCGCGGGCGACGTTGAGCAGCACGGCCGAAGGCTTCATCAGGGACAGCCGCCGGGCGTCGACCAGATGGCGGGTCTCATCGGTCAGCACGCACATCACGATCACCGCGTCGGCTTCGGCCATCACGGCGTCGGCGTCGACGAGACGTACGCCGAGTTCCCGGGCGGTCTCCGCCGGGCAGTAGGGGTCGTAGGCGATGACCTCGACCTCGAACGGCCGCAGCAGCCCGACCAGATCGCGGGCGGTGTTGCCGAGTCCGAGCAGGCCGACGCGGCGGCCGGTGAGCCCGAGCCCCATCCACTGCTCCCTCTCGGACCAGCGTCCCTCACGTACCAGCCGGTCCTTGGCGGGGACGTTGTGCAGGACGGCCAGCAACATCGTGAGGGCGGCGGTGGCGACGGGTCGCCGGGCGCCGTCCGGGGTGATGGTCACCAGGGCGCCGTGCCGCGTGCAGGCGTCGAGGTCGACGCTGTCGTAACCGACTCCGAAGCGGGCGAAGAGCAGCGGGGGTCTGGTGAGGCCCGTGAACGTGCGGGCGGTGACGGCGGGGGCGGCGAACAGGACGGCGTCCAGACCGTCGATGTCCGTGGCGAGGAGTTCGTCGGTGTCGCGCGGAAGGTAGTGCCAGTCGATCCCGGCGGCGTCCAGCTCACTCAGCCGGATGTCGCCCCACACGTTGCGTCCGTCCGTGTCGAGGAAGTCGCGGCTGACACCGACGGTGAACCGGCCGTCGACCGGCCCGGGGCCCGCCATCACAGCACCGCCACCGGGTTGACGGGCGAGCCCGTGCCGCCGGGGACGTTCAGCGGCGCCACGACGAGCAGGAACTCGTAGCGGCCCTGAGCCGCGCAGGCGGTGGACAGCGCCTCCAGGTCGAGGTTGTCGAGCAGGGGTACGCCCATGGCCGTGAGGGCGAGGGCGTGCACGGGGGAGTGCAGCCCCTCGACCGGGGAGGGCCGTACGTCGCTGTCGCCGTCGCCGCCGAGCAGGGCGATCCCCCGCTCGGCCAGCAGGGGTACGGCGTCGACGTGGAAGCCGGCGCTGGCGTTGTCGGGGTTCCACGCGCCGAGTTCGGCACGGCGCCGGAAGTGACCGGAGCGCAGCAGGACCGCGTCGCCCTCGCCGATGCTCACCCCGAGCGCCTTCTCGGCGGCGAGTACGTCGTCGGCGTGCACGGCGGTGCCGGGCTCCAGCCAGTCGGTGCCGAGGACGATGGGCAGGTCGATCAGAACGCCCCTGGTGACGAGGGGGCCCAGGGCGGAGACGGCGCCGAAGTGGGCGCCGGCCGCGTCGACGACCTCGCGAGCGGTGCGGCCGTCGTAGAGCTGCCCGCGGTAGGCGATGTGGGAGAGCGCGTCGAGGTGGCTGACGCCCTTGCCGTGGTAGTCGACGGCGATGAAGTCCTTGTGACAGGACGGCTCGGGGGCCTCGACGTCGCCGAGGTCGGACATGTAGTGCAGGGCGGGCTTGCCGTTGTCCGGGCCGGGCACCGTGTTCCAGGGCAGGGCCATCGGGACGGTGGTGCCGCTGCGGACCAGGGCGGTGGCACGCTGGACGTGGGCCGGGGTGACCCGGTTCCACGCGCCGCGGTCGGCGGGGGTCCAACGGCCCCAGGTCCGTACGGTGTCGAAGAGGGAGTCGAACTCCTCGCGTGACAGACGGGGTCCGTTATCCGGAACCGGAGGGGGAGGCGGGGAATCGGTCGGGCTGCTGGTCATGTGCTGCTCAGCGCTCCAAGGCTCGGAGGGTGTCGTCGGCCGGCCCGGAAGGCGCGCTACGGTCGGGAATCTCGGCGAGACTCGACGGCAAAGCGTGCGCCGACGGCATTGTCGTTCGGGGACACACGATGGACAATAACAACATGCTGAACGACGAACAGAATGATGGGTGGAGTTGACGGTGAGCGCAAGCGACCCGGGAAGTCTTGTCCCGGCGGTGACGCGGGCCGTGGCGATCCTGGACACGCTCGGTGAGGCGGAGGGCCGCCCGCTGTCGGTCAGTGAGATCGCGCGAGCCCTGGGCCTGCCGAAGTCCTCGACGGGGAACCTCTGTGCCTCCCTGGAGGCGGCGGGCATGATCACCCGCAACGGAACGGGCTTCAGCCTGGGGCGCAAGCTGGTGGAGCTGGGTGGCCGCTACCTGTCCACGGTGGACCAGCTGCGCGACTTCTACGAGCTGTGCCGGCGCAGCGCGCACATCTCCCGGGAGACCGCCCGGGTCGCCGTCCTGGACGGCCTGGACGTGCTGTACCTGGCCAGGTACGACGGCACCCAGCCGCTGCGGCTCACCGCCAACATCGGCGACCGTTTCCCCGCGAACTGCACGGCGACCGGGAAGGCCATCCTGTCCACCCTGGACCCGGCGGTGGCCGAGGACCGCCTGCGCGGGCGCACCCTGCCCGCGCTCAGCGACCGGTCCATCACCTCGGTGCCCGCGCTGCTTCAGGACCTGGCGGCGAGCCGGGAGCGGGGCTACGCCGTCGACGACGAAGAGGCAGGGGCCGGCATCGTCTGCCTGGCCGTACCGGTCAGGGGGTTCCGCACCGACTCGTCGCCCTTCGCGATCAGCGTCACCGTGCTCAAGGCGCGGCTCGACGACGAGTTCCGCGAGGCGCTGCTGAAAGACCTGCGCGCCATCGCGGCGGGATTGGAGAACCCCATGCTCCCGCAGGGGGTGTCCACGGGCAGCGGATGAGTTTGAGCCGGGCCCGTTCCGCGTGGACGGGGCCCGGCGGGCGATCGTGGCGTGACGTCGGCCGTACGGAACCTTTCCGTACGGCCGCCGTAACTTTGGGGCAATAAATGCCAGCGGGAGTATTGACCAGCATGCTGTGAGGAGTTCAGGATTCTGGTCGAGCCGATGGAGTGGTCCTCGGCCTGCAGATTCCCCGGAGAAGTCCGTGAACGACACTCCCGACGACACAGCCCCCAGCCCTCCGACGCCTGACGGCCTCGCGGTCTCCCGCCCGCTGGTGACGATCCGCGGACTGCGCAAGCGGTTCGGCGGCACCCTCGCCCTCGCCGACGTCGACCTCGACATCCACCCAGGCAGTGTCCTCGCCCTGTTGGGGCACAACGGCGCCGGAAAATCCACCCTCATCAAGATCCTTGCCGGGGTCTACCGCGCCGACGAAGGCCAGGTCACCGTGGCCGACCATCCCCTGGGCAGCGACGCCGCGTCCATCGAGATGTCCTTCATCCACCAGGACCTGGGCCTGGTCGAATGGATGACGGTGGCCGAGAACGTCGCCCTGGGCACCGGCTACCCCCGCCGCGCCGGACTCGTCTCCTGGCGGCAGGTACGCCGGCGCTGCACCGAGGCCCTGCGGATCGTCGCCGGCCACCTCGACCCCGACGCGGCCGTCGCCGACCTCACCCGCGCCGAACGCTCCCTCGTCGCCATCGCCCGCGCGCTGTCCACCCGCGCCCGCCTCATCGTCCTCGACGAACCCACCGCCAGCCTGCCCGCCGCGGACTGCGCCCGGCTCTTCGACGTCCTGCACACCCTGCGCGACCGCGGCCACGCCATCGTCTACGTCAGCCACCGCCTCGACGAGGTCTACCAGGTCGCCGACCGCTTCGCCGTCCTGCGCGACGGCCACCTGATCAGCCAGGGCCTCCTCGCGGACCACGGCCCCGACCGGATCGTCCACGACATCGTCGGCCACGAGCCGGAGAGCCACCGGCCGCCCTCCCCCCGCACCACGGGCGCTCCCGCCTCCACCGTGCTGCGCCTGACCGGCGCCACCACCGAGGGCATCGGCCCCGTCGACCTGGAACTGCGCGCCGGGGAGGTCCTCGGCATGGTCGGCCTCACCGGAGCCGGCCACATGGATCTCGGCCGTGCCCTTGCCGGAGCCCGGCCCCTCACCGGCGGCGAGGTCCTGCTCGACGGCAGCCCGTACCGCCCCGGATCGGTCGCCGCCGCAGTCGACGCGGGAGTCGGCTTCGTCACCAGCAACCGCCAGGAGGAGGGCTGCGCCCTCGAACTCACCGTGCGGGAGAACTTCCTGGCCAACCCCCGCGCCGACGCCCGCTCACCATGGCGCTGGATCAGCCCGGCGCGCGAACGCGTCGAGGCCACGTCACTCGTCGAGCGCTTCGGAGTACGCCCCGCCGACCCAGAGGCGCCGATAGCGACCCTGTCCGGAGGCAACCAGCAGAAGGTCATGATCGGCCGCTGGCTGCGCCTGAGCCGCCGCGTGGTGATCCTCGAGGAGCCGACCGCGGGAGTCGACGTCGGCGCCAAGGCCGAGATCTACCGGCTCCTCGACGACGCCCTCGCCGAAGGACTCGCCGTCCTGCTCATCTCCACCGACTTCGAGGAGGTCGCCGACGTGTGCCACCGCGCCCTGGTCTTCGTACGGGGCGGCGTGACGGCGGAACTGTCCGGCGAAGCCCTCACCGTCACCGAACTCACCCATGCCGCGTCGGCCATGCCGGCGCTGACCGGAACGGGCACCCACTGATGGCCACCGACACCGAATCCTCTCGCCGCGCGCGGCGGTCCACGACCGGCGGCGGCAAGAACGCACCCATGAGTCCCGGCACGAACGGCACCGCCCCCGCCGACACTCCCCGCAGCACAGGCACCGGTGGTCGGCTCCGCGGCCACCTGATCGGCACCTACGGCCTGCTCACCCTCACCGTCCTACTGTTCCTGATCTTCTCCCTCGCCCTGCCGGACACCTTCCCCACCCTGGACAACGCCTCCTCGATCCTGTCCAACCAGTCGATTCCGGCGATGCTCGCGCTCGGCGCGATGATTCCCATCGTCACCGGCAAGTTCGACCTGTCCGTCGGCTACGGCCTCGGTTTCGCCCACGTGCTGGCGATGCAACTCATCGTCCACAGCGGCTGGCCCTGGCCGGTGGCCTGCCTGGTCGTCATCGCCGGCGGCGGCCTCGTCGGCGTGTTCAACGGGCTGCTGGTCGAGTTCGCCCGGATCGACTCGTTCATCGCCACCCTCGGCACCGGCAGCGTGCTCTACGCCTTCACCGGCTGGATCACCGACGGCGCCCGCATCGTCCCCGGCCCGCAGGGACTGCCCCCGGCCTTCACGGACCTGTACGACTCCAAGTTCCTGGGCCTGCCGGTGCCCGCCTTCTACGTCCTCGGCCTCGCCGTCGTCCTGTGGCTGCTGCTGGAACGCCTGCCCCTGGGGCGCTACCTGTATGTCATCGGCTCCAACGCGCGAGCCGCCGACCTGGTCGGCATCCCCACCCGCCGCTACGGCATCTACGCCTTCGCCGGGTCCGGGCTCGTGGTCGGCTGCGCCGGAGTCCTGCTCGCCGCCCAGCAGCAGATCGGCAACCCCAGCGTCGGTATGGACTACCTGCTGCCCGCCTTCGTCGGCGCGCTGCTCGGCTCCACCGCCATCAAGCCCGGCCGCGCCAACGCCGCCGGCACCGTCGTGGCCGTAGCGATCCTCGCGATCGGTCTCGCCGGCATCCAGCAGCTCGGAGCCGAGTTCTGGGCCACCTCCCTGTTCAACGGCGGCACCCTCCTCCTCGCGGTCGGCCTGGCCGGCTACTCCGCCCGCCGCCGCCTGCGCGCCGGTGCCACCGCCACGCGCAGGTCGCTGTCCGAGCCGCCGGCGTCTGCCGCGTCGGCGCCCGCATCCGCATCCGCATCCGACGGGGAATCCGAACCCCGGCCGCCGTCCACGACAGCGGACCAGGTCTGAGAACCGCCGGTCATCGACCTCGTTCGCCGGCGACCAGCCCTCGCCCCCGCCGCCGGTGCGGGCAGCCTGCCGGTCCGGATGCCCACGATGCCGCCCGTCCCGTCAGCACAGTCCCGAAGGGCATTCGCCTCACCCCACGCCTTCCCCGTACCGCCTTCCCCGTACCGCCTTCCCCGTACGTCAGCAAGGAGCACGCTCGTGTCGTACCACCTCACCCGCAAGGCGCCCCTGAGAGCCGTAGCGGCCCTCGCCCTGGTCACCGCCTTCGCCGCGGGCTGCACCCGTGGCTCGGAGGCCGGCTCCGCCGGCACCGTCACGTCCTCGAAGGCCGGCTGCCCCGCCGTCCTCGCCAAGGCCAAGAAAGCGGTCAAGGCGGCCGAGGACGTCAACGCCCCTTGGAACGGCCCGACCACGGGCCCCAAGGCGGTCCCCGGCAAGACCCTCGTCTACGTCGCCCAGAGCATGACCAACCCGGGAGTCGCCGGCGCCGCCGAGGGGGTCAAGGAGGCCGCCAAGGCCATCGGCTGGAAGGTGCGGATCATCGACGGCCAGGGCACCCCGGCCGGCATCCAGGCCGCGCTCGGTCAGGCCGTCGCCGTCAAGCCCGCCGGCATCGTGCTGTCCGGCTTCGACCCCAAGTCGACCGCGCAGCAGGTCGCACAGGCCAACACCGCTGGCATCCCGCTCATCGGCTGGCACGCCGTGGACGCCCCCGGCCCCAGCACGAACCCGAAGCTCTTCAGCAACGTCACCACACGGGTCCAGGACGTCGCCAAGATCAGCGCCGACTGGGTCATCAGCCAGTCCAACGGCCGGGCGGGCGTGGTGGTCTTCACCGACGCCTCCATCCCGTTCGCCAAGGGCAAGTCGGACCTGATCGAGAAGGAACTCGCCGCCTGCTCCGACGTCAAGGTCCTGACGACGTCCAACATCCCCATCGCCGACGCCAGCAACCGCACCCCGCAGGAGGTGTCCGCCCTCGTCTCCCGCTACGGCACCAAGTGGACGAACTCCATCGCGATCAACGATCTCTACTTCGCCGACGCCGCCCCGTCGCTGCGGGCGGCGGGCAAGCAGGGCAACGGAGCCCCGTTCAACATCGGCGCCGGTGACGGCGACCCGTCCGCCTTCCAGCGCATCAACAGCAAGCAGTTCCAGGCGGCGACGGTTCCTGAGCCGCTGTCCGAGCAGGGCTGGCAGATCGTCGACGAGTTCAACCGCGCCTTCGCCGGCAAGCCCGCCAGCGGTTACGTCGCTCCGGTCCACATCACCACGGCCGACAACAGCGGCGGCAAGTCCTCCTGGGACCCCAACGGATACCGCGAGGCATACCGGAAGCTCTGGGGCAAGTGACCGGCGCCCGGGAAGCAGGAGACGCACCATGACTGACAACGCGCTCAAGCGCCTCTCCGAGGAAGGCGTCGCGATCTGGCTGGACGACCTCTCCCGCAAGCGGATCACGTCCGGCAACCTCGCCGAGCTCATCGACCATCGGCACGTCACAGGAGTCACCACGAACCCGACGATCTTCCAACAGGCGATCGGCGACGGCGACGACTACCTGGACCGCTTCCACGACATGGCCCTGCGCGGGGTCACGGTGTCCGAGGCCGTACGCATGATCACCGCCGCGGACGTGCGGGACGCGGCCGATCTCCTGCGGCCGGTCTTCGAGACCACCGGGGGCAAGGACGGATGGGTCTCCATCGAGGTCGACCCCCGGCTCGCGCACGGCACAGACGCGACGATCGCCGAGGCCGGACATCTCGCCTGGCTGATCGACCGTCCCAACACCCTGATCAAGATCCCGGCCACCAAGGCGGGCCTTGTGGCCATCACCGAGACGATCGCCACCGGCATCAGCGTCAACGTCACGCTGATCTTCTCGCTGGAGCGCTACCGCGAGGTCATGGACGCGTACCTGTGCGGCCTGGAGAAAGCGCGCGACAAGGGCCTCGACCTCTCGCGTATCCACTCGGTCGCGTCCTTCTTCATCTCCCGTGTGGACACCGAGATCGACAAGCGACTCGACGCCCTGGGCACCCCGCAGGCCAGGGCACTTCGCGGCAAGGCCGCCGTCGCCAACGCCCGCCTCGCCTACCGGGCGTACGAGGAGGTCTTCGGCTCGGCCGACGGGGCGACGGCACCTTCCGACCGCTGGAACGCCCTGGAGAAGGCGGGTGCCGACAAGCAGCGCCCCCTGTGGGCCTCCACGGGTGTGAAGGACCCGGCCTACCCGGACACCTTTTACGTCACCGAGCTGGTCGCACCCGGCACCGTCAACACCATGCCCGAGGCCACCCTGCAGGCCACCGCCGATCACGGTCGGATCACCGGCAACACCGTCGCGGGCACTCACGAGCAGGCCCGCGCCGACCTCGATGCGATCAAGAAGTCGGGCATCTCGTATGCCGGTGTGGTCCAGGTCCTGGAGACCGAGGGCATCCAGAAGTTCCAGCACTCCTGGGACGGCCTGCTGAGCGCCGTCCGCGGCGCGCGGGCACGCCATGGCGGGTCGCGGGTGTGAGGGGCAACCCGGCCTCCGCCGTCCGCGGCTCATGATCATTCGTCGGCGGTCATGCGGTCCCGCTGTCGTCCACCCGCTCGCCCTCCGCCTGGGACGGCTCGGTCCTGGGGACCTCTGCGTGCTGCTCCTCGGCGGCAAGCTCCGCCGGTTCATCACGCTCGCCCTCGGCCTGGGAGGGCGTGTGAGAGTACAGCCAGGGGTCGAATTCCGAGGCTTGGGTCTTCATGGCGGGCCTCCCTCGGTCGCTCAGCTCCTATGCTCCCCCGCGACCGCGGCCGCGGCCAGAGCAGTCGACGTCCAGGGGCTTGCGTTGAGAGCCCGAATGTTCACCACCCGCCCCACCCTCCAGGGCACCTTCGGCATGGAGGCCCCGGGACCGGGGCGCTGAGCCGAGCTGCACAACAGCGACAACATCATCGTCGCGCCCGGTGTGGACAACGGGGCGCGCCACACGCACGACTATGTCGGCAATCAGGCCAACGACGCCTTCGCCGACAATGAGGACTTCGCGGCCGGCGAGACGACCTGCCAGAGCAAGGGGGACAAATCGTCGTTCGACGCCGACCAGCCGGGCGGTGGTGCCGAGGGCGATGTGGGCAAGATCCTCACGGCCTCGCAGGTGACCCTGGAATGCGTGGGCAACCCGAGCAGCAAGGTCGTGGCGATGCCCAAGTTCCTGCGGATCATCACCGGAGACGCCAAGGCGTTCACCAACGGAACGGACGGCATCCGGGTCAACCCCGGCACGGCCGTCCTCCTCGCCTCCGGCTGGTCCTTCGTCGACAGCCACATCTTCTGGCCGCGCGGGGTGGCGGGTGGCCGCCCAGGTGATCTGTCATACGGGCGCGTGCCGAGGTCATTTGGGCGGCAGGCTCGATGCGAAAGTGCGTCCCTTGTCGATCCACTCGTCGAGGACGTCGTCCTCCTTGAGCGCGGTCCCGGCGACGAGGATCCAGCCGCGCATCGGGCGGCCGGTCATGTCGAAGACGCGTGCGCCGGGCCGGGCCAGAGCCGCGTCGGCGTCGTCGGGGCCGACCCGCACCATGAGATCGTCGCCGCTCACGCCCACGGCCATGTTGCCGCGGTGCAGGAAGGCGATCCCGCCGAACATGCGCTTCTCCGTGATGTCCGGCTCAGCGCCCAGCCGTTGTCTGATCCGTTCGGCCAAGCCTTCGTCGTACGCCATGCCGGTTCCTCCTAGCGTCCGGTGAGTCTCTGCTCGAGGTCGCGCAGGTCCTTGCCGAGGGAGGAGCGGACCCGACGGGCCAGGAGGTGCGGCCAGCCGGTAGAAGCCGCCTTCCGCCCCGGACACGAATGCGGGCGAGGGTGCCCCGCGCGTCCGGCTCGAAGGTGTACGTGACGTGCATGGGCATCGAGCCGGCCACGAAGATCATGTCCAGGCGGGGCGGCTCGTACGCGGCCACGCGCAGGACGTAGTCGAAGCGCCGGCCGGGGAAGTACGCCGTCCGGTTGATCTCGGCGCCCACGCCGAAGCCGCCTACGTCCGCCTCCCGGGTCAGTTCCGCGGTGCGGATGCCCTGGGTCCACTTGGCGTCTTGGCGCCAGTCCATGGCGTACTCGGCCACCCGTTCGGGCGGGAGTGGGATCACGCTATCCGCGGACACATCCGATCGTCATGGCGCTGCTGCCTTGTCCTCGGCGGGCCGGGATCCGGGGCCCGGCGGGTGCCTCCAGGATCCGGGAGGCGGGATACCGGCGCACGACGAGCGGTCGGGCACTCCTGGAACCCACCCTGTGCCAGTGCGTCGTAACGGGACAGCGCGCGATTTCCGCGAGACGCTGCCGCTGGCACCGCCCCTCGCCCCTGTCCGCTCTGCTCCCCGGAGTCCGCCATGGCAGCACCGCCGACCCCGTCCACCGAGGACGGATACCGCTTCGACGACCTGCGCGCGCTCTTCATCAACTGCACGCTCAAGCCGTCCCCCCAGCTCAGCCACACCCAGGGACTCATCGACAAGAGCCGGGCGATCATGGACGCGCAGGGGGTGACCACGGAGCTCGTCCGCGCGGTCGACCAGGACATCGCGCCGGGTGTGTACCCCGACATGACCGAACACGGTTTCGCCACGGACGCCTGGCCCGCGCTGTACGAGCAGGTGCTGGCCGCGGACATCCTGGTCCTGGCCGGGCCCATCTGGCTGGGCGACAACAGCTCCGTCACCAAGCAGGTCATCGAGCGCCTCTACAGCTGCTCCAGCCTGCTCAACCCCGAGGGACAGTACGCCTACTACGGACGGGTCGGAGGGTGTCTGATCACCGGCAACGAGGACGGCGTCAAGCACTGCGCCATGAACGTCCTCTACAGCCTGCAGCACCTCGGCTACACCATCCCGCCGCAGGCGGACGCCGGCTGGATCGGCGCCGCGGGTCCCGGCCCCTCCTACCTGGACCCCGATTCGGGCGGCCCGGAGAACGACTTCACCAACCGCAACACCAACTTCATGACCTGGAACCTGATGCACCTGGCCGCCATGCTCAAAACGGGCCGGAGGCGTTCCACCCCACGGCAACCAGCGCACGGAGTGGGATGCCGGCTGCCGACCGGGGGCGGACAACCCCGAGCACCGCTAGCAGGACCGGGAGCCCACTGCTTTCGATCCCCGTGGCCGACGGTGCGACGTAAGGATTCCTGTTGCCATTGGTGGTGCCGTCGGCGTGGCGGTAGATCCGGCAACGACAGGCCCGGCCGATGGACCTCGTGGGCGAACGGTTCGCTGCCGTTCAACTCAGTCCTGGGACTCCACCTCCCGCCAGAAGGCGTCGACCCGTGCGTTGAACATGTCGGGGACCTCCTGGAAGGGCTGGTGGGCTTCGCCGGGCAGTACCTCGAACCTGGCGCCCGGGATCCTGTCGGCAACGGCTCGGCCGAGGCGCGGCGGTGTGGCGATGTCCAGTTCGCCGGCCAGCACCAGGGTCGGCGCGGTGATCTGCGCCAGGCGGTCGAGCGTGTCATGGGTCCGGAACGGGGCGAGCTGGCGCTGGAAGGCTTCGACGGACTGCGGATGCGGGAAGGCCAGGGTTTCCTCGATGATCCGGTCGACAGTGCCGTCGGCGTGCGCCCGCGGGGTGTAGATCCACAGCAGGAACGCCTCCAGCATGGCGCGTTCGCTGGGGGCACGCTCGGCCATCCAGTGCCAGAAGCCCGTCATCGTCCGGAAGTAGGCATCGGAGCGGCCCCACGTGCTCATGAGGACGAGGCTGCGGACGAGCCGGGGCTGGCTGAGCGCGAGTTCCTGTGCGATGCGGCTGCCTCCCGAGAACCCCATGACATGGGCGGCCGGGATGTCGAGTGCGCGCAGTACCGCGGCGGCGTCCTCGGCCATTCCGGGTACCGACAGGGGGCCCTCGGGCAGCGGCGTACGCCCGGTTCCGCGGTTGTCGTAGGCGGTGAGCCGATAGCGGTCGGCAAGCCCGTCGAGCTGTGCCTGCCAGGCTTCGGCGGGGTCGCTGAGCCCGGCGATGAGCAGGACGTCCGGTCCCTGGCCGCGGCGCTCGACCCAGATCTCTCCCGTGCCGGCTTTGATCATTTCGCCCATGCCCGGCCTCCTGGAACGGATCTTCGTGGAGAGCCCACGCCCGCGCACCCGTACCCACACCGTCCCACAGGCCCTGGAGATCTGCTTGTGTCGCGGCGACCGCAGAGGCCGTACCGCAGTTGCGGATGGCGGCCCCCTCCGTCCGCCGTGATGCTGGAAATGGGAGGTGACCACCATGAGCGAGACGCCCAACCGTGGACATCAGGCCGGCCCTGGCGGCCGGACCACCCCGGATAACGGTCTTCCCCGCGCCGTCCTGGACCGCTTCGCCTCAGGGCTGCGCGGGCGTCTCATCCGCCCCGAGGACCCAGATTACGAGACGGCGCGAGCAGTGTGGAACGGCATGATCGACCGGCGGCCGGCGCTCGTGGCACGCTGCCGCGGTGAGGACGATGTGGTCGCCTCCGTGAATTTCGCCCGGGACAACTCGCTGCCGCTCGCGGTGCGCGGGGGCGGTCACGGGGTGGGGGGCCAGGCGGTCTGCGACGGCGGACTGGTCGTCGACCTGTCGGAGATGACGGACCTCGACGTCCGCCCCGAGGGGCTCACGGCCCGTGCGCAGGGCGGCTGCACCCTGGGAGACCTCGACCGCGCAACCCAGCGGCATGGGCTCGCCGCACCCGTGGGAGTGGTGTCGGCGACCGGGATCGCCGGGCTCACCCTGTCGGGCGGAATGGGCTGGCTCCGCCGCAAGTACGGTCTGAGCTGCGACAACCTTGTATCGGCCAGTGTGGTCACGGCTGAGGGGGCGCTGCTCACCGCGAGCGGGAGTGTGAACCAGGACTTGTTCTGGGCGATCCGCGGGGGCGGCGGCAACTTCGGCGTCGTGACCTCCTTCGAGTACCGGCTGTATCCCGTGGGGCCGCGTGTGTTCCTCTGCACTGTGTACTACCCGTTGGAGCGGGTCGAGGAGGTGCTCCGGGCCTGTGAGCGGTACGTCGCCGAGTCGCCGGAGGAGGCAGCACCGCTCGTCGTCCTAGGCCGGATACCGCAGGCCGAGGAGTTCCCGGCGGCGGCGCACGGAGAACCCTTCGCGGCGGTCCTCGCGGTGTCCCCCGGCGCCGGTGAGACGGCAGCCGAGGAGGGGGAGCGCGCGCTGCGGCCGCTGCGGAAAATCGCCGAGCCCCTCTGCGACCTCAGCGAAGCCGTCCCCTACACCGAGGGGCAGAAGTTCCTGGACGACGACTACCCGGACGGCAGGCTCTACTACTGGAAGTCCGTGAACGCGCCCGAGCTCAGCGACAAGCTGATCGCGCGCCTCACCGAACACGCCGCCGCGGCACCCTCGCCCGACTCGACCATCGACGTCTGGTACCAGGGTGGCGCGATGGCGCGGGTAGACGAGCAGGAGACGGCCTTCGCCAACCGCGGCGTGCCCTACCTGTTCGGCATCGAAGGGAACTGGGACCGCGAGGCCGACTCGGAGCGGAATGTTGCCTGGGTCCGCGACACCTTCGCCGACCTGCGCCACTTCTCCACCGGGGGCGTCTACCTCAATTTCCCCGGCTTCCTGGAAGAGGGGGAGCAACTCCTACGGGAGGGCTACGGCAGCAACTACGACCGGCTGTCGGAGATCAAGGCGAAGTACGACCCCGGCAACCTACTCCGCTTCAACGCGAACATCACACCGAAGGGCTGAGCGCCGCACCACCCGCCAGCGTGCCGCCAACAGCGCTGAGGTCCTCTTGGCCCGGTACACCTGCAGGGCACCGTGCTGCGCGCTTCAAGAGCGGTCGGCATGTGCTGTTCGAGGAATGGGACGGGCGGGCCTGGATCAAGGCGCACGGCATACCTGCCGAGCCCTGCTGCCGAGTGTCGCAATGACGCTCATCGCGGGACGGGGTGGTGGCCCGAAGCCGGGTGCCGTCGCAGCGATGAGTCTGCCGGCGCCCACAGGTCTCCCTTCCCACCGAGACAACCAACTCATCCGGAGTAAGGCATGGGCCTCATCCACATCGAGCTGTTCGCAACCCTTGACCTCGTCGGGCAGTCGCCCGGCGGCCCCGACGAGGACCCGGTGGGGTTCCCGTTCGGCGGCTGGCAGGCGCCCCTGCTGGACGAGGTCACAGGGGCGCAGGTCGGTGCCGCGTACGAGGGCACGGACGCCCTCCTGCTCGGCCGCCGGACGTATGACATCTTCGCCGCCTACTGGCCGTACCAGGAGGGCGGCCAGGACAACGAGATCGCCACGCTCTTCAACAGCGTCCCGAAGTACGTGGCCTCCCGCGGCAGGCCCGACCTCTCGTGGGCCGGGTCCACGCAGCTCGGCCCGGATCTGGCCGGCGCGGTGCGCGAGATCCGTGACCGGCACGAGCACGTGAAGGTCGTCGGGAGCCTGAACCTGGTGCAGAGCCTCCTGCGCGAGAAGCTCTTCGACCGTCTCGACCTCTGGGTGCACCCGATCATGCTCGGCGTCGGTAAGAAGGTGTTCGACGGTGGCGCGGTGCCCACGAACGTCACACTCCTTGAACCGCCTGTAGCCGGTCCGAAGGGCACCGTGTACCTGCGCTACGGGCTCGCCGATGGCACGCCCGGGACGGGGGACATGAGCGCACCCGATCGCGGTGCCGGGCGCGACGGCTGAAGCCGCCCTGGCGCCAGGTGGGTCCCTGTCGTCGGCGGTGAATCCGCCAGGTCGGCATTCCGTCACGGCGTCAGCATGCCGACGCCGTGACGAAGTGCCTCGCCAGAGGGGTGCCGCCGTCACGCAATGGTCTGGCAGCCCCTCGCCCAGCACTACCGTCGGAGACGGGGGCTGTGGTCTGCGGTTTCGCGGCTGCGGTGGTGGGCGGTGGCAGCGGGCCTGAGTGAAGGCAGCTACTCAGCGTGGTAATCACTTCCCTGCCCTTCCAGGGAAGGGTGTTGATGGGCAAAACACTCTTGAGAAGCGCCAGGCAGGGCACGGCAGGGCCAAAAACGGTGACGACCCACCAAACCGTCTGTTCTTGCGTCACCAGCCGACGCCATCACAGCAGGCCACATGGTGTTTCCGCAGAGCAGCGGTGTGTGGGATCTCCGCCGCGCGGCACGAGTGAATTCTGACGGCAAACGAGGTCACGGGGCGACCTCTGCAAGGGGCGCTGACCGCATAAATCCGCGATCCCAAGGGCTCAGCCCTGGTGTGGAGGCCCCGCAGGTCCCGGAAAGAGCAACGGTCAGAAGCCCGCGCCCTGGCGCTGCCGCCCGCCCGGTCGGCTTCGGAGCCGCCCGGATTCTCACGGCTTGAGCCCAGCCCGTGAGAAGAACACCGACGGCGGTGCGGGACGTACGCAGCGCGGCAACCCCCCGTCCACCTCTCGACCGGGAACGGCACGCCCGGGCCGTTCGATCCTTCAGGCAGCGCGTACGACCCGGGGGAGGCCATCATCCGCGACCTGGCCCCAGTCCCTGGCCCGGATGCGGCGGCTCGGCGGCGAGGGCGGTTGGGTCAGTCCTGGGGCCGCTGCGGTCCGGTGTCCCGGGCATTGCGCGGCTCGGACGGCTGGGGCCGGTCCGGGGCCGTGCCGGGCCCATGACCGGGGCTGGCGGTCTCACCTTGGATCACACGGGGCGTGGTCGGCTCCTGTTCGTCCTTCATGGCTCTGGACTCCGCCTTCAGGATGCGAGCCGACTTGCCTGCCGAGCGGGCCAGGTCGGGCAGCTTCTTGGCGGCCAGCACGGCTATGACGACGATGAGGATGACGGCGAGCTCACTCAGTCCGAACATGCGGGTCCTGTCTACTCGTGGACCGGGGGTTGTGTGATCGCGGAGCCGGGGAGTGGATCCCGGCGCACGCATCCTCGCAGGTAGGGCAGCATCCCGCGATCGAGCAGCGCCTGTTGCCAAGCCAGCCGGGCCTGCTCTACGCGGTCGGCGGACGGTCGTCCGCCGCGCTGGTGCAGAGCCGTGCGCACCAGGGCGGTGAGGGCGACGAGCGTGCTCACCACGGCGATGAGCGCCAGCACCCAGCCTGCGGTGACGAGTGAGGCCGGGAAGCTGCCCGAGGCGTCGGCGACTTGAAGGACGTAGCCGAGCAGGAGCAGGACCGCGGCCGACGCGGCGGCCAGCAGCGGGGTGAGGACCATGAGGGCGGGCAGCACGGTTCCCTCGCCCGTTGAGCGCTTCAGGTCGGGCGGCCTGGCGGAGTCCCGCGTGGTGAGGTACACGGCGTACGCGTCTGCGGCCGCCGCCGTGATCTCGTCCGCTGCTCCGAGCGCCTGGATGCGCAGCTGTGCGCCCGCCCGGCCGGTGGGGTCGGTGCGAAGGACGCTGCAGACGTCCCCGGTGTTCAGCGCAACATCAAGTACGGCTTCGAAGTCCGTGTGGTCCTCCGGGCGGAGGCGGGGCGGGCCGGCCACGTGGTCTCCTGTTCGGTCAGACGTTGACGCCGAAGTCGGACGCGATCCCGGCCAGCCCGGACGCGTATCCCTGGCCCACGGCGCGGAACTTCCACTCGGCGCCGTGGCGGTAGAGCTCACCGAAGACCATGGCGGTCTCGGTGGAGGCGTCCTCGGACAGGTCGTAGCGGGCGATCTCGGCCCCGCCCGCCTGGTTCACGATCCGGATGAACGCGTTGCGGACCTGCCCGAAGCTCTGGCCGCGGTTGTCGGCGTCGTGGATGGAGACCGGGAACACGATCTTTTCGGCCTCGGCCGGTACGGCGGCCAGGTTCACCTTGATCGACTCGTCGTCGCCCTCCCCCTCACCGGTGAGGTTGTCACCGGTGTGCTCGACCGAACCGTCCGGGCTGGAGAGGTTGTTGTAGAAGACGAAGTGCCGGTCGGAGAGGACCTTGCCCGCAGCGTCCAGCAGCAGAGCTGAGGCGTCGAGGTCGTAGTCGGTGCCGGTCGTGATCCGCACGTCCCAGCCCAGTCCGACCAGGACCGCGGTCAGGCCCGGCGCCTCCTTGCTGAGCGAGACGTTGCCGCCCTTGGACAGGGAAACTCCCACTGCGTACTCCTCCTTGGCAGGTGCGGTCCGGGCCCGTGGTGCGGACCCGGGATTTAGAATCTACAGCACTGTAGAAAAAAATGAGGCAGAGGGTCGACTCGAAGTGCCTTGTCCGTCACGGGGGTTGTCGAACGGGATGCGATAGGTGGTGAGCGGCACGCGTGCTTCCGCGGGGGCCGAGCTTCCGATCGCGGCGTCGAAGGAAGCCCTGCCGGCGCCAGTCGGCAGCATATCTTCTACAATTTTGTAGATGCCTTGGCGGGGGCCGGTGCGGCTCGGACGGCGATGGATCGCGACCGGCATCTATACGATGTCCGGTCGGGAAACGGACGGCGGCGGAAGGGAGACAGGGCGTGGCGGATCAGCAGCAGCGTCCCCGGCGGCGGGGGCAGGGCGAACTGGAGGCGCTGGTCCTGTCTGCGCTGCGGGAGGCGGACGGTCCGGCGACGGCCGGCTGGGTGCAGGAGCGGCTCGGCGGGGACCTTGCTTACACGACGGTGATCACGATCCTGACCCGGCTGCTGGCCAAGGGTGCGGTCGCCCGGGAGCGGGCGGGGCGCTCGTTTGCCTGGACGCCCGCCTCGGACCAGGCGGGCCTGGCCGCCCGGAAGATGCGCAAGGTGCTGGACGCCGAGAGCGACCGGCAGGCGGTGTTGGCCAGCTTCGTCACCGGACTCGATCCCAACGACGAACAGCTTCTGCGCCACCTGTTGGATCAGTCCCGGGGCGACGGGGAAGGCTGACACCTCATGGGGGTCTTCGTCTTTCTTCCGCTGGTCCTGCCGCTCACCGCATGGCCGATCGCACGGCTGGCCGAGCAGCACCTGCATCCGCGGACCGCGACGAGGCTGCTGACCGGGGTGGCCGCGGTGATGGCGACCTGCAGCACGGTCTGCCTGGGGCTCGTGATGGTGGTCGGCACCGCCCAACTGCCCGGCAACCCGCTGCCGGACGGATGGTCGGACCCCGAGGTGCGGGCGGCGGTCCCCTACGACGAGGTCGTCGGCAAGGCGGCGATCCCCGCGCTGTGTGCGGTGGTGGTGGCCTGCGGCCGGATGCTGTGGCGGCACGGCCGGGTACGCCGCGGTGCCCACCGCGCGCTGTCCGGGCTGCCGGACACGGAGGTCGCCGTACTCCCTGACGAACTCCCCTACGCCTATGCCCTGCCGGGCGGACGCCGGGATCGCGTGGTCGTGACCACGGCCCTGCTGGACTGCCTCGAACCCGCCGAGCGCCGGGCACTGTTCGCCCACGAGCGCGCGCACCTGGCCGCCCGCCACGACCGCTTCCTGCTCGCCGTCCAACTGGCCGCGCGAGCCAATCCGTTCCTGCGACCGCTGCGGACGGCGGTGTCGTACACGGCCGAGCGGTGGGCGGACGAGGACGCGGCACAGGTCATCGGCAGCCGCCGGACGGTGGCATGCGCGATCGGCAAAGCGGCCCTCGTGTCGCGCGGGACCCCGGTGGCCACGCTCGCCGGTTTCGCGGCGCCCGGTCCGGTGCCGCGCCGCGTGGCGGCCCTGCTGGGGCCGGCTCCCGTGGTGCGCAGCTGGCCGCCGGTGTTCACGTCGGTGGGCCTGGCGGTGTGGGGCGCGGCCGCGGGGACGGCCGTATCGGCGATGTCGTCGGCGAACTCGGCGGTGACGATGGTCCTCATCCTGCACGCGGCGACGCCTCTGTGAGCCCGGCCGGGCGCGGTTGGGCGTGATCGACCAGCATGCCGAGCCCGGTGATGAGTCTCACAAGGCGAAGCTGCGCGAGGCGCGGCCTCACCGTCGTGGGAGCGGGCATCGCCCGTCACTGCACCAGTACCACGAGGGTCACCTGTCCGGCGGGCTGGGAGAAGCACGCCGGCCGGGGTGCTCGGAGTCGGGGCGATGCAGGAGGCTGGTGTCGTGGCCGACCCGGTGACTCGGGTCGTCCAGGACGAATCTGCGCCCCGACGGCATCCCGACATCCGCTGACCAGCCGTGCCGGGCAGACGCCTCTCGCGTCCGCCCGGCACGCCGGGTGTTGATCGGTCAGAGGTCGAACTCGTGCGGCGGCAGGTCGAGCGCGTAGCACGCCTCGCGGACCACCGCCTGCTCGTCCTTGTCGAAGTCCCCGTCGGCGCCGCCGATGACGATGCCGATCTGGATGACGGCACGGGCCTCGGCGGGCTTCTTCTTCGCCTTGGCGATCTCCTGCATCACGCTCACCTTGCCGAAGTCGAAGTCGGCGGTGAGCTTGTCGAGGTTGTCCTCGAAGCGGCGGCGCAGATCGTCGGCGGGGAAGTTCTGAAGCACCTCGTTGGTGGCGATGAGCTGGGCCACCCGCTGCCGTTCGGACGGGTCGACCGTGCCGTCGGCGGCGGCGACCAGGGCGCACATCGCCATGCTGGCGTCGCGGAAGGCGCCGCTCTTCAGGTCGTTCTTCTTTCCCACCAGCTGGGTCTGCATCGTCGATGCGGACTCCTTGATGCGGTCCCACAGGGCCATGAGAGCTCCATACGGTCGAAGATTTTCTACAACACTGTAGAAGTTACCAGGAGGGGAGTGGCAGCGAGTCCTTTCTCCTGCCTGTCTACGGTTCGCCCCCGTCCTCGCTCCGGCTCAGCCTTCGTCTTCCTCGTCGCCCTCGAAGAAGTCCCCGACCTCGTCGACGACTTCGGCCGCGACCATGCCGCCGACGACGCCGACCGCGAGCCCGGCCGCGCCCGCGGCGACGGCGGTGCCCATGCCGGGGCCGGAGCGATGGCCGTCGTGGTGGTGGTCGTCGTGTCCGTGTCCGGCGTGAGCGCCGCAGGACGCCCGGTGCTCGACCAACTGTCGGATCCAGCCGTCGACTTCCGTGTTCCAGTCGCGGGCCTCGTGATGGCCGACGGTGAAGCGGGTGAGTGCGTCGTGCCCGGAGGAGAAGAGGCCGCCTCGCCTGTCGGCCTCCAGGACTACCTCCAGGCCGCCCGGATTGGCCAGGAAGGTCAGCTCGATCTCGTTGACCTGGTGGGCGTACGGCGGGGCCGGGGTGAGTTCGAGCTCCTGGTAGAAGGGCAGCTGCTGGCCGGTGCCGCCGATGCGGCCGTACTCCAGGTCGGCGGACCGGAAGCCGAACCCGAGCTGCCCGAGCGCCTCCAGGATGGCCTCCTGGGCGGGCAGCGGGGCGATGTTGAGCTGGTCGAGGTCGCCCTTGTCCTTCGCGCCGGCCACGGACAGCTCGGTGCGCACGCCGAGCGCGATGCCGAGCGCCTGTCCGTACAGTTCGGTGATCGGCGTCTCCCACGGCAGCGTTACGCTGAACGGCACGCTGCGCTCCTCGCCCTCGGCGAGCCGGAAGCCGCCTCCGACGGTGAACCGCTCGAAGGTGACGGCGCCTTCGCTCTCGCCCTTCGCGTGCTCGGCCTCGACCCGTGCCACCAGCTCCAGGGTGATGCTCTCGATGTCGAAGCCGGCGGTGCCGCCCTTGAGATGGACCTGGCCGGTGAGCGTGCCGCCGGGCCGGACGGGAGCCGGGTCGAGGACCGTGTCGACCGTGGGGCCGCCCACACCGAGCGAGCCGAGCAGTCGTTTGAACACCATCGTGGCGTCCACTCCTTCACGCGTGTCTATGTGTTCCGGGCCGAAGTAGGCCCTTCTACAGGCGAGTAGAAGCATAGGGCGGTCGGCGCGGGGGGAAGGGCCTCGCACGCGCCCGCGTTGCGGCAACGGCTGAAAACCGGCTCCCGGAAGTCGGCGAAGGTGACACTTTGTGACTCCTTTACAGTGGGTGTAGAAGCAGGTGATTCTGTTGCCGTCCCCTGTTTTCCGTCTGTTGTGTGCGTGATCAGAAGGAGCGACGTTCCCCCGATGGGTGAGCCTCCCAGTACCAGCCGTGCCGTACCCCGTCCGACTCATGAGAGTGATGGAGCGGGGGTGGCACAGTGACCGAGGTCCTGCTGCTCCTGCTGGCCCTCCTCCTCACCTTGGCCTGCGCGGTGTTCGTCGCGGCTGAGTTCTCACTGACCACCGTGGAGCGCGGCGAGCTGGAGCGTGCCGCCGAGGCTGGCGAGCGCGGCGCGGACGGCGCGCTGAAGGCCGTACGGCGCCTGACCCTCCAGCTCTCCGGCGCTCAGCTCGGCATCACCGTCACCTCCCTGCTGATCGGCATGCTGGCCGAGCCGTCCCTCGCCGCGCTGCTGCGCGGCCCGCTGGAGGCGATCGGCCTGGGCGGTGCCGCGTCGTTAGTGGCGACCGTGCTGGGCGTGGCGGTCTCGACCGTCGTGCTGATGGTGGTCGGTGAGCTGGTGCCCAAGAACTGGGCGATCTCCCGGCCGTTGGCGGTGGCCAAGGTGGTCGCCGGGCCGCAGCGCGGGTTCACGGCCGCGTTCGGCCCGTTCATCGGGCATCTGAACAGCACCGCGAACAGGTTCGTGCGCCGCTTCGGCCTGGAGCCGGCCGAGGAGCTGGCCTCCGCGCGCACGGCCGAGGAACTGGGCGCGCTGGCCCGGCACTCGGCCGCCGAAGGGGCCTTGGAAGCCGACTCCGCCGAGCTGTTCGTACGGACCCTGCACCTGAGCGAGCTGACCGCCGAGAACGTCATGACCCCGCGGGTCGACGTGAAGGCGCTCGAAATACACGCGACGGCCGCCGACGCGGCCAACCTCTCCCACGCCACCGGCCTGTCCCGTTTCCCGGTCTACCGCGACAGCCTCGACGAGGTCGTCGGCACCGTGCACATCCGGGACGTGCTCGCCCTGGAGCCGAAGAAGCGGGCGGTCACGCCCATCACGGAGCTGACCACCGACCCCCTGCTGGTGCCGGACAGCCTGACCGCCGACCGGCTGCTGGAGCGGCTGCGCGCCAGTCGCACCATGGCGGTGGTCATCGACGAGTACGGCGGTACGGCGGGTGTCGCCACGGTGGAGGACATCGTCGAGGAGGTCGTCGGCGAGGTCCGCGACGAGCACGACCCCGTCGAGACGCCCGACCTGGTGCCTGCTCCGGCGGGCGAGGACGGCCGCGCGGTGTGGGAGGCGGACGGCAGTGTCCGCATCGACCAGCTCGCGGACATAGGACTGACCGCGCCGGAGGGGCCGTACGAGACCGTGGCAGGACTGGTCGCGACCCGCCTGGCCCGCATCCCCGTCAAGGGCGACACCCTCGACCTCGACGGCTGGCGGCTGGAGGTAGTGGTGGTCGAGCACCACCGTGCCGACCGGATACGTATCACCGAACCGGCCGTGGTACTTCCGGCCCAGCTCGCGGGGGAGGCCCGATGACCGCCCTGCAGCTGGCCATCGGCGCCCTGACGCTGCTGACCAACGCGTTCTTCGTCGGCGCCGAGTTCGCCCTGGTCTCCGTCCGCCGCAGCCAGATCGAACCCCGCGCCCAGGCGGGTGACCGGCGGGCGAAGATGACGCTGTGGGCGCTGGAGCACCTCTCCGCGATGATGGCCACCGCCCAGCTCGGCATCACCGTCTCCTCCCTGGTGCTCGGCGCGGTCGCCGAACCGGCCGTCGCCCACCTGCTCGAACCCGCCTTCGAGGCGGTGCACACCCCCCACGGCCTGGTGCATCCGGTCGCCTTCGTCATCGCGCTGACGCTCGCCACATATCTGCACATGCTGATCGGCGAGATGGTGCCCAAGAACATCGCGCTCGCCGCCCCCGTGCCCAGCGCCCTGCTGCTCGGCCCGCCGCTGGTGGCGCTCACCCGGGCGATGCGGCCGTTCGTGTTCGGGATCAACGCCTTCGCCAACGCCCTGCTGAAGCTGCTGCGCGTCGAGCCGAAGGACGAGGTCGAGTCGGTCTTCACCGACGACCAGCTGGCCCGCATGGTGGTGGACTCCAGCGAGGCCGGACTGCTCAGCCCGGCCGACGGCGAGCGTCTGCGGGACGCGCTGGAGCTGGGCGCCCGCCCGGTCGGGGAGATCCTGGTTCCGGCGCAGCGGATGCGCACCGTCGACCACACCATCACCCCGGCGCGGCTGGAGCGGGTGGCCGCCGAGGCCGGATACTCCCGCTTCCCGGTCACCGGCCCCGACGGCGCCCTCCTGGGCTACCTGCACATCAAGGACACCCTCGGACTCACCGACCGCGACCGGCCCTTCCCGCGCACAGCCCTGCACCCGGTCACGCGGGTCCATATCGACACCCCGCTGGACGACGCCCTCACCACCCTGCGCGCCGAGCGGAGCCATCTCGCTGGGGTCCTCGGGGAGCACGGAAAGGTGATCGGGTTCGTGACGATGGAGGACGTGCTGTCCGAGCTGGTGGGACCGGCGCCAGGCAGGGCGTGAGCGGCCTCTCGCCTCGTCACCGGCCCAGCCTAGCTGCGCCCGGGAACACGGATGTCGTCAGAATCGTTGCCAAGGTGAACATTCCAGTGAAGGAGCACCAACTTGTCCGCCAGATCGACGGACTCTCCGGGGCACAGTCCCCGACCATCCCGCCAGGTCATTCCTGAGCACGGCATGCGGCGGGGTGGTGTTGGATGAGTGCCGCACTCGGCCTGCTGGCCGTCCTGGTGCTGACCCTGGGCACCGGCTACTTCGTCGCCCAGGAGTTCGCTTACGTCTCCGCCGACCGGCTCGCCCTCGCCCGTGAGGCCGAAGCCGGTGACCGGAAGGCCGCCCGCGCCCTCAAGGTGCTGGAGCGGCTGTCGTTCATGCTGTCGGGCGCCCAGCTCGGCATCACCGTGACCGGCCTGGTCGTCGGATTCATCGCCGAGCCGTCCGTGTCCGCGCTGCTCAGGCCCGCGCTGTCCGGCCTCGGTATCCCCGGGGGCGCCGTCACCGGCATCTCCGTCGTGCTCGCTTTCGTGCTGGCCACGGTGGTGCAGATGGTGATCGGCGAGCTGGCCCCCAAGAACCTCGCCATCGCCGTGCCCGAACGGCTGGCGAAGTCCCTGGCCGCATCCACCGTGGTGTACCTGAGGGTCGTCGGACCCGTCGTGCACATCTTCGACGGCGCGGCGAACAGACTGCTGCGCAAGGCCGGCATCGAGCCCGTGGAGGAGCTGCACCACGGCGCCACCCTCGAGGAACTGGGCCATCTGATCGGCGAGTCCCACGCGCAGGGACAGCTGCCCAAGGACACCGCCGCGCTGCTCGACCACGCCCTGGAGTTCTCCGAGCGGACGCTGGACGAGGTGATGGTGCCGCGTGCCGACGCCGTCTTCGTCCGCAAGGACGCCACCGCGGTCGAAGCCATCGACCTCATCGGCAAGCACGGCCACTCCAACTACCCCGTACTCGGCGATCACCCGGACGACATCGCGGGTGTGCTCGGCGTGCGCGAGTTGATGGCGCTGCCCGCCGACCGGCTCGTGGGGACGACGGCGGGCGCGGTGGCCCGTCGGCCGCTACTGCTGCCCGACACCCTGCCGCTGCCGGACGCGGTGGAACAGATGCGTGAGCGGGACGACGAGTTCGCCGTGGTCCTGGACGAGCACGGCGGCGTGGCCGGCATCGTCACCTACGAAGACATCGCCGAGGAACTGGTGGGCGACATCGCCGACGAGTCCGACACCGTCACCGAGACTGCGGTCGCGGACGGGGAGGGCTGGCTGGTGGACGCCGGGCGCCGTCTGGACGAGGTGGCCGAGGCCACCGGCATCGAGCTGCCCGAGGAGGAGGACTACGACACCGTGGCCGGCCTGATCGTCGACCAGCTGGGTCGCTTCCCGGCCATCGGCGACCGCCTCACCGTCGATCTGCCGGACGGCGGCCGCGCGGTGATCGACGTGCGCACCCTGGACCGGCACGTACCGGAGCGGGTTCGGATCCAGCGGCTGGTGGCCGAGATGGCGGAGGAGTCGGCATGAGTTTCCCGATGGCGCTCTTCGTCACGGTGCTGCTGCTGATCGGCAGCGGGTTTTTCGTCGCCGCCGAGTTCGCGCTCGTCGCCGCCAAACGGCACCGCATGGAGAAAGCCGCGGCCGAGGGCGCGCGCGGCGCCAAGGCGGCTCTGGCCGGCATGCGGGAGCTGTCGCTGATGCTGGCCGGCGCGCAGCTGGGCATCACCGTGTGCACGCTGGGGCTGGGCTCGGTGTCCAAGCCCGCGATCTCCCACGAACTCGACCCGCTGCTGCACAAGCTGGGTCTGCCCAGCACCCTCAGCTACGGCGTCGCGTTCGCCCTGGCCATGGTCGTGGTGGTCTTCCTGCACATGGTGATCGGCGAGATGGCGCCCAAGTCCTGGGCCATCGCCCATCCCGAGCGCTCGGCGATGCTGCTCTCCCCGCCCTTCCGGGGCGTGGTCAAGGCCGTACGCCCGCTGATCTGGGCGCTCAACAAGATGAGCAACGGCCTGGTACGTCTCTGTCGGGTCACCCCGCGCGACGAGCTGACCTCGGTCAACAACCGGGAGCAGCTCACGCACCTGGTGGAGGAGTCAGAGCGGCTCGGCCTGATCAGCGAGACGGACTCGGACCTGCTGACGCGTTCCCTCACCGAACCCGAGACCCCGGTACGGGACCTTCTGGTCCCGGCCACCGAGATCACCTCGGTGGCCGCCGACGCGGACGCCGACGAGATCCTGCGCCTGTCCGTCGGCAACGACCGCACCCGGCTCCTGGTCCGCGAGCACGGCACCGTCCTCGGCTCGGTGCACGCACGTGACGCCCTGGTCGCCCGCGCCCAGGGACGGGCCACCAGCGCCCGTGCTCTGGCCCGCCCGGTGCCCGAGCTGACCGGGGACGCCACGGTCGCTGACGCGATCGACCTGCTGCGCCGCCGCCGGGCCTCGCTCGCCGTCGTCCGCGACGACTCCGGCCGGCTCACCGGCATGGTGAGCCTGGACGACCTGCTGGCCCGCTTCTTGCAGCCACAGACGGCATAACGGCAGCCACTGACCCGAGCGCCCCGGCTTCCCGGGGCGCTCGCTTGCAGGGTCAGCCGACCTCTCGCCAGCCTGGGTGACCCGGCACGTCGGCTCCAAGCAGGGCCTGCGCGCGGCAGTCGACGAGTACGTGCTGGACGATGTTCGCTGCCCTAGTGCCGGCGGGCTTCCTGTTCGCGTCTGGGCTGCGCAGGCTGCCCCAAGCCTCGCGTTGTCGACGATGACGTCGTAGCGGTGTGGGCTGTCGGTGATGTCCTCGCGCGTGTAGTCGATGACGTGGGTGGCGCCGAGGGACCGGACGAGGGCCGCGCCGGCGGGGCCGCAGACGCCGGTGACCTCGGCGCCGTACATCGTGGCGAGCTGGACGGCGTACGTTCCCACGCCGCCGGACGCGCCGATGACGAGGACCCGTTGACCGGGCTGGGGGCGGGACTTGCCGCTGAGGGCCTGGAGGGCGGTCATGCCGGAGACGGGGAGGGCGGCGGCCTGCTCGAATGTGAGGGTGGCGGGCTTGAGCACGATCTTGTCGGCCTTGGCACGCGCATACTCGGCGAAGGCCCCCTCTCAGTTGCCGAACACCTCGTCCCCCGGCTTGAAGTCGGTCACCTTCGCCCCGACCGCCTCGATGCGCCCGGCCCCGTCCCAGCCGCGGACGGGGTTCTTGGGCTTACGAAGTCCGAGCGCGACCCGGGCCACGTACGGCCGCCCGGTCATCAGGTGCCACACTTCGGGCCCCACCCCCGCGGCACGCATCTCGACGAGCACCTCGTCGTCGCGGGGTACGGGCCGCTCGATGTCACGCAGTTCCAGCAGATCCTCCGACCCGTATGCATCCTGAACGATCGCCTTCATGACATGGCCCCCTTTTTTCGACCCCCTACACCGAATGTCCCGGTTGCGCTGAGCGTCTTGGTCGCGTCGAGCGTGTTCCGAGCATCCCGGCGGCTCGAACGCCTGACCAGCTTCCTGAGTACGGTCTTGGGGCCGGGCACGATGAGTTTCCCTACGGCGGACGCCCTACTGCCAGATTGCTGCCGCGGCGATGCCGACACCAACCTAGCCAGCACCTCGATATCGTGAACCTGGCGAAACGAAGCCGATGCCCCACCGCCGCATCCTTCTGCTCCACCCAGGCCGTGAGCCCCCGCTCCACGGGACGGCGCGTACGCAGCCCACCGCGATGACAGCCGGTCACACCGTCCGCTGCCGCCGCGGCTCAGCATGCGGAACTTGACAGGGAAGTCGTCTTCCGTCCGCCGCTTCTGAAAGATCCCATCACCGGGAAACGAGAGCGCACCGATCGCTACGGAAAAGGTAAGAGATACCGGGTAGCCGGGATCCCCGGAGTCCGGGACAGGTCCTTCGACACGCTGGAGGATGCGAAGGCGTGGCTCCGGCGATCCAGTACCGACCAGGAGCCTGGGGAGTTTGTCGATCCACGTGACGGCTCCATCACGCTCGCTGAATACGTCGAGCAGTACTGGATGCCGGGTGTGCGTGGTGCAGCCAAGTTGGGGCTTGGGTGTGGTCTGCGCCAAGGAGAAGTTTTCGGGCTCGGCCTGGAGGACATCGACTACGGGCGCGGAGTCCTTCACATCTGGCGGCAGGTGCAGATACTCAATAGCCGCAAGTACTTCACGCTTCCAAAGGGCTGGGAGAACACGCGTCGTAGACATGCCGCGCTCCGTGGCTGACGAGCTGGTGAAGCACGCCAGGTCCTACCCGGGTAACAAGGTCGAGTTTCCATGGGGCGGTCCCGAGCCTGACAGGGAGCGGAAGAAGTTCGGCCTCGTGCTGACGACGAAGTACGGGAACGCGATCGCGGCCAACACCTGGAACACCGAGATCTGGAAGCCTGCGCTGGCCAGGGCGGCGTGATCCCACCACGCGTCAAGGGGGGCGAAACCTTGGCAGTGGCAAGCGGCACCGAAGGACGGGTTCCATGTGCTCAGGCACACGTATGCATCCCTCGTCCTCGAGGCAGGCGAGTCGGTCGTAACCCTCACCAAGTGGCTGGGGCATTCATCGCCGACCATCACCCTCGACCACTACGCCCACTTCATGCCGGAGGCGGGGAAGAAGGGGCGCAGGGCGATCGATAGCCTGCTGGGGGAGGTCGCGGAGGGGAATTCCAGCCCGAACTCCAAAGATTCTCCCCAGGACCGATCCTGAGCGCCGAGTGGACTGGCCGAGGCGCGGAAACAGCGAGGTGAGAGGCCGAATGTTCACCACCCGCCCCACCCTCCAGGGCACCTTCGGCATGGTGTCCTCCACGCACTGGCTGGCCTCGCAGTCGGCGATGGCTGTGCTGGAGGGGGGTGGGAACGCGTACGACGCGGCCGTGGCGGGGGCGTTCGTGCTGCATGTCGTCGAGCCGCATCTCAACGGGCCCGCCGGTGAGGTGCCGATCCTGCTCGCCCCGGCGGGCGGTGAGGTGCGGGTGCTGTGCGGGCAGGGTGTCGCACCGGGCGGGGCGACGGTCGCGCACTACAGGGGACTCGGTTTGGATCTCGTACCCGGTACGGGGCCCCTCGCCGCCGCCGTGCCCGGCGCGTTCGACGCCTGGATGCTGCTGCTGCGGGACCACGGCACCAAGTCCCTCGCCGAGGTCCTGGGGTACGCCATCGGCTACGCCGAACACGGGCACGCGCCCGTGGAGAACGTCGGCGCGACCGTCGAGACCGTACGGGAGCTGTTCGAGACGGAGTGGACCTCGTCGGCTCAGGTGTACCTGCCGGGCGGGAAGGCTCCCCGGCCCGGCGCGCTGTTGCGCAACCCCGCTCTCGCCGCCACCTGGACGCGGCTGCTCGCCGAGGTCGCGGGCGCGGGGGACCGGGAGGCGCAGATCGAGGCCGCGCGGGAGGTGTGGCGCACCGGGTTCATCGCCGAGGCACTCGTACGGCAGGCGCGGCGGCCCACCATGGACACCAGCGGCGAACGGCACACCGGCACGCTGACGGCCGCCGACCTCGCCGGCTGGTCCGCGACGTACGAGGCGCCGGCGACGTACGACTGGAACGGCTGGACCGTGTGCAAGGCCGGGCCCTGGAGCCAGGGCCCGGTGCTCCTCCAGCAGCTCGCGCTGCTCCCGCCCGAACTGCCCCGCTACGGGTCCGCCGAGTACGTCCACCTGCTGATCGAGGGCTGCAAGCTGGCCATGGCCGACCGGGAGGCCTGGTACGGGGACGCGGCCGAGGTGCCGCTCGGCGAGCTGCTGTCGGAGGAGTACAACGCGGCCCGGCGGGGGCTCGTCGACGACAAGGCCTCGTACGAGCTGCGGCCCGGGAACCCCGGCGGGCGCACGCCGCGGCTGCCCACCGTTGCCCAGCACGCCCCGTCGCCCCTGCCGGGTGCCGGTGAGCCCACCGTCGCCAAGTACCCGACGTCCCCCGTGCCGGGCGAGCCCGGCGTCGCCGCCGACGGCCGTACCCGGGGCGACACCTGCCACCTCGACGTCGTCGACCGCTGGGGCAACATGGTCGCCGCCACCCCCAGCGGCGGCTGGCTGCAGTCCAACCCCGTCGTGCCCGAACTGGGCTTCCCGCTCGGTACCCGCCTGCAGATGACCTGGCTGGAGGAGGGCCTGCCGAACACCCTCACCCCGGGCCGGCGCCCCCGCACCACCCTCACGCCCTCCATCGCGCTGCGTGACGGCGTGCCGGTGATGGCGTTCGGCACGCCCGGCGGGGACCAGCAGGACCAGTGGCAGCTGCACTTCTTCCTCGCCGTCGCCCTGCGCTCCCCGGTGCGCGGCGGGCTCGACCTCCAGGGCGCGATCGACGCCCCGAACTGGCACAACGACAGCTTCCCGGGCTCCTTCTACCCGCGCGGCATGCGACCGGGCAGCGTCACCGTGGAGGCCCGCACGGACGCGGGCGTCGTCGAGGAGCTGCGGCGACGCGGTCACGACGTCACCGTCGGTGACCCCTGGTCGGAGGGGCGGCTGTGCGCGGTCGCACGGGACCCGGAGACGGGAATCCTGTCGGCGGCCGCGAATCCACGGGGCATGCAGGGGTACGCGGTGGGCCGCTGACCTAGCCGACAGCCGACAGCCGACAGCTGACCGTCGACACCCGACCGTCGACGCCGACAGCCGACAGCCGGCCCCAGCCACCGACCCCGGATCCCAGGCCCCGGTATTCATGGCGATTCCACCCCTTGTACCCCAGCCCGGTAGGGATTGTCAGTGGCGCGTGCTCTCATGGAGCCATGATCGAAGACACGGAAACCATCGACGAGTTTCTCGCCCGGCACGCGGCCGACGTGGAGGAAGCGGTGCGCAAGGCGGCCGCGGCCGAGATCATGCCGCGCTTCCGCCGGCTCGCCGCGCACGAGGTCGACGAGAAGAGCGGCCCGCACGACCTGGTGACGGACGCCGACCGCAGGGCGGAGCAGTACCTCACCGAGGCGCTCGGCGCCCTCCTGCCCGGCTCCGTCGTGGTCGGCGAGGAGGCGGTGCACGCCAACCCGACGACCTATGAGGCGATACAGGACGGCGCCCCGGTCTGGATCGTCGATCCCGTGGACGGGACACGGCAGTTCGTGCATGGCGACCCGGGCTTCTGCACGCTGGTCGCGCTCGCGCAGGGCGGAACCCTGCTCGCCTCGTGGACGTACATGCCCGTGCCCGACCGGATGGCCACGGCCGTGCGCGGCGGGGGCGCCTTCCTCGACGGCGAGCGGCTGTTCGCCGGAGTCCCGGAGCCCGGCCGTGACCTGCGCGTGGCCACGTCCCACCCGGACTACACGACCGAGGAAGAGAAGCGGGCCCTGCTCGGCCTGTGGACCGAGGGCGTGGCACCGCGCGCCTGCGGTTCGGCAGGACTGGAGTATCTCGCCGTCGCCCGGGGCGAGTCGGACGCCACCGCGTTCTCGTGGGAAGCCGCCTGGGATCACGCCGCGGGCCTGCTCCTGGTCGAGGAGGCGGGCGGCACCCACCTGACCCGCGCGGGCGAGCCGTTCCGGATCACGGGGCACAACGTCCTGCCGTTCACCGCCGCCCGGGACGCGGCCACGGCCCGCCGGGTGGTGGGGCTGCTGGGAGGGGCGTGACCGAGTGCGATGGGGGCTGCTCAGAGCGTCGTAACCCGGGGTACTGCCCCGTGGGCTGAGGCTGTCAGTCCTCCGTCATATCCTGACCTCACTGGCCATCGGCTGACGAAGGGGTCCGAAGGTGCCGTCGATGCTCGATGCGGTCGTGGTGGGTGCGGGGCCGAACGGGCTGACCGCTGCCGTGGAGCTGGCCCGCCGAGGCTTCTCCGTGGCCGTCTTCGAGGCCCGCGACACCGTCGGCGGGGGAGCCCGCACCGAGGAACTCACCCTCCCGGGCTTCCACCACGACCCGTGCTCCGCGGCCCACCCCCTGGGCATCAACTCCCCGGCGTTCCGCGCCCTGCCCCTGGAGCGTTACGGCCTCGAGTGGCTGCACGCCGAGCTGCCCATGGCGCACCCCTTCACCGACGGCACCGCCGCCGTGCTGTCCCGGTCGGTCGGCGAGACGGCCGCCTCCTTGGGACCGCGCGACGCGGGGACGTACCGCAGACTGGTCGAGCCCTTCCTGCACCAGTGGGACACCCTGATCCGCGACTTCATGTCCCTGCCGCTCACCGCCTTGCCCCGGGACCCGGTCACCCTCGCCCGCTTCGGCCTGGTCGGCCTGCCCCCGTCGACCTGGCTGATGCGCCGCTTCCGCGACGAGCGGGCGAAGGCCCTGTTCGCCGGCCTCGTCGCGCACGTCATGGCCCCGCTCGGCGGCCTCGCCACCGGCGCCATCGGCCTCGTCTTCGCCCTCGCCGCGCACGCCCGCGGCTGGCCCGTGGCCCGCGGCGGCTCCCAGTCCATCTCCGACGCGCTCACCGCCTACCTGAAGGACCTCGGCGGCACCGTCCACACCGACTACGAGGTCAAGCGCCTCGACGACCTGCCGCCCGCCCGCGCGTACGTCTTCGACACCTCGCCCACCGCCCTGGCCCGCATCGCCGGCTTCGGCCGCTCCTACGAGGGCTACCGGTACGGCCCCGGAGTCTTCAAGATCGACTACGCGCTGGACGGCCCCGTGCCGTGGACCGCTCAGGAGGCGCGCAGGACCACCACCGTGCAGATCGGCGCCGACAGCGCCGAGATCGGCACCGCCCTGCGCGCGGCGTCCCGAGAGGGCCGGGCGCCCGACAGGCCGTTCATGATCACCGTGCAGCCCAGTGTCGTCGACCCCACCCGGGCCCCGGCGGGCAAGCAGGTCTTCTGGGCGTACGGCCACGTCCCCAGCGGCTGGACCGGCGACCTCACCGAAGCCATGGAACGCCAACTGGAGCGCTTCGCCCCGGGCTTCAGCGACCGCGTCCTCGCCCGCGCGACCGCCGGCCCGCCAGAACTCGCCGCCCGCAACGCCAACTACGTCGGCGGCGACATCGGCACCGGCGCGTTCACCGGGCTCCAGACCCTGCTGCGCCCCAGACTGTCCCTGTCCCCGTACGACACCCCGCACCCGGCCGTCTTCATCTGCTCCTCGGCCACCCCGCCGGGACCCGGCGTGCACGGAATGTCGGGACACAACGCGGCGAAGGCCGTCTGGAGGAGGCTGCGGCAGACATGACCACGATCACCCTCGCGCAGGGGGACATCACCCGGCAGACCGTCGACGCGATCGTCAACGCGGCCAACTCCTCCCTGCTCGGCGGTGGCGGCGTCGACGGCGCCATCCACCGCCGCGGCGGCCCCGCGATCCTCAAGGACTGCCGCAAACTCCGCGCCTCCCAGTACGGGAAGGGCCTCCCCACCGGCCAGGCGGTCGCGACGACGGCGGGCGAACTGGACGCGCGCTGGGTGATCCACACGGTGGGGCCGCGCTTCAGCCAGGACGAGGACCGGTCGGCGCTGCTGGCGTCCTGCTACCGCGAGTCGCTGCGGGTCGCCGACGAACTCGGCGCCCGCACGGTCGCGTTCCCGGCCGTCTCGGCCGGCATCTACGGCTGGCCGATCGAGGACGCCGCCCGGATCGCCGTGGAGACGGTGAAGGCGACCGGGACGGCGGTCGAGGAGATCCGGTTCGTCCTCTTCGACGAGCGGGCGTACGAGGCGTTCGCCGCGCAGGTCCGCTGACGGCACCGAGCGTCTCGCCAACAGGACCGCACAAAGTCCGACAGGATCATTGCTTCGATTGTGTTCGGGTCCTAGGGTTCCCCTGACTACTCGGCAGTTGTTTTTGTCACCAGCAGGTGTGTTCTGACCCGACATCAACTTGCGGAACCCCAACAGCAATCGACAAGACCTGACGCACGCTCAGCCGCTCAGCGCACTGTCGTACCGAGGAAGGGCCCCGGCATGCCGCACCCGCACGCGTTCCCCCACGACCGTCCCGTCGTCAGCCGTCGCCGTCTCCTGGAGGGCTCGGCCGCCGTCCTCGGCGCGCTCGCCCTGTCCGCGTCGCCCGTCGCCGCGCACGCGGCCGGGCGGCGCGAGGCGGCGGCGGACGGCTCGCCCGAGTGGAACGGCAACATCGCCGTCTTCCGGCTGGGCACCGAGCCCCCGCACACCACCCTCATGCCGTACCAGGACGTCAGACAGGCCCTGGCCGGCGACCGTACGCGCTCCCCGTACCGGCTGAGCCTCGACGGGAAGTGGAAGTTCGCCTACGTCGACCGCCCCGACGACCGCGACACCGACTTCTACCACCCCGACCTCGACGACAGCTCCTGGGACACCATCCCCGTGCCGTCCGTCTGGCAGATGCACGGCTACGACTTCCCGATCTACGTCAACATCACCTACCCCTGGTGGGGCCCCAACGGCCTGGGGGAGGAGCCGCAGCCGCCCGCCGCGCCGACCCGCTACAACCCCGTCGGCCAGTACCGCCGTACGTTCACCGTGCCGAGGGACTGGTCGGGACGGCGGACGTTCCTGCACTTCGAGGGCGTCAAGTCGGCCCACTACGTGTGGATCAACGGGGAGTTGGTCGGTTACCACGAGGACTCCTTCACCCCCGCCGAGTACGACATCACCAAGTACCTCAAGCCCGGCACCAACCGGATCGCGGTGGAGGTGTACCGCTACTCCGACGGCGACTGGCTGGAGGACCAGGACATGATCCGGCTGAGCGGCATCTTCCGCTCGGTCTACCTGTATTCCACCCCGGCCGTGCACCTGCGCGACTTCAAGCTGGACACCCCGCTGAGCGACGACTACACGGCCGCCGAGCTGTCGGTCACCGCGAGCGTGCGGGACTACGAGGGCGGATCCGGAGGACGGTATACCGTCGACGCGATGCTGTATGACGCCGACGGGCACCAAGTCTGGTCCCGGCCGCTCCAGCAGAGGGTCGACCTCGGCTCCGGTGCCGAGGCGACCGTACAGGCCGCGAAGGCCGTACCCGCCCCGAAGCTGTGGTCGGCCGAACACCCCAACCTCTACACCGCCGTCCTGCGGCTGCGCGACCCGGCGGGCAGGGTGATCGAGACCCTCTCGCACCGGGTCGGCCTGCGCGAGTTCGCGCTCAAGGACGGGCTGATGCGCATCAACGGCAAGCCCGTCTCCTTCCGCGGCACCAACCGCCACGAGATGCACCCCGCCCGCGGCACCGCCCTCACCCGCGCGGACATGATCGAGGACATCCAGATCATCAAGCGGCTGAACATGAACACGGTCCGCACCTCGCACTACCCCAACAATCCGCTGTGGAACGAACTCGCCGACGAATACGGCCTGTACCTCGTCGACGAGACCAACCTCGAAACCCACGGCATCCGGAGCGAGTACCCGGGCAACCACGCCGACTGGACCGAGGCGTGCGTGGCCCGCGCGCAGAACATGGTCCACCGCGACAAGAACCACGCCTCGGTGGTCATCTGGTCGCTCGGCAACGAGGCCGGTGGCGGCAGCACGTTCGTCGCCATGCACGACTGGATCCGGTCGTACGACCCGACGCGGGTCATCCAGTACGAGGGCGACGACCGCCCCACGATCAGCGACATCCGCTCGGAGATGTACGAGACGCCCCAGCGCGTCGAACAGCGGGCGAAGGACACCGCGGACACTCGGCCGTACGTGATGATCGAGTACTCGCACGCGATGGGGAACTCGAACGGCAACTTCAAGAAGTACTGGGACATCATCCGCCGCCACGACGTCCTCCAGGGCGGCTGGATCTGGGACTTCGTCGACCAGTCGCTCAGCTGGCCGACCCCGACCCGCAAACTTCTGACCGAGACCGGCCCCGGCAGGCTGCGCGGCGAGATCCTCGCCCCCAGCGGCACCTTCGACCGGGCCAAGGGCGTCTACGGTGGCACCGTCTTCGCCCGTGACGCGAGCCTCGACCTGACCGGCTCGCTGACCCTGGAGGCCTGGGTCACCCCGCACGTGACCGGCTACCACCAGCCGATCATCGCCAAGGGCGACACGCAGTACGCGCTGAAGCAATCGGGCCGGAACCTGGAGTTCTTCATCCACGGCGGCGGCCAGTGGATCACCGCCACCTGGGCGCTGCCGGACGACTGGACCGGCACCGAGCACCACATCGCCGGCGTCTTCGACGCGGACGCGGGCACGCTGACCCTCTACGTCGACGGCCAGGCCAGGGCCACCCGGACCACCACCCGGCGTCCCAGCAGCAACACCGCGCCCCTCGCGCTCGCCACCGACGTCGACAACATCACACGGGAGTTCAGCGGCACCATCCGCCGGGCCCGCGTCTACGCCCGTGCCCTCAGCGCCGCCGAACTTGCCTCCGACAGCCGCGGATCCGGCGACGAGGGCGTGCGGTTCTGGTTCGACGCGGCCACCGTCGGCGTCACCGAGAAGCGGTCGAAGGAGAAGACGTTCTTCGCGTACGGTGGCGACTGGGGCGACAACCCCAACGACGGGAACTTCGTCGCCGACGGCGTCGTCACCGCCGACCGGGGACACACCGGCAAGGCGGCCGAGATCAAGCGGGTCTACCAGGCGATCAACGCGGCAGCCGCCTCGGGCGGCGGAGCCGGTGCGGTCACCCTCATCAACGAGAACCTCTTCACCAACCTCCGTGAGTTCGACGGGAGTTGGCGGCTCGTCGCGGACGGCAGGGTCGTCCAGCGAGGGAAGCTGACCCGCGCTCAGCTGGACGTGCCGCCACTGTCGAGCAAGGACGTCACGGTGCCGCTGCGACTCCCGGCCGACCCGGCACCCGGCACGGAGTACTTCCTGGAACTGTCCTTCACCACCAAGGAAGCCACCCCCTGGGCGAAGGCCGGCTTCGAGGTGGCCGTACAGCAACTCGCCCTCGACGCCGGCAGCCCGGCCGTGACCCCGGTGCCGCTGGACAGCGTGCCGACGCTCAGCCACCAGGAGAGCGACGGGTCGATCACGGTGAAGGGCAAGGGCTTCTCCGTCACCGTCGACAAGACCAGCGGCGTCATCACGTCGTACGAGGCCCGCGGCACCCGGCTGATCACCTCCGGACCCGCGCCGAACTTCTGGCGTGCGCCCACCGACAACGACCACGGCAACGGCCAGCACACCCGCAACCAGACCTGGCGCGACGCCGGCGCGCGCCGCAAGGTGACGGACGTGAGCGTGCGCGCCCTGCGCGACAAGGCCGTCGAGATCAAGGTCAGCGGCACACTGCCGACGACCACGGAGTCGACGTACACCACCACGTACACGGTCTTCGGCAACGGAGAGATCAAGGTCGACCACACCCTGCACCCCGGCGCGGCGAACCTGCCGTACATCCCGGAGGTCGGCAGCCTGCTGTTCCTTCCGGGCCGCCTGGAGCAGCTGCGCTACTACGGCCGCGGCCCCGAGGAGAACCACTGGGACCGCAACTACGGCACGGACGTGGGTATTTACTCCGGGACCGTCTCCGGGCAGTGGACCTCCTACATCCGCCCACAGGAGAACGGCAACAAGACCGACGTCCGCTGGATCGCCCTGACCGGCCGCGACGGAACCGGACTGCTCGTCTCCGGCGAGCCGCTCCTCGAGGTCAACGCCTCGCACTTCACGCCGGAGGACCTGTCGTCCGGCGTGCGTCACGACTACCAGCTCACCCCGCGCGAGGAGGTCGTCCTGCGCGTGAACCACCGGCAGATGGGCGTCGGCGGTGACAACAGCTGGGGTGCGCACACGCACGACGAGTTCAAGCTGTTCGCGAACCGCGATTACTCGTACAGCTACCGGCTGCGGCCCCTCACGGACGTCGACGAGGCGATGGCGGCCTCGCGGCGGCCCACGGCGACGGACTTCGCCGGGTAGCGCACCGCGTACGGCTCCCGGCAGGGCGTGCTCCGCGCCCTGCCGGGCCGGGGTTCCCTCTAGGGGGCTTCACTGATCGGCGGCGTCACTGATGCTGCGGTTGCTGCGGGAGTCGGGTGGCGATCCGGCAGGGTCCAGGACACACGAGGTTGATGTCGGATTCTCGCCAGCCCCGGCGCGGCCCGTGCCCGATGCTGGACGCATGCAGATGGGGATGCACACCGACACCGAGCGCTGTGTACGCGCCGTTCAGTCCAAGGACGCCCGCTTCGACGGCTGGTTCTTCACGGCTGTCCTGACCACCCGCATCTACTGCCGGCCCAGCTGCCCGGTGGTGCCGCCCAAGCCCGAGAACATGACGTTCTACCCGAGTGCGGCGGCCTGCCAGCAGGCCGGCTTCCGGGCCTGCAAGCGGTGCCGGCCCGACACCAGCCCCGGATCCCCGGAGTGGAACCAGCGCGCCGACCTCGTGGCCCGCGCCATGCGGCTGATCGCCGACGGCGTCGTGGACCGCGAGGGCGTGCCCGGTCTCGCCGCCCGGCTCGGCTACAGCACCCGGCAGATCGAACGCCAACTGCTCGCGGAGCTGGGCGCGGGCCCGCTCGCCCTGGCCCGCGCCCAGCGCGCCCAGACGGCAAGGCTCCTCATCGAGACGACCCCGCTCACGATGGCGGAGATCGCCTTCGCCGCCGGCTTCTCCTCGATCCGCACCTTCAACGACACCGTGCGCGAGGTCTTCGCCCTGTCACCCAGCGACCTGCGCGCCCGGGTGCCGAAGACGAACTCCCAGGCCACCCCCGGCGCCCTCACCCTCCGCCTCCCCTTCCGCGCCCCCCTCAATCCCGACAACCTCTTCGGCCACCTCGCGGCCACCGCGGTCCCCGGCGTGGAGGAGTGGCGGGACGGCGCCTACCGGCGCACGCTCCGACTGCCGTACGGCCACGGCGTCGTGACCCTCGCCCCGCGCCCCGACCACATCGCCTGCCGCCTCACCCTCAGCGATCTCCGCGACCTGACGGTCGCCATCAGCCGCTGCCGCCGCATGCTCGACCTGGACGCCGACCCGGTCGCTGTCGACGACCAACTGCGTACGGATCCCGTTCTGGCGCCCCTGGTCGACAAGGCGCCCGGCCGACGCGTCCCGCGTACGGTCGACGAGGCGGAGTTCGCCGTACGGGCGGTACTCGGCCAGCAGGTCTCCACGGCCGCCGCCCGCACCCACGCCGGCCGCCTGGTCATCGCGCACGGCGAACCGGTGGACGACCCCGAGGGCGGCCTCACCCACCTTTTCCCGGCCCCCGAGGCGCTCGCCGCACTCGACCCCGAGTCACTCGCGATGCCCCGCACGCGCCGCACCACCTTCACCACACTGGTACGCGAACTCACGGACGGCGCCCTCAACTTGGGCGTGGAGAGCGACTGGTTGGAAACCCGCGCCCGGCTCCTCACGCTCCCCGGCTTCGGCCCCTGGACGGCCGACGTCATCGCGATGCGCGCCCTCGGCGACCCCGACGCCTTCCTCCCGACCGACCTCGGAATCCGCCGCGCCGCCCAGGAGCTGGGCCTGCCGTCGACCCCGGCGGCGCTCACGGCCCGCGCGGCGGCCTGGCGCCCCTGGCGGGCGTACGCGGTCCAGTACCTGTGGGCGACGGACAGCCACCCGATCAACTTCCTTCCCATATAAGGACGTTCATGATGAGCCCGACGAAGCAGCACACCGTGATCGACAGCCCCTACGGCCCTTTGACTCTCGTCGCCGACGGCGGCGTCCTGTGCGGCCTCTACATGACCGACCAGCGCCACCGCCCCGCCGAGGAGACCTTCGGCGCCCATGCCGAGGCCCCCTTCGTGGAGGCGGAGGAAGAGCTGGAGGCCTATTTCGCGGGCGAGTTGAAGGATTTCTCCGTCCAACTCCGCCTGCACGGAACCCCGTTCCAGCGCGGCGTCTGGGACCAGCTCCGCAAGATCCCCTACGGCGAGACCCGCACGTACGGCGAACTGGCCGACGCCCTCGGCAACCCCGGCGCCTCCCGCGCCGTCGGCCTCGCCAACGGCAAGAACCCGATCGGCATCATCGTCCCCTGCCACCGCGTCGTCGGCGCCGACGGCAGCCTCACGGGCTACGGAGGCGGCCTTGACCGCAAGCAGCGGTTGCTGGACTTCGAGAGGGGAACTGCACTCTTCTAGGTCGTGTCTCAAAGTCAGCTTCCCGACTGCATGGCCAACGGCCTTGCCCGGCTGCCCGGACAGGGGCAGCCCTGAAATCACTTCGCCCGTGTTCGCCTCGTCCGGTACGATCTCGGGATCGTTTTCGCTGCTGGGAGCCATGAGGTTCGCGTGTGGCCTCCCCTGCAGTTCCCAGGCTGAGAGTAGGTTTCGTTCATGGCATGTCGTATCAGTGAGCTCGTGCTCGGTTGCCGCGACCCCGAGGTGCTGGCGCGGTTCTGGTGCGAGGTCCTGGACTTCGTCGTGCTCGATCGCGAGGACGACGGCACGCTGGAGATCGGGCCGCGCGAAGGGTTCGGCGGTCCGCAGCCGACGATCATCCTCAGTCGCAGGGACGAGCCGGAGCCGGGGAAGTCCCGGCTGCACATCGACGTCAACGCCACCGACCGCGATCAGGACGCCGAGCTCGAACGCCTTCTCAAGCTCGGTGCTCGCCCGGCCGACATCGGCCAGACAGGGGAGGAGCAGTGGCATGTCCTGACCGACCCCGAAGGCAATGAGTTCTGCCTGCTCAAGGCCCGCCTCAACCCACTCTGATGCTCATCGGTCACGCCTCGACACCAGGGAGCCAGGGTCTGACGAGGCCCGGACGACTACCGAGCCCGGCACGCCGTCGAACGCGGAATCAACCGACTCAAACGCCACCGCCGATCCCGCGCAGCAGTTTCGGCAGCGCCGTGCCGATCGGCTCCCGGATCACCTCGTCGGCCAGGTTGTCGTACGGTGTCGGCTCGGCGTTGACGATGATCAGCCGTGCCCCGTGGTCGGCGGCGACACCCGCGAGCCCCGCCGCCGGCTGCACCTGCAGACTGGTCCCGACCGCGACGAACACCTGGCAGGCCTTGGTGACGGCGACGGCTTCGCCGAGTACCACCGGGTCGAGCCGCTCGCCGAACATCACCGTGGCCGACTTCAGGATCCCGCCGCACTCCAGGCACGGCGGATCCTCCTCACCGGCCTCGACCCGGGCGAGCGCGTCCTCCATGGGGCCGCGCGCATGGCACTTGGTGCAGACGACACCGCGTGCGGTGCCGTGCAGTTCGAGCACCTTGCGGGCGGGCATCCCGGCGAGCTGGTGCAGCCCGTCCACGTTCTGCGTGATCACCCGCACCGGCACCCCGGACCGCTCCAGCTCGGCGACGGCCCGGTGCGCGGCGTTGGGCTCGGCCTGGAGGGTGCGGTTCTTGCGGCGCATCTGCCAGGACCGCCGCCGGATCTCCGGATCGCCCATGTAGTACTCGTACGTCGCCAGCTTCTCGGCCCCCGGATCCCGCCGCCACAGCCCGTTCGGACCGCGGTAGTCCGGGATGCCGGAGTCGGTCGAGATACCGGCGCCGCTCAGGATGGCGACGAGGGGCTTGGTCATGTCACCGAGGGTAGGACGGGCGGTCCGGAGCGGCGAACGGATATCCGGCAGCCGAACGGAAGCGCCGGTCCGCCGGGATCCCCGGTGTTAGGGTCCGCGCATGGCAGCCAAGGTCACTGTGTCGCTCGATGCCGAACTCGTCGTGGAGATCATGGTCCTCGCGGGCGTGGGCAGCCCCCAGGACGCGGTCGAGCTCGCCGTCCGCGACTACATCGAGCGCGGTCACCGCACGGAGGCCCGGATCGCCGCGCGCGACGAGGCGTTGCGCGAGGTGGATGTGAAGCCGCGGGACGTCGAGGGCTGAGCAGCCCGTCCCGTCGGCGTCAGCCGACCCGGTGCCCGTTCTCCAGCTCCGCCGTCCCGTGCCCTCGGCGAGGACGTCCAGCGCGGCCAGCACGCGGTGGCCCGTGGCGCCCGGCAGGTACTGGGCGAGTTCCTCGCGCGGCACCAGCCGCCAGGACAGCAGCTCCTCCTCCTGGAGCCGGATCGCCTTGAAGTCGTCCTCGCCGAGGACGCCGCCGTCGTACAGATACGCCACCAGCGGCGGCCGGGCCGTCCCGTGCACCCAGTCCACCGCGAGCAGCCGGCCGAGATCGCGGTCCAGGCCGATCTCCTCGGCGGTCTCCCGGCGCGCGCCCTGGCGCGGGGTCTCGCCGTCGTCGGACTCGATCGTGCCGCCCGGAAGCGCCCAGCCCTCACGGTAGTTGGGCTCGACGAGCAGCACCCGGCCCTCGGCGTCACGGAAGAGGGCGGCGGCTCCGGCGAGGACGCGGGGCAGGCCCGCGATGTACGTGGCGAAGTCTTGAACGGTCGTCATCCAGGAAGGGTAACCAGCTGAGTCAGGCCTCCGTCTCCACCAGCCGCAGTGTCCGCTGAGCCAGTTCGCTGATCCGCACGCCGTCGAAGCCGAACACCGCGCTGCGCACCGTGTCCTCCAGCGGGTCCTTCCACTGCGCCGGGATGGCGTCCGCGCCGGTCAGTACGCCGGCCACCGAGCCCGCGGTCGCGCCGTTGGAGTCGGTGTCCAGGCCGCCGCGGACGGTGAGCGTGATGGTGCGGGTGAAGTCGCCGTCGCCGTACAGGAGCCCCGCCGTCAGCACGGCGGCGTTCGGGATGGTGTGGATCCAGCCGAGCCCGGCGGTCTCCTCGGCGACCGTGGTGAGCGTGTCCTCCCAGGTCATCCGGGTGTCATGGAGGGAGACGACCCGGCGTACGGTACGCGCGAGGCGGCTGCTCGCCGGTACGACGGTCAGCGCCTGGTCCACGGCCTGCCGCACCGTGTCGGCCGTGAACGCCGCCGAGATCAGCGCCGCCGCCCACATCGCGCCGTACACGCCGTTGCCGGTGTGGGACAGCACGGCGTCGCGGCGGGCGAGTGAGGCGGCGCGCCGCGGGACGCCGGGGCAGGTCCAGCCGTAGATGTCGGCGCGGATGAGCGCCCCGATCCACTCCTGGTACGGGTTGTCGTACGTCGCCGTCAGCGGCGGCTTCAGCCCGCTCGCGAGGTTGCGGTAGGCGGCCCGCTCGGCGGTGAAGGTCTGCAGATACGGCAGCCGCAGCAGCCACAGATCGCCTACCTGCTCCGTGCTGAAGCCGAAGCCGTGGGTCTCCAGGAGGTCCAGGCCGAGGATGGCGTAGTCGACGTCGTCGTCGCGGCAGCTGCCGTGGATACGGCCGCGCACGCACTGGCGCCACTCGGGGCGCAGCTCGAAGCCGTCGCTCTCGCCGACGGGCTCGGGCAGGTAGTCGGTGAGCGGCAGGGCGGCGGCCTGCCGCAGATAGCGGTCGATACGGTCCCGCGTCCACAGGTCGCCCTGCTCGACCGGCTTGCCGAGCATGTTGCCCGCGATCCGGCCCAGCCAGCCCCCCAGGACGCGGTCGGCGAGCTCTGGCTCAGTGCCCACAGGGGTCATAGCACCGGTTTACCCAATTCCGGCGGTGCCCGCGCGGGGTTCGGGCCGCCCGCACAGGCGCTTGTCGGCTTCGGTCCACGGGCCGGTCGGTGCATGACGGCGGGGTGCTCCTGCGGTTAAGGTCGCAGCGGCGCGACTGGCCCTGACGTGCGTCGGGCCCGGAGAGCAAGGGGATGGCAAGGTGGCGGACGCTGCAGTGAACGGTGCCCAGAGGGTGCTCATCGCCGCGGACAAGTTCAAGGGGTCGCTGACGGCCGTACAGGTCGCCGAGCGGGTGACGGCCGGGCTGCGCCGGGTCGCCCCGGGCGTCGAGGCTGAGGCGCTGCCGGTGGCCGACGGCGGCGACGGGACGGTGGACGCGGCGGTCGCGGCCGGATTCGAACGGCGGGAGGTACGGGTCGCCGGTCCCCTCGGCCAGGAGGTGACGGCGGCGTTCGCGCTGCGCGGCGACACCGCGGTCGTGGAGATGGCGGAGGCGAGCGGGCTGCAGCGGCTGCCGGCCGGCGTCTTCGCGCCGCTCACGGCGTCCACGTACGGCTCCGGCGAACTGCTGCGGGCCGCGCTGGACGCGGGCGCCCGGACGATCGTGTTCGGGGTCGGCGGCAGCGCGACCACGGACGGGGGCGCCGGCATGCTGTCCGCGCTGGGCGCGCGGTTTCTGGACGCGGACGGGGAGCCGGTGGCACCGGGCGGTGGCGGCCTCGCCGGCCTGGCCTCGGCGGACCTCTCGGGCCTCGACCCGCGCCTGGCCTCCGTCGAACTGATCCTGGCCAGCGACGTCGACAACCCGCTGACCGGCCCGAAGGGCGCGCCCTCGGTGTACGGCCCGCAGAAGGGCGCCTCGCCGGACGACGTGGAGACGCTGGACGCCGCGCTGGCCCACTACGCGAAGGTGCTGGAGGAGACCGTCGGGACGAAGGCCGCGGGACACGCCGCCTCGCCGGGCGCGGGCGCGGCGGGCGGCATCGGCTACGGCGCCCTCCTCCTCGGTGCGCGCTTCCGCCCCGGCATCGAGGTCATGCTCGACGTCCTGGGCTTCGCGCCCGCGCTGGAGAAGGCCACGCTGGTGATCACCGGCGAGGGCTCCCTGGACGAGCAGACCCTGCACGGCAAGGCCCCGGCGGGCGTCGCCGCGGCGGCCCGTGCGGCGGGCAAGGAGGTCGTCGCGGTGTGCGGACGCCTCGCCCTTGCGCCGCAGGCGCTCGGCGGGGCCGGGATCCGGCGGGCCTATCCGCTGACGGATGTCGAGCCGGACGTGGCGAAGTGCATCGCGGACGCGGGGCCGATCCTGGAGCGGGTGGCGGAACGGATCGCGCGGGACTTCCTCACCTGAGGGAGCTCACGGGAAAGCCGAAGGGCCCCGAGCCAAGCAGCTCGGGGCCCTTCGGTTTGTCCTGCGACCGCTACGGCAACTGCGCCGCTCGCGCCTCACGCCGGTTGTCGCGGAAGTTGTTCACCCGGCGAGCCGTGGCGAACAGCGGGATCACCGCGCCCATGACCAGCTGGAGCGCGCAGCCCGTCTGAAGGAGCAGCTGTCCGCTCGGCGCGTCGAACGCCCACGCGGCCAGCAGACCCATCGACAGGACGATCCAGGAGAGCATCGCCACCGCGAGTCGGCCCCGCGGCTTCGGGTACTCCACCCGGCTCACCATCAGCCACGCCGTGCCGAGGATCGCGAGCAGCGTCGCCACGAAGGGCAGCTCGAGGAGCACGATCGAGACCACCGTCAGCGCGCCGAACGGCGACGGCATGCCCTGGAAGGTGCCGTCCTTCACCGTCACGCAGGAGAATCTCGCGAGGCGGAGCACCACGGCCAGCAGTACGACGATCGCGCCGAGCGCCGCCACCCGCTGGTGCGCGTCGTCGGCGACCATGCCGTACACGAGTACGAAGTACGCCGGTGCCAGGCCGAAGCTGATCAGGTCCGACAGGTTGTCCAGTTCCGCGCCCATCGGAGAGGAACGCAGCTTCCTCGCCACCAGGCCGTCGAACAGGTCGAAGACCGCCGCGCACAGCATCAGGATGACCGCCGTGGCCGCGCTGTGGCGGGCCATGCCGGACTCCTGGCTGCCCGTGAGGTGCGGGATCAGGATGCCGGTGGTGGTGAAGTACACCGCCATGAAGCCGCACGTGGCGTTGCCGAGCGTGAGGGTGTCCGCTATCGAGAGGCGGAGAGAGAGGGGCATCTCCTCCTCTTCGTCCGCCTCGTCCACTTCGGGCACCCAGCCCGTCTGGGTCTCTGGATCAATCACGGTCAATGCGAGTCACCCCAGCCACGGTCTTCTGGCCGACCTCGACCGCGACCTCCACGCCCTCGGGCAGGTAGATGTCGACGCGTGAGCCGAACCGGATCAGACCGATGCGGTCGCCCTGCTCGACCTTCGTGCCCTGGGGGATGTACGGCACGATGCGACGGGCCACCGCGCCGGCAATCTGGATCATCTCGATGTCGCCGAGTTCGGTGTCGAAATGCCAGACTACGCGCTCGTTGTTCTCGCTCTCCTTGTTGAACGCCGGAACGAACCCGCCCGGGATGTGCTCGACCGACGTCACCGTGCCGGAGAGCGGCGCACGGTTGACGTGGACGTTGAGCGGGCTCATGAAGATCGCGACGCGGGTGCGGCCGTCCTTCCACGGCATGATGCTCTGCACCACACCGTCGGCGGGCGAGATGACCCGGCCCGCGGCGATCTCGCGCTCGGGGTCGCGGAAGAACCACAGCATGCCCGCCGCGAGCGCGGTGGCGGGCACGGCGACGGCCTTGGCGGCGCCGGACTTGCGCGCGCGTACCAGGCTGAGGGCTGCGGTGGCGACGGTCGGGAGGAGCCACGGCGATGCTCCGCGCGCGAGGCGTACGCCTGCCAGGCTGTCGCGATGTGCAGAGGTTTGGCTGTGGGGCATGGATGACCTTCGTAGCGGATGATGCCGCGCTGCGTGAGGGGGACGGCGGCTTTCCCGGGATCGTACCGGTCGCGGGCCACAACTGAGCAAGCCAGGAAGCCGAGTCGGCGGCTGAAGAGTGCTGACGGGGTGTGATCTTCTTCTCGAAGAAAACACCCCAACCCGCACATCTAGCCCTGGAAACGATACTCTTCGAGCAGCCTGCGACCGATGATCATTTTCTGGATCTCGGCGGTACCTTCACCGATCAGCAGCATCGGAGCCTCACGGTAGAGGCGCTCGATCTCGTACTCCTTGGAGAAGCCGTAGCCGCCGTGGATCCGGAAGGAGTCTTCCACGACCTCCTTGCAGTACTCGGAGGCGAGGTACTTCGCCATCCCTGCCTCAAGGTCGTTTCGCTCCCCGGAGTCCTTTTTGCGTGCCGCGTTCACCATCATCGCATGAGCGGCCTCCACCTTGGTAGCCATCTCCGCCAGCTTGAACTGGATGGCCTGGTGCTGGGCGATCGGCTTGCCGAAAGTGTGACGCTGCTGGGCGTACTGGACGCCCAGTTCGAACGCACGCTGAGCGACGCCACAGCCACGCGCCGCCACGTTGACGCGACCGACCTCCACGCCGTCCATCATCTGGTAAAAACCTCGGCCGGTGGCGCCGCCGAGCACGCGCTCGGCCGGAATCCGCAGGCCATCCATGATGAGCTCGGTGGTGTCGACGCCCTTGTAGCCCATCTTGTCGATCTTCCCGGGGATGGTGAGGCCGGGGCGGACCTCTCCGAAGCCGGGCTCCTTCTCGACCAGGAAGGTCGTCATCGACTTGTGGGGCGCGGTGCCCTCGGGGTGTCCTTCGTCACTTCGGACGAGTACGGCAACCAAGGTTGACGTTCCGCCATTGGTGAGCCACATCTTCTGGCCGTTCAGGACGTACTCGTCGCCGTCCCTGACCGCCTTCGACGTGATCGCCGAGACGTCCGAGCCCAGGCCCGGCTCCGACATCGAGAAGGCGCCGCGGATCTCGCCCAGCGCCATCTTCGGCAGGAAGTAGTCCTTCTGCTCCTGCGTGCCGTGCTGCTTGAGCATGTACGCCACGATGAAGTGCGTGTTGATGATGCCGGACACCGACATCCAGCCACGGGCGATCTCCTCCACGCACAGCGCGTACGTCAGGAGGGACTCGCCCAGACCCCCGTACTCCTCGGGGATCATCAGACCGAACAGGCCCAACTCCTTGAGCCCGTCGACGATCTGCTGCGGGTACTCGTCGCGGTGCTCCAGCTCGGTGGCGACCGGGAGGATCTCCTTGTCCACGAAGTCGCGGACGGTGGAGAGGATCTCCTGCTGGATGTCGGTCAGACCGGCGGTCTGGGCGAGGCGGCTCATCACTTCTCCTGGGACTTCAGCTCCGGGCGGCCCGGCTGCTCGCCGCCGCGCTCCTTGATGTACGTCTCGGTGGGCACCATCACCTTGCGGCGGAACACGCACACGAGCGTGCCGTCCTGCTTGTAGCCCTTGGTCTCGACGTGGACGATGCCGCGGTCGTTCTTCGACTTCGACGGCCACTTGTCGAGCACGGTCGTCTGGCCGTAGATCGTGTCACCGTGGAAGGTCGGCGCCACGTGCTTGAGCGACTCGATCTCCAGGTTGGCGATCGCCTTGCCGGAGATGTCCGGCACGGACATGCCGAGCAGCAGCGAGTAGATGTAGTTCCCGACGACGACGTTCTGGCCGAAATCCGTCGTCTTCTCCGCATAGTTGGTGTCCATGTGGAGCGGGTGGTGGTTCATGGTGAGGAGACAGAACAGGTGGTCGTCGTACTCCGTGACCGTCTTGCCCGGCCAGTGCTTGTACGTCGCCCCGACCTCGAACTCCTCGTAGGTGCGTCCGAACTGCATCGCCGTCACGGCCCCTCTAGTTGGCGGGAATCTCGAACGTGCTGGTGCGCCGCATGCCGGCGGCGCGTCCCTTGCCCGCGATGACCAGGGCCATCTTGCGGCTGGCCTCGTCGATCATCTCGTCCCCGAGCATCGCGGAGCCCTTCTTGCCGCCCGCCTCGGACGTGTAGTAGTCGTACGCGTCCAGGATGAGCTCGGCGTGGTCGTAGTCCTCCTGGGAGGGCGAGAAGATCTCGTTGGAGGCCTCGACCTGACCCGGGTGGAGCACCCACTTGCCGTCGAAGCCGAGCGCGGCGGCGCGCTGGGCGACCTCGCGGTAGCCCTCGACGTTGCGGATCTGGAGGTAGGGGCCGTCGATCGCCTGGAGGTTGTTGGCGCGGGCGGCCATCAGGATCTTCATCAGGATGTAGTGGTAGGCGTCCGCCGGGTAGCCGGGCGGCTGCTCGCCCACGACCAGCGACTTCATGTTGATCGACGCCATGAAGTCGGCAGGGCCGAAGATGATCGTCTCGACGCGCGGGGAGGCCTGCGCGATCTCGTTGACGTTGTTGAGGCCCTGGGCGTTCTCGATCTGCGCCTCGATGCCGATGCGGCCGACCTCGAAGCCCATGGTCTTCTCGATCTGGGTCAGGAGCAGGTCCAGCGCGACGATCTGCTGGGCGTCCTGCACCTTCGGCAGCATGATGCAGTCGAGGTTCGGGCCGGCGCCCTCGACGACCGTGACGACGTCTCGATACGTCCACTCGGTCGTCCAGTCGTTGACGCGCACGACCCTCGTCTTGCCCGTCCAGTCACCCTCGTTGAGGAACTTGACGATGGTGTGCCGAGCCTCGGGCTTGGCGAGCGGCGCGCACGCGTCCTCCAGGTCCAGGAAGACCTGGTCCGCCGGGAGGCCCTGCGCCTTCTCCAGGAAGCGGGGGTTCGAGCCCGGTACAGCCAGGCAGGAACGCCGCGGGCGAAGACGGTTAAAAGGGGGCGCGGCGGAGCCGCCCGTTGGAAGGGCGGTGGTGGGCGACGGGTGGGCGGTCATGCGGGGACCTCCAGGGGGTCGAGCTTGTTCGCTTTGCGGATCTCGTCGACGATGCGGCCGATGATTCCGGTGATGTCGAAGTCCTTCGGAGTGAAGACCGCGGCCACTCCGGCGGCCCTGAGCTGCTCGGCGTCACCGTTGGGGATGATGCCACCCGCGATCACCGGAATGTCTGTGGCACCGGCCACACGCAGCCGCTCCAGCACGTCCGGCACCAGTTGAGCATGAGAGCCGGAGAGGATCGAGAGGCCGACCGCGTGCACGTCCTCCGCGAGGGCCGCGTCCACGATCTGCTCGGGCGTGAGCCGGATGCCCTGGTAGACGACCTCGAACCCGGCGTCCCGGGCCCGCACGGCGATCTGCTCGGCGCCATTGGAGTGGCCGTCCAGACCGGGCTTGCCGACCAGGAAGCGGAGCTTGCCGACGCCGAGGTCCTTCGCCGTCCGGTCCACCCCGCGGCGCACCTGGGCCATCGCGCTCCCCTCCGCGGCGGCGACGGCCACCGGCGCGGACGACACGCCCGTCGGCGCCCGGAATTCGCCGAACACCTCACGCAGTGCCCCCGCCCACTCGCCGGTCGTGACCCCGGCGCGGGCACACTCCAGGGTGGCCTCCATGAGGTTGGCGGTGCCCTTGGCGGCCTCCTTCAGCTTCTCCAGCGCCTTGCAGGGGCGCGGGTGGTTGAAGGGCGGCTGGTAGCGCGTGTCGCGCCAGTGCCGGAGCGAGGCGATGACACGGGCCTCGACGGCCGGGTCGACCGTCTGGATCGCTGTGTCGAGGTCGGCCGTCAGTGGATTGGGCTCGGTCGTCTCGAAGACGTTGACGCCCACGATCTTCTCTTGACCGGACTCGATACGGGCCCGGCGCTCGGCGTGCGAGGCGACGAGCTGCGACTTCAGGTAGCCGGACTCGACGGCGGCCATCGCGCCGCCCATCTCCTGGATCCGCTCGATCTCGGCGAGCGATTCCTCGACGAGTTCGCTCACCTTGGCCTCGATCACCTTCGAGCCCTCGAAGATGTCCTCGTACTCCAGCAGGTCGCTCTCGTACGCGAGCACCTGCTGCATGCGCAGCGACCACTGCTGGTCCCAGGGACGGGGGAGCCCCAGCGCCTCGTTCCAGGCGGGGAGCTGCACGGCACGCGCGCGTGCGTCCTTCGAGAGGGTCACCGAGAGCATCTCCAGTACGATCCGCTGGACGTTGTTCTCGGGCTGGGCCTCGGTCAGGCCCAGGGAGTTGACCTGGACCCCGTAGCGGAAACGGCGGTGCTTGGGGTCCTCGATGCCGTACCGCTCACGGGTGACGCGGTCCCAGATGCGGCCGAATGCCCGCATCTTGCACATCTCCTCGATGAAGCGGACGCCCGCGTTCACGAAGAAGGAGATACGGCCGACGACGTCGCCCATGCGCTCCTGCGGCACCTGGCCGCTGTCCCGCACGGCATCCAGCACGGCGATCGCCGTCGACATCGCGTACGCGATCTCCTGGACCGGCGTGGCGCCCGCCTCCTGCAGGTGGTAGCTGCAGATGTTGATCGGGTTCCACTTCGGGATGTGGGAGACCGTGTACGCGATCATGTCGGTGGTGAGCCGCAGCGACGGCCCCGGCGGGAACACGTGCGTGCCCCGCGACAGGTACTCCTTGACGATGTCGTTCTGGGTCGTGCCCTGGAGCTTGGTGACGTCCGCGCCCTGCTCCTCCGCGACGACCTGGTAGAGCGCCAGCAGCCACATGGCGGTGGCGTTGATCGTCATCGAGGTGTTCATCTGCTCCAGGGGGATGTCCTGGAACAGCCGGCGCATGTCACCGAGGTGCGCGATCGGCACGCCGACCCGGCCGACCTCGCCGCGGGCGAGGATGTGGTCGGAGTCGTAGCCCGTCTGCGTCGGCAGGTCGAACGCGACCGACAGACCGGTCTGACCCTTGGCGAGGTTGCGCCGGTACAGCTCGTTGGACGCCTCGGCCGTGGAGTGACCGGCGTAGGTCCGCATGAGCCACGGCCGGTCCCTTTCTTTTTGCGCCTGCGACCGAGGGCGCTCTGTGCCGGTGTCGACGTTCCTCAGCCCGCGGTCGCTGCGCTCCCTTGTCTTCGTCTCTTTCGACACCGGTGCGCCCTCGGTCGTAGGCGCTGTCTGACGCTCAGTCATGTGCGGGACCTCGGCTCAGACGTTCCGGAAGCGGTTGATGGCGTCGATGTGCCGGGCGCGCTTGACCTCGTCGCGCACGCCGAGGCCCTCCTCGGGCGCCAGGCACAGGACGCCGACCTTGCCCTGGTGGAGGTTGCGGTGGACGTCGTAGGCGGCCTGCCCGGTGTCCTCCAGGGAGTAGACCTTGGAGAGGGTCGGGTGGATCTTGCCCTTCGCGATGAGCCGGTTGGCCTCCCAGGCCTCGCGGTAGTTGGCGAAGTGCGAGCCGATGATCCGCTTCAGGGACATCCACAAGTAGCGGTTGTCGTACTCGTGGGTGTAGCCCGAGGTGGAGGCGCAGGTGACGATCGTGCCGCCCTTGCGGGTGACGTAGACGCTTGCGCCGAAGGTCTCGCGGCCGGGGTGCTCGAAGACGATGTCGACGTCCTCGCCGCCGGTGAGTTCACGGATGCGCTTGCCGAAGCGCTTCCACTCCTTGGGGTCCTGAGTGTGCTCGTCCTTCCAGAACTTGTAGTCCTCGGCCGTGCGGTCGATGATCGCTTCGGCGCCCATGGCCCGGCAGATCTCCGCCTTCTGAGGGCTGCTCACCACACAGATGGGGTTGGCACCGCCGGCCAGCGCGAACTGCGTGGCGTAACTGCCGAGTCCGCCGCTCGCGCCCCAGATCAGGACGTTGTCGCCCTGCTTCATGCCGGCGCCGTTGCGGGAGACGAGCTGCCGGTACGCGGTGGAGTTGACCAGCCCGGGAGCGGCGGCCTCCTCCCAGCTCAGGTGGCCCGGCTTGGGCATCAGCTGGTTGGACTTGACGAGGGCGATCTCCGCGAGGCCGCCGAAGTTGGTCTCGAAGCCCCAGATGCGCTGCTCGGGGTCGAGCATCGTGTCGTTGTGGCCGTCGGAGGACTCCAGCTCGACGGAGAGGCAGTGCGCGACGACCTCGTCGCCCGGCTTCCAGGCGTTGACGCCGGGGCCGGTGCGCAGGACGACGCCCGCGAGGTCGGAGCCGATGATGTGGTACGGCAGGTCGTGGCGCTTGGTGAGCTCGCTGAGCTTGCCGTAGCGCTCCAGGAAACCGAAGGTCGGCAGCGGCTCGAAGATCGAGGTCCACACCGAGTTGTAGTTGACCGAGGAGGCCATGACGGCCACCAGGGCCTCGCCCGGGCCGAGCTCCGGCACCGGCACGTCGTCCAGGTGGATGGACTTGCGGGGGTCCTTGTCGCGGGTCGCGAGGCCCGCGAACATCTCCGTGTCGTCCTTGTGCACGGTGATCGCGCGGTACGACTCGGGGAGCGGCAGAGCGGCGAAGTCGTCCGGCGTGGAGTCCGGTGACTGGATCGCGTCCAGGATGTCCTTCATGGTCACGGTATTGCCTCCGGCGAATGGCGTCTTGAGGGAGACGCTGAGGGTTACGTCGGTGCTGCTGAGGGATGAGGGTTTGCCGTCGGTTCGGCGGTGGTGCTGTTCGGCAGCGCTTTGTGGCGCGGGAGGTTGCCTGTGACGCAGGCGTCCGGGTGCGCAGGGGATGGGCCTTGCTGGGACAGCAGCCCGGACTCCTTCAAGGTATGACACCGCGTGTCACCCCGCAAGGCACTGAGTGCCAGAACCTGCTCTCAAATGAAATCTTTACGTAACAAATGAGCGATGATCGATCGAATGCCCTCTTCAGGAGAGGCGAAAAGGGCCCCTGACATGCCAAAACGGCCACCCGGTGGGGTGGCCGTCGTCACAGCGGAGAGGAGGGCTCAGCGGTCCTTGAGGGCCTGCTCGATGGTCCGCATGACCTCGTCGAGCGGGGCGTCGGTGCGGGCGACGGTCACCAGCACCTCCCCTTGCGCGGCAGCCGTCGCCGCAGCCGGTTTCGTGGACGTGGTCCGGCCGGCCATGATCCCCGTCTTGAACGTCTTCCGTACGATCGCGAAGGCGTGGTCCAGCTGTGCCTCGACGTCCCCCTGGCCGCCGGCCCGCAGCCAGCGCCGCAGGACGTGGTTGTGGGCGGTGACCACGGCGGACGCGGCGACCTCCGCCAGCAGCGGGTCGTCGTTGGCATCGTCGTCGTGCGCGTGCTCGTCGAAGTGGCCGAGCAGGTAGCGGGTGAAGAGGCGCTCGTAGCGGGCCACCGACGCTATCTCCGCCTCGCGCAGGGTGGGCACCTCGCGGGTGAGTTTGTAGCGGGCGACCGAGATCTCCGGCCGGGCCGCGTACATCCGCATGACTTCCTTGATGCCGCGGCACACCGTGTCGAGCGGGTGCTCGTGTGCGGGGGCGGCGTTGAGGACCGCCTCGGCCCGGATCAGCGTGTCGTCGTGGTCCGGGAAGATCGCTTCTTCCTTGGAGCGGAAGTGGCGGAAGAAGGTGCGGCGGGCGACCCCGGCCGCGGCCGCGATCTCGTCGACGGTGGTCGCCTCGTACCCCTTGGTCGCGAACAGCTCCATCGCCGCGGCCGCCAGTTCTCGGCGCATCTTGAGCCGTTGGGCGGCGGCGCGGCTGCCCGCGGCACTTTCCGGCGCGTCGGGCGTAGCTGGTGTACGTGAGGACTTGGCGGGCTGGGACATGAGGTGAACGTACTGCATGTGTGCAGCTTGATGCGCATGTCCCCGGGTTCCCCCGCCCTGAGGGGGCGGGGGATTGCCGGGACGGGCGGGTGGGGGCGAGCCGTGCCGGGAGGGCGGGGGTGGACCGGCCGGATCGAGCAGTCCACCCCACTCCTGTCCTGCTCCGAACCAGTCGCCGGGGCCCTCAGCGCCGGGCATGTTCGCGGAAGCCGCGGCCGGTCTTGCGGCCGAGGCAGCCCGCGGCCACCAGGTGCTCCAGGAGCGGCGCCGGAGCCAGGCCCGGGTCGCGGAACTCACGGTGCAGAACCTTCTCGATGGCGAGGGACACGTCGAGGCCGACGACGTCCAGGAGCTCGAAGGGGCCCATCGGGTAGCCGCCGCCCAGCTTCATCGCCGCGTCGATGTCGTCAAGAGACGCATAGTGTTCCTGCACCATCTTGATCGCGTTGTTGAGGTACGGGAAAAGCAACGCGTTGACGATGAAGCCGGCCCGGTCTCCGCAGTCGACCGCATGCTTCTTGATCTTGACGCAGACCTCGCGGACCGTGGAGTGGACGTCGTCCGCCGTCAACACCGTTCGGACCACCTCGACCAGCTTCATCGCCGGCGCCGGGTTGAAGAAGTGCATCCCGATCACGTCCTGCGGACGCGAGGTGGCACGCGCGCAGGCGACCACGGGCAGCGACGACGTCGTGGTGGCCAGCACCGCGCCCGGCTTGCACACCTTGTCCAGCGCCGCGAACAGCTGCCGCTTGACCTCCAGGTCCTCGGCGACGGCCTCCACGGCCAGGTCGACGTCGGCGAAGGCGTCGTACGAGGCCGCCGGAGTGATCCGGTCCAGGGTCTGCGCGGCGGCCTCGGCGGTCAGCCGGCCCTTGTCGACAGAGCGCGACAGGGACTTGCCGATCCGGGCCTTGGCGGTCTGTGCCTTCTCCTCGCTGCGGGCGGCGAGCACGACCTCGTACCCGGCCTTGGCGAACACCTCGGCGATGCCGGACGCCATGGTGCCCGAGCCGGCGACGCCGACCGAGCGCACCGGACGGCCCGGGGTGAGGTCGGTGCCCTCCAGCGGCGTCAGCGCGTCCCGCACGACGGTGGCGCTGCCCGGGGCCTCGTACGTGTAGAAGCCGCGGCCCGACTTGCGGCCGGTCAGGCCCGCCTCGCTGAGCTGCTTGAGGATCGGCGCGGGGGCGTGCAGGCGGTCGCCGGACTCGGCGTAAAGGGCGTCCAGGACCGTGCGCGCGGTGTCGACGCCGATCAGGTCGAGCAGGGCGAGGGGGCCCATCGGCAGCCCGCAGCCGAGCCGCATCGCGGCGTCGATGTCCTCGCGGGAGGCGTACTTGGCCTCGTACATCGCGGCCGCCTGGTTGAGGTAGCCGAACAGCAGCCCGTCGGCGACGAATCCGGGCCGGTCGCCGACCGCGACGGGCTCCTTGCCCAGCTCGATGGCGAGGTCGGTGACCGCGGCGACGGCCTGCGGCGCGGTCAGCACCGAGGAGACCACCTCGACCAGCCGCATCGCCGGGGCCGGGTTGAAGAAGTGCAGCCCGAGGACGCGCTCGGGGCGGGCCGAGTCGGCGGCCAGCCGCGTGACCGACAGGGCGTTGGTGCCGGTCGCCAGGATCGTCTCGGGCCGCACGATCCCGTCGAGTTCGCGGAAGATCTGCTGCTTGATCGAGTACGACTCCGGAGCGACCTCGATGACCAGGTCGGCGTCGGCCGCGGCTCGCAGATCGGTGGAGGTGCGGATCCGGGCGAGCGCGTCCGCGCGCTCCTGCTCGGTCAGACGCCCGCGCTCGACGGCGCGGGCCGTCGCGGCCTCCAGGGTGGCGACCGACTGGGCGGCGGCGGCCTGGCTGATGTCGATGCCGACGACCTCGCGGCCGGCCTTGGCCAGGACCTCGGCGATGCCGGTGCCCATGGTGCCGAGGCCGATGACGGCGACGGTCTTGAGCGGGGACAGAGGGGTGTCGGACAGGGGAGTGGCCATCGCGGGACTCCAGGTGAGGGTGACGACTGGGAGCGCGCCCGGGTGCGCCGGGTGAGGCCCGGCCGAAGCCGGACCGACGAGCGCACCGGGTGCGAGAGGAATGCGGGTGTTGTCGGGCTGCGAGCGCACACGCCCGGTGCCGTGGTGCCGGGCGCACACACGCCCGGAGAACGGCGGGAACCGACCGGCCCTGTCCCGGGGCCGAGCCGTACTGAGGTACGCGATGTACCGAACCGACTGCTCTCGCGGTGGCTGCGTCACCAGGCCACCACGAGCGGATCCACGAGTGGGTAACTCGCTCGTCTGAGCTTAACTCGCGGGTAACGAGCGCGCCACCCCCGGAGTTTGTGATGTAGGTCCCGAGGGGCGAACCGTCCGCATAATCTCGGTTTCATGGACGAAGAGTTGCGATCACTCACGGAGCGCTTACGGCAGGAGTCCGGGGCGTCGGCCGCGTACGACCGTCTGGTGGCGACGGAGGACCTCGACGAGCTGGCCGGAGTGCTCACCGAGCCCGGGCAGCCCTTGTGGGCCAGGGAACTGGCCGCCTTCCGGCTCGGCGTCGCGGGCGACCGGCGTGCCTTCGAGTCCCTCGTCCTGCTCCTCAACCACCGCGACCCGCCGCGCTGCGCCTGTGCCGCCCACGCCCTGGCCCGCCTCGGGGACCCGCGCACGGCCCGGGCGGCCGCCGCCTTGGCCACCAACGAACTGCGCGTCGCCTACGCCCTGCATCCGGTCCGGCTCCTGGTGGAACTGCGCGCCCCCGAGGCCGTACCGGCACTCATCACCACCCTTGAACGACGGCTGCGCCCGCACGACCCCCACCGCCGAGTGGCCCTCGCCTGCGTGGAGGGGCTCGGCACGCTGGGCGACGCCCGGGCCAGACCCGTACTGAACGAGGCCCTCGCGCACCCGGCGCTCGCCGAGGCGGCGGTGCACGCGCTGGCGCGGATCTCTGGGCAGCGGTGAGTCGTCAGTCCCCGAGCTTCTTGGCGTACCGCACTTCGGGGACGGCGACGCCGTCCACCTCGAAGGGTTCCTCGGAGCCGTCGGCGCGGAATCCCGCCCGCTCGTAGAACCGGCGGGCGCGGAGGTTGCCCTCCAGGACCCAGAGGAACATGTGTTCCTGCCCCGCGTCGGCGCATCGCCGTACCGACGCCTGGAGGAGCGCCTGCCCGATGCCGCCGCCGTACCGCCCCGGGTCCACGTAGAGCGCGTACAACTCGGCGTCGGCGGTGCGTACTTCGCCGTTCCGGTACGGCCCGTGGCACGCCCAGCCGACGATGTCGCCGGCTTCCTCGGCGACGAGGTTCGCCACGCTGTCATCTCCCCCGAGGAGGCGGGCGCGGTGCCGCGCGGCGTCCTCGGTCACGCTGAGTGCGTCGAGATACGGCTGCGGCATGAGGCCCACGTAGGCGCTCTGCCAGCCGCGGACGCGGATCTCGGCCACCCGCTCGCAGTCGGCGAGGATCATCTCCCGCACCACCACCCGCGGAACCGTCACCCGCCCACCACCGGGGCGACTCCGTCGGGGGCGGGAATCCTCGTCAGCTCACCCATGCGTCCATGGTGGACCATGGGACTGACAACGCCCCGGACGAAAGTCGCCCCCGACGGGACGTCAGGCCGGACTCAGCCGCGGAAGCCGATCAGCCCGTGCAGGGTCGAGCCACGCGACGACGTCGACGCGGCCTTCGAGTTCAGCGGCTCGGGATCGGGCAGCGCCTGGCACACCGCGTCGGCCTCGCCCACGCCGCGCGGCACCGAGCCGTCGGTGAGGTAGTCCGCCAGATACTTGTCCAGGCAGGTGTTCCCGCTCAGCGAGATGCCGTGGTTCCCGCCGCCCTGCTCGACCACCAGGCTGGAGCGGGCGAGCAGCCGGTGGACCGTCGCGCCGCCCTCGTACGGGGTGGCCGCGTCACCCGTCGCCTGGAACAGCAGCACCGGCGGCAGCTTGCCGTTGGCGACGTTCACCGGGTGCAGCGACCGAGTCGGCCAGAACGCGCACGGCGCGTTGTACCAGGCGTTGTTCCAGGTCATGAACGGCGCCTTCTCGTACACCGCCCAGTTGTCCTTGCGCCACTGGTTCCAGTCGCCCGGCCAGGAGGCGTCCCGGCACTGCACCGAGGTGTAGATGCTGTAGCTGTTGTCGCCCGCGGCGTCGACGGCGGCGAAGTTCTCGTACGCCTCGACCAGCGGGTCGGCGTTCTTGTCGTTCACATAGGCGGCGAACGCCTCGGCCAGGTAGGGCCAGTAGCCGTTGTAGTAGCCGCCGGGGAGGAAGGTGTCCTCCAGCTCGGAGGCGCCCACCTTGCCGCCGGCCGGCTTCTTGGTGAGGGACGCGCGCATCGCGTACCACTTGGCCTCGATCTTCTCCGGATCGGTGCCCAGCTTGTAGGTGGCGTCGTACTTCGCGATCCACGCCATCAGTGCCCGGTGGCGGTCGTCGAAGGCGTAGTCCTGGGCGAGGTTGTCGTCGTACCAGACACCGGTCGGGTCGACGACGGAGTCCAGGACCAGGCGCCGCACCCGGTGCGGGTAGAGCTTGCCGTAGACCGCGCCGAGATAGGTGCCGTACGAGTAACCGAAGTAGTTGATCTGCTGGGCGCCCAGTGCCCCGCGGATCGAGTCCATGTCCTTCACGGCGCTGATCGTGTTGATGTACGGCAGTACGCTCGCGTACTTCTTGCCGCAGGCGGCGGCGAAGGACTTGGCGCGCGAGAGGTTGGCCTTCTCGATCGCGGGGGTGCTCGGTACGGAGTCCGGGCGCTCCGCGTTGAAGTAGCCCGGCTCGCAGTTGAGCGCGGGCTTGCTCGCGCCCACCCCGCGCGGGTCGAAGCCGATCACGTCGTACTGCGCCGCGACCGCCTTGGGCAGCGAGGACGCGACATATCCGGCGAGCGTCAGACCACTGCCCCCGGGGCCGCCGGGGTTGACCAGCAGCGGGCCCTGGTACTTGTTCGCGGTGTGGGGGACGCGGGACAGTGCGAGCGTGATCTGCCGCCCGTGCGGGTTCGCGTAGTCGAGCGGCACTTCGAGGGACGCGCACTGGAGAGTCGGATAGTCGGCGGTGCCGCATTTCTTCCAGGTGAGTTTCGCGGCTCGAGCGGTTTCCACGGTCCGTGGAGCGCTCGCCTCGGCAGGCAGGGCGGTGACGGTCCCGGCCACGACGACGGCGGCACCGCACAGCGCGGCTGCGCGTTTTCTCATGGAGTCCTCCCAGGACGGAGGGGTTGCGGACCGCGAGGGTCACGGTCCACGCCGCATCGTCCCGGAAAGCACGCTCGGAAGAACGCGTTCTAGCAATACTTGACCCAATTGGGTCGCGGGATGCGCTCGAATGATCTCAGATAAGCGTAAGTTGGGTCGGTTCGGTCAGATCCGGATCAGCCGGCTCCGGCTCCCGGATGCGCCGCGGCATCCCCCCGTGGGCGGGTCCGATGCCGTACTCCTGGGCGAGCTCGTGGACCTGACGGGTGATCCGGCGCTGGTACCACTTCGGGGCGTAGGCGCCGGCCGCGTACAGCCGCTCGTAGCGGCGCACCAGATGCGGGTGCTCCCGGGTCAGCCAGGCCATGAACCACTCGCGGGCCCCGGGGCGCAGATGCAGCACCAGAGGCGTGACCGACGTGGCCCCGGAGGCGGCGATGGCCCGTACGGTGTCCCGCAGTTGGGCCGGATGGTCGCTGAGGAACGGGATGACCGGCGCCATCAGGACACCGCACCCGATGCCGTGCTCACCGAGGGTCCGCACGACCTCCAGGCGCCGCTCCGGCGCCGGCGTGCCCGGCTCGACGGTGCGCCACAGGTCGGAGTCGGTGAAGCCGACCGAGACCGAGATGCCGACGTCCGTCACCTCCGCCGCCTGCGTCAGCAGGTCGAGGTCGCGCAGGATCAGCGTGCCCTTCGTCAGGATCGAGAAGGGGTTGGCGTGGTCGCGCAGGGCGGAGAGGATGCCCGGCATCAGGCGGTAGCGGCCCTCGGCGCGCTGGTAGCAGTCGACGTTCGTGCCCATCGCTATGTGCTCGCCCTGCCAGCGGCGCGAGCCGAGCTGGCGGCGCAGCAGCTCCGGGGCGTTCACCTTGACCACGATCTGGGAGTCGAAGTCCAGGCCCGTGTCGAGGTCCAGGTAGCTGTGCGTCTTGCGGGCGAAGCAGTACACGCACGCGTGCGAGCAGCCCCGATAGGGGTTGACCGTCCATTCGAACGGCATGCGCGAGGCACCCGGCACCCGGTTGATGATCGAGCGGGCCCGCACCTCATGGAAGGTGATTCCGCGGAACTCGGGCGTGTCGAAGGTACGGGTGGTCACCGCGTCCGCGCCGAACAGCGCGGCGTCGGCCCGGCTGTGTTCGCCGGACTCTGTGAGGTTCTCCCAGCGCATGAGCCCTCCTCGGTTGCACTGCGCCACAGAATAGAACACATGTTCCCTTGATCGTGCGACCCGTATGTTCGATCACTGTGCGATCGCTTCCGGCCCCCCGATTTGGGCGGCCGGGGAGCGGGGTGGTTGGCTTGCCCCAAGCCCGAGAACTCAGGTCCTGGAGGAAGTCAATGGCGCAGGTCGAGGCCACTACGGAGCGGATCGTCGCGGCGGACGCGGAGAAGGTGTTCGACGCCCTCGCCGACTACACCGGCACGCGCGCGAACCTGTTGACGGAGCACTTCAGCGAGTACGAGGTGCGCGGGGGCGGCGACGGCGAGGGCACCCTCGTCCACTGGAAGCTCCAGGCCACCAGCAAGCGCATCCGCGACTGCCTCCTGGAGGTCAGCGAGCCCACCGACGGCGAGCTCGTCGAGAAGGACCGCAACTCCTCGATGGTCACCACCTGGCGGGTCACCCCGGCCGGCGAGGGCAAGTCCCGGGTCGTCGTCACCACCACCTGGCAGGGCGCCGGCGGCATCGGCGGCTTCTTCGAGAAGACCTTCGCGCCCAAGGGCCTGGGGCGGATCTACGACTCCGTGCTCGGCAAGCTGGCCACCGAGGTCGAGAAGTAGCCCAACCGGCCACCCTTCACCGTGTGTTGGCCCCCTCACCGGTTCGAGTGGATCTCCTCGCCGCCCGTCGGTACGCCGTAACTCGTCGCGCTTGCGCACAGTTGCCGCTTTACGCGGGAATTGTGCGGCAGCGCGACGAGGGGAGCGATACGTGGGCGGCATCACTCTGGTACAGGACGAACCGGCCACGGCATCCCCGCAGAGCCCCGCACCGCCGCCGGAGGCGAGCGCCGAACTCAGCCCGCGCCGGGTGCGATTGGTCTTCTTCGCACTGATGCTCGCGCTGCTGCTGGCGGCGCTGGAGCAGATGATCGTCGCCACCGCGCTGCCGAAGATCGTCGGTGAGCTGCACGGCCTGGACAAGATGTCCTGGGCGATCACCGCCTACCTCCTCACGGCCACGGTCGGACTGCCGATCTACGGCAAGCTGGGCGACCTCTACGGCCGCAAGGGCGTCTTCCAGTTCGCGATCGTCGTCTTCGTCGTCGGATCCGCCCTCGCGGGCCGGGCCGAGACCATGGACCAGCTGATCGCCTACCGCGCGGTGCAGGGCGTCGGCGCGGGCGGCCTGATGATCGGCGTGCAGGCGATCATCGCGGACATCGTGCCGCCCCGGGAGCGCGGCCGGTTCATGGGCCTCATCGGCGCCGCGTTCGGCCTCGCGTCGGTCGCCGGGCCCCTGCTCGGCGGCTACTTCACCGACCACCTGTCCTGGCGGTGGTGCTTCTACATCAACGTGCCCTTCGGCCTGATCACCCTGGCCGTCGTCGCCGTCGTACTGAAGCTGCCGAAGCCGACGGCGAAGCCTCGGCTCGACGTCCTCGGTGCGCTGCTGCTCGCCGCCGCCTCCACCTGCCTGGTGCTGGTGACCAGTTGGGGCGGCACCGAGTACGCCTGGGACTCGCGCGTCGTCCTGGGCCTCGGCGCGGGCGCGATGGCGGCCACCGTCCTGTTCCTCGTCGCGGAGCACTTCGCCGCCGAACCCCTCATCCCGCTGCGGCTGTTCAGGGACTCCGTCTTCAACGTCACCGGCCTGGTGGGCCTTGTGATCGGTGTCGCCCTGTTCGGCGCCGCCAGCTATCTGCCGACCTTCCTGCAGATGGTCGACGGGGCGTCCGCCACCGAGTCGGGCCTGCTGATGCTGCCGATGATGGCCGGCATCGTCGGCGCCTCGATCATCTCGGGCCAACTCATCAGCCACACCGGGCGCTACAAGATCCATCCGATCCTCGGCAGCCTCCTCGCCGTGGCCGGCATGTGGCTGCTGTCCCGCCTCGACGCCGACACGCCCCGACTGCACTACAGCATCTGGATGGCCGTCCTCGGCACGGGCATCGGCATGGTGATGCCGGTCCTCATCCTGGCCGTGCAGAACTCCGTGCGCCCCGCCGACCTCGGCACCGCCACCAGCGCCAACAACTACTTCCGGCAGATCGGCGGCAGCGTCGGAGCCGCGATCTTCGGCACCCTCTTCGCCGACCGGCTCGCCGACGCCCTGCACGAACGCCTCCCCCCGCGCGCGGGCGCACAGCTTCCCGACCCCGAGTCCATCACCCCGCAGCTCGTCCACGCGCTGCCCCCGGCGGTCCGTGACGGCTACATCCGGGCGTACGCCGACGCCATGCCGAGGATCTTCCTCTACCTCGTGCCGGTCCTCGTCCTCGGCCTGCTCATCGCTTTCTTCCTCAAGGAGAAACCCCTGGTGAACGCCGCAGGGTCGGACAACGCGCCCCCCGCCGAGCCGGAGGCCGCGCAGATGAACGCCCCCCTTCCACAGGCCCGTTCGTCGTACGCCACCGCAATCCCCGTCTGCGGCACGGTGCTGCACCCCGACGGGACCGTCGTACCCCGCGCGGCGCTCACCCTGATCGACGTCACCGGCCAGCAGGTCGGGCGGGGTGCGAGCGGCGAGGACGGGCGGTACGCGCTGGCCACGCCGGGCTCGGGGGCGTACGTCCTGATCGCCGCGGCGGGCGGCCACCAGCCGCAGGCGGTCTCCGTGACCGCCGGGGAGCGGCCCGTCGAGCTGGACGTCGTCCTCGGGGGCGCCGGCCGCCTCGCCGGGACCGTGCGCACCCCGGATGGCACCCCGGTGCGCGACGCCACCGTCACGCTCACCAACGCGCACGGCGAGGTCGTGGCCACCACCCGCACCGGCCCCGAGGGCGGCTACGTCATCACCGAGCTGGTGGCCGGCGAGTACACCCTCGCCGTCGGCGCGCACGCGTTCCGCCCGGCCGCGCTGCCCGTGACCGTGCAGGCCTCCCGGGAGACCCGCCAGGACGTCGAACTCGCGGGCGGCGCCTTGCTGGGCGGCACCGTGCGGGCGGGCGGCGGACGGCCGGTCGAGGACGCGCGCGTGACCCTGCTGGACGTGGCGGGCAACGTCGTGGACACCCTGACCACCGGCCCGGACGGAACCTTCCGGTTCGTCGACCTGGCCTCCGGCGAGTACACGGTCATCGCCGTCGGCTATCCGCCGGTCGCCACCATGCTGCAGGTGGCGGGCGGGGGACGCACGGAACGGGACCTCCAACTGGGACACGAGGACTGAGACGATCCGGCGGGCCCGGCCTACGAGGGTGAGCGTTCCCGCCGTACGAGCGTCAGCGGGCCCGGCCTACGAGGGTGAGCGTTCCCGCCGTACGAGCGTCAGCGGGCCCGGCCTACAAGCGTCAGCGTCCCCGCCCTACGAGTGTCAGTGTCCCCGCGCTACGAGGGCCGGCGTCCCCGCGCTACCAAGTCCGGCGCGCCGACCCATGAGTCCCGGCGTCCGCGCGCGACGAGTTTTGCCCGCGAGGGGTGCAGGGGACGCAGTCCCCGCCGGGGTTCAGGGGCGGAGCCCCGGCGGGGTGCAGGGGCGGAGCCCCGCGGGGGTCGAGGGGGCGGAGCCCCCTGGCGGGGTCGAAGGGGCGGAGCCCCTGGGGATGGGAAGGGTAGGGGCGGCGGGGGCGAGAAACCGCCCACGGGCACCCGCGCCCCGGCCCACACGCCCCCGCGCCCAGCCGCGAGCACGAGCTCCGGCGCGCGCCGCGTGTGAGTTCGTGCGCCGGTGCGATCCCCCTGAAAGCAATTCCCCCGTTGCCGCACATCGTGACCGACGGGCGCCGTACGGTGGTGGCGGCGGCACAGATCTTGCGGAGCCGTGGGGAGAGAGGGCCTGGGCCATGGACCGTGGCACCGAGAGGGACGCACCTCCCAGCCGCGGAGCTGGGGACGGCGCGGCGGGACACACCGCCGTCGGCCGTATCCCGCTGGCCGTGGTCGTGGTGGACCGTGACGGCCTGGTGTCCCACTGGAGCACAGGTGCGCGACGCCTGTTCGGTGCCGCCAAGGAGGAGGCGATCGGACGGCAGGCGGTCGATCTGCTGCCCGTCTCCGGAGCGCTGCCCGAGGAGGACACCGCGCCCTACGGGGCGGACGCGGCGTACGACGGCCTCGGACCCGATCTCGAGTCGTCCCTCGACGGAGGGCTGTCCTACCCGGCCGCGGGCCGCGCCCGCCTCACCGTACCCGGGAGCGACCGGGTCGACGTCCTGTGGTGGGCCTACCCTCTGGTGGGCCCCGGTCGGCAGCGGCTGCTGGTGCTGGCCGCCGACGCGGGCGGGCTGCGGCCGGACTACGCCGAAGAGGGCGCCGAGAACGTGGCGTTCGAGCGGATCGCACCCGGTTTCGCGCTGCACACCGACTTCCCCGGCGCCGACGAACTCGCCCGCCGGCTCCCCGAGATCCTGCCCAGCATGAGCGTCGACGAAGGCGCCCGCATCGTCGCGCAGATCCTCGAACTGGGCTACCCGGTCCTGGAGTTCAGCCAGAACGACCGAGTGCCCGTCACCCCCGACTGGGGCGTGCCCCGGCGCGCCGAGCGCAGGGCCCGCCGGGAACGGGCGGCGCTCGCGGTCGCGGCCGGTCAGCCCCTGCCGGAAGACCTCGCCGACGAGGGCGAGGACCTCGAGTACGCCGCCGTCCGCGAACGCCTGGAGTTCCTCAACGAGGTCAGCGGCCGCATCGGCACCTCCCTCGACCTGTCCCGGACGATCGTCGAGGTCAGCAAGGCCGTCGTGCCCCGCTTCACCGATGTCGCCGGCACCTATCTGCGCGAACAGGTCGTCGCCGGTGAGGGCTTCCCGGAGGGCGTGCCGGACACGACCACCATGTGGCACCGGGTCGCCGTCGAGCACACCGACGAACCCGGCCGCTGGGACGACGTCGTACCGGTCGGCGAAGCGATGCCGTTCCCGGCGCACACGCCGTTCTTCCAGTGCATGACCAGCGGCGAACCCGTCCTCGTGCCGCGTATCAGCGAGCAGATGGGTCACGCCATCGCCTCGCAGTTCGAGAAGCGGGACATCCGGCCCCTCATCACGGGCCGCTCCATGCTCGTCGTACCGCTCAAGGCACGCAATGTCGTCCTCGGCTTCATGATCCTGCTGCGGCACCCGGAGCGCGTCGAGTTCAACGACATGGACCGGGTCACCGGCGCCGAACTCGCCGCCCGCGCGGGCCTCGTGCTCGACAACGCGCGCATGTACACCTACCAGGAGAGCGTCGCCGAGACCCTCCAGGACAGCATGCTGCCGCACATCCCGCCGCGCATGGCGGGCTGCGACATCGCCACCCGCTATCTGCCCGGCACGCTCCTCGGGCGTGTGGGCGGCGACTGGTTCGACTCGGTGAAACTGCCCGGCGCCCGCACGGCCCTGGTCGTGGGCGACGTCATGGGTCACGGCCTCAACTCCGTCGCGATGATGGGCCAGTTGCGTACGGCCGTACAGACCATGGCCGCCCTCGACCTGCCGCCCGCCCAGCTGCTGCGCCACCTCGACGACCTCGCCCAGCGCCTCGGCGACACCTACCTAGCGACCTGTCTGTACGCCGTCTACGACCCGATCGCGAGCGAGCTCCACCTCGCCAACGCCGGTCACATCCCGCCCGTCCTGGTCCGCGCCCGGGACGGCCGCAGCGAGCTGCTCGACCTGCCGACGGGCGCGCCCATCGGCGTCGGCGGGGTGCCCTTCGAGGCGGTACGCGTGCGCGTGGAGCCCGGCGACCGGCTCGTCATGCACCGACGGACTGGTGGAGGTGCGCGGCGAGGACATCGGCGTAGGGCTCGCCACGCTGTGCGAGTCCGCCGCGCACCCGGCCGCGTCCATGGACGACGCCTGCGACACGATCATCCGCGCCCTCGCGGTGACATTTTCCAAAGCGGGCCGCGGCGGCCGCAAGGACGACGTGGCCCTGCTGATGGCCCGACTGGGCGGCATCGAGCCGGACGACGTGGCCGAATGGCGGCTCCGCCTCGATCCCGGGGAGGTCGGCCGGGCCCGCGCGGTGGTCCGCGAGCAGCTCCACGACTGGGGGCTGGCGAAGCTGGCGTACACCGCCGAGCTGCTGGTCAGCGAGCTCGTCACCAATGCCGTACGGCACTCCCACAGCCGCCCCGTCGACCTGCGCCTGGTGCGCGGCGACACCCTGCTGTGCGAGGTGGACGACGACGACCACGACCTGCCGACGCTGTTGAACGCCCGCTCCAGCGACGAGTCCGGGCGCGGCCTGCGCGTGGTCAGCACCCTCGCGCGCGAGTGGGGCACCAGCCGGACGAAGGCCGGCAAGACCGTCTGGTTCGAGCTGACGCTCCCACGGCGCTGACAGACCCCGTGGCGGCACAGCGCGCAGGAGGCGCACAAGGTGCGCGGGATGCACTACGGCGTACCTGCGTCGAACGCGCAGTGAAGGAATGCGCCGGGCGCTTGTCGCCGTGACCGGGGCGCGATACACCGTACTGGCCCGTCACTTGCGGCGGGCGGCCGTCGCACCCTGGGGAGTTGGTCATGAGCGTGACGAGTCGTTATCGGGAGGCCTGGGAGGGCTTCTGGCGTGAGGCTCCGGGCGAGCAGGGGGCCGTGCTCTGGGACGCGGAACCGATGCTGACCGCCGGTGCACACCTCGCCCTCTTCGAGCCCCATCTGGTCGACCACGGCCTGCCCATGGTGGACCTCGGCTGCGGCAACGGCACCCAGACGCGGTTCCTCGCGGACCGCTTCCCCCACGTCATCGGCGCCGACCTGTCCGCCGCGGCCCTCGACCACGCCCGGCGCGCCGACCCGGCGGGTCAGGCGACGTACCGGCTCCTGGACGCCGCCGAGACGGGCGAGGCCAAGACGCTGCACGCGGAACTCGGCGACGCCAACGTCTACATGCGAGGCGTCCTCCACCAGGCCGACCCCGACGACCGGCAGCCGCTGGCGGACGGGCTCGCGGCACTCGTCGGCGAGCGCGGGCGTGCCTTCCTCGTCGAACTCTCCGAGTCCGCCAAGCCCGTCCTGCTGGGCCTCGCCCAGAACCCGGCAGGCCCGCCGCCCAAGCTGGCGCCGATCTTCCGGCACGGCATCGCGCCGGGCGAGGTCGCCGACGACGCGGTCCCGCTGTATCTCCACGCGGCCGGGCTGACCGTCCTGGAGAGTGGTGAACTGCCGCTCACCACCACGGAGTACCGGCCCGACGGCACCCGGATCGAGCTGCCGTCGAAGTGGCTGGTGGTGGGGCGCACGGTGTGACGCCCGTGGCGTCGGGGTCGCAGGGAACTCTCCGGGACATCGGATCGTTGTCAACTCGCGGAATTGTCAACGCAGTTGTCGATGCAGTTGTCAACGAAACCGACATCATGGAGGGCCCCACCATGACCTCGACCCACCCCCGCCCGACCCGGCGTGCCGTGCTCGGCGGCACCGCGCTGGCCGCCCTGGCGGTGACGGTCGGCGCCGGTCAGGCGAGCGCGACCCCGAAGGCCACCTGGCCGACGGAATTCCCGCTCCCGAACGGCTGGCTCCCCGAGGGCATCGCCATCGGCGACAAGCCGTACGCCTACATGGGATCCCGTGCCAACGGCGCCATCTACCGCACCGACCTGCGCACCGGCGAGGGCAAGGTCCTCTTCGCCGGTGGCACCGGCCTGATCTCCGTCGGCCTGAAGGCCGACGACCGCGAGGGCCTTCTGTACGTCGCCGGGAACACCGGCGTCGGCCGCGTGCACGACTCCCGCACCGGCGAGCTCCTCGTCACCCACCAACTGAGCGAGGCCACCGGCCACTTCATCAACGATGTCGCTCTGGTCGGCGACCGCGCCTGGTTCACCGACTCGCGCGCCGCCGCCCTCTACGCCGTCCCGCGCGGCGGCAAGGACGGCGAGATACGCACCCTGCCGCTCACCGGCGACTGGGTGCAACTGCCCGACGTCAACAACGCCAACGGCATCGTCGGCACCCCCGACGGCCGCGGCCTGATCGTGGTCAAGAGCACGCCGGGCGAGCTCTACCACGTCGACCCCAGGACCGGTCACGCCACCAGGATCAAGCTGGTCGGACAGGACACTGTCGCCAACGGAGACGGCCTGTGGCGCATCGGCCGCACGCTGTACGTCGTACAGAACCGCCTCAACCTGATCAGCGTCTGGGACCTCGACAAGAAGGTCACCACCGCCACCCTGCGCAAGACGATCACCGACCCGCGCTTCGACGTGCCCACCACGGCCGCGCGCTTCGGTGACCGCCTCTACCTGGTCAACGCACGCTTCACGACCCCGCCCACGCCCGAGACGACGTACAACGCCGTCGCGGTCTCCCTCTGACCTCGGTCGAGAGGTGATGGGCCCTCCGGCGCCGGAGGGCCCATCACCGTAAAGGACGCCGTCAGCCCGCCGCACGGCCGCGGCGGTACGCCACCCAGCCCGCGCCCAGCAGCGCGGCCGCGAGCGCGGCGACGGACAGCACGGTGACGCCCGTGGAGGCGAGGCTGCCGCCCGCGGTCGACGTGCCGCCCGTGGTGCCGGTGCCGCCGGTCGTGGAGCCGGAGGTGCCGCCGCCTGTGGTGCCGGTACCGCCCGAGGTGCCGGAGCCGCCCGTACCGCCCGTGTCACCGGTGCCGGGGTCGGTGTCCACCGGGTCCTGGCCGACGAAGCCGACCGGGACCTTCACGTCCTGGGAGCGGTCGCCGGAGAGGGTGTGGTCGGCGCGCGTGGCGAGCACGCACGTCGCCTTGAAGCAGTCGGTGAACTCGTCCTTGGCGTCCACGGTGAGCTCGACCTCGAAGGAGCCGCCCTCGTCGTACGGGATCGCCAACTCCTCGCCGTAGTCCGGCGGGTTGGAGGAGATCCACGCGGAGGAGTGGGACCCGCCGGTCATGTCGACGCCGCCGATGCACGGTGTGGGCAGTTCGCCGGCGCCGTTGTCGACGCACAGGGCGACGTAGATGCCCTTGTCCTCGTCGTAGCCGGAGCCGGTGATCTTCAGGGTCTGGTCCTCGGTGGCCAGGTTGTTGACCGGGGTGACGGTGAGCTTCTGGCCCTCGGGGCCGGTGACCGTCTTGGTGCCGGACGGCGCGGTGTCGCCGCCGTCGCCCCCGTCACCGCCGCCGTTGTCGCCGCGGGCCTCGGTGACCGTGAGGGTGAGGGGCGAAGTGCGGGTCGTGCCTGCGGAGTTGGTGAACTCCGCGCGATATCGGTAGCCGTCCTGCGAGGCCTTCGCGGTGAAGGAGTACGCGTTCTTCGTCGCGCCCTCGACCGCGGACCAGGTCTGGCCGTCGTCCGGGCTGACCTGCCAGCGCACGGTGGGCTCCGGGGTGCCCTCCGCGGCGGCGACGAACGTCACCTCGTCGCCCGGGGAGACGGACTGGTCGGTGGGGGACTGGGTGACCTTGGGGGAGATACGGCGGTCGAACTTCACGACCTCGCTCTCCTCCTGGTTGGTGAGGTAGACGGAGGTGGCGCCCGGGGCCACGGCGAGGCCCGCGTAGGTGCCGGCGCGGCTGCCGGGCAGGGCGACGGGCTCGGCCGCCTGCTCGAAGGTGACGCTGTCGAACACCTGGAGGGAGCCGGTGTTGTCCGCGCCGTTGTCGGCGTTGCCGTAGTCCTCCCGGAGGACGAAGGCCTCGCCGGTGGTCTTGTCGAAGCCCGCCGCCGTGGGGCGGTCCTTGCCCTTCAGGGTGGTCAGCAGCTTGGCGTCCTTGTCGAAGACGAGCACGTCGTCCCCGCTGCCCACCCAGACGTTGCCGGTGGCCGGGTCCGGTTCGACGAAGAACACGGAGGCGTCGGGGAGTTCCGCCGTGGCCGTGACCTTGAAGGAGCCGGTGTCGACGCGCCGCAGCTGCCCGCCCGTGAGGCCGGTGGACCAGGCGGCGTCGTGGGCGGTGTCCACGCCGAGGTGGTAGCCGCCGTCGAGGGTGAGGGTCCGCTTGACGGCGCCCGTGGCCGTCTCGACCTCGGAGAGCGCGGGGCCCTGCGCCACCAGGACGCCGGCGGTGTCGGCGCCCGCGCCGATGTCGGTGACCTCGGTGCCGGTGAGCCAGACGCCCTTCGCGGCCGTGTCGCCGTCCTTGGCGGTGCCTATGCCGCGCAGCGGGTAGTGGAACACGACCCCGTCGCCGGGGAGCGGTGCGACGACACGGCGGACCACCCGGGCGGCCAGGGCGCCGGTGGAGCCGGGGGCCTGGGCGATGTGGCTGAGGACCTTGCCGTCCTTGGGGTCGAGGGCGTACAGGCCCTGCTCGGCCACGTCCGCGGTGTCGGGGATGTTGTCCGAACCGACGTACAGCTTCCCGGAGTCGGGGTGCAGCATGAGGTCCAGCGGCCGGCCCGCGGTGGTGAACTCGGCCGACCGCGCGTAACTGACGGTGCCCGCCGGTACGTCCACACCGTCGCCGCCGCCGTCACCGGGGTCCTGGCCCTCGAAGGCGATGGGGATGCGGACGTCCTGGGAGCGGTCGCCGGTGCCGTTGTGGTCGACGCGGGTGACGACCGAGCAGGTGACCTGGAGGCAGTCGAGGCCGCCGTCCTTGGCCTTGACCTCGAGCTCGACGTCGAAGGTGCCGCCGTCGCCCCACGGGATGGCGACGTCGCCGGCGCCTTCGTCCGGGGCGCCCTCGGGGATGATCCACTTCGACGCGCCGCTGGTTCCGCTCTGATCGGCACCGCCGAGGCAGGGGCTGGGGATGCGGTTGTCGCCGTTGTCCTTGCACACGGCGACGTAGATGCCCTTGGTGTCGTCGTAGCCGGAGCCGGTGACGCGGAGGGTCTCGCCGTCCGGGTCGAGGCGGGCAGAGGCGGAGACGGTCAGCTTCTGGCTGTCCTTGCCGAGCGCCGTCTTCGGCGTGTCGGCGGCCTGCGCGGTGGAGCCGACGGCAACGGAAGCGGTGACGAGCGCGGCGGCGCCGAGGAGCGCCGCCGGGCGTCTGCGATGCATGGAGAGTTCCTCACTGGTCGGGTGCGCCCCGCACCCGGGGCTCGCCGGACAGACGCTTACTGGAAGGTGACCGGGACGTGCACGTCGTACTTGCGGTCGTTGGTGTCGAAGTGGTCGGCACGCGTGACGATGGCGCAGGTGACGTCGTCACCGCAGACCCGGCCGTCCTCGAGGGTCGCCTTGACGTAGATCCGCGCGCTGAAGGTGCCGCCACTGCCGAACTTGGAACTGTTGGCGAACATCCCGCCGAAGGTGTTGTTGACCCAGTGCGAGGCACCGGTCGAGCCGTCCTCGTCCTGGCCGCCCAGGCACGGGGTGGGCTTGTTCGCGCCCGGGGCGCCGTTCACCACGCACAGGCCGACGTAGATGCCCTGGCCGGTGTTGAAGCCGGAGCCGGTGACGGTGATGACCTGGCCCGCAGCCGCAGCGGTGTCCGGCGCGGTCACCGACAGGTTGTAGGTGGTGCCGCCGTCCACGATCGTGCGGGTCGAGGTGGCGGCGGAAGCCGAGGTCGCCAGGCCCAGAGTGAGGGCGGCGGAGGCGGCGACGGCGAGGGCGGAAGGAATGGCTCTCATGGTGAGCACTTCACCTTTCTCGGTGCGCGGGAATCCCGCAAGGGGTTAGGTAAGGCAAACCTAAATACGATTTCGGGCTGCTTGTCAACGGATCGCATGGAACTTCCAACTCCCGGGAGTAGAAAGGGACTTGGGCAGGCCGAGGGGCGGGCCGTGCGGCCGGTTGCAGGACCTCGAACCGCGTGACGGCCCTGCGCTCCCCGGAGGCCGTGTAGAGCTCGACGGTGTGCGCGCCCTCGGTGGCGGTCCCGTACACCGGGAAGGTCCGGGAGACACGGCCCTCTTCGTCGGCCACCACCTGGTACCGGGTGTCCTCGTCGATCGCGACGAGCACCACCTCACCGGGCTCGAAACCCGCGCCGGTGACTTCCTGTTCGCTGCCCGCGGCGAGGTCGGCGTGCGCCACCGCAGCCGAGGGTTCGCGCTGTTGCCGCGGCGCCGTCCGCTGTTTCTCCGGGGCGGTGGCGCCCCGCGACGGCTGAGGTGTCCCGGCCGGCGCGGCCGGCGGTTCGGGTGCGTCGCCGCCGCCACCGGTCCCCACCGTCACGTCGAGGAGGCCGAGTCCGTCCCCCGCCGCGAACCGCTGCCCGCTCCACTCCGACAGCAGTTGTGCGCCGTCGTCCGTGAGGGATGCCCGCAGCCCGGTCCACGTCACGCCGCCCGTGCGTACGGCTGGGGAGGCGTCGCCTGCCGCCACATCGGCCAGGGCCAGTTCGCGGGCCTCGCCGTCGACGGCCGTACGCGCGAAGAGCGCGCCCCCGCCGCCGCGCAGCTCCAGTCGCAGCCCGCCGAGTGTGAGGGGCCGCACGGCCGCGGCGGACCCGGCCAACCGGGCCGTACCGGCCAACTCGACTTCGGCGTCGCCGCTTTCGGGGTCCGTGCCACCGCCCGTCGCCGGGAACCAGACGCGGTCGCCCGATCCCTGTACGGCGGGTTCGGCGACGTCGATCGACACGCCGCGGTCGGTCAGCTCCGCCTCGGCCGTGGCCCAGCTCGCGAAACCGCCGGACACCTCGCGGGGAAACGTCTCCCCGTCCTGTGCGGTCGCGGGGCCCGGGCACAGCAACGCGAGCAGCGCGCCGCCCGCCAGAGCGGCGGCGCCGGGTCTCTTCGCCATCTTCAGTTCTCCCTCTGCGCTATGAGGTTGAGTCGATGTCAGCGAGCGCACGCGCCCGAGGTCAGCCGGCGCTCGCGCCGCCCGCCTGCCCGGCCCGGCGTCGGCGCGCCCAGAACCAGGTGCCGGTGCCGGCCGCGACCAGCCCGGCCGCGGTGAGCCCGACCGTCAGGGTGGCCGAACCGGTACTGGCCAGCGGCCCGCTCGACGTCTTCTCGCCGGTGTCGCCGGAACCGCCCGTGGCGCTCGCGCTCGTGCTCGCGGTGGGGCTCGGCGTCGCCGAGGTGCCGTCGCCCGCCGAACTTCCGCCGCTGCCGCCGAACGTCACCGGGATGCGGACCGTCTGGGTCTGGTCACCGCCGCGCGTGTGGTCGTTGCGGGTGATCACGGCACAGGTCACGCCGGACTTGGTGCAGTCGGTGTTGGCGTCCTTGGCGCGGACCTTGAGCCGCACGCTGAACGTGCCCTTGTGCCCGCTGCCGCCGTACGGTTTCGCCAGTCCCTCGCCGTACGACGGCGGGTGGGAGGAGATCCACGCGGACGCCCCGGACTCGCCGGACATGTCGACACCGCCGACGCAAGGGGTCGGCGTCTTGCCGGCGCCGTTGTCCACGCAGAAGGCGACGTAGATGCCCTTCTCGGTGTTGTAGCCGGTGCCGGACACCGTCACGGTCTCGCCCGCCGGGTCGAGTCCGGAGGCCTTGGAGGCGGTGAGTTTCTGCCCCTCCGGCCCGGTCGCCGAGGTGCCCGCGGCCGCCGCGGGCGAGGCCGTCGGAAGCGTCAGAGCGATCGCCGCGACCACGGCGGCCCCTGCAACTCGCCTGCCGCGCAAGCCACTTGCCCCATTCACGCCAACACCCCCAACAAGAGTAATTAAGGTAAACCTAACCTAAGCTACTGCTCGCATGCATGCCACACGGGAGACTCGAAAGGCCGAGCGATGCGTATGTCCGGAAGTTCCCCAAAGTCCCTGCGGCGCCGGGGAATTGCCCCCCTCGCCCTGGCCCTCGCGCTGCTGACGGCCGCCTGCGGGGGCGGCGGCTCCGACTCCTCGGGGACGGACTCGGAGGCCGGCGCGTCCCCGGTGTCCGCGAGCGCGCGGGCGGCGGCGGCCGAGAAACAGCTCGACAAGAACACCCTCGTGCCCCTCGAAGGCAAGGCACCCACACCCGAGTTGCCGGTCACCGTCGACTCCTCCGACGGGCGCCGGGTCACTGTCGAGGACGCCTCGCGCATCCTGCCGCTCAACGGCGGCGTGGCGGAGATCGTGTTCACGCTCGGGCTCGGCGACCGGGTCGTCGGCCGTGACATCACCGCCACCTTCGCGGAGGCGAAGAAGCTCCCGCAGGTCACCAAGGCGCACGACGTGAGCGCCGAGAGCGTGCTGTCGCTGAGGCCGACCGTGGTGCTGGCCGACACCGACACCGGGCCGAAGGAGGCCGTCGACCAGATCAGGGACGCCGGCGTCCCGGTCGTCGTCCTCGACCCGGCCACCAGGCTGGCCGACGTCTCCACGCGCACCACCCGTATCGCCGAGGCCCTCGGCGTTCCAGCGGCGGGCAAGGCCCTCAACGCCCGTATGGACAAGGAACTTTCGGCGGCCCGCGCCGCCGTTCCGAAGGGCAGCGAGCCCAAGGTGGCCTTCCTGTACATGCGGGGCAGCGCGGCCGTCTATCTCATGGGCGGCAAGGGGTCGGGCGCCGACTCGCTGATCGATGCCGCGGGCGCGGTGGACGCGGGCGTCGAGGCGGGTCTGGACAAGCCGTTCACACCCCTCACCAGCGAAGCGCTCGTCAGCGCCCAGCCGGACGTGATCCTCATGATGGACAAGGGCCTGGAGTCCGTCGGCGGCGTCGACGGACTCGTCGACATCCCGGGCATCCGCGAGACACCGGCCGGCGCGAACCGACGGGTCGTCACCCTGGAGGACGGTGTGCTGCTCAGTTTCGGGCCGCGCACGCCGCTGGTCATCGACATCCTCGTCGACCGCATTCACGGGGGCTGAGCGGAAGGCCGTATCCCCTGTCCTCAATGGATGGGTGCAGCCGTGGCCCCGTTCCCGGCCGGCGGGAACGGGGCCACGAGGGGAGTGCGTTACAGGCCGGCCGCGGCGCTGAGCAGGTTCTTGGCGGCCAGGGCGAGCCCCTCGGTCTGGGAGTAGGCGGCGTCCTCGTGCTCGATGTTGACGGCCATGTCCGGGTCGATCTCGGCGAGGGCGCGCAGGAACCCGGTCCAGAAGGGGACGTCGTTCCCGAGGCCGACGGCGACGAACTTCCACGCCGGGTTCTCCGGCCAGGCGTTGCACCAGAAGCCGTAGCCGGTGGGCACCTTGTCGGGCGCGTCGGCAGGCACCCGGGTGAACGAGGTGTCCAGTACGCCGCGGATGTCGGCGCCGGGGCAGAGCGTGGCGTCCTTCGCGGCGGCGTGGAAGACCAGCGGGCCCAGCCACTTGATCGACTCGATGACGTCCATGCCCTGCCACATCAAGTGGGAGGGGTCCATCTCGGCGCCGATGTTCGTCGCGCCCGTCTCGTCGACGAGCCGCTTGAGGGTGACGGGGGAGAACACCACGTTGTGCGGGTGCATCTCGATGGCGACCCGGACGTCGTTCTCCCGGGCCAGCGCGTCGATCTCCTGCCAGAACTCGACGGCCACGCCCCACTGGTAGTCCAGGACGTCCATGTAGACGCCGTCCCACGGGTTGACGACCCAGGAGGGGTACTTGGCATCGGGGTCGGAGCCCGGGGTGCCGGACATGGTGACGACGTGCTTGACGCCGAGCAGACCGGCGAGCCGGATGGTGCGGCGCAGGTCGTCGGCGTGCTTCGGGCCCACCCCGGGGAGCGGGTTGAGCGGGTTGCCGTTGCAGTTGAGCCCGGTCAGTTCCATCCCGCGGTCGGCGAAGGTGGCCAGGTACTCCTCGCGCGCGGTGGCCGAGGACAGCAGCAGGTCGACGGGGCAGTGCGGGGAGGGGATGAAGCCGCCGGCGTTGACCTCCACGGAGGTCAGGCCGTTGGCCTTCAGGATGTCGAGGGCCTCGGGGAGCGTCCGGTCGTGCAGACAGGCGGTGTAGGCGCCCAGCTTGAGGGCCATGAGGGTGCTCCTTCGATGGGTGGGGGTCAGGCGACGGGCGGAATCGTGACGGCGGCGCCGGCGTTCTCGGAGGACTCGACGACGGCCCGGATGATCTCCATCGTGCGCAGCGCGTCGGCGAACGTGGGGCAGGCCGGCAGCGGCTCGGCGACGCCCGCGACCTGGTCGAGGAACGCGCGTGCCTGGTAGGTGAAGTTGTCGCCGTTGCTTGCGCCGACACCCGGCGCCTCCATCGGGACACCGCCCGCGAAGTACGGCAGGTTCGGGCCGGCGATGATCTGCCGGGCGCCGCGGGTACGGGTGTCGGGCTGGGCGTCGTCGAAGAGGTACTCGGCGGGCCGGTGCTGGTCGAACGCGGCCCGGCCGCCGAGGCCCACGACATCGAAGGCGAGACCGTTGGGCAGGCCGAACGCGGTGCGCGACACCGAGAAGGTGCCGACGAGCCCCGACTCGAAGCGGGCGGTGAAGGACGCGGTGTCCTCGTTCTCGACCTCTCCCACCTCGTCGGACACGGGGGCCGCGTTGTGCCCGACGACCGCGCCCAGCGGCAGCGGCCGCTTGGGGATCTGCGTCGACAGCGAGGCACCGGACACCGCGGCGATGGGCCCGGCGACGTACTCGGCGACATCGATGACGTGCGAGCCGATGTCGCCGAGCGCACCGGAACCGGGGCCGCCCTTGAACCGCCAGCTCAGCGGCCCGCTCGGGTCGGTCGCGTAGTCGCACCAGTACCGGCCGCTGAACAGCGACAGATCGCCCAGCTCGCCGCGCCGCACGTGATCCCGGATCGCGGCGATGCCGGGGGAACGCCGGAAGGTGTACCCGACGGCGGTCACGACATCGGCGGTGCGCTCCCACGCGGCCATCGCGCGGGCGTCCTCGAGCGAGCCGGCCAGCGGCTTCTCGCACAGCACGTGTTTGCCCGCGGCGATCAGCGCCTGAGCGATCGGCCGGTGCAGAGCATTGCCCACGACGATGCTGACGGCGTCGATCGTCGGGTCCTCGGCGACGGCCTCCCAGCTCGCGAGCGCCTTCTCATAGCCGTACCGGCGGGCGGCATCCTCACCGAGTGCGACGTTGGCGTCGGCGATCGCGGCCAGACGGATCGGCGGCAGGCCCGCCCCGAAGACCGTGTTGACGTTGCGGTAGCCGGCGGCATGGCTGCGGCCGGCCATACCGGCGCCGATCACCGCGACGGAGAGGGGTTTGGCGGACGTGGTCATGGGAGTGCCTTTCGGGGGCTGTGAGCTGTTGTTGGTTGAGTGCGTATGAGCGCGGTCACCGGTGTCGGCGCGATGTCCGACGTACCGACGAAGCGGGTGTCGACGCCGTGGCACACTCGTGTCAGGCCCCGGCGGCCAGGTACTCCGCGATCTTCTCCCGCATGAAGAGGGACGACTCCTTCGCCCGTTCCTCCCAGGCGAAGACGCACGCCGTCAGCGTGCCGTCGAAGCCGCTCGCACGCAGCTCGCGGAAGAGCTCGTCGAAGTCGACCTCGCCCTGCCCGATGTCCAGGTGCTGGTGGATGCGGGCCGGCGTGCCAGGCGGGTTGAGGATGTAGCGGTTGCCGGAGGACGCGGTGTGGTCGAAGGCGTCGGCCAGGTGGACGTGCGTGAGCAGGTGTCCCGCGTACTTGATGATGCCGGGGGCGTCGTCGCCGATGTGGAAGGTGTGCGGGGCGCAGTAGAGGAACGTGACGTTGGAGTGGTTGACGCCCCGGATCAGGTTGACCGCGTCGTAGCCGTTCTCGATGAAGTCGTCCGGGTGCGGTTCCAGGGCGAGGCGGACGCCCTCGCGTTCGAACAGCGGCAGCAGCTCGTCCATCGACTTCCAGAACTGCGCCTCGCTGCGGTCGGCGTCTTCGGGGCGCCCGTTGAACTCGGAGATCATGCTGTCCACTCCGAGGTCGGCGGCGATTTGGATCGACCGCTTCCAATACCGTACGGCGGCCTGCCGGGCGTCCTCGTCGGGGCCGGACCAGCGGAACAGGGGCAGGAGGGAGGAGATGCCGACGCCCGCCGCGTCCAGCGCCTTGCGGAACTTCCGTACGGTGGCGTCGTCCACCCGTGGGTGCCGGAAGAACGGGATGAAGTCCTCGCGGGGGGACAGCTCGATCCACTCGTAACCCAACTCGGCCACCGCGCCGGGGAGTTCGAGGAGCGGGACGTTGCGGATCATGTAGGGGTCGAGAGCGATCTTCATGAGGGTGCCTTTCAACGACCGTCGATCTGGAGAGCGAGGTCCGCCTCTTCGGGGAGTTCCTCGACGTCCACGCCCCGGACCTGTGCCAACTCGCCGCCGATCATCAGCAGCGCCACCGGTATGGTCACGATCCCGATCGTCGACGACTGGTACAGGATGTTCGCCATCGAGCTGCCGTCACGCACCGGCGGCGCCGAGATCAGGAAGAACACGTACACCGCCACCGCGCCGAGGAAGACACCCACCTCGGGACGGGCGAGCAGCCGCAGCGCCAGGGGACGTTCCGCCGTGCGGCCGTCCTTCTCGCCGGCCGGCGGAGCCGGCGACGGGGAGCCCGTCGCCGGAGCCGTTGTCTGGGCCATGCTCATCACCTGGTGCCCTTCGCGGCGTACCCGGCGATCTTGGCGACGTTGGACTTGTCGACGAAGGCCGGACCGGTCAGCACCGGCTGCTCACCACCACCGCTGTAGTTGCCGTTGTTCTTGTAGAGCCACAGCGAGTCGACCGCCAGGTAGCCCTGGAGGTAGGGCTGCTGGTCGACGGCGAACTGGATACTGTCGTTCTCGATGGCCGAGATGAGTTCCTTGTTGAGGTCGAAGGTGGCGATCTTCGCCTTGCTGCCGGTCTCGTCCACCGACTGCGCGGCCGTCAGCGCGATCGGGGCGGCGAGCGTGACCACCTCGTCGATGGAGGAGTCCTGCTTCAGCTTGGCGGTGATCGTCGACTTCACGGACGGCATGTCGGCGCCGTTGACGTACAGCTTGGTGGTCTTGCCCTTGAAGCCCTTCTCCACACCCGCGCAGCGCTGGTCCAGGTTGACCGCTCCCTGGACCTGGACCACGCACAGGGCGTGCTTGGCGTCGGTGGAGTTGAGCCTCGTGCCGAGCGCCTCGCCGGAGACGGTTTCGTCCTGACCGAAGAACGACAGCAGGCCCTGCTCCTTCCAGTCGGAGGTGCCGGCGTTGAAGCCGACGATCGGGATGCCGGCCTGCTCGGCCTTGGCGACCACGTCCTTCAGGGCGTCGGGCTTGGCGAGGGTGACGGCGATGCCGTCGACCTTCTGGTCGATGGCGTTCTGGACCAGGCTGGCCTGGTCGGCGGCGTTCTCGTCGTTGGAGTAGACGAGCTTGACGTTGTCCTTGGCGGCCGCGGCCTCGGCGCCCTTCCGGATGGTGTCCCAGAAGGTGTCGCCCGCGGGCGCGTGGGTGACCATCGCGATCGTCATGCGGGGCGTATTCGCCTTGCCCGCGGAGATGTCGTTCGCGGCTTCCTCGGCCTTCTTGCCGCCGGAGCCGCTGGAACAGCCGGCGAGGGTGAGGGCGGTCGCGGCGGCGACGGCCACGGCGGGGACGATTCCGCGGGAACGGGGGAGGGATGTGCGACTCATGACTGATGCACCTCGCTGTGCATGGGAGGGGAGGTAGGGGGCGGTGGATCCGCGGCTGCTTGGTGGGGCCGGGGCGGTCGCGACGGCCTCGGTCGGCGTCGCGGTGCCGTGGGAGCCGGAGGGCGCGAGATGTGGGGCGCCGCACTGCCGGGCTGGCTACGTTGGAACAACAGGACAATTTAAAGCGCTTTAAGTCCTGGTACTATCGGCTCGTTTCGTGAGCGTGTCAAGGGTGTTGCGCGAGGAGATTGCCGCCAGGAGGCTCAAGTGGACGACAGCGGTGCCGAGCATCACCGGAACGGCACGAACAAGCGTCCTCGGCTGGAGGACGTGGCCGCCCGGGTGGGCGTGTCCACCGCCTCCGTGTCCCTGGTGCTGCGCGGTGTGCCCGGGCCCAGTGAACGCACCCGGCAGCGCGTCCTGAAGGCGGCCGCCGACCTCGGCTACCAGGTGGACCGCACCGCGAGCGTGCTGGCCAGCAGGCGCAGCAGGCTGCTCGGCGTCATGGTCGACATCCACAGTCCCTTCCACGCCGAACTGGTCGAGCATCTGCACACGGCCGCCGAGGACGTCGGCTACGACCTCGTCCTGAGCACCCAGACCCGTACCCGCGACGAGCACACCGCCGTCGAGACGCTGCTGGCCTTCCGCAGCGAGGCGCTGATCCTGCTCGGCCCGACCGCTCCCGCGGACACCCTCGCCGCCCTCGACCGCAAGTCACCCGTCATCGCCGTCGGCCGCCGGATCGCCGACGCCGCCCTGGACGTCGTACGCACCGCGGACGACGACGGAGTGGGCCAGATCGTCGACCATCTGGTGGGCCTCGGCCACCGTGCGATCACGTACGTCGACGGCGGCAAGGGCGTCATCGCCACCGACCGGCGCCGCGGCTACCGCGGCGCGATGCGCCGTCACGGCCTGGACGAGTACATCCGGGTGCTGCGCGGCGACCACACCGAAGTGGCCGGCGAGCGCGCCGCGCGCGATCTCCTCGACGGCGACAGCCTGCCCACCGCCGTGGTCGCCTTCAACGACCAGTGCGCCATCGGCGTCCTGACCGCCCTCGGTCGCGCGGGCGTCGCCGTCCCGGGCGAGGTGTCCGTGGTCGGCTACGACGACGACACCCTCTCCCGGCTGAGCTGCTTCAACCTGACCACCGTGAGCCAGGGCGCCCGGGAGCAGGCGTGGCACGCGGTGACCGCCGCCGTCGAACGCCTCGACCAGGGCCGCACCGCCCCCCGCGAGGTCGTCCTCCCCCCGCATCTCGTCGTACGCGGCACCACGGCCGAGCCCGCCTGACACGCTCCGCCGGCCCTGTCGCCGTGGGCGGGACGGTCGGGCCCCCGCTTCGCTCAGAGGCCGGCAGGTTGGGGGGAGCCGTCACCCCTCTTCCATTCGGCCCAATCGCCTGGACCGACGGACTGACGCACCCTCAGGAGAGGTACTTCCGGCCCGGACGGAGGGAAGCGGCCTTACTGACGCCGGCGCGGGAACGCTGCCGAACCTCCCGTCCCCTTCGTGGCAGGTTCCCTCGTCGGCGCGTAACGTGACGCAGCATGAAGATCCTGATCAGCGCCGACATGGAAGGAGCCACCGGTGTGACGTGGCCCGCCGACGTGCTGCCGGGAACGCCGCAGTGGGAGCGGTGCCGGGCGATGTTCACCTCGGACGTCAACGCCGCCGTGCTGGGATTCTTCGACGGCGGCGCCGACGAGGTGCTCGTCAACGAGGCGCACTGGACCATGCGCAACCTGCTGCTCGAACAGCTGGACGAGCGGGCGCAGATGCTCACCGGGCGGCACAAGTCCCTGTCCATGGTGGAGGGCGTGCAGCACGGCGACGTGGACGGCATCGCCTTCGTCGGCTACCACGCGGGCGCCGGCATGGAGGGCGTCCTCGCGCACACCTACCTCGCCAACTCCATCACCGGGGTGTGGCTGAACGACGTACGGGCGAGCGAGGGGCTGCTCAACGCGCACGTCGTCGCCGAGTACGGCGTGCCGGTCGTGCTCGTCACCGGCGACGACGTGGCCTGCGAGGACGCGCTCGGCTATGCCCCCGAGGCGCTGAAGGTCGCCGTCAAGGACCACGTGTCGCGGTACGCGGCCGTGTGCCGTACGCCGGGCAGGACCGCCGCCGACATCCGGGCCGCGGCGAAGGAGGCCGCCGCCCTGGCGGTCCGTCAGGAACCGGTGCGCGGCGGCCCGTTCACGATCGCGCTGGAATTCGACGCAGAGCACCTCGCGATGGCCGCCACCGTCGTACCGGGCGTGACCCGCGTCGCCGAGCGGAAGGTGATGTACACCAGCGAGCGCATGTACGAGGGGATCCGCACCTTCAAGGCGGTCACCACGATCGTCTCGGCCGCGGTGGAGGAGCAGTATGGCTGACCAGCAGGCCCTGGACGAGGTCGTCGAGTTCACCTCCGACCTCATCCGCATCGACACCACCAACCGGGGCGGCGGCGACTGCCAGGAGCGGCCCGCCGCCGAGTACGCCGCCGCCCGCCTCGCCGAGGCGGGCCTGGAGCCCACCCTGCTGGAGCGGGCTCGGGGCCGTACGAACGTCGTCGCCCGCATCGAGGGCACCGACCCGTCGGCCGACGCCCTGCTCGTCCACGGTCATCTGGACGTCGTGCCCGCCGAGGCCCGGGACTGGAGCGTGCACCCCTTCTCCGGGGAGGTCCGCGACGGCGTCGTGTGGGGGCGCGGCGCCGTCGACATGAAGAACATGGACGCGATGATCCTCGCCGTCGTCCGGGCCTGGGCGCGGGAGGGCGTACGGCCCCGGCGCGACCTCGTCATCGCCTTCACCGCAGACGAGGAGGCGAGCGCCGAGGACGGCTCCGGATTCCTCGCCCACCGGCACGCCGGGCTGTTCGAGGGCTGCACGGAGGGCATCAGCGAGTCAGGGGCGTTCACCTTTCATGACGGCGGCGGGCGCCAGATCTACCCGATCGCGGCCGGTGAGCGCGGCACGGGCTGGCTCAGGCTCACGGCGCGCGGGCGGGCCGGGCACGGCTCCAAGGTGAACCGCGAGAACGCCGTGACCCGTCTCGCCGCCGCGATCACCAGGATCGGCGAGCACGAGTGGCCGCTGCGGCTCACCCCGACCGTGCGCGCCGCGCTCACCGAACTCGCCGCGCTGTACGGCATCGACACCGATCTGCGCGACGTGGACGCGCTGCTGGACAAGCTGGGCCCGGCGGCGGCGCTCGTCGAGGCGACCGTCCGCAACAGCGCCAACCCGACCATGCTGGACGCCGGCTACAAGATCAATGTGATTCCGGGGGAGGCGGCGGCATACGTCGACGGGCGGTATCTGTACGGCGCCGAGGCCGAGTTCCGCGCCACGCTCGACCGGCTCACCGGGCCGGACGTGCACTGGGAGTTCCAGCACCGCGAGGTCGCCCTCCAGGCACCGGTGGACTCGCCGACGTACGCGAAGATGCGCGCCGCCGTCGAGGAGTTCGCGCCGGAGGGGCACGTCGTTCCGTACTGCATGTCCGGCGGCACGGACGCCAAGCAGTTCTCACGCCTCGGCATCACCGGCTACGGCTTTGCGCCGCTGAAGCTGCCGGAGGGCTTCGACTACCAGGCTCTCTTCCACGGAGTGGACGAGCGCGTCCCGGTGGAGGCGCTGCACTTCGGGGTTCGGGTGCTCGACCGTTTCCTGCGGACGGCCTAGGCGAGTGGAGACAGTGAAGGAACACGTCGATGGAGCGGGCCCGGTGAAGGAACTCCTGCGGCCGTCCCGGCTCGCCCCCGGTGCCCGCGTGGCCGTCGTCGCGCCCAGCGGGCCCGTGCCCGAGGAGCGGTTGCAGGCCGGGCTCGACGTGCTGCGCGGCTGGGACCTCGACCCTGTGGTGGCGCCCCATGTGCCGGCCCGGCACGGCGAGTTCGGATACCTGGCGGGTACGGACGCCGACCGGGCCGCCGATCTGCAGGGCGCCTGGTGCGATCCGGCCGTGGACGCGGTGCTGTGCGCGCGGGGCGGGTACGGGGCGCAGCGGATGGTCGACCTGCTCGACTGGGCGGCGATGCGGGCGGCCGGACCGAAGGTGTTCGTGGGCTTCAGCGACATCACGGTGCTGCACCAGGCGTTCGCCACCCGGCTGGGCCTGGTCACGCTGCACGGGCCGGCGGCGGCCGGCGTCGACTTCATCAAGAACGCCCGGGCGCAGGAGCACCTGAAGGCCACGCTGTTCGCTCCGGAGACGGTCCGTACGATCGCCTCCGCCGGTACGGCCATGGTTCCCGGGCGCGCCCGGGGCGTCACGCTGGGCGGCTGTCTGAGCCTGCTCGCCTCCGACCTCGGTACGCCGCACGCCCGCACCGGGGCCCGGGGCGGCCTGCTGCTGATCGAGGACGTGGGCGAACGGACGTACCGAATAGACCGGATGCTGACCCAGCTCCTGCGCAGCGGATGGCTCGACGGCGTCACCGGGATCGCGCTCGGCTCCTGGGCCGGGTGCGGTCCGTACGACGAAGTGCGTGCGGTCCTCGCCGACCGGCTCGCCGGACTCGGGGTGCCCGTGGTGGAGGAGTTCGGGTTCGGGCACTGCGAGGGGGCGCTGACGATCCCCTTCGGAGTGACGGCCGAACTCGACGCCGACGCGGGCACGGTGACGCTCGACGCACCGGCTCTGCGCTGAGCCCGTTCCCCTGAATACCTGTCAAGAAACACCCGTCACGGCGATTGACCTCGCCTGACACGTGTCACACCATGGCTGTCGACAGTACTTACTGGCCGGTAAGTCGGGCTGTTTCTCCGTGTGATCGTCCTCAGTGTGGAGGCCTTCGTGTCCCGTCGTGTGCCCGGACTCCGAGTCCCGCTCGCGCTTCTGCTCGGTGTCACGCTCACCGCACCCCTCGCCCTCCCCACTCCCGCGTCCGCGGCCGGCCCCTTCACCGTCACCGCACTGACGTTCACCGTCCAGGCAGGCGGCCGCACCTGCACGATCGACGCCGACCTGTACCGGCCCGCCGACGTGAACCGCGACCGCCCCGCACCTGCCGTGCTCGCCACGAACGGCTTCGGCGGCAGCAAGGTGGACGGCCAGACGGACGCCGTCGGCAAGGCCTTCGCCCAGCGCGGCTATGTCTCACTCGTCTACTCCGGGCTCGGCTTCGGCGAGTCCGGCTGCCTGATCTCGCTCGACGACCCGGCGATCGACGGCGCGGCGGCCTCGCAGCTCATCGACTTCCTGGGCGGCAAGCGGTCCGCCGACGACGGAACCAACGCCGACTTCGTGACCCTCGACAGCGCGGGCGACCCGCGGGTCGGCATGGTGGGCGGCTCCTACGGGGGCGCCATCCAGCTGGCGACGGCGGCCGTCGACCACCGCGTCGACGCGCTCGTGCCGATGATCACCTGGAACGACCTGGCGTACTCCCTCGACCCGAACAACGCGGTGGGCGCCGGGCGCGTGCCCGGCGCCTTCAAATGGCAGTGGACGAACGGCTTCTACCTCATCGGCGAGGGACAGCCGCTGCTGCAGCCGAGCCTCGATCCGTCCCGGATCAACTCCCTGCCCTGCCGGCACTTCGTCCCGAAGGCCTGCGACACCATCCACACGCTGAACTCCGGCCGCTACCCGGCGGACCGGACCGCCGAACTGCTCGCCTACGCGCACAGCGTGTCGCCGAAGTCGTACCAGAGCCGGATCGAGGCGCCCACGTTGTTGGTCCAGGGACAGGCCGACAGCCTCTTCAACCTCAACGAGGCGACGGCGACGTACAAGGCCCTCACGGCCCGGGGGACGACCACCAAGATGATCTGGCAGTCGTGGGGTCACAGCGGCGGGACGACGGCCCCGGCCAGCGGTGAATTCAACCTCGCCGAAGGCAACTTGGAGACCAGCTACGTGGGCAGGCGCATCCTGGCCTGGTTCGACCGCTACCTGCGCAAGCGCGGCGACGTCAGCACGGGCCCGGCCTTCGCGTACTTCCGCGACTGGATCAACGACCCCACCAGCACCTACGCCACCGCCGACCGCCTCCCCGCCCTCAGCCAGAAGCTGTACCTCTCCGGAGACGCCAAGCTGGTCGACAACAGCCGGAAGGTCGTCCGAGGCAGCCGCACCTACACCAACCGGCTCGTCCCCACCAGCCATTCGGAGCACTCGCTGGCCCGCCTCATCGGCCTGCCGGACCCGGCGCCGTACGACACCGAGGGCACCTACCTCGGCTGGACCAGCGAGCCGCTGTCACGCACGATCGATGTCGTCGGCGCCCCGAGGGCCACCCTGAAGGTGATCTCCCCGAAGGCCGAACGCACCCAGAACTCGGGCGACGCCGCCGACAAGCTGGTCCTGTTCGCCAAGCTCTACGACATCGCCCCCGACGGCACCAAGACCCTGGCCCACCGCCTTGTCGCCCCGGTCCGAGTCCCCGACGTGACGAAGAGCTTCACGGTGACCCTCCCGGGCATCGTCCACCGCTACGAGAAGGGCCACCGTCTTCAGTTCGTGATCGCGGCGAGCGACGACGCGTACTTCGGCAACCGGGGCATCAAACCGGTGACCGTGGCGAGCGCGCCGGGGGAGACGGGGGTGCTGGAGCTCCCGGTGGCGGGCGGCTGAGCCGCCCGGCGAACACCCTTCACCGTGCGTGACGGCGTCGGCAGGCACATCCTGGAGGTATGAGCCCGAAGACCTTCGAGCACTGTGCGGAGCGTATTTCATGAAGCGGCGCGGCCAGGGCGTCGCGTCGTAGGGTGGCCGGATGCCCGACAGCGCTTCCCGTTACCTTGCCGAAGGCCCTCGCGTGGGGATACGTCACTTCACCTACGAGGACGGTGCCGAGTTCACCGCCCGGGTCCGGGAGAGCAGGGAACTGCACCGGCCGTGGCTGTTTCCGCCGGACAGCGCACGAGCGTATGCCGCGTACGCCGGGCGGCTGATCGAGGACCCGGCCAAGGCCGGGTTCCTGGTGTGCGAGAAGGGCGAGGGCGGGGCCATCGCCGGGTTCATCAACATCAACAACATCGTCGAGGGCGGCTTCCAGTGCGGCGCCCTGGGCTACGGCGCCTTCGCGCACGCCGCCGGGCGCGGGCTGATGCGCGAGGGGCTCGATCTTGTCGTCGGGTACGCGTTCGGGCCGATGCGGCTGCACCGGCTGGAGATCGATGTGCAGCCGCTCAACGCCGCGTCCATCGCGCTCGCCCGCAGCTGCGGGTTCCGGCTCGAAGGGTTCTCGCCGAACATGATCTTCATCGACGGGGCGTGGCGGGATCACGAGCGCTGGGCGATCACCGTCGAGATGCGGGCCGGAAGTTGATCTTCATGCTCCGCCGCGGTCCGCGTACTCGTACACCGTGCCGTCCGGATGCATCGCGATCAGATTGCGGCCCACCGGCGTCGGCACCGGGCCCGCGATGATGTGCGCGCCCATCTCGGTGAGCACTTGGCGGGCCTCGTCGACGTCCTTCACGGCGATCGTCGCGGCGACCTTGCGCAGCACCTCCAGTTCGGCCTCGGGCCCGCTCATCAGCAGGAAGCAGCCGACCGCGGCGACCTGCACGCCGCCGCGTTCGAAACGGAGGGCTCTGCCGCCCGCCAGCCGTTCGTAGAAGGGGACCGCGGTCTCCAGGTCGTCGACGCAGACGCGCAGCGTGGCTCCCAGAATGTCCATGTGGACGAGCCTAGTTGGGGCCGCCGAGTGAGGAGATCGTTTTCACGCGATCCCCCCGCCTCGACCGCCCTGGAGGCTGCTCAGGTCAGCCCATGGCCTTGCGTACGGCATCCCGTGTACGGTCGACCACGGCCGCGACCGGCCCTGCCGCCACGTTCTTGAGCGCCGTGTCGGTGCCCGGGTGCGGGCGGGTCGGCGCCAGGGCCTCGGCCGCCTGCACGGCGCGGGCCAGCGTCTCCAGCCGGCCGCGGTCGGCGACCCGGTCGAAGTGCGCGAACTCGTAGCGTTCCTCGTTGTCGGCGTGTGCCAGGACGTCCTGGCGCAGGGCCGCGAAGTGGTCGAAGAACTCGGGGGAGCCGGGATCCATGTCGTCCAGACGCGCCAGCGCCTGCTTGGCCTGCTCCTCCTCCTGGATACGGTCCCCGACGACGATTTCGCCATCATCGATGTGCGTGCGGGCAAAGGGATGGACGACCTCTTCCTCGGCGGTCTCGTGCACCGCGAGGAGGCGGACGAGGTCGTGGAAGGCCTGCTTCCGCTCGTCGCCCCTGGTGGCCGCCACCTCGTCGAGCAGTTCTCGGATCCGCGTGTGCTGCCCTTTGAGCAACTCCACGACGTCGACACGTTCGGTCATCCTCTTTCTCCCTGAATAATCCCTGAATAAGGGGTTCATCCCTGAATGAGGGGCTTGCGAGCAGGGCGGGTACCCCGGGTCAGGAGCGTTACGCGCCCGGGGCCGGGGGTACCCGGCGGCCATGGACCGCTTGGATCACCTGGAGCATCTGGACAAGCATCTGGTCGACGAGCTGGCGCAGGTGGCGCGGGAGACCGTACGCGACGAACTGCGCGAGCAGACACGCAGGCGACGCCGTACGGCCATGCTGTACGCCGCGTCCGGCGCCGTCGCCCTGTACGCGGGCGCGGCCCTCGCGCTCACCGTGGGTCTGGCCCTCGCCGCCGGTCTGCCGGACTGGGCCGCCGCCCTGATCACCGCCGTGATCCTCGGCGTCGTGGCGTATGTGCTGCGCGGTGCCGCGCGGCCCTCGGCGTCCCGTCCGACGCCCGAACGCGCGGCGGAACTGGCCGCGGAGGGGGACCGC
>NZ_NTGE01000102.1 GCF_002291145.1 Streptomyces sp. SA15
ATGACCGCGACCAGGTCGTGGCCCCCGGCGCTGACATCCTCACCCGGCTCAGCGGCGGTTCCTGGCTCCTGATGCCACCGGCACCGCTGGCGGTGGCCTGGGGCATCGAGTCCGCCCTGCAGGAGGCCCTCCGCCGCGAGACCGACACGCTGCGGCACACGGACCAGGTCACCGCTCTGACCCAGGCGCTGGCCCAGACCGTGGCGCTCGACATCGCGCAAGGCTCCTGGACCTCGGCCGAGGCGAACGCCCTTGAGGGGCTCCAAGTGGCCGAGGGGACTGGCGACGACATCTTGGCGGCGCAGTGCCGCATCAGTCTCGGATGGCTGGCAGCAGCGCGAGGCGATGAGCAGACGGTCGCAGACTTCGCCGCCCTGCTCATCGAGGTATGGGTGCCGCGTGGGATGCGTGTCTTCGGCGCCGGCGCGGAGTGGAACCTCGGCTTGTCGGCGCTCGTCGCCGGCCGGGCCGAGGAGGCGCTGGACCGCCTGGTCCGGCTGGGTGAGCACGGGCACCAAGCGGCGAACGCCACCATCGCGGTGCTCGCCGCGCTGGACACCGCCGAGGCCGCCCTCCGGGCCGGGCGGCGGGCGACGGCCGAGGAACAGGCACGGCTGTTGCGGAGGTGGGCCGAACGGACGAACGCGCCGTGGGCGATCTCCGCGACGCACCTGGTCCATGCACTGCTGGCATCCCGAGAGGATGCGGAGAAGCAGTTCCGGCTTGCGCTGGAGGTCACCGGAGCCGCGTCTCGGCCCTTCAACTACGCCCGGACGCGCCTGCTGTACGGCGAGTGGCTGCGGCGGGCCGGCCGCCGTACCGACGCCCGGACACAGCTGGCCGAAGCCGCGAAAATTTTCGAGCGACTCGACGCGGCTCCCTTGCTCGCCCGCACCCGGGCCGAACAGGAACTGACCGGGCAGCAACCGCGCCGCGACTCCGCGCGGGAACGGGCGAACCTCACGGCGCAGGAGTTGAGAGTCGCACGGCTGGCCGCGGCGGGGCTCACCAACCGGGAGATCGGGGCGCAGCTGCTGATCAGTCCCCGCACGGTGGGGCATCACCTGGCCAACGTGTTCCCCAAGCTCGGTATCGTCTCGCGCGCCGACCTCGCGCGCATCGACTTCGAGGACGGGCTGCGTCTGATGGGGTGACGGGCGGTATCCCGGGGCTGCCCGGGTGACTCGCCGACGCCCGGTTTCTTACCGTAGGGATGATCTCCGTCACAGTCCCTTAGGTTGGGTCAGCCGCCGTACCAGGTCCACCCAGGCGGCCTGCAGGCGTGCGGTGGCCACCCCGCGCTCCTTGCGCAGGTAATCCGCAGCTTCGAAGCTCGTGAAGGCGAGAAGGACGTGGGCGAGCATGTCGTGGTCTCCGTCCACCCCGGTCTCTCGCAGGAGAGTTGCGACATGACGGTGGAAGGTCCGGCCGGTGTCCGAGGCCTTGCGGCGTGCGTAGGGCACCTGGCGTCCCAGCGCGGCGCCCAGGTCCGCGCGGCGGCGATGCGCTCGAGCAGCGCGCAGCCGAACGCTGCCAGACGAACTCTCGCAGGTGCTCATGGCCCCAGTGGAGGGGGACCTTAGGTATACACCTCCTGGAACTCTGCCTCGGCTTCGTCGAGGAGAGCGAGCAGGAGGCCGTTGCGGTCGCCGAACCGGCGAAAGAGCGTGCCCTTTCCTACCCCGGCCGCTTCGGCGACCTCCCGCATCGTCACATTCTCGGCTCCCTGTTCGGCGATCAGTTGTGCGGCCGCTCCCAGTAGCCGGGAGCGATTGCGCGCGGCATCGGATCGCTCGGCGGTGACGCCGACCGATGCATTGTTCGGTGTCTCCGTCACCGTTCACTCCGTGATGTCGGGCGTGCGTACATACACGCTTCCGTCCTGGATCTGCACCGGGGCGTACTTGGACGGGATGGTCGGCGTAGGGTCGAGGGGGTCGACCGGCGCGCAGGTCGTCATAGGAGCCACGGAACGGGCCACCACCGGCTCCCGGCCCCGGAACGTCTAGCGGTGACGATCGCCGCTCGGGTCAGGTGGCACCGCGCATGGTCATGAGAGGGCCAACGCGACGCGCTAAGTGCGGTGCTCGACGTCCAGCGCTCCGTCCGGGCGTCAGCACGGCCAATGTGAGGCAACGCTCCAGCGCCATCCGATCAAGCTCAGGACTCGAGGAACCCAAGCGCCCTTGCGACGAAATCCTCGTGGTTCTGGAAGATGCCCCCGTGGCCGGAGTCAGGGTAGAGGGGGACAAGTTCGCTCTTGGGTAGACGAGCGGCCAGGTCGATTGTGTTCTTGCTGGGCACCATCCGGTCGTTCTCACCGTTTGCCACGAGGACCGATTGGCGAATCGTCGACAGGTCTGACGGTGCCTGGCGGCCCCATCGTTTGACGGCCTTCATTTGGGCACGGACCGACGGTAGCGAGATGTCCTTGTCGCGGTTGTCCGTGCGCTCCTTCAGCCGTCGCAGGAGGGCGCGTCCTGCCCGTCGGCCGTTTGCGGTGTCGGTGAAGAAGAGGGAGAGCTTCGGGTCCCGAAGGGTCAGGGTGCCCTTGATCGTGGCCTGGATGGCAAGAGCCGGAACCTTGTCGATGCCATCGCCACCGGCGGGACCTGTGCCAGCGAGGATGACCTTGCGGACCAGGCGCGGTTCTTCTTCCGCGATGACCTGTGCGATGAAGCCGCCCAACGACAGGCCGAGCAGATCGACCTGGCCGAAGCCAAGGGCATGGATGAACCGGACCGCGTCGTGCGCCATCCCTTCGATCGTGTCTGGCGTGGAGCCGCCCGACCCGCCCACCCCGCGATTCCCGAAGGTGATCACCCGACGCCGTGCGGCGAGTCCGTCGACGACTCGCGGATCCCAGTTGTCCAGGTTTCCGCCCATGTGAATAAGGAGGATCAGCGGCACGCCGTAATCGGGGCCGAGTTGCCGATAGACGAAGTCCACCCCGTCGACGGACACGGAGCGGGTTGCCGCGTTCTTGTATGACGATCGTGCGGGGGAGGGGGAATTTCGCGGTGTGCTCACGTCAAGGTCCTTCTTGTTAGGTGAGGTGTTGGGGCGTTCTCGCTGCTGGAGGGTGAGGTTGAGCGGGTTGATGCTCGCGGCCTGGATCCGGACCGGCATGTCGTTGGCGCCCACCGTCGGGCTGGGGCGCCTCGCCTGCCGCTCGCTGGCCTTGGCGCCGTGGCGCACTATTGTGGAGGCCCTCATCGTTGTCTCCGCATATCGTTCTGCGAGTGGGCGCGGGGCTGTTCGTCCCGGGCTTCCCCAGCGCTGGAGAATGCTCTGTTTCGGGATGGCTGCCAACAGGGGGTCAACAGCCCGGGTGGCGAGCACGCGTCAGGCGCGCTGGGTGCGGTGCCCGGCGCGCGCCTCGGTGGCGGAACTCTTCGGAGCGGGCTTACCTGGCGTCGTGGATGCGGGTGTGACGCGCGCCAGGCTCCCCCCTGATCGAATTACGTTCATCATTCTATGTGGTTGGTCGGAGGGTCGCAAGAGGGGGCCTTTCTCTTGCGTGCGCCTGCCTCGTGGTGGGGGTGGCGCCGGTCAGCGGCACGAGCACGTCGGCCAGGTCGCGCACCGACGCCCCCGGCGCTGTCGATGACTTCCGCGCCGAAACCGACCGCCACCACCTCACCGGCGATCCGCGGACCGCGGCGGACAAGGACTGCCGCCATCTCGAGAACAATGCCGCCTTCGTCCACGACGACCAGGCCCTGAAGGCCGGATGTCCGATCGCCAGTGGCATCGTCGAGGGAGCCGCCCGCCATCTGATCGCCGACCGACTCGACATCACCGGCAGCCGATGGAGCGTCCCCTGCGCCGAAGCCGTCTCACCCGTCGCGCCGTCATCGCCAACGGCGACTTCCCGCAGTACTGGACCTTCCACACCCACAGGGAACGCGAAGGCCTCTACCCCAGCCCGACCAGCACAACTACGAACTCCAGACCTGACCAGCGATCTCACTCCAGGAGAGCCGCACCCGTCCGACTTCCTCGCCGCCTGGCCGAGCCGGCCGCGCCGCCGGCCCTCGGATGGTGCGGGGCGGCGGTCGGTTGCCCCTGGGGGCGGGTCATGACATGAGGCCCGGCCGGCAGTTGGTGCTCCTCCGGAGTGTGACCTCGTACGCCGCCGCGACATTAGGGCCGGCCTGCTTCACGGGGTAGGGCGTGGACTTCCGGTGGCACCAATCTCTTGTCGTGGCGTCACCGTCATCGTGTGCGGCGCTTCTATCCAGCGGCTCGACACCGAAGACCATCGAGGAGATGGCGAAGGACGCCGTCACCTTCATCCGGGGGCTCGGGCTCGGACATGTCGACATTCACGGCTTCTCGATGGGCGGCATGATCGCCCAGGTGATCGCGCAGGACGAACCGCAACTCGTCCGCAGGCTGATCCTCACGGGCACCGGCCCCGCCGGCGGCGAGGGCATCAAGAACGTGACTCTGCTGTCCCATCTCGACACTGTCCGGGCCCTGTTCACCCTCCAGGATCCGAAGCAGTTCCTCTTCTTCACCCGCACCGCGGGCGGGCGCCGAGCCGGAAAGCAGTTCCTGGCCCGCCTCAAGGAACGCACCCACGACCGCGACAAGGCGATCTCCCTCACGTCGTACTTCGCCCAGCTCAAGGCCATTCACCGCTGGGGCCTCGCGCAGCCCCAGGACCTCTCCGTCATCCATCAGCCCGTGCTCGTCGCCAACGGCGACAACGACAGGATGGTGCCGACGAAGAACTCGTTCGAACTGGCCGGGCGACTGCCGAACGCCGACCTGGTGATCTACCCCGACGCCGGCCACGGAGGCATCTTCCAGTTCCACGAGCAGTTCGTGGCGGAAGCCCTCGGCTTCCTTGAGCAGTAGTGGGTGTCAGGGGCGGGCGGCACGTGCGCCGGGGACGTTGACGAGTCCCGAGTGGCCATGCCCGGACGTGCGGCGGAACGCTTATCGCATCCCGGCTCTGCTCAATGCTCCCGGCGCATCGCCCGGCAGAGGTCGACTAAACGCTGCTGCGGCTCGGTCGCTTCTCTCACGGCGAGCCGTGACTTCTTCGTCGGTGACGGATGAGTGCCTCGCCCGGCGCTGGGCGACAACGCGGACCGGAGCGCGCAGTCGGCGTGGCGAACGTCCATCACGGGGTCCTCGGCGTCAAGGGTGTGAGCCTTGCCTGATGACTCGACGCGATCAGGGCGGGCCGCGGGTTCCGGCTCTGCGCTCGGGCAGGTTCGGGAAGATCGACCCGGTGAAAGACTCTGCGGGGGCCTTGACGTTTCTCGTATGCAACCAAGTCGAGTGATCCTAGCTAAGTATCTAAAAGTAAACTGAACCTCGGTTAGAATCGCTCCCATGGACGCGTGGACCGAAGTTCTTCCAGACACCGGCATGGACCCCCGACTGGACCGGGACACGTCCAACTGCTCGATCGCGCGGACTCTTGAGATCGTGGGCGAGAAGTGGACGATTCTGATCCTGCGTGAGGTGTGGTACGGCTCGTCCCGGTTCGGTGACTTCGAACGTGTCCTGGGCTGTCCTCGTAACCTTCTGGCGGCGCGGCTTCGGATGCTGGTGGAGGAAGGGATCCTTGTGACCGAGACGTACAAGGAGCCCGGTTCGCGGAGTCGGCCGAAGTATGTGATCACCGCTAAGGGCATGGATCTGGTGCCGGCCGTGATGGGGCTGCTGCAGTGGGGTGATCGTTACCGTGCCGACCCGGAGGGGCCGGCGGTACTGGCGCGACACCGCGAGTGCGGCGCGCACGTCGACGTCCAGATTCGCTGCGAACGAGGCCACCCGGTGCAAGCGAAGGACATCGAGAGCGTCCCCGGCCCAGCCTTTCGTCTGAGGTCGCCCGAGTGAGCTGAGGACTCCTCCGTCAGCTTTCCGTCATCCGGCCGCTCTGTCGTGTACGCGCCTGATGGAGGCGGACCTTGGTGCGGTTTCCGCAGCGGGACATGGAACACCAGCGGCGGTTGCGGGCCGGGGAGCGGTCCAGGAAGCGCAGTGCGCAGCGGTCCGCTCCGCAGACGCGTACGCGCCGGATGTCGGCGGACAGAAGCAGGTCGACGGCGTCCTGGGCGATGAGTGCCAGTGCGAGTGTGGGGTCGACGGCGAGGGTCGTGGTGCCGGCGGGCTCCAGGCGGTCGTGGCTGATGACGAGTTGCAGGGCGGGTCTGGGGGCCGCCGCTGCCGATCGGTTGAGCAGCGTCACGTCGCCGGACGTGGGCAGTCGGCCGTCTGCGACCGCCAGTACGGCCCGGTCGACGCTCTCGCGCAGCCGCCGGGCGGACCTGAGAACGGCTGCCGTGGCGGGATCGGCGGTTTCCGGTGCGAGCAGAAGGGCCTCCCGGAGCCAGCCCATCAGGTCGTCCGGTCCCCGGAGTGTCTCCTCCGGAGTGGTTCTCCACCGGCTTCGGAGGGTGTTGGCGAAGTCGAGGCAGACCCGTCCGCCATCCCAGATCCACATGTCGTCCGTTGCCACGTCTCCATTCTGCCAGCTAGCTTAACCGTCTTAGACGGTTAAGCTAGCTGGCAGAAAGGTGCATCCATGGGGCAGCTGACAGCGACGACCGGAGTGACGCAGGTGGACGGGGTCCGCCTGCACTACGTCCGAGCCGGGTCCGGACCTCTGCTCGTCCTGCTCCACGGCTGGCCGCAGACCGCCGACTGCTGGCGGCCGGTACTGGCGGATCTCGCCGCCGACTACACGGTTGTGGCGCCGGACCTGCGTGGATACGGCCTGAGCGACAAGCCCACCACTGGTTACGACAAGCGGCGTATGGCCGCCGACATGGCAGGTCTCGTCGAGGCGCTCGGCTTCGAGCGGGCCATGGTCGTGGGCCACGACCGCGGCGCTCGCGTGGGGCACCGCTGGGCGCTGGACCGCCCGGACCAGGTCGAGCGGCTGGCCGTGCTCGACATCGTTCCCACCCGTGAGATGTTCCGCCGCCTGGACGCCTCGCTCGCCTCCGGGTACTGGCACTGGCTGTTCCACATGCAGCCCGATCTGCCCGAGCGCCTCGTGGGACGCGACATCCGCGGGTATCTCGAGTACTTCTTCGAGCGGTGGACCTACAATCGCCACGCACTCACAGCCGACGCGGTCGACGGTTACGTCCGTGCGTTCTCCCGCCCGGGCGCCCTGCGTGCGAGCCTCGACGACTACCGCGCCATGGAGGAGGACACCGTGCTCGACGACATCGACGCCGCCGAAGGCCGCCGCCTCACCATGCCGGTGCTGGCGCTGTGGGGTTCCACGGGGCTGCCTGCCCGCCTGCCGACACTGGAGATCTGGCGTGGCTACGCGGACGACGTCACCGGTGCCGAGATCCCGGAGTGCGGCCACTTCATCCCGGAGGAGCAACCGGAGGCGCTGGTGGCGCATCTGAGGCCTTTCCTGGCCGAGGAGACGAGCCGGTGAGCCCTTCCACGGTGACGGAAGCGGTGCCCCTCGGCCGGTCGAGCGCCGGCCGGAGGGGTGCGCTGTCGGAGGGGCTCTCGACCACGCTGTGATGACCCTGCACGGCGAGCGAGCCTGGAGGGCAGGACAGGCTGCTGAGGGGCGGCCCCGCCGTAACCGGCTGGGCCGCCCGTCGGTCCGGGCTTCATTCAGGTCGCGACCGGGGCGCCGGCCGGAGCATTCCCTGCAGCAAGGCCGGCAGCCGGGCCGTCGGCCTTGCGCTGCCGGGGCATCAGCAAGGCCACGGCCGCTGCCAGGGCGACGGCACCGGCCCCGACCCAGAGCGCCGGGATCAGTCCGTCCACGAACATTGACGCGGACCCGTACCCGCCCTGAGCGGAGAACACGGCCGCCAGCGACGCGACGCCGATGGCCCCGCCGACCTCGCGGATGGCGTTGTTGGCGCCGGAGGCGATGCCCTGCTCCTCCGGGCGGACCGTGCTCATGACGAGGTTCGCGCTGGGGGCGAAGAACATGCCCAGGCCGATTCCGCAGACGATCAGCGCGGGCAGCAGGTGGGTGTAGGGGACGTGCGGCTCGACGGTGATTGCCCAGAGCCCGAGGCCGATGGCGGGGCCCGGTGGCGACGGCGATGCCGCTGGCCGCGCCCCAGATGCCGAAGGCCGTGCCGCGGCGTTCGGCGGGGACGGCGGCCGACAGCAGGGTGAGCGTCAGCGGCGTCACTATCGCGGCCCCGACTCCCTGTGCGGCGGCGGGCGGCGATCAGTTCACCCATGCCTGGGGCGAGTGCGGCCGCGGCCGAGGATGCGGTGAAGATCGCGAGCCCGATGCGGTCGGCCCTCAGGGGAGCTGCGGGTAGAGCACGGAGACGCCTCCGGCCAGAGCGGCCTGCGCCTGGCGGGCGGCGTTGTCCGCGAGGATCTCGTAGGCGCCGGCGGCGATGCCGTCGATAGCGATCCGCGCGATGTCGACCGGGTCGGACTTGGCCGCGTCGACGGCCCGGACCATGTCGGTGTCCATGTAGCCGACGTGCAGGCCGGCCACTCGGATGCCCTGGTCGGCGAGCTGCAGGCGCAGGGCGCACCGCCTCGTGGGCGAAACCGCCGAGTGAGACGCTGCTGGTGATGCCGTAGGCGAGCATGAGGCTGTTCTGCCGGCCGCCGTAGGTGTACTGCCACGGGTGCGTGTGGGAGTCCCACAGTCCCGGGATGACGGTGGAGCCGGACGCGTCGATCAGCTTCTCGCCGGCCACTGCCCGTGCGCGGTGCGGTTCCACGGCGGCGATGCGGTTGCCGCGGATGACGATGTCGACGTCCTCGCGGACCGTCTCACCGGTCCCGTCCCACAGGCGTCCGACGTGCACCCTGGTGACGTCGGAACGGGAGGGCAGGCGGCGGCGGTACCGCAGCGGCACGGGGACGGTGCGTCGGCCGGAGCCGTCGCGTGCGATGAGCCTGAGCCGACCGCTCGACTCGTAGAGCAGACTGCCGGAGTCGCCCGACCATGAGGGGTGGTCGGCCGCCTCGTCGGTGAGGCGCACAGGATCACCGGCGGGTGTGCCGTCGGGGTGCACCGGTATGACCCACAGTGCTGATTCCATGATGAACGCCATGGCCGAGCCGTCCGGCGACCACACCGGGCCGCCGTTACCGCGGTCGGACAGGGAGGCGTGCGGTGCGGGCTGATGGGCGGTCCACTGTCCGGTAGCGGTGTCGACGACGCGGATGACGTTGTATCCCTCGCGGAACCGGTGGTTGAGCCGTTGCGGTCGCAGAACGCGATGTACTTACCGTCGGGCGACCAACTCGGGGGTCCGGGCAGGCCATTGGCGTGCTGGCCACCGGAGGACAGGTGGATTCCCCGCACCTCTCGACGGGTCGACGAGTCGAAGTCGTAGCGTTTCCTGTGGTGTTGCGGCGGAGACGCTCAGTGACGCTGTGAAGGGGATCTGTTCCGGCGTGGACTGTGCCGTGCCCGGTCGCCGGACCTTCACCTGTCCCTCGGCGACGTAAAAGAGCTCGCCCTTCGGGGTCCAGCAGGGCGGGAACGGAGAGACATCCTCACCGTCGGTCACGGGCTCGCCGTCCACCATGAGGACGGAGCTCGCCGCATTGAAGGGCTGGACGAAATCGCCCACCTGGACGTAGGCCACCCGGCCGTCCGTGGAGACCGCCGGACCCACCAACGTACCCTTGTCCACCGTCCGTGCCACCGAGACCTCCCCGCCCCCGGCTGGGACAGAAGCCAGAGTCCGTCCGCCCTTGGCTCCGGCTCGGACGAACACCAGCCGGATGCCGTCCGGGTGCCAGGCGGGGTCGTAGTCCTCGACATCCGGGTCGTCGGTGAGCTGCGCCAACTCACCGGACCGCACATCCACCGTCCAGACGCTGTAGGAACTTCCGGCTACCGGATCCCCACCGCGCTCGGACGCGAACGCGATCCGCGAACCGTCGGGCGACCACGCCACGCCCCGGTCGTCCCACGGACCCGACGTCAGCTGACGCTGACGGAAACCGTCCGGTGCCATCGTCCACACGTGGAACCCGCCCCCTTGGTACGCGCAGACGGCGATCCGTGAACCGTCTGGCGACCAAGCCACGCGGGTCGGTTCCAAGTCCGCGGGGGTCAGCGCCGTCGCGGGTCCGCCCGTACGCGGAATCGACCACAACACACCCTGCACCCCGGCGATCAACTGGTCGCCGACGGGTGAAGCGGTCACAAAGGCGTTGGTACCGGCGGTGAACTCAAAAGTCGTGGCCGGCGCGGAAAGCGCAGCCGCGCTGTCGGCAGAGGTGGAAACAGAAGAAGCAGGGGCTTGTTCTGAAGGCAGGGGGAGGGCTCCGCCGGCCAGCCCGCCCACCCCGGCCTTCAGAGCGCCCCGACGAGACAATTCATTGTGCTGATCCATCAGGCCTCGCAGGTCAGTGCATCGGCGAGTGGACCGGCGGACGGGATCGGGCATGGCTCACCGCCCCGCCTCCGTCGGCCGGACCACCTGCCGACACATCTTCTTTTTATGGAAGTGACGTGCCTCGACAGGGCCCGACGGCTGCTCCCTGATATGGAATCAACCGCCGGGCCTGCCTCACGCACCTGGCCCCGTCCCCACGGGTCGGCACGTGGCGGGGCCGTCCTCCTCCGCTTCGGATACGGCCCCAGCTATGGGGGTGTTACCTGTGCACTGCGGGGTGACGTCACGGCCGGCCTGCGCAAGTCGGGGATGTGCCCAGCAGTTCACGCGGAGAACCTGATAACGGGTGAGTGCAGTGATCACATTCCGAGGCTACGGATGAAGGGATGGAAGCGGATCCGTCACCGTATCGGTCACGGAGTTACCGAAGCCCGGAACGCAGGTATCACCAGTGCTCCGGCGACAGGGGGGCGCCCGCCGACCCGGCCGCGAGCCCGCACGGAAGCGAGCCCGTCGTTGGGCCAGGGCCGGGTAACTCATCGATGCCGACGGCAGTTCGGTGTGAGGTGAAGCTCAAGAAGCTGCGGCACTGGCAGAGGCCGCGGCGTGGTCGGCACGCAACGAGGCTTTGTCGATCTTGCCGACCGCGTTCTTCGGGATGGCCTCCACCACGAAGAACGCCGTCGGGCGCTTGTAGCCGGTAAGACTGCGTGCGCAGAGGGTTTCCAGCGCCGACGGATCGACCGTCGACCCCGGTCGCGGCTGGACGTAGGCGACAACCACCTCTCCCCACTTCTCGTCGGGTACGCCGATCACGGCGGCCTCGAGCACCGACGGGTCGCCTGCCAGCACGTCCTCGATCTCCCTGGGGTAGATGTTCTCCCCGCCACGGATGATCATGTCTTTCGAGCGCCCGACCAGGGTCAGATAGCCCTCGGCGTCGAGGTGGCCCACATCGCCCGTGTGCAACCAGCCGTTGACGATGACTTTGGCTGTTTCGTCTGGACGGCCGAGGTAGCCACGCATGACGTTGGGGCCCCTCACGACGACTTCACCGTCCATGCCCGGCGCCACCTCGCCGCCGTCGGCGTCGACGATCCGGATCTCCTGGCCGGGGAAGGGAAGCCCCACGGTTCCGGCGCGTCGAGGGCCGGCGAGGGGGTTGATGGTGGAGCCGCAGGTTCCTTCGGACAGGCCATATCCCTCGACGAGCGGAAACCCGTACCGCGCCTCGAAGCGGGTCAGCAAGTCGGCGGAGGCGGGTGCCGCACCGCAGACTGCGAACCGCAGGGACGACGTGTCGGGCTGAACGTCGTCCGGGAGCGCTGCGAGCATGCTGTAGATGGTGGGTACCGCGCTGAAGAAGGTGGGGCGCTCCTGCTCGACGAGGTCGAAGAAGCTGTGGGGATCGAAGCGGCGGCCCGCGATGACGACACTGGCTCCGGCGAGCAGCGGCGCCAGGATGCTGACCACGATGCCGTTGACGTGGAACAGCGGCAGGATCAGCAGACAGCGGTCCGCCGGCCCCAACTCCAGCGTCTGGAGCCCCATCTCCACCATGGCGTCGATGTTGGCGTGGTCGAGCATCACGCCCTTGGGTACCCCGGTCGTACCGCTGGTGTAGATCAGCAGGGCCAGCGTGGCCGGGTTCAGAAGCGGTGCTTGATCCGGCTCTACCGTTCCTTCGTACAGTTCGCCGACGGCGAGTACGGCGACTCCGTGCGCCACTACGGACGCACCGTCCTCGACCACCAGCAGGCGCGCACGGGAGTCCTGAAGCTGTCGAACCACTTCGACGTCGGTCATGCTCGGGTTGACCGGTGTGACGGTGGCGCCGAGCCGCCAGGCGGCGAACAGCAGTACGACGAACTCGAGGCGGTTCGTCAGCTTGAGGGCGACGACGTCACCAGGACCGATTCCGAGGTCCTGGAGCTGACGCGCCGCCATGCGGACCCGGCGCAGCAACTGCGTGTTGGTGAGGGACTGGTGCCCGTCGGAGACCGCGGCCCCGTGGGGGTCGAGCTCGGCGCGGGCGGTCGGGCAGAGAAGCGAAATTCATGGCGAGGGTACCTGTCTCGGTGCTCGGTGTGATGCGATCCGGTCAAGGAGTCGACGCGGCGGGTGCCGGGCGCAGCCGGCGGGCGAGGAACTCGATCTGGTCGCGTACCAGTTCCTCGAAGGTCTCGCCGGTGTAGAAGTCGAAGTGGCCGGCGTCGTACCTCTTGATCTCTCCCCGGGGCGCGGTGGCCGCGTACCGGAGGGTCTGGGCGGGAGGCGTGACCGAGTCGGTGTTGCTGACGCAGAAGAGGATCGGCATGGTGACCTTCTTCGCCGCACGCCCGGGCCGGTAGGCGGCGATGGTCGGGATCACCCGTGCCGCCACCAGATCAGCGACGCCAAGTACGGCGAGCTCCTCGGCGGCTATCTCATCGGCCCGGACGTCACCGAACTGCTCCCCGAGCTGACCCTGGCCCAGCAGTGGGACCTCACGGTCCACGAGGTCGCTCGCAACGTCCACGCCCACCCACCCTGGGCGAGGCGGTCAAGGAAGCCGTCCACGGCCTCGCAGGTCACATGATCAACATGTAGCAGGGCGCTCGGCACAGCGGCAACAGGGCCGGTTGCGCGACCTCGAGCTGCCGGTGCCGGTCACGAAATCGATCGACACGACGGGGGCTGTGGCACCTGGCGGGCGGTGCCGCGGCCAGGCCAACGGCACCGCCCCAAACCGTGCGCACGATGCGGGACGGAAGTGGCGTCGACGGCATGGGGCCGCCGACGGCAGGATCCGCGGCTCAGGCCACGGGCGCTGCGGGCTGGGCGACGAGGGAGGCGTCACCGCCCTGGACGGCGTCTCGGGCGCGAGCGGTCGCTTCGTGGGGCACTCCGAGGGGGATTGCGCTGACATCCGACAGGCGCGCGAACTGCTCCGGGGCGAGCTGGACGTCCAGGGCGCCCAGGTAGTCGTCGAGCTGGGTGAGATTGCGCGGGCCGATGATCGGCACGAACGAGGTGGACGCCTGGGCGGCACGTTCACGCAGCCAGGCCACCGACACCTGGGCGGGCGTCGCGCCGGTCTCCTCGGCGATGGCCAGGACGGTGTCGACGACGGCGGTCTTCTGGTCGGTGCTCTCGGTGTGCACGAGCGTCTTGAGATCGCTCAGCCGTCCCTCGGTGCTGCGGCGGTATTTGCCGGTGAGCAGTCCGCCGCCGAGCGGGGACCACAGGGCGGCGCCGAGTCCCAGGCTCTCGGCCATCGGCAGCAATTCGCGGTCAGGGGTCCTCTCGACGAGGCTGTACTCGATCTGGATGCCCGCGACCGGTGCCCAGTTCTTCAGGTCCGCGAGGGTGGCGGCGCGAGAGACGCGCCATGCGGGGAAGTTGGACAGGGCGGCATGGAGGATTTTGCCGGAGCTGACCAGGTCGTCCAGTCCGCGCAGGATCTCCTCCATGGGTGTGAGGTCGTCGGGGAAGTGGACCCAGTACAGGTCGATGTAGTCGGTGCCGAGGCGCTTCAGGCTCGCCTCCAGCGAAGCGACCATATTCTTGCGGCTGTTGCCCGTCCTGGAGATACCGGGCCGCGGGCCGGCCCCATTGGTGAACTTGGTGGCCAAAACGAAGTGGTCCCGCTCGGCGGCGACGAACTTCCCCACCAGTTCTTCCGACTCGCCGAACTGGTAGCCGTCCGCGGTGTCGAGAAACGTTCCGCCGGCCTCGGCGAACCTGTCGAACATCCGGCGCGCCTCGTCCGGCTCAGCACCAGCACCCCAGCCGGTGCCGAAGTTCCCCGTGCCGAGCGCGTACTCGGAAACGCGCAGCCCTGTCCGTCGTCCGAAGGTCGTGTAACGCATCAGGTCTCCTTGGTGCTGATTTCGCATCGATGGCTGGGTCGGGCCGTGGGGTCACGGCAGTGGTGGCGCTTGAGCAGGCCCGGCTCCCTCTGCGGATGGAGGGGAGCCGGGCCTCGGCCTTGAAGTGGGCGGTCCACCCGACGTGGAAAACAGGTCACCGACTGAAGCGGTCAGTTGTGCTGCTCGGCATCCATCAGTGCGCGGGCGTTGCGGATGCCCTGTTCGAGGAGTTCGTCGGCGAGCTGCCGGTCGGTCAGGGCACGGGAGAGCTGCAGCGTCCCGGCCAGCATGCCGAGGAGGCCAAGTGCCTTCACACGCGCCGAGGGCGGATCGTGGGGTGCCAGGCGGGCGGCGAAGCCGTCGATGAGGGTCAGCGCGCCGTCGGTGTATGCCTGCTTGGTGCGATCCGTGGAGCGTCCGATCTCGTCGAGCAGAGCGGCGTTGGGGCAGCCGTCCTCGATACTGTCGCGCTGCTCGGTGGAGAAGTACCAGCGCACCATCTGCTCGAGTCCGGCGCGGCCGGGCGCCGCCTGCGCGACGATGTTCTCGTGTTGTGCGCGCATCTGGTCGGCGACGGCGGTGGCGACGAGTTCGTCCTTGGACGTGAAGTAGGCGTAGAAGGTGCCGTTGGTCAGGCCGGCGTCTTTCATGAGGGTGGCGACTCCGGAGCCGTCGATGCCGTTGCGCTTGAGCCGGCGGCCGGCTGTGGTGATGATCCGCTGCCGTGTCTGCTGTTTGTGTTCTTTCGTGTACCGCGCCATGGGTTCCTCCGGTTGCAGCCGGGGCTTGCGCCCCGGCTGCCGCTGGGTCAGGTCAGTGTGCCGCGCCTGCGAGGAGAGCGGCGAAGTTGATCCTGGCGGTCTGCAGTTTCGGGTCGTGGGGCTCGGGGACACCGCCGTCGGTGACGTACAGCCGGTTGCCGCGAACGGCGGTGGCGGAGGGTGAGGCGAGTCCGTCCGCGCTGGTCAGGACGGGCTTGTAGGTGCCGTTGGGGTAGATGACCAGAACCTGTCGGGGCCGTTGTTCGAGGAGGAGCCGTTCTGCGCCGCGAAGACCACGTCGGAGCGGGGGGTTTGAGGCCGGGCCGGGGTGTCATCCGGGCAGGCGGTTGGTCTTGCGGATCTGCTTGTCGAACACTCCCGCGGGGACGAGGCGGCGCGCGGTGGTGACGCGTGAGGCCAGTGGGCCGGCGGTGTAGCGCAGTTTCGGCTTCTTGTCGGTGGCCGCGGTGACGATCACCTTGGCGACGACGGCGGGATCGTCGCCGTCCTTCATCGCCTGCGCCATCACCTCGTCGAAGACGCGCCGTCGCTCCGCGTACAGAGGCAGCGGGGTGTCGGGCTGCACGGCGCTGGTGTCGAAGCTGGTCTTGGTGTAGGCGGGCTGGACGAGGAGGACTCGGACGCCGTGCTCGCGGACCTCGTGGTCCAGCGACTCGGAGTAGCCCTCGACGGCGTGCTTCGCGGCGACGTAGAGGGCCATGAAGGGCTGGGGGGCGACCCCGAGGACGGACGAGATGTTGATGACGCGTCCGCCCCCCTGGGCGCGCATGTGCGGCAGGACGGCCTTCGTCATGCGGATGACACCGAGGAGGTTGATGTTCAGGACGCTCTGGGCCTGGGCGACGGAGTTCTCCTCCACCGCGCCCGCCGAGCCGACGCCCGCGTTGTTGACCAGGACGTCGATGTGCCCTAACCGGTCGATCACCTCTGCGACCGCGGCGGTGGCCGAGTCGTCACTGGCCACGTCGAGATCGAGGTACGTCACACCGGCGGGCGGGGTGAGCCCGGAGGTCTTGCGGCCGGTGCCGATCACCTCGAAACCCGCCGCGGCGAAGGCGCGAGCCGTCTCCTTCCCGATCCCCGATGACGCGCCTGTCACGAGCGCCACCGGCCGAGTTGCCGCCATCACAAACTCCCTCGGCTTGAACTACGTCGTATGCCTTACGACCGTATATCTTACGTTCGTACGACCATACGGGGATCGACGGCCGATGGCAAGAGGGCACGTCCGGCGATGCGAGAAAGTTCCGGGAAACGCGGGGTGCGGTACGGGAAGGACCACGAGCGGACGACGAGCAGGACCGAGACGGCCGGTCCTCGCATCACCCGAGACGGCAAGCGAACGGTTCGGGATCACAACGGGTGGCGCAGGGGGCGCCACGGGGTACAGCTGGTGGCGCAGTCCCGGCTGTCGCTGTGGACGACGGGCCGGTGGATTGAGGCGCTGCCGCTGCGTCCTGCTGCGTGCTTCCGCGGTGCGTGAAGTAGGCCCAGGCGATGCTCGAGCCCGCGAGTTCCACCCACCGGCTGGGGTGGGGCCGGCTGGAGAGGGGCTCGACTCTGCCCATGCTGCTGCCGGGTTGCCAGGCACTGGTGACCGCGAGGCAGGCGGAGTTTCCACCGGCAAGGAGGAGTCGGTCAGGATTATGAGGTGATCAGTGGAAGCGCGTTGAACACGTGGTCTTGCCAGAGGCGGCGCGAGGCTTCCTCCGGGTAGGTGGTGGTCATCGGCTCCGTGTCGAGGATTCGCGTCGTGCGGTGCTCGGGGTCGTAGGCGGGCCAGCCCGGATCGCCGGTGGTCGCGAAGGAGGTCCAGGCGGCGCGGACCAGACCGGAAAGGGCATCGGCCTCGTCGAGGTGCGCGGGGCCGATCAGTTCTCCGCCAAGACCCGAGAACGTACCGAACACGAGCGGGATGTCCAGCGAGTGGCAGGCGCCCATGGCACCGCCGTTCGCCGGAGCGGCCCAGGTGAGTTCGTAGAGGTGGGCCCGGCCGCCTCCCGCCACCTGGGCTTCCGCGAGGTGCAGTGAGGGCATGCGGAAGAGCCAGTCGGACTGGACGAGCTCGAAGAGGCGCTCCGCCGGAGCATCGGGGAAGGCGGCGCGGTAGGCGTGACCGGGGTCCGCGCCCGGTCCGAACGTTTGCAGCGCTGCGGCCGCCAGTTCCTCGCCGACCTGACCGAGGAGACCGCCCAGTGCCATGAGCAGCCGGTACTCGTCGCGGGTGTGCCCGATGATCAGCTCCACCTCGCGTGCGGCGCCGTCGGCGAGCGCCTGCCACGGTGCGGTCGGCAGGACCTCTCCGTCGACCACGGGGGAGTAGGCCGTCAACGTGTGCGCGATCGGTCCCCAGCGGTCCGCGTACTGACTCATCCGGGCGCCGAGGGCAGCCCCCACCCCTGGGAGTGTGTGCGGATCCACCACCAAGAGGTCACTCACCGTGGGCCGCAGCCCGATCGCGCCCGCCAGGGCGGTAGCGATGTCGGTGGCCAGCTCGTCGGAGAAGAAGGTGCCGGGCACGCTCTGTGCGATGGCCCGCCGGAACAGGCCTCGCGCGCTCGGCATCGCCAGCAGCGAGGCGATGGACCCGGCGCCGGCTGATTCGCCGAACACGGTGACCTGGCCGGGGTCACCGCCGAAGGCGGTGATGTTCTCGCGCACCCACGTCAGGGCGGCGACCTGGTCGAGCAGTCCGCGATTCGCCGGCGCCCCCTCGATGCGGGCGAACCCCTCCATGCCGACTCGGTGGTTGAAGGTGACCACGACGAGATTCCCGTCACGGGCCAGCCGGCTGGGATCGTAGGCGGGGTCGTCGACGGAACCGAACTTGTAGGCCCCGCCGTAGATCCACACCATCACCGGGCGCCTCGTCGCCGGGTCCGGATCCGGTGTCCAGACATTTATGGTGAGCCAGTCCTCTCCTCCGGGCGTGGGAGTGGGTATGGCAGGGCTCAACGGCTCCTGCGGTGGCGGGGGCCCGAGAACGAACGACTCGCGCGTGCATCGCAATCCCTCGCAGATCCGATTGGCATCTGCTGAATCGAGGAGCGAGCAGCTGGGCAGATCGGCCTTGCGTCGGCTCGTCCGCGCTGCCGACCTGGGCAAGTTGAGAACGGCTGCGGGTCGCGGGTGAGTTGCGCGGGACTTTGCCGTGGCTGGGGAACGCGGTTTCGTCGAGTGCGGTGAAGTGGCGGGGCCTGTGCGGCGTAGGCGGTACCGGGACGCTCGCCGCAACGGTTTCCACGCGCAGGACGCCGTGCCAGCCACTCGTACGGTCGGCCGGCGCGGTGAACTCCATGACGCAGCGGCTGTCATCGCAGTGATGGCTTTCTCATGCGTTCCGGGCTCTACCTGTTCTCGGAGGGTTTCGTCGACGCCGCCGGCAGGCGCATGGTCGTCGTGACGTGGTCGGAAATCCGGTCGATCGAGGGCCAGAAGACGCAGTTCGCCATTGGCTCGCTTCCGGCGGGCAGCGCCTTCGCCTACGAGGTGGCGTTCACGGCGCGGGTGACCGGCCGCGAAGCTGTGTGGAGCTTCAACACCACGTACAGCGACGTACGTGAGCTCGCCGGACTGATCTCCCGCCGTTCCGGTGTCCCGGTGACCGGCCTCACCGACCCGTACCAGCTGTGAAGTGGCGTCGGACAGGCCGTACTTGGCGATGACCTCGGTGGCCGGCTGGTCCTCGGACCATGGGTCTTGAAAACGAACGTTTCCGGGACCCCATGTACACCGACACCGTTTCAGCTGGGCCTCCGAGACCGCGGCTACTGCGACGTGCCGGTCACCGCGCCGCTGTCCGCGCTGGACATCGCACGGCAGCTGGAACAGCATGACGCACGTCGCGGACTACGAAGGCGACCCGCGGCGACGGCCGTTGCACTGCGACGAGGTCCAGACCCTGTTCGACGCGGCGGACGGCTGGGTCGAACAGATCGCTGGAACGCTTTTTGGGTTGGATGCAGTTCGTCCCGGGGAAACTGAATTGGGACCGGTGTGTTCCGCCTGCTATCGCCGGATCCGCACCGCCCGATGCGGGATGCGGCGCTGTCCGAAGACTCCGCAGTTCGGGCCGTTCGGCGCGTTGAACGTGCGGGTCGGCAAGTCGAGCCGGGGCGGTCAATTCCTCCTGAGCCACCGGCAAGACGCCTAGCCGAACAACTCCAGGCTTCTACGGGCCAGATGGGCGATCGTTCCTGGTCCTGACACCTGATCAATGGTCTCGGCGACTGCTGCCGTCACGCTCAGCAGGACGTCCTCGGGCGGGAGCGTATGGTACAAACGGCGGAGTAGGCGCACGGCTTGTTCCGCGGGGGCCTGGCGTGCGAGGGCGTCGAGCCGCCCGAAAATTGCTCGGTACAGGTGCAGGACATCTACGGATAGGAAGTTGCCCTCATAGCTGTTTCCACGCGTCGCCGCCGGAAGCGCTAATGCGGCTTCGAGCGCCCGGCCGATGTGTGTCACGCCTAGATACGGGGTGAGTCCGGTCAGGGCGGTGATCCGTTCTTTCACGTCGCGCTGGTCGATCGCATGATCGAGGGCACGTTGGAGTTGGTCGGAGGACAAGTAGGGAGCCAGCACGCGGAGAGTGGAAGCCACAGCGCGGGTGTGGGCCTGGGCTACGGCTATCAATTCTTGGTCCAGCTGAGGTGCGCTGAGTCGAGGAGCCAATGAAACCAGCAGCTGGTCCGGGTGGTGATCGAACTCCGCTGCCGCTGCCTGATTCGCTTCGACGGCCAAGTCCAGCGGCGGCCCGTCCCCGTGCTTCGCAAGGCAGGTCATGACTTCTGCCTGGGCCCTGCGGTTGGGGAAGGCAGCGGCGACTCTCAGCATTCGTTCGGCCATTCGGCTCCTGGCGGGCTCCGGAAGGTGCTCCGCCAATCCGGCCAGCGGCCACATACGGAGGTGTCCGAATAGCGGCCAGAGTTCGTACCACTGGTCCGACATATCCTCTATGGCCTGCTCCGCTTGGGATAGCGCGCGCGTTGCATCTGGTTCGGGCAAGTGCCGGGCGGCTCCAGCCAGGGCCCACGCGCGCAGCCCTGGGTTGGTGATCGCCTCCGCGAGCGTGTGTACTTTCCGCGACTGTTGTGCGGTCCGCAGGTGTGGTGCCAGGCCAATCAGCGCTGATGGCCTGATCAGCTCCTGTTGAATATCGGCAGCGGCCACCAACGCTCGGTCGAGCTGACTGGCGCGGAGGTAAGGTGCTAGCGCGGTCAGAGCCTCAGCACAGTGCTCCTCCACGGTGTGATTGCGGCCGATCGCGATTGCCGTCTCGAGGGCAGTGTCCAACTGGTCGGCATCGAGGTACGGCGCCAGTATGGCCAGCATGCGGGCTCGGGTCTGCGCCGTCACGGTGTTGGCCGTCAGCCGCAGCGCATTGTCGAGCAGGTCTTTTCCGAGATACGGGGCGAGCCTGGCCAGCAGCGGCTCGCGCACCGCGTGCTCGTTGCCGGGCATGGCTTCCGCTCTTCGCAGGCACTGTGAGACCACGCGGGCACGTTCCGCACCTTGGAGTTGTTCCGCGATGTCGGCCAAGAGCATCACTCGCTCCTCCGCACGAGGGACAGAAGCCAGCGTAGTCAGGAGCCTGTCTCTAGCGGCGTGTCGCTCGTCGTCGTTTAGCCGCGATGCGAGGGAGACCAGAGCTGTAGCGACGCCCGAGGCGATGCCACCCCGGCGGGCCGTGGCGCGCAGAACCTGATCGAGCTGGGCCCTGTTCAGCCACGGCAGCAGTCTCTTCCACAGCAGGTTGACGTTTGCGGGGTTGGAGTCGCGCACGGCGATTGCGACATCGACGGCGCGGTCGAGCTGTTGGGGAGTGAGGTAGGGAGCCGCGACTGACACCACGCCGTACCTGTCCCAGGAATCTTTACCGCTGCCCGCCCATTCAAGGACCCGGTCGAGCTGGGCCGAGTTGAGGTACGGCACCACCTCGGCGAGATGGTGGCCGATCGTACCCCCACGCGCGATCATGAAAGTCATCAGCTGGTCGAGGGCGTGTCGGTCTAGAAAGCACGCAAGTTGGGCCACGTCCCCTATGCAGTAGGAGGGAACGACCCGCAGGGCGGTGCGTAGTTCCGCGTCCAGTTCCGCGCTCGGCCCATCCAACCCTGACAGCTCTCGGTGGCGGCCGAGCACCGCAACCCGTACCAGGGTGCGTGGCCACCCTGTGGGGCAGAAGTCAGAGAGATGGTCTAGGCCGATCTGGTCCAATCGCGGCACTAGCGCGACCAGCGTCCTGGCACGTGCGAGCTCGTCTGAAACGGTGTACGCGAGCGCCAGCACTCTGCCCAGTTGTCGGTCGTGGAGGTGGGGGAGGAGGCGCTGCAGCGCCCGCGAGCGAAAGCCGCCGTCCTTGATGGTTGCCACGAGCTGCAGGGCCTGATCCAGTGTGGAGCTGCGCTCCGGCTCCTGGAGATGTTCGGCGAGACGGGACAGAGCGACGGCACGGTCACCAGGGTCGGAGGTGTCAGCGGCTACCTGCAATGCACAGCGCCACAGGTGGGGCTCCAGGGGTGGCGTCAGCGCGGCTAGTGCCTTCAGCCGCTCTCCGCCTGCGTGGATTGAGCCGACGATAGCGAGTGCCTTCCTTATTCCGCGCTCGTCCAGATGCGGCACTAGCCTCACCAGCGCTTCGGCGCGGATGCGCTGGTCGTGCAGGTTCGCCACGGCGTCCAGGGCCTGTGCAACGACGTCTTCCCGGGCGGAACTGTCCAGGCAGGAGGCGACCCCCGTCAATGCCGCAGCCCGTCCTCGGGGATCCTGTAACGCGCCGGCGGCAGTCAGCAGTGTGGGCAACTGCCCGGCGTCGAGGTGTGGCGCCAACTTGCCCAGCGCTTCACCACGCTGCGTCTCGGCGTCAATCGAAAGTACGACACGCACGGCGTCCCGGCAGGTCTGGTCGACGACCTCCGTGTCGTCAAGCCATGGGAGGAGCCGAGTGAGTGCCTCGGCACGTTGGGGGGGATCGTCCAGACGGTGAGCGTGGGCGAGGGCACGTGCGGTGCTCCAGTTCCCTGTGCGCAACAGAGCTTCTAGCAGGTCGGGGGAGATCATCTTGGAGCGGGTCACCAAGCGCGCGGCCAGCATGGCGTACTCCACTTCGGCGCCAAGTGTGGATGCTGACCGCCCGACGGCGAGTGCTTCGTCGGTAAGTTGCTCGGCCCTTCGACGGGCCAGTTCCAGCCCGGCTAGTAGGGCGTCGAGCGTGCCCGCACGCTCGTGCGCCTCTGCCCAGACCGAGCCGAGAGGTGTGTCGGTGCCCAGAGGACGACAGGTGAGCAAGAGGTGCAGCTCATCGTGACGGTCGATGGCGTCCAGGTGTGCCGGCAAGTGTCTGAGCGCGTAGCAGTTGTCGGCCGAGCTCGACCGTAAATCGGCGGCGAGTACCGGGAGTCCGTTGTGTAGCCCGCCGAAACCGGCCAGATATTGGTCGGCGATTCGGTGATGAGCGGCGTAGGCCGACGCGCGCATTCGGCCACGTTCGACCGGATCCTGGCCCGGATCGTCCGGATCCTCGTCGCCCTGCAGGAACTCACGGAGGCTGGGGTGGTAGAGCGCATAGCACGGGGTGGTGCCGTCCATGTCCACGGCCAGGAACGGGCGATAGCGGACGTCGCACAGGTGTGCGACAGTTCCCTGGTCCAGGCCGGTGAAGCGGACCAACTGCTCCGGGGACAGTGGCTGCCCGGCCGCGGCCAGGGTCGCCAGTAGGACCCGGTCCACCGTGGCGAAGCCGGGCTCGCCACGGCGAACGGTGACGTGTTGCCTGTAGTAGGCCGCCAGTCCGGACGGAAGTCGTTCGAGATCGGCGCGAGCCCAGTTCCCTGCGCGCATCCGGGTGAGGACATAGTGCAGGTAGACCCACACACCCTCGCACCGCTCGGCCAGCAGACGGGTGAACTCGTCGGCAGAGATTCCTGCAGACGCGAGCCGCTCGGCGATCGCCGACTCGCCTGCCCGGACGGCGAGGAACCTGGCAATGTCTCGCTGGTTATTTGGATCGCCTGGATCGATCCGCAACCGCACGACCTGCTCACCGTCCGGCAGCCGTCCCGGGGCCGTGCCCTCACGGCAGGTGGCGACGATGACGACACCGGGAGGCAGTTGATGTGGATGAGGGAGTCCCAGTGCGAGCCCTTCACCAGCGACCCCGTCCAGGCCGTCGACCACGATGCGTACCGTTTCGCCTCGCTGCAGGGCCCGTTGAGCAGCGGCTGACAGCACTGCCGGAAAGTAGGCAGGGTCACTGGCCCAGGCGGTCAGCATCCCATTGGGGGCGAACTTCTCCTCCAAGCCGTAACGCAGGATCAGTTGGGCGGTGATGCTCCGCAGTGCCACGGCGGGGTCGTGTCCCTGCGCCACTTGCTGTGTGAAGTGCTGGGGGCAAGCCCACGCGCGCGACAGCCAGGCCGCGAGAGTTGTCTTGCCCATCCCGGCGCGAGCGGTGACCAGCAGGTAGAGTCCGGAAGCGCGGCCGTTGGCGGCCATCGCCGCCTCGATGCTGTCCAGCAGCCACTCGCGGCCGGTGAACTGCTCCACCCCGGCGCCTGAGAACACGGACGAGTAGTCCAGGGCCGCCACCGCGAGCGGCACCTCCACCATGCCGACGAGGGACGTTTGGACCGTGACGTCCCCATGGATGACGCCAGCCTGGATGAGCACCTGCGCGTTGCCACTCATGTGGTTGTGCACACCTGTGCTTGTACGCGCTGACGGCGTCAACGCGTTCGCCGTCCCGCTGTCTTGCCGCTCCATCTCTCTTCGCGCCCCCGTGCCTCCAGCAGTCCCCTCAACGTAGTCCATTCACTCCACGTACGATGCGGTGCGGTCGCAACAGACAGCAGAGAACCGGCCGTTCCCTCTGTGGTAACCCTCGCGGTCCCCGCGATGCTCTACCCTCGACGGACGATCTAGGCCGCTCGAGACGCGGAGGGTGTCCGTGGACGCGATTGCACCTGAACTATTGATGGCTCTTGCCGGAGGTACTGCAGGCGCAGCGGGGCAACAACTGTGGGCGTCTTTGCGCGACCTGGTCAGACCGCCGACGCAATGTGAGGAGCCGTGTGAGGAGGATGAGTTGACGGTCCTCGTTGATACGGCTAACACCGCCGAGCGGGCCAGGGAGCTGGCCGGGGCGCTGATGGTGCGCGCGCAGCAGAATCCCGCCTTTGCCCAGGCACTGGAGTCCTGGGGGCGTGAAGTCGAGGCATTGGGCGATGCGGTGACTGGCGCGGGCGAAGTAACCAACACGATCTCCGGCGGCACGCAGAACACCGTCGTCCAGGCGCGCGACATTCGCGGTTCCATCAACCTCGGCGGCTGACACGCGCGGCCTGCGGCAGCAGAATACCGCAGACGAGGAATAAGCGCACTCCGCCAGTAGCCGACCGGCTCACCGAGACGCTCCAGCAGACCCTGACCCAGGACGACGTCACCCTCTCGTCCTGCGCGCCGTCTTCTGTTTCGGAACCCGCAGCGTGGCGGTCGTCCTCTGAGGCAGCTGAGGATCGCAACAGCCATAGGTAGGGTGCGATGAACCGCACCTCGGTGGTGGCGGTCGCCCTTCGGGGCGGCCGAGGATTGCGGGTGGCGGTCGAGACGGCCGCGGATCGCAACGGCTGTATCGGCGGCCGGCACCGCTGTGTCGGTCTGGAGGCGGTGGCCCGGGGCGATCGAGGATCGCAACTCCTTCGCAAGCAGCGGCGCCCTGGATGGTGCTCCTCGCGGGCCGGGGCAGCTCATGAATCGTGACGTGGACAGGTAGAGCGACGGTGCGTTGGACATGTCACAGGCGGAAACTGACTGCATCGACGACCTCCGCCGTGTGAATACGGTCTGTAACCGCCGGCCGAGCCTGGGTGGAGTGTCACAGGGATGCGTTCTGGAACACCGAGTGGGCATCTACCAGCACGGGGAGATCCCGGTGCTGGTTCGGTGCTGACTCGAACGTCGGCGATCAGCCAAAACCGCAGGTCCTAGCCCCGATCGAATGAGTTGTCGTACCACTCGATGGTGGTGCCGATGAGGCTGGCGGTGACGATGCGCTTGAGGCTGGCGGGGGGTGGAGGAGCGGGCGCGGGGTAGGACATCGATACCCCTTCCAAGCGGTTGGTGGGGACATTTTCGTGTCGCCATACCGTAGGAATCCGCAGGTCAGTGGCACATGTGGTGGCGCACCATAGTTCTGGGTGCGGACGTGTTGCTCGACGCGTGCGGACTGGGACCGCTCATCGTGCCCGAGCCGGAGGAGGCGTCGGCCCGGACCGGTGACCGAGGGCTCGTCGACGACGTACTCGCAGCTGTCCACCGCCCACGACATGCTGGCGACGATGGGCGCCGATGCCTGCGCCGATCGCGCACGCAGTTCCAGACGGTGCTCGCGAAGGACCCACATCGCGCGACCTGTACCGGTCCGGCCGCATACGAAGCCCGGCCGTTGCGATCGCCCGGACCAGTTCTACAGGTTCCCGGCGCGGCCGGGTGGCCGATACCGCAGGAGCACGTTGCCCGAACGGAACACGGTCACCGCCCCCGCCGTCAGGTCGATGCGGTCCTTCAGGCCGGCGTACAGACTCCACCCGCGGCCCAGCAGCACCGGATGCAGCAGGATCCGCAGCTCATCCACCCATCCCCGCTCCAGCAGTGTCACGGTGATTCCGAACTCCCGAAGATCGCGACGTCACCGTCGGATTCGGCCCGGAGCCGGGCGATCTCGGCGCCCAGATCGCTGCCGTCGGTGACGCGGGTGTTCTCCCAGGGGGTGACCGGGCCGCTGTCCGTCACCACCGTCTTGGGCACGGCGTTCATGAAGGCCGCGACCTCGGGCAGCCGCTGCGCCGCGTCGGCCGAGGTCCAGACCTCGGCGAAGTGCTCGTAGGTGCGCCGGCCCAGTTGCAGGGCACCCACTTCGAGGGTCTGGCGCAGGTTCCAGTCGAAGAACTCCTCGTCGTACAGGCCCCAGCCCAACTCCCCACGGGGGCCCTCGTGATAGCCGTCGAGGGAACAGAACAAGAACGCGAACACCTGCTGCCGGCTGCCCTGAGGCGTCGAGCAGTGACTCATCTCGTCTCCTTCCAGTCGTCGCCGCGTCAGACAGACCGGCTCGGAAGACAAAACTCATCGGGCGTGCGCCGGTTCTGTTCGTGATGCGGCCGGACCCAGCCTGCAGTCCGGAGGCGCTCGGCGGCTGCGGCGGCGGTCCATCGATCATGACTGGCCATCGGCACTGTGCACCCGGAGTCTCGCGCCGGGAGACTGGCACATCATGGAGTACGTCGCCGTCGACGAGGAAGCGCCGCTCACCCGGGTCCCGGACACCATGGACCTCGACGTGGCGGCGGCGCTGCCGACGATCGGTGTGACCGGTCTCGCTCTGACGAGCATGCTCGCACCGCTCAAGGGCAGGACTGTCCTGATCGTGGGCGCGCGAGGCGGCGTCGGCTGCAGCTCCGCATGCGTCGCCGCTTTATTTTCGTCAACCTGGATGATCCGCTCGTGGGCACTCGCGCCCATCATTGCGCGCCCGTTGCCGCGGGAAGCTCGAAACGATCATGGCTCGATCACACCTCAAGTGTTGATGTGTCAACTTATTCGCGATAGCGTCCGTTGATGCATCAACTAGTCAATGAGACGCCTCTTCTGACAGGGACAGCTGCCATGAACGACAAGAAGGTCATCGCGGTCGCCGGAGCGACGGGCGCGCAGGGCGGCGGCGCCGCACGAGCGATCCTCGCCGATCCGGAGTCGGGCTTCACGGTCCGCGCGCTCACCCGGAACCCCGACTCGCCCGCCGCCAGGGAACTCGCCGCGCTCGGCGCCGAGGTCGTCCGAGCGGACTTCGACGACGAGCCGACTGTGCACAAGGCGTTCGAAGGTGCCTACGGCGCCTTCCTCGTCACCAACTTCTGGGCGCACATGTCCGCGGCGAAGGAAACGGAGGAGATCAAGGCCCTGGCCCGGGCCGCCAAGGCCACGGGCCTGCGCCACGTGGTCTGGTCGACGCTGGAGGACACCCGCGAACTGCTGCCGCTGGAGGACGGCCGGATGCCCGTCCTCCAGGAGAAGTACAACGTGCCCCACTTCGACGCCAAGGGTGAGGGCAACGAGCTGTTCCGGCAGGCCGGGGTGCCGACCACCTTCCTGAACACGACCTTCTACTTCCAGGGCTTCTTGCAGGGCCTCGGTCCCCAGCGCGGCGAGGACGGCGTGCTGACGCTGACCCTGCCGCTGGAGGACGGCAAGCTCCTCGCCGGGGTGGACGTGGCGGACATCGGCCGGACAGCTTTCGCCATCCTCAAGGGCGGCGAGCAGTTCATCGGCCGCACCATCGGTCTGGCCGGCGATCACCTGACCGGTGCGCAGTACGCGGAGAAGCTGGGGGCCGCGCTCGGCGAGCCGGTGCGCTTCCAGTCCGTGCCCTATGACGTGTTCCGGTCCCTCGAGATTCCGGCGGCCGACGAGATCGGCAACATGTTCCAGTACTACGGTGACTTCGATCAGGAGTTCACCGGCGCCCGCGACCTGAACCGGCTGCGGGAGCTGAACCCGCAGCTCAGGAGCTTCGACGCCTGGCTGGCCGAGAACGCCTCGAAGTTCGAGGTGAAGTGAATGAGCGAGACCACCACCGTGAGCGGGCAGCTCGGCGGCAAAGTCGCCTTGGTCACCGGCGCGAGCCGCGGCATCGGCGCGGCCATCGCCCGTCGCCTGGCCCGGGAGGGCGCGGCCGTGGCGATCACGTACAACTCGTCTCCCGGCCACGCCGACAAGGTCGTCGAGGGCATCACGGCCGAAGCCGGCAGGGCGGTCGCCATCGCGGCCGATGCGGGGGACGCGGTAGCGGTCCGAGCCGCCGTCAACGGCACCGTGGAGGCCTTCGGTCGCCTGGACATCCTGGTGAACAACGCCGGGGGCGGTCCCTTCGGACCGTTCGAGCAACTCACGGTCGACGACTTCGACCGGTCCGTCGCGGTGAACATGCGCTCGGTGTTCGTGGCCACCCAGGAGGCGCTGCGGCACATGGGGGACGGCGGCCGGATCATCTCGATCGGCAGCGTCTTCGCAGAGCGGATGCCGATTCCGAACGGCACGACGTACTCGCTCACCAAGGCGGCCATCGGCGGTTTCACCCGGGCGCTGGCCCGGGAACTGGGGCCGAGGGCGATCACGGTGAACAACATCCAGCCCGGTCCGATCGACACCGACGGCAATCCGGCTGACGGTGACCTCGCCCCGGTGATGATCCCACTGACCCCGGCAGGACGGTTCGCCTCCCCCGAGGAGCTGACCGGCCTGATCGTCTACCTTGCCGGCCCCGAGTCGGGCTACGTGACGGGCGCGACGATCAACATCGACGGCGGCTACACGGTCTGAGCCGCTCGAGCATTCAGGGACGCGGCAGGTCGGGCGCCGAACCGACGACGCTGGACGATCTGATCAAGCCGGTGATCGAGGTCTGCGAGTTCTACGGCACCGTTCCGTGGCGCGGTCCGCGAGCTGAGCTCACTGGCTCAAAGCAAGGGCATCTCGGTCACCCAGCTGGCGCTGGCCTGGCTGCTCGCACAGGGCGACGACATCGTGCCCATCCCGGGCACCCGCAGCCCGCGGCGTCTGGAAGAGAACGTGGCCGCCGCGCAGGTCACGCTCACGTCCGAGGACCTCGCCCGCCTCCAGGAGATCCTGCCGCACGGATCGGCCGGCTCCCGCTACCCGGCGGGAGTGATGCCGGCCTGGCAGTAACCCTGGCTATTCGAGTCACCCGTACTCCGGAAGACATGATCGCTGGTGGGTCGCGCCAACGAAGAGTCGTCAGCACAGCAGGTAGGTGCTGAGGCACGACGTGCGGGACGAACCTCCAGCGCCACTCACAAAGCAAGGCGCACCCATGTCATTTTCCTGGGCCCCCGAGGTGATCGAAATCTTCGGCGCACCGGGAGAATTTCCCTCTGCCCATATGCCCGTCGGGGATGTCGCAACACGTCGCAGCACGATGGAACCCGTTCACGCCATGATCGACAAGGGGTGGGCCCCGCCAAGCAAGACACCGTCTCACGTACTCCGATTCGCCAGTACCGGGTGCTTGCTCATGATCGAGACCCGGTTGAACGCGTTGATGGTGACCGCCACCCAGATCGCAGCGGAGATCTGGTCATCGGTGAGCACCTGTCGAGCGGCCTCGTAGGCGGTTTCCTGTGCGACGGCATCGGTGGGGTCGGTCGTGGCCTCGGCCAGTGCGAGGGCCGCGCGTTCCACGGGCGTGAACACCTCGGTGTCCCGCCAGGCGGCCAGCACTCCCAGCCGCTGCGCCGTCTCACCCGCGCGCACGGCGGCCTTGGTGTGGATGTCGAGGCAGTAGGCGCAGCCATTGATCTGCGACACGCGGAGGTTGATCAGCTCTACGACGGTGCGGTCGAGCCCCGCTTCGGCGGCAACCGCGCGCACCGCTTCCGACGTCTGCACCAGGGCGTGGAAGGCCTTGGGGCTCTGTTTGTCGATGTAGATCCGCATGTCTCCCGCTCGCTGTGTACTTGCTTTGGCCTTCACCCTAAGATCATGGCATCGTAGTTGATGTGACAACAATATTTCACGGGAGGTGGTCTCGGTGAGCAATGTCGAAGCCGAGCCGGCAGTGATGAGATGCGGGTCACCGGTCGACGACGTGCGGCCGGCCGGGCCGCCACGGGTCGACGTGCTCCCCGCACGGGATGTGCCCCTGGGCGGACCGCGCTCGATGACGGTGCGGCGGACGCTGCCGCAGCGGGACCGGACGCTGATCGGCGCCTGGTGCTTCGCCGACCACTACGGTCCCGACGAGGTCGTCGACAGGGGAGGCATGGCGCTGCCCCCGCATCCGCACACCGGCCTGCAGACGGTGACCTGGCTGTTCGGCGGGGAGGTCGAGCACCGCGACACGCTCGGCACCCACGCCTTCGTGCGGCCCGGGGAAATCAACCTTATGACGGGCGGGTACGGCATCGCCCACTCGGAGGTCTCCACCCCGCGCACGACCGTCGTCCACGGCGTCCAGCTGTGGGTGGCGCTGCCGGAGGAACATCGGAATGCCGAACGGGACTTCCAGCACTATGTGCCCGAGCCCGTGCGGATGGAGGGGGCCGAGATCAGGGTCTTCCTCGGCTCGCTCGCCGGTGACGTCTCTCCGGTACGGACGTTCACGCCGCTGCTCGGCGCCGAGATCATCCTCGAACCGCGTATGACGGTCGCCCTCTCCATGGACACCGACTTCGAGCACGGCCTTCTCGTGGACAGCGGGGACGTCCGCGTGGCCGACACGCTGCTGCACCGGGCGGAGCTGGGCTATGTCCCGCCGGGTGCCGACGCGTTGACGCTGACGAACGAGTCGGACGGTCCGGCGCGGACGATTCTGCTCGGCGGCACCCCCTTCGAGGAGGAGATCGTCATGTGGTGGAACTTCATCGGCCGCAGCCACGAGGACATCGTCAAGGCCCGCGAGGACTGGGAGGCCTCCTCCGACCGCTTCGGCACCATCGAGGGATTTCCCGGGGGCCGGCTTCCCGCGCCCACCCTGCCCAATGCCACCATCAGGCCGCGTCGCAACCCTCCGCGTCGCTGACCTCACTCAGAAAGGCACCCCCCATGAGCCAGCCTTCTGCCGCCCCGGTCGTCGAGCGGGTGGACGTGCATCATCGGTACGAGGTCGTGGTCGACGGCAAGCGCGCCGGCGTGACCGAGTACCGCGATCACGGTGAGCAGCGAGTGTTCTTCCACACGGAGGTCGACGACGCCTACGCCGGACAGGGCCTGGCCGCACAGCTGGTGCGGCAGGCGCTCACCGACACGCGCGACTCCGGGAAGCGGATCGTCCCGGCCTGCCCGTACGTGGCCAAGTTCTTGAAGAGGCATGACGAGTTCGCCGACATCGCCGACCCGGTGACCCCTGAGATCCTGCGGTGGCTGGTGGGGCAGCTGGGCTGACTGGTCGCCGCCCGGCCACTGCGGGTCTCCACAAGGAACAGCGGCCGAGGGTGCGTTACGGCGTCATGGCCATCACCCGCGCACCACGGGCGATGGCCGGCTGCACCGCGAAGGTCCCCGCGCCTGCGGCGGCATGGATCAGCGCTGAGCACCACCGTGACCAAGGCCCGTACGACACCGGCTTCCGCCATGCCAACCCTTGCGCCGACGGCCGCTCGCCCCCGCCCGGCCGCCACCACCCTGCTCCGGGCCGCCACCACCCTGCGCCATGCCGTCACCGGCGGCGCCGCGCTCCTGTGGACCGCGCTCGTCGTCATACCCGCGTACTGGCTGTTCTTGACCAGCCTGCGCGGCCGTACGGACTTCACCACCGCCGGCCCGCCAGCCCGCACGGCTCTTCGTCCCGCCGCCTCGCGGTGGTCCGCTCCCTCGAACACTTCGCGTTCCTGAATATTGACGCGCATGTCATGGCAGCCGGTGGCGGGCGGGCGGCACGGGGACGGGTTCCGGGCCTCGACGACGGTGTTGCGGATGGTGCCGATGCCCTCCACGGTCATGGTGACGGTGTCTCCGGGGACGAGGGGTGGTGGTTCGAACAGGCTGCGGCCGCCCCATAGTTCGGCCAGGCAGCCGCCGTTGCCGCTGGTGCCGGAGCCGAGGACGTCGCCGGGATGGACCCAGGTGCCGCGGGAGGCGTAGGCGACCATGTCCTCGAATGTCCAGGCCATGTGGGCGAGTTGGTCCTGTCTGACCGTCTGGCCGTTGACGTCGACGGTGAGTTCCAGGTCGAGGAAGCCGTCGGTGGTGCGGTGGGGTTCGAGTTCGTCGGCGGTGACGAGCCAGGGGCCGAGGGTGGTGGCGGTGTCCTTGCCCTTGGCGGGGCCGAGTTTGACGCGCATTTCGCGGCCCTGGATGTCGCGGGCGGACCAGTCGTTGAGGATGGTGTAGCCGAGGATATGTTCCCGGGCCTGCTCGGGGGTGAGGTCCCGGCCGGTCCGGCCGATGACGGCGGCCACCTCCAACTCGAAGTCGAAGCGTCGGCAGCCCGGCGGCACCGGACGTCGTCGCGGGCGCCGATCACCGCGTAGGGGTTGGTGAAGTAGAACGCGGGCGCGGCGTACCACTCATCCGGAACGGTGTCGCCGTAGCCCCGGGCGACGCCCTCGACATGACCTTCGAAGGTCATGAAGTCCCGTACGGTCGGCCGCTGGAGCGGCGGCAGTAGCCGGACGTCGGCGAGGGGCACGGGGAGGGAGCGGGCTAGAGCGCGTACCCCCGCGGTGCGCAGGGCGTGCTCGCCCTCCACGACGAGGTCCAGGAGGTCGACCGGTTCGTCGAAAGGGTGGACCGCTGCACCCTGGACGACGCCGGAGCGCTTCTCGTCGGCGTGGAGGAAGGTGGCGTACTTCATGCCTGGCTCTCTTCCATGACGGCCGTGTCGGTCGCGCGGCGCCGGACACCGAGGAAGACAGCTGCGATCACGGCGGCGACCACGCAGGCCGCGGCGGTGAGGATGAGTGCGTTGTTGTAGAGGCCAGCCCCTTGGCGCGCGCGGCCGGGGTAGGTGTGCCCGCGGTGATGACCGCGAGGGAGGCGGGGAAGAGGGCCGCGGCGCCGATGCCCGACAGGGCCTGCCCGGTGATCAGCTGGGCGGCGGTGTCGGACGTGCCCGAGACCAGGTAGCCGACCGCGGCCAGCAGGGCGCCGCCCACCAGCAGTTTCTTACGGCCGTACAGGTCGCCGAGGACACCGAAGGTCAGCGCCAGCACCGCGGCGGGGACGAGGAAGGCGTCGCTGATCCAGGTCAGTTCCGCGCCGGAGGTCTGCAGGGAGCGCTGGGGGCACGGCGAGATCAGGGCCGACGTGGACGGTGGTCAGGCGGGAGCGCTGCTCGCCGTGTGCTACTTCTCGACGGTCCTGCGCTGGATCCGGGAGGAACCCGCGCCCTTCGAGCTCCCCGACCGCCTCGACGGGGCCCTCGACATCGTCCTCCGCGGCATCCTCACCGCCTCGTGACGGAGCAGGCGGTGGTCTTTGTCGCGGTGAGGCTCGGCGTACCCCGCACCTGACCTGCGCCAGCGGAACCTGGCCCGGAACTGCCGGGACCCGCTGAGGCGGCGTCCGGCGACGTTGCACCGGAGCCCAGGGCGGCCCGGCGTCTCCCGTGCGACCGCGATCCCGGCTCATCAGGCAAGGTGATCAGACGGCACGCTCACTGCCCGGCTGACGTGCCCGGTGGGCGCGCAGTCACTGAACGCCCGGCTGACGTTGAGGTCGTGGTCCCAGCGGGGGAAATTGCTGGAGGTGACGTGGACGCGCAGGCGAGGGCCGGCGCGGAGCACGTAACTGGTGGACTGCATGTCGGCGGCATGTCCGTGAACTCGCCCGGTGCGGTGCCCGTCCGTAGGATCCCGTCGACGACGTTCCGGGTCACGCCCTCGCGGAGAACAGGCCCTCGGCTGCTGCTGGCCCGCCCCTACTACCACTCGGCCCAGCTGGGCCGCGCGAAGGCGCGGTTGCGCGAGCTCAACGAGCGGGACCCGGTCGAGCACTACGCGCACCTGTTGCTGGGCCGCGCCCTGCAAGGGCCTGCGCGATCCACCGGCATCATGGCGCCCGCCGGTGCGTCCGGCCCGTACCAACGCCAGGGCCGCCACGACGAGGCGGAACCCTGGCTGCGCATCGCCGCGGCCTTCACCCGCAACCCTCCCCGCCACCGACTGAACAGGCGGGCAGGGCCGCCGCGGTTCACACCGGCGGCGCCCACGGCCAGCCACAGCTGCCACGCACGCACTGGGCGTTGACGGGTCACCTAGCATCCTGGCAGGTGACCCGTCAACGGTCACTTACACTCATCTACATGAAGGAGACGGCGCGGTGGTTGACCCCGGAGGAGCAGCACGCGTGGCGGAGTTTTGTGCGGTTGCACGAGCGGCTGGGTGGCCGGTTGTCGCGTTTGTTGCAGGCCCAGTCGAAGCTGTCGGCCGCGGACTTCGCGGTCCTGGTCAATCTGACGGATGTGCCGGAGGGGCGACAGCGTTACCAGGACCTGTGCCGTGATCTGGAGTGGGAGAAGAGCCGGATGTCCCATCACATCGCGCGGATGGCCGGCCGGGGGCTGGTGGTGCGGGAGGAAGCCCCTGATGACGCGCGGGGGGCCTTCGTGGTGATCACTCCGGCGGGGCGGGAGGCGATCGAGGCGGCGGCTCCGCGCCATGTGGAGGCGGTGCGCGAGTTGTTCCTGGACCATGTCACGCCGGCTGAGCTGCGGATGCTGGGCGAGATCTCCAGTCGTGTGGTGGCGAAGCTGGACGAGGACCCGGCCTGAGCCCGGACGGCTTCACTCGAGCCCCGGGTTTCCGGCCGCTCGGGCGAAGGCGTGGTTTCTCAGGCGGCGCCGTGCAGCAGACGCGCCAGTTCGCCGTCCACGTCCAGACCGTCGGCCTCCCGGCCGGCCGGGACCGACTGATACGTGCGCTGCAGCCACTGCGCCACCGTGGCGAGGGGAGCGGTGAGGCGAGCGGTCCCCTGGGGGGACGACAGAGCGATGTTCGGCTCGGCATCGGGCCCGTGCCCGACCGGCCAGATGTGCACATCGCCCTGCCCGCTCGGCCTCAGCAGGCCTTGGGCCGGCAGATCGCGGGCCAGGACCCACGGGACTGAGCGGTCGGTGTCGGTATGGAAGACCCAGGTGCACGGCAAACGGGTCGCGCGCCAGGCGGGTCGGCACGGCGATCCGCTCATCCGACGCGAGCACGAACTCGGTGTACAGCAATGGCCCGGCAAGGGAGTGTGCGCATATTTGCTTGGTGCATCAACTATCTTGGTAGGGGGCACAACGTTTCCGCGCGCTGATGGTCGTACGCCTCCCTCGCGACGTTCCGCGACCTTCACCATGAGAGGCCCCCGAATCCGGCTCGCTTCGCCCGGACGTCAGAGAAGCACGCCCATGACCGCGCCGTTCCGCCTCATCAGCACCGTCGACTACCACACCGCCGGCGAACCTTCCGCCTCGGTATCGGGGTGGTGATGCGGCGGTGTGACGACGATTTCGCTGTCGGCCGGCGGAGCACGAGCGGCGGCCGGCCATCGCTTCGTGAGGGTGAAGGGCGCACGACCATGCGGACGCCGCCAGCGTGGCGTGCGTCCGGCCGTGGCGCGCGTGGTGTGCCCTGAGATGTCAGGACGGCTCACACGCGAAGGAGACACACGGCATGTTCGGACAATCGCAGGCGTTCAGCGGCTTCTCGGTCGACGACCTCGGCGAGGCCCGCCGGTTCTACGGTGAGGTTCTCGGCCTCCAGGTGGAGGAGGCCGGGCAGGGGAACATGCGGACGCTGATCCTCAAGCTCGGCAGCGGCGCGGACGTCTTCGTCTACCCCAAGGAGACGCACACCCCTGCGACGTTCACGATTCTCAACTTCCCAGTGGACGACATCGGGGCCGCGGTCGGTGAACTCGAGCGGCGCGGCGTGACCCTTGAGCGCTACGCCGGATTCGACCATGACGAGAAGGGCATCGTGCGGGTTGGCAACGGCGGCCCTGCGGCGATCGCGTGGTTCACCGACCCCGCCGGGAACGTCCTCTCCGTGCTCCAGGAGAACTGACCATTCGTTGCGAGCGCCTGAGCGAGCCTGTGGCCCGGCGGCTGTAGGCGGCGGACGATGACGATCGGGGCGAGTTGGAGAAGCCGCGCGCATTCGACGGCGAGCGCGATGGTGGAGAAGGGCTGGGACTTTTCGGCGCGATCAACCTTGGTGAAGAGCATTTCCTGATCAAGGTTGGTCCTGGTCGTCCTGGTGGACCTGGTGGTCCTGGCCGATCAGGGGGTCGGTGCCGAAGCCGGACTGTCCTGCCCGACGCTCGGCGAGACCGCACCGTCCGCAGGTCGCCGCCGGGCGGCTCCTCAGGGCATGCGGCTCAAGCGTTCGACCTCCTCCGCGAAGCGCAGGTGCTCGCGACCGCGCGTGCTCACGGCAGGCCAGGCAGGTGACACGATCCGGACGCGGAGAGGTCATCGCATACGGCACCCGCAGCCCGCATCCAGTAGTGACGAGGCTTGGCAGGTCGCCGGCCCAGGCCGAACTCGGATGCCACCATGTTCCGGACAGCGGCATCGCCGTGGACCACGTTCGCCTCGACATGGATGTGCGGGTCGTTCCCGCCCATGGGTCCTCCCTGCTCAGACGACTGGACTGACCAAGAGTGCTGCCGCGCGGCAGCATCCTGCGGGATGAGTCTGCCAGGTGCCCCATGCTGGTGGCTGGTGTGATCATGGCGTCGCAACCCTCGCCGCCGCAGGAAGCCCCATGCTGTCGATGCCGTAGCCCGCAGTTGAGACCACTCTCGTGTGACTCGGACGGGCAAGGTGTCCCTTGGTTGTCACAGCTTGCGGAAGTCCCAGGAGACGGTCTTCGACGGTGTCAGGCGGATCCACGCATGCCGGCCATCGTGCGGCATAGCCTCCAGACCGAAGTTCTTGCGGGCGAACAGCGGTTCCAGCGCGTCGAGTTCGGTGCACGGTTCTCCGGTGCGGGGGATCTCGCCGACGAACTCCACAGTGCCTGACAGCTCGACCCCGCGCAGCTCCCCGTACCCCTCGCCGGAGTCGACGACGATCGCGACGCGCGGGTCGTGACGAAGCTCGGCCCATCGCTTGCTGCGCACGATGGAGTAAAGCCACAACGAGGTGCCATCCCATGCGAACCAGAGGGCACTGACATGCGGGGCGCCGTCGCTTGAGACGGTAGCGATCCGGCACGTGCGCTGGGTGGCGAGGAACTCGTCCAGCTCGTCCGGCGTCATCATGATCTTCCGGCTCCTGCGCTGAGTTGCAGCCATGCGGGCCTCTCTTCTCTTGCGTCAGGGTGTCAGGGTGGGGGTCTTGTCTGGCGTGGCGTCAGAAGAATGGGCCCTTCTCCATGAGCCTGCAATGGTGGCGTCAGGCTCAGCCGACGGGGTGGCCGACGGCCTTGGGGGAGGAGCCGTACTGGTTGGCGTCTGGGGCGCTGTCCACCATCATGCCCACGAGGTAGACGATCGGGCCGACGACCGGAACCAGGGCGATGAGCATTCTCCAGCCGGACTTGCCGGTGTCGTGCAACCGGCGGACGGAGACGGTCAGCATGGGCACGATGAGCGGCAGCAGGAGGACGCTCAGCAGCGGGGCATTGATCGCGAAGCTGACCACGACGAGTACGACGGTGGCGCTCACGTACAGCAGCGAGAACCACCAATACTCCGAGCGCCGGGCGCGACCGGAGAACGTGGCGTACTTGGAGGTGAGACACACGCGCGCCGCGTCGGCGAACGACATGCTGGTCATAGTGATCCTTTCGCGGAAGCGTCTTGGGGACACGGTGGATCGGGCGACGGGGGCGCGGTCGTGCCGACGGTGCCGGCGCCGTCGCCTCGGCGGCGTGGTCGGCAAGGGATCGGGAGCGTGTGCGAAGCCGTTCCGCTGGTTCTCACGCTGCCGCCGGTCCTGCCGGCGGGGCGAGCTCCTTGCGGATGGATCGCGCCGCGGCGCGATCAGGGTTCGACGACGGGGTGGGAGTCGCGTCAGGGCAGCCGGTGCGGCGTCAGCCTCTGAAGATCCGCTCGGCTTCGTCGCGGTGGGTGGTGTGGAGGTCCCAGTAGACGGGGGAGATCTGGTCAGCCGTGGCCTTCGGCTGTCCGTAGAAGGTGGGGGTGCCGATCGACACGTCGATGCCGACGTGGGCGGCCTGGATGCCGGTGCCGGCCAGTTCCTTGTGCAGGTTGATCGCCCAGTTGCGCAGCGCCGCGGCGGCGGCGTTGACGTTTCCGACCTGCGGGACGGGGTCGATGGAGCCGGCGCCGGTGGTGTAGAGCAGGGTGCCCGTGCCGGCCTCGCGCATGGCGGGCAGTACCGCCTTGGTGGCGGCGATGGCTCCGTAGAGCTGGAACTCGATCTCGTGCTGCACGTGGGACGGTTCGGTGTCGGCCGGGGTGGTCAGGGCGGTGGAGTGGATGGTCCCCACCGGGGAGTACTCCAGGACGTCGATGCCGCCGAACTGGGTGGCGGCGGCCTTGAGCGCTTGAGTGAGTGTGTCGTGGTCGAGGACGTCCGCGGGGAAGGCGGCGGCGGTGATGCTCTCGGCGGTGAGCTTGGCGACGAGGTCGTCGAGCTTGGCGCGGTGGCGGGAGATCAGGGCGACGTCGAAGCCCTGGGATCCGAAGGTGCGGGCGATGGCCAGGCCCAGCTGGGGGCCGGCTCCGACGATGGCGATGCTGGTCACAGCGATCCTTTCGTGGAAGACATGGCAGTGGATGCCAGAAAATATGGATAGATCTATCCGATTCCCAATCGGATAGGCCTTTCCGGTTCATCGTCACCACGGTACCACGGAACTGGATAGGCCAATCCGATTGCTTGGTGCCGGATGCTCTACGCCGGCAGTCGGAGCGATGTCCCATCGACAAGTCGATGTTCTGTGCGGTCACCAGTCCGATGGAGCGGTGGACGGTGTCGTGGGCCGCTGCCCGCTGCGTTCCGGATGGCCGCCGGCCACCCCGTGGCCCAACTCCCGCCCGGACACCGGGCTTCGGCGAGGGACAGGGAGCCGGCGGCGGCTTCGGCACCGGAACCGCCTGGGACGGCCACGGCAAGCGCCCCGACCGTCCGGTGCTCGTGTTCGGCGGCGGCAAGAACGTCGTCTCGGCCGAGTTCTGCGGTGAGACACCATAGTTAGGGAGCGGAGTGTGCGTGCAGCCCCCATGCAGCGTGGTGGATGGGGCCGGCGCCGTGGGACAGGGGCAGGTCGGTGCCTCGGTTGTGGCGGCCACCTCCTCGCGGCGCAGGCCGGGAGTCCGGTGCAGGCCGGGAGTCCGGTGCAGGCCGGGAGTCCGGCGCAGGCCGGGTCCGACGGTGAGGCCGACCTGGTCGGGTCTGGTCTGCGCGCGGCGGGCGCGCAGGAACCGGCCCAGCTCGGCAGTGGCGCCGCTGCTCCGCTCGGGTGCGATGCCCTTCCGTGTCACACCGCGCTGACCTGCACGGCAGGCGCGTGGGGGGCCCTGTCGTTACCCCGAACGCCACTCCCCGGCACAGCTCGGCCTGCCACCGAGGGCGAAAAGGCGCGAGGGTGGATTCCGGACAGGACAGAGGAAACCGGCAAAAGCCAAGGAACGGAGCATTCTCGATGCGGCACGTCAAGCTGGGTGACCTGGAGGTTTCCCGCATCGGACTGGGCGCCATGGGCATGTCCCACGGCTACACCGGGGCCGGGAGGGACGATACGGAGTCGATCCGTACCCTCCACCGGGCCCTGGAGCTGGGCGTCACCTTCATCGACACCGCCGAGATCTACGGCCCGTACACCAACGAGGAACTCGTCGGCCGCGCCCTCAAGGGCAGGCGCGACCGGGTCGTGGTGGCGACGAAGTTCGGCTTCGTCTCGCACGCGGGCGGCGGGCCGGGACACCTGGACAGCAGCCCGGCCAACATCCGCACCGCCGTCGACGGCTCGCTCAAGCGCCTCGGCACCGACTGCATCGACCTGTACTACCAGCACCGCGTCGATCCCGAGGTGCCCATCGAGGACACCGTGGGGACGCTGGCCGAGCTGGTCGCCGAGGGCAAGGTCCGCCACATCGGCCTGTCCGAGGCCGGTCCGGACACCATCCGCCGGGCCCACGCCGTCCACCCGGTCACCGCCGTGCAGTCGGAGTACTCGCTGTGGACGCGGGACCCGGAGGCGCGGGTGCTGCCGCTGCTGCGCGAGCTGAACATCGGCTTCGTGCCCTTCTCGCCGCTGGGGCACGGGTTCCTCACCGGGCAGATCCGCTCCACCGAGGACTTCGACGACACCGACTGGCGCAAGAACAACCCGCGCTTCACCGGCGAGAACCTCCGGCGCAATCTGCGTCTCGCCGACGAGGTCCAGGCCATCGCCGCCGAGGCCGGCGCCACACCGGCGCAGATCGCCCTGGCCTGGCTGCTCGCCCAGGGCGACACCATCGCGCCGATCCCCGGCACCAAGCGCCTGAGCCGCGTCGAGGAGAACACCGCCGCCGACGGCATCGAGCTGACCGCGGAGCAGATCGACAAGCTCAACAACCTTCCCCCGGCCGCCGGCGAATCGCACGACGAGGCCGGCATGCGCCTGCTCGAACGCTGACCGGCCGCCGCGCCCCGTGCCGTCCGGCCACATACCCGCACCCCGCCCCGCACCCAAGGAAGTCCCATGCAGACCGTCACCCTGAACAACGGCGTCGAGATGCCGATTCTCGGCTTCGGCGTCTACCAGATCCCGCCGGAGCAGACCGAGCAGGCCGTCACCGAGGCCCTCGCCGTCGGCTACCGCCTGCTCGACACCGCGGCCGCCTACATGAACGAGGAAGCCGTCGGCCGTGCCATCAAGAAGAGCGGCATCCCGCGTGAGGAACTGTTCGTCACCACCAAGCTGTGGGTCCAGGACGCCCCCTCTGAGGAGAACACCAAACGTGCTTTCGAGAAGTCGATGGCCAAGCTGGGCCTCGACCACCTCGACCTGTACCTGATGCACCAGCCGTACGGCGATGTGTACGGCCAGTGGCGTGCGATGCAGGACCTCCACCGTGAGGGCCGTGTCAGGGCGATCGGCGTCGCCAACTTCCACACCGACCGGCTGGTCGACCTCATCCTCAACAACGAGGTCACGCCCGCGGTCAACCAGATCGAGACCCACCCCTTCTTCCAGCGCACCGCGGACCAGGAGGTCATGCGCGAGCATCGGGTCCAGATCCAGTCGTGGGGCGGGTTCGCCGAGGGCAAGAACAACCTCTTCACCGACCCGGTCCTGAGCGACATCGCCGAAGAGCACGGCAAGTCCGTCGCCCAGGTCGTGCTCCGCTGGCTCATCCAGCGTGAAGTCGTCACGATCCCGAAGTCGGTCCGCCCGGAGCGCATGGCGGAGAACTTCGACGTCTTCGACTTCGAGCTCACCGACGACCAGATGGCCCGGATCGCCACCCTGGACACCGGAAGCTCGCTGTTCTTCGACCATCGCGACCCGGCCATGGTCCGCCGGCTCGGCAAGGTCCGTCTCAACGACTGACCCGGAGGCTTCACCATGCCCCATCGGCAGGACCTCACCGACGCAAGAGCCGCACCGAGGCGACGCACGCTTCTTCGGGGCGCACTTCTGGGAGGAGCCACTGTCATGGCCGGCGTTCAGACGAGCGGCTGCTCCAGGGTCGTGGCTGCGCCGCATCGGCCTGCGCCGAGGCTGATGCGGCGCGGGGCGTGGCGGAAGCCCTGTCGAACGGTTCGGCTCAGCCGCCGAGGTGGCTGCCGATCGACCGGGCGACCTCGGCGTGGGCGAGGTACTCCACGATGCTGTGCGCCCGGTCGCGGGCGTTGACGACGGCGAGGTCGGTCAGCCCGTCCGCCCAGTCGTCGCCCAACGGGCATCCGATGGCGACCGAGTCGGTCGGGCACCATGCGTTGAGCCAGTCCACCACCTTGTCCGGGCGCTTCGGCCCGCCGACGAGCAGCCTGCTGTGCACGTGGTCCAGGCCCAGGGGACTTCCCGCCGTGGTCAGGTGGATGAGGTCCACACCGGGGGGGAGCCGCGTGGTGAGATCCATGCCGACGACCGAGCCGAGGCTGTGGCCGACAAGCACGACTTCTCCCGCGTCCGGCATCGTTTCGAGGACGCAGTCCTGGACCTCGTCCCGGATGCGCCGGTCGCCGAGGTACGCGGCCACGTCACGGTAGATCAAGGCGATGGCCCACGCGTCCAGGTCGCTCCTGGCGGCCAGCCAGCTCAGCTGTCTCTGCAGGGTCCCGACCACGTCGTCCAGGCCGATCCGCTCGGTGGCCAACTGCCTCTCGTGCGGCATGTGCCACTTGGCGGCCGCCTCGCCGACGATCTCCTCGTACACCGCGCGGGCCGTGGCAGTGGCGGGTGCGACCACCTCCGCCGCCGTGGCGGTCGGCGCCTCGACGATGCGGGGGACGGCCTGATGCGTGGTGAGGGCCTGCGCCAGTCTGTCGCCGTAGTAGGGGAACCAGACGTCCGCCGGGTCGACCGGGGGGAGCCCGGCGCGGACGAGCCCCTGATTGAGGCCGGCCGCCCATTCGCGGCGCAGTTTCTCGGGGTCCTTGCCTTCCTGGGAGCGGCCGTGCAGGAAGACCAGATGCCGGTTGCCGCCGAACGCGCCGTCCCGGGCGCGCAGTCCCGTACGCGCGGTGGCCCTCTCGGCGGCCGGGCGCGGCGCGGCGACGGCGGGAGTCGGAGTGGGAGCCGGCCCCGGACCGACTGCGGCCTCCGCGAGGCGCAGCCCCGACTCAGGGCCCATCTCGGCCAGCAGCGCCTGCTGCCGGGAGGTGAGGGGCAGGGCGGCGAGGTGCTTCAGGATGGAACTGATGCGGACGCCCTCGTTGGACACCCAGTCGATGGCGTCGTCTCCGTCACCGGGCCGCCAGACCTGCCCGTCGCGGCGCAGGACGCGGCCCTGGTCGTCGGTCCTGGGCACACCGCTGTGGTGGAGCGCGACGACCTCCCACTGGTCGTTGAAGACCGGGGAACCCGAGTTGCCGGGCTCGGTGTCCGTCTTGTAGTGCACGAAGTCGTCGAGGCGCACCTGGAGCATGTTGTCGCGTACGGCGATCTCCTTCAGGCGCCCCATCGGATGGCCGATGACGTTGACCGGCTCGCCGATCACCAGCTTTCCCGTCTGGGCGCTGAGCCGGTTCCACCCGAACGTCTCCCCCGGGGGCCGCCGGTCCGGGCCGGGTGCGACCAGCACCAGGGCGAAGTCGAGCGTTGCGTCCGCCGCGAAGAACCCGTCGGGGTCGAGTTCCAGCCGCGTCGCCGGCTGCGGTGTGTTGTCGACGGTGACCTGAGCCTCGAACTCCACGAAGCACTGCCGGGCGGCCTCCGCGTCGGTGAGCACGTGATGGTTGGTCATCAACAGGCTCGGCGACACCAGGAAGCCGGTGCCGATCGGCAGCTCGCGGCCGTTCTCCCGCACCGAGATCCGGGCGATGGTACGTGCCGCCCGGACGCCGCGCGGCAGGAAGCTCCATGCCTGCAGGTCCTTGGACACCCCGAGGATGCGTTCGTACGCGGCGGGCGCGGCCAGCGGTTCCGTGCGGACGGCCTCCACCACCATGGCGGCGGGCACCGCGTGCCGGTCGAGCAGGCGGGCCGCGCGCGCCGCGAGCGCCTCCTGCGAATCCGGGAAGGTGACCCCGGCGTCCCGCTGCCGCTCGACCGCCCGCCGCTCGTCGCCGGTCTCGCCGTACCGCGCGGCGGCCGCCGCGACCTGGCGCTCCCGCTCCGCGCGGGACTTGTCCGTCGCTTCCATGTCAGTCCACCGTCCTTCCGGCGGTGTGCCAAGGCACGAAGGCGTTCGTCAGCCCCGCGAGAGCCGTGCGCAGCTCCGGGTGGTGGCGCAGCAGCACCGTGATCATGCTGTTGTCGTCGATCCAGGCCATACCGGCCTTGGAGTACACCTCGGGGGTGTAGTACTCGGTGAAGAAGCGGTCGCTGTTGAGCCGCCGTGATGCCATGAGGATGAAGATGCGGAACGCCGTGTCGCTGAAGGCGAATCCGGCCGGCAGTTTCTCCGCGTACAGCCCGACCATGAGGTCGACCTTCTCGATGTCGCCGTCGTAGAGCCGCTCGATCTGTTCGGCCCATGCCGGGTTGTCCGTCAGCTCCGTGAAGTCGGCCGCGGGCTTCAGCCGCAGCAGCCGCCGGAACTCGTTGTAGCGGGGGACACCAAGCTCCCGGGAGCGCAGGATGTCGGTGGCGGCGAGGTCCTGCAGATGCCCGTCCGGACGCTCGAACTCCTGCAGGAACCTGGGGAAGTTGTGCAGGGTGACCAGTCCGGGGTGGAGCGTGCCGAAGCTGTAGAGCAGATCGGCCATCTCGGTGGTCTCCAGGACCTTCAGCGCCCCGGGGCCGGAGATGTCGCGGAGGGTGCAGTGGCGCAGGGTCTCGTCGTCGGCGGCGGAGCGCAGATGCCACTCGTCGCGGATGAGCGGATGCATGCGGTAGACGGCCACGAATTCCTCGGTGAGCGAGTACGGGACGCCGTAGTGGTCCGTCGCGCCGCCGGGGATGCCGCTGATGACCTCACTGTCGCCGATCCGGCCGAAGAGTCGGTGGACGCGTTCGCCCGCGATGCCCCACCAGTTGGCGCGCAGTGCCTTGACGGTGGTGGGGTGGCTGATCACGGCCGGTGTCCACTCCACGGTGTGGATCTTCGCCAGGAGCGCGGCGTTGACGAGCCGGGCACGCTGGAACAGTTCCTCGTCGTTCCAGGACGGATACGTGGCGTGCAGGTGGTCGCAGATCGCGTTGTGCTCCTTGGCGAACAGGCTCTGCATCATGGCCAGACCCAGCCAGAACCCGGGAACACGCGAGGGGTCGCGGCCGGCGTCCGAGGGGAACGGGGACTGCTCGTCGTCCCACAGATGCAGCTTGCCCGACTCGCCGGTGCGCATCCGGCGCTGCTCGGTCTCGTTCGTCCCGTAGATCTGCGAGGCGTCCCACCAGTGGGAGGACACGTTGACGCGGGTGTCGGGCATCCCGGTGGGTGCCTGCGGGTCGCGGGTCGGGTCGTCCGGTGTCCGCATGATCCGCATGGGGTGTTCCGGCCACGGGTCGTCGTCCATGAGCGGTACTTCCCAGGGCCGTTCCTTGGGGCTCGTACCGTGGCTGAACCAGTCGCGGATCATGAACTGAAGCCAGGCGGCGACCAGGGAGTTGACCGATTCGGCCGGGGTGAGCTCGTCGCGGGTGAGCAGGGCGCGGCTGACCTCGCGCGGGTTCGGCCTGGACAGTACGTCCTGAGGCGTGGCCGGGCCGATCCGGTCCAGCGGGATGTTCCGGCCGAAGCGGGTGCCCGCCATGCCCATCCGCGGCTCGTCGAGGTCGTTGCGGCTGCCGTCGGCGGTCCGGTTGACCTTGTGGCTCTCGGAGGGGGGCGCGGGATCGGGCAGATCGACCGAGGGCAGCCGACCGGTGTCGTGGAGGTTCTCCTGGCGGAGTCTGACGCGTAGCCCGAGGAGCGTCGCCAGGCCCGGAATGACGGGCAGCCTGTCCCAGCCGATGCGCCGGTCCACGAGTTCGGCGCCGCGGGTGACGATCCGCCAGGGGAATGACGTACGGTATCCGGTCGCGGAACGCCGTGCGGCGCGTGGTTGCTTGCTCATCGCGATGCTCCTTCGGCGGTTGCGAGGATCACGTCGCTCGCCTTGTCGCTGATTGCGTCTGCACCCGCCAGTCGTTGTCCTCCGCGGCCGAGAGAACAACCTTCAACAACTGCTTGTCCTGGGCGGCCAGTTCGGGGCGGGGAAGTCAATGCGGCGACGAGAACTACGGCCGAACCTCCCGACAAGGGAGCGGAAACCCCCTGAAAGCACTCTAAATACCACGTTATGGGAACCGGTGCTCTCCCGCACCTCGAGGTGCGCGCCGTGACGGCTCGGCCGTCTCCTGAGCGGACGTCAAGCCCGCCCGTGTGCCTCCTGCGTGCGGCGCGACAGCGAGTCGATGACCACCGCTGCGAAGAGCACCCCGCCCGTGATGATGAACTGGACCGCGGCGGGGGTGTCCGTGATCGCCATGCCCGAGGCGATCGACTGGATGACCAGCATGCCGAGCACCGCGGACCAGGTCGTACCGCGCCCGCCGAACAGGCTGGTGCCACCGATGACGGCTGCCGCGATGGCGTTCAGCAGCAGGACACCCGAGCCCGAACCCTGGCTCACCGAGGTGATGCGCGAGGCCAGGAACAGGCCGCCGACCGCGGCCATGGTGCCCGAGACGGCGAGCACCGCGGTCTGCACGCGGATCACGCTGAGGCTGGCGCGCCGGGCCGCCTCCACGCCGCCGCCGAGTGCGTAGACCTGCCGCCCGTAGTGCGTGCGGCGGAGAATGATGTCGAGGCCGGCCACGACCACCAGAAAGATCAGGAGGGCGAGCGGCAGACCCTGGAAGCGGTTGAGCAGATACGCGGCGGCGAACGCGATCACCGCGAGCACGCCCGTGCGCACCCCGATCGCGCGGAGCGAGCGGTGCGGCATGCCGACGGCCATGCGGCGCCGCCTGTCCTGGTGGGAGACGAGGAAGACCATGCCCGCGCCGACCGCCGCCACGCCGTAGGCGGCGGCGTCATGGGTGAAGTAGTAGCTGGTCAGCTTGGCGACGAGCCCGTTCTCGTCGAGGTTGACGGTGCCGCTGGTTCCGAGGATGTAGAGCATGAAGCCGTTCCAGGTGAGCAGCCCCGCGAGCGTGACGACGAACGCCGGCACCCGCGTCCGGGCGAAGGAGAAGCCCTGGACGGCCCCGGTGACGGTCCCCACGAACACCGCGATGATGACGGCGAGCCATTCCGGCACGCCGTTGTTCACGTTCAGAACGGCGAAGACGGCCGCCGCGAGACCGCTGATCGAGCCGACCGACAGGTCGAGTTCGCCGATCAGCAGCACGAAGACGATGCCGACCGCGATCAGACCCGTGCCCACGATGTCCACGCTGAGATTGGACAGGTTCCGGGGGGAGAGGAAGTTCTCGTTGAGGGTCTGGAAGGTGATCCAGACCGCGGCGAGGACGAGGACGACGGGGAGCCAGCCCAGTTCCCCGGCGCTCAGCTTGCGCCGGAAGACGGCGACCCCGTCCTCCACGGCGCGGGCGATGGCCCGCTCGCGGTGCGGGGGACGAGCCTCGGTGCGGGGTGCGGTGGGTTCGGCCCGGGTGTTGTCCGCCATGTCGCGCATCCCTTTCACCATCCCGACTCCAGCGGGGCCGGCCGCCGGGGCACGTTTTCCGTGGCGCCGGTGATGGAGGAGATGATCTGTTCCTGAGACGCGGTGTTCACGTCGAAGAAGCCGTTGTTGCGACCGAGCCGCAGCACGGCGGCCCGGTCCGCGAGAGCTTTGACGTCGCCCATGTTGTGGCTGATGAGCAGCACACCCACGCCGCGGTCGCGCAGGTGGTCCACGAGGTCCAGGACCTCGGTGGTCTGCTCGATTCCCAGAGCCGCGGTCGGTTCGTCCAGGAGGAGGACCCGCGGCTCGCCGAGGAGCGAGCGAGCTATGGCGACCGTCTGCCGCTGGCCGCTGGACAGCGAGACGACGGGGGCGCGCAGATCGGGGACGGCCCTGGTCAGCCGTTCCAGCAGACGTCTGGTGCGGCGCTCCATCTCCACCTCGTCGAGGAACCCGAACCTGCGGATCTCCCGTCCGAGGAACAGGTTGCCGACGACGTCGAGGTTCCCGCACAGCGCGAGGTCCTGGTAGACGGTGGCGATACCGAGGTCCCGGGCGTCATGGGGGCGTTTGATGTGGACCGCCCGGCCCTCCCACTCGATGACGCCCTTGTCCGCGGGGGCGACGCCGGAGATCGCCTTGACCAGGGTGGACTTGCCGGCCCCGTTGTCGCCCAGCAGAGCGACGACCTGGCCGGCGTAAATCTCCAGCTCGATGTCGGAGAGGACCTCGACGACGCCGAAGCGCTTGCACACGCCGCGCAGCGCCAGCAAGGGGGGAGCCGGCACGGAAACCATCTCCTTCCCGGGGACCGGACCTCGCCGGAACCGGCTGTCAGGTCAGCCCGGCCCTGTCGCAGGCCGAGGCGAGCTCGGGGGTGCAGATCTGCGCGATCGTGTACATGCCGTGCTTCACCACGGTGTCCTCGATGGTGTCGACGGTCACGGACACGGGGGTGAGCAGGACCGCCGGAACGACGTGCCCGTCCCGGGTCCTCACCTCTCCCGTGGCGACCCGGTCGAGGCTTTCCCCGCGGGCCGCGTCCACGGCCATGGCGGCGCCGGCGGACGCCTCGGGCCCGAAGGGCTTGTAGACGGTCATGTACTGATCGCCGCCGATGATGCGCCGCACGGCTCCGAGTTCGGCGTCCTGCCCGGTGACGGGCGGAAGCGGGTCGACCTTGTTCGCTCTGAGGGCGGAGATGCTGCCCGCGGCGAGGCCGTCGTTGGCTGCGTAGACCCCGTGGATGTTGCGGACGCCGAGGGCGGAGATGGCGCCGGACATGTTCGCGTTCGCGGTCTCGGTCCGCCACTGGTGGGTGTCGTACGCCTTGCCGATCTTCACTCTGCCCTCGAGCACGGACAGCGCACCTTTCTTGAACGACACCGCGTTGGGGTCGCTGGGATCGCCGTTCATCATCACGATCTGGCCGTCTCGCGCTCTGTCGGCCATGGCCGTCAGCAGCGCCCTGGCCTGCAGCTTGCCGACCTCCTCGCCGTCGAACGAGACATAGCCCGAGATCGGGCCCTCGGCGAGACGGTCGTAGGCGATGACCGGGACATCCGCCCGGTTCGCCTCCCTGACCGCGGCGGCGAGCGATCGGGCGTCCACGGCCACCAGCACGATGACATCGACCCCCTTGGTGATCATCGATTCCATCTGCTCCTGCTGGATGGCCACCTCACCCCTGGCATTGCCGTGCTCGACCGTGCACTCGTCGCACAGCTCCTTGATCTTCCGCTCGAACAGCGGCCTGTCCTGGGTCTCCCAGCGAGCCGTGGTGGAGTCCGGCAGCAGCAGAGCGATGTGCGGTGTGCTCTCCCCGCCACCGGATTCGTTCCCTCCGCCCGCCCCGCAGGCCGCGAGAGCGACGGCCGTCGAGATCGCGGTCATGGCGACGGCCGCGTCCCGTATGCAGGCCTTCAAGACGACCACGTCGTCAGTTTGGCACCAGTTTTGGCGATCTGCGAATGATGCCTGCTAGTGATGTTATTCAAGCTGATCTGTCCTATTACTTCCCATGTGCGATTCTGGTACGTGGGTGCTCGGTCTGAACCTGTCGGTACCTGCCGCATGGACGGGAAGTAGGTCGCGGACATGCCTCATGACGGCCGTGCCCGGGCCGGAGTCTCAGAGCTGGGAGCATCCGGGGCCGGCGCCGCGGACACCGGTTCACCGCCGCCGGTGCCGGAGGCCGCCGCGAGTGATCGGGCCCTGACGTTCGCCGGAGCGGCGCTCACAGCGGTCTACGTGCCCGGTGGCGGGCATGAAGAGCTCCTGCTGGTGGAGACGGCCGGGTGCGCCGCTTCCCAGTACGGGCTGCCGGAGCGGCTGCCCCTGTCCGGTGGTTCACCCGCGGCGCACGCCTTCCGCACCGACCGGCCCCTGTGGCTGACTCCCGCGGCACTCGCCTCCTACCCCGAGGGCGGGCCGACGCCGCCACGGGCGGAGGCGCCGCTCGCCGCGCTGCCCCTCGGAGCGGAGGGCAGGCGGCTGGGCTGCCTCGTCGTCGTGGGGGATTCCGCGGACGGCTTCGAGGCCGAGCAGCGGCGCTTCCTGGAGCGGTACGCCGACGCCGTCGTCGGCATGCTCCAGACAGGGACCGGCCGGCCCGCGCCGTCGTCGCTGCTGGGTCCCGCCCTGCGGAGTCTGCGCGTCGGCTCGTTCGTCCTGGTACCGGACACCGGCCTGATCGAGGCGGACGACACTCTGCTCGACCTGGTCGGCATCACCCCGGACGACTTCGACGGCAAGGCGGACACCCTGCTCGCGCACGCCCTGCCCGAGGACATGCACGCGCTGATGTCGGTCATCGAGCCGTCCACCCAGGCGTTCGGTCGGCGGGAGCTGGAGTTCCGTGTCCGCCGCCCCACCGGTGAGATGCGCTGGCTGAGCCTGAGCTGCCGGGTGGTGGCGAGCACCGACGGCGCGCCGGAGCAGGTCCTGGGCGTGGTGACCGCGACCTCGGTTCTGCGCAAGGGCCCCGACGACGTCTCCAGGATCCAGTGGCTGACCGCCGCACTCGACGATGCCGCGACGGTCCGTGACGTCAGCCGAGTGGTGGTCACCGCGCTGCGTGAGCCGCTGGGCGCCGACCGGGTGGCACTCGCCGAGGTGCAGGACGACCGGCTCATGGTCACCGTGCTCGACCCGCCCAAGCCCGACGCCTGGCCGGAGGCATGGCGTTCCGAGTGGCGTTCGGAGTGGCCGGACGCCCCGGTCAGCGCCCTGCCCACGCTTCAGATGGCTCTGCGGGACGGACGTACGGATCTGTGGCCGGCCGGCACAGCCTTCGAACCCGCGCTCGGGGGCGTCGGTGCCGGAGGTCTGGCCGTCCTGCCGTTGCCCGCCAAGGGCCGGGTCGCGGGCGTGTGCCTGGTCGGCTGGGACGAGCCGCACGAGTTCGTCCCCGAGGAGAGGTCGCTGCTGACGGCCACCGCGGCGCTGGTCGGGCAGGCCCTCAAGCGCGCGCACGCGCACGACGCCGAGCAGGAGCTCGCGACGATGCTGCAGCGCAGCCTGCTGCCCCGGCGCCTTCCCGAGCTGGCCGGAGGGAAAGCCGTCGCCCGCTATCTGCCCGCCAGACGGGGATTGCAGGTGGGCGGCGACTGGTACGACGTCATCGCCCTCTCCGAGGACCGGGTGGCGCTGGTCATCGGTGACGTGCAGGGACACAGTGCCGGAGCCGCGACGATCATGGGCCAGATGCGTACGGCGGTCAGGGCCTACGCGGTGGAGGGCCACCCGCCCGACGTGGTCGTCTCACACGCGAACCGACTCCTCGTCGGCATGGAGACCGACCTGTTCGCCACCTGCTGCTACGTCGAACTGGACATGGAACAGGGCAACACCCTGTTCGTCCGTGCCGGGCACCTCTCACCGATGCTGCGCCACCCCGACGGCAGCACCGAGGAGGTGCAGGTCGAGGGCGGGCTCCCGCTGGGCATTCTGGCGGAGGCGGATTTCCCCATGACCGCGGTCGCGCTGACGCCGGGCACGGTGCTCGCCCTGGTCACCGACGGCCTGGTCGAGGCCGCCGACCTGCCCCTGGACGAGGGCATGCAGCGGACGCGCAGCGCGCTCGCCGCCGCCGATCCGGCGGATCCGGGGCGGATGGCCGACGAACTGCTCGGCGACCTCGACCGTCGTGAGGACGACGTGGCGCTGTTGCTGCTGCGCTACGACGGCATGAAGACCCGGCCGATCCGGGCCGGCTGGGTGGTGTGGCGGCTGCCCGACGCTGTGATGCACGCCCGCCGCTTCACCGCGCGCACTCTGCGGCGGTGGAGGATCGAGGACGTGGCCGACGAAGTGCTGCTGGTCGTGTCCGAACTGGTCACCAACGCCCTGGTGCACACCCAGGGACCGGTCAGCGTCGACCTGACGCTGCGCGGGGACCGGGTGCGCGTCTGCGTGATCGACTCCTCGCCGCGTGCGCCCGCCAAGCCGGTGATCGTGGACTGGGAGTCGACCGGCGGCCGAGGCCTGCTGCTGGTCGAGGCGATGTCGGAGGCCTTCGGCTCCATGCCGGTGGCCGGCGGCAAGCAGGTCTGGAGCGAGATCGTGGTGCCGCGGCGCGAACCGGCGCCCGCGGACCCGGAGCCTGGAACGGAACGAGGGGGTCTGCCATGAGGACCCGTACGCGGCACGTCATCGCGGCGCTCGTCGCGGGACTCATGACGCTGTCCCTGGCCACCTGTGGGGGAGACGACGAGGCGGGCGCGGACAGCTTCACCGTCGGCCTGCTGCTGCCGAGCCGAGCGGTTCCCCGCTGGGAGCATTCGGACAAGCCGCTGATCGAGAAGCGGCTGAAGGAGCTGTGTCCCCGCTGCACCATGGCGTACGCCAACGCCGAGAACGACGCGACCAGGCAGCGGCACCAGGTCACCTCCATGATCACCAAGGGGGTGGAGGTCCTGATCCTCGACGCCGCCGACACCAGGGCGCTGCGCTCCTCGATCCAGGAGGCGCGCAGGGCGGGTGTCCCGGTCGTCGCCTACGACCGGCTCGCGGAAGGCCCGATCTCGGGCTATGTCAGTTTCGACGGTGCGCAGGTCGGCCGGCTCCAGGGCGAGGCGCTCCTGAAGGCCATGGGCGACCAGACGAACGGTGGGAACGTCGTCATGATGAACGGCGATCCGACCAGCCCCAACGCGGCGTGGTACAGGAGGGGCACGCTGTCCGTCCTGACGGGCAAGGTGAAGATCGCCAGGTCGTACGAGACCCTGGGCTGGAGCACGGATCGGGCCCATGCCAACATGTCCGCCGCCATCGCGGCCCTGGGCCCGGCCCGGATCGACGGCGTCCTGGCGGCCAACGACGCCATAGCCGCGGGTGTCATCTCCGCCCTCAAGAGCGCCGGTGTCAGGGAGCTTCCTCCCGTCACCGGTCAGGACGCCGACCTCGACGCCGTGCGACGCATCATCAAGGGGGAGCAGTACATGACGGTGTACAAGCCCTTCAGGACGGAAGCCGCCGCAGCCGCTGACATGGCCGTCGCCCTGGGGCGCGGTGAGGACATCCGCGACGTCGCCACGACGACGACCGACAGCCCCACCAGCAAGAGCATCCCGTCCATCCTGCTCACCCCGAGAGCGGTGACGGTCGGTAACATCCAACAGACACTTGTCAAGGACCGCGTGTACACCATCGACCAGATCTGCACCCGGCAGCTCCGGCCTGCCTGCGAGAGGGCGGGACTCACGCGGTGAGGGCGCCTTCCCATCTTCCCGCCTTCCCGCCTTCCCGCTTTCCCGTCTTCCCGTCTTCCTGGTGCACCGCGCCCGCCTTGCCTGCGCTGTTCGCCTGACGCAGGCTGGTCGTATGGGTGCGCACGACGGCCCCACGCTCATCACGTCCGTCCAGCGGGCCTTCCGCCTGCTGGAGGCGGTGAGCGCGCACGAGAACGGCGCGCCGGCGAAACAGCTGGCACGTGAGACGGGCCTGCCCCTGGCCACCGCCTATCACCTCCTGCGGACGCTGGTCCACGACGGTTACGTTCGGAAGCTGGACGACGGCGGGTTCGTCCTGGGGGACAAGCTGCAGACGCTGCACACCACGGGCCGTGGGCAGGCGCTGCTCAGCCGTGTCCGTCCCACGCTCGCCGCGCTGCGGGACGAGTTCGCGACCGCCGCCTACCTCACCTTCTACGAGGAGGGCGAGATCCGGGTCGCCGAGATCGTCGACGGTCCCCGGGCACCCCGCGTCGATCTCTGGGTGGGATTCGAGGACGCCGGGCACGCCACCGCGCTGGGCAAGTCCGTACTGCGGGAACTGGACGAGGAGGCCCGCAAGGACTACCTCTCCCGGCACGACCTCGCCGACCTCACGCCAAGGACGATCACCAGCCTGCCGGAACTGCTGCGGCGACTCGACTCCTCACCCGGGGCCCCGGCCGTCACGGACCTGGAGGAGTACGCCCTCGGCACGGTCTGCGTGGCCGTGCCCGTCTACAGCGGGGACACACTCGGCTCGCTCGGCGTCTCGCTGCCGGCGGACCGGCTCTCCCGGCTGCAGGAGATCCGGTCGCGGCTGATCCCGACTGCGAGCCGTGTGACGAGAAGCCTCTCGCTCACTATCTGAAAATCCTCTTCTTGTGACGCCCGGGCCGAACCCGTTTCCTGGATGAAACGGGCATTTCAGGAATGCGCCCCCGTACACAGGTGAGGACTGCGGACGAAACATGAGTCAGGCCAGAGACCATGGCAGCGACCACTGGCCGATACGGCCGTTCAAGACGTTCAAGACCTTCAAGAACCGAGGGGCCCGTCCCGGGGCGCGCTCCCGGCGGCGCGCTGCCGCACACTGGGCCGCCGGGACACCCGTACTGCCCGTGCTGACCGTCTCCGTAGTCGTGCTGGTCGACCTCGTCGGCGGAGCGGGGATGATCTGGCTGCCGCTGCTCGCGGCCGGGCCCGCGCTGGCCGCCACCACCAACGGCCCGCGCGGTGTCCTGTGCGTCGGCGTCCTCGCCGCGGTGCTGGGCGCGACGCTCGGAACCCGGGACGGTGTTCCGGGCCACGAGCTGGCGGCCGTACTGACCGCCCTGGTGGCCGTCACCCTGGCGAGCGGCCTGGCCAGCGCGCTGCGCGGGCGCCGCGAACGGGTGCTCGCGGCCGTCCGCTCGGTCGCGGAGACCGCCCAGCACGCGCTGCTCAGGCCCGTACCGGCGACGGTCGGCCCGGTCCAGGTGGCCGTCCGCTACAGCGCCGCGGCGGCCGAGGCCCGTATCGGCGGGGATCTGTACGCACTGATACCCACCCCGTACGGCGTCCGGCTGATCGTCGGCGATGTGCGGGGCAAGGGGCTGCCAGCCGTGGGGACCACCGCGCTGGTCCTCGGTGTCTTCCGGGAAGCCGCCTACGACGAGCCCGACCTCCTCGCCGTCGCCGGCAGGATCGAACGGAGCCTGGCGCGCAACCTCGGGTGCGACGACTTCGTCACCGCGGTAGTCGTCGGATACCCGCGGCCGGGGCATCTGGAGGTGGTGAACTGCGGACACGCGCCGCCGCTGCTGGTCCGCGCGTCCGGAAGCGTCATGGCGGTGGAGCCCACGCATCCGGCCCCGCCTCTCGGGCTGCGCGCCCTCACGGGCCAGGCCCCCGGCCTCCAGGTACTGCCCTTCGCAGACGGCGATCAACTGCTGCTCTACACCGACGGGGTCACCGAGGCCCGGGACCGCGACCGCGAGTTCTACCCCCTCCGCGAAGGGCTGGCGCGCCACGTGTCCGACGAGCCGGCGCGCACCCTCACCGCGCTCCACGACGAACTGCTGGCACATGTGGGCGGCCGACTGCACGACGACGCGGCGCTGCTCCTGATCCGCAAGCCGGCCACGGCCGAACAGGCGGTTCCCGGGACGACCGTTCCGGAGCTGGCGGCCGACGCCGGATGAGCACGAACGGCACCGCCCGGGGGCGGTGCCGTTCGTTGTCCGTGTCAGCTGTCGGCTACGGCGTCCACTTGATGTTCGGGTTGACCTGGCCGGTCCAGTTGAAGATGGCCATGTTGTCCCAGCCGTTTCCACTGTTGTTGATGTCGGCCGGATCCCATCCGTTGCCCTTGACCGCGTACCAGGTCGGCTCCCAGTAGAAGACGCCGATGGCGCCGGCGTTGCGGGCCGTGTTCTGTACGGCGGTGAAGTTGTCGGCCTGGCCCTGCCAGGTGAGCGGGTAGCCCGAGCAGCCGGAGGTGATCGAGTTGCCGGTGCTGTCCGCGTTCGCCGAGGTGAACGGGTAGGCCGTCTCGGCGATGACCACGTCCTTGCCGTAGCGGGACTTCATGTCCGACACCACGCTGCCCATGTTGGACAGCGTGCCGTGCCACGGGCAGTAGTAGGACAGCCCGGTGATGTCCCAGTTGACGCCCTTCGCCTTGATGCCGTCGTAGAACCACCGTGCATGCGCGTCGCTGTCCGAGTTGGCCGTGTGGATGATGACCTTCGTGCCGCTGTTGCACGCCTTGGTCGCGTTGTAGCCCGACTTGAGGAGCAGGCTGAGGTTGGTGAAGTCGTTGTTGACCACCTTGCCGTCGTCCCACAGCATGCCGACGTTGATCTCGTTGCCGATCTGCACACTGTCCGGCGTGGTGCCCTGGGACTTGAGGCTGTTGCAGACGTCGTAGGTGTAGTTGTAGACGTCCGTCTGCAGCTGGTTGATGCCGTGGCTCGCCCAGGCGGCCGGCTTGTACTGTTTGCCCGGGTCCGCCCAGGTGTCCGAGTAGTGGAAGTCGACCAGCAGCTTGAGACCCTTGGCCTTGACCTGCTTCGCGTACGCCAGCACCTTGGCCTTGTTGTTGTATCCACTGGCCGGGTTGTTCCAGACCCGCAGGCGGACGTAGTTCACGCCGAGGCCCTTGAGGACGTCGAGCGGGTCTCTGGCGGTGCCGCTCGCGTCGTAGTACTTGGCGCCGAGGTCGAGGGCGCGCTGCGCGGTGGAGACATCGGCGCCGAGCATGCTGAGCGAGCCCGCCGCGGAGGCGGTCGTGGGCGTGGTGAGCAGGGACGCGGGCAGGGCGACAGCCGCCATGAGCAAGGCGGCCTTCACTGTGCGGCCTGGACCGTTCACGGTCATCCCGAACTCCTTTGATCGAGACGGTGGCGAAGTCGAGGCACAGGGGCCTGACATGCGCATGTAGGGGATTCCGTGAACGTTCACAGTAAGGGACGTAACAGGTGCTGTAAATATGTGTGTCAGCTTGATTTCGTCCTGGTGGTGAGCTCGTATCGCCAGGCGACAGCTTTGGGTACGTGCACAGCATCAGCTCGATCGGTCGGCCCTCTTGACTCGGGACGCGAGCCACGGTGATCCTCGTCCCGTATCTTGCTCCGGTCATGACAACTCTGGGGACGTGGGTAGTGACCATGGCTCAACGCCCGTACCACAGGCGCAAAGACGTCACCGTCTTGTCGCTGCTCCTCTTCGTGCTGGCCATGGCACTGGGCCCCACGCCGAGTTCGGCGGCCGGAACGGACTGGTGGATTCCTGCCGCACGCCCCACGCCGGACTCTCAGATCGACGTCACCGGCGAGCCGTTCAACGGCACGAACTCCGCGGGCGAGGTACGCGGGTTCGTGGACGCCCACAACCACCTGTTCTCCAACGAGGCCTTCGGCGGGCGGCTCATCTGCGGCAAGCCGTTCTCCGACGCGGGCATCGCCGACGCGCTCAAGGACTGTCCCGAGCACTATCCCGACGGTTCCCTCGCGATCTTCGACTACATCACCCACGGTGGCGACGGCAAGCACGACCCGGTCGGCTGGCCGACGTTCAAGGACTGGCCGGCGTACGACTCGATGACCCACCAGGCGAACTACTACGCCTGGATCGAGCGCGCCTGGCGCGGCGGTCAGCGGGTCCTCGTCAACGACCTCGTCACCAACGGCGTGATCTGCTCGGTCTACCCCTTCAAGGACCGCGGCTGCGACGAGATGACCTCGATCCGGCTGCAGGCGAAGCTGACGTACGCCATGCAGGACCACATCGACGAGATGTACGGCGGCACCGGCAAGGGCTGGTTCCGCATCGTCACCGACAGCGCCCAGGCCCGCGAGGTCGTCCGGCAGGGCAAACTGGCCGTCGTCCTGGGCGTCGAGACCTCCGAGCCGTTCGGCTGCAAGCAGATCCTGGACGTCGCGCAGTGCGACAAGGAGGACATCGACAAGGGCCTCGACGAGTTGTACGACCTGGGTGTGCGCAGCATGTTCCTGTGCCACAAGTTCGACAACGCGCTGTGCGGGGTCCGCTTCGACGAACACGGGCTCGGTACGGCGATCAACGTCGGCCAGTTCCTGTCGACGGGCACCTTCTGGCAGACGGAGAAGTGCACGGGCCCGCAGAAGGACAACCCGATCGGTCAGGCGGCGTCGGATGCCGAGGAGGACCTCCCGGACGGCGTGGAGGTCCCGGAGTACGACGAGGACGCGCAGTGCAACGTCCGTGGTCTCACCGATCTCGGCGAGTACGCCCTGCGCGGCATGATGAAGCGCCAGATGATGGTTGAGATCGACCACATGAGCGTCAAGGCCACCGGTCGGGTCCTGGACATCTTCGAGGCCGAGTCGTACCCCGGTGTGCTGTCCTCGCACAGCTGGATGGACCTGAACTGGACCGAGCGGGTCTACTCCCTCGGCGGCTTCGTCGCCCAGTACATGCACGGCTCCGAGGAGTTCGGCGAGGAGGCCGAGCGCACGGACGCGCTGCGCGCGAAGTACGACGTGGGCTACGGCTACGGCACCGACTTCAACGGCATCGGCGACCACCCCGCCCCGCGCGGCGCGGACACCCCGAACCCCGTCACCTACCCCTTCCGCAGCGTCGACGGCGGCTCCCTCATCGACAGGCAGACCACCGGCGAGCGCACCTGGGACTACAACACCGACGGCGCCGCCCACGCCGGCATGATCCCGGACTGGATCGAGGACATCCGGAACGTCGGCGGCCAGGGCGTGGTGGACGACCTCTTCCGGGGCGCCGAGTCCTACCTCGACACCTGGGGCGGAACGGAGCGGCACCAGGCCGCAGCGAATCTCGCCGAGGGCGCCTCGGCCGCGGCCAGTTCGGCGGAGTCGAACCCGTTCACGAGTTACGCGCCGGGACGGGCCGTGGACGGCGACGCGGACACCCGCTGGGCGAGCGACTGGAGCGACGACCAGTGGCTGCGGATCGACCTGGGCTCCACGCACCTGGTCCGGCGCGTCACTCTCGACTGGGAGCGCGCGTACGGCAGGTCGTACCGCGTCGAGCTCTCCACCGACGGCGTGAACTGGCGGACCGCCTGGTCCACGACGACCGGCGACGGCGGCCTGGACACGGCACGGTTCACCGGCACACCTGCCCGCCACGTCCGGGTCCAGGGCCTGGACCGCGGCACCGACTGGGGATATTCGCTCCGCGAGGTGGGCGTCCACGGCAGCTGAACGCCCACTCCGAGTGCCGTCTCCGCAGGAAGCGAGCAATCGCCCCACCGATCTGTTCTGCCGTCATCCCCGCCCTGTTCTGCCGTCATCCCCGCACCCGACGGCCCACCCCCCCACAGGAGGACACCTCACATGAGTCGACGACAGGCCCCGGAGCCCGCTGAGCGCACGGCCTTACCCTGGCGCAACAAGGCGGTCGTGGCCGCGCTGGCAGCCGCCCTGCTGGCCGGGCCCGGTGTCGCGCAGGCCGCCCCGCCGGCCGCTCCGGCGCCCCAGGAACAGGTGGCGGCGGCCAGCATCACCTGGACCCTGGAACGGGCGAGCAACCCCACCCAGGACCAGCAGACGGCCTACAACCTCATCACCTCGGCCATGAACGCCGCGGTGGTCCGGTACAACAACCTCAGCGATCTGGGGAAGAACATCACCGTCCGCTACGACCCGGGCGTGCCCACCGCCGACGGCAACATCAACGGAACCATCCGCTTCGGCAACCGCAGCTACATGACCGAGCGAACCGCGCTGCACGAGATCGCCCACACCATCGGAGTGGGCACGAGCTCCGGCTGGTCCTCCCTTGCCGCGGGAGGCACCTGGCGCGGCGCTCAGGCCACGGCACTCGTCAAGCAGTTCGACGGTTCGAACGCCACGCTGTCCACCGGGGGTGGGCACTTCTGGCCCTACGGTCTGAACTACGAAAACGAGTTCTCGAACACGGCGGCCGATCGCCACGTCCGGATTGTCGCCGCCATGGTTCGTGACGGTATGTGATTCAGGGCTGACGCCTGGGGGCGGTCACCGTCCCCAGGCGCGTCGGCGCCCCCGTCGGCGTCTCCTCCAGCGGGAAGTGGCATGCCGCCGTGTGGCGCAGTGGTCCGGGCGGGGGAGTGGGAGCGGCCTCGGCGCAGATGTCCTCCGCATGCCGGCACCGGGTCCTGAACCGGCACCCGGACGGAGGGTCGGCCGGGGAGGGAATCTCGCCGGTGAGCAGGATGCGCTCCCTCCTCGCCCCGCCGCCGGCCGTCAGGGACGGGGCCGCCGACAGCAGGGCCGCCGTATACGGGTGGCTCGGCCGCTCGAAGACCTCCTCCGACGGGCCCGACTCGACGATCCTGCCGAGGTACATCACCGCCACGCGGTCCGCCACATGCCGCACCACGGACAGGTCGTGCGAGATGAACACGTACGACAGCCCCAACTCGTCCCGCAGATCGCCCAACAGGTTCAGGACCTGCGCCTGCACCGACAGATCCAGCGCGGAGACTGGCTCGTCGCAGACGATGACCTCGGGCTCCAGCGCCAGCGCGCGGGCGATCCCGATGCGCTGCCGCTGCCCTCCGGAGAACTCCTGCGGATAGCGGCGGGCGTCGGACGCGCGCAGCCCGACCATCTCCAGCAACTCACCCACGCGCGCGGCCCGCTGGGCGGCGGGCACGAGATCGCGGTGCGTACGCCAGGGCTCGCCGATCAGATCCGCCGCGCACAGCCGGGGGTTGAGCGAGCCGAACGGGTCCTGGAAGACCATCTGCACCTTGCGGCGCCAGGCGAGCAGCTTCGCACCCGACAGCGAGAACGGGTCCACTCCGTCGAACCGCACGGTGCCCTCGTCGGGACGCTCCAGCATCAGCAGGATCCTGGCCAGCGTGGACTTGCCGCAGCCGGACTCGCCGACCAGGCCGAGGGTCTCCCCGCGTCCCAGGGTCAGATCCACGCCGTCCACCGCGCGCAGCCTGGTGCTGCCCTTGGCGGTGCGCGGTATGGAGAAGCTCTTGACCAGGCCGGTGGCCTCCAGCAGGGTCTTCGTCGCCGGCTCAGGCATCGGCCAGTTCCTTCCCGAAGTGACAGGCGGCGGCGCGGTCGGCTCCGGTCGCGGTCAACTGCGGCCGGTGCGTGGCGCACACCTCGCGGGCCATCGGACAGCGTGTACGGAAGGCACAACCGGTCGGCACGGAGCGCGGGTCGGGCGGGCTTCCGGGGATGGAGCTCAGCCGGGAGCCCTTGAGCTGCTCGGCCGGTACCGACTCCAACAGCCCCCGGGTGTACGGGTGGTGGGGCTTGCCGAACACCTCGGCCACCGGCCCGGTCTCCACGACCGTACCCGCGTACATCACGGCGACCCGGTCCGCGTGCTCGGCGACGAGGCCGAGGTCGTGGGTGATGAGGACCAGAGCCATCCGCTGCTCGCTCCGCAGCTCGCCGAGGAGGTCCATGATCTGGGCCTGCACGGTGACGTCCAGGGCCGTCGTGGGCTCGTCGGCGAGCAGGACCTTCGGCCGCAGCGCCACCGCCATCGCGATCAGCAGCCGCTGGCGCATCCCGCCGGAGAACTGGTGCGGGTAGGCACCCGCGCGGGAGCGCGCCTCCGGGATGCCGACGCGTTCCATCAGCTCCACGGCCTTCGCCCGCGCGGCGCGGCGGGACATCCGCTCGTGGATACGGAACGGTTCCGCGAGCTGCGCCCCGACCGTGTGGACGGGGTTGAGCGCGCTGAGCGCGTCCTGGAAGACGATGCTCAGGCCGGGACCGGCGAGCCTGCGCCTTGCCTGTGCTCCGAGACTCAGCAGGTCTTCGCCGTCCAACCGCGCCTGCCCGCCCACGACTTCGGCGGCCGGATCGAGCAGACCCGCGACGGCATGGGCGGTCATGCTCTTCCCGCACCCGGACTCGCCCAACAGGGCCAGCGTCTCGCCCGAACGCACGGCGAAACTCACGCCGCGTACGACGGGGACGGGCCCGGCGGGCGTACGGATGTCGACCGAGAGGCCGTCCACGGCGAGGGTGTCGGGCGGAGTTGGCGCGGGGGTCGGAACCGGTGTGGTCGCGCTGGGTTCGGTGGTCGGGATCGGTGCGGTGGCTGTGGGTTGGGTGGTGGGGAGTGGTGCGCCGGCTTTGGGCTCGGTGGTGGGGGGCGGTTCGGCTGCCTTGGGTTCGATCGTGGGCAGCGGTGCCGCGGCCTTGGGCTCGGTCGTGGGCAGCGATGCGGTCGCGTCGGGTTCGGTGAGCGAGACCACGCCGCGGCCGGCCCCCGCGCCCCCGTTCACCGGACGAGGCCGCCACGGCCGCCGCCCGCCGCGCCGCAGTCCGTGACGCCAGCGCTGGCCCGGGTCGGTCGAGAGGCGCGCCCAAGCGGCGAGTACGGTCGCGGACACCGTCGTGATGACGATGGCGAGGCCGGGGAAGACCGCGATCCACCACGCGCTCTGCAGCTCCTGCCGGCCTTGAGCCACCATCAGTCCCCAGCTCACGTCCGGCGGCTGGATGCCGATCCCCAGGAAGCTCAGCGACGACTCGGTCAGCATCACGAAGCAGAAGTCGAGGGCGGCGACGGTGAGCAGGGTGGGCAGGACCGTGGGAGCGACATGGCGTCGGATGGTCGCCCAGCTACTGGTGCCGAAGGTGCGGGCGGCGTCCATGAACAGACGGCTGCGCAGTTCGGCGGACTCGGCACGCGCGGTGCGCAGATAGACGGGGATCCGGGCGATGGCAAGAACCAGCACGATGCCGGAGGCGCTCGGCGAGAAGACGTACAGCACGACCACGGCCAGCAGCAGGGAGGGGAAGCTGAGGATCACATCGGCGATCCGCAGGGACACGTTCTCCCGCCATCCGCCGTGATAGCCCGCCCACATGCCCCAGACCGAGCCGACGACGAGTGAGCACAGCACGGCGGGCACGGCCACGGACAGCGTGGTGCCGGCCGCCGCGATCAGCCGGGCGGCGACGGGGCGCCCCAGGGAGTCGCTGCCGAGTACGAAGGCCCAGCCGTGGTCGAGACTGAAGGGCGGGCGGCCCGGATCGCGCAGGTTCTGGCGCGTGGCCAGATCCCCGATGAGATAAGGGCCCAGAACGGCGGACACGGTCACGGCGAGCAGAACCAGCGCCGCCGCGAAGGCGAACCGGTCCTGGAGGAGCAGAGCGGGCCACTTGCGCCGCACCGCCGCCCGGTCGGACCCGAGGGCGGACTCTTGGTCCTGGCCGCTGTCCTTCTCCATGCGCAGCATGTCGCCTCCCTGACTCACGCCGCCGCCCGCTGCCGCACACGCGGGTCGAGGAGCGCATGGCAGATGTCCACCAGGATGTTGAGCGCGAAGATCACCAGAGCGGTCAGCAGCACGGCGGCCTGCAGTACCGCGAAGTCACGCTGAAGCACCGAGTCGATCATGAGCTTGCCGATGCCGGGCCAGCCGAAGATGGTCTCGACGACGACGGCCCCGTTGACCAGCCCGACGGCGAGGTCACCCGCGACGGTGAGCGCCGGTGCGGCGGCGTTGCGCAGGGCGTGCCCGAAGACCACCCGCGACTCACGGGCGCCCTTGCTGCGCGCCACTTTCACGTAGGGGGCGGTGAGCGCGGAGACCATGGCGCCGCGCACCACCTGGACCAGCACGCCGAACGGGCGGATGAGCAGTGTGGCCACGGGCAGGACCCAGGCCGCCGCGCCGTTCGTGCCGGAGGTGGGAAGCCAGCCCAGCGTCACCGCGAAGACCAGCACCCCCATGATGGCGAACCAGAAGTCGGGAACGCTCGCGGCCGTCGAGGACAGAAAGCTCGCGATCCGGTCGGTCGCCGAGTTGGGACGGTACGCCGCCAGGCTGCCGATCACCACGGCACCCACAATGGCGAGCAGCATCGTCCACCCGGCCAGCTGGAGGGTGGCGGGGAAGGCCCGTAACACCGCCTCGCCCGCCGGCTGGGCGGTGCGCAGCGATTCGCCGAAGTCGAGCCGGGCGACCTGGGCCAGGTAGTCGCCGAACTGGGTGATCAGCGGCTGGTCGAACCCGTTGCGGGCGGCGAACTCGGCCCTCATCTCGGGCGTCGCGCTGAGCGGAAGGTACAGATTGGCGGGGTCTCCGGTGAGGCGGGCCAGGAAGAACACCCCGAGGACCACGACCAGCAGGGGGATGACGCTGGAGACGGCTCGGCGGCGCAGCATCGTGAACATCGGTCCGCTCCTCCCTCAGTCCGCGCGGCGCATGTCGGCGAGCCGCATCTCGTCATTGGTCGCCGAGTCGGGTCGGTAGCGGACGTCGGGGGAGAGGGCGAGGATGCCGGTCATGTTGGCCATCACGGCATCCCGTACGACCTCGTCGTTCTGGAGCGCGAACGTCTGCGCGAACGCCTTCTGCCGCTCCTCGCCGGAGGCGAGCTGCGCCTTGGCTATCGCCGCGTCGAGTTCGCGGGTGCCGTAGCTGCTCTGGGCGCCCTCGCTGCCGTAGATCTGGCCCATCGTGAACGCGGCGTCTCCCGCCTGGTTGCCGTGCTGCGCCTGGAGGAGGGTGGGGCCCGCGCCGCGCGGGAAGGGGCGCAGCAGGTACTCGAGCCAGGCGTTGACGTCGAGCATCCTGATCTCGACCTTCAGCCCGGCCTTGAGCAGGCCGTCCTGCACCACCTCCATCGCCTCGGCGGCCTTCGGGTAGATGCCGTTGCGGCCGATGATGGTGATCGTGGTGTCGGTCGGGACTCCGTCGGCGCGGGCCTCGGCGACCAACTCCTTGGCGCGCTCGGGGTCGTACGGCCACGGCCGGATCCGCGGGTTGTAGCCGGTGACGCCCTTCGACACGAGCTGTCCACTCGGCCGGCCCGCGAAGACCGCCGTGACCAGTCCCTCCCTGTCGACGGCGTAGTTGATGGCCCGGCGGATCCGGATGTCGTCGAGGGGCGCTTTGGTGGCGTCCATCCGGAGGTAGGAGACCTCGTTGGTGGCGAACTCGACGGCACGGTCGCCCGCCCCGTCCTCGGGAGCGAGCCCGATCGCGACGTCCGCCTCGTCGTTGGTGACCATGGCCGCGCGAACGCTGCCCTCCGCCCGCCATACGTACTTGGCCGCGGCGAACTCGGGGGCTTTGCCCCAGTACCCGGGGAAGCGCTTCAGCCGTAGGAACCGCCCCTGGCTCCACTCGTCGATCCGGTACGGCCCGGTACCGATCGGCTTGCGAACCCGGGCCCCGGGATCCGTACTCGGCGGCACGATTTCGACGAAGGACAGGCGGAGCGGAAGGATCGGGTCCGGGCTCTCTGTCGAGACCTCAAGTGTCGTGTCATTCACGGGCGTTGCGGTGACTTCCGCGTCCGTGAAGATGTAGCCGTCGACGTTGCACTCGATGTCCGAGTCCGTGGCGCGCTCGATCGAGAACGCGGCCGCCTCTGCCGTGAACGGAGAACCGTCGTGGAACTTGACCCCCTCGCGGAGCGTGAAGGTCCATGAAGTGGGCGAGGTGCGAGTCCACTTGGTGGCCAGGGCCTGTTCCAGCCGTCCGGTGGAGGGATCGCGCTCGGTGAGCGCCTCGGTGATGTTGGCCCGCGTCACGCGACCCGTCGCGGTGAGCGAGGCGTCACAGGGTTCGAGGGTGGGTGGCTCCTCGGGCAGGACGATGCGCAAGGTGTCCGGGCCTTCGCCGATGGGGTCGGCGCCGGCGACCGAGCATGCGGAGACGGCGAGGAGGACGACTGCGGATGTGAACGCGCCCGACGCCCGCAGGCGGCTGCGCCGGGCGAGGGGAGGAGTGTGTCTTAAGCCTGAACCCGCCACTGTGCCTCCGCGCTGGTCGAGGCGATCAAGGATCCTTGTCCATAAGGGAAACCGACGTTTAGATATGTGGACGCCATAGCCATTATTAAGTCGGCGAGGGTGAACGCGTCAAGATGTGCGCAGTGGTGGAAGCCGCTGGTGGGGCGCGGCTCGTGGCCGATCGGTGAGGCGGCCGCGAGATCCTTCGCGGCCGCCTCGTCCGCTGCTCAGCGACGTACGAGTTCGATCTCGTACTTCCTTGTCTGTGCCCCGTCCTCGCTGGTCACGGAGACGACGGCCGAGGCCCGACGGGGATCGCCGGCCCTGTCGACCGCGACGGTGGCGTAGGGGTCGCGTGCCGTCGCCGTGACCACGGCACGGTTCGGGTCGTCGGTGACGACACGGTAGGTCGTGGTGTCGGGGTCGAACGGTGCGACAGGGACCCCCGCCACCTCGATCGACGCGGCGGCCGCCTCCGAGGAGAGCCCAGGTGTCCTCGCGAACAACTCGATCTCGCTCATGGTGATGTAGCCGCCCTGACGGGCGGTCATGACCACGCGCACCCCGGTCGCCGGCCCCGCCTTCAGCGGGACGTCGACCACCGGCGTGCCCCCGGCCCCGACCGCGATGTCGCCGCTCGCGTCGACCCACGTACCGTCGGCGGCACTTCGCACCTGCACTTTCAGGCTCCCAGGGAAGGACACGTTGGTCCCGTCCCGGTGGAAGTGCGCCACGACGCGGTTCAGGTCGCGGGCCGCCGGGAGCGTGAAGGTGATCGTGTCGGACGGGTTCTTGGTCCCCGACTTCCAGTTGGACCAGGCCTTCTCGGACAGGTCGCCGTTGCGCAGGCGTTCCGCGGAGTATCCGTTCTCGGTGAAGGTGGCGGCGACCGAGACGCCGTCGTCGGACGCGATGTTGGTCTCCACCGGTTCGGTGACCTGCACGCGTACGGCCGCGTCGACCGTGCTGCCGTCGACGACCCGCGCGGTGCCGCGCAGCGTCACGACTCCGGTCGTGTCGAACGCCCCGTCAGGTGCCGGGTCCCAGGTGACCGGAAGATCGGCCCTGCCGCCGTTCCTGCCGACGCCGACGACCGTGGTCGGCAGCTCCGGCTTGCCGCCCACGTAGGTCTTGGCGCGGCCGGGGAGGGTCGAGCCGATCGTGTCGATGGTGACGACCGCCTTCGCGGGGAACTCCCGCCCGAGCGAATCGGTCGCCCGGCCCGTGACCCGTACCGTCCCGGGATCACGCCACTTCCGGTCCGGCGGAAGGTTCCACACCACGGGGAGCGAGCCTCGGGCGCCGTCCCGGAACACCGGCGTCACCGCCCCCGGCAGCTTCGGCGGCAGGCCGGGGACGGTGAACGCCTCGGCCGGCTCGGTACGCAGCACCGTCTCGTCGGTCACGGTCCAGCGCTGATTGGCCGCCGAGGTCGGCGTGTACGTCGACACCTTCGCACCGTCCGCCGAGGACTGCCCGCTGACGTCGATCAGGCGGCCGGTGGCGGCGTTGACGAACGTCCATGTGCCGTCGCCGGTCGTCGACATGATCCATTGCGCCTCGTCATCGACCCGGCCGCTCTCCGGTTCCTCGAGGACGGCTTGGTTCTCGCGCACCGCGAGCCGCTTGCCGGTCGTGGCGCTGGTGAGGGAGTAGCGCTCGCGGTTGTCGGTGCCGGATGTCAACTGACGGACGGACCACAGCTGTTCCGCGCTGTCGGCATCCGTCGTGCGGATGACGACGCCGCTGCCGTCGTCCGAAGGAGCCAACGACTTGCCGCTCTGCGCCCCTTGCAACCGGTAGACGTGGCCGGGCTGGACGAGGGCGGCGTCCTTCGCCACGCCGCCGACGCCCTCGATCAGGAAGGTGGTGACCGACTTCGCGGGGACGTCGAGCGTGGCCGACCGGTCGGAGACCCGGACCGGAGTGCCTCGTACGAGGGCGCCGTCGGTGCTTGTGACCACGGGTGTGACGGTGGCCCGCGGTGCGACCCTGCCGAAGCGCGAGAGGTCGAGGGTCACGGAGCGCGCGGACGTGCCGCCGTTCACGTGCACCACGGTCGCCGCGCGGCCGGACTTCTTCACCGCGGCGACGCTGGACGGGTCGTCGACCTTCGCGAAGCGATCGCCGGGGCGGATGTGGTGGGTGAAGTTCCGGATGGTGTGGAACTTGGAGTTGGCGCGGATCGGGCAGGTCTCCAGGGTGTCCTCGGCCGTGCAGTTGAACGGGACGTGGATGCTGCCCCAGTTCTTGCCGGCCGCGGCCTGCGGAACGGAGTCCTCGATCGGCTGCCAGAACACCCAGGCCGAGGGCTCCAGTTCACGCATGTCGTCGACCATCCGGGTGGCGATCCCGAGCCCCGGCTCCATGCTGGTGAAGTCGGTGCCCGTACCCCAGGTGCCCTCGACCTCGCTCATCCAGAGCTTCTTGTCCGCACCCTTGGCGATGTCGCGGGCGCTGGTGCGCATGCTCGTGCCGTAGGTGTGCACGTTGAGCTGGGGGACGGCGGCTCGCGCGGGGTCGCCGTAGGCGTTCCAGTTCTGCGTGAAGATGCCGGGGTTGGTCTCGTCCATCGCGGAAATCTCGGCGCGGGTCTTCGCCTCTTCGAGCGCCTTGTCGAGGGCGAGGACCACCTTCTGCTGGAGTTCCGGTCCGGCGTGCGCGCCTTCCTGGCGCCCGCCCGTGGGCCGGCCGTCCGCTCCGAGCTGGGTGCCCCAGTAGGGCGTGTTGGGCTCGTTGAGCGGCGCGATGGTGTCGAACTTGATGCGGTGCTTCTTCTCCAGCTGCTCGGTCACGCGCACCAGGTAGGTGGCGAAGTCGTCGACGCGGTCGGCCCGGATCTGGTCGGTACTCGCGTCGAAGCCACCGGAGACGTAACCGCTGACCGTCTGGAACCAGGGCGGCGAGTTGCTGAACGCCTCCCAGCGGGTGACCTTCTTCTTGATCTGGTCCACCCACCAGCGCTGGCCCGCGTCGGCGTCCCAGTTCCAGTGATCCGGGTTGTTCGGATCCCACCACTCCATGTCCTGCCGGGTGGTTCCCTCGGGGGCCTTCCAGAAGCCCTCCATGGTCGCGCCGGCCTTCATGTAGTCCTTGCGGACGTCGGGGGCGTTGCCGCCGCCGATGTTGTAGCGGGCGATATTGAGGCCGAGACCGTCCTCGCCGAACAGCATGTCGACGAGCTGTCTTCGGATGGGCTCCGGATAACGGCCCGTGGCGTTGGCGAACCAGACCAGGCTCGTCCCCCACCCCTCGAACTCCTGCTGCTGGTAGGACGGGTCGATCCGCACCGTGATCGCGCTCCGCGGCGGCGAGTCCGCGCGGGCGACGGGGGCGGCGACGAGACCTGCGGCGAGCACCAGGGGGATCGTTGGTGCCAACGCCTGGACGAAGCGATGTCGACCGGACACAGAACTCCCTTCCACAACACGAAGACGCACAGAATCGACCAGAAGTCATCGGGCTCAAGGCATGCTTGATGACGAAAATGAACACGTCAAGACATTGCGCAGACCGTGGCCCGAAACCGCCCCGTGCTGGTCGGCGGTCATCCAGCGCCCGCATCTCACCTGCGGCAACCACCGGGCCTTCAGCTGACGGTGACCACGGGAGCCGCCGCCTCGCGCATGCGGCGGATCACGCCGCGTACCGCGGGGGACGTCTCGCCCCTGCGGTAGGCGCCCACCAGCCGGGTGGTCGGCCGTACGTCCGCCAGCGGACGGTAGGCCACCCCCGGTATCCGTACGCGGCGCAACGAGTCCGGCACCAGCGCCACCCCCCGACCGCCGCCCACGAGGGTGAGGGCGGCGATGTAGTCCCGCACCGGAGGGGCGATCTCCGGGATAAAGCCGCCATGTTCGCCCACCTGGAGGATCTGGTCGCGGCAGCCGTACTCCTCGTCGAAGTACGGCGCCACGAAGCGCTCCTCCCGCAGCGCGGCGGCCGGCACCGACTCGTGGACGGCCACCGGACCTGCTTCCGGCACCGCGAGGACGACCTCCTCCCTGAGCAGGACGGTCGCGGTGACCCCGGGCGGGTAGGCGGGCCGCCAGCGCAGGAAGCCGACGTCGATGTCCCCGGCGGCCAGAGCCTCCAGCTGGGCCGGGGTCTCCAGCTCCCGGACCCCCACGGTCAGGTCGCTGCCCGGGGCCGAACAGCTCGCCAGGATGCCGGTCACGATCCCCGAGAAGGCGGCCGAGGCCACGTACGCGATCTCGGCGTGCCCCAGCTCCCCGCGTCCGGCCCGACGGCCCACGGCCTCCGCGCGGGAGATCTGGGCGAGCGTGCGCTCGGCCTCCGGCAGGAACAGCCGGCCCGCCCCGGTCAGCGCCGGGCGGGCCCGCCGCCCGCGGTCGATCAGGCGCACCCCGAGATGCGCCTCCAGCGCCCTGATCTGGGCACTGAGCGCGGAGGGCGCCAGATGCAGACGGTCCGCCGCCCGCGCGAAGTGCAACTCCTCGGCGACGACGACGAACGAGGCCAGCCAACGCAGTTCCATCGGCTCCTCCCTCCTGACGCATACGGTGATGCTAACGATAGCAATGAGAGTCGGTTGAGTTCCCCGGCCCCCGCGGCAGAAGATTGCGATCATGGCGGCTGTCCGTGACATGTGAGGAGCCGATGCCTGATACCCGCTGTTCCCGCCGACCCGAAACGTGCTGCACCCGATGCCGTGGTGGTCGACGACGTTCCCGACGCTGACCTGCACCTGATCCCCTGAACCGCGTGTGAACTCCTGAATCCCACAGGATTGCTTCGGCCGCGGCCGGGTACGCGAGCAGGACCGCGCCGGGGCGATCTTGTCCCGGGCGGGCCGTACGACCGCCGCTACCAGGGGATTCAGCCATGGACACACCCGCTTACGACAACCCCGTCACACCGGCCCGGCGGGCGCTGGACGCGCTGGCCGAGAACACCGAGGACCAGACGGCGCTGGCCACACTGGCGAGCAGCGAGGTGCTCGTGCCGGTGCCCGACGACGCAGGTCAGGAGGAGGCCGGCGACCCCGGCACGGTGGCGCTGCCCGTCCTGGAACAGGCGGACGGCGCTCCGGTGGTGCCCGTGTTCACCTCGGAACCGGAGATGGCCGACCTTCTCCCGTACGTCTCCCGCTACCGCCTGGTGCCGCTGGCCGCGCTCGCCGCGCAGTGGCCGGCGGACGAGCTGTCGCTGACCATCGACGCCAGCTCGGCCCACCCGTTGACGCTCACGTCCGAGGGGGTCCGCACGCTACTGGCGAGGCCGTAGGGCTCAGCCGGCCTCAGAGCCTGTGTCACAGGGCCTTCCCGGGATTGAGGATCCCCCGGGGATCGAACGCCTGCTTGATCCGCCGCTGGAGCCCGTGGGCGGCGGATCCCAGTTCCTCGGCGACCCACTGCCGCTTGAGCACGCCCACCCCGTGCTCGCCGGTCAGTGTGCCGCCGAGCCGCAGGGCCAGTGCGAAGATCTCGCCCGCCGCCTCCCACGCGGTCTCCGGCAGCCGGTCCAGGGACGGATCCACCACGATGATCGGGTGCAGGTTGCCGTCCGCGGCGTGCGCGAGGGTGAACACGGGGACGTTGTGGCGCGCGGAGATCGCCCGGATCTCGCGCACCGCCTCCGCCAGGCGGGAGCGCGGGACCGCGATGTCCTCGATGAGCGGGCGGCCGAGCCGCTCCAGTGCGGGCAGCGCCAGCCGACGGGCGGCCAGCAGGGCCTCGGCCTCGGCGGGCTCCTCCGTCGTCTCCACCGTGGTGGCCAGGGGCGCGAGCAGCCGGGCGACCGCCGCCGCCTCGGCCGCCGCGCCCGCGCCGTCGCACTGCACCACCAGCAGCGCCGCTCCCCGCTCCCGCAGCGCCGGGTCGATGGCGTGCAGCACGGGCCCGTCGACGAGTTCGGCCAGTGCGGGTTCGACCCCGGCCCGGGTGATGGCGTACGCGCCCTCGGCCGCCGCCTCGAAGGTCGGGAAGTACGCGGCGAGCGTGGCCGTCGCCACCGGCACGGGCCGCAGTCGCAGTGTCGCCGAGGTGATGACCGCGAGGGTGCCCTCCGAGCCGGTGAGCAGCGCGGTCAGGTCGTAGCCGGTGACGCCCTTGACCGTACGGCGGCCCGTGCGCACCACCGTGCCGTCCGCCAGGACCGCCTCCAGCCCCAGCACGCTGTCCCGCGTGACCCCGTACTTCGCGCAGCGCAGTCCGCCCGCGTTGGTCGCGATGTTCCCGCCGATGGTGGACAGGGCCGCGCTCGCCGGGTCGGGCGCGTAGCGCAGGCCGTACGCTCCCGCCGCCCGGTCCAGCTCGGCGGTGATCACACCGGGTTCCACGACGGCGAGCTGGTCGTCGGCCGACAACTCGACGACGCGGTTCATCCCGGACAGGTCCAGGATCAGGGAGCCCTCCTGCGCGGTGGCCCCGCCCGACAGACCCGTGCCCGCGCCGCGCGGCACCACCGGCACGTACAGGGCGTTCGCGTGCCGGAGCGTGACCGTCACGTCCTCCGTCCGCCGGGCGTGCACCACGGCCAGCGGCTCGCCGGCGGGCCGGGTGCCGGAGCGGTCGGTGGCGTGTGCGGTGAGCACGGCCGGGTCGGTGGTCAGCCGGTCGGGCGGCAGATCGCGGGCGAGCAGGCCGAGGAGCCGGGCGGACGCGGTCGTCTCCGGGGCGGCGGCAACGGGTTCAGTGGTCACGGGTTCAGTGCCTTCGATCCGATGGCGAGCAGGGAGATGTCCTCCTGGGGTGCGTGCACGGGCGCGCACTGGATGTCCCGGAAGTGCCGCTCCAGCGGGTTCCCCCGGGCCAGCCCCGGGTTGCCCAGCAGCCGTACGGCAAGCTCCACCGCCCGTACGCCGTGCCGGTCGGCCAGCACCCGGGCACCCAGGGCCTGTTCGGGCGTGTACGACGTGTCGCCGGCGTCCAGCTTCACGCAGCCGTCGAACACCAGCTGCTCGGCGGCCGTGAGCAGCACCTCGATCTCCCCGGCCGTACGCCGGAAGCGCTCCGTACGGGCCACCGGGTGTCCCAGGTTGGCGGGCACGCGCGCGTGGGCGAAGGTGTGGAAGAACGCCTGCGCGGCGCGGGCGACGCCCAAGTAGAGGGCGGCGAGCGGGAGATGGAGGGCCGCGCCCGCCCGGTTGTCCTGTTCGGCGGCCGGTCCGTACGGGCCGATGCCGATGACGTGCTCGTACGGCACCTCCACCGCCTGGAACGTCACCTCGTGGCTGCCGCTGGCGCGCAGCCCCAACTGGTCCCAGCGGCCCGTGATCTCGATGCCGGGCGAGCCGCCGGGCACCAGGAACGTGCCGACCCGCGGTTCCGGCTCGTCGGTACTCGCCCACACGAGGAACCAGTCCAGTCCCTCGGCCCCGGTGACGAATCGCTTGGTGCCGCTGACCTCCCAGCCGTCGGCCGTGCGCCGCGCCCGGGTGGCGGGCAGTCCGCCCCGCGCGGGGGAGCCCAGATCGGGCTCCACGCGCGCGTGGTTGACGAGAACGGGACGCTCGAACGACTCCTTGACCACCCGCGCGTACAGCTCCTCGGGCCAGTGCGGCTCTGCCGCCTGCCGGGCATGCGCGGTCAGCGTCATCGCCGTGATCAGGGCGACGGACGGGTCGGCCCGGCCCAGCTCGTGCAGGATGCGGGCGCTCTCCTCGACGCCCGCTTCCCGGCCGCCGTAGCGCTGTCCGATGGTCGCGGTGAGCAGCCCCCTCTCGTGGGCGATCCGGAAGGACTCGGCGGGAAAGGCCGCCGAACGGTCGTACTCGGCGGCGAGTTCGGCGATGCGCTCGGTCACAGGGCCTTCTTCAGGTCGGCGTTCAGTTCGGTGGTCCAGAACGACTTCACGTCCAAGTGCTCCTTCAGCGCCCCGAGTTCGGTGAAGGCGTCGGCGACCTTCTGCTGCGAGACGACGGCGTCGTCGCCGACCGGCCGCGCCTGCGTCGGGCGTTGGGCCTGGGCGTCGACGAGGTCCTTGCTGGCCTGGGCGAACGGCTGGTGGGTGGCGTCGGCGGTGATCCGGGCGAACCCTTCCTCGTGCCCGTCGCGGACGTAGGCGTACGCCTTGGTGATCCGGGCGATCAGATCGGCCGCGGCCGCCTTCTGCTCCGGACTCTCCAGCACGCTGTCCCGCGCGGACCAGAGGAAGTTGCCGGACAGGATGTCCTTGCCCGAGCCGACCGTGCGGGCGCCCTGCTGGTGCGCGGTGATGATCGACGTGCCGTACGAGGCGAAGGCGTCGATGCTGCCGCCGTTGAGGGCGGCCAGACCGTCGTTCGGCAGGAGCGGCTTGGCGTCGATGTCGGACCACTTCAGGCCCGCCTGCCTCAGCAGCTCGTACAGGAAGTAGTGGGCGGTGGTGTTCTGGACGTAGCCGACCTTTTTGCCCTTCAGTCCGGCGATGTCGTTCACCTTCGAGCCCTTGGGGACGACGACCTCCTGATTGAGGGTGGCCCCACGCTGCACGGCGGCGACCTTGAAGTTCGGTTCACCGTCGGCGGCGGCGAAGACCGGCGGGATCTCGCTGGAGGAGGCGAGGTCCAGGGCTCCGGCGCGGATCGCCTGGAGCTGCTGGTCACCGCCCTGGAACTGGCTCCACTCGACCTCGTACGGGGTGTCGTCGAGGTGGGCGTACTTCAGCACCGCCTCCTCGGCCTTCCAGCCGGTGGCGCCGACTCTGAGGGTGACGGGGGAGGACCCGGCCTGTGCCTCGTTCCCGCAGGCCGCCGCGAACGGCAGGAGCAGGACGAGGGCGGCGGCGGACGTGCGGAGGGTGCGGCGGAACAACATGGGATCTCCATCAGGCGGCGTGGGTCATGGCGCGGTGGGCGAGTTCCTGCCGGACGAGCGGCAGGACGTACCGCGCGTAGTCGATCGCGTCGTTGAGCGGGTCGTAGCCGCGGATCGACAGCAGGTCGCAGCCGATGTCGACGTAGTCGAGGAGAGCCTTCGCCACCGTCTCGGGAGAGCCGACCAGCGCGGTCGAGGCACCTGCGGCATTGGTGGCGACCGCCGGTGCGGTCCACAGGCAGCGGTCATGGACCTCGCCGCGCTCGGCGATGTCGAGCAGCCGCTGCGAGCCGACATTGGCCGGGCGCCCGGTGGTGCGGTAGTGGCGCAGCAACTCCGTGTTCCGCGCCTGGTCCTCGATCACGCCCAGCGTGCGGTGCGCCTTCTCCCAGGCCAACTCGTCGGTGGGCGCGATGATCGGGCGGAACGACACCCAGATACGGGGGTGAGGGCGTCCGGCGGCCTCCGCGACCGCGTTCACGGCGGCGATCTGCTCGGCCGTCTCCTTCAGCGGCTCGCCCCACAGCCCGAAGATGTCGCCCTGTTGGCCGCCGACGCGGTACGCGTCCTGGGAGGAGCCGCCCACCGAGATGGGGATCAGCCCCCGCACCGGCTTCACGTCGGAGTAGTAGCCCTCGAACCGGAAGTACTTGCCCTCGTGCGACACCGGACCCTCGGCCTGCCACACCTGCCTCAGGATCCGGATGTATTCGTCCGAACGCTCGTACCGCTCCGCCTTGCCCAGGTAGTCGCCCTCCCGGCGCTGCTCCTCGTCGCTGCCGCCGGAGATGATGTGCACCGCCAGCCGGCCGTCGCTGATCCGGTCCAGGGTGGCCAGGGCGCGGGCGGCATGCGTGGGGAAGACCACGCCCGGCCGGTGGGCCAGGATCGGACGGATCCGTTCGGTGTGGGTTGCCACGAACTGGGCGACCTGGAAGGCGTCCGGCGAGGCCGAGTGGTAGGCGACCAAGGTGTGGTCGAAACCGCCGTCGTCCAGCGCGCGGGCGTACTTGCGCAGGTGGTCGCGGTCGAAGCCGGTGCGGCTCGCGGCGGCCGCGCCCGAGGCTCCCGCGTCCGTGTGGACGGCGCTGATGAATTCGACAGGCATGAACAACTCCCGTGTCGTATAGGTCACTTGAGGAGAGACGTGTCGGCCGACTCCGCCACGTCGACGTTCGGCTCCAGCACACCGATCTCGTTCATGAGGTCGGCCACGCCCTGGACGGTCTTGTTCACGTCGGCCGTGACCGGCAGGACCTTGCTGTACGCGGCGGAGGCCAGCGTCCTCGCCACGGAGGCGTCGGCGCCGTTGCGCTGCTCGATGGCCTCGGCGTACGCGTCCTGGTGGGTGCTCGTCCACTCCAGGGCCGTACCGAGGCGCTTGAGGAAGTCGGCGAGCGCGGCCTTCTTCGGCGCGTCGGCGAGGGCCTCGTCGGAGGCGCCGACGAAGCCGTACCCGCTGACCCGGCCGTCGGCCCCGTCGACGAGCAGCTTGCCGCCCTGCTCCAGGCCGACGGCCTGGTAGAGGCCGAAGGTCGCCCAGGCCTTGATCTTCCCGGAGGCGAAGGCAGCCTGCGCGTCGGTCGGCAGCAGGTACTGCACCCGCACGTCCGAGTAGTCGAGGCCGTTCCGCCGGAGCACGTTGGCCAGCAGATACTCGGAGATGCTGCCCTTCGCCGAGGAGACGACGACCTTCTGGCCCTTGAGGTCCTTGACGCTGTCGATGCCGGAGTCCTTGCCGACGACGATGCCGACATGCCGGCCGTCGTTCTTCAGCGCGGCCACGTTCTTGAACTCCACTCCGCCGCTGAGCGCCTGGAGCGCGGGCAGGTCCGCGGAGTACGTGGTGTCGGCGGCGCCCGCCTGTACGGCCTGGTAGAGCGGGGCCGCGCCCTCGAACTCGGCCCACTTCACCTGGTAGTCGGCGCCCTTGAGCGCGTCCGAGGCGGCGACGATGGTCTGGAGGGTACTGGCCTGGTCGCCGATGGTGAGGGTGACCCGGCCCTTGCCACCGGCGTCCGCCGATGAGTCCGCGCCGCAGGCGGTCAGCGCCAGCAGGGCGGTGAAGCTCAGCGTGGCGGCTGCGAGTCGGCGTTTCACGAGGGGGTTCCTTCCAGGGTGCGGGTGACGCCGAGCCAGTTCAGGAGGCGGGCGCGCAGGGTGACGAACTCGGGGGCGGTGAGGTCGCGGGGGCGGGGCAGGTCGACGGTGAGCTCATGGGCGATGTGGCCGCCGTCCATCACCAGGACGCGGTCGGCGAGCAGCAGCGCCTCCTCCACGTCATGGGTGACCAGGAGGATCGCGCAGCCGTGCCGCTGCCACAGCTCGCCGACCAGCTGCTGCACCCTGCCCCGGGTGAGGGCGTCGAGGGCGCCGAACGGCTCGTCCAGGAGCAGCAGTTCGGGCTCGCGCACCAGAGCGCGGGCCAGCGAGACGCGCTGGGCCTGGCCGCCGGACAGTGTCTTGGGCCAGACGGTCGCACGGTCCGCGATGCCGACCTCGTCGAGGGCCTTCTCCGCGAGCGCCCGGTCCGGACTGCCCGGCAACCCCAGCACGACATTGCGCCACACCTTCAGCCAGGGCAGCAGCCGCGGCGACTGGAAGGCCGCACTGCGCCGCGCGGGCACGGTGACCTCGCCGCCGATCTCCTCGTCGAGCCCGGCGAGGATCCGCAGCAGGGTCGACTTGCCGCAGCCGCTGTGCCCGAGCAGGGCCACGAACTCGCCCTCGCGGATGTCCAGATCGAGATCGTGCAGAACGGTGTTGCCGTCGAAGGCCCGCGAAAGCCCCCGTATTTCCACGCTGTTGGCCATGGCTGTCACGCCTCGCCCTCGAAGTTGGCCCGCCAGGTCAGCAGGCGGCGCGAAAGGATCCGTACGGCGAAGTCGCAGGCGAGCCCGAGCAGGGCGTACACGACGAGGCACAGCACGATGACGTCCGTACGGAAGTACTGCTGGGCGTTGCTCATCAGATAGCCGAGCCCCGCATCCGCGTTGATCTGCTCGGCGAAGACCAGCGCCAGCCAGGCGGTGGACAGCGCGTACCTCAGCCCCACGAGTGCCCCGGGCAGCGCGCTCGGCAGGATCACGTACTTGATCAGGCCGAGCCTGCCGAGCCCCATCATCCGGGCCGCTTCGACGAGTTGGGAGTCGGTGGAGCGGATGCCGCCGTAGATGTTGAAGTACAGCGGATACGTCACGCCGAGCGCGACCAGCGCGATCTTCGGGGTCTCCTCGATGCCGAACCAGACGATGAACAGAGGGATCAGACCCACCCAGGGGATCGCCCGGAACATGCCCATCGAGGAGTCGATGACGTCCTCGCCGAGCCGGAACAGCCCGGCCAGCAGGGACAGGCTCAGCGCGACGGTCGCGCCGATCAGGAAGCCGGTGGCGGCGCGGCGGCCCGACGCGGCGATGGCGTCGGGCAGTTCGCCGCTCTTCGTGAGCTCGACCGCCTGTTCCACGACGTCCACGGGGGAGGCCAGCACGGATTCGGGCAGGACGCCGGTGGCCGACGTCAGGAACCACAACAGGACCAGGCCGACGGGGCCGGCGCAGCGGCGTACGGAGCGGGGGACGGTGAGGCGGCGCGCGGTCTTCGCGGTGCCGTGGAGGGTGACGCGGGCGGGCTTCGACGCCTCGGCCGCGCTCTGCTTCGGCAGTACGGCCGTATCCAGGGGTTTCGTCGTCATGGGTGGTTTCCCTTCGCGGCCGGGCGGGCCGGATCGGCGGACCAGGCGGACCAGGAGCCGGGGAAGAGCACCGCCTCGAAGCCGGCGATCTCCAGTGCGGCGATCTGGTGGGCGGCGGTGACGCCGGAGCCGCAGTACACGCCGATGCGCGAGGCTCCGCCGGCACCCTTCTCCTCGAACCGCTTGCGCAGCTCCTCGGGCGGCAGGAAGGTCCCGTCCGCCGCGAGGTTCTCGCCGGTCGGGGCGGAGACAGCGCCCGGGATGTGACCCGCGCGCGGGTCCACCGGCTCCACCTCGCCCCGATACCGCTCGGCGGCCCGCGCGTCCAACAGCAGCCCGGACGCGGCGAGTTCGGCGGCACCGTCGGCGTCGGTGACCGGCAGCCCGCCCGCACGCAACACGACGTCGCCGGGCGGCGGGTCGGCCGGGATCCCGGACTCCAGCGGCAGCCCGGCCGACCGCCAGGCGCCGAGCGCCCCGTCGAGGAGCGTGACCCGCGCGAGGCCCGCGTGACGCAGCAGCCACCAGGCGCGGGCGGCGGCGGTGTTGCCCAAGTCGTCGTGGACGACGACCGGTTGACCCTCCTGGACGCCCCACCGGCGCGCCGCGCGCTGCAAGTCGTCGATCCCGGGCAGGGGATGCCGGCCGCCCTCCGGGCTCGGCGGCGCGGCCAGTTCCGTGTCGAGGTCGACGTAGACCGCGCCCGGGACATGACCCTCGGCATAGTGGTCGCGGCCGTACGGATCACCCAGCGCCCAGCGGACATCGAGCACGACCGGGGGAGCGCCGGAGGCGAGCAGCTCGCGAAGCTCGGACACGGTGGTCGTCACGGTCATGCCAGACCCTCCGCGATCGTGGGCAGCTCGGGGGACAGGCGCAGGCGCTCCAGGAAGAGCACGACGGTGGCGGCGGCCGTGCGGTGCAGCGCGTCGTTGAGGACGTCGTGCCGGCCACCGTCGAAGGTCACCGTCCGCACGTGCGGGTGTCCCGCGTACACGATCAACGCCTCCTCGACCGGGCTCACCGTGTCGTCCGTGCCGTGCAGGGCGAGCACCGGAACACGCACCAGGTCCAGGCGCAGATCGGGCAGGTCGGGGGTCTCGTCGAGCGCGCCGCGCCGGAAGTCCGGGTCGTGGGCGAGGCGGGTCCGGTGCGTGGGACAGGCGGTACGGGCCTGGATCTCGTCCTCCCAACTCGCCGATGTCCAAGAGGCGGTGGGCAGGCCGGCGAGGATCAGCGCGTCGACCTCCGCGTCCTGCTCGGCGGCGAGACGGACGGCGTACCGCGCGCCCGAGTCCGAACCGACCAGCACCTTCGGGCCGGGCAGCGACTCGTCGGCGAGCAGCTTCGCCGCCTGATCGAGCACGGACGGATCGGCGGACGGGTCGCCGAGGGCGCGGACCCGATAGGCGTCGAAGGCGAGACGGCGGCCGAACCGCTCGTACACACCGCCGTGTTCACCCCGGCCGGCCAGCACGATCAGCGTGCCGCGCGCGGCGAGGCCTTCGGGTTCGTCCCAGGAGAAGGATGAGGGCATGAGGGGGCAGCTCCCGTGTCTGGGGATGTCGGGGCGGGGGGCATCCGTACGGAAAAGGGCAGTACGGAAAAGGGCAGTACGGAAAAGGGCAGTCAGGGAAAGGGCAGTACGGGAAAAGGCAGCCGAAAGCGACTGTCACGTGTCAGTGCAGAGCAGGGGCAGTCAGCTCGGACTGCGGAGAGACGCCGGTGTGCGGCGGGAGATCAGCGACAGCGCGCGCTGCACGCCACGCCGAAGTCGATGACTCGGCGCTGCGTCAGAAGGGCAGCGGAAGCGGTCGCGTGCAACATGCGCCCATCATGACCGGCTCCGGCGGACCGCGTCCAACGACGATTCCGCATCGAAACCGATCAGGGATCGCGATCGGTCGCCCGGACGGGCTACTGTCGCGGCATGCCCCAACCGGTCCTCGACATCGTGGCTCTGCGCAGCCTGACCGCGATCGCCGACTGCGGCGGCTTCCACCGCGCCGCCCGGACACTGTCCCTGAGTCAGTCGGCGGTCAGCCAGCACGTCCGCAAACTGGAGAAGACGCTGGGGCGGCCGGTCGTCGAACGCGAGGGACGCGGCACCCGGTTCACCCCCGAGGGGCGGCTGCTGCTGGAACAGGCCCGGCGGATCCTCGCCGTGCACGACGAGGCCGTACGCACCCTGACCGACCCGGACGGCGACACCGTCACCGTCGGCTCCACCGAGCACGCCGCCGACCAGTTCCTGCCCCGGCTGACCGCCGCCGTCCAGGCGGTGCGCCCCGGCTGCCGGGTCCGCTTCCGCATCGACCGCTCCGCCCGCCTCGTCGAGGCAGTGGAACGAGGCAGCGTCGACGTGGCGGTGTACGTCACGGAGGCCGCCGCCACCGAGGGCACATCCGTCGGCGGCCTCCCGCTCACCTGGCATGCCGTCCCTGGCTGGCAGGCGCCGCCCGCACCGGCCCCCGTGCCCCTGGTCGCCGTCGAGGACCCCTGCGCGATCCGCCGCCGGGCCATCGCGACCCTGGCCGCGCACGGCGTGTCCGCCACGGTCGTCGGGGACGCCGGTTACCTCGCGGGCGTCCTCGACATCGCCCGCACCGGCCAGGGCGTGGCCCTCCTCGCCGCCGTCGGCCCGGCCCCGGACGGTCTGACGCCGTACGACGGTCTGCCCGCGGTCACGCCCATCCCCATGAGCGCGCTGGCCCGTCCCGGCGCGGATCCGGCGACGGTCGAGGCCGCCTTCACCGCCGTGAGGGAGCTGCTGGGCTGAGAGCCTGTGTCACCTCCCAGGCTCTGACGGGGGTCAGCCCAGCATCCGGGCCAGAACGTCACGCTGCAGCGGCAGCACCTCTGCGTGCAGGTCGCGGCCCTTGCGGGTCAGGGACACCGATACGCCGCGCCGGTCCTCCGCGCAGACGGCGCGCTCCACCAGGCCTTCCTTCTCCAGCCTGCCGATCAGCCGGGACAGCGCGCTCTGGCTGAGATGCACCCGGCCGGCGAGGTTCTGCACCCGGCACCGGTCGCCCTCCTCGGGCGGGGCGCTCGCGAGGATGTCGAGCACTTCGAAGTCGCTCGCGCCCAGCCCGTGCGGATGCAGCACGCGGTCGATCTCACACATCGTGCGCGCGTGTACGGACAGGATGTCCCGCCACTGTTCCTCGAGCCGGGCCCCGGCCGCGTTCACTGCCATACACCCAATGTTAATGCGTATGCATCGACATTCGGGCCGGGGCCGGAGGAGCTCAGGCGTCCTGGAGGAGCCCGACGAGGTTTCCGTCGGCGTCCTTCACGGAGGCGATCAGCCTGCCACCGCCGACGTCGTGGACGTCCTGGAGCAGCTCGGCGCCCGCGTCGAGCAGGGCGGCGAGGCGGCCACGGATGTCGGAGACGTGCCAGTAGGGGACCGGGCCGGTCATGCCCTTGGCGTGCCCGTTGGGGTCGAGGCCGACGTCCTGGCCGGCGTCCTTGAACCCGACGTAGTACGGCTCGTCCGCGTAGGGCTCGACCTCCAGCAGGGCGCTGAACAGGGCCTTCGTGCGGGCGATGTCCTTGACGGGGTAGATGATCGTGGTGAGGCCGGCGGTCATGGCGTGCTCCCTGACGTGAGTCGGTGTCGGTGGTTTCACGCTAGGCCGGGAGGCGGGGAACCGCTTCTTCGATCCTGACCGGTTGCCGTGGACGTGCTCAGCGAGCGCCCGCTGGAAGCGGGCACACGTGGCCAGGTCCTCGTGAGCGCAGCCCGAGACTGGATCGCCGAGCAGCGCGCCCGCGCGCGGAGAGGGACCGGCTGTTCCTGGCCGTCCCGATGTTCCTGGCCGTCCCGATGTTTCTGGCATAGACCACCGGCCGCCCCTGAGACGCTACGTCGACTCCCGCTTCACCAGCTCCGTCGGCAGAATCACCGCCGCCGGATCCTCGCCGCCCATCTGGGCCAGCAGCACCCGGACCATCTCCGCGCTGATGCGGTCCCAGGGCTGCCGGATGGTGGTCAGCTCGGGGCGGGCGGCCAGCGCGGCCGGCGAGTCGTCGAAGCCGCCCACCGCCACGTCCTCGGGCACCAGCCGCCCGGCCCGCTCCAGTGCCGTCAGCACGCCCTGTGCCATCAGGTCGGAGGCGACGAACACGGCGTCCATGTCGGGGGCCTGCCCGAGCAGCCGTTCGGCGCCCGCCTCACCGCTGGCCCGGCTGTAGTCGCCGGAGACGATCAGCCGCTCGTCGATCTCGACGCCCGCCTCGGCGAGCACCTCCTTGTAGCCGGCGAGGCGCTCGACACCGCCTGGGGTGTCCAGCGGACCGGTGACCACGCCGACGCGGCGGCGGCCCAGGGAGAACAGATGGCGCACCATGTCGCGGGCGCCGTCCCGGTCGTCGGCCGCCACGTAGCTCACCCGGGAACCGAGCCCGATCGGCTTGCCGCACGCGACCAGCGGCACGCCCGCCTCGCGCAGCTCCTCGGCGATGGGGTCCCCGGAGTGGCTGGAGACCAGCAGCACGCCGTCGACGTGACCCGCGGTGATGTACCGCGTGATGCGCCGCCGCTCGTCCTCGGTGCCGGCCAGCATCAGCAGCAGCGGGATGTCGTGCGCGGCCAGCGCCTGGGTGCAGCCGCGCAGCAGGACGTTGAAGTTCGGGTCCTCGAAGAACCGCTCCTGCGGCTCCGTGAGCAGGAAGCCGATCGAGTCGGAACGCCCGGTGATCAGGGAACGGGCGTGCCGGTTGACGACGTACCCCGTCTTTCGGATGGCGGCGTTGACCGCCTCCTGGGCGGCGGGGCTGACGTAATGCCCGCCGTTGAGCACACGTGAGACGGTGCCGCGTGAGACCCCGGCCTCCCGCGCCACGTCGTGGATCGTCGGCGGTTTACGCCGGCCCCCCGCACTGTTCATGGTCCTGACTTTAAGGCCCCGGAGGACCGAGCGAGGTCGTCCGAACCGTCGGATGATGCCTAGTGACCTCGCGCTTCTGTGATCGTGCACAGCAGACCCTCGGTTACCGTACTTGGCAAGCGTCACCCTCGTGCGGTTATCTTGGGCTCGGTCGTTGAGACCCGTGTGTGCACGTTCCCATCCGCGTTCCCAGCCATTTGCATCGGGAGAGATCCATGCCGGAGACCACCCCCAGGGGCCTCACCAGGCTCGCCTTCGGCGGGGACTACAACCCGGAGCAGTGGCCCGAGAGCGTCTGGCAGGAGGACGTGCGGCTGATGCGGGAGGCCGGCGTCACCATGGTGAGCGTCGGGATCTTCTCCTGGGCGCTGCTGGAGCCCTCGCCCGGCACGTACGACTTCGGCTGGCTGGACCGCCTCCTCGACCTGCTGCACGAGAACGGCGTCCGCGTCGACCTCGGCACCCCCACCGTCGTACCCCCTGCCTGGTTCTACCGCGCCCACCCCGACGCCCTGCCCGTGACGGCCGACGGCGTCCGCCTCGCGTTCGGCTCGCGCGGCGCCATCTGCCACAGCAACGCCGACTACCGCGCCGCCGCGGCGACCATCACCACCCGGCTCGCCGAGCGGTACGCCGACCACCCGGCCCTGGCGATGTGGCACGTGCACAACGAGTACGGCATCCCCGTCTCCGCCTGCTACTGCGACTCCTGCGCCGCCCACTTCCGCCGCTGGCTGACCACGACGTACGGCAGCGTCGACGCGGTCAACGAGGCCTGGGGCACCGCCTTCTGGGGCCAGCGCTACGCCGGCTTCGAGGAGATCACCCCGCCGCGCACGGCGCCCACCGTCGGCAACCCGGGCCAGGCGCTGGACTACAAGCGCTTCGCCGACGCCACGATGCGCGAGAACTTCGTGACGGAACGGGACATCCTGCACCGCCTCTCGCCCGGCATCCCGGTCACGACCAACTTCATGACCGCGCTCAGCCAGTGCGACTCCGTCGACTACTGGGCGTGGGGACGCGAGGTCGACCTCGTCACCAACGACCACTACCTGATCACCGACGGCCGCCGCACCCACGTCAACCTCGCGATGGCCGCCGACCTCACCCGCTCGGTCGCGGGCGGCGCCCCCTGGCTGCTGCTCGAACACTCCACCTCCGGCGTCAACTGGCAGCCCCGCAACCCCGCCAAGGCCCCCGGCCAGATGGCCCGCAACTCCCTCGCACACGTGGCGCGCGGCTCCGAGGGCGCCCTGTTCTTCCAGTGGCGACAGTCCCGGCGCGGCGCCGAGAAGTTCCACTCCGCGATGGTGCCGCACGGCGGCACGGACACCCGCGTCTGGCGCGAAGTGGTCGAACTGGGCGCCTCGCTCGACTCGTTGAGCACGGTCCGCGGCACCCGCACCACCGCCGACGTGGCCGTCCTGTGGGACTGGCACTCCTGGTGGGCGCAGAACCTCCAGTGGCGCCCCAGCGAGGACCACGACCCGCGCGAACGCGCCGACGCCTTCTACGAGGCCCTCTACGACCGCCACCTCACCGTCGACTTCGCCCACCCCGAAGCCGACTTGTCGAGCTATCCCCTTGTCGTCGTCCCCGCGCTGTACCTCATGACTCAGGCGGCCGGCCGCAATATCGAGGAGTACGTCGAGAGAGGCGGCACCCTCGTCGTCTCGTACTTCTCCGGCATCGTCGACGAGCACGACGCCGTGCACGAGGGCGCCTACCCCGGGCCGCTGCGGGACGTGCTCGGGCTGACAGTCGAGGAGTTCTCGCCGTTGCTCCAGGACCAGTTGGTGCGCATCACCGGCCCCGACGGCTCGGAGCTCACCGGTGACGTGTGGACCGAGTTCGTGGTGCCGCGCGGCGCCGAGACCGTGTGGACGTACGCCGACGGCCTGACCGCCGGGCACCCCGCCGTCACCCGGCACCGCCTCGGCGCGGGCACCTCCTGGTACGTCTCCACGCGCCTCGGCGCCCAGGGTCTCGACGCGCTGCTGGGCTGGGCGGTCGAGGACGCCGGGATCAGCGCGCGCGCCGACCTGCCCCGGGACGTCGAAGTGGTACGCCGTACAGGCGAGTCGGGCACGTACCTGTTCGCGATCAACCACACCGCCTCCGACGTCAAGGTGCCGCTGGACGCGGACGGCACCGAGCTGCTGACCGGGGAGCGGGCCGCCGGCCGCCTGTCCCTCCCGGCGGGCGCCGTCCGGGTCGTACGACTCGACGGCTGAACCGACTCCCCTCCGCCCGTGCGAGCGCACGAGCCGCGGGCGGAGGGGCCTCTCCCACCGCCGGCGCGAACAGCGCGCCCGCGAGGGTCCTCGGCCGACAGGCATGCCGAACAAGTCCCCGCCGCGAAGGAGTTCGGTACCGGACAAGGTTACGGAGTCCCGGACGTGATGGCTTCGACTGCGCGACAGTGGGCACACGCGCTACGAGGACCTCGGACGGAGGGAACGAGATGCTGAGGACTCCCACCGGCGAGCGGCGCCTGGACATCCTCGAATGGCTGAAGGACCCGGCCGCGCACTTCCCGCCGCAGCGGCACGGCGACCTGGTGGAGGACGGCGTGACCGCGGACGCCGTCGCCCGGAAGCTGGGAGTGCGCCGCGCCGTCGCCGAGACCCACCTCGACCTGCTCGCGGACCTCGGCATGCTGCGCACCAGGAGAATCCGGCGGCGCACCCACTACCGACGCGACGAGGTGCGGATCGCCGAGGTGGCGCGCATGTTCGAGAAGGGCTGGTAGAGGTCTCTCCGGACGGGTACATCTGCGAGGACGAGCCCTCTGGCGATCGGCGAAGGGCAGGCGCACATGGACCGTCCCGCAGCTCTCGTCCCCCGTCACTACGTCGCCGTCGGGGGCCGCGGCCCCGAGGACGTGGTGGCCGACGCCCGCGGCCGGGTGTTCACCGGTGTGGCGGACGGCCGCATCCTGCGCCTGGACGGGGTGACGAAACCCGTCACGGCCCGGGTGGAGGTGCTCGCCGAGACCGGCGGCAGGCCGCTCGGCCTCGCCCTCCTCCCGGACGACGCCCTGCTGGTGTGCGACGCCGAACGCGGACTGCTCGGCGTGGATCTCGCCGAGGGCACCGTGCGCGTCCTCGCCGACGAGGTGGCGGGGGAGAGGCTGCGGTTCTGCAGCAACGTGCTCGCCCTGTCCGACGGCAGCGTGTACTTCACCGTCTCCAGCCGCCGCTACCCGCTTCAGCACTGGATCGGCGACCTGGTCGAGCACACCGGCACCGGCCGGCTCCTGCGTCTCGTCCCCGGCAGCGACACGCCCGAGGTACTGCTGGAGGGGCTGCAGTTCGCCAACGGGCTGGCCCCGAGCGGCGACGAGACCTTCCTGGTCGTCGCCGAGACGGGCGCGTACCGGCTGACCCGCTACTGGCTCACCGGGCCGAAGGCGGGCCGGAGCGAGCCCTTCGCCGAGGATCTTCCGGGGATGCCCGACAACCTCTGGCGCGGCTCACCTCAGGGCCCGGTCTGGGTGTCGCTCGCCGGACCCCGCGTCCCCCCGCTGGACCTGCTGCACCGCGGCACACCGTCCGTACGTCAGGCCGCCGCGCGCCTGGCCGTGCGCGCCCCTTTCCGCCCCTCGGGCACGATCGGCGTCCTGGCGGTCGACGACACCGGCCGCGTGGTCCACCACCTCGTCCGCCGCCGTTCCGGCTTCCGCATGGTCACGAGCGTCTGCGAGACCGAGGGCCATCTGGTCCTGGGAAGCCTGTGGGAGCCGGGCGTCGCGGTCTGCGAGGCACCGGCCGGGAAGTGACCTCGGCCGACCGGAGGGTTACCCTGTTGACCGGCCGCGATCACCCCGCGGCGCGGCGGTGGGGCCCGCCGTACCCGAACCGCGGCACAGGTGCCGCCAACGGTCCCTACTTGCGATATAGCGCGCCCGCATGCCTGGGCCCCGGCGAGTAGGAGACGTACGACCATGACAGCCCCGGACACCGAAAGCCTCGGCGCCCCCGCGCGCCCCCGACGGCGGCCCGCGGACCGGCGGGGCCAGGCACCGGTCGTCGCGGTGGTCGCGCTCGGCGGAGCCCTCGGCGCCACCGCCCGGTACGCGGCCGCCCTGTGGTGGCCCGCCCAGCCGGGCGGATTCCCCTGGGCGACCTTCTGGACCAATGTCGTCGGCTGCGCCGTGATCGGCGTGTTCATGGTGGTCATCACCGATGTGTGGGCCGCCCACCGCCTCGTGCGCCCCTTCTTCGGCACCGGCGTGCTCGGCGGCTTCACCACCTTCTCGACGTACGCCGTCGACATCCAGAAGCTGGTCGACGCCGGCCACCCGCGCACGGGGCTGGCCTATCTCGCCGCGACCCTGCTCGCGGCGCTCACCGCGGTGTGGCTCGCGGCCACGGGCACCCGCCGCGTCCTGAAGTGGAGGCAGCCATGACCAGGCTGACCGGCCGCGCCTTGCGCGTGACCGTCCTCATCGGCGAGAACGACACCTGGCACCACCGGCCGCTCTACACGGAGATCGTGCACCGCGCCCACGCGGCCGGTCTCGCCGGTGCCAGCGTCTTCCGCGGCATCGAGGGCTTCGGCGCCTCCTCCCTGATCCACACCTCGCGCCTGCTGTCCCTGAGCGAGGACCTGCCGGTCGCCGTCGTGATCGTGGACGCGGAGCAGCGCGTACGCGCCTTCCTGCCGCAGCTCGACGAACTCGTCACCGAAGGCCTCGTGGTCCTCGACGACTGCGAGGTCATCCGGTATGTCGGCCGGGGCCACGACCAGGGCGACAACCAGGGCGACAACCAGGGCGAACCGGACGCGAAAGGTAAGAAGTCGTCGTGAACTGGCTGCTGGTGATCGCGGGGGCCGCGGTGGGTGCCCCGCTCCGCCATCTCACCGACCGCGCGGTGCAGTCCCGGCACGACTCGGTGTTCCCCTGGGGCACCTTCGCCGCGAACGTCACCGGCTGTCTGATCCTCGGCCTGCTCACCGGAGCGGCCACTGCGGGAGCCGCGAGTTCCCACCTCCAGCTGCTCATCGGCACCGGCCTGTGCGGCGCGCTGACGACGTACTCGACCTTCTCGTACGAGACCCTGCGGCTGACCGAGACAGGGGCGGGCCTGCACGCAGCCGTCAACGTGGTCGCGAGTGTGGTCGCGGGGCTCGGGGCGGCCTTCGCGGGAGTGGAGCTGGCACACGCGGTGTGGGCATAGGGCCGGATTCTCGCCCGCGTGTAGTAGGACTGTGCCCGCCGTACTTCCCTCGCCCTGAGAAGAACTGGATCCCATGAGCGTCATCAGCGTCGGTCAGGCCGTCGTCCTCGGAGCCGTCGAGGGGGTGACCGAGTTCCTGCCCGTGTCCTCCACCGGCCACCTGAAGATCGTCGAGGGGCTCATGGGCATCCCCGTGGACGACGATGCCGTCGTCGGGTTCTCGGCCGTGATCCAGGTCGGGGCGATCGCCGCCGTGCTCGTGTACTTCTTCAAGGACATCGTGCGGATCGTCTCGGCGTGGGGCCGGGGGCTGACCAACCGCGAGGAGCGCTACCACCACGACTACAAGTTCGCCTGGTGGGTGATCTGCGCGACGATCCCGATCGTCGCCGTCGGCCTGGCCGCCAAGCCGCTCATCGAGGGGCCGCTGGCCTCCCTGTGGGTGGTGGCGGGCTCGCTGATCGTCGGCAGCGGGGTGATGTGGGCGGCCGACCAGATGGGCCGGCACAAGCGCGGGGAGGACGACACCTCGTTCAAGGACGCGATGCTGGTCGGCGGCTCGCAGATCCTCGCCCTGCTCTTCCCGGGCTTCTCCCGCTCCGGCGCCACCATGTCCACGGCGCTGATCCTGGACCTGGACCGCGTGGCCGCGACCCGGCTGTCGTTCTTCCTCGGCATCCCCGCCCTGACCGGCGCCGGGCTGTACGAACTCAAGGACGCCCTGGGGACGGGCGTGGGCGCGGCCCCGCTCGCCGTCGGGACCGTCGTCTCCTTCGTCGTCGCCTACGCCTCCATCGCCTGGCTGCTGAAGTTCGTCACCAAGCACTCCTTCAACGCCTTCGTGGTCTACCGGATCGTCGTCGGCGTGCTGCTGTTCGGGCTGCTGGCCACCGGCGCGCTCAACAGCTGACCGGCGGGGGTGTGAGGCCGCTTACAGGCTTCACGCCCCCTGAAATTCCTCTTTCAGTCACCTTGACAGGGCCCCCGCACCACCCGGAGTATCGCTCCCGTGAACCTGTCAGACAGCCAGACAGGTGGCGGGGGACCGCGGCGCGTCAGCGCCATGGAAGCGGTGCTCTCCCACCTTCGCGGCGCCATCGAGCGCGGCGACTACGCGATCGGCGACAAGCTCCCCTCCGAGGCGGAGCTGTGCCGGACCCTCGAGGTCTCCCGGCCCGTGCTCCGGGAGGCGCTGCGGGCCCTGCAGGCCCTGGGGCTCACCGTCTCCAAGACCGGCAAGGGCACCTTCGTCGTCGCCGGCGCCGTCGAGGACCCCACCTTCGGCGACTACGCGGCCAGCGACCTGCTGGAGGTGCGCCGCCACGTCGAGATCCCGGTCGCCGGGTACGCGGCCCGGCGCCGCACCCCGGAGAACCTGGACCACCTGGCCCACCTCCTGGACCGGATGGAGCGGGAGACCGACACCACCGCATGGGTCGCGATGGACTCGCTCTTCCACCTCGGCGTGGCCGAGGCCGCGCAGAACCCGGTCTTCCGCCGGGTCATCGAGGAGATCCGCGACGCGCTGGCCCGCCAGTCGGCGTTCCTGAACCAACTGGGCGGCCGGCGCGAGCAGTCCAACCGCGAGCACCGCGCGATCGTCGAGGCGCTGATCGACGGTTCCGAACACGACGCGGTGGAGGCCATGGCCCACCACCTCGACCGCGTCTCGACGACCCTCACCGACATCGTGCGCCCCACGCGCACGGACACCCCCACGGAAGGCGGACCCGAGGCGTGAGCGAGCAGCACCTCCAAGAGGAGACACGCAAACCGGCGGTGCACGTCGACGCGGGAGACGCGGGCTACAGCAAGTCCCTGAAGTCACGGCACGTCAACATGATCGCCATCGGCGGCGCCATCGGCACCGGCCTGTTCCTCGGCGCCGGCGGCCGCCTCGCCGACGCAGGCCCCTCCCTGTTCATCGCCTACGCGGTCTGCGGCATCTTCGCCTTCCTCGTCGTGCGCGCCCTCGGCGAACTCGTCCTGTACCGGCCCTCCTCCGGCGCCTTCGTGTCGTACGCCCGCGAATTCCTCGGCGAGAAGGGCGCGTACACGGCCGGCTGGATGTACTTCCTCAACTGGGCGACCACCGGCATCGCCGACATCACCGCCGTGGCCACCTACACCCACTACTGGGGCATGTTCTCCGACATCCCGCAGTGGGTGATCGCGCTGATCGCGCTCGCGGTCGTGCTCACCGTGAACCTCATCTCGGTGAAGATCTTCGGCGAACTGGAGTTCTGGTTCGCCATCATCAAGGTCAGCGCGCTCGTCGTCTTCATGCTGATCGGCATCTTCCTGCTGGTCACCCAGCAGCCCGTCGACGGTCACACTCCCGGCCCGTCCCTGATCGCCGACCACGGTGGCGTCTTCCCCAGCGGCCTGCTGCCGATGCTGCTGATCATCCAGGGCGTCGTCTTCGCCTACGCCTCCGTCGAGTTGGTCGGTGTCGCGGCCGGTGAGACCGAGAACCCCGAGAAGATCATGCCGAAGGCGATCAACTCGATCATGTGGCGCGTGGGTCTGTTCTACGTCGGCTCGGTCGTCCTGCTGTCGATGCTGCTGCCGTGGGACAAGTACACCGCCGGGGAGAGCCCCTTCGTGACCGTGCTGTCCAACATCGGCGTCCCGGCGGCCGGCGGCGTGATGAACCTGGTGGTGCTCACGGCGGCCATGTCCTCCCTCAACTCCGGCCTGTACTCCACCGGCCGCATCCTGCGCTCGATGGCGATGTCCGGCTCCGCGCCCAAGTTCACCTCGGTGATGAGCCGCAGCAAGGTCCCGTACGGCGGCATCCTGCTCACCAGCGGCTTCTGCGTCCTCGGCGTCGGCCTCAACTTCGTCGTCCCCGCCGACGCCTTCGAGATCGTGCTGAACTTCGCCGCGATCGGGATCCTCTCCACCTGGGGCATGATCATGATCTGCCACCTGATGTTCTGGCAGAAGACCCAGAAGGGCGAGCTGTCCCGCCCCGGCTACCGGCTGCCGGGATCCCCCTGGACCGAACTCGTGACGCTGGCGTTCCTCGCCTCCGTCCTGGTCCTCATGTACGCCGACGGCGGCGCCGGACGCACCACCGTGCTGTGCCTGCCGCTGATCGTCGGGGCGTTGGTCGTCGGATGGTTCGGCATCCGCGGCCGTACGGCGCGCGAGTCCACCACCGGAGCCGACGCGTGAGGCACGCGGCGGCCCATGAGATACAGGCAGTGATGTACAGCAGTTCCATAGCGGACGCACCCCTTGTCCGCGAACCCCTCCACGCCCCCGTCGCCCACCTCATCCGCGGTGGGCTGATCGAGGGCCTCCACTACGGCTCCGTCGTCGTCCTCGGCGCCGACGGCGGGGTCCAGCTCCAACTCGGCGACATCGAGGCCGCGTTCTACCCGCGCTCCGCCCTCAAGCCCGTCCAGGCCGCCGCCATGGTCCGGGCCGGGTTCCCGCTCGACGGGGACCTGCTCTCGCTCACCGCGGCCAGCCACTCCGGCGAGGAACGCCACCTCGCCGGCACCCGGCGCATCCTCGAGCTCGCCGGGCTCACCGAGGACCATCTGCGCAACGTGCCCGACCTGCCCTTCGACCCGGTCGTCCGGGACGACTGGACACGGGAGGGCCGCCTGCCCTCCCGGCTCGCCCAGAACTGCTCCGGCAAGCACGCGGCCATGCTCTACACCTGCAAGCTCAACGGCTGGTCCCTGGACGACTACCTCGACCCCGGCCACCCGCTCCAGCAGGCCATCGCCGAGATCGTCGAAGACCTCACCGGGCAGCGCATCGCCCGGGTGACCGTCGACGGCTGCGGCGCGCCCCTGTTCTCCGTCTCCCTGCACGGTCTCGCGCGGGCGGCCGCCCGGATCACCACCGCCGCTCCGGGTACGCCGGAGGCGCGCGTGGCCGACGCGATGCGCGAGCACGCCGAGATGGCGTCCGGCTCCGGCCGGGATGTGGCCGCGCTGATGCGGGCCGTGCCGGGGCTGCTGGCCAAGGACGGCTTCGAGGGCGTTCACGTCGCCGCGCTGCCGGACGGCCGGGCGATCGCCGTGAAGATCGCCGACGGCGCCAACCGGGCACGCATCCCCGTCGCCGCGGCCGCCCTCGCCAGGGCCGGCGTCGACCCGGCGGCGCTCGCCGAGTTCGCGGGGGAGCCGCTGCTGGGCGGTGGCGCACCGGTGGGCTGCGTCCGTCCGGTGCGTGCGCTGGACCCGGTCAGCGTGCCGGCCTGAGCTTGACGGCAAGCCGGGCGAGCGACGTAGGGGGTGCTGTGTTCGACCGGCTGCGGCGGCGCTGTTGCTGGTCGCACCCCCGCGGCGGAGCCGCACATTGTCGGAGCACCGCGCCCCTGGGCAGGCCGGCGCCGCCCGCGTCGTATCGCTCGGCCGGCCCATGTACCGCCGGCCCCGTCGTCCCTCCCCTCCCGCTCCGTCCGCTCCCTCACCCTCGCCCCTCAGAAAGAGGCCGCATCCTCATGACCGCCGCCGTCACCCGCAGTGAACACGACCTGCTCGGAGACCGGGACGTCCCCGCTGACGCGTACTGGGGTGTCCACACCCTGCGCGCCACGGAGAACTTCCCCATCACCGGCACCCCGATCTCCGCCTACCCGCACCTCATCGACGCCCTCGCCGCCGTCAAGGAGGCAGCCGCCCTCGCCAACGAGGAACTCGGCCTGCTGGAGCCGGAGAAGGCCGCCGCGATCGTCGCGGCCTGCCGGGAGATCCGCGAGGGGGAGCTGCACGAGCAGTTCGTCGTCGACGTCATCCAGGGCGGGGCCGGCACCTCGACCAACATGAACGCCAACGAGGTCATCGCCAACCGGGCGTTGGAGCTGCTGGGGCACCACAAGGGTCAGTACGAGCACCTCCACCCCAACGAGGACGTCAACCTCGGCCAGTCGACCAATGACGTCTACCCGACGGCCGTCAAGATCGCGACGGTGTTCGCGGTCCGTGGACTGCTCAAGGCGATGTCGGTGCTGCAGGACGCCTTCGCGGCCAAGGCCGTCGAGTTCCATGACGTCCTCAAAATGGGCCGTACACAGCTGCAGGACGCGGTGCCCATGACGCTCGGTCAGGAGTTCTCCGCATACGCCGTCATGATGGACGAGGACCGTAGCCGTCTTGCCGAGGCCGTCGAGTTGATCCATGAGATCAACCTGGGCGCCACGGCGATCGGCACGGGTCTCAACGCTCCCGCCGGATACGCCGAGTCGGCCCGCCGTCACCTCTCCGGGATCACCGGACTCCAGCTGGTCACCGCCGCCAACCTGGTGGAGGCCACCCAGGACTGCGGCGCGTTCGTCCAGATGTCCGGCGTGCTCAAGCGGATCGCCGTCAAGCTGTCCAAGAGCTGCAACGACCTGCGCCTGCTGTCCAGCGGACCGCGCGCGGGACTCGGCGAGATCAACCTGCCGCCGGTGCAGGCCGGTTCGTCCATCATGCCCGGCAAGGTCAACCCGGTCATCCCCGAGGTCGTCAACCAGGTCGCCTTCGAGGTGATCGGCAACGACGTCACCATCACCATGGCCGCCGAGGCCGGACAGCTCCAGCTCAACGCCTTCGAGCCGGTCATCCTGCACTCGCTGTCGGAGTCCGTCACGCACCTGCGCGCGGCCTGCCTCACCCTCGCCGAACGCTGTGTGTCCGGCATCACCGCCAACACCGAGGTGCTGCGCGCGACGGTCGAGAACTCCATCGGCCTGGTGACCGCCCTCAACCCGCACATCGGATACACGGCCGCCACCGACATCGCCAAGGAAGCCCTCGTCACCGGGCGGGGCGTGGCCGAACTCGTCCTGGAGAAGGGCCTGTTGCCTGCCGAGAAGCTGGCCGACCTGCTGCGCCCGGAGGTCGTGGCGGGCAGCGGACCGGCCCTCGTCTGAGCCGCGGATACGCGCCCGGACCGGCCCGTAGGGAGAATGGTGATCATGACGTCGTCCATGCCTTTCCAGCCGGTCCTGGAGCGCATCGCCGAAGAGATCGAGCGGATGCCGGGCCGAGGCCGCCCCGCCGACTACATCCCCGCACTCGCGGCCTGCGACCCGCGCCGCTTCGGCATGGCCGTCGCGGAGTTGGACGGCACGGTGTACGGCGTGGGGGACTGGCGCGAGCCGTTCTCCACGCAGTCGCTCACCAAGGTCTTCACCCTCGCGCTCGACCTGGCCCGCGAGGGAGACGAACTCTGGGAGTACGTGGGCCGCGAGCCCTCCGGCAATCCCTTCAACTCCCTGGTGCAGCTGGAGTACGAGAACGGCATCCCGCGCAACCCGTTCATCAACGCGGGCGCGCTCGTCGTCACCGACCGCCTCCAGACCCGTACCTCGGACGCGGCCGGCGAACTGCTGACCTTCCTCCGCTCGGAGAGCGGCAACCCGTCCCTGGGCTTCGAACAGGAGGTCGCCGCCTCGGAGGCGGCGCACGGCGACCGCAACGCCGCTCTCGCCCACTTCATGGCGTCGTACGGCAACATCGTCAACCCGATCCCGGTCCTGCTCGACCAGTATTTCCGCCAGTGCTCCGTCACCGCCTCGTGCGCCGACCTGGCCCTCGCCACCACCTTCCTGGCCCGGCACGGCGTCCGCGCCGACGGCACCCGCCTGCTCACCCGCAGCCAGGCCAAGCAGGTCAACGCGGTGATGCTGACCTGCGGAACGTACGACGCGGCAGGCGACTTCGCCTACCGCGTGGGCCTGCCCGGCAAGAGCGGAGTCGGCGGCGGCATCATCGCGGTCGTACCGGGGCGCTGCACGCTGTGCGTGTGGAGTCCGGGGCTGGACGAGCGGGGCAATTCGGTGGCGGGCGTAGCGGCGCTCGACCGCTTCACGACCCTGACCGGCTTGTCAGTGTTCTGAGGGCACTTGTCAACGCTGGACAGGGACATGCCCTCAAGGGGCGCGGGGCTGTGACAATGTGCGGCTCCGCCGCGTGGGCGCGACCAGCCCCCACGGCCCGCAGCCGACGAACCACCCCCGAGCCACACGCCGGTCACATCTCGGCCCCCGCCCGGCAGGGCCCCCGTCGCTTTCCGGCCACCCGGCGTTGACACGCTTCCCGAGTGTTGGCCATGGCTTTTCCCGTCGATCTCCGCCGCTGCCAGGTGCTCGGTCTTGCCGGAACCGCCTTTCTCGCGGCAGGAGGTGAGAGCGCCGGAGCCCTGCCCGTCCGGGAGCTCCTCGCCCCGTCCTCCGTCCACGCCGCCCTCGGCCTGGTCGGTGTGTACTTCGGGCTCGTCCTGCTGATCGCGGCCTGGCTCCTCCTGGGAGGGCTGGTCCGCGGCGCCGAACCGCCGAGTCCGCGCGCCCTGATGGCGGTCCTCGTGATCTGGGCCGCCCCACTGCTGCTCGCGCCCCCGCTGTTCAGCCGGGACGTCTACAGCTACCTCGCGCAGGGCGCCATGGTGGACGCGCACATGGACGTCTACGCCCACGGCCCCGCGCGGCTCGGCGGCCCGCTCGCCGACGAGGTCTCCCCGCTGTGGCAGCACACGGGCGCCCCGTACGGGCCGGTCTTCCTCGGCATGGCCTCCGTGCTGTCCGGGCTGACCCGGGGCGAGCTCCCCGCCGGTGTCTTCGGGATGCGGCTGGTCGCGCTGCTCGGGGTCGGGCTGATGGCGGCCGCGCTGCCCCGCCTCGCCCGGCACAGCGGCGCCGATCCGTCCGCCGCGCTCTGGCTCGGCGCCCTCAACCCGCTGGTTCTGCTCCATCTGGTCGCGGGCGCCCACAACGACGCCGTCATGCTCGGCCTGCTCGGCATCGGCCTGGTCGCGGCGCTCGGCCGGTGGCCCGCCCTGGGCGCCGTACTCGTCACGCTGGCCGCCCTGGTCAAGGTGCCCGCCGTGCTCGGTCTCGCCGCGGTCGTCGTCCTCCAGGTCCGCGCGGGCAGCAGTCCCGCGAAGGCCGTGCTGACGACGGGCGTCGCGGCCGGGGCCACCACGGTCGCCGCGACGACCCTCGCCGGGACGGGATACGGCTGGATAGGCGCCCTCAACACGCCCGTCTCTCCGCAGAACTGGGCGCTCACCAGCCTCCTCGGCCGCGCCACGCGGGCCGTGCTGGAACGGCTCGGCAGCGACCTGGCGCCCCTGGCCGTCCCGGCCTGGCATGTCCTCGGGTCCGCGATCGCCGTGGCCGCCGTCCTGTTCATATGGCTGCGGCTGCGCGTGCGGCCGGTGTACGCGCTCGGCCTGAGCCTGGCGGCGGTGGCCGCCCTCGGACCGGCCATCCGCCCCTGGTACGCCCTGTGGGGGCTGTTCCTCATAGCCGCGGCGGCGCCGAGCACCTCGGTACGCCATCGAGTGGCGGCCGTGACGGGCGTCCTCGCGCTCGCCGTGCTGCCCAGCGGCGGTCCGGCGGACGCCGGGCAACTGGTCCTGGCCGTCTCCGGCGGCGTGCTCGCGGTGGTCGTCCTGTGGCAGGCCCGCCAGGCGGAGCTGGCTCCGGCGCCGGGGCGTACCGCATGAGGCTGCCCCGCACCGACCGCGGCCGCCTGCTGCTGGTGCTCACCCTCGCCACGGCCGTGACCGTCTTCACCGCGACCGTGCCCCTGCTGCGCGGCTGGTTCGACCTGCGCGTGTACTACGGCGCCGTGGACAGCTGGGTCCACCACGGCGGACGGCTCTACGACTACCGGGTGCCGGGGACGACGTACGGCTTCACGTATCCGCCGTTCGCGGCCGTCGCCATGCTGCCGATGGCACTTCTCGGCCTGCACGCGGCGATCGCCGCCGCTCTGCTGCTCAATCTGGCGGCCCTGGCCCTGGTGCTGCGCATCCTCACCGGACAGGCCTGGCGGCGCTACGGCTGGTACGGCTGCGCCCTGGCCGCCTGCGCCCTCGCCCTGTTCGAACCACTGCGCGACACCTTCAGCTTCGGCCAGGTGAACGTGCTGCTGCTGGCCCTGGTCCTCACGGACGCCTGGCTGCTCGCCACCGGCCGGAAGCGCTGGGTGGGCATCGGGATCGGTCTGGCCGCCGCGGTGAAACTCACGCCCGCCCTCTTCATCGGCCTGCTGCTGCTCGCCCGGCGTTGGCGCGCGGCCGCGGTCGCCACGGCCGTCGCCGTCGCGGCGACGGCGCTCGCGGCCACCGTGGCCCCGGACGCCTCGCGCTTCTACTGGACCGAGGCGATGTGGGACACCACCCGGGTGGGCCGCCTGGACTACGTCTCCAACCAGTCACTGCAAGGGATCCTGGCCCGCCTCGGCGAACCGGACCGCGCGGTCTGGGCGGTGGCGGTGCTGCTGGTCCTGGGCGTCTGGGCGACCCGGGCCCGCCGTGCGGTGGCCGCGGGGGAGTGGACGACGGCGTTCGCCCTCACCGGCCTGACCGCCTGCCTGGTCAGCCCGATCACCTGGGTGCATCACCTGGTCTGGCTGCTGCCGTCCTTCGCGGTGCTGGTCCGCGCCGGGCACCCGCGCATCGCCGCCGCTCTGTACGCGGTGCTGTGCACCAGCGTGGTGTGGCTCTGGTTCGACGACGCGTCCGGCATCGACGGATTCCTCGGCAGCAACACCTACACCTGGATCACGCTCGGCCTCCTGCTGTGGCTGCCGATCGGTCAACGCCGACGCGCCCGGCCGACCTTGGCCCGTAGCGCCAGCACCACCGCACCCACAGCCAGCCCGGCGGCGCCCGCGATCGCCCCCGCCCCCGACCAGCCCGAGCCTTCGTCCGGCGTACGGGCCACCGCCTTGGGCGCCGCGGCCGGCCGCGCCTTCGGCCTGACCCGCAACCCGTCGAGCGACCCGACCGGCTCCACCCGGCCGCCCGCGTCGAACCCCCAGTCGAGCAGCGCCCGGGCCTCCTCGTACACGGCGAAACCACCGCCCGCCTGAGGGTTCAGCACGGTCACGACGAGCGTGCGCCCGCCCCGGCGGGCGGCGGCGACAAGGGTGTGGCCGGCCTTGCTGGTGTAGCCGTTCTTGATGCCGATCAGCCCGGGATACGGTTCGACGCCGCCGGCGCCGGTCAGCAGCCGGTTGGTGTTTTGGATCATGTACGACCATCGGCCTCCGCCCGGGAACCGGGCCCGGTGCATCCCGCAGTACCGCGCGAAGTCCGCATCGCGCAGCCCTGCCCGGCCGAAGACGGCGAGGTCGTACGCCGAGGACACCTGGCCCGGCGTGTCGTACCCGTCCGGCGACAGCACACGCGTGTCGAAGGCGCCCAGCGACCGGGCCTTGGCCTGCATCCGTGCGGCCGTGGCGCGCCGGCCCCCGTTCAGTTCGGCCAGGACGTGCACGGCGTCGTTGCCGGAGCTGAGGAAGACCCCGTGCCACAGGTCGGCGACCCGGTAGGTACGCCCCTCGGTGACACCGACCCGGCTGCTCCCGGGGCCGACGCCGGTCAGCTCGTGCCCGCGGACCGTGTGCCGGACGCCGCCGGGGAGAGCCGGCAGCAGAGCCAGGGCGAACAGGGTCTTGAGAGTGCTGGCGGGCGGCAGCCTGCGGTGCGCGTCGTGCGCGGCGAGCACCTCGCCGGTGCGGGCGTCGGCCACCAGCCACGACAGCGCGGAGACGTCCGGCACCTTGGGCGCCCCGGGCCGCGGCCGGACCCGCGTGCCGGGACGGAACAGCAGGGAGGGCTGCGGCGTGGCCGCCCGCGGCCCATCGGGCTTGCCGGGGTCCGCCCCGGTGCGGGCCACCGCGCCGGCGGGGGCGAGCGCCAGCAGGCCCGCCACACAGATCGCGCAGGTCGACACGGCAGCCCGGGAAGTAAATGCGATCGTCATACCGCAAACGTAGGAATGGGCGGACCGAACACCCCGCTGGCCGGGCCGTGCGGTACGTGCGAGCACCCGGATGCCACACGTCGGACGCGCGATTCGGGCGCGGCCCGGCAGTCCGGCGCGGTCCGTCAGCCGGTGGGCAGAGTCGGCTGGATGCGGCGCAGGAAGGTCGCGTTGTCCGGGGTCTCGCGCATGCGCTGCAGCAGGGTTTCCAGGTTGGTCTGGCCGTCCCGGGTCTGCAGGGCGCGGCGCAGGCCGCGTGTGCCGTTCAACTCGGTTGCGGGGAGCAGGAGTTCCTCGCGGCGGGTGCCGGACTGGGTGATGTCGACGGCCGGGAAGACGCGGCGGGAGGCGGGCTCGCGGTTCAGGCGCAGCTCCATGTTGCCGGTGCTCTTCAGTTCCTCGAAGAAGAAGTCGTCGGCGCGGGAGCCGGTCTCCACAAGGGCGGTGGCGAGGATCGTGAGCGAGCCGCCCTCCTCGGCCAGCCGGGCGGCACCGAAGAACCGCTTGGGTCCGATCAGCGCGGTCGCGTCGACGCCGCCGCTGAGGGTGCGGCCACCGGCGGCGGCCGCGTTGTTGTGGGCCCGGCACAGCCGGGTGAGGGAGTCGAGGAGGATGACGACGTCCTCGCCGGCCTCGACGAACCGCTTGGCCCGCTCGATGACGAGTTCGGCGAGGGCGATGTGCTGCTTCGGGCTCCGGTCGAAGGTCGAGGCGTACACCTCGCCGCGCACGGAGCGCCGCATGTCGGTGACCTCCTCGGGGCGCTCGTCGAGCAGCACCACCATCAGCCGGGCCTCGGGGTGGTTGCCGGCCACGGCGGCGGCGATCTGCTGGAGGAGGACGGTCTTGCCTGTCTTGGGCGGGGCCACGATGAGCCCGCGCTGGCCCTTGCCGACGGGCGCGATCAGGTCGATCACGCGCCCGGCCAACCCGGCCGCAGGGTGTTCGAGACGGAGCCGCTCGCGCGGGTGCAGCGGTGTCAGGTCGTGGAAGTGACGACGGCGACGGCCTTCGTCGGGTGTGCGCCCGTTGACCCGGGCGACTTCGGTCAGGGCGCGCTGGGTTCCGCGCACTCCGTCCACGAGGTCTCCCTTGCGCAGGCCGTAGCGGCGGATCAGCGCGGGCGGGACCTGGAGGTCGGCGGGCGAGGGCAGGAGGTCCAGGGGCCGCAGGTGTCCCTTCCCGTGCGTGTCGATGTCGAGGACGCCGGTGGCGACCCGGGCCGGGAGCTGCTGCTGGACAGGGGGGCGTTCGAGTGTGGTGGTCATGGTGGTCGGTCCTTTCACGGACGGAAGAGCATGTGACATGCGAAAAGAAGGGAGGAAGCCGTGAGGGGAGGCGGACAGTGCGCCTCGCGACGGCGGGAACAGCACCTCGGGTACGGCAGAGAACCGGCCTTCTACGAGGTGGTGCGGGGAAGCCGACGTGCCGGCCGGGAAACGGCGGGCGTTTCGGCTGACTGAAGGGGAATTCGCACCGGCGCCCGAAACGGGGGCGTACACAAGTGCTGGTCGCAATCTACCACGCGGTGCGCGGTCGCGTCTGTGAGTTGCGACTCAGCGTTCGGCGAGCAGGCCGTACAGGAGGGGGATGCGCGGCTGGGGCAGCCGCCACCAGCCGGACGGGGTGCGGACCATTCGCGGCCAGCGCTGCCAGGGCAGTTCGTCGCTCTCACGCAGTCGTCGGACGGTCAGTCCCACCCCGGTCAACGCGTCGATGACCTCTCCTATTCCGTGCATCCACTCATAGCTGTCCGTGGCGCCCTCGACGGCCGGGCCGTCGGTGTAGGTGTGGGTCGCGTCCCGGTGCACGGGGCCCTCGCCGCCCAGATAGTCGTGGCGGAGCAGCAGTTCGGGTCCCTCGCCCGGACCGGGCTTCGGGCCCAGCGAGTTGAGCAGTGGATGAAACTCGACGATGTACAACCGGCCGCCCGGACGCAGGAGTTGGGCCACCACACCCGCCCAGCGCGTCAGGTCGGGCAGGTAGCACAGGGCGCCCTTGCCGGTGTAGACGACGTCGAACCGCCGCCCCTGAAGGGCCTCCACGGCGTCGTACACGTTCGCCCGAACGTAGTCGACGTCGACGCCGGCCTTGGCGGCGATGCCGGCCGCCGCCGCCACCGACGCCTCGGAGAAGTCCAGGCCGACGGCCCGGGCGCCACGCCGCGCGAAGGCGATCGTCTCGGTGCCCAGGTGACATTGCAGGTGAAGCACGTCGCGGCCGGCGAGCTCACCGAGGTCGTCCCACTCGAACGCGGCGAACCAGCGCTCGGGGTCGAGGTCCTGGTCGAGACCGTAGAACCGGCTGGCGAGGTGAACGGGGGTACGGGCGTCCCAGTTGGCCTGGTTGGCCCGCATGAGCCGCGCGTGCTCGTCGGTGGTCATGCCGTCATCCAACCGTGGACGGGCGGGGAGTACCAGCAGGCGGCGTTCAGGGCGCCTGTGGCGGCCATCGTGATCACTCCTTTGATCAACCCTGCCGCGCCGCGGCGGGCGCACCCCGGACGCCCGGCCGGCGGGACTGCGGCTGGGCTGATGATCAGTGTTGTGATGAGCGTCACAACAGGTCTAGGGTGAAGTCGCTTGGAGTATTCGCCGGGCGGCGCGTCGAACAGCGGCGGGACCCGGCCGTCTCCGGGTGAGGGAAGTGATCCCTTTGTCCGTCGCCTGGGACGACATCGGCGGTCTCGTCGATGCCCACGAACGTTTTCTGGCGGGTGCGCTCGTCGACTCCGCGGTCCGTGACTCGGTGCTCGACTCCTGGAAGCGATGCAGGTCCGCGGGGCTTCAGCCGCACCAGCTGCTGGTCCCCTACGCCTCGGACCTGACGCTGGAGGAGCGGTTCCTGCGCGCCGCCGACCCCGTCCTGAAGGATCTGACCGCGTCGCTCGCCCAGGTCCGCATGACCATCGCGTTGTGCGACGCGCAAGGCCGTATGGTCCAGCGGCTCGGCGGTGACCGGCAGCTGCGCGACCGTCTCGACGAGGTGAACTTCGCCCCCGGCTTCGACGCCTCCGAACGGGTCGTCGGCACCAACGGCGTCGGCACCGCGCTGGCCGAGCGCAGCCCTGTCTACGTCGTCGGCCGCGAGCACTTCGCCGACTGCCTCCAGCCCTTCGCCTGCGCGGGCGCACCCGTCCGCGACCCGCTCAGCGGCCGTATCGAGGCCATCCTCGACCTGACCTGTCTGCGTGACGACGGAGACCCCACCATGGTGCGGCTGGTCCGCGAGGCCGCCCGCGGCATCGAGGCGCGATTGCTGGAGCAGGCCACGCAGCGGGAGAAGGCCCTGCTCGCCGCGTACCGACGGGCCGGCCGCGCCGCCGGCGGATGGCCCAAGCAACCGCTGCTCACGGCCGCGGGCCACGGGAACGGGCACGAGACCTCGGACCTCGGCCGGATCGACCTGGCCGTGCTGCGGGAGAAGGCCGAGGAACTCCTCGCCTCACCGCAGCGCACCCTCGACGAGGTCGTCCTGTCCGGCGGCCGGATCGCCACCCTGCTGCGCCGCCCGGTCATGGGCGCGTCGGGCGAGACGGGTGTGGTCGTCGAGGCCCGGATCCTCGGCGGCCCACGGCTGCGCCAGGCCGGTTCGAGCGCCGTGAGTGGGCTGACCGTGCCGGGGGCGGTGGCCGTGTCGACGGCGGTGGACGTCCCGACC
>NZ_NTGE01000163.1 GCF_002291145.1 Streptomyces sp. SA15
CGTCGGTTGCCGACGCTCCGCGTCGACGCCCTCCTCCGCCTTGCAGCTCGACGCACCAGGCCCCGCTCACCTGCGTTGATTGGGCGCCGCCGCTTTCCTGCGACCTGATCCGCCGGACAGGCCCTAGCCCTGTCGTCAAATTCCCGTCGTCCGCCCGGAGGGCGGGCCGCGCGCCCGCCGCGGTGGGGGTCCCCCCGCTCGAGCGAAGCCGAGAGTGGGGGAGGCTGATGTCCGCGTAGGTGCGTGCTCTCGGCGTGCCGGGCACAGGCCCTCGTACTGGTATGGCAGGTGCAAGCATCTCGGCTTCACGCCCTGGCGCTTCGCCGTCCGTCGCGGAAGCGGGGCGGCGATCACGCACCACCGCACGGCGGACCTCGTCGCGCCGTGTGTCGTCGCGTTCGCGATCGCGGCATGTTCGGCTGGGACGGTACGCGGCAGGCTCGCCCGGCCCGCCATGCCCGGTCCCGCGCCCGTGCCCGTCGTACGTCAGGCGCTTTGCAGGTCGCCGAGCGGAATACGTGGCAGCGTGCCGAGTTCGAGGACCGTGCAGTGCGCCTGCCGCTCGGGGCCCTGCTGTACCGGGACACGGCCCGGTGCGGACCGGGCGGACACCGTCCGCATCTCGCGGCGCCTGCGCAGGTAGTCCCGGATGACGTCGCGATCCTGGCCCATGCGGTCCAGGTCCGCCTTCAGTTGCGCGTACAGCAGCGTCGCGGGGCAGTAGCGGGTGAGCGCCTGCGCCAGGTCGGCACAGAGTTCCCGCCAGCGCCCGAGCCTGAGTTCCGCGTCGATCCACCGGTCCACGGCACGCTGCCAGGAGCAGGTGAGCCGAGCCGCGTGGGCGCTCAGTTGGGGTCCGTGGGGGACGCCGGAGAGCGGGGCTCCGGTCCACAGAGCGAGTGCCTCGCGCAGCCGCTGGCTCGCAAGGTGCAGGTCCCCCGCCTCCATGGCCCGGTACCCGGCTCCGGTCAGCCGCTCGAACCCCCTGAGGTCGCTGGAGCCGCCGCTGGTGTCCAGCCGGTAGCCACCGGGCACCGAGGCCAGGACGTCCTCTGCCGTCCGCTCGCTGCCTGCCGCTTGCAAAGCCGCGTTGACGACCGCGCGCAGTCGGCCGATGTGGTGTTCCAGCGCGTCCTGGGCATGATCCGGCACGCCCTGCGGCCATAGTTCCTCGGCGACGGCGTACGCCGGCACGACGCGGTCGGCTGCTGCCGTCAGAAGAGCGAGCACCTGCCTGGTCGGTACCTCGGCCGGGCAGATGGGCACAGTCCCTTCTCGCACGGCCACTTCCCCGAGCTTCCTCAGCTCCATGTCGTTGCCCCTCCCAACTCAGGTCACTTTCGATGCCGTTCGCAGCACTTCAGCGGGTGCTTCCCTCACCTCGGCTCAAGCACTACCCGTCACCCTAGATCAATAATAGTATTTTTTTTGTTTTTCAGAGTACTGGTCTCCGTCAACGAGGGCTAATCTCACAGTGCGGCCCTCGCCGCCGCGAGCAGCAACTACGCAGCTCGCAGGCGCCTTTCGGCGCAAGCCGCATGAGGAGGCCGTCGACGCCCGGCGTTGCCCTGGGGGTACATTCCGGGCCGGGTCACCGTCGAGGAAGGTTCATGGCAAAGCAGGAGAGAGCCGGTCGCACGCGCCGTGCCTTGTTGACAGCGGCTGCGGAAGAGTTCGACCGCCTCGGGTACGCGGGAGCGTCGCTCGCCGGGATCGCCCGAGCCGCGGGGATCTCGCTGGGGGCGCTGACCTTTCATTTCGCCTCGAAGGAGGACCTGGCGACGGCCGTCAGGGAGCAGGGCGACGCCGCCACCCGCGCGCTTGTCGCCGGCACGGCCACCAGCAAGGAACCTCCCCTGCAGTACGTCGCTTCCCTCACCCTGGCCCTCGTGGAACTGCTGGAGAACAACGTCTCGGTGCGGGCCGCGGCACGCCTGGCACGGGAAGCGTCCGGCGTCCGGCACGACTGGCAGAGCCTGTGGGCACCGCTGATCAGTAAGCGGTTGCAGGAGCCGGTCAGCGCCGGACCCTGGCCGGAAACGGACCCGACGGCACTGACAGCCCTCGCGGTGCATCTGGTGTCCGGGGTGGAGGCGACCATGCGCCACCGCTGCTGCCCCGACGTGCACGACAGCAACGCCGTCATGCTCGCCCGTATCTGGCGGCAGATCCTGCCCCAGCTGCCGGACCCCGGCGCAGGCAGCGACACGGCCGAGCCCTCCGCTTCCCGGCCGGGCCCGCCCTGACCGGCGCCACCGCTCACACAGCGCTGCATCCCCCGTCCACGGGCACCCCGGCTCCCGTGATGAAGGAGGCCTGGTCGCTGCAGAGCCAGGCCGCCGTCCGGGCCACTTCCACGGGATCGGCGAGACGGTGCTGGATGGCCCGGGCGGTGGCGGCCTGCTCCAGCCCGGGGGTCCGCTCGATGGCCGTCTCCAGCAGCTCGGTGCGTGTGCTGCCCACCATGAGGGCGTTGACGCGGATGCCGCGCTCGCCGTACTCGGCGGCAGCCGCCCTGGTCAGCCCCAGGACCGCGTGCTTGGCCGCCACGTAGGGGGCGATGGCTCCGGTCGCGAACGACCCTGCCGTGCTGCAGGTGTTGACGATCGCGCCGGCGCCCTGGCCCAGCATCACCGGGACCTGCTGCTTGAGGCAGTTCCACACGCCGCGTACGTTCACGTCCATGATCTGCTCGAAGACGGCGTCGTCCGTCTCGTGCAACGGGGTGCCCATGCTGCCCCAACCGGCGTTGTTGAAGGCCGCGTCCAGCCGGCCGAACGTGCCGACCGCCGCGACCACGGCCCGCTCCACATCCCCGGCCGTGGTCACGTCCCCTGCCGTCACCAGGGCCCGGCCTCCGGTGGCCTCGATCTCCTCGGCCAGGCTGTGCAACCTGTCCTTGCGCCGCGCCATGAGCACCACCGCCGCCCCCTGCGCGGCGAACAGTCTGGCAGCCGCCTCGCCTATGCCACTGGACGCCCCCGTGATCATGACAGTCCTGCCCTCGAGCAGGCCGAGTGCGGATTCCACCCCATCAATCCCTTCGCGTGCGTTGCCGCCGTCCGGTCCCCGAACCGTAACCGCGCCGCTTCCCCTGCCCGTAGCGCCCGGGCAGCCATGAGGAGAACGGCGTGCCAACCAAGAACAACAAAAGGGGACGCCGCGCATCGGCAGCCCCCGGCGCCTTCCCTCTTCCCCCGGACCGCCTTCGTCCGGTTCCTCAGGACGCCCTCCCCCGCTCCTCGCCGAACAGCAGCTTCTTGGCCACGCTGGGCACCGCGACCGCAGGCAGCAGACATCGCCACATCTCCTCGACGCGCCCGGGCAGATCCCGGTGCGATGTCTCCAGCTGGGCATGGATCTGGGCCCCCGTACAGGCACTGACGACCAGCTGGGCATAGGCCTCGATGTCCACGTCGGCCCGCAGCTCCCGGCGGCGCCGGGCTTGCTGGAAGTCGTGCAGCAGGATGTCCGTCCACTGCTGGTGAGAGTTCACACTCGTGTCGATGAAGTGCTCCTGGTCCATCACCAGGCGCGCGCCGGCCTGTAGCACCGGGTTGTCGAGCAGCTGGTAGGCCCATGTCAGCGTCACGTCGATGGCGTGCTGCAACCCCTGCGAGTCAAACGGCGGAACCACAAGCTCCGGCTGGCTCGTGACAATCAGGCGCGCCAGCTCTTCCTTGGACTTGAAGTGGAAGTACATCGCCCCCAGGGTCAGATCGGCGCGCTCAGCGATCCGCGAGACGGTCGTGCCGGCGAAGCCGTACTCCGCGAACGTCTCGGCCGCCGCGCGGATGAGGGCGGCACGTGTCCGCGCCGCCCTCTCCTGTTTCACTACTCGACCTGACATGTGCAACCCGCCGTCCAACAAACAGAAAAAAGTTAACTTTATTCTTTACCTTACTGTGCACGACAGAGACACGACCTCATCAGCACCAAGGTCCAAGCACGTAGAGCTTTGGGGAACACTCGCCATGACGTCCACGACGGCCGCACACGACAACCCGGTCGGTGCCCGCAGCACCCTCGTACGCAAGTCCGTCCAGGACGAGGCACTGCTCACCGGCTGGCGCCCGCTCACGGAGAACTGCCAGGTGGTCACCGCGCGTTGGCCGAAGGATCACCGCTTCTATGTCGAAGGGGATCGCTACAACCCGCTGATCGCCACGGAGAGCCTGCGGCAGGCACTGGCACTACTCACGCACACCGTGCACGACATACCGCTGAGCCACCGGCTCGGGTGGGAACACATACGCTCCACCGTCGTCCCGACGGCACTGCACGTGGGCCCGGAGCCCGCCGAGATCGAACTGGTCATCACACACCGAGAGATGAAACGGCGTCGGCTGGGCACCGTGCATCTGGTCTCCCATGTGGAGGCGACGCGCGCCGGCGCGGCCTTGGGCACGGCCACCTTGCGCTACAGCACCCATCCCCCGGCCATTTACGACCGGTTGCGCGGCCCGTATGCCAACGCCGAGGATGCCTTCGCGCAGGCGACCCCCCTCACCGCGCCCGTACCGGCGTCCCTGGTGGGCCGCAGCCGCGAACGTGACGTGGTGCTCTCCCCCACGACCGAGCCGCGCTGCTGGCAACTACGCGTCGACACCTCGCACGGTGTCCTCTTCGACCACCCGCACGACCACGTGCCCGGGATGGTGCTGCTCGAGGCGGCTTGCCAGGCCGCGCAGGCCGTGGCAGCACCCCGGCCCGTGGTGCCGGTCGAGTTCGACACCACGTTCTCGCGGTACGTGGAGTTGGACCAGCCCTGCCGTGTCACGGCACGGAGCGTCACCCACCCCACCGACGGCCCCGACGGGTGCGGCCGGGTCGAGATCGACGCTCACCAGGATGGCCGGCTCGTCTTCTCCAGCACCGTGACGACCCGCCTCCAGCCCTAGTACTCACCCTGGCCCAGAAGGCCGTCAGAGTTCACGTCTGCGTCGTCGTCGCTTTCGGGGCGAAGAGTGAGCGGCCTTGGTCCCGACATCACCAACAGAGTCACGGCATCGCGTCTAGGCGCCGGACGGGTCGGCCTGAAAGTCGGCGAGCAGGTCCACGTATGCGTCCCACTGAGGATCGGTGTAGACGGGCCCCGTCTCTCCCTCCGCGGTGAACTGAGAGCACTCCACGTCGCTGTCGCCCTTCACCGTGCCCCTTCTGACCAGGTCGCCGGTGCGTGCCTCGACAACGGCGACGGTGTAGACACCCTGGGAGAACTTGACGGACTGAGTGACCGGGCCCACACCACTCGGGCTGTACGAACAGGTGATCTCCGTGCCCGGCACCGCCCCGGCCTGCTCCCTGCACGCCACCAACTGCACTGTGCCCGGGTCCGGTTCCTCTTCCCGCTTCGGCTCTTTCGTCTGCTTGCCCGTGGAGGAGTACGAGTCCCACCCGTCCTCTATCACCACCCACGGATGCGGCCCCGCCGACGGCTCGTAAGAGGCCGCGCGCGGGAATGGCTCGCCCTCGTGGTCGTCCTCACAGACGCGCGCGAAGTCTCTCAGGTCGCGCGGCTTGTCGCCTAGGACCGCATCGTTGACGGGGGGCAGCAGCATCAGCCCCCACGCCCCCAGGCCGAGCACCGCCGTGGTACCGACGAGCCACAGTGCGATCAGGGCCGGCTCCTCCGTCCCGTGCCTCAGGACCTCGCGCACGACGACCACCAAGAACGCCACGACCGCCGCGCCCGCCAGCACACCCCCGACGATCAGCCAGGACATACCGCTCCTCCTCCTGCTTCCACGAATCGATGCACCGGCCCCCTACGTACGCGACGACGACCGGAGCGCCATCACGTCCTCTCCGAGCCGGACGAAGAGGTAGTCACCTGCGGCGGCCACGGGCTCCGGCATGTCACCGGTCATCTCGAACAGCGGCGTGCCGACCGCCCGGAGCGTACGCGGATCGAGCCGGTACAGACAGGTCGATCGCGTCGTGCTCGGTGTCGACGACGAAGTCGCAGCGGAACATGGCCAAGTCGATGCTGACGGTCCAGTGCCCCTTGCCGGTGTCGAGGTCCACGGCGCTCAGCCGCGTGAAGCCAGGGCCGCGCACCGGGTCCTCCGGTGTGGACGCGCACAGCACCGCGAGGCCTACCTCGGGCAGTGGCACGGCCCTTTCCGCCCGCGCGGTCCAGGCCCGGTCGAACCCGGCCGGCACGGACGCGCCGGAGTCCGGCTCATGGTGATCGGCCGGCTTCAGGTCGGCGGGGACACCGGCGGGCCCCGCCACGCTGTCGAAGGCGTTGTGGGCGACGCGCTCTGCCACCCGGTCCACGGCGACCGCTCCCGCGGCCAGGGACGCCGTGCCCAGCATGGCGGCGGTCACGGCCCCGAAGACGGCGTACCACGCCGTGCGCCGCAGGCCGCTTCGCGCGCGTGTGCCGTCCGCGTCGTGCCGCAGCGCGAAGGCGCCGGCGAGCAGCGCGGCCGACAGCAGCAGCACCCCGGCCGCGAAGTCACCGGCCTGCGGCAGCCCGATGCCGAGCAGTCGGTCGTGCATGTCCCGGGGCCCGGCTGCGAACCAGACCATGAGCAGCACCCAGGCCGCGGTACCGGCCGGCACTGCGCAGCCAAGCCAGTGCGCCCACCTGCGCCTCAGCAGCGGCACCGTGAAGCCGACGAGCGCCACCGCCAGGAGCGACTTGGGCAGGGTGCCAAGCCCCAACAGCACGCCCACGCACACCGCGAGCGCGGCGAACGCGCCGACGGCAAGCCACGAGAGCCAGTCCCCTGCCCAGCCGCTGTCGTCCGTCACGCCGGCGAATCTACGGCCGGAGACCGGGACCCCTCCCGGACGGAAGTGTCCGCCAGGAGCCAAGCTCAACGGGTCAACGGGTCAACGAGGTGGCCGTGACATGAGAAGGGTGTAGAGCTCGATCGGCGTTTCTTGGGTGAACGGCAGGCTCGGAGTGCTGATCGCTCTCCCCAGCTCCGGGGAGTTGTTGAAGGACATGGTGATGTCCGCAAGCCAGGGTTCTTCTGGAAACGCCCCGCGCACGTCGATGTGGCAGCCCGCCTCGTCGAACCGGATGGTGGCCTCAGCGGGCTCGCCGCCTCGACGTTGACACCGGAGTCCGGCGGGGATCAGCCCAGGTGCGAGGTCGATGCGTAGCCGGTGCGACACTGTTCGGCTTCCCCATCGCTCGTGGTAGGTGGCCCATCCGTTGACGATGTTGAGTGCGGGCACGCCGATTTGCTTGACCGTCACCGATTCTTGGGGGCGGAGAGGGAAGACAGCGGTCCCGGCGACGAACGTCGCTGACGGGCCGCGGAGTTCTGTGGCGCCGCTGTAGAGGGGGCAAAGTCCGTACACGGTGTCTGGGCCTGTGTGGTCTTGCCGGTGTGTCGTGGTCGTCATGGTGACGGTGAAGTCCGTGGTGATTCGCACGTGAGCTTCGCGCGTGAGGCTTCCAGAAGCGGCAAGGCCCTGGATGGCCTCGACGTTGCGCGGATGGTGTGCCTTTGACAGAAGCTCCCACTCCGGGGTTTTGCGGGCGGCCGGCCAACGCGTGTAGGCGGAATAACCTCGCAACGCCAGCCGCCGGTCTTGCTTGTCCGCGATCTGGCGCCAGATCGACTGGGTTTCGGCGAACACGTCGGACATCCGGTCGCCGATGGTGGCGCGGACATCGACATGTTCACTGAGGATCCGGCCAATCATCTCCGACACCTCGAAGAACTGCCCTAGCAGCCCCAGCTCTGGCCGGGCTTGGTATGCCCGCAGGATCACCCGGGCTGTGAAACACAGCATCCTTGCCGCGGAGTCGAAACAGCGGGCGTCCCGAAGTCTTGTGCCAAGGTCGAGCCCGATGTCGATCGCCGCGGCATAGTCGCCGTTCTGGTAGTACCACGCTGCCAGTTCGTTCAGCGGGACCACGGCCGTCGATTCGTACGCGCCGACATAGCCGAAGACCTCATCGATTACGGCACCGATGCCGGCACTGTCTTTTTGGCTGGCAAAGTAGGTCATCGCGGCACCGAGGACGCTGAGCCGGTGACTCACCCAGTGGTGCGATCTCTCAGGTTGCGAGTCGATTTCAAGCGCCTGCCGCACCATCCCGTCCGACAACGGTCTGCGGTTGTCCGCGGCGTATCTCAGCATGTCAGCGGCTGCGGTGCTGCTCGCGTGGAGGTTGTCGCTGCGGCACGCCTTCGTGAACGCGGTGACATGCTCGCTGAGGATGCCGTCCTCGGTCGTGCGCAGCATCCGGAGGCGGGCGCGCGCCTGCGTCTCGACTGCCGAGCCGGCTTCAGTGAGATCGATCGCGGCCTCGTAGAACGCGATCGCCTGACTTGTGTCACCGAGTTTGTCCCTGGCTTCGCCGAACCGGTACGCCAGCACGGACTTGTCCACGGCTTGGGCCAGCCAGTCGATCGTCGACCGGCGTCCCGTGTTCCCGTCCGGGCTCCACGCCGCGACGTATTCCTCGCGGATGCCGTCCCTGATGCGTTGGATGACCGTGTCGTCGCCGGGCGGCCCGATGAGCTGGATTGCGACATCCATCCAGTACCGCGCCTCGTCGGTATCACCGAGGTCGGCGAAGAGTGCTGCGGCCGGCAGTGCTCGTTCCCCGGTGAACAGTGCGGCGAGCAAAATGCCAGACGCTTCGGAGCGGTTGGCCTCATCCCGGCCCATGTGGACTCGATGTCGTTCGTCCCACGTGGTCAGCTCATGGTGGGCTGTCCGCATGAAGTGGCGGATCCGGTCCAGGACAGCGGGAGTTCGCTGGGGCGCGACCATGGGCAGGACGTGCTGCAGGAATCTCAGGCTCGCGTTGGCCAGCACGTAGTCGATGTCCAGCACGGACGCCTGGGCCTTCGGAGGCGGCAGGTGCAAGGGCAACTCTCCGGGGCGCACCAGGGCGCCGAACCGTTCACGCAAAGCAGGCACCAAGGCGTTGTGCAGGGCCATGGCGACGTCGAGTTTGCCCTCCTCGGCAAGCTCGTTCAGGCAGCGGTAGAGCATGTCCATCGCCTCGTTCAGCACTGCGAGGGTTTCCTCCTCGTCAATGCTGGCCCTGGCCAGGAACCGGGTATCCGGTAGTCCGACGTAGACATACGCCGCTGCTTCGGGATCGGCGACCGTGCGCATGGCGTGATGCAGGAGACTCAGGACGTTTTCGTCGTGAGACCGCTCGCCGACGGACGAGCCGGTGCGGGCGGCGACGTCGTTGGTGACCGGCCATAGCGTCCCGATCACTGCCCGTGCCCCAGCCGCGAGGAAAGCCTCGCCTGTACTTGTCCAACTCGAACAGGAGTTGTTGAACACCACCGGCCCGCCACGCAGTTGCCAGGTCCGGATCAGGCTGTCCGGGATCTGGTCATTGCGCGCGTCCTCGAAATGATCGTCCTCGCCATGTGCGATGATCATCAGAAGGTCCACGTCGACCCGGTGCAGGACCTCCTGCAGCACCTCGCGTCGAGCGTCCTTGCGTGACAGCAGCAGTGGATAGGACAGGCCGTCCGCCAGCTTGTCCTGGTACACATGCCCTTCGGTCGCGGTGAACGCGTGCAGGGCGTCGAAGACCACGCCGAACAGTAGTCGCGGCGCGGGCTCAAGCGGGCGGCTGAGCAGCACGCTGGCGATCTGCCCGGGCAGGTGGGCGATCATGTGCTGGTCCATCCAACGTCGCCCGTCCGGCAACGGCGTCAGGTGCAGGGGCAGTCTGCGGGTGAAGACGGTCAGCACCTCCGCGTGCAGCTCTCGCAACTCCGGTGGCACAGCCCCAGCACATTCGCGGGCGAGCGCGACCATACTGGTCCCGGTATCGCCGGACACGGGCGGGATGAACGCGATCTGGCACCGTTGCAGGCTGGCGTACCCCACGGCTTGGCACACCAGGAGATCAACCGGCGTGCTTTCACCGACGACGACTTCCCGGCCGGTCCCGAAGACAGTGAGCGGAGAGTTGAGAACTTCGCTGAGTTCCCACTCCCGCGATACCTCGCCCGTCAGCCGGATAACGCTGTCCTGACCCGTCAGGACGAGCCGGGCGCCGTGCGCGACGGCAAGGGCGAGCGCGGGCCCGTACGCCGCTTCCGTGTCCGGTGCGGTCAGTGTCGGTGCGTCTGCCGGCAGAGGGTCGAAATCCGGCGCACCTGGGCCGACGAGGACCTCTACGGGCGTCGCCACGCGATCGGACCATTGCTGCGCGGGTATGACGAAACACGGCACGAACCCCGGTCCGCAGCGGGACCGGACCATGATCGCCTCCCGCTCGTGACCCTCGCATGCGACGATCACGATGTCCCGCACCCGGCTGGGCGGTTCCCGGCTCTCCACCACGAAGACGATCTCGCCGGGCTGATCTCCGGTCTGGGTCTGAAGGACGGAGTCCTGGTACGCCCAGGGCAGGGACGTCGAGACGGTCACCGAGATTCCGTTGTCCAGCATGAACGTGTCGTCGTCGCGGCTCACGGTCTCCCAGCGGACGCGGTAGAGCGCACGCTCCGGCAAGCCGATCGTCAGTCGGACGGCCAGCACACCCGGGTCGTCGCGTTCAAGTGGTTCGTAGTACAGCCGCCGGCCGAAACCATCGGGCATGTACATGTGGTGCGGCGCAGCCCCGTCCTCCCTCGGCATCGCGCCACCAAAGATGACCTTCGACGTCGGCCGCGGCGGGCTGGCGAGGTCGATCAGCCCGTCCTCGGCGAAGCCGACCGCGTCCTTGCGGTGAGCGCGGTCGCACACGCCGACGATTCCGCCGGTGCCTTCGAGGAAGTAGATCCCGTTGTACTCACCGATGTGCCGCACGTTCACCACACACGGGGGAACCGGGCGAGCGCGGACCGGCCATTGAGCACGGGCGTCTGCAGTCCGCCGGTGTGTCCCCGGACCGACGCTGCGATCTCCTCGTACAGCTGGAGAATCCCGACGGTCTCGCTGTCGTCGGCCACCGATGGCCCCTTGAGCAGGTAGTTGGTGAACACCCCATGTCCAAGGGCTGCCTCCTCACGCGCGACCTGGTGGTCGTCGCACGCGCCGATCATCAGCCGGCCCTCGCCCAGGTCGAGCCCTTTCATGGACACGCGTCGGCCACGGACATGACTGCGTTCAGCCCGGAGCCGAGGACCCTCGAACGTCCGCCCACCGGCACGCCCGCTGAAACAAGCGTCGATGAGCATCAGGATGAGCCGGGGGCGGTGAATCCGTTCGAACAGCCGGGGAAGCTCCCGTTCCATATCCAGCCCGGTGGCGAACACGCTGTCGTACTCGGTGTCGTGCAAAACGAGATAGCGTGCCGCGTCGTCAACTGTGGCGGTGGTTTCCGGGCTGCCGTGCCCGGCGAAGTACAGTAGGACAACGTCTCCTTCGGATGTGACTCGCGGCAGTTTCTCTCCGATCGCAACCATCAGATTGCGTCTGGTCACGTCCTCGTCCACGAGCACCTCGGCATCGACCTCGGCCGGATGCAGCCGATCAAGCAGCTCCGCGACAGCCAGCGCGTCGGCCCTGGCCAACGACAGGTTGTCGATGTCCGCATCCTGGTACCGATCAATGCCGACGATGACCGCCCGCAGAACCATGCTCGACCCCTCCTGTGATGCCCAGCACGCTTCGAGTGTGGCAGAAACCATCACCGAGCGTGGCGGAAACGTGCGCGTACCCGCTACGCCCGTCGCGCTTTGAGGAACATGTGCCGAACCGGCCCTCGAACCGTCTCCCGTCGCCGGAGCTGCTTGCTCGGGTACGCACGGAGAGATAGCGCGGGTCGGCGGCGGCGAGGCCACGGAACGTGGACTCAACGTGTCGAGCTCTCGTCCGCTTCTGTAGGCGGATCGGCAGCCAGGCGGTGGCATACACGGCGGCGGCCAGCGGCAACGCCGGCCACCACCACACGGCCAGCGGAGCGTACATCAGCGCCCAGGCCGCGAGCGTGGTGGCCCGGCTCAGCGTCTCGCGGGCGGCTTCGAGCACAGCGCCGGCCGGGCCGGGGCTCGCCGGGGCACCCGCCGCCACCGCCGCCGAGGCCGGATGGCCATTCCGGCCGCGCACCGGAGCCGCGCGGCCTGCTGTTCGGCAGGCGGGCCCGGCCCCGGCACACGTGGTGAACGGGCGTGATTCAGCGGGCGGTGTGCGTGTGGACGTACTCCACGAGCCGGGTCAGCGCGTCCGGGTCGGTGGACGGCATGACGCCGTGGCCGAGGTTGAAGACATGGCCCTCGAGGTCCGCCGCCGCGTCCAGAACCTCCCGCGTCTTCGCCTCGACCGCCTCCCGGGTGGCGAACAGCACGGTCGGGTCGAGGTTGCCCTGGAGCGCCTTGCCGGGGCCGACGCGGCGGGCGGCCTCGTCCAGCGGGACGCGCCAGTCGACGCCGACGACGTCCGCGCCGGCCTCGCCCATCAGCTTCAGCAGCTCGCCGGTGCCGACGCCGAAGTGGATGCGCGGGACGCCGTACCCCGAGACCGCCTGGAACACCTTCGACGAGGCGGGCATCACCGAGCGCCGGTAGTCGGCCGGGGCGAGGGCGCCGACCCACGAGTCGAACAGCTGGACGGCGCTCGCGCCCGCCTCGATCTGCACCTTCAGGAACGCGGCCGTGATGTCCGCGAGGCGGTCCAGCAGGTCGGCCCAGAGTTCGGGGTCGCCGTACATCATCGCCTTGGCGTTCTCGTACGTGCGGGACGGGCCGCCCTCGACGAGGTAGCTCGCGAGGGTGAAGGGCGCGCCCGCGAAACCGATGAGCGGGGTCGGGCCGAGCTCGCGGGTCAGCAGGCCGATGGCCTCGGTGACGTAGGAGACGTCCTCGGGGGTCAGGTCGCGCAGCTGCGCCAGGTCGGCGCGGGTGCGGATCGGGTGCTCGACGACCGGGCCGACGCCGGGCTTGATGTCGAGGTCGATGCCGATGGCCTTGAGCGGGACGACGATGTCGCTGAAGTAGATCGCCGCGTCCACGTTGTGCCGGCGGACCGGCTGGAGGGTGATCTCGGTGACCAGTTCGGGCCGCATGCAGGACTCGAGCATCGGGATGCCCTCGCGCACCTTGCGGTACTCCGGCAGCGAGCGCCCGGCCTGCCGCATGAACCACACGGGGGTGTGCGGCACGGGTTCGCGCCTGCACGCCTTCAGGAAGGCTGACTCGTACGTCGCTGTCGGCTGCTGGCCCGTGGGGCTTGCGTTGGCACTCACGACGGAAAGTCTCGCACGGGCGTGGGGGCAACGACGGCACGGGTGTCCGCTCGCGGCGTACCGCTAGGCGGGTGTCCCTCCCTGCGCCGGGGCCCCGTTCCGCTTAATCTTCCCCGCATGGCTGCGGCTCAGGGACGACTGTCGGACGGCGCTGGCGGAATGGACGAAGCGAAGGACACGGAGGAGGGCGCGGAGCATGTGAGCAGTACGGCTCCCCCGGCCTTCCGGGCGGCCGTCGACGCGTTGAGAGCCGCGCGGCTGCGGCCTCAGGTCGAGGTGGAGCCGACCCGGCCGCCGCAGCGACTCGCCCCCTTCTCGTACGCCCTGGAGGCCGCGGTCGTCGACGGCGACGAGGACCTCGCCGACGGCCGGCTGGTGCTGCTGCACGACCCGGCCGGGCACGACGCCTGGCGGGGCACCTTCCGGCTGGTGACGCTGGTGCGCGCGGAGCTGGAGCCGGAGATGGCGACCGACCCGCTGCTGCCCGACGTGTGCTGGTCGTGGCTCACCGGTGCGCTCACCGCGCGCGGCCTGGCGTTCGGCGAGCCGAGCGGCACCGTCACGCGCGCGAGCTCCCACTACTTCGGCGGGCTGTCCGAGCGCCCGTCCGCCTCACAGATCGAGATCCGCGCCTCCTGGACGCCCCGGGAGGGCCTGGGCGAGGTTCCGGACACGGCGGCGCACCTGGCCTCCTGGTGCGATCTGCTCGCCCAGGTCGCGGGCCTGCCGCCGGCCGGGCCGGGCGACGCGTCGGTGGTGACGCTGCCGCAGCGCCGGGGGCCGCAGTCACGCTGAGCTTGTCGGTCCCTTTGTCGATACAGCCACCCCCTTGTCGATACGGCCACTTTCAGCCGCATATCGAAGCAGACCGAAACCGTTCGATCTTCGAATGATCGATCGCGTGTCCGAATTGCACGAATTGTTACTCACTGGATCGTGATCATTCCCTAAAGACGGACGCCTCTGGTGCCGAAGACCTCTGTGACCTTGAAAGCACCATTCGTCCCGGCTTCATCCCCAAAGCCGGCCCCGTCCCCCACCCAGGAGGCCTGGTGTCCGTTCTCCTCGAGCAGCCCGCAAGCCTGGTCGCCTACCGCCCGAACAAGCCGACCGCCATGGTGGTCGTGGCCGACCCCCGCGTCCGTTCCACCGTCACCCGCCACCTCTGGGCGCTCGGTGTACGCGATGTCATCGAGGCCTCGTCCGTCGCGGAGGCTCGTCCCCGCATCGGCAACCCCCGCGACATCTGCGTCGCCGACGTCCACCTTCCCGACGGCTCCGGCCTGACCCTTCTGTCGGAGACCCGCGCTGCGGGCTGGCCCAACGGGCTCGCCCTGTCCGCCGCCGACGACATCGGCGCCGTGCGCAACGCCCTCGCCGGCGGTGTGAAGGGCTACGTCGTCACAGGCACCCGTACGAACATCGGGCTCCCCACCCGACCGGGTGCCGCTCCCATCGGAGCCGCCGCCGCCCGTATGCACCGCCGCCACCCGGGTGCCCCGAGTCACCCGGGTGGCTACCGTGAGCTGTCCGGCCGCGAGGTCGAGGTGCTGCGACTGGTCGCGGAGGGCCAGTCGAACAAGGCGATCGGCGTCTCGATGGGCCTGTCCGCCCTGACCGTCAAGAGCCACCTCGCCCGCATCGCCCGCAAGCTGGGCACCGGTGACCGCGCCGGCATGGTCGCGGTGGCCCTGCGCACCGGGATCATCCACTGACGCCCGCTCTTCACACACGTGAACCGGATCGGCCGCTGATCCTCGTCCATGTGCACCATCCCGTCGTGAACCGGATCTTTCACCGAACTGACTGGTTTGCGACCCTCAGGCGCCCGTCGACGGAACGTTCCGTCGGCGGGCGCTGTCCATACACAGATACCCTTGACATGTGACCGACGCCCAAGAGACCGCAGCAGACAGCTCACTGCGAACCACCGGAGGCGCCCCTCCGGACGACGGCGGATCTTCTGTTACGGGGGCGCCTGATTCCGAACCCGGCCCTGAACCCACCCCTTTGCTGGAGCCGCGCGAGGGCATTCCGCCCGTGGTCGCCGACGAGGACGCGCTCGCCGAGGTGATCGCCGCCTTCGCGGCCGGCTCGGGCCCCGTCGCCGTCGACGCCGAGCGGGCGTCCGGCTACCGCTACGGCCAGCGCGCCTATCTGGTGCAGCTGCGTCGCGAGGGGGCCGGGACCGCGCTGATCGATCCCGTCGCCTGCCCCGATCTTTCGGGGTTCGGTGAGGCGCTGTCCGATGTGGAGTGGGTGCTGCACGCCGCCACCCAGGACCTGCCCTGTCTGCGCGAGATAGGCATGGTGCCCACGCACCTGTTCGACACCGAGCTCGCCGGCCGGCTGGCCGGGTTTCCGCGGGTGGGCCTCGGCGCGATGGTCGAGGGCGTCCTGGGCTTCGTCCTGGAGAAGGGGCATTCGGCCGTCGACTGGTCGACCCGGCCCCTGCCCGAGCCCTGGCTGCGCTATGCCGCGCTCGACGTGGAGCTGCTCGTCGACCTGCGGGACGCGCTGGAGAAGGAGCTGGACCGGCAGGGCAAGCTGGAGTGGGCGCAGCAGGAGTTCGACGCGATCGCCTCGGCTCCGCCGCCGGAGCCTCGTAAGGATCCGTGGCGGCGTACGTCGGGGATGCACAAGGTACGTCGGCGTCGGCAGCTCGCTGTCGTGCGCGAGCTGTGGCAGACGCGGGACCGGATCGCTCAGCGGCGGGACGTGTCGCCGGGCAAGGTGCTGTCGGACGCGGCCATCGTGGAGGCCGCGCTCTCTCTTCCGGCCAACGTGCACGCGCTGGCCGCGTTGAACGGGTTCGGGCATCGGATGGGGCGGCGGCAGCTTGAGCAGTGGCAGGCGGCGGTGGATCGGGCGAAGGCGCTGACCGACGCGCAGTTGCCGCAGCCGGGGCAGCCTGTGACCGGGCCGCCGCCGCCGAGGGCTTGGGCCGACAAGGATCCCGCGGCTGCGGCGCGGTTGTCGGCTGCGCGGGCGGGGGTGTCCGCGTTGGCCGAGCGACTCAATATGCCGCAGGAGAATCTGATCACGCCGGACACGGTGCGGCGGGTTTGCTGGGAGCCGCCCAACGTTGTCAGTGCGGAGTCGGTGGGGGCGGTGCTTGAGGGGTATGGGGCTCGGCCTTGGCAGGTTGGGCTGGTGACCTCGGTTCTGGTGGCCGCGCTCTCCGCCTAACGCAAAAGGCATCTCACCTGGTCGCACCTCGCATGAAACCGTTGTAGATGAATCTCTGCAGGCTCAGGAACACGATCAGCGTCGGCAGGATCACCAGGACCGCCCCCGCCGAGATGATCTCCCAGTGGGCGCCGTACGGACCCCGGAAGCGGAACAGGGACGTCGAGATCACGCCAAGATCCTCGGAGGGCATGTAGAGGAAGGGGATGTAGAAGTCGTTGTAGACGGTGATCCCCTTCACGATGACGACCGTCGCGATCGCCGGTTTGAGGAGCGGGAAGATGATCTTCCGGTAGATCGTGAAGGCGTTGGCACCGTCCAGGCGGGCCGACTCGTCCAGGGAGATCGGGATGGACCGTACGAACTGCAGGAAGATGTAGATCGAGACGATGTCCGTGCCCATGTAGAGGGCGATCGGCGCCCAGAGTGAGTCGAACATGCCGAAGCTGTTGACTATCTGGAAGGTCGCCACCTGGGTGGTGACGCCGGGGACCAGTGCGGCGACCAGGAAGAGCGCGACCACCGTCTTCTTGAAGCGGAAGGTGAAGCGGTCGATGGCGTAGGCCGTCATCGAGCCGATGAGGACCGTGCCGCCGATGGCGACCAGCAGGATGAGGGCCGTGTTGCCGAAGGCCGAGAGCATCCGGCCGTCCTGGAACGCCGTCACGTAGTTGTGGAAGTTGAGCAGGTCGTCGGGGAGCGACAGCGCGCCGCTGCCCTGTGCCATCTCCTCCGAGGACTTGAGGGAGGTCAGGAAGACCACGCCGAGTGGGAGCAGGACGACCAGCGTCGCGGCGATCAGCGACAGGTACACGAACGTTCGGGCTACCGCACGGCGCGTCATGCGAGTCCCATCTTGTTGTCGTCGGCGGAGTCGGGGACGAGGCGTCGCTGCACCCAGGTCACCACCAGGATGATCAGCAGCAGCACGACCGCGGCCGCCGAGGCGAGCCCCGTCTTGTTGAACCGGAAGGCCAGGTTCAGCGTCTGGATCACGAAGGTCTCCGTGCCGGTCGCCCCGCCGGTCATGATGTACGGGACCTCGAAGACCGACAGCGAGCCGGAGATGGAGAGGATCACCGTCAGGGTGAGCACCGGCTTGATGCCGGGCGCGATGATGTAGCGGAACTGGTGCCAGCGGCCCGCCCCGTCCAACTCGGCAGCCTCGTACAACTCCCCCGGGATGGACTGGATCGCGCCGAGGAAGAGCACGAAGTTCAGGCCCATGTAGCGCCAGATCGAGACGCCGGCGAGGGATGTGTTGGCGGAGACCGGGGTGCCGAGCCAGGCGTGGTCCGTGTGGTAGCCGAACAGGCTCAGCACCGAGTCGAGGGTGCCGCCGTCCTGGAAGAAGTAGAGGAAGACGAAGCCGATCGCCACCCCGTTGATCAGGTACGGGAAGAAGAGCACCCCCTTGAAGAAGTTCCGGAAGCGGACGTTGAAGCTCAGGATCGTCGCGAAGTAGAGCGCGGCGACGATCTGGACGGCGGAGGCGGCGAGGTAGTAGCCGCTGACGAAGAAGACCCGGAAGAGGTCTTCCCTGGTGAAGATCTCCGTGTAGTTCTCGGCGCCCGTGTAGCGCAGTTCAGGGCTCACGCCGTCCCAGTCGGTGAAGCTGTACGCGATCATGTTGGCGATCGGCGCGTACGTGAAGGTGATCAGCAGGGCCAGCGGGGCGATCAGGAAGAGCCAGGGGGTGACTCCGCGCCAGACGCGCGCCCTGCGGGGCGCGGGGGCCGGGGCGGGGGCGGCGAGTGCCGCCCCCGCGGCGGCCTTCACGGCCGCCTTCTCGGTGGTGTCCGTCATCAGGACCCCAGGGTCGCTTGCGTCTCGGTCCAGCGCTTGCTGAGGTCGGCGAAGAAGTCGTCCAGGTCGCCCTGCTTCGCGCCGCGCGCGAGGTCGACGAGGTTCTGGCGGTACTCGGGGGCGTAGATGCCGATCTCCGACTGGTTGTCGATCTGCTTGACCCGGGCTCCCTGGGCGTCGTCGAGCTCGATGAGCTTCACGCCCGTGTCCTCGTACGGCTTCAGCACCTGAGGCAGGGGCGCGTCCTTGAGCGGCGAGATGGCCAGGTTGTCCTTGTCGTAGCCGGACTTGTCGGTGAACCAGTCGATCCAGGCGCGGGCCGCCGGCTTGTTCTTGGAGTGGACGTTGACGGCCTGGTTGTAGTCGGGCGCGACGACCGCGCAGAACTTTCCGTCCTTCTGGGCCGGGAAGGGCATGAAGCCGATGTCGGCGGGGTTGACGCCGGCCTTCCGGGCGGCGTCCTGGAACTGGATGATCGCCCAGGTTCCGAGCCACTGCGTGGCCAGCTCGCCCTTCGCCAACCGGGGCTTGGACTCCTCCCAGTTGGTCGTGGTCGGGTCCTTCTCGATCAGCTTCTCGCGCACGATGTCGTGGAGGAGCTGGTCACCGACGCGCAGGTCGGCGCCCTCGGCCCAGGGGTCGCCCTCGGCCAGCTCGGTGGTGGCCTGGGTGTCGCAGTTCACCGAGCCATTGACCTGCGTCCACTGGGACAGGGGCCACTGGGCGGCGAAGTTGGTGTAGTACGGGACCGCGTCGGTCTTGGACTTGATCGCCTTCAGGGCCGTGACGAACTCGGCGGGGGTGGCGGGCCACTGGGTGACCCCGGCCTCCTCCCAGACCTTCTTGTTGTAGAGGAATCCGGGGATCACGCCGATCGGGCTCTGGCCGTAGACCTTGCCGTCGACGGTGGTGTAGTCGGTGAACAGGTACTTCTTGCTCCGCTCCGCCTCCGTGCCCAGCGAGGCGAAGAACCTCGGGTAGTCGTCCTTCTTGATGACCGCGGGGATCAGCAGCACGTCGCCGTAGTTCTCCGTGTTCATACGGATCTTGACTTCGGTCTCGTAGTTCGTGAGGGCCTCGAACTCGACCTTGACCTTCGGATACGTCTTGTTGAACTCGGCGGCGTACTTCTTCATCGTGCCGTCGGCTACGAGGTCGGTGCGCTGGGTGAGGACCTTGATGGCTCCGCTGACCTTCGACGGGTCGTCAGCTGCTTTGGCGTCGGCGCCCTTCGTGGTGCCTCCGGTGCCGGTGCACGCCGAGAGCATCAGGGCTCCGGCGGCCAGGGCGAGGACAGTGCGGCGGTTCATGTGCATCAGCTCCGTTCGTGGGACGGACGAGCACTTGCGGGTTGGCTGGTTCCGAACTCTGACAACGTTTTCTAAACCGGTAAAGTCCCTATCTCGCCAACGATGCCGAAATGTTTCCGAGCAACTGGACTTGATCGGTTTAGGGAGTGCCGCATGCTTCAGGCCACACCGCTCACCGAGGGATGGATCCTGCGGCACGAGGGGGTCGAGCTCCCGGCCGTGGTGCCGGGCTGCGTGCACACCGATCTGCTGGCGGCCGGAGTGATCCCGGATCCGTTTCTCGGCCGCAACGAGACCGAGGTCGCGTGGGTGGGGCGGCGGGAATGGACGTACGAGACGGAGCTGCCGGAGACGAACGGGCACGAGCAGACCGACCTCGTCTTCGACGGCCTCGACACCGCGGCCGAGATCCTTCTCGACGGCCAAGTCCTCGGCCGGACACGGAACATGCACCGCTCGTACCGCTTCGACGTGACCGGCCTCAGCGGGCGGCTCGCGGTGCGGTTCGTCTCCGCCTACGCCGAGGCCGAGGCCGTACGCGGGCAGGTGGGCGAGCGGCCCGCCGCCTATGCCGAGCCCTACCAGTACATCCGCAAGATGGCCTGCTCCTTCGGATGGGACTGGGGGCCGACCCTGGTGACGGCCGGGATCTGGCGGCCGGTGCGGCTGGAGCAGTGGTCGACGGCCCGGATCGCGCGCGTACGGCCGCTGGTGACCGTGGAAGACGGCCTGGGGCGGGTCGAGTTGGCCGTCGAGGTTGAGCGGACCAGGGTCGAGGCGCCGCTCGCCGTGGAGGCGACGGTCGGCGGGGTGCGGGCGCGGGCGGAGATCGACGGGACGACCGGGACCGTACGCCTCGAGGTCCCGGACGTGCGGTTGTGGTGGCCGCGCGGGTACGGCGAACAGCCCCTGTACGACATCGAGTTGGCGCTCCTGCACGGCGAGCAGGCGTTGGACGCGTGGCGGCGCCGGATCGGCTTCAGGACCGTCGAGCTGGACCGGCGGCCCGACGCGCACGGCAGCGGGTTCACCTTCGTCGTCAACGGCGAGCGGCTCTTCGCGCGGGGCGTGAACTGGATCCCGGACGACGTGTTCCCGTCCCGGATCAGCCGGGACCGGTACCGCGAGCGGCTGCGGCAGGCGGCCGACGCCGGTGTGGACCTGGTGCGGATCTGGGGCGGCGGGATCTACGAGAGCGAGGACTTCTACGACGCCTGCGACGAGCTCGGGCTGCTGGTCTGGCAGGACTTCCCCTTCGCATGCGCGGCCTACCCGGAGGAGCAGCCGCTGCGGGGCGAGGTGGAGGCGGAGGCCCGCGAGAACGTCGTACGGCTGATGCCGCATCCCTCGCTGGTGCTGTGGAACGGCAACAACGAGAACCTGTGGGGGTTCCGGGACTGGGAATGGGAGCCGCGCCTCGCCGGGGACTCCTGGGGCGAGGGGTACTACCTGGGCGTACTGCCGCGGGTGGTGGCCGAGTTGGATCCGACGCGGCCGTATACGGCGGGCAGCCCGTGGTCGGGGTCCTGGAACCGGCATCCGAACGATCCGGCGCACGGCACGCACCACTCGTGGGAGGTGTGGAACCGGGAGGACTACGCCGACTACCGGCTCCAAGTGCCGCGTTTCGTCGCCGAGTTCGGCTGGCAGGCACCGCCCGCGTACGCCACGCTGCGGCGCGCGCTGCCCGGTGAGGAGCTCACGCCGGACTCCCCCGGGATGCTGCACCACCAGAAGGCGGACGACGGCAACGGCAAGCTGCGGCGCGGGCTGGAGCGGCATTTCGCCTTCCCGGAGGGCGACTTCGACCGCTGGCACTACCTCACCCAGGTCAACCAGGCCCGTGCGGTCGCCGCCGGGATCGAGCACTGGCGGTCGCACTGGCCGGTGTGCGCGGGCACGGTGGTCTGGCAGCTCAACGACTGCTGGCCGGTGACCTCCTGGGCGGCGATCGACGGGGACGGACGGGAGAAGCCGCTCTACCACGAGCTGCGACGGCTGTACGCGGACCGACTGCTCACGCTTCAAGTCCGGGAGCGAGGGCTGGTGTTGGCGGCTGTCAATCAGGCGGCGGAGAGCTGGAACGGCACGCTGACGCTGCGGCGGATGTCCGTCGAGGGCGGGGTGATCGGTGAGTCGAGGGTGGGGCTGGTGACCGAGGGGCGGGCGGTCGCCCATGTCGACGTCCCACGGGAGCTGGAGCCCGTCGGGCCGAAGGAGTTCCTGGTCGCGGACGCATGGGGGTCTCCCCGCTCATGGGGGTCCCCCCGCTCATGGGGGTCCCCCCGCTCGAGCGAAGCCGAGAGTGGGGGAGAAGCCGAGAGTGGGGGAGGGCTGCGCGCCCTGCACTTCTCGGCGCCGGACCGCGAGATCCCGTATCCCCGGCCGGAGTTCGAGGTCGCGCTCGTGCCGGGCGGGATCGAGGTGACGGCCCACACCCTCGTACGGGATCTGCTGCTGCAGGCCGACCGGCTGGATCCGGCGGCGCGGGCCGACCGGGGGCTCGTCACGCTGCTGCCCGGCGAACGGGTCACCATCGGGGTGCGCGGCTGGCAGACTCCGGATGCCGAGACGGCACGATCAGCCCTGTACTGCATGGAGCCCCACCGATGACAGGACTCTCCGCTCCTCGCGTCACCATCAAGGACGTCGCCGCGCGCGCCGGCGTGTCCAAGGGGGCGGTCTCCCTCGCCTTCAACCACAAGCCGGGGCTGTCGGAGGCGACCCGGGACCGGATCTTCCGGGCCGCGCAAGAACTGGGCTGGGCGCCGAGCCTGACCGCCCGGACGCTGGCCGGCTCGCGCGTGGACGTGGTGGGACTGGCGATCTGCCGGCCCGCCCGGTTGCTCGGGCTCGAACCCTTCTACATGGAGTTCATCTCGGGCGTGGAGAGCGTCCTGACCGAGCGGTCCTGCTCGCTGCTGCTGCGGCTCGTACGGAGTCTGGAGGAGGAGGTCGGGCTCCAGGAGTCGTGGTGGCGGGGCCGACAGATCGGCGGGTCGATCCTCGTCGACTTCCGCGCGGACGACCCCCGGGTGGCGGCGGTCGAGCGGCTCGGGATGCCGGTGGTCGCCGTAGGGCACCCCTCGCTGACCGGCGGCCTCACCTCCGTGTGGACCGAGGACGCCACCGCGGTGACGGAGGCGGTGCGCTACCTCGCCGCGCTCGGGCACCGGCGGATCGCCCGGGTCGGGGGCGCGGCGGCCCTCGGGCACACCTCCATGCGGACCGCCGCCTTCGACGAGGCCGCCCGGGCACTGGAGCTGGCCGGGGCCTGGCAGGTGGCCACCGACTACTCCGGGGAGGCGGGGGCGCGCGCGACACGGTCACTGCTCACAGCCGGGCCGCCGGACCGGCCGACGGCGATCGTCTACGACAACGACATCATGGCCGTGGCCGGGCTGTCGGTGGCCGCCGAGATGGGCCTGAGCGTGCCGGACGACGTCTCCCTGCTGGCCTGGGACGACTCCCAGCTGTGCCGGCTCACCCACCCGACGCTCTCCGCGATGAGCCACGACGTGCACGGATTCGGGGCCGACGCGGCCCGGACGCTGTTCGGGGTGATCACGGGAGAGGGGCCGGGGTCGCATCCGGTGCCGACTCCCGTACTGACCCCACGGGGTTCGACGGCTCCCCCGAAGGTGTGATCTCAGGTGTGACCTTCACCGCTGGCGGCCTGGGGGACTGTGCAGCTACGTTACTCATAAGTAGCATGGGTTCTGAGCGCGCGCTCAGCGCATCGCAGCAGTGCAGATCCCGCACCTGGAGGAGAGCCATCGTGCCTCGTACCGTCAGGGACGTCGTCTTCGTCGACGGCGTCCGCACCCCGTTCGGCAAGGCGGGCCCGAAGGGCATCTACCACGAGACCCGTGCCGACGACCTTGTCGTGAAGGCGATCCGGGAGCTGCTGCGCCGCAACCCCGGTCTCGACCCGAAGAAGATCGACGAGGTCGCCATTGCCGCGACCACACAGATCGGCGACCAGGGCCTCACCATCGGCCGCACGGCAGGCATCCTCGCCGGTCTCCCGCAGTCGGTCCCCGGCTACTCCATCGACCGCATGTGCGCGGGCGCCCTGACCGCCGTGACCACCACGGCCGGTTCCATCGCCTTCGGCGCGTACGACGCCGTCATTGCCGGCGGTGTCGAGCACATGGGCCGCCACCCCATGGGTGAGGGCGTGGACCCGAACCCGCGGTTCGTGAGCGAGAAGCTGGTCGACGAGTCCGCCCTGTTCATGGGCATGACCGCCGAGAACCTGCACGACCGCTACCCGCACATCACCAAGCAGCGCGCCGACGAGTACGCGGTGCGCTCGCAGGAGAAGGCCGCCAAGGCGTACGCCAACGGCAAGATCCAGGCCGACCTGGTCCCGATCTCCGTACGCCGTACCAACGCCGAGGCGGGCGAGACGGGCTGGGGCCTGGTCACCGCCGACGAGCCGATGCGTCCGGGCACCACCCTGGAGAACCTGGCCGGTCTCAAGACCCCGTTCCGCGTCCACGGCCGGGTCACCGCCGGTAACGCGGCCGGTCTGAACGACGGCGCCACCGCCTCGATCATCGCCTCCGAGGACTTCGCCCGCGAGAACAACCTCCCGGTGAAGATGCGCCTGGTCTCCTACGCCTTCGCGGGCGTCGAGCCCGAGGTCATGGGCTACGGCCCGATCCCGGCGACGGAGAAGGCCCTCGCCAAGGCCGGTCTGTCGATCGAGGACATCAACCTCTTCGAGATCAACGAGGCCTTCGCCGTCCAGGTCCTGGCCTTCCTCGACCACTACGGCATCGCCGACGACGACGCGCGCGTCAACCAGTACGGCGGCGCCATCGCCTACGGTCACCCGCTGGCCTCCTCCGGCGTCCGCCTGATGACGCAGCTGGCCCGCCAGTTCGAGGAGCAGCCGAACGTCCGCTACGGCCTGACCACGATGTGCGTCGGCTTCGGCATGGGCGCCACCGTCATCTGGGAGAACCCGCACTTCGAGGGGGACAAGTGAGCACCACCGCTGAGCTGTTGAAGGGTGCGTCCGACCTCTTCCCGGACGAGGTCGTCACCCAGGCACACGTACGCCACTTCGACCTGCCGTTCGGCGCTGGTCGCTTCGCCCTGATCACGCTGGACAACGGCCTCGACCACACCAAGCCGACCACCTTCGGACCGGCCTCGCTGGCGAACCTCAACACCGCCATCGACCAGGTCGAGAAGGAGGCCGCGGCCGGCGAGATCGTCGGTGTCGGCATCACCGGCAAGCCGTTCATCTTCGCGGTCGGCGCCGACCTCAAGGGCGTCGAGCTGCTGAAGCGGCACGAGGACGCGCTCGCCATCGGCAAGGGTGGCCACGAGGTCTTCAAGCGCCTGTCCGCGCTCGCGGTCCCGACCTTCGCGTACTACAACGGTGCCGCGATGGGCGGCGGCGTCGAGGTCGGTCTGCACTGCGAGTACCGGACCGTCTCGAAGGCCATCGCGGCGTTCTCGCTCCCCGAGGTCTTCCTCGGTCTGGTCCCGGGCTGGGGCGGCTGCACGCTGCTGCCGAACCTGATCGGCGCCGACAAGGCCGTCTCGGTCATCATCGAGAACTCGCTCAACCAGAACAAGCAGCTCAAGGGCCAGCAGGTCTTCGACCTCGGTATCGCCGACGCGATCTTCGAGGGCGCGGACTTCCTGGAGCAGTCGCTGATCTGGACGGCTCAGGTGCTGAAGGGCGAGATCGAGGTCGAGCGCCCGGTGATCGACCGCGGTGAGGCCTGGGACCAGGCCGTCGCCAAGGGCCGCTTCATCGCGGACAGCAAGGTGCACGGGGCCGCTCCGGCCGCCTACCGCGCCCTCGACATCATCGCCGCCGCCAAGAACGGCGACCTCCAGCAGGGCTACGACGCCGAGGACAAGGCGCTCGCCGACCTGATCATGGGTGGGGAACTGCGCGCCGGTATCTACGCGTTCAACCTGGTGCAGAAGCGCGGCAAGCGTCCGGCCGGCGCGCCCGACAAGAACCTGGCGCGTCCGGTCACCAAGGTGGGCGTCGTGGGCGCGGGCCTCATGGCCTCGCAGCTCGCGCTGCTCTTCCTGCGCCGCCTGGAGGTGCCGGTCGTGCTGACCGACATCGACCAGGAGCGCGTCGACAAGGGTGTGGGCTACGTCCACGCGGAGATCGACAAGCTGCTCGGCAAGGGCCGTATCAACCAGGACAAGGCCAACCGCCTGAAGGCCCTGGTCACCGGTGTGCTGGACAAGGCCGAGGGCTTCGCGGACGCGGACTTCGTCATCGAGGCGGTCTTCGAGGAGATCGGCGTCAAGCAGCAGGTGTTCGCGGAGGTCGAGGCGGTCGCCCCGGCGCACGCGATCCTCGCCACCAACACCTCCTCGCTGTCCGTGTCCGAGATGGCGTCGAAGCTGAAGAACCCCGAGCGGGTCGTCGGCTTCCACTTCTTCAACCCCGTCGCCGTCCTGCCGCTCCTCGAGATCGTCCGCGGTGAGCAGACCGACGACGCCTCGCTGGCCACGGCGTTCGCCGTCGCCAAGAAGCTGAAGAAGACGGCGGTTCTGGTCAAGGACGCCCCGGCGTTCGTCGTGAACCGCATCCTCACCCGCTTCATGGGCGAGATCCAGAACGTCATCGACGAGGGCACCCCCGTCGAGGTCGCCGAGAAGGCCGTGGAGCCGCTCGGTCTGCCCATGTCGCCGCTGGTGCTCCTGGAGCTGGTCGGCCCGGCGATCGGTCTGCACGTCTCCGAGACGCTCAACAAGGCGTTCCCGGACCGCTTCAAGGTCTCCCCCAACCTCAAGGCGGTCGTGGACGCGGGCAAGCGCGGCTTCTACGTCTACGACAGCGGCAAGCCCGAGTTGGACCCGGAGGTCGCCGCGCTGCTGAAGCAGGGCGACACCGTGCTGACCGAGGAGCAGGTGCGGGCGCGCGTCCTGGACGCGGTGGCGCAGGAGATCGGGCTGATGCTCGACGAGGGCGTCGTCGCCGAGCCCCAGGACATCGACCTCTGCCTGATCACCGGTGCGGGCTGGCCCTTCCACCTGGGCGGCATCACGCCGTACCTGGACCGCGAGGGTGTCTCCGAGCGCGTGAACGGCAAGAAGTTCCTGGCTCCGGGCGTGGCGAGCGTCCCGGTGTAACGCGTCACCCCTGGTCGCCTCTGAGGGGGGTGGGGCGCATGGTAACGATCCATGCGCCCCACCCCCTTTCCCATGCCGAGACGGATAGGATCCTCACACAATCCGACCACTTGTTTACATTGCTCTGACGGTTGTGGCCCACGCACCGATCAGTGTCGTGCGAAGGAGTTTCCGTGGCGACCACCCGCCGCCGCCCACCCCGACGTCGGGTCTGGCCCAAGATCAGGCTGCTCCTGGTGATCTGCGTGGTCGCCGCCGGTGCCACGGCGCTGTATCCCGTGTGGAAGGCGGCGAACCCGGACCCGCCGGAGCTCACCGTCCGGTACCGCACCGACACCCCGGACACGGCCGAGGCGGCCAAGCCGTCTCTTGAGATCTTCAACGACTCGAAGCAGCCGCTGCCGCTCGGCGATGTGACGCTCCGGTACTACTTCACCGCGGACGGGAGCTCGCCGTACGCCTTCAACTGCGTCCAGGCCGCCGTCGGCTGCTCGAACATCTCCGGGACCGTCACGAAGCTGGACAAGTCCGCCGAGCACGCCGACCACTACCTGGAGCTCCGGTTCACCGAGGCCGCGGGCACGCTGAAGCCCGGCGGCAACAGCAAGGGCATCGACGTCCAGCTCTTCCGCGCCGACCACAAGGAGCTGGACCAGTCCAACGACCGCTCCTTCGACGCCGAGAAGACCACCTACAAGGAGTCGAAGACGGTCACCGCCTACAAGCGGGGCGTCCTCGCCTGGGGCGACGAGCCGGACAGCGGCGGCGAGAAGGGGGCGTCGGCCAAGGCGTCCGCCGCGCCCGCCCCGGTGCCGGACGCCCCGGCCGGGGTACTGTTCGACAACTTCCACTACACCGGTGCCAAGGACCCCGCGCTGTTCAAGCACGGCTGGCTGGTGCGCAGCAGCAAGGGCGGCCCCGGCATCGAGAACACCTGGTCGGCCGACGGGGTCACGTTTCCGGCGGAGAAGGACGCCCTGGCCGACGGCCAGGTGCTCAACCTGCGCGCCGCCACCGACGGCACCAAGTCCGGCACCCAGCAGGCGAGCCTGGGCACCGCGAGCCGCGAGTTCCGCGACGGGACGTACGCCGCCCGGATCCACTTCAGCGACGACCCGACCGAGGGCGAGGGCGGCGACCACGTCAACCAGACCTTCTACACCATCGGCGGCAGCGGCAAGACGTACAGCGAACTCGACAACGAGTACATGCCGAACGGCGGTTGGGGCCGGCTCGGCCCCAAGCTGGACACGGTGAGCTGGTACGACCACGAGTCGAACGACCGCGTCTACACCACGACGAACAAGAGCCTCGACGGCTGGCACACCGTGATGATCACCGTCCAGGACGACAAGGTGACCTACCGCGTGGACGGCAAGAAGCTGTTCACCAGCAGCGGCAAGTACGCCCCGCGCTCGGGCATGTCGGTCAACTTCAACCACTGGTTCGTCGACCTGCCGTTCAAGGGCGACCGTGCGTGGGACATGAAGGTGGACTGGCTCTACTACAACGCAGGCGACGTCTTGACCGTCAAGGAAGTCGACAACGCGGTCAAGGAATACAGCGACAACGGCATGAACTACTTCGACACCGTCCAGCAGTCCCGTTGAGGCAAGGAGCAACCTCGTTGAGCAAGGAGCGACACCGTGGCCAAGGCAGCCGGCTGAGCCGGCGCGCCGCGCTGCTCATGGGCGGCACGGGAGGTGTGGCGCTGGCAGGCGGCGGTGCCTGGCTGGGCAACGTGGCGGCCCAGCCCGCGGCCGCCGAGGCGGCCGAGGCGGCCATCGGCGGCCTCACCACTCCCCCGGCCTACGCCCCGTCGGGGCGCCGCCCCAAGTACCGCCGGGCCACCTGGTCCCAGCAGTTCCAGGCCTCCCACGGCTGGACGCCGGGGGGCGCGGGCACCGCGTCGGCCGAGGCGAACGACACGTCCGCCTTCGTACGTGGGACCCAGTCGGTCCGCGTCACCACCAACGGCACCGGCAAGCAGTCGTACGTCCGCAAGACCGGTATGACCGCGCTGAACCTGACCAACAAGATGATCAGGCTGGTGTTACGGGTCGACGACGTGACCAACCTGTCCAAGCTGGTCTTCTATCTGGGCAGCGGCTCCCTCGCGAACCACTTCTCCTGGACGTTCCACGCGCATTCCAAGACGGCGGCCAACTACGTCCAGTCCGGGGAGTGGGTGACGGTCCACCTGCAGTGGGCCGATGTCACCAGCGCGGCCGGAACGTACTCGGTCTCCGCCTCCGGCACACCGTCCACCAAGACCGGCTTCACCGATATGTCGTTCGCCGTGTACGACAACGCGGGTGGTCCGGTGACCTACCGGCTGCAGGCCGTCGAGGTGGTACCGGACACCGCCACGGTCTTCCCCAAGGGCGTCGTCTCCCTCACCTTCGACGACTCCCACAAGTCGGTCCACGACCTGGCCCGGCCGGTGATGGACTCCTACGGCTACTCCGGCACGGTCTACAACATCGCCGACGCGATCGGTACCGGCAGCTTCCTGACGGTCGGCCAGATGCGCTCGATGCAGGACTACTCCGGCTGGGAAATGGCCGGGCACTCATACGCGAACGCCACCCACACCGCCAGTTATCCCAAGCTGACCGCGGAGCAGGCGGACGAGGACTTCCGGAAGCTGCGCGAGTGGCTGGTGGGCAACGGCTTCTCCAGCGAGCACTTCGCCTACCCGCACGGCGCGTTCCAGAAGACGTCGGACGGCGTTCCGGTGGACCTGATCGCGAGCCGGCACTTCACCACGGCCCGGTCGATCATCTCCGAGACGATCGAGTCCTTCGCCCCGGCGATGCCGTACCGCCTCAAGGCGCTGACCGGCATCAACGACGGCACGGGCATCGGTGGTACGGCGCTGTCGAAGGTGACCGGCGCGGGCGGCCGGCTCGACCGCTGCGCGAACAACGGTGACTGGCTCATCCTGTGCCTGCACAAGGTCGTCGAGGGCGCTCCGGCGACCAGCACGGAGATCGGCAAGGCCGGTCTCACCGCGCTGATGAAGGCGATCGACGACCGGGGCATCCCGGTGCTCACGGTCGAGGAGGCGATGGCCTACTACACGTGAGGCCCGCGCACGAGAAGAGAGGGGCGGCCGTACGGCCGCCCCTCTCTTGCGCGTCTGTGCTGCTGTGCTGCTGTGCTTACCAGCCCTGTCCGTGCCCCTGGCCGTTGCCCTGCTGCCAGGACGGGTCCACATAGCCGCCCTGTTGTTGCTGAGGGTTGTACCCCTGTTGGTAGGGGTCGGCGGCCCACTGCTGCTGTCCGGCCGTCGTCGGCGTCCCCCAGGTGACGGGCTGCTGCGGTACGTGCGCGTGCTGCTCGTCGTAACCGGGCAGCGGCTGCGGCTGGGTGGGGATCCCGCCCGGCGGGCGGGGCCGGGTGCGCAGGGCCACGCCCTCTAGGCGCATCAGCTGGAGCGTCTCGGTGACCTTCTTGTCGGAGTACGGGTCCTCTTCCTCGAAGATCTCCGTCACATCGGCCTCGTGGTCGCCGGCCACGGACACCTCGACGCCGCCCTGGCGGGTGCCCCAACTGCCCTTGTGCAGGGTGAACAGGGCGTAGAAGCGCAGCGGGGTCAGCAGGGTCAGCTGGATCACGCCGTAGATCGGCGCGAGCAGGAACATGCCGAACCGCTTGATGAAGCCCATGCCGCGGCGCGGGAAGTCGAGGTACCGCACATTGCGCAGGTACCCCATGAGCACCATGAAGATGAGGTAGTCGCCGATGTGGTTGACGAACTGCTCGGGCTTGATGATCGGCAGGATGACCATCGAGTAGAACATCGCCGAGCCGAAGACCAGCCACAGCGCCAGTTCCATGCAGGTCAGCCAGAACGCGGGCCGGTACTTCTTCTGGTGCCGGAAGGCCCACAGGGACTCGCGGAAGAAGGACTTGTTCCAGCGGACCTGCTGGCGCAGGAAGTGCGGCAGCTTCTCGGGGACGGCCGTGTAGCCGACGGCGGTCTCCTGGAAGACGACCTGGCCTTCGATCAGGCAGTAGTTGGTCATGCGGCGGTCGTCGCCGAAGACGGCCGGCTTGCCCAGGAACTGCTGGTTGAGGAAGTCCGGCAGGTACTTGCGGACCAGCGTGCCGCGGTAGGCGGAGAGCGCGCCGCAGCAGCACAGGACCGACTTCAGGCGCGAGTACGCGGCCCGCTCGAAGAGGAAGGAGTTGCCGTAGCGCAGGTCTTGGAGGCGGGTGAAGATGTTGCTGTCGTGGTTGAGCGCGAGGACCATGCCCGTGGAAGCCATGATCTTCTCGTCGGCCAGCGGGAGCAGCAGCTCGCGGACGGTGTCCCGGGACAGGACCGTGTCCGAGTCGACGCAGAGGAAGATGTCCGAGTACGGGGCGGCCTCGAAGCCCAGCGCGAGCGCCTCGCGCTTGCCCTTGTTCTCGGGCTGCACGCTGACCGTGTACTTGACGCCCTTGGCCTCGAACTCGCGGCGCATCTTCTTCGCCGCCCTGATGCCGGAGTCGTTGGCGCTGGCGTCGTCGATGATGTGGATCTCGTTGGGCAGGCGGCTCTGCGCGAGGAGGCTGCGCATGCCCTGCTCGAACATCACCGGGTCCTCGTTGTAGATCGGGATGACCGCGGTGACCCAGGCGTTCTCCAGGTACTCCAGCTCCTCCCGCCCGGCCTTGGCCGGACGGTAGAAGAGGGCGCCGAACATCTTCAGGGACAGCAGGCCCATGGCACCCATCGAGTACAGGTGCAGGGAGCCGGCGTCGAGCCGGGTGGCGATCAGCGCTGCCAGACCGAGGAAGACGATGTACGAGACCTTCAGGTGCCGGCGCTTGCGGTGCGCCCGGCGGCCTCCGGAGTCGACGGCTCCGGGTATGAACGTGTCCTCGGAAGTCACAGCTTGACCACCCGGGGGTGATCGGCGGACTTGCCCCGGGTGTCGAAGAGCGCCCGGGCGCGGTCGGCGAGCACGTCCAGGTCGATCTCGCGGTGCGGCTGGAGCAGGATGGTGAGGTCGGCGGAGGCGGCCTCGGCGAGGTAGTCGTCGACGCGCCGCACGCTCGCGCCGCCGACCTGCCAGTCCGTGACGCGCGGGTCGAAGTAGACGAGTTCGGCGCCGCGCGCGAGGAGGTTCTCCGCGACGGCCATCGCCGGGCTCTCCCGCTGGTCGGAGATGTCCGCCTTGTACGTCACGCCGAGCAGCAGGACGCGGGAGCCGCGGACCGCCTTGCCCTGGTCGTTGAGGAGGTCGGCGGCGCGGTTGACCACGTGCACGGGCATGCGCTGGTTGATCTCCTGCGCCAGCTCCACGAAGCGGAACGGGATGCCCAGCGAACGGACCTTGTACGACAGGTAGTTGGGGTCGATCGGGATGCAGTGGCCGCCGACGCCCGGGCCCGGGTAGAAGGGCGCGAAGCCGAAGGGCTTGGTGGAGGCGCAGCGGATCGCGTCCCACAGGTCCACGCCGATCTCACGGCAGAACATCGACATCTCGTTGACGAGGGCGATGTTCACATGCCGGTAGGTGTTCTCCAGCAGCTTGGCCATCTCGGCCTCGCGGGTGCCCTTGGCCTCGACGACGCGGCCCACGAAGCGCTCGTACAGGGCGCGGGCGGCCTTGGTGCAGTCGGCGGTGATGCCGCCGACGACCTTGGGCGTGTTCTCCAGGCCGAAGGAGGGGTTGCCCGGGTCGATGCGCTCCGGGGAGAAGGCGAGGTGGAAGTCCGTGCCCACGCGCAGGCCACCGGACTCCAGGCGCGGGCGGACGACCTCGTCGGTGGTGCCCGGGTACGTCGTCGACTCCAGCACCACGAGCGTGCCGGGCCTGAGGTGGGCCGCGATGTCGTCCACGGCGGCGTGTACCGCGCCGAGGTCGGGGGCGCCGTGGTCGGTGAGCGGGGTGGGGACGCATATGACGACCGCGGCGGCGTCGGCGATGACCTCGGGCCGGTCGACGGCCTCGAAGCCCTGGCGGAGCATGGCGCGCACTTCGGCGTCGGTGATGTCGTCCACGTGCGAGCTTCCGGCGTTCAGCCCGTCGACCACGCGTCGGCTGCGGTCGAGACCCACCACCTTCATGCCCGCGGCAGCGGCGGAACGGGCCAGCGGCAGCCCCACGTAACCGAGTCCGACAACGACAAGATCCACCGTGGAGGATCTGCTCACGACAACATTCCCAACCCCGTTCCGGCGTCAGCCGGGTGCCGGTGCTACATCGGTCTCCCGATAATTCGAACAAACGAAGGGAGGCTAGCAAGCATTTTCACCTTTTAACCACAGCTTCTTAAAGTTTCCTGAGTGCCACTTGTCACGCATCGGCCCATACAACCCTCGCTGTGCCTCATGTGTCTCTGGTCCCTGATGCGTCACCTGTCACGGAACCAGGGCGTCCTGCGGGGGTGTCAGACCTGCCGCCAGGCCTCCAGCGCGAGGCCCGGCTCGTCCTTGCGACGGGTGAGGAGCAGCTGTCCACTCGTCGGCGAGAGCGTGGCCGCGACCACCCGGTCGTCCTCGTCCACCGCAAGGGACACCTCGGCGTCCGCGGGGAGTTGGGGTCCCGACTCGGTCCACCAGGCGCCGGCCGACTCCTGCTCGGTGGGGTAGGCGGCGAAGGCGACCCGGCCGCTCGCCGAGCGCTGGGCGAGCAGCGTGCAGTCGTGGCCGTCGAGTTCGCAGCGGACGGCACAGACCGGGCCGGGCCCGGCGGAGGCGATCAGGGTGACCGGCTTGGCGCCGGGGCGCCAGGCGCACAGGTCGCCGGAGGTGTCGGTGTAGAAGAGGGTGGTGCTCTCCTCAGATGTGGCGAGCGCGTGAAGGGTGCCGGGGCGGACCGGGGCCTCGATCGCCTCCTGAAGGACCGGCACGGCGCCCGGCTCCTCCTGCCGCCAGTGCAGGATGCCGGCAGGGGTGGCCGCGTACAGCTCGACGCGTCCGGACTCCCCCGTCACGGCCGCCAACTCCTCTTGTACGTCACTCCCCTTGAGGTCGCGCCACGGGCCCCAGCCGCCCTTCTCCTTCTGGCCGAGCATGCTGACGCCGCCGCCCTTGTTGCGGACGAAGACATGGGCGCGGCCCTGGGCGTCGACCGTGACGGCGGGCGTGCCGGTGGGCGTGCCCTTTTTGTCGGGGTGTCCGATCGGGATCCAGTCGAGGGCGGCGAGCCGGGGCCGGAAGTGCGTGGAGTGGACGAGGCCGGACTCACCGCGGGCGGTGGGCCGCCAGGAGACCAGATGGGCGTAACCGTCGGCGCCCTGCCCGACCGCGAGCGGGGGGTGCAGCTTCTGGTCGCCGCCCACGCGACGGGGAGCGTCCCAGAGGCCGCCGGGTCCCCGCTCCGCCCGGCACAGGACGGCGTCGCCCGCGGGCAGATACACACTGAGCCGGCCGTCGCGGCCGCGGATGAGCCAGTCGCCGTTCACCAGTTCACTTTAAGCAAGGGGGAGCGCCGGGCGTGTTCCGGCCCCCGGCTGTCTACCGTCGAGGCCAGGAGCGACAGGCTGTACGCGAAGCCGCACGACAGGTCGTGTGAGAAGCCGTACGAGAAGCCGTTACTAGAAGCCGTACGAGAACAGGAAGCCGACGTCATGACCGACACCCTCACCGTGAGCGTCCTGGGCACCGGGATCATGGGGGCCGCGATGGCCCGCAACCTCGCCCGCGCCGGACACACCGTCCGCGCCTGGAACCGCACCCGCGACAAGGCCGAACCCCTCGCCGCCGACGGCATCGAGATCACCGACACGCCCGCCGGGGCCGTCCGGGGCGCCGACGTCGTCCTGACCATGCTGTACGACGGTCCGGCCGCCCTCGGTGTCATGCGCGAGGCCGCGCCCGCGCTGCGCTCCGGCGCCGCGTGGGTGCAGTCGACGACCGCCGGCATCGAGGCGATCGGCGAGCTGGCCGGTTTCGCCCGCGAGCACGGCCTGGTCTTCTTCGACGCGCCGGTGCTGGGCACCCGGCAGCCCGCCGAGGCGGGGCAGTTGCTCGTCCTGGCCGCCGGTCCGAGTGAGCACCGGGGAGCCGTGGCGCCCGTCCTGGACGCCGTCGGCGCGCGCACGTTGTGGACCGGCGAGGACGGCGCGGCCGGCAGCGCTACCCGGCTGAAGCTGGTCGCCAACAGCTGGGTGATCGCCACCACCAACGCGGTCGGTGAGGTCCTGGCGTTGGCGAAGGCCCTGGAGGTGGATCCGCAGAGCTTCTTCGACGCCATCGCGGGCGGGCCGCTCGACATGGGCTACCTGCGCGCGAAGGCCGGGCTGGTCCTCAACGACCAGTTGTCCCCGGCGCAGTTCGGGGTGGCCACGGCCGCCAAGGACGCCCGTCTGATCGTGGAGGCGGGCGAGCGGTACGGGGTCCGTCTCGACGTGGCCGCCGCGAGCGCGGCGCGGCTGGAGCGGGCTGCTGCGCAGGGGCATGGCGAGGAGGACATGGCCGCCGCGTACTTCGCGAGTTTCGACGAGAAGCGGGAGGAGTGACGTGCCGGTCCGCCGGCTCGGTCGACCGTGGGACCCTGACCGTATGGACGACGACTCCCCCCTGCTCGTGATCGTGGACGCCGCGAACGTCGTCGGGTCGGTGCCCGATGGTTGGTGGCGGGACCGGCGGGGGGCCGCGGAGCGGCTGCGGGACCGGTTGGCGGTGGACGGGGTGCCGGGGCATACGGGGCCGGTGGAGCTCGTGCTCGTGGTCGAGGGGGCGGCGCGGGGGGTGGAGTCGGTGCCCGGGGTGCGGGTGGAGTCGGCGCCGGGGAGTGGGGACGATCACATGGTCGAGCTGGTGGCGGGGGCCGGTGAACGGTCTGTTCTGGTGGTTACGGCGGACCGGGAACTGCGGGGGCGGGTGCGGGAGTTGGGGGCGGATGTGCTGGGGCCACGGGCTGTTCGGCCGTGAGGTGGCCGGGGTTGGTGCTGGGCGGGGGTGGGTGCGCAGCCCGGCGCTGCGGGGTGCCGCCTGCGCCCACCCGTGCCGCCCCAGCGGCACGACTGCCCGCAGGCTAGGTGACATACCGGGCCGGTGAGGGGACCTCTCGGTTACTCGGTGTCGCCCGGCTTCGGTTTCATCACTTCGCCGACCGTGGTCTCCTCGTGTCGGCCGAGGCGGCTGTGGGAGCGGCCGTAGAGGAAGTAGACGAGGAAGCCGGCCGCCATCCAGATGCCGAACCGGACCCAGGTCTCGGCGGGGAGGTTCAGCATCAGCCACAGGGAGGCGCACACCGACAGGATCGGGATGAACGGCACCCACGGGGTGCGGAAGGCGCGGTGCAGGTCGGGGCGCGTCTTGCGGAGGATGAGTACGCCGATCGCGACGACCACGAAGGCGAACAGGGTGCCGATGTTCACCAGTGCGGCGAGTTCGTTCAACGGGGTGAAGCCCGCGAGGACCGCGATGCTCACGCCGAGCACGATGGTCGGCCGGTGCGGGGTCTTGAACCGGGGGTGGACGCGCGAGAAGAAGCGGGGCAGCAGTCCGTCGCGGCTCATCGCGAAGAAGACACGGGTCTGGCCCAGGAGAAGGATCATGCAGACCGTCGTCAGGCCGACCGCCGCGCCGAAGCTGATGAAGCCCGCGTACCAGGGATGCCCGGTGGCCTTGAACGCGTCGGCGAGCGGCGCGTCGACGGACAGTTGGCTGTAGTGCTGCATGCCGGTCACGACGATCGACACGGCGACGTACAGGGCCGTACAGATGAAGAGGGAGCCGAGGATGCCGCGCGGCATGTCGCGCTGCGGATTCCTGGTCTCCTCGGCGGCCGTGGCCACGACGTCGAAGCCGATGAAGGCGAAGAAGACGACGGAGGCGGCGGTGAAGATGCCCATCACGCCGAAGTTGGAGGGCGCCCAGCCGAACATCAGCTGGATCAGTGGGGCTTGGAGGCTCTCCCCCGGCGGCACGTCCTGCGCCTTCGGGATGAACGGGTCGTAGTTGTCGCCGTCGATGAAGAAGGCACCCGCGATGATCACGACGAGGACGACCGTCACCTTGATGGCGACGACGAGCGAGGTGATCCGCGCGGACAGCTTCATACCGAGGACGAGGATCGCGGTGAGCACCAGGACCAGGGCGGCGGCGAGGATGTCGAAGCCGAAGTCACCGGCGCCCTGTCGGCTTCCCAGCGCCGCGGGCATCTCCCAGCCCGCGTTGTCCATGAGCGACTGGATGTAGCCGGACCAGCCGACGGCGACCACCGCCGTGCCGAGCGCGAACTCCAGGACCAGGTCCCAGCCGATGATCCAGGCGGGCAGTTCGCCGAGGGAGGCGTACGAGAAGGTGTAGGCGGAGCCTGCCACCGGGACCGTGGAGGCGAACTCGGCGTAACAGAGCGCGGCGAGCGCGCAGACGACGCCGGCCGCGGCGAAGGCCAGGGCGACGGAGGGGCCGGCGTTGTTCTTGGCCACCGTGCCGGTGAGGACGAAGATGCCGGTGCCGATGATGACGCCGACGCCGAAGACCGTCAGATCCAGCGCGGACAAGGATTTCTTGAGCGCGTGTTCTGGTTCCTCGGTATCGAGGATGGACTGCTCGACCTTCTTCGTCCGGAAGAGGGTGCTGCTCACGGGTACCTCCCACGCTGTGTCGTCCTCGACATGATCGAGAGGGGGCGTAGTCCGTATGCCCCGGCGCGGGCGGATTCACGCGGACGGGCCGCTGCCACCACTCTTCGCAGTGGTGGCAGCGGCCCGTTCAGGCGTGTCGTACCGTGTCGCCTCAGTCGCGTGCGGGCTCCACGGAGTCGACCTCGGCGGCCGTGCTGCCGTACCGGCCGTACCGGCCGTCCAGCCTGGAGACCAGACCGGTGACCTGGCGGGCGATGTCGGGCGCGGTGAGCCCGATCTCCGCCATGACCTCGGCGCGGGAGGCGTGGTCGAGGAAGCGCGGGGGGATGCCGAAGTCGCGCAGCGGGACGTCGACGCCCGCGTCGCGCAGGGCCTGCGCGATCGTCGAGCCGACGCCGCCGACACGGGAGTTGTCCTCGACGGTGACGACCACGCGGTGCCGCTCGGCGAGCGGGGCCATGGCCTCGTCGACGGGCTTCACCCAGCGAGGGTCGACGACGGTGGTGGAGATGCCCTGCTTGTCGAGGAGGGAGGCGATCTCCAGGCACATGGGAGCGAGAGCGCCCACCGACACCAGCAGCACGTCGGGGGTGTCGGTACCGGGCTCACGCAGCACGTCCATGCCGCCCACACGCCCCACGGCGGGTACGGCGGGACCGACCGCGCCCTTCGAGAAGCGCACCACGGTGGGCGCGTCGGCGACCTCGACGGCCTCCCGCAACTGCGCACGCACCTGGTCGGCGTCGCGCGGCGCGGCCAGCCGGAGCCCCGGCACGACCTGGAGGATCGACATGTCCCACATGCCGTTGTGGGAGGCGCCGTCGGTGCCGGTGATGCCGGCCCGGTCCAGGACGAACGTCACACCGCACTTGTGCAGGGCGACGTCCATCAGCACCTGGTCGAAGGCACGGTTGAGGAAGGTGGCGTACACGGCGAAGACCGGATGCAGACCGCCCGCGGCGAGGCCCGCCGCGGAGACGGCGCCGTGCTGCTCCGCGATGCCGACGTCGTAGATGCGGTCCGGGAAGGCGTCCGCGAACTTCTTCAGGCCGACCGGCTGCAGCATCGCCGCGGTGATGGCGACGATGTCCTCGCGCTCCTTGCCGAGCGCGACCATCTCCTCGCCGAAGACGGAGGTCCAGTCGGCGCCCGAGGCCTTGATCGGCAGGCCCGTGTCCGGGTGGATGGGGCCGATGCCGTGGAAGCGGTCGGCCTCGTCCTGGAGTGCGGGCTGGTAGCCGCGGCCCTTCTCGGTCAGGCAGTGCACGATGACGGGGCCGCCAAAGCGCTTGGCGCGCGCGAGCGCCGACTCCAGGGCCTCGATGTCGTGTCCGTCGATCGGCCCGACGTACTTCAGCCCCAGGTCCTCGAACATGCCCTGCGGCGCGATGAAGTCCTTCAGCCCCTTCTTCGCCCCGTGCAGGGTCTCGTACAGAGGCCTTCCGACGACCGGAGTCCGCTCCAGCACTTCCTTCGTCCGGGCGAGGAACCGCTCGTACCCGTCGGTGGTCCGCAGCGTCGCCAGATGATTGGCGAGCCCGCCGATCGTGGGGGCGTACGACCGCTCGTTGTCGTTGACGACGATGACCAGCGGGCGGTCCTTGGCGTCGGCGATGTTGTTGAGCGCCTCCCAGGCCATACCGCCGGTCAGGGCGCCGTCACCGATCACGGCGACCACGTGGTCGTCCCGTTCGAGGATCTGGTTGGCCTTCGCGATGCCGTCGGCCCACCCCAGGACCGTCGAGGCGTGGCTGTTCTCGATGACGTCGTGCTCGGACTCGGCCTGCGACGGATAGCCGGACAGGCCGCCCTTCATCTTCAGCTTGGAGAAGTCCTGACGACCGGTGAGCAGCTTGTGCACGTAGGACTGGTGACCGGTGTCCCAGAGCACCTTGTCCTTGGGCGAGTCGAACACCCGATGCAGGGCGATGGTGAGCTCGACCACACCGAGGTTGGGGCCGAGGTGGCCGCCGGTCTTGGAGACGGCGTCGACGAGGAAGGTCCGGATCTCCTCTGCCAGCTGGTCCAGCTGCTCCAGGCTGAGCCGGTCCAGATCACGCGGTCCCCTGATGCGGGTCAGCAGCGGCACCCGTGCCTCCTTGCAGTAGAGCTGATCGAGCTGTTGCCGGGCTTGTCGAGTCTAATGTTCCGCCTCCGCGACCAGCGCCCGGGCGGTGCGTCGTATGTCACGCGTCGGCTGTACCCAAGTTGCGCCGTTCCTACGACATGACTCTGCCCGGCACCGCCATTGGTGCCGGGCACAGGGTTCTTTCAAAGCAGCGGGACCGCAACACCCTCAGGGGCGCGGGGGACTGCGCGACCAGCCACAACGGACCAGCACTCGCAACCGAACCCGCACCCCTACGTCGCGACAGCGCTACGCACGCCCCGCAGCCTTCTGACTCCTGCGCGAGACGGAGTCGATGACCACGGCGCCCAAGAGCACCGCACCAGTGATCATGTACTGAATCGACGTGTTCATGTTCAGCAGGTCAAGACCCGTCTGAATCGACTGAATCACCAGCATGCCCAGCAGCGCCGACCACACGGACCCGCGCCCACCGAAGAGGCTCGTACCGCCGATGACGGCGGCGGCGATCGCCAGCATCAGCGTGTTGCCGCCGCCCGACGTCAGCGACGCACTCTGCGTCTGCCCGGCGAAGAACATCCCGCCGATCGCCGCGAACCCACCCGCGATGGCGAACACGGTGATCCGCACCAGCGACACGTTGATACCCGCACGCCGCGCCGCCTCGACCCCACCGCCGACCGCGAACACCTTGCGGCCGAACGGCGTACGCCGCAGCACGAAGTCCACGATCACCAGGCAGGCGAGGAAGATCACCAGCGCGTTGGACACACCCGCGGAGGAATTCAGGACGTACGCGGCGACGAACGCGGCCACGGCGAGCGCGCCGACGCGCAGAGCGATCTCACCGGTGGTGCGGAAGGGCACCCCGGCGGCCTTGCGGCGGCCCTGCTCGATGAGCGAGCCGGCGAGCAGGGAGGCGACACCGAGGGCGGCCAGCAGGTAGGCGCCGATGATGGCCTGGTCCATGAAGAAGGAGCGCTGCCCGAGGAGGTGCACCGGACCGGTGTCCGGGATGTTGATGGTGCCGGTCGAGCCGAGCAGCCACAGCATCAGGCCGTTCCAGCCGAGGAAGCCGGCCAGGGTCACGACGAAGGCCGGTACACCGATCTTGGCGAAGAACCAGCCGTGCAGCGTACCGACGCCGATGCCGACCAGCACGGTCAGTACCAGGCTGAGCCAGGCGTTCATGTCGTGATTGACCACGAACACGGCGAACAGGGTGGACGCGAGGCCGCTGACGGAGGCGACGGACAGGTCGATCTCGCCGAGCAGCAGCACGAACACCAGGCCGATGGCGAGCATGCCGGTGGCCGACAGGTAGAAGCTGATGTTGGACAGGTTCTCGGCGCTGAGGAACCGGTCGTTCTGTACCTGGAAGATCGTCCAGATGACGATCAGACCGACGACGACCGGCAGGGAGCCGAGCTCGCCGCCCTTCAACTTCCGCTTGAACTCGGTCCAGTAGCCCTTCAGGCCCTCTTCCCGGATCAGCAGACGCGGGTCGACGACGGTGACCGGCGCGGCCGTGGGGTCGTCCGCCGGGGCGACGGTCTGCTGGGACACCGGCTCCGGATCCTGCTTCACGGTCTTGGACGTGTCACTCACTTTGCCGCCTCCGTGGTGCGCCCCGCACGACGGGTCACGGCGTTGTCCGTGGCACCGGTGATCGCGGCGATGATCTCTTCGTGGGTGGTGTCCTTCACCGGGAAGAACCCGTTGTTCTTGCCCAGGCGCAGGACGGCGACGGTGTCCGCGACCGCCTTGACGTCGGCCATGTTGTGGCTGATGAGGATGACGCCGAGGTTGCGCTCGCGCAGCCGCTCGACCAGGTCGAGGACCTGCGCGGTCTGCTCGACGCCCAGGGCGGCGGTGGGCTCGTCGAGGATGACGACCTTGGGGTCACCGATCAGGGCGCGCGCGATGGCGACGACCTGGCGCTGGCCACCGGAGAGGCTCGCGATCGGGATGCGCACGCTCGGGATGCGGATGGAGAGCGTGGCCAGCAGCTCGCGGGCCTTCTGCTCCATCGTCACCTCGTCGATGATGCCGCGGCGCAGCAGTTCCCGACCGAGGTAGAGGTTGCCGACGACATCGAGGTTGTCGCACAGCGCGAGGTCCTGGTAGACGGTCGCGATGCCGAGTCCCTGGGCGTCGTTCGGCTTGTCGATGCTGACCGGCTTGCCCTCCCACTCGATGACGCCCTCATCGATGGGGTGCACACCCGCGATCGTCTTGACCAGGGTGGACTTTCCTGCGCCGTTGTCGCCGACCAGGGCGACCACTTCTCCGGCGTGAACCTCCAGTTCGACATCGGTGAGGGCCTGCACCGCACCGAATCGCTTGGAGACTCCGCGCAACGCCAACACGGGCGTAGCGGACACGTGAACCATCTCCTTCGCCGCCTGACCGGCGGGGATGCCGCGCTTGGGGAAATGCGCGGAGAGTTGTGCTCGAAGCATCGATTTACAAGAGGAACATGCGCACGGCCGATGCCAGTTGGCAACGGCTGCGTGCGTCATGTCTTCCGTCCGGTGCCCGCCCCACAGCGGGGTCTGGAGGTGGGGCGGGCACCGGACAGGCTCTGCGGCCTGCCACTGGGGCGGCGACTACTGCAGGCCGGCGGCCTTGCAGCCGGCGGCGTAGGCCCCCGTGCAGATCTCGGCGACGGTGTAGAGCTTGTCCTTGACCACCGTGTCCTTGATGTTGTCCTTGGTGAGCGTGACCGGGGTCAGCAGCTGCGAGGGCACCTTTTCGCCGGAACCGCTGGTCTGCGTCGTGGTGGCCAGGGAGTCGATGCTCTTGCCCTCCAGCAGGTTGACGGCCAGCTGGGCGGCCGCGTCGGCCTCCGGCTTGTACGCCTTGTAGATCGTGCTGGACTGGGTACCGGCGAGGATCCGCTGGATGCTGGTGAGCTCCGCGTCCTGACCGGTCAGCGGGACGTCACTGATGCCGGCGCCCTTGAGGACGGTGGCGATACCGCCGGCCATGCCGTCGTTGGCCGAGTAGACGCCCGCGATGTTCTTCGCGCCCAGCTGCGTGATGGCGGCGGACATCTTCTGGGCGGCGACCTTGTCGTCCCAGTCACCGGCCTGCTCGTAGGCGATGTCGACCTTGCCGTCGAGGACCTTGTGGGCGCCCTTCTTGAACAGGGCGGCGTTCGGGTCGGAGGCCAGACCGTTGATCATGACGACCTTGGACTTCGGGGTGGCCTTGTCGCCCATCGTGTCGAGCAGGGACTGGCCCTGAAGCTCGCCGACCTTCTCGTTGTCGAAGGACACGTACGCGGAGACGGGACCCTGGGCGAGGCGGTCGTAGGCGATGACCTTGATGCCCTTGTCGACGGCGGCCTGTATGGACGACTTGATGGCGGCGGAGTCCACGGCGCTGATCGCGATGACCTTGACGCCCTTGGTGATCATGCTGCTGACCTGCTGGGCCTGGGTCGCCGCGCTGCCCGCCGCGTTGGCGTACTCCAGCTTGCAGTCGGCGCAGAGTTCCTTGACCTTGGCATCGAAGTACGGCCTGTCGAACTTGGCGTACCGAGTGGTGACACTGTCGGGCAGGAGCAGGCCGATCGACTTGGAGTCCGAGCTGCTGCCGCTGTCCGAATCACCGTCACCGGCCTTGCCGCAAGCGGCGGTCGAGACGGCGAGGGCCGAGACCACAAAAGCAACGGCGGCACGACGCATACGCGTGTTCACTTGAGAAACCTCCCTGACGAGGCCGCGACATTGCGGCCGAGGTGGCTGGAAGTCAACTCGGCCATACGTGCGACGTCAAGAAGTAAATCCTTAACGGGTTGGCAACGGTGCCATCCGTTCTCTAAGTGAAGGCGGGTGCGGCAGCGTGCAGGGTGCTGTCCAAAAGGGTTGAATCACCCATCTCACTGAGGGCGAGAGCGAGTGCTCCGAGCACCTCCGCGCGGCCGCCAAGAGCCCCGGGAAGAATGGAGAGTTGGCGCGCCGCGCTGGGGATGGCATAGCGGCCGACGGACTCCCTGATCGGCCCGAGGACCAGCTCACCGGCCTCGGCGAGATCACCGCCGAGGACCACCCGGCTCGGGTTCAGCAGGTTGCAGAGATTGGCGACTCCGCTGCCGATGTGACGGCCGACGTCGGCGATCACCCGACGGCAGCCCGGGTCTCCGTCCCGCGCCAGCCGTACGACGCCTTCCATCGTCAGGTCGGTGCCGTGGCTGGACTGGAGCAGCGGCAGGACGTAGCGCGCGGCCGCGAAGGTCTCCAGGCAGCCGCGGTTTCCGCAGCGGCAGACCGGGCCGGATTCGTCGAGTGTGATGTGTCCGATCTCCCCCGCTGTGCCGCCGGGGCCCCGGTAGATCTTCCCGTTGATCACCAGGCCCGCGCCGACACCGCTCGCGACCTTGATGTACGCCAGGTCGCGCACCCCCCGGCCGCTGCCCCAGACCAGCTCTCCGAGGGCGCCGAGGTTGGCGTCGTTGTCCACGTGCACCGGCACGCCGAGGCGCCCGCGCAGTTCCTCGGCGGGCTTGGTGCCGGTCCAGCCGGGCAGGATGGCGGTCGAGCCCAGCGTGCCGGACTCGACGTCGATCGGGCCGGGGACGCCGAGGCCCACGCCGGCGATCTTGGAGCGGTCCACTCCGGTGGCCTCGATCAGCCGGGTGACCAGCTGTTCCGCCCGGTCGAAGCCCTGCGTGGAGGAGGCGTCCACGTCCAGCGGCTCGGACTCCTCGGCGAGCACCTGGTGGGCGAGGTTGCCGACCGCCACGCGCAGGTGGGTGTGCCCGAAGTCGACACCGATGACGATGCCGGCGTCCCCGCTCAGCGAGACGCTGCGGGCTCGGCGGCCGCCCGCCGATGTGGGCGTGACCTCGACGGTTCCGCCGTCCTTGAGCTCCCGCACGATGTTGGAGACGGTGGCCGCGGACAGGCCCGTCGTCCGCGCGATCTCCGCCTGCGTGAGCGACCCGGCCAGCCGCACGGCTCGTACGACCCGCTCCAGGTTGGCTCGGTGCAGCGACGACTGCGACCCCGGAGTCTCCACGACGACCTCCTGCGCGCGGGACCGCTTCGATGAGGCCCCGTCTATGTCCAACTAGTGAACTCTAAGCTGAGCCGTTCGGGTCGCCTCCCGTCAAGAGGTTGAACCGCATCCGCGTCTTTGCACACAGCAACGGAGCACCGCGCCCGGAGCCGGGAGCGGCGCCCCTGTGGGCGGAGGATGCCGCGCCCTACTTCAGCGCCCCCGCCGTCAGCCCCTGCACCACCTGTCGCTGGAAGATGATGTACGCGGCGAGCACCGGCAGCATCGCCATGACCAGGCCCGCGAACAGACCCGACCAGTCACCCTTGTACCCCTGGCTGACCGCGAGCTGCACCAGGCCCTGGGTGAGGACGCGCTTGTCCGGGTCGGTGTTGAGCACCGTCGGCAGCATGTACTGGTTCCACTGCCCGAGGAAGTTGAAGATCCCCACGCTGACCAGGCCGGGCTTGGCCATCGGCAGCATGATCTGGAAGAACGTCCGGGAGTGCGAGGCGCCGTCCACGAAGGCCGCCTCCGCCACCGAGGTCGGCAGCGTGCGGAAGAACGCGGTCAGGAAGAACACCGTGAACGGCAGCGAGTAGGCGATGTAGACCAGGATCAGGCCGTGGATCGTGTTCAGCAGGCCCATGTTGTTCACGACGTAGAACAACGGGACCAGCGCCAGCATGATCGGGAAGCTCATGCCGCCGATGAACAGGTAGTAGATGAACCGGTTGCCCGGGAAGTCGAAGCGGGCCAGCACGTACGCCGCCATGGAGCCGAGTACCAGCGTGCCGATGAGCGAGCCCCCCACCACCAGGACGGTGTTGAGGAAGTAGTCGCTCATGTTGGCCTCGGTCCAAGCCCGCGACCAGTTGTCGAAGTGCAGTTTGTCCGGCAGCGACCAGGGCGAGCCGAAGATGGAACTGTCGTCCTTGAAGGACGTCATCACCGCCCACAGCAGCGGCAGGACGACCATGATCGCCCAGAGGACCAGGATCCCGTGCGAGAAGACGTTGAGGGTGGTGCCCTCCTTCTTCTCCTTGGGGGGCGGGCCGGCCGGGGCGTCGACCTTGGCGACGGGCGCACCGGGCTCGGCCGGTACGGGGGCGGGGGTCTCGGTCGTCTTCATCTGATCAGTACTCCAGCCGCTCGCGCCGGCCCAACCGCATCACGAGGGCGGCGAAGGCCAGCGTGACGACGAGCAGGGCGACGCCGATGGTGGTGGCGTAGGCGGCCTGCCCGTCACGGAACGCCTTCTGGTACACGTACAGGACCATGACGGTGGTCGAGTAGTCGGGACCGCCGGGCCCGGTCGTCATGATCTGTACGACCGCGAACGACTCGGCGCCCAGGGCGAGGATGCCCATGTAGACCCAGCCGGACTGCACGGTGTCCCACAGCAGCGGCAGGGTGATCCGGAAGAACGTGGTGGCACGGCCGGCGCCGTCGAGCAGCGCGGCCTCGTACAGATCGGTCGGGATGGACGCCATGCCGGCGGAGAACAGCACCACGAAGAAGCCGACCGTGGACCAGACCAGCACCGCCATCACGCACCACAGGGCCAGGCCCGGGTCGCCCAGCCACAGCGGCTGGACGCTGTCGAGCCCGATCCCGCGCAGGAACGAGTTGATGGCGCCGCTGTCCGGGTTGTACGCGAAGGCGAACAACAGGGCGACGATCGCGATCGAGAGCACCTGTGGAAAGAAATAGACGATCTTGTAGAAGGAAGAGCCCCGGACACCGGAGATGACCGGGCCGCCCTTCCTTCTCCGGCCGCCGACATTGATCATGAAGGCGAAGAACAGCGCCAGACTGATCGTCACCAGCGGCAGCACGACCGCGAACATCAAGCTGTGCTGCAAGGACTTCCAGAAGATCTCGTCGTCCAGCATCCTCCGGTAATTGTCCAGGCCGACCATCTTGAATTCGGGGCTCAGGCCGGTCCAGTCCGTGAACGAGTAGTAGATGGACTGGATGAACGGCCACACCACGAAGAGCGCGTACAGTCCCAGGGGCAAGGACAAAAACCCCACGATGAACCGGTACTTGCCGTGCTGCATCGCTACTCCGGTGTCGTGAGAATGCCGGTCACTGGTGCTTGTAGTGCTTGATCGAGGTGTCCTTGGCGGTTTCGTCGGCGAAGGCCTGGATCTTCTTGATGGCCTCGGCCGGGGTGAGGCGGCCGGCCATCATCTCGCCGAGACCGGACACGCCGATCTTCTCCTTCTGCAACTGCACGTACCAGTCCTGCATACGCGGATTCACCACGTTGTCGCCGGCCTTTTCCAGCGCCGCGACACCGGATTTCAAACCGGGAGTGAGGGTGATGCCGTCGGTGCCGCCGTTGTAGGCGGTGAGCGACTTGACCTTGCTGGTGAAGTTCTTCGAGGACGCCTCGCTGAGCATGATGCGCAGCTGCTCCATGCCACCGGCGCCGTTCTTGGCCTTGGCCGGGACGATGAAGGGCTCGCCGCCGGACGCCCAGATGGTGCCGAAGGGCATCTTGTCGGAGGAGTCGATGCCGGTGGGCGCGGAGACGGCCAGGTCGAAGTCCTTCGGGATGACGTTCGCCGACTCGTTCTCCACCCAGGAGCCGTTCGGGATGAACAGCGCCTTGCCCTTGGCCCAGGCGGTCTGCGACTGGATGTGGTCCAGGCCCGGGGTGCCCTTGAGGATGTAGCCCTTCCGGTAGAGCTCGTAGTAGGCGTCGAAACACGCCTTGACCGCCGGGTGCTTCCAGGCGTTCGGCTCCAGGTTGTCGATGGCGTCGAGGACCTCGACACCGCCGACCTTGCCGATCATCGGGTAGAGCGAGAAGGGCAGGTAGTACGGGTATTTGCCCGCGTAGGTCCAGCCCGCCATGCCCTTCTTCTTGGCCTTCTCGCACACGGCGAGCATCTGGTCCCAGGTCTGCGGGTACTGCTCGTCGAGCGAGTCCAGGGCCTTCTGCGAGTACCAGACGCCGTACACCGTGTACGCGTAGTACATGATCCACACCGGGTCGCCGTCGAGCCGGCCCATCTCCACGATTCCGGGGCGCAGTGTGTCGCGGACCTTCTTGTTCGGGTCGTCGTAGGACGGGGCGTCCATCAGCGGGGTGAGGTCGGTGAGCTGGTTCTTGCCGGCCAGGACACCCATGTCCATCTGCTCGGCGCCGGAGTTGTCGATGAGGTCGGGCGGGGTGCCCTGGTTGAAGCGCGGCTGCAGCGTGGACTGGATCTTCTGGGTGGCCGAGAACTTCACCTTGACCTCGGGGAAGTTCTTTTCGTAGATCTTGACGGCGTCCTCGGCGTACTCCTTGCCGAAACCGCCGTCGAACAGGACGAATTCCATTCCCGCGGTCTCGTTTACGCCAAGTGGGTTCTTGGCGGTCTTCTTTCCCGCCTTGGCCTTGTCGCCGCTGTCGTCGCCGCCACTGCTGGCGCACGCGGACAGGAAGCTCATGGTGGGTACGGAGATCAGGCCCAGCGCGGCCGACCGCTTGATCAGATCGCGGCGGCCGACGCCCGCGGTGCCGTTCTCGGTGTTCTCGGCGGAGGTGGATCCCATGCTCAAGTCCTCGCCTTCTCCAGGACTCAGGCGGTGAACCGGATCCTTCCCGGCACCGCGGTCAGGTCAAGCAGGGTCGTGCAGAAAAAGTGGATCATGAAGTGGAGCGTGACGTGCGGATCGTGTGAAGTGCCGACAGGTATAGTCCATTTCCGGGCGGTGGAGCAAGATCGAATGCAAGGTTGGCCGCGGGTCTTTTCCGAGTTGAGACCTCGCGGAAATATGAGCGACCTGTGCGCCACTTGCCGGAAAAATCCCTGACATAAAACCCGAATGCCACAGTCAACACTCTTGACAACACTGCACACCTGAGTCACAACTGGTCTTTGCGCAGTGACGTTGACAACGTTATCCACGCCCGGCGCAGGGGGTGCTCGCGTATGCGGCAGCACAGGGTTCGGCACAGACGCGGTACGGCGATCGTGTCGGCGGCCGCCTTACCTCTTCCGCACTGGGCGTCTACCGTTCCTGGGCGCGCGGAGGTCGAAACCGCTCGCCTGAGCAACGGAGTTGGGAGTCCCATGTCGCTTCCCGTGCCTGTCCTGCCCGACGGTGTCGACCCCGCGTGGCTGCCGCCCGCTGCCTTCCGGGCGATCGGCACCCGGCGCTCGCTGATCCGGGGGTCAGGTCCGCTGGTGGAGACGGTGCACGGGGAAGTGACTCAGGCCTGTGCCCGGTTCGGTGGTCGTGTGGACCGCGACCCCGAGCCGGGTTCCGGCACGTCGTACGACCTGGTGCTGGAGCTGACGGGCACCGATGACACCGAGGCGTTCACGTACGTGCGCGAGGGCGGCCGTACGGCGGTCACCGCGTCGGGCCAGGCCGGACTCCTCTACGGATTCTTCCATGTCGTACGGCTCGGCGAGGACGCCTTCCGCGATGAGCGCGCGCGGGAAGCGCACCGCCCGGCACTGGCGCTGCGGATGCTGGACCACTGGGACAACGTGGCTGTGCACCCGGTCATGGGGCAGGTGGAGCGCGGGTACGCCGGCGGGTCGCTGTTCTGGCAGGACGGGCGGGCACGCGGTGAGCTGGAGCGGGTGCGGGCGTACGGCAGGCTGCTGGCGGCCTGCGGAATCAACGCCGTGGCGGTGAACAACGTCAACGTGCACGAGACCGAGGCGCACCTGCTCACGGACCGGATCGGTGAAGTCGCCGAGATCGCGGGCGCGTTGAGGCCGTACGGCATCAGGACGCATCTGTCGGTCACCTTCGCCGCGCCGATGGTGCTCGGCGGGCCGGCCACGGCCGATCCGCTGGACGCGTCGGTGCGCGCCTGGTGGGCCGAGGCTACGCGGCATGTATACGAGGAGATCGAGGACTTCGGCGGATATGTCGTCAAGGCGGACTCCGAGGGCCAGCCGGGGCCGTTCGCGTACGGCCGCAGTCACGCCGACGGGGCGAACATGCTGGCCGCCGCGCTGGAGCCGTACGGCGGCACGGTCCACTGGCGGGCCTTCGTCTACAACCACCGCCAGGACTGGCGGGACCGCACGACCGACCGGGCGCGGGCGGCGTACGACCATTTCGTGCCGCTGGACGGGGAGTTCGCGTCCAATGCCGTGCTCCAGGTGAAGCACGGGCCGGTGGACTTCCAGGTGCGGGAGCCGGTGTCCCCGCTGATCGGGGCGATGCCGCGCACACGGCTGACGGTAGAGGTCCAGGCCACTCAGGAGTACACCGGGCAGCAGCGGCACGTGTGCTGGCTGGGGCCGATGTGGAGCGAGGTGCTGGGGTTCCGGCCGGACGGGGAGGCGAGCGTCGGGCAGCTGGCGAGCGGGCTCGTGGCCGTGTCCAACGTCGGCGACGACCCGTTCTGGACCGGGCATCCACTCGCCCAGGCGAACCTCTACACCTTCGGGCGGCTGGCATGGCAGCCGGACGCGGATCCGGACGGCGTTCTCGACGAGTGGATCCGGCTCACCTTCGGGACGGGTCCCGCGGCGGGGCTGCGCGCGGTGCTGGACGGTTCGTGGCGGACGTACGAGAAGTACACCGCGCCGCTCGGGGTGGGCTTCATGGTGCAGCCGGGGCACCACTACGGGCCGAGCGTGGACGGATACGAGTACAGCCCGTGGGGGACCTATCACTTCGCCGACCGGGACGGGGTCGGGGTCGATCGCAGCTGCGCCACCGGAACCGGGTACGCGGGGCAGTACGCCAAGCCGTGGGCCGAGCGGTACGAGTCGCCTCAGAGCTGCCCCGACGAGCTGCTGCTGTTCTTCCACCACGTGTCGTACGGGCACATGCTGAAGAGCGGCAAGACGGTGATCCAGCACATCTACGACACGCACTTCGAGGGCGTGGCGGAGGTGGAGGAGGCCCGGGAGGTGTGGGCCTCGCTGGCCGGGCTGGTGGACCCGGCGCGCCACGCACGGGTGACGGAGCGGTTCGAGGAGCAGCTCCGCAGTGCCCGCGAGTGGCGCGATCAGGTCAACAGCTACTTCTTCCGGAAGTCGGGGGTGCCCGACGCACATGGGCGCCGAATCCACTGAACCGAATCCACTGAACCGCATCTGCTGAACCGCATCTACTGAATGCGCAGGATCGCTGTGCCCAGCGGATCGAGGGTCAGTGGATCGCCGTCCTCGACCCGCTTGCCGGTCAGCAGGTCGGTGGTGGTGGTGTGGGCGGTCAGGTGGGCCGGTTCGGGGGCGTGGTTGAGGAGGAAGAGGAGTCGGGTGCCGTCGGCGGTGACGCGGGTCGCGGTCTCCAGGCCGGTGTGCTCGGTGTACGGGCCGATCAGGTCGTGGCGGGCCAGGATGCGCCTTACCACCTGGTCGACGCCTGGCTGGTAGAGGGCGGTGGCGACGTACCAGCCCTCGCCGTCGCCGTAGCGGTTGCGGGTCACGGCGGGGGTGCCCGCGTAGAAGTCGGAGCCGTACGTGGCGACCGGCTCGGCGCCCCGCGGCAGCACGATCTCGAAGACGAGCCGTGCCTCTGCCCCCAGTTCGGGGACGGTCTGGACGAACTCCGGTGGACGGGCGTCCCATTCGTCGACGCGGACGCCCAAGAGAGGGGCCAGCGGGCCGGGCACGTCGGTGAGGAAGGCGCGGTCGTGCTCGTCGACGCGGCCGGAGAGGAAGGTGGTGAGGACGGTGCCGCCGCGTGCGGCGACGGCTTCGAGGCGGGTGGGCAGGTCGCCCTTGACCATGTGCAGGACGGGGGCGAGGACCACGTCGTAGGGGGTGAGGTCGGCGGTCTGCGGGATGACGTCGATGTCGGCGCCGGCCTCGCGGGCGGCGCGGTAGTAGGCGTGGACCACCTCCTGGTAGCGGACCAGGCGGGAGGGGCCGTCGGAGATCTCCAGGGCCCACCAGCTGTCCCAGTCGAAGATCAGGGCGGTGCGGGCGGGGGTGCGGGCGCCGAGGGTGCTGGAGCCCAGGAGCTCCAACTCCCTGCCCAGATCGGCCACTTCGCGGAAGACGCGGGTGTCGTCGCGGCCCGCGTGGCCGATGACCGCCCCGTGGTACTTCTCGCAGGCGCCGCGCGAGGCGCGCATCTGGAAGTACAGGGCCGCGTCCGCGCCGTGCGCGATGGCCTGGAAGGTGGCGAGGCGCAGCTCCCCCGGCCTCCGCAGGGGGTTGACGTCACGGCAGGCCGTTGTTGACGGGGTTTGCTCCATCAGCCAGAAGGGGGCGCCGTCCTTCAGGCCGCGCATCAGGTCGTGGGCGAGGGCGGGCCAGGTCGGCGGGGCGTCGAGGGGCGGGTAGCTGTCCCAGGAGGCGAAGTCGAGGTGGGGCGCCCAGCGGTGGTAGTCGAGGGGGCGAAACATGCCCATGAAGTTGGTGGTGACGGGCGTGTCCGGGTCATGGGCGCGGATCACCTCCTTCTCGGCGAGGAAGCAGCCGAGCAGGGCGTCGGTGGTGAAGCGGAAGTAGTCGAGGGTGGTGCCCTGGAAGGCGGTGTGGTCGGGGCCGCGCCAGTGTTCGGTGAGGGCGTTCGGGGGCTCGATCTCGCCGAAGTCGGTGTAGCGGTGGGACCAGAAGGTGGTGCACCAGGCGTCGTTGAGGGCGTCGAGGGTGGCGTACTTGTCCCGCAGCCACGCGCGGAAGGCATCGGCGCACAGATCGCAGTAACAGGTGCCGCCGTACTCGTTGTTGATGTGCCAGGCGAGTAACGCCGGGTGCTGTACGTACCGTTCGGCGAGACGGCCGGCCATCTCCGTCGCGAGGCTGCGGTACGCCGGTGAGCTGGGGCAGAAGTTGTGGCGCTGGCCGTAGCGGTGGCGGCGGCCCTCGAAGTCGGTCCGGTTGACCTCGGGGTACTTCTTCGCCAGCCAGGGCGGGAGGGCGGCGGTGCCGGTGGCCAGGCAGACCTGGCGGCCCTCGGCGGCGGCCCGGTCGAGGATGCGGTCCAGGATCGTGAAGTCGTAGGTGCCTTCGGCCGGTTGGGTCAGGGACCAGGAGAAGACGCCGACGGTGAGGGTATCGATGCCGGCCCGGGTGAACAGGTGGTGGTCCTCGTCCCAGACCGGCTCCGGCCACTGCTCCGGGTTGTAGTCACCGCCGTACGGGATCTTGGGGGTATCGGGCACGGTCATGCGGTGAAGTCCTCCTGGGTCTCGGCGATCACCGGGCGGCTGCTGTGCAGCAGGGAGAGCAGCAGCGGGGCGGCCAGCAGGGCGGGCAGGGCCTCGGTGAGCAGGGCGGTCAGTCCGGCGGCCAGGACGAGCAACGAGGCGGCGCCCAGGGTGGCGCGGCCGTGCCGGAGCAGGAAGTAGCCGGACAGCCGGGCCGTGTCGCGGGCGCGGAAGGAGAACAGGGAGGTGAGGACGAGCGCGTGCGCGCCCCAGAGGAGGGAGCCGGCCCCGATGGCTCCGAGCAGTACCGCCCACCAGCGGGGCAGCCCGGCGGCGGAGAAGTGGGTCAGTGTGAAGGCGATGACGGTGAGCCAGGCGAGCAGGGGTGCCCACAGCTTCAGGGACGGTACGGCGTTCAGCCGCCAGCCGCGCCAGTAGGTGCGGGCCGGGTGCAGGTCGGTGAGGTCGCGGTCGCGGTGGTGGAGGGCGTACAGCGCGGCGGAGAGGGCCGGGCCGAGGGGCAGCAGGCATACGGCGGCCAGGGGGAGGTTGGCCGGGTCGGTGCCCACCAGCAGCAGCCCGGCCAGACCCGGCGCGGCGGCGACGAGCAGCAGCGCTTCGACGGTGACCAGGGTGTGGATCAGGGCGGCGGCCCGGGAGAGAGGGCCGTCGCCGAAGGCGGTCGAGGTGGATGGGGACGTGGACGTGGTGGGTGCGGGTGTGCTCACTGCGGCTCCGTTCCGAGCGGCCGCCGTTCGTCCCACCACGTCGGCGCCTCCTTCTCGACCACGGATCACCCGTTCTCCTTCTTGAAGCGGTCGTGCGCCTTGTTGTGGACGTCGACGAGCTGGTCCATGTTCTTCGCCTTCAACTCGGTGACGTACGCGTCCCATTCGGACAGCGGGCGCTTGCCGAGGGCGAACTTGAGGGTGTTCTGGGTGACGTGGTCCCTCAGCGGGGTGTCCCAGAGGGTCGCCTGTTCCTGCTCGACGGACTGGAGTGGGTGTGCCGGGTCGATGGGCAGCTGTGTGCGCTGGGCCATGGCGTCCTGGAACTTCTTCTCGTCCGGGCTGAAGTTGGAGGAGACCAGCGCCCAGCTGCCGCCGTAGGTGAAGACGCCGTTGAAGAAGCCGTAGTCCTTCTGGAGGTCCTTCGGGGCGTCCGGGTCGGACCCCATGAGGCTGATGCCGGGCTCCAGCTCGAACTGGCCGCCGGACTCGGTGTAAGTAACGCCCTCGACGCCCCACTTGGAGAACTTCTGGCCCTCGTCGGAGTACCAGAGCCAGTCCACGAACTGCATCATCGCGACGAAGCTGTCGCTCTTGAGCGCCTTGCTGGAGATCATGACGCCGTTCTCCAGCCGCGTGCCGCCCATCACCACCGGGCCCGCCGGTCCCAGCGGCACCGGCACCATCTCGATCTTCGCGCCCTCGACCTGCTTCTCCAGGTTGTAGCGGTAGTTCTGCACCAGCTCCTGCGGGTTGGCGCTGATCGCGAAAGACTTCTCGCCGAGTAGCTTCTGCACGGCCGCGTCATCGGTCTGGGTGAAGCTCTCCGGGTCCATCAGCTTCTCGGCGACCAGTTTTCTCACGTACTCGACCATCTGGCGATAGCCGTCCGTCGCGCCGGTGAAGACGAACTCCTGCGCCTTCGTGTCGAAGCTGATGTTGTTGTACGTCCAGCCCGCCTGGACGCCGTACGCCTGACCGAGGTAGCTGAGCAGGGCCGCCACGGGGAACGGGGTGTTGGTGCTCCAGCGGTCGGAGAAGGGGTAGCGGTCGGGGTACTCCTCCTTGATCGCCTTGAAGACGGTGTACACCTCGTCCCAGCTGGTGGGCAGGGACAGGCCCAGCTTGTCGAGGACGTCCGTGCGGAAGGACATCGAGTAACCGGACTTGGGCCTCTCGTGCAGGCCGGGCAGCAGGTAGTACTTCCCGTCGGACTGCCGGATCGAGTCGAGCTCGGGCTCCAGGCGCCACTTCTTCACCTTGGCCTGGAAGTTGGGCATCAGGTGCACGTAGTCGCTCACCGCCAGGATCGCGCCCGACGACACGAAGGCGACCTCCGAGGGGTGGTACGTCTTGGGGATCAGGAACGGGGCGTCACCCGCGCCGATGAGGACGCTGCGCTTCTTCTCGTAGTCCACCAGAGGGACGTCGACCGGCTTGAGGGTCACACCGGTGCGCTTGGTGACCTCCTTCCAGAACAGCCAGCTGTTCTTCATCGGATAGACCGGGTTGTTGTTGTGCAGGACCGAGAAGGACAGTGGCTTGGCGGCCTTGAACTGCTGGCCGGCGCGGTACTCCTTCATCGCGCCGTTCTGCTTCTTCGACAGATCCTTGCTGTTCCCGCCGTCGTCGCCGCTGCCGCAGCCGGTGAGGGTGGCGAGGCCTATGAAGCCTGCGGCGGAGAGGATCTGGCGCCGCGACAACTGCCCTGCGTTCTTCAACGGAGACTCCTTTGTTCCGTGAGCGACATTCCTGAGCTGCATTCCTGAGCGGCATTTCGTGAGCGGCATTTCGTGAGCGATATGAGGGAGCGTCAGCCCTTGACCGCGCCGAGCATCACGCCCGAGACGAAGTAGCGCTGGACGAACGGGTACACGCAGAGGATCGGCAGCGCGGTCAGCACGATCGTGACCGACTGGATGTTCGCCCCGACCTGGCTGAGCTGCTCCGTGGCGGCGCCGGCGTTGCCGCCCGTGGTGGCGCCCGAGATGAGGTTGCGCAGGTAGACGGTGGCCGGCATGAGTTCGGTCTTGTCCATGTACAGGAACGCGCTGAACCAGGAGTTCCAGAAGGACACCGAGTAGAACAGCACCATCGTGGCGACGACCGCCTTGGACAGGGGCAGCACGATCCGCAGCAGGATGCCGTACGTGCTCAGGCCGTCGATCTGCGCGGCCTCCTCCAGGTCGGTCGGCAGGCTCTCGAAGAAGGCCTTCATGACCAGGAGGTTGAAGACGCTGATGGCGTTGGGGAGCGCGATCGCCCAGACGCTGTTCTTCAGGCCGAGGCTGGTGACCAGGACGTAGTTGGGGATCAGGCCGCCGGTGAAGAACATGGTGAACACGGCGACGCCCACGAGCACGCCGCGCCCCTTGAGCTGCTTCTTGGACAGGACGTAGGCATAACAGGTCGTCAGGACCATGGCGACGGCGGTGGCCACCACCGTGTACAGCACGGTGTTGCCGTAGTTCCGCCAGAACATCGAGTCCTGGAGCACGATCTTGTACGTGGTGAGGTTGAAACCCTTGGGCCACAGCGTCACTTCACCGGCCCGGATCTGGCGTTCCGAGCTGAACGAGCGGGCGATGATGTTCACGAACGGGTACAGGGTCACGACCACGACCAGGGTGAGGATCACCCCGTTGACGCCCTGGAAGACCCGGTAGCCCCGCGTGGGCCGGTTGACACTCACCACAGGCTCGTCCCCACTGTGCGGCGCGAGAGCTGGTTGGCGGACACGATCAGCACCAGGCCGATGATCGCCTCGAACAGGCCGATGGCGGCGGCGTAGCTGAAGCTGTTGGACTCGACACCGGCGCGGTAGAGGTACGTCGAGACCACGTCGGCGGTCGGATAGGTCAGCGGGTTGTACAGCAGCAGGACCTTCTCGAAGCCGACCGCCAGGAACGTGCCGATGTTGAGGATCAGCAGCGTGATCATGGTGGGCCGGATGCCGGGCAGGGTGACGTGCCAGATCTGCTGCCAGCGGTTGGCGCCGTCGATGCGCGCGGCCTCGTACAGGTCCTCGTCGATCGTGGTGAGCGCGGCGAGGTAGAGGATCGTGCCCCAGCCTGCGGTCTGCCAGATCTCCGAGCCGACGTAGATCGTGCGGAACCACTCCGGTTCCTGGATGAAGCGGATCGGATCGTGGCCGAACCAGCCCAGGATGTGGTTGACCGGGCCGTCCGTGGCGAGCATCTGCATCGTGATGCCCGCGACGATCACGATCGACAGGAAGTGCGGAAGGTACGACACCGACTGCACGAACCGTTTCAGCGACCGCCGGCGCACCTCGTTCAGCAGCAGCGCCAGCACGATCGGGATCGGGAAGCAGAAGACGAGCGTCAGCCCGCCGAGCCACAGGGTGTTCCGGAACACCTGCCAGAAGGTGGGATCGGTGAGGAACATGCGCACATAGCGCAGCCCCACCCACTGCTCGCCGAAGATCGAGCCGCCCGGCTCGAAACGCCGGAAGGCGATCACGTTGCCGATCATCGGCAGATAGCGGAAGACCAGGAAGAACAGCAGCGGCAGGATCGCCAGCGAGTACAGCTGCCAGTCGCGGCGCAGCGCCCGCCGCCAGCCGGTGCGCGCGGGCTTCCGCGCACCGCGACGGGGTGCGGCTCCGGCCGGCGGTGGGTCCTGGGTGCCCGGCGGTGGGGCCGACGTGGTGGACGTGCTCATGCTCGGGCCTCCCGTGGCATGGGACGCGGAACCGAAACTTTCGAGCTCTTACCGGTAACTTCGCGGCAACTTAGGGGCAGCAGAAAGCGCTGTCAATGGGGGCTGCACGCGGGAACCTTGGGGACACAAGACGGTTGTGTCACCCTGGATTCACCTCGGTGTCAGGGTGGAAGAGATGAATGGATCGGCGCGGTCACGCCGGAACTTTCTGCCCTACGACCGCAACGATCGGACCGAGCCGCCCCGTTGACGCCTGTGAGGTGCCGCCGTGCCCGCGTTCGACCTGCCGTTGAAGGAGTTGGAGCGGTACCGACCGGAGCCCGAGGAGCCCGCCGACTTCGACGAGTTCTGGCGGGCCACGCTGAAGGAGGCCGGGCAGAGGGACCCGGTGGTGTCAGTGCGGCCCGTGCGGACCGGCCTGCGGCTGACGGAGACCTGGGACGTGACCTTCCGCGGCTTCGCCGGCGATCCGGTCCGCGCCTGGTACAGCCTCCCGGCCGGGGTACGGGAGCCGCTGCCCGCGGTCGTCGAGTACGCGGGCTACGGCCGCGGTCGCGGCCTCCCCCACGAGCGGCTGACCTGGGTGAACGCCGGGTACGCGCACCTGCTGATGGACAACCGGGGCCAGGGCGACCAGTACGGCTGCGGCGGCGACACCCCGGACCCGCACGCGGGCGCACCGGGCGGCCCCGGCCCGGCGGTACGGGGCCTGCTCGCCCCACAGGACTACCACTACCGGCGCCTGATCACGGACGCGGTACGGGCGGTGGCGGCGGTGCGGGAGCTGCCCGGGGTCGACGGCGGGCGCGTCGCGGCCGTCGGCAACAGTCAGGGCGGCGGCCTCGCCCTGGCCGTCGCGGGGCTCGTCCCCGACCTGGCGGCGGCCCTGGTCACCGCGCCTTTCCTGTGCGGCATCCGGCGCGCACTGGACCTCACCGACGCGAGCCCGTACGGCGAGATCACCGCCTATCTGTCGGTGCACCGGGGCGCCGAACAGGCCGCCCATCGCTCGCTCGCGTACATGGAGGGCATCTCCTTCGCGCGGCGCGCGCAGGCGCCGGCGCACTTCGGGGTGGGGCTGCGCGACACGGTGTGCCCGCCGAGCGGGGCGTACGCGGCTTTCAACCGGTACGGGGAGTTGGCCACCGATAAACCCCGCAAGGAGATCCACGCCTATCCGTACAACGGTCACGAGGGCGGCGACGCGGTGCATGTACGCCGCCAACTGGGCTGGCTGGCGGAGGTGTTCGGCCCGGGGCGAGCGTGAACAGTCCAGCGCGCCAAGACGAAGCTGGGCGCCCGCGCCCGCGACCGCGCCCAACTGGTGGTCTTCGCCTTGGTCTTCGCCTTGGTCTTCGCCTACCGGTCCGGGCTCGTACGGCCGCCGCGCTGACTGTTTACAAGTCAGCCCTGCGGCGCTAGCTTCCCAAAACAGAGGGGTGGGAGCGCTCCCACCAGGTGGACCGGAACCCGCCCGCGGGCCCGCTCCCACCCCCGCATCCGCATCCGCACACGCGTCCGCAGACACGCATCCACGGACACGCATCCACAGGCACGCATCCACACGGCCCGTACCTCAAGGAACGGACTGATCTGTCATGATCCTGACAAGAACGCGGCCGGAGTCCCCGGACTCCCCGCGCCGATTACTGGCTGCCCCCACCCGCGCCAGATCCCTCTTCCTCGTCCTGGTGGCCCTGTTCGCCACCATCCCGGCGCTCAGCCTGGTCGTCACGGCCGGCGGCGAGGCGGAGGCCCACGGCACCCCGATGAAGCCCGGCAGCCGTACCTTCCTGTGCTGGCAGGACGGCCTGACCGACACCGGTGAGATCAAGCCGGTCAACCCGGCCTGCAAGAACGCCCAGCAGGTCAGCGGCACCACGCCGTTCTACAACTGGTTCTCGGTGCTGCGCTCGGACGGCGCCGGCCGCACCCGCGGCTTCGTGCCGGACGGCCAGCTGTGCAGCGGCGGCAACACCAACTTCACCGGCTTCAACGCGCCGCGCGACGACTGGCCGCTCACCCACCTCACCTCGGGCGCGACGGTCGACTTCTCGTACAACGCCTGGGCCGCGCACCCCGGTTGGTTCTACGTCTACATCACCAAGGACGGCTTCGATCCCAAGCAGACCCTCACCTGGGACGACATGGAGGACCAGCCGTTCCTGAGCGTCGACCACCCGCCGCTCAACGGCAGCCCGGGCACGGTCGAGGCCAACTACTCCTGGACCGGCAAGCTGCCCGCCGACAAGTCCGGGCGACACATCATCTACATGGTCTGGCAGCGCTCGGACAGCCAGGAGACCTTCTACTCCTGCTCCGACGTCGTCTTCGACGGCGGAAACGGCGAGGTCACCGGCATCCACGACCCGGGCAACCCGACCGATCCGGTGCCGGGCACCTGCACGGCCACCCGTAGGACGACGGGCAGCTGGAACGGCGGCTACCAGTCCGAGGTGACCGTCACCAACTCCGGCGACGTCCCGATGCTGGGCTGGATGGTCGACTGGACGCTGCCGAGCGGCCAGAAGGTCGAGAGCCTGTGGAGCGGCAACGCGACCTACACCGGGCAGAACGTGATGGTCCACAACGCGGGCTGGAACGGCTCGCTGGATCCGGGAGAGAGTACGACGTTCGGCTACGTCGTCTCCGGCTCCGGCGGTGATACGGCGACGAGCCTGCCCTGCCGGGTCGGCTGAGCCACCGCTCCGGACGGACCCGGTGGGTGTGAGCCCTGTCCATCGGGTCCGTCATCGAGATCCGTCATCGAGATCCGTCATCGAGAGCGGAAGGAGCAAGCGGCGGCCACCTCCGTCACCGGATCCGCACGCGCCGCCCTCGCCGTGCTGCCCGCCGTCGGCAGTTCCACCGTGAACTCCGTGTGCCCCGGAACGCTGTCCACCTCGATGCGTCCCCCGTGCGCCGCCATGATCGCCGCCGCTACGGCCAGGCCCAGACCCGAGCCGCCCTGCCTGCCATCCGCGCGGGAGCGGGACGTGTCCGCGCGGCTGAAGCGTTCGAAGACCGTGGGGAGGAGGGCGGGCGGGATGCCGGGGCCGTCGTCGCGGACGCGGATGACGCGGCGGGCGGGCGTGGCCTCGACGGAGGCCACGACTGTCGTGCCGACAGGTGTGTGCATACGCGCATTGGCCAACAGGTTGGCCACCACCTGGTGGAGGCGTGCCTCGTCGCCGGCCACCAGCGCGGGGGCGTCGAGGCGCAGCTCCAGCTGCCAGTCGTGGCCGCCGCCCGCGGCCCGCGCCTCCCACACGGCCTCCGCGACCAGCGCCGCCAGGTCCACCTCGGCGGACCGCAACGGCCGGCCCTCGTCGAGCCGGGCCAGCAGGAGGAGGTCCTCGACGAGGCTGGTCATGCGGGCCGACTCGGCCAAGACGCGGCGCCAGGCGAGGACCGGCTCGATCGGGCCGGTGCCGCGGTTCATCAGCTCCGCGTATCCGGCGATGGACGCGAGCGGCGTACGCAGTTCATGGCTGGCGTCGGAGAGGAAGCGGCGCATGCGTTCCTCGCTGCGGCGCACCCGCTCCTCGCTGCGCCGGCGCTCGGCGATCTGGGACTCGACATGGTCGATCATCCGGTTGAGCGCGGCACCGACCTGACCGGCCTCGCTGCCGGAGTCGGTGTCCTTGACGGGGACGCGGGTGAGGCCGGTGGCCCCGGTCCGGTCCAGCTCCGCGCGGGAAACCTCGGCTGCGGTGGCGGCGACCCGTCGGAGGGGGCGCAGCTGCCGCCGTATGACCACCGCGCAGACGCAGCCGGCGACGGCGAGCCCGGCGCCGACGACGACTCCCTCAACCAAGACCAGCCTGCTGATCATGCGCTCCACCTGGTCCATGGGGAGGCCGGTCAGGACGCGGACCCCGTCGTCGTCGAGCGCGGCGACCCGGTAGGTGCCGAGGCCGGGGACGGTCCGGGTGTGCCGCGAACCGTCGGGCGCGATGCCCGCCAGGGCGGTGCGCTGGGCTGTGGTGAGGGACCGCGGTACGGCGTCGTGCCCGACCACCGCTCCGGTGAGGATCGTGCCGTCGTCGTCGAGCCGGGCGGTGAGCAAACCGGCCGGGTGACCGGTGTCGTTGAGGAAGGTCAGGTTGTCCTCGATGTCCGGGTGGTGCGCGGCACCGTCCAGGCCGCGCTCGGCGGCGCTGGTGACGCGGTCGTCCAAGTCGCCCATCAGATAGGAGCGTTGGACGACGGCCGTGATGATCGCCGTCGCGGCGCATACGGCGACGAGGATGGCGCCGATGAAGAGCAGCAGGCGGGTGCGGAGGGAGCGCGTGCGCGGGAAACGGCGCTGCCGGGCGGTCCCCGCTCGTCGCGGGCTCGGGCGCAGTCCGGCGGCGGTCATCTCCCGGCCTCCGTCGGCCTGATGGTGCGGCCCGGCCGGCGGTCGGTATGGGGAAGGGCGGGCTCACCGTCGACGACGAGCCTGCGGACGCGGCCGGTTCGGGACCGGGAGATGCCAGACATGTCTCGATCCTGTCCCCGTCCGCTGGGGGAATCCTGTGTTCAACCTGAGGGTGGGCGATGTTCTCGGGCGGATCGGGACGCATACGGCGAAGGCGTACGACGAAGGCGCACGACGAAGGGCCGCACCCCGCCATCGGGGATGCGGCCCTCAACTGCCGTGCCGTACCGCTTACTGGGATTACTTTGGATTACTTTGGATTACTTTGGATTACTTGGGTTGTTACTTGCGGATCAGGCTGCGCAGCACGTACTGCATGATGCCGCCATTGCGGTAGTAGTCGGCCTCACCGGGGGTGTCGATGCGGACGACCGCGTCGAACTCGACGCCTGTGTCGGTGGTGACCTTGACCGTGCGCGGCGTGGTGCCCTCGTTGAGCTCGGTGACGCCGGAGATGGAGAAGGCCTCCTCGCCGGTCAGGCCGAGCGTCGAGGCGGACTGGCCCTCCGGGAACTGGAGCGGGAGCACGCCCATGCCGATGAGGTTGGAGCGGTGGATGCGCTCGTACGACTCGGCGATGACGGCCTTGACGCCGAGGAGGGCCGTGCCCTTGGCCGCCCAGTCGCGGGACGAGCCGGAGCCGTACTCCTTGCCGGCCAGGACGACCAGCGGGATCCCCGCCGCCTGGTAGTTCTGCGAGGCGTCGTAGATGAAGGAGACCGGCGCGCCGTCCTGCGTGAAGTCGCGGGTGTAGCCGCCCTCGGTGCCCGGCGCGATCTGGTTGCGCAGGCGGATGTTGGCGAACGTGCCGCGGATCATGACCTCGTGGTTGCCGCGGCGGGAACCGTACGAGTTGAAGTCACGACGCTCCACACCGTGCTCGGTGAGGTACTTGCCCGCCGGGGTGTCGGCCTTGATCGCGCCGGCCGGGGAGATGTGGTCGGTGGTGACCGAGTCGCCCAGCTTGGCGAGGACGCGCGCGCCCGAGATGTCGGAGACCGGAGTGGTCTCCATCGTCATGCCCTCGAAGTACGGGGGCTTGCGGACGTACGTCGACTGCGCGTCCCACTCGAAGGTGTTGCCGGTCGGGATCGGCAGCGCCTGCCACTGGGCGTCGCCCGCGAAGACGTCCTGGTAGGACTTGTTGAACATGTCCTCGCCGATGGCGTTCGCCACGACGTCGTTGACCTCGGCCTCGGAGGGCCAGATGTCGGACAGGTAGACCGGCTTGCCCTCCTGGTCCGTGCCCAGCGCGTCCTTGGTGATGTCCACCTTCATGGAGCCCGCGAGGGCGTACGCGACGACCAGCGGCGGGGAGGCCAGGTAGTTCATCTTGACGTCGGGGTTGATACGGCCCTCGAAGTTCCGGTTGCCGGAGAGAACCGACGTGACCGCGAGGTCGTGGTCGTTGACGGCCTTGGAGACCTCCTCCGGCAGCGGGCCGGAGTTGCCGATGCAGGTGGTGCAGCCATAGCCGACGAGGTTGAAGCCGACCTTGTCGAGGTACGGGGTGAGCCCGGCCTTGTCGAAGTAGTCCGTCACGACCTTCGAACCCGGGGCGAGGGTGGTCTTGACCCACGGCTTGCGGGTCAGGCCCTTCTCCACGGCCTTCTTCGCGACGAGCGCGGCGGCGACCATGACGTACGGGTTGGAGGTGTTGGTGCAGGAGGTGATGGCCGCGACCGTCACGGCACCGTGGTCGATCTCGTAGGTCGAGCCGTCGGGGGCGGTGACGGTGACCGGGTTGCTCGGGGCGCCGTTCGGGATCGACGAGGGGGCGTCGGAGCTCGGGAAGGACTCCTTGCTGGCCTCGTACTCGTCGACGCTGACGTAGTTGCGGACGTCCTGCTTGAACTGCTCGGCGGCGTTCGCGAGGACGATGCGGTCCTGCGGACGCTTCGGGCCGGCGATCGACGGGACGACCGTCGAGAGGTCGAGCTCCAGCTTCTCCGAGAAGTCGGGCTCGGCGGCCGGGTCGAGCCAGAGGCCCTGCTCCTTGGCGTACGCCTCGACGAGCGCCAGCTGCTGCTCGCTGCGGCCGGTCAGCTTCAGGTACTTGATGGTCTCGGCGTCGATCGGGAAGATCGCGGCGGTCGAGCCGAACTCCGGCGACATGTTGCCGATGGTGGCGCGGTTGGCGAGGGAGGTGGCGGCCACGCCCTCGCCGTAGAACTCGACGAACTTGCCGACCACGCCGTGCTTGCGGAGCATCTCGGTGATGGTCAGCACCAGGTCGGTGGCGGTGGTGCCGGGGGTGAGCTCACCGGTCAGCTTGAAGCCGACGACGCGCGGGATGAGCATCGAGACGGGCTGACCGAGCATCGCGGCCTCGGCCTCGATACCGCCGACGCCCCAGCCGAGGACGCCGAGACCGTTGACCATGGTGGTGTGCGAGTCGGTGCCGACGAGGGTGTCGGGGTACGCCTGGCCGCCCCGCACCATCACGGTCCGGGCCAGGTGCTCGATGTTCACCTGGTGGACGATGCCGGTGCCGGGCGGGACGACCTTGAACTCGTCGAAGGCGGTCTGGCCCCAGCGCAGGAACTGGTAGCGCTCGCGGTTACGGCCGTACTCGAGCTCGACGTTCTGCGCGAAGGCGTCGTTGGTGCCGAACTTGTCGGCGATGACGGAGTGGTCGATGACCAGCTCGGCCGGGGCCAGCGGGTTGATCTTCGCCGGGTCTCCGCCGAGCTCCTTGACGGCCTCACGCATCGTGGCGAGGTCCACGACACAGGGCACGCCGGTGAAGTCCTGCATGATCACGCGGGCCGGCGTGAACTGGATCTCCTGCGACGGCTGGGCCTGCGAGTCCCAGCCGCCAAGGGCGCGGATGTGGTCGGCGGTGATGTTCGCGCCGTCCTCGGTACGGAGCAGGTTCTCCAGCAGGACCTTAAGGCTGTAGGGGAGCCGGGCCGAGCCCTCCACCTTGTCCAGGCGGAAGATCTCGTACGACTCGTCGCCCACCTGCAGCGTGCTGCGGGCGTCGAAGCTGTTCGCCGACACGACAGTCTCCTTTATTTCTGTGCGCTTACCACCGCATCCTGCCGCCACGCCCTCTTGGCCGATCCGCTAAGGTAAGGCTAAGTTAGGTAGGCCTTACTGGAGTGGCGACTGCGGCACGCCTCGGCAGATATCTCGATGTCGAGATAACTCTAGTACATGGGGCCGGGTTGGTCATGCCCGGGCTCCTTGTCTGTTCTCATCCAGTCGAGGCGTTTGCTCAGCGAAGTCAGTCGTTTGGGTCGGGGTACCTGAGGCGCCGCTGCTGGCGAGTGTCCGGTGGTTGTCGCGTTACCGGCACCCCCGCTGCCCGCACGACGTGTCCGCGGGTCGGCTTCGGAAGGTTTTTACGACACCGGGTCCGCTGATGGCCGGGGCGGATGCAGCCGGTGACCAGCTGGCGACGCTGCCCGTGTTGTTCCATCGGCGCTGGTTCCAGGAGCTGACGTCGGCCTGGCGGACGGTCGGTCGGCCAAGAAGATGCCGGCCTTCGGGCAGGTCGAACCGGGGGTGGTGGAGGCGATGCGGCGGGCGATCGGCGAGACCGCCGACGCGTCGTCGAGAACCACCGGCGAGCCTGGGGCCTGTCCGGCGGATCAGGTCGCAGGAAAGCGGCGGCGCCCAATCAACGCAGGTGAGCGGGGCCTGGTGCGTCGAGCTGCAAGGCGGAGGAGGGCGTCGACGCGATGGGGGTCCCCCCGCGCGAGGTTGTTCGAGCGTGGGGGAGTCGGCAACCGACGACAACGCCGCAGATCGGCGCCCGCCGCAGAGCGGCTGGTGTCACTGCGGCCCCGCGTCTGCGGCATGATCCGCCGGACAGGGCCTGATCCGGGTCACAGAACTAGCCGGCGTAGGGGTTGCCGCCGAGCCAGGTGGTGCCGTCGATCAGTTCGCGCGCCGCGTCCAAGTGGCCGCTGTGGCAGGCGACTTCGGTGAGCACGTGGATCAGTATGTGCCGCACGTCAGGCAGCCGCCAGGTCGGCCAGATCTCCACGGGCCAGGCGGCGGGCTCCTGTTCGGGCGCGGCGGCGGCGAGCACGGCGTCCGCGCGCGCGATGGCCGCCCGGTAGTCGGCGAAGACCTCCTCGGCGCTCATCCCCTCGGGTACGTACCAGTGCGTCTCAGCGCCCGCCGTGAGCTGTCCGGCCACATCCGGCTCGCCCGCGATCACCCCGGGGAACCAGAAGCGTTCGACATCCAGGGTGAGGTGGCGCAGCAATGCCAGGCAGCTCCAGCCGCTGGGCAGCACCGGCCGCCGCAGATCCTCCTCCGAGAGCCCTTCGAGGATCCCGAGGACGTGCTCGCGCTGGCGGTCCAGGGCGCCCTTGAGGGCGTCGAGTTCGGCGTTCACCGGGCGGCGCACAGTTCGGCGAGGCGTTCCAGGGTGCTCGCCATTTGCGTCTGCCACCAGGCGCGCCCGCTGTCCACTTCCGCGCGTTTGTCCTCCGGCATGCGCGAACCGTCGAAGATCTCGGTCACCACCGTCGCCCCGGCCCCGTCCGGGAGCAGGTCGAAGATCCACCGGTGGCCCCACGCGGCCTCGGGTGCGGTGGCGTCCGGGTGCCCGCGACCGGGCCTCGGCTCCCAGCCGATGCGGCGGTCCGGCTCGTACTCGACGACGTGGTTGTTCATCTCGTAGTCGCCGTAGCGCTCGTAGTGCATCCGCATCACGAAGACGTCCCCGACGCCCGAGACCACGGCGCCGCAGACGCCACCGCGCAGCATCCCCGAGCCGTCGAGGTCCGGGTGCCGTCCGGGGTCGGCCAGGATCCGGAAGATGTCCCCCACCGGGGCCCCGATACGCCGGGACACCGCCACCACGGGCTCGCCTGTCGTCCTCGTCATCCGCGCGCCTCCGTCAACCGCAGAGCATGAACCTGACCGCGGCCTGGACGCTACACCGGGGGTACGACAACGCCTGGCCGAGCACGTGCGAGCCCCGCCCTGCGCGGACTCCCACCGAACCAGTTCTGTCGCCGGCACCACAGCCGTCGGGTGCGCGGCGATCTCCTCCAGCAGCACCCGCGCCATCGTGCGGCCCATCTCCTCCGTCGGCTGCCACAGGCTGGTCAGCGGCGGTTGGCGTGCCGCGCGATCGGCGAGTCCTCGAAGCCGATCAGCGCGGCCAACTTCGCCGGGTGCGCGCAGTCGATCGTCAAGCTCCACTTGGTGGCCATGAGCCCTCCCCAGTCGGAGGAACGGACTGTATCGCGCACCTCCGACACCTCCTGCCCGCTACCTCGCGCGTGACCCGCGGCTTGACGAGCGGCATCAGGAATCGATGAGAATCACTCAACCTTCACAGCTCAAGACCGGTCGGCTGTGGGCCAGGCCAGCATCGCCGACTCCGCCACCTTCTCCAGCACCTCGCGGGAGGCGCCGTCGCATGCCTGCTGGTTCATGCCCTGGATGACGGCCGCGTAGAAGGCCGCGAGGCCTTCCGCGTCCGTGTCCGGGGGCAGGCGCTCCGTTTCGATGTCCTGGCGGATGCGGGCGGCGATGGCCGCCTTCGTCGCCTCTCGCATCCCGCGGAGTTCCGTCTTCACATCCTGCGAGCCGGGTCCGCAGTTCGCGGCGGCTGTGATGATCAGGCAGCCCGGCGGATGCCGCGGGTCGGTGTAGTCGGCCGCCAGGTACCGCAGCATGGCCCGGATCGCCGAGCGAGCATCCTGGCCGTCGCCCGAGAGGGTTGTGCCGTAGGTGCTCTGGTACAGCCGAACGGCCTCGCCGAACAGCTGCCGCTTGTCACCGAATGCCGCGTACAGGCTGGGCGGCTTGATTCCCATGGCCTTGGTGAGCGAGGCGATGGACGTCGCCTCATACCCGTAGGTCCAGAACTCCTCGAGCGCCACGGCCAAGGCCTGGTCCCGGTCGAAGGCGCGGCGGGTTCGCGTCGCAGCGGGCTTGTCCGGCAGGGCGGCGGGCGGGTCGCCGCCTTCTCCGCTCGCGCCTTCTCCGCGTCGCCTGCGGCTCCGCCGTTCGTTCTCGCTGTTCTCCGTCACGTGGTCAGTCTAGCGACCAGCTTTAGCGACCACTAAAGAAGCTCTGCTACAGTCACCATCGCACCCAGCTTTAGCGATCGCTAAAGGTGGGTGCGACCGAACACCCACGCCCACGCCCACCTCCACGTCCACGTCCACGTCCACGCACATACACGTGCACACACAAAGGACCCAGCCATGACCACCGAAGCCCCCGCCCTCTACGCCCGCACCGTCCACGGCTCGGGCCCCGGTCTCCTCCTCGCCCACGGCGCCGGCGGCGGCATCGAGGCCAACTACGGCCCGATCATGAACGGGATCGCCGCCCAGCACACCGTGGTCGGCGTCGACTACCCGGGCTCCGGCAACACCCCCACGCAGACCGCCCTGGAGCTCGACGAGCTGGCGGACCAGTTGGTCGCGGCGGCGGATGCCGAAGGACTCGACACGTTCGCCGTCTCCGGGTACTCGCTGGGCGGCGCGGTCGCCATCCGCATCGCCGCCCGCCACCCGGAGCGGGTCACCTCGCTCGTCCTGAGCGCCACGTTCGCCCACCTGGACACCCGCACCGAGCTGGCCGCCGACCTCTTGCACCAGCTCTTCATCTCCGGACAGCACATGCTGCTCGCCCAGTACCTGACCCGACTGACCCTCAGCGCCCCCGCCCAGAACTCCCTCACCCCCGCCCAGGCCCGAGCCACCGCCGAACAGACCGCCTCGGCCATACCGCCGGGCACCGGCGCCCAGGTCGACCTGGTCCGCCGGGTCGATGTACGCGACGACCTCGCCGCGATCACCGTCCCGACCCTCGTCGTCATCACCACCGCCGACTCCCTCATCCCCGCCGCCCTGCAGCACGAACTGGCCGCCGCCATCCCCGGCGCGCAGATCGCCGAACTCCCCACCGGGCATCTCCCCTTTGTCGAGCAGCCCGAGGAATGGCTGCGGCTCATCACCGACTTCCTCGGCCGACAGCAGATACGGCGCTGAAGCCCCGGCCGCTGGAGCGCGAGCACCTCATGCGGCTCGACTTGAGGTGCTCGGCGTGGCTGCCCCGCCTTGATCACGGCATGCGCGGCACCGGACCTTCAGCAGGCAGGCAGGTCCGTGCGAGCGTGCTGTGATGCGTGCCTACGTGGACCTGCTGCACTACGGGGCAGCTCGCCGACTGTTTGCCGCCACCGCCACCGGCAAACTCGGCTTCGCTGTTTTCCCGCTGGCCACCGTGCTGCTCGGACACGGCTCCTCCGGGTCCTTCCTGGACGCCGGGGCCGTGGCCGGCGCCTGGAGCATGGGCGGCACCGTGACAGGGCCTCTGCGCGGACGCCTTGTCGACCGCCACGGCCAACGCCTGCCTCTCGTCGCCCTGACCCTGATCACCGCCCTTGCCGCCGCGGGCCTGGCCACCGCAGTGGGAACCGCGCAACTGATCTGCTTCGGCGCACTCGCCGGCGCCGCCGCCCCGCCGATCGTGGCCAGTATTCGCCCCCTGTGGGCGCAGGCAGCGCCCAAGGACTTGGTGCACAGCGCCTACGCGCTGGACGCGGTCCTCACTGAAGTGACCAAGATCTGCGGACCGCTCATCGCGGCCGCATCCGGCGCCCACTCACCACGCCTGGGTGTGATCATCGCGGCGGCACTCCTGACGAGCAGTACCTGCCTGGTGATCTTCCACCCGCCAACCCCTCGCATTCCCGCGGCATCAGGCACCGGCGGCGTCCTGACCTCCCCCGCCCTTCGCCTTCTGCTCACCGCCAACACGTGCGCGGGCCTGTGTCTGGGTGCACTGACCGTCGGTCTTCCCGCCCGAGCCGCTGAGAGCGGGTCAGCAGCCGACTCCGGCTGGTTGTTCGCTTGCCTCGCCTTGGGCAGCGCACTCGCCGGCGCGCGATTCGGCATCCGCCACCGCGCGGCCTCGCCCGCCACCGGCTACCTCACCGCCTTTGCCTGGCTCGCCCTCGCACTGGCCCCACTGGCCACCGTCTCGACACCGGTACTGTCGTTGATCCTTCTGCTCAGCGCAGGCGCCGCGCTCGCGCCCATGACGATCTGCTTGTTCGAACTGCTGGACGTCCATGCGTCCCCACACACAGCGGTCGCATCCATGATGTGGATGGTCGCGGGAGAAGAGCTCGGCATCGCTGCGGGGAGCGTGGTCGCAGGACTACTGGCGCAGAGCGTCGGTGCCTGGTCGGCCCTCCTCACCGCGGCAGCAAGCGGTGGACTCGGCGCCCTCGTCGTCGCTACGGGCAGGGCCGACCTGGCCGCCGGCGACGCAGCCACCGATCGCTGACGCGAGCGGCCGACCGCGTATCGGTGAATCCTGGGCAGTCTGACTCTTACTGCGCAGTGCCCGGGCGGATTCCGTACTCGGCCAGCCACGCCAACAGCTCCTGCCGAGAAGCCCCGACAAGTCTCCCGCCGGTGAAGCGAGCGTCATCCGTGACCTCAGCCACGCACTCCGTGGGAGGCACAAAGGCCAGTGCCTCTTCATCGCCGGTGAACTCGGCCTCCGCCAGAACCAAGCCCTCCAGTGGACCGTCGAAGACGTCAACTCCCAAGGGAGGCACACTGAACCGCGTCTTGTACAACACCGCGGCCGGCAGCGAGGCGAGGAGATCGTACTCGGCCTGGGACAGGTACGTATTCGTGATCAGCCCTTGCACGGCACCCGGCTGATCAACAGGCACTTTCTGGGTGAGTTTGAGTTCACAACCGCCGACGTCCGAGCGCTCGGCCCGTCTGAGACGCAGACGTGTCCCCACCAGATACCGGTCCGTGATCACACGGATGACAGTGACCGTCGAAGGAGCGGGAGGCCCTGCGAGCAGGAACCGTCTCTCCCGCTCAATACGCGCGTATTTCCCCGGGCTGACGACCTCGCCTTGTGCCTCACCGGCTCGCTCCATCATGAGCCGAGCTTCTCAGCCCGCCCTCCCTACCGAGCAGATGGCCTACTCCGGAAAGGTCATCGGCGTCGCAGCACGCGCGGCAGGCCCGTCACGGACATCATGAGCGAGTACAGCGAGGTCGTTGCCGTGATGAACAGCCGGTTGTTCTTCGGGCCGCCGAAGGCGATGTTGGCGACCGGTTCGGGCACGTGCAGTCTGCCGATGAGGGTGCCGTCGGGGTCGTAGCAGTGCACGCCGTCGCCGAACACGGCGGCCCACAGCCGCCCTTCGTCGTCGAGGCGGATGTTGTCGAAGCCGCCGGTGTGCTCGGCGAACACCTTGCCGTTGGAGAGGGCGCGATCCTCCCGCACGTCGAAGACGCGGATCTGTCCGGCTCTCGTGTCGGCGACGTACAGCCGGCTTTCGTCCGGTGAGAAGACCAGGCCGTTCGGTCCGTCGAAGCCGTCCGCGACCCGGTGGACCTCGCCGGTCACGGGGTCGATCCGGTAGACGTCGCAGGTGCCGATCTCACTCTCGGCCCGGCGTCCCTCGTAGTCGCTGGTGATCCCGAAGTCCGGGTCCGTGAACCAGACGGAGCCGTCGGAGCGTACGACCGCGTCGTTCGGGCTGTTGAGGCGCTTGCCCTCGTAGCGGTCGGCGAGGACGGTGACGCGGCCGTCGGGTTCAGTGCGGGTGACCCGGCGGTTGCCCTGCTCGCAGCTGACCAGCCGGCCCTCGCGGTCGAGAGTGTTGCCGTTGATGTGCCCGGCCGGGGAGCGGAAGACCCCGATCACGCCGGTTGCCTCGTCCCAGCGCAGCAGGCGGTCGTTGGGAATGTCGCTCCAGATCAGCTGCCTCCAGGCGGGCAGATAGAGTGGCCCCTCGGCCCAGCGGCAGTCGGCGTGCAGCCGCTCGAGCCGGGCGTCGCCGTTGGCGCACCTACGAAAGCGCTCGTCCAGAACCTCGTACAGGTTCTTGAGGATCTCACCAGACATGATCAACCTCTCCCTCGTACCAGTACACAGGCCGGCACGGCGCTCGGCAAGGCGATCGGTCTGCCGTCCGGCGCGGCTCACGATCTCCGCGCGAAGGATCGAGGCCCTGCTGCTCCAGGATGCAGCTGCCCGGTTCGCCCATCAGTTGGCCAAGTCGGGGTAACCGACAGCCGAGGGCACGCATGTCGAGCCCGGCGAAAGGAGGCACGATGCCCCTCACATTCCGTAAGAGCTTTCGAATCCTTCCCGGAGTGCGGCTGAACATCAACAAGCGCTCCTGGTCCATCACCACCGGCGGCGGCAGGCACGGGCCGCGGCACACCCGCAGCAGCACGGGACGGCGTACGACATCGGTGGATTTGCCGGGACCTTTCGGGTGGCGTCGCACACGTACCGCCAGGCGCCACTGAGGACCCGCGTCCCACCAGGCACGATTGACGGTCCATCACCCGAATGGACCCCCCGGAGATGTGCCATCTCATATCTGAGATAGCCTCAACCTCATGGCAGACGACTACCTCGTACGCATCGGCAAGCTCATCCGTGACGCCCGGCAGCACCGGGGCTGGACACAGGCGCAGCTTGCCGAGGCGCTCGGCACCAGTCAGAGCGCCGTCAATCGCATCGAACGCGGCAACCAGAACATCAGCCTTGAGATGATCGCTCGCATCGGTGAAGCACTGGAGAGCGAAATCGTCTCGCTGGGCTATGCGGGCCCGATGCATCTGCGTGTGGTCGGCGGTCGTCGGCTGTCCGGCGCGATCGACGTGAAGACGAGCAAGAACGCGTGCGTGGCACTGCTGTGCGCCTCGCTGCTCAACAGCGGGCGCACGGTGCTGCGCCGGGTCGCCCGGATCGAGGAGGTGTACCGCCTCCTCGAGGTGCTGAACTCCATCGGCGTCCGCTCCCGCTGGATCAACGACGGCGTGGACCTGGAGATCGTGCCGTCGGCCGAGCTGGACATGGCGGCGATCGACGCGGAGGCCGCCGTACGGACACGGTCCATCATCATGTTCCTCGGCCCGCTGCTGCACCGTATGGACCACTTCAAGCTGCCCTACGCCGGCGGTTGCGACCTCGGTACGCGGACCATCGAGCCGCACATGATCGCGCTGCGCCGGTTCGGGCTGGACATCACGGCGACCGAGGGGCAGTACCACGCCGTGGTCGACCGGGCGGTCCGCCCCGGCCGCCCGATCGTGCTGACGGAGCGCGGCGACACCGTGACCGAGAACGCGCTGCTGGCGGCCGCCCGGCACGACGGCGTCACCGTCATCCGCAACGCCTCCTCCAACTACATGGTCCAGGACCTGTGCTTCTTCCTGGAGGCCCTGGGCGTCAAGGTCGAGGGCGTCGGTACGACGACGCTCACCGTGCACGGCATGCCCACCATCGACGTGGACGTCGACTACTCCCCCTCCGAGGACCCGGTCGAGGCGATGAGCCTGCTGGCCGCCGCGGTCGTCACGGAGTCGGAACTGACGGTGCGCCGGGTGCCGATCGAGTTCCTCGAGATCGAGCTCGCGGTGCTGGAGGAGATGGGCCTCGACCACGACCGCACGCCCGAGTACTTCGCCGACAACGGCCGTACGCGCCTGGCGGACCTCACCGTCCGGCCCTCCAAACTGGAGGCGCCGATCGACAAGATCCACCCGATGCCGTTCCCCGGCCTGAACATCGACAACGTCCCGTTCTTCGCGGCCATCGCCGCCGTCGCGTCGGGCAAGACCCTGATCCACGACTGGGTCTACGACAACCGCGCGATCTACCTGACGGACCTCAACCGCCTCGGCGGACGTCTCCAACTCCTCGACCCGCACCGGGTGTTGGTCGAGGGACCGACGCGCTGGCGAGCCGCCGAGATGATGTGCCCGCCCGCGCTGCGGCCCGCCGTGGTCGTCCTGCTGGCGATGATGGCGGCGGAGGGCACGTCCGTGCTGCGCAACGTGTACGTCATCAACCGCGGTTACGAGGACCTCGCCGAGCGCCTCAATACGATCGGGGCGCAGATCGAGATTTTCCGGGACATCTGAACGGCGGATGCCGCCGCACCCTGCTTGACCTGCACGTATGCGGGTCATGAAGGGGTGCGACGGCACCTTTGGGACTTCTCCTGGGACTTTGGGCCGGGACCGGGCTTCTGCCGGGTCGTCCGGGCTACGCGAAGACCGCGTCGATGGCGGCGCTGCCGCGTGCACCGGCGCGGGGCAGGAAGTGCGCGTACTTCCGGAGCGTGAACCCGCGGTCCGAGTGACCGAGCCGCCGGGCCAGGGACCTCGGCCGGGCGTGGGTCGTCCCAGGGCATGGTGACCGGCACGGGTTCGAAGAGCTCCGTGTGCTGTCGTATGGCCTTGGCCACGCTTGAGGGCAGGGGCACGTCGCGGATCTTGCGGCCCTTGTTCGGCGTGCCGGGCGCAGGCCCTCGTACTGCCGGCCGCACCAGCGGTTCAGCAGTGCGCGGTCTTGGTCGGCGGCGAGGAGGCCAGTGCCGGTAGTGACCGGTAGTCCCCGACCTCGGCGACCAGGGAGGCGTCGGCAGAGGCGTCGGTCATGACGGTTATTCCTCATCCGTTCCAGCAGTACCTGGGCCAGGCTGGTATCCGCACCCGATGAACACGAACTGCCCGGGCTGGACCCGTACTTCGGTGCGCTCCCAGCGGTAGATCCCGCTCTGCTCGCCCTCGTAGGTGAAGGTGTCTCCCGCCTCTATGGTGACGACCGGGTCGGCCGTCACGTCGCCGAAGGACTCCCACTCGTCCTCGCCCGGATATCCGTCGGCGAACCAGCGCTGCTGCAGCTGAGCGCGGACGGTGTACGACGAGGTGTTGTGGACCTCCACGCTGTACGAGGCCGTGTGAATCAGGTCGTCGCCCGACTGCTCCTCGACCGAGGCCGACACCTCCAAGGCGCGAGCCGTGGGGCAGTCTTCTCTCTGTTCGGTCGGCACCGGCTGGCTGTAGACACCGTCGGTCACCGCGGCCATCTGGTCCGGGCAGTAGAACGTGGCTGCCTCCACGATGAACCCCGCCTGGTCGACCTGGTCGGTCAACGGCAGCCCCACCGCGTCGGGTACCTCGTTCATGTCCGTGCCGCCGGCGAGCGCCTCGCAGACGGCTTTCGCGTCTTTGATGACGGCCGTACGGAAGTCGGATATGTCGCTGCCGCCGGGCATGGACGACATGACACCGTAGGAGACGGTGCCGCTGGGCCAGGTGGAGAACGGCGCGACGTCACCGACGAACGCCGTGTCGCGGGCGGCAGTGGAAGTGAACTGCGGAACCGCGACATACGGTGGCCCGTCGCCCGGCGAGGCAGCGCTCTTCGACGCGGAGGTCCTCAGCGGAGCGGGCCCGGGCTGTGGCCGGGCGTCGTCGGGGTATCGGTTGACGACCATGGCAGCGCCGGCGACGAGCACGAGAACAACCGCCCCGGCCCCGGCGACCCACCGCCGGCGGGGCCTGGCACCGTTCGTCACCGTGGACTCGTCCGCGCCGGGAACCCGGCGGGATGGTTCTGCCTCGTCCGGTCTCGGTCGCACATCAGACATGATCGGCATTTCCCCCTGTGTCCCCCTCACGGCCCCAACTGGCCGAAGGCGATCATCCTAAGAGCTCACGCAGATCCACACATCGTCGTGACACTCGGGGCTTCATGATGACGGCGGAGTGGCAAGTCCCCACCTCGGTGCAGCAGCGGATGACAGCACCAGACGGCCGACCCTGTGGGCGGGGCTGCTCGAGGCGCCACCGTTTGATACGTCCGTGCCGGAAGGACGAGTCCGTCCGGCACGATCGCCCCGCGGCCGTACGCCAGTGGATCGAGGCCGTGATCGACACACTCAGAGGCCAGCTCAGCCTGGAGCAACACGGCGGCAGAACCCCCTGCGATGCCCCGCATGACGGGCTGGCTGCTTTTCCCAGCCGATCGCATGGTCGCGGCTTGCCCGGACATGGGAACTCTCGCTCCGCATCGGGACTGTCCACGGAGTTGTGCCACCTGACGGGGGGGATAACCAGAGTGCGCCTCCGGGGGTCTGCCGCCGCCCGTTCCGGCGCTCAACCCCATTCCCGGAGGCCATCGGCCATCCCTAGCGTCAAGGTATGACGAAGGACTACGTGGTGGGCGATGACGGGGTTGGGCGTGGGAGCACGACGCGCAGGGGTGTGCTGCTGGGGCTTGGCCTCGCCGCAGGTGGCACTGTCCTCGGCGTGGGCACGGGAGCGACCGCGTCCGCTGCCGCGACCGGGCGTGACGGCAGCCGGGGCGGGAGAGGACCGTGTACGTATGTGCTGGTGCACGGCACGCATAGTGCGGGAGCGTACTGGCTGCCCGTCGCGCAGGAGTTGACCCAGCGCGGTCATCGCGTCGTCGCGGTGGATCTGCCGTTGCACGGCTCGCAGGCGTTCGTGCCGGAGTCGTACCAGAGGCAGGACCTGGCGGCCATGGCCACCGAGCCCTCACCTGTCGCCGCCCTCTCTCTGGACGACTACGAGAAGCACGTGACGCGCATCGTGCGCCGCGCGGCGGCGCACGGCCCCGTGGTCCTGGTCGGCCACAGCCTGGGCGGTGCCACCGTGAGCCGGGTGAGCAACGCCGTACCGGAACTGCTCCACCACATCTGCTACATGGCGGCCTTCTGCCCCAGCCCCGCCCTGCCGACCCCCGACGCCTGCACCGCGGCACCGGAGAACGAGAACGCGCTCATACCGTTCGATCAGATCATCGGGGACCCGGAACAGCTCGGTGTGATGCGGCTCAATCCCCGCACGGGTGACTCCGGGGACCTCAAGGCGCTCAGGGAGATGATGTGCGCGGACTATCCGGACGACGCGTTCCGGCAGCGGCTCGGCAGCATGCAAACAGACGAGTCGACCACGGCCTACGCAGGGCGAGCCGTCGGCAAGGCGGCTACCTGGGGACGGCTGCCCCGCACGTACCTCCGCTTCGGCAACGACCGGACGATCGCCACGAAGCTCCAGGACCGGATGATCGCGGAGGCCGACGCACGGACGCCTCACAACCCCTTCCGGGTCCATGACTTCCCCACCGCTTCGCACATCGGCCCGCTGGACCCAGCACCGGTGGCGAGCGCCCTGGCCGTGCTCGCCCCGTAAGACCTGGCGGTTCGTCAGATCACCACGCCCCTCACGAGGAATGGCCATCCGCCACCAAGATGGGCTCTGTCGAGAAAATGCGGGGCACAGCCACTCGTTGATAACTGCGATCAGCACGGTCGCCTCGTAGCGGCCATCAACGAGTGGCTGTGACCGGCACACTCGACAATCGCCCGAGCCGGCCCCGCGGCATCCACACCTGAACGACCCGGACGGGGCCGCCGCGGTTCCTACGCTTCTGCCACGGGGTGGTAGCGCACGTCGACCTCGGCAAAGGGCTGTGAGCCCTGGGCGTGTCGCAGCCGGATCGGCCGGCCGCCGGGATTGTCGAAGAGCCGGATGCCGTCACCCAGCAGGACGGGTGCGATGTGCAGGTTGATTTCGTCGATCAGACCGCGTTCGAGCAGTTGGCGGCCAATCGTCGGGGAGAGGACTTCGAGGTTCTTGCCGTCGGCGGCCTCCAGGCCGATGCGTACCGCCTCGGCCACGTCGCAGTTCAGGAACGTGACGCCGTCGGCGGGCGTGGCGTCTTCGGGGTGGTGGGTGAGGACGAAGATCTGGCCCTTCCAGTCCTCGCTGTAGGGTCGGGCGCTCGGGTCGCGGTCCCAGCCGTTCCGCCCGCCCAGGACCGCGCCGGTGGTCTCGATGTACTCCTCTTCCACGCCGTCGCGGCCGGTGACCCCGGTCAGCCAGTCCATGGCGTGGTTCGGGCCCGCCACGAACCCGTCCAGCGACATGCTGAAGTGAAAGAGGACCTTGCCGGCGGCCTGTTGCGGTTCGAGGTCGAACATCTGGAGCTCCTTCGCTCGTCGTGCCGGCGCGAAAGCGTCGGCTACACATACAGACCAGACGGACGCCCCAAACTCATCGCCGCATCCGTGACCGTTCGGGCGCCGCAGACACGGAGCGACCCGGCCGTCCACCACCGTCGGGACCGCCGCTGTCCGAAACCGTCCGGTTTCTCAGTGAAGGGCTCGATCGTCGTCAGGACATCAGCCGTTGGCGGGCGAGCGGTGGCCACGACCAGGCGCGTGTCGCCATCGATGATGACCTGCACGTTCGCGGAGAACCGGTAGTTGCGGCTCGAGGCACCGACCTTGCGGTCGCGGACCGGAATCAAGGTGCCGTCCACGATCCACAGCCGGTCCGCGACATCGACGGCACGGCAGGCCGGCTCGAGCGCGAGGAGGGGCCGCAGCCGCTGGATGCATGGTGCTGCTGGACCTCGGGCTTCCGGACATGGACGGGCTCGACGTGTGCCGGGAGTTGCGGGCGCAGTGGGGAACAGCGCTGGCGGGAGGCGGAGCCGAGGTCCAGGCCCGGGCGCCCGCGCCGGACGAGGGGCCGCCCTATCGGGGGATGGCCCGCTTCGAACCAGATGACAGCGATGCCGTAGCCGAGGCAGGCCCGCTCACCGCTGCTCACCTGTGCCCTCGGCCAGGACCGAGGGGACAGTCTCCGGGGCGGGGACCGACTCGGCCCAGGCCGCCATGGCGTCGAGAACGTCGCGCAGCCCCTCGCCGAGAGGGGTGAGGCGGTACTCGACGCGCGGGGGGATCTCCGCGTACGTGGTGCGGATGACGACGCCGTGGGTCTCGAACTGGCGCAGCCGACTGGTCAGGGTGTGGGGGCTGATGCCGGGCAGGGCCTGGCGCAGTTCGGTGAAGCGGTGAGGGCCCTTGAGGAGTTCGCGCACGATGAGGGTGGCCCAGGGGCCGTTGAGGAGGGTGAGGAACCGGGCCACACCGCACTCGGGAAGACAGGGATTGGTCACTTTTCGAGAGTAGTCCATTAGTGCACTTGATGTAACCGGTGCATCATGTGCACTAATAGCCCGCATGACCTACGTGATCCATGGCGCCACCGGCGCCCAGGGCGCCCCTGTCGTTACCGCTCTCACTGCCGCGGGCAAGTCCGTGGCCGCGCTGACCCGCAACCCGGACGCTGCCGTGGACGGCGCACGCGTCGTGGCCGCGAACTACTCCTCCGTCACCGACCTGACCGATGCCTACCGCGGCGCCGACGGAGTGTTCGTCCACCTGCCGGTGGGCGCAGAGGAGGACCGTCTGGCCTTCGCGAACAACATCCTCGCCGCCGTCCGTGCGGCCCGGCCGGGCCGCGTGGTGTTCTCCACCAGCGGTTTCCCGATCGACCCCGCCATCGGCGGCGCCGCCGCGACGCTGGCCGCCGGCCTGACGGACAGCGGGGTGTCCCATGCGGTGATCGGCCCCGAGCTGTATCTGGAGAACCTGCTCATGCCGTACGTCATCGATTCCGTCCGGGAGCGAGGCGTACTGCCCTACGCGATCCGGGCCGACTTCCCCGTGTCCTGGGCGTCGCACCTGGACATCGCCGACGTCGCGGTCGCCTTGTTCGCGCACCCGGACGTCACCGGCGTGGTCTCCGTCGGGCAGTACCCGGCGATCACCGGGCCTGACCTGGCCGAGGCGTTCGCCGCTCGGCTCGGGCGGGACGTGGTCTTCGAGCAGATCAGCCCTGATGAGCTCCGCACGTCCGTGGCACCTCTGATCGGCGAAGGTCCCGCCGCGGACATCGCGGAGGCGTACCGGGCCATGAGCGCGATGCCGGGCCGCTCGATCGCGCCGGAGAACTCCGCCCAGAAGCTGCTGGATGTCACGCCCCGGACCACGACGCAGTGGCTGGAAGACATGGGTCTGTGACAGGCCAGGAGGCACCCGTCACCGCACGAGGACCGATCTGACATCAGCCGTTCTCTCACAGTGCTTGGAGGACCTACCTCCAAGCACTGTCGGCGTTTCCTCACCCCGTGCGGACGGCTCGTGAGTCGCTTTGAGCGGATTGGCTCCGCAGACAGGCGCCATCGCGTGTGGTTCGCACCGGCGGGGGCGCCGGACCGCCACGCCACAGGCCGTCCGGCGGCTCCGTAATGGTTGAAATGCCTAACGATGTTACATCAGCCTGTCGGCATGAAGGGTATGACGCTCAGCCCACGGATCACTGATCCATCCCGCCCGACCAGAGAAGAAGCGGTTCTCCATCAGCACGGCGCAGGTGCCGGCCGCCCTGCGAAGCCGGCCGGTGCCACTGGATGCGCGCGGTCGGCCGTACCCGAGCTGTCGCCGGCCCGAGCGGGTACACGCCGCTCGCCGCGGGCCGTCGGCCGATCGATGGCGGAGTTGCTGACCGTTGCCTAGTCACCCCACGACACCTGCCGGTTCGCCGATCCTGGAGATGGCCCGCCGGGCGGCCGAGTACCGTGCGGCCGGCCGTCGCATCATCGACCTCACGCTCGGCGAGCCGGACTTCGCCGCGCCTGTTCACGCCGCGGCTGCCGCTCAGCAGGCCGCCGCCCGCCCGATGGGCTACTCGCCTGCCAACGGGATACCCGAACTGCGCCGTGCTGCACGGCATGCGCTGGAACGAGACCGCACCCTGAGCTATTCGGATGCCGAGGTGGCCGTGGGGTGCGGCGCCAAGCAGGTGATCTTCAACGCGTTCTTCGCCACCCTGCGCCCGGGCGACGAGGTGATCATCCCAGCGCCTTACTGGGCCAGCTATCCGGACATGGTTCGCCTGTGCGGTGCAGTGCCCGTGATCGTTCCTTGCTCGGCCGAGTCAGGGTTCAGGCTCACCCCCGACGCGCTGGCAGCGGCCGTCACCGATCGCACCCGCTGGGTCGTGCTCAACGCTCCAGGCAATCCGTCGGGCGCCACCTACAGCCATGACCTCCTGGTCGGTCTCGCCGAGGTACTGCGGCGCCACCCCTCGACGCTGATCCTGTCGGACGAGATCTACGCCCATATCCGCTACCACGCCGGGGAATACGTGAGCATCGCCCAGGTCGCGCCTGACCTGCGCGAGCGGATCCTGCTGGTCGACGGCGTCTCCAAGGCTTACGCGATGACCGGCTGGCGTGTCGGCTGGGGATTCGGGCCGCCCGATCTGGTCCGCCGCATCACCGCCGTACAGACGCACAACTGCACGCAGACCTCGACCGTGAGCCAGATCGCCGCGGTCGCCGCACTGCAGGGGCCGCAGGATCTTCTGGCGGAACGGCGTGAGACATACCGCCGACGGCGCGATGCGGGCCTGGCGATCCTCAAGCGGAGCCGGCACCTGGACACGGTGGAACCCGACGGCGCTTTCTACCTCTTCCCCCGCCTCGCGGCCGGCGACGACCTCGCAGCAGCGGACGCCCTCCTCGCAGCGGGATGCGCGACTGTCCCGGGCAGCGCCTTCGGAGCGCCGGGTCACCTGCGGCTCTCCTTCGCCACCGACATCGCCGCCCTGGAAGAGGGCTGCCGCATCATCGTCGCCACGCTGGATGGGGTCTCCGCGTGATCGCACTGACCGTAAAGGCGCTCGTTCCGGTCGTCCTGCTGATCGCGCTGGGCTACGCGCTCAAGCGATCGATGATCAAAGCCGAGGGTTTCTGGTCCGAAGCCGAGCGCCTCAGCTATCGCGTCCTGCTGCCGGCCCTGTTTCTGCACAGCCTGGCGACCGCCGACACCGACGATCTGCCGGTGGGGGCCCTGGCCGGCGCTCTGGTCGCCGCCACGGTGGTAGTGGCCGTGCTGGTCATCGCCTGCAAGCCCCTGATGCGGCTGAAGGGCGATGCCTTCACCTCGGTCTTCCAGGGCAGCATCCGGTTCAACAACTACATCGGTGTGACGATCGCTGCCGGCCTGTTCGGCACCAAGGGCGTCGCCTTCGCCGCGGTCTGCAACGCGGCGATCGTACCCACCGTCAATGTGCTGTGCGTGCTGGTCTTCGCGTGGTTCGGAACCGCGCGCCTGCATTTCTCGGGCATCGTCAAACAGCTCGTGACCAACCCGCTCATCCTCGCCTGCGCAGGAGGCATTCTCCTGCAGACCTTCGATCTGAGCCTGCCGCCGGGCATCGAACCAGCACTCCAGGCATTGGGAGCCGCCTCGATGCCGCTGGGTCTGCTCTGCATCGGCGCCGCTCTGCGCTTCGGCGCTGCACGGTCGTGGGCGGCACCGATCGTCACGTCCTCGTCCGCCAAGTTCGCGCTCATGCCGGCCGCGACGTTCCTGGCGGCCCAGCTCTTCGGCCTGGGCTCTCACGCGCTGATCATCGCCGTGCTCTTTCAGGCCCTGCCCACGGCATCGTCGTCGTACATCATGGCCAGGCAACTCGGTGGCGACGCACCTCTGATGGCCGGGATCACGGCAACGCAAACGCTCCTGGGAATAGCCGCCGTCCCGCTCGTCGTGGCACTGGTCCCGGCATAGCCAACCCGACGCTAGCGGCGCCTGTCGCGGTGGCGGCGGACCGCATCAGTGTTGGCGCAGCGGGAGGAACAGTAGGCACGGCGGCCATTGCGGCTGGTGTCGACGAAAGCGGTCCGGCAAGAGCCCAGCGCGCAGACGCCCAGTCGTTCCCCTTCGGCTTCCAGGGCGAAAATGGCCAGACCTCCGGCAGTCACGGCTTTCACGCGGCTTTGGAGGTCCTGGGTATCCGGAGCGAAGTGCAAATGTGGCCGCAGATTGTCGTGCGTGGTCAGATACACGCTTCCTGCGCCATCCGCGAGCAGAGCGTTGATGTTCTGGCACCGTTCGGCCTGTGAGGATGCCTCGAAGACCAGCCTCATCATCCGCGACCACGCTCTGATGTCCTCGGATGTGAAGCCAGTGACGTGCGGACGACGAATCTGATACGCCCGCAGCGTCTGCTCCAGCGTCTCAGGCATCCATGAACCACTCGAATCGAGATTCACCAGCGCCACGGCCAAGTGAACCCCGACCATGTTGTCATGCTCAAACTGCACTTGACCATTACAACACAGAGCCTCTGGCAGAGCTGTCGACGATGTCCCGCATGACCCCGTCACGCGGCAGGTCCAATCGTGGAGCAGTCACGGACAGTGGGTGCACGCCCCCGAGCAGACACCCGCGAGTCCGTCGCTCGACCTGGCTACACCACTCGGCGGGACGCCATCATGCCGTCCGTGGTTCTGTCCGCTCTCGGACGACGACGAGGAAGGCATCCGACTTGAGGTCCATCACGACGGTCGCGCAGGGCTCGCCCGCGGCCCGTAGTCGCGCCGCGTACTCCTCCGCAGGCCACGATCCGCGCGGAGATCCTGCGGGAAACCGCTCCAACACCTTCGTGTCCATGGCGGTGTCACCTCCATCGTCACTGACGGACTCGCGTGCTGTTCACGTGTTCCGTACTGTCCGGCTGCCCTCGATCCACCGGCATATGTATGGGGGCAGCGCACCCCGGCACATGCGGGCAGCGACGGGCTGTTGACGGGTGCTCGACCCAACTACGAGCAGTCTGACCGCCTCCGCTGTGCCCCAGGTGCCGACCGCTACATCGGCCAACGGGTGCCGGCCCCGTAACAGCACCACCCCGCTGGATCTGCTCCCCCGGCATCCAGATCCCTTCTGCGTGCGGGGTGGGGCAGCCCGGGGCCGGCGATTCGTGGCAAGTCCTGTACGCCGATTCCAACTGGCGGGGCATCACCGTGCGTCTGGCGCCGCTTCGCTCACGGCCACCGACCTCAGCTGTGCACCGCCCGGCTCAGCCGCCGCCCCAGCAGGAGGTAGCCCACCAGGGCGCCGGTCGTGTTGAGGATGACGTCGTCCACGTCGAAGGCCCGCCCGGTGACCAGAGCGCCCTGCGCGCACTCCACCAGCAGCATGACGATCGCGGTCAGCAGCAGCACCCGCAGTATTCCGAGCGTGCGCGGCGCGAGAACCGGCAGCAGGAGCCCGAACGGAACGCCCAGCAACAGGTTGCCGCCGATCTGCTTGACGGCGTCCCGCAGTGCGGGCTGGTCCAGATAAGCCTGCAGTGAACGCCCCGGGTGCAGGTTGGTGTGGGCCAACGCCACCGACGCAGGGGAGGGCTGCAACGTCAGCCGGGCCAGCACGACGGCGAATGCCACCATGAAGGCGAAGGCGAACAGCATCGCCAGCACGCGGACGGGGAGGGGCAGGGGCCGTCGTCCGCGCCGGGCCGGTCGCGACCCGCGCTTGGGCGTGCGGGATGCCTTCGGCTTGTTGGTGCGCAGGCGTAGAGCGGCGTGCGGACGTGCGGCTGTACGGGCCATGCTGTCCTCCAGTCGTCAACTTTCCTGCGTAGCAAGGCAGTTACCCGTGATCGGTTCGAGAAGGCCGCCCCGCCTCCCCGGGACGGGGCGGGATCGTCAGCCCGGCGCTGGTGCCGCGGGACGAGCGGCTTCCTGGATATCGCGTAGGGGCAGTGCCAGAGCCTCGGCGAGTTCCGCCAGTTCCTTCTCGGTGGGCCGCACGGGACCGCGGGCACCGTCCTCGGCGAAGACGCGGATCCGCGGCGTGCGAATACCTGTGCGGTCGGCGAGCGCTTGCGCGTTCAGGCGCCTGCGTCGCATGGTCTGTTGCAGCAGCTGTGAGAGTTCGGCCATTTCGTTCACCTGTCCTGGGTCAGCTGGTTCAGCCACCCCCATACGGGTGGCTCCGAGGATTGGCCAGCTCGTCGGTGATCCGCGCGGACTGCCCGGATCAGCATGGGCGGCGGCTCGGCAAGTGGGCCAGCAGCAAGGCAAGGATGGGCGAGTGTTCTCCCCCAGTGGGCTGAGAGCGTCTGGCCGCCCTGTACCTCTGGGCGAGCGGCCCTGCTTCTGCACTGGGGACCCCGCGAGCCCCGGCGCCCCCGGCCCTCCCGTCCGCCCCGGACGACACGGGGCAGATCCCTGATCCGCTGCCACTGCTCACCCGCCGCCCCTGAGTGCCACGGAGTAGGCCGGGCAGAGGGGTGGGGCCCACGGCCGGGGCGTGGCCCACCCACCCCTGCCGTGGCCCACCCACCCCTGCCCCGCAGCCGACCGCTCGGTAGCCGAAGGCCGGAGTCGTTTCGACGTGGCTGTGGGGAGCAGATGAGCCCGGCGGCCTATCGTCGGCCGACGAGTTTGGTTCGGAGACGGGCGAGGGTGCGGTTCAGGATGCGGGAAACGTGCATCTGCGAGATCCCGAGTTCCTTGCCGATGGCACTCTGCGTCATGTCGGCGCCGTAGCGGAGGGCGAGGATCTTGCGCTCGCGGGCCGGCAGAGCGGCGATGAGGGGCTTGAGTGCGTGCAGGTCCTCGACCTTCGCCAGGTCCGGATCCGTGTAGCCGATGTGGTCGGCGAGGGTGTCCTCAGGGCTCTCGGTGTCGCTCGGATAGTCCAGGGACGACGTGGTGTAGCCGTTGGCGGCGACCAGTCCTTCGACGACCTCGTCCTCGTCCAGGTCCAGGTGCCGGGCGAGTTCAGGCACGGTGGGTGCGCGGCCGTGGGTCTGCTCGAGGTGCGTCACAGCCTTGGTGAGGTCCAGGCGCAGTTCCTGCAGGCGGCGCGGGACGTGCACGGCCCAGCTCGAGTCGCGGAAGTGCCGCTTGATCTCGCCGATGATGGTCGGCATGGCGAAGGTGGGGAACTCGACACCGCGGTGCAGGTCGAACCGGTTGATCGCTTTGATCAGCCCGATGGTGCCGACCTGAATGACATCGTCGTACGACTCGCCCCGCACCCCCATGCGGCCGGCGGCAAAGCGCACCAGGGCGAGATTGAGCTCCACCAGGGAGTTGCGCACGTAGGAGTACTCCGGTGTGCCCTCTTCCAGCGAGTCGAGCCGCGCGAACAGCGTCTTGGACAGCGCTCGCGCGTCAGCCGCGTCGACGTGGGCCGGGTCGGGCAGGGGCGGCAGGTCCTCCAGGCCCGGCACGACCGCATGCGCGGCGCCCGGGCCGGTGGTATGTCGCTCCGCATACGAGATCGTGCGGACTGGATTGCCGGTGGTCGCAGTCGCCATCGTCGCTCCCGAAACGATAAGGGCGCCCCGTGGGCGGAGCGCGTCGTGCCCTGCTTGATACCCCCCTAATGATCGTGACATGCCTGTGACTTAACTCTCCGTGAGGAATTCGCACGTAGCGCCGACCATGCGCTACTGCATTCGGGGGCCCTCCAGCCGGCAGTGCCTACTGGGACGTGGGCCGATTGGGGAGGTGGCGCGGGACGCTGGGAGCCGCGTGGAGCGGAGGCTCTGCTGGAGGGCTGCGGCGGCTCGCGGGAGGAAAGGGTGTCCATCCGCAAACTCGGGGTAACAGATCCTGTGCCGCCGGCGGACGGGCTGGCGCGTCGCTGGCCGGAGGCCAGTCATGGCCGAAGGGCTCCCTCAGCGTCCTGGCTAGTCCTCGTTCCGCAGGCGGCCGGTCCTTGCGGATGAGTAGTGGTGGGTTCGCCACGGGGCGACCCGTCGCCAGTCCTGGACTGGGGCCGGTGGCGGCCCACCACTGCGGCGTGGTTCCCGGCAGCCACTGCCCGGGGCTTCCTGCCGGTGTACGACCGCCCGCCCATGGGCCGGTGCGGCGTTTGACCTGTGGTCACGAGGTGTGGCACAGGACTGCCGCGGGTTTCATCCGGCCGCAGCCCGATGAGCGGAGGCGAACGGTGACGACCGCCGAGCGTGAGCCAGCACAGGAGCCGCCATGGGCGGTGCGTCAGGTCACGGCCGCCGTGGCCACGGCGGCACCGCGTGAGATGCCGGCCCGGTTGTGCGAGACCTTTCAACAGGCGCTGGGTGCCGACGGCGTAACCGTGTCACTCCTGCCGCACACGGAGCGGTGGCAGTTGCTGCACGCCACCACCCCGTTCGCGTTGCACGGCGAGGAAGGCCAGTTCACCCTGGGCGACGGGCCCACGGTCACCGCTTCCGCCGACGGGCGCACCGTCCTGGTCCCCGACGTGCAGGGAGACGTCTGGCAGCTGACGGCGCCGCTGGCCGAACGGCTGCCCGGCGTGCGCACGGTGCTGGCATTGCCTCTGGCCAGGCGCAACCTCCAATTGGGGGTGATCACCCTCTACTTCGCCCGCCCGCACGCACTCGCACACGAACAGGTCGAGTACGCCCAGCACGCCGCACAGCTCGCGGTCGCGCCGTTCCTCCGCGCCCAGGAAGCCGTCCTGGCAGAAGACGATGGCAACGGGCCGACGCCCGTCGAGCCGTGGACCACCGTCTATCAGGCGGTCGGCGTGCTCGCCGCCCGCCTGGGCTGCCCCGTCCACGATGCACTGGACCTGCTGCGCGCACGCAGTTTCACCCAGTCACAGTCGTTGCCAGAGGTGGCCGCGGACCTGCTCAACGGCCGCGAAGGCCCGGACGATGATGAGGATTCCGACGGCAGGGTGCCTGCGTAGCTTCAGATGGCCAGGACCGCGCGCACTCTCTTGCCGCCACCGCTGACCGGAGCGATGTCGAAGCACTGTGCCAGGCAGCGCACCATGGCCAGGCCCCGTCCGCCTTCGCTCTCGGCCGTCAACGGCCGCATGCGGGGCTGGTCCGGATTGTCGTCGTAGACCTCGACGGTCACCTGTCGGTCGGAGACCTGCAGGCGCAGGCGGCAGGCGCTGCGGCCATGCCGGGTGGCGTTCGTGACCAGCTCGGACACGATGAGCGTCGCGTCGTCGATGTGGCCGGCATCGACCCGCGTCATCCGGGGGCGGGAACGGGCGAGGAAGTCGGAGGTCAGCTTCCGCGCCCTGCCCGCCGATGCGGCCTCGTCCGGCAGCAGGTACTCCACTCGTACGGAACGCCGATGGGTACGCCGATGCGTACGCATGGCGGATCACTTCCCCTCCTGGTCTCCCGGCATCCCCGCGGTCTGGCCGCTCGCCGGGGCCGCGGCATGTTGTGCGCGGCCGGTCCCCCGAGTCCTGATGCCCCGTACTGGTGATCGCCAACCCGGCAGGCCGGCGGGCCACTCGACGGCGCCCGCTCGCTGCCGCCCTCGGGCCGCTCCGACCTGAGGATGTGGCGCAAACGGGGCAGCAAGAGCATTGCTTGCCGACGGATCGGGTAACGGGAGGCGAACCCACTGCAGGGAGGAGGCGCATCTCATGACACCGCCCCAGGACGTCGTCGAGGTGATCCTCGATGACCACCGGATGATGGAAGACCTGCTCCGCCTGATGCGGAGCATCGAGGCCGACCGCCAGGCCGCGCTCAACGACTTCGCTCAGCTGATGATCGCGCACGGCGAGGCCGAGGAAACTTCGGTGCACCCCGTGCTCATGCCCTTCGAGGAGACCGACACCGTCGAACACATCGAGGCAGCACACCGGGAAGCCCTCAAGGTCCTCCTCGCCCTTCTGGAAGTACGCGAGATCGGCTCCGCCGAGTGGGACTGGCGGCTGAAGCAGCTTGCCTCGGTCACCGCCCGCCACATCGACGAGGAAGAACGCACCCTCGTCAACCGGGCATGCGAAAGCCTGAGCCGGCAGAGTCGGGCGGAACTCGCGGCCGCCTTCGCCAGGACACGCGCCGACCTGCTCGATGCGCGCTGCGGCAGCGTCGTCCATGTTCAGCGCATGGTTCACGGCGCACCCTCGTACCCAACGCCTTCGTCAGATAGTTCTGAACCGACTCGACGCGTCAGGGGCAGTGACGACATAGAACCCATTGGGGCAGGTCACTGCGTTCGCTGGTCTCTTCCGGGACATCTGAACGGCGGGTGCCGCCGCACCCCGTCCGACCTGCTGGGAAGCGGCTCGTGAGGGGGTGCGGCGGCATCCGTGGGAACTCATCGGCTTGCCTGTCTGCCGAGCGACATCAGTGACGCTCTCGTCTGTCGATCCATCTTCTCGATCGCATACCTGAACGTGTCACGCTTCAAGTCGCCCCTCCATGTGCGAAGGAAGGCTGCCACCTCCTCGGGGTGAATCTCGCCGGCGACTTTGAGCAACCACCCGCAGCCCTTCTGTACGTACACGTCGTCGTCGTGCATGAGCCGGGTGCAGTTGTCGAAGACATGAGACAGAGGCAGTTCGAAGGTCGACTTCCCGACCTTGCGCCGCACGAACTTCACCATCGCCACATTGGCGGCACGTCTCGCCCAGCTCGAAGGGGACTCGATCCACTGCTGAGTCCGCGGGATCAGGTCGAGATGCCCGTAGAAGAACGGGTACAGCAGTTTCAGGCACAAGTCGTCACACTGTGCCCAATTGAAAACACGCTGTTCGAGCCAGACAAGGGAGTGGTCGAGAAGTTCAGGTCCCAGCTTGGTCTTGGCGACCTTGCGGAGGAGCGCGAATCCGAGGAGTACTTCTTCGTGGTGCGTTGCCCACGACAAGACCTCCTCGGCCAGGAGCAGCCGGGTCTCCGCGGGAACGTCCGGCCTCTCGCGAAAGTAGTCGTTCGCGAGAGCGACCACAGCGGCATTGCTCACGCCAAGCGCGGCGATCTCGCTGGGGAAGAACCGCTGCATACGCTCCGCGAAGGCCGCGTCCGCCTTCATGGCGAGCAGCTCCAGAAGCTGCCCGGCCGCCGCCTCGGTGTTCATCCCGGCATACTCCCTCTGCCTCGAGCGTCGTGGAACGGTCCGGGAGTTGTCCGCGTGTTGTCACGCTTCCCGCCGCGCCGTTCCGATGAGTTCGCGTCGGGAGCATGGTCTACCCATACACACTGCAATGACCCAGCGAGCACTACGAACGTGGAGGTGCGCCATGTGTTCCCACCAGCCCTCGTGCCCCGCAACCGACCGCAAGGCCCCGCACATCGTCGCCGCCCACCCCGAGCAGGGCTGGAACCTGCTGTGCGACGGCGCGATCGTCTTCGACGACACCGGCGAGCTGCTGCCCGACGGCCGGATCGTCGCACCTCACCGGGTGCCCGTCGAGCGCCTGACGATCGCCGCCTGATCACTTCTGTGCGATGAACTCCCGCAGTACGGAGGCGAGTCGCTTCGGCTGGTCCTCGGCGATCAGCGTAGGCGCGTCCTCGATCCGGGTCCGTGCGCAGACAGGCCAGGCCGATCATCTTGCCCGGCAGGCCCGGCGGACAGTTGTCGAAGGCCTCGCAGGAGATCAGCACGAGACGCGCCGGCCGTTCGGGGTGCCGGGCCGCCACCGTCCGGGCGCGGCCGCAGTCGCTCTCGACCAGCGTGACGTCCCCGAGGTCGGCCGGCTACGGCAGTACGGCGAAGCCGTCGAGTTCCACCATGGCCTGTTCGTCCCACAGGCGTACGACCTGCACGACCGCCATCGCCGGGTAGTCGCGGCCCGCCAGCTCCCGCCAGGTCCGGCCGAGTTCGGCGGCGTGGGTGCGGTACGCGGCGATGTCCGTGGCGTAGACCGTGACGCGGGCGAGGTCGGCGGGTGTGCCGCCGGAGGCGTGGAGGGCGGTGAGGAGGTTGGTGAGGGCCCGCTCGAACTGTTCGGGGAGGGTGTCGCCGACGATCTTGCCGTCGGTGTCGAGGGCGGTCTGGCCCGCCAGGAACACCGTGCGGGAGCCCGTGGCGACGACGGCGTGCGAGAAGCCGGTGGGTGGGGACAGGTCGGGTGGGTTGATGCGCTCGGCGGTCACGGGGCCTCCTGGCGGGCGTACAACTCCTTGGCGATGATGCCGCGTTGGACCTCGCTCGCGCCCTCGTAGACGCGTGGGGCGCGCACCTCGCGGTAGAGGTGTTCGAGGATGTGGCCGCGGCGCAGGGCGCGGGCGCCGTGCAGTTGGACGGCCGCGTCGACGACGTACTGCGCGGTCTCGGTGGCGAGCAGCTTCGCCATCGCGGCGCGCTGCGGGACGTCGGGTGCGCTCTCGTCGTACGCCGTCGCCGCCGCGTAGACCATGAGGCGGGCGGCCTCCGTGCGCAGGGCCATCTCCGCGACCGTGTGGGCGACCGTCTGGAGGTCCCTCAACTTGCCGCCGAACGCGTCCCGTCGGGAGGTGTGGTCGATGGTCGCGTCGAGGGCGGCCTGGGCCATGCCGACCGCGAAGGCGCCGACGCTGGGGCGGAAGAGGTTGAGGGTGCCCATGGCGACCCGGAAGCCGCGGTCGGGCTCGCCGAGTACGTCGTCGGCGGTCACCGGGACGGCGTCGAAGTCGAGGGCGCCGATGGGATGCGGCGAGAGCATGTCGAGCCCGGTGCCGCTCAGGCCGGGCCGGTCGGCGGGCACGAGGAACGCGGTCACGCCCCGGGCGCCGGCGCCGGGGGTGGTGCGGGCGAAGACGGTGTAGAAGTCGGCCTCGGGTGCGTTGGAGATCCAGCACTTCTCACCGCTGAGCCGCCAGCGGGACGGGCCGTCGGACTCGGCGTCGAGGGCGGTGGCGGGCCTCGGGGCGCCGGGCTCGGCGGCCGGCGAGCCCCCCGGCCGGGAGGCTTCCCGATCGGCCCGCAGCGTCAGTGCCGCCGCGTCCGACCCCGCCCCCGGCTCGCTCAGGGCGAAGGCGGCCACCGCCGTGCCCTCGGCCACTCGGGGGAGCCAGCGGTCCCGTTGGGCCGGGGTGCCGTGGGCGTGGACCGGGTGGGTGCCCAGGCCCTGGAGGGCGAGGGCGGTCTCGGCCTCGGTGCAGGCGTACGCGAGGGACTCGCGCATCAGGCACAGGTCGACCGCTCCGGAGGTGAACAGGCGGGCGAGCAGGCCGAGTCGGCCGAGTTCCGCGAGGAGCGGGCGGTTGACGTGGCCCGGTTCGCCCTTGTCGGCGAGGGGGCGCAGTCGCTGCGCGGCCTGCGTGCGCAGCTGGGCACACCAGGCGGTCTGTGCCGGATCGAGTGAGAATGCGGGCATTGCCGGTCCTCCCTCCGCGGAGCCGCGGTGGCCCTTCACCCGACGGTATCGCGCACAGTTGACTGTCGTCACCAACACGATACGCTCGTTGCGCGAGCCCACCACCGAGCCCACCACCGAGCGCATCACCAAGCGCACCACCGAGCCACCACGACGCCCACAAGGCGACCCGCCAAGGCAAGGGGGCGACCCGTCATGAACGTCTCGGCCCACGTCGACACCTTCGCGCGCGACCACCTCCCGCCCCCCGACCAGTGGCCCGAGCTCCGCTTCGACCTGCCGGAGCTGCGCTACCCCGAACGGCTCAACTGCGCCGCCGAACTGCTCCACGGCCCGCCCGACGACCGCCCGGTCTTCCACACCCCCTCCGGCGCCACATGGACGTACGGCACACTCCGCGCCCGCGTGGACCGGCTCGCGCATCTCCTGACCCGTGACCTCGGTGTCGTCCCCGGCAACCGCGTCCTGCTGCGCGGCCCCACCACCCCGTGGCTGGCCGCCTGCTGGCTGGCCGTGCTGAAGGCGGGCGCGGTCGCCGTCACCGTGCTGGCCCAGCAGCGCCCGCACGAGTTGCGCACGATGTGCGAGATGGCCGAGGTGCGGCACGCCCTGTGCGACATCCGCTCCGTCGACGACCTCGCCAAGGCGGAGATTCCGGGGCTGAGGATCACGGCGTACGGCGGTGACGCCCCCGACGACCTGCTGAACCGGACGGCGCCCGACACCCCGTACCGGGCCGTGGACACCGCCGCCGACGACGTGGCGCTGATCGCCTTCACCTCCGGTACCACCGGCCGCCCCAAGGGCTGTATGCACTTCCACCGGGATGTGCTGGCGATCGCCGACACCTTCTCCAAGCATGTGCTCGCACCCCATGTGGACGATGTCTTCGCCGGCAGTCCCCCGTTGGGCTTCACCTTCGGGCTCGGCGGGCTGGTCGTCTTCCCGATGCGCGTCGGCGCCAGTGCCCTGCTCCTCGAACAGGCGGGTCCCAAGCAGCTGTTGCCCGCGATCGCAGAGCACCGGGTGTCGGTGCTGTTCACCGCGCCGACCGCGTACCGCGCGATGCTCGCCGAGCTCGACGGGTACGACATCTCCTGCCTGCGCCGCTGCGTCTCCGCCGGCGAGAACCTGCCCGCCGCCACCTGGCAGGCCTGGCACGAGCGCACGGGCCTGCGCCTCATCAACGGCATCGGCGCCACCGAGCTGCTGCACATCTTCATCTCCGCGGCCGACGAGCACATCAGGCCCGGGACGACCGGTGTCGCCGTACCGGGGTGGCACGCGCGCGTGCAGGACGCCGACGGCGCGCCGGTCCCCGACGGCGAGCCCGGGCTGCTGGCCGTGCGCGGGCCGGTCGGCTGCCGGTACCTCGCCGACCCGCGGCAGCGCGAGTACGTGCGCGAGGGCTGGAACATCACCGGCGACACCTACGTCCGCGAACCCGACGGCTACTTCCGCTATGTGGCCCGCGCGGACGACATGATCATCTCCGCCGGGTACAACATCGCCGGGCCGGAGGTCGAGGAGGCCCTGCTGCGCCACCCGGACGTGCTGGAGGCGGCGGTGGTGGGCCGGTCCGACGCGGCGCGCGGGCAGATCGTGGTGGCCTACGCCGTCGTCAAGGAGGGCGCGGCGCGGAACGCCGAGGCGCTGCGCACCTTCGTCACATCGGAACTGGCGCCCTACAAATGCCCGCGCGAGATCGTGTTCCTGGACGCGCTGCCGCGCACCGCGACCGGCAAGCTCCAGCGCTTCCGTCTGCGCACTGATGGTGACCAGCAATGATGCCGACGAACTAAGATGATCAACGTGTCCGACCAGCATGCACCACGGTCTCTCATCGTCACGCTCTACGGCGCGTACGGACGCCACATGCCCGGCCCGGTGCCCGTCGCCGAGCTGATCCGGCTGCTGGCCGCCGTCGGCGTGGACGCGCCCTCGGTGCGCTCGTCGGTGTCCCGGCTCAAACGGCGCGGACTGCTCGTGCCGGCCCGTACGGCACAGGGCGCGGCCGGGTACGAACTGTCGCCGGACGCCCGCCAGTTGCTAGACGACGGCGACCGGCGCATCTACGCCACGGCTCCTCCGCGGGACGAGGGCTGGGTGCTCGCCGTGTTCTCCGTGCCGGAGTCGGAGCGGCAGAAGCGGCACGTGCTGCGCTCGCGCCTGGCCGGTCTCGGCTTCGGCACCGCCACCCCAGGCGTGTGGATCGCCCCCGCACGGCTGTACGAGGAGACCGAGCACACCCTCCGAAGGCTGCGCCTCGACCCGTATGTCGACCTCTTCCGCGGCGAGCACCTCGGCTTCGCGCCGACGGCCGAGGCGGTCGCCCGCTGGTGGGACCTGGCGGCGATCGCCAAGGAGCACGAGGCGTTCCTCGACCGCCACGCGCGCGTGCTGCACGACTGGGAGCGGCGCACGGACACCCCGCCCGAGGAGGCGTACCGCGACTACCTCCTCGCCCTGGACTCCTGGCGCCACCTCCCCTACGCCGACCCCGGGCTGCCGGCCCACCTGCTCCCGGAGGGCTGGCCCGGCGCCCGCTCGGCGGCGGTGTTCCGTGGGCTGCACGAGCGGCTGCGGGATGCGGGGGCGGCCTTCGTCGGCGTGTGATCCCATTCACACCGGGGGTCACTAAGACAACCTTCAGGCTTCTGGGAGTCGGCGGACGCGGTGTACGCGCTGCTGACGGCGCGGGGGTTGCTCAACTCCCCAGGCTGAGCCGGGGTTTCGGAGCATCCGTCCGCCCCGTCTGCGGACGGCGGCTGCCCGCCCGGTACGGTGCCGGCCAGACGACTCCCGGCCCTTCGTAGCCCTGCTCGGCCGCCGCGTGCAGCGTCCAGTGGGGGTCGTAGAGGTGGGGGCGGGCCAGGGCGCACAGGTCCGTACGACCGGCCAGGATCAGCGAGTTGACGTCGTCCCAGGAGGAGATCGCGCCGACGGCGATCACCGGGATCCCCACCTCGTGGCGGATCCGGTCGGCGTACGGCGTCTGGTACGACCGCCCGAACTCCGGGTGTTCGTCGGCCACGACCTGCCCGGTCGACACGTCGATCGCGTCGGCGCCGTGTGCGGCGAAGGCGCGGGCGATCTCGACGGCGTCCTCGGCGGTGGTCCCGCCCTCGGCCCAGTCGGTGGCGGAGATGCGGACGGTCATGGGCTTCTCCTGCGGCCACACGCTCCGGACGGCGTCGAAGACCTCCAGCGGGAAGCGCAGCCGCCGCTCGAGCGAGCCGCCGTAGGCGTCCGTACGCTGATTGGTGAGCGGGGAGAGGAAGCCGGAGAGCAAGTAGCCGTGGGCGCAGTGCAGTTCGAGAAGGTCGAAGCCGGCGCGTGCGGCGCGCCCGGCAGCCGAGGTGAACTGCTCGCGGAGGTCGGTGAGTTGGGCGCGGGAGAGTGCGCGCGGGGTCTGGCTGTACGGCTTGTACGGGAGCGGGGACGCGGCCACGAGTGGCCAGTTGCCGTCCTCCAGGGGCTCGTCGATGCCCTCCCACATCAGCTTGGTCGAGCCCTTGCGCCCACTGTGGCCGAGTTGCACGCCGATCGCGGTGCCGGGGGCCTGGGCGTGCACGAAGTCGGTGATCCGCCTCCAGGCCTCGGCCTGCCTGCCGGTGTAGAGGCCGGTGCAGCCGGGCGTGATCCGTCCCTCCGCGCTGACGCACACCATTTCGGTCATCACCAGCCCGGCGCCGCCGAGCGCCCGTGCGCCCAGGTGGACGAGGTGGAAGTCGCCGGGGAGGCCGTCGGTGGCCGAGTACATGTCCATGGGCGAGACGACGACCCGGTTGCGCAGGGTCAGGCCGCGCAGCCGGAACGGGGTGAACATCGGGGGCGTGCCGGGCGGGCAGCCGAACGCGCGCTCCACCGACTCGGTGAAGCGGGCGTCGCGCAGCCGCAGGTTGTCGTGGGTGACGCGGCGGCTGCGGGTGAGCAGGTTGAAGGCGAACTGGCGGGGCGGCTGGTCGAGGTGGAGGCCGAGGTTCTCGAACCACTCCAGGCTGGCTCGGGCGGCGCGCTGGGTGGAGGCGACGACGGGACGCCGCTCCTCCTCATAAGCCCGCAGCGCCTTCCGCAGTGAGTCCTGTTCCTCGAGACACGCCGCCAGCGCGAGGGCGTCCTCGACGGCCAGTTTGGTGCCGGAGCCGATGGAGAAGTGGGCGGTGTGGGCGGCGTCGCCGAGCAGAACGATGTTGTCGTGCGACCAGCGCTCGTTGACCACCGTACGGAAGGTGGTCCACGCCGGCTTGTTGGACTTGAGCGGCCGCCCGCCCAGCGCGTCCGCGAAGATCTTGGCGCAGCGGGCGATCGACTCCTGCGGGGTGATTTCGTCGAACCCGGCAGCGTGCCAGACCTCCTCGCGCATCTCGATGATGACGGTGGAGGCGTCGGGCGCGTACGGGTAGCCATGCAGTTGCATCACGCCGTGTTCGGTCTCGGCGATCTCGAAGCGGAAGGATGTGAAGGCGAAGTCCGCAGCGAGCCAGATGTAGCGGCAGTGGTGGGCGGCCACATGGGGGCGGAACACATGGGTGTAGGCCTCGCGGGTGGTGCTGTGCACACCGTCGGCCGCGATGACGAGGTCGTACGTCTCTGCCAGCCAGGCGGGGTATGGGGCCTCGGTGCGGAAGCGGAGCTCTACGCCAAGGGTGCGGCAGCGGTCGTGAAGGATTTGCAGGAGCCGTTTTCTGCCGAGGGCCGCGAAGCCGTGTCCTCCGGAGGTGTGGCGGGTGCCTCGGTGGACGATGTCTATGTCGTCCCAGCGGATGAAGTCTCTCTGGAGGGCCTCGTAGACCACGGGGTCGGCGTGTTCGATGCCGCCCAGGGTTTCGTCGGAGAGGACTACTCCGAAGCCGAAGGTGTCGTGGGGGGCGTTGCGTTCCCAGACGGTTACTTCGCGGGACGGGTCGAGGCGTTTGAGGAGGGTGGCGGCGTAGAGGCCGCCGGGGCCGCCGCCGATGATTGCGATGCGTTGGGGGTGGCTGGTCATCGCGGGCGGTTGTACATCGTGTGTGGCTGGTCGCGCAGTTCCCCGCGCCCCTGAGGTACGTGCACCTGAGGTGGGCATTACCGTCCCCGCCACTTCGGTGGGCGCTTTTCCGTGAACGCCGCGTGGAACTCTGCGTAATCCTCGCCGTTCATCAGCAGGGCCTGGGTCGATGCGTCCAGCTCGACCGAGGCGGCCAGCGGCATGTCCAGCTCCGCCGTGAGCAGCGCCTTGGTCTGGGCGTATGCCAAGGCCGGGCCCTCGGCCAGACGGTGGGCCAGCGCCTGTGCGGCTTCGTCCGCCCGCCCCTCCTCCGTCAGTTCGCTGATCAGGCCGATCCGCTCGGCCTCGGGCGCCCGTACCGGTTCCCCGAGCATGAGCAGCCGCGTCGCGTGGCCCAGTCCGACGACCCGGGGCAGCAGATAGGCCGCGCCCATGTCGCCGCCGGACAGTCCGACCCGGGTGAAGAGGAAGGCGAAGCGGGCGCTCGGATCGGCGACGCGGAAGTCCGCCGCCAGCGCCAGCACCGCCCCCGCGCCCGCCGCCACCCCGTGCACCGCCGCGATCACCGGGAACGGACACTCCCGTACGGCCCGCACGACCTGCCCGGTCATCCGGTTGAAGTCGAGGAGCTGGGCGGTGTCCATGGCCAGGGTGGCGCCGATGATCTCGTCGACGTCGCCGCCGGAGCAGAAGCCGCGTCCCTCGCCGGCCAGCACCAGGGCGCGTACGGACCGCTCCCGGGACAGTTCGGCGAGCAGGTCGCGCAGGTCGGCGTAGGCGCCGAAGGTGAGCGCGTTGAGCTTGTCGGGGCGGGCGAGGGTGACGGTGGCGACGCCGTCGGCGACGGTGACGCGCAGATGCTGCCAGTGGGAGGTGCGGGCGGCGGAGCCGGTGAACGGACTCATGGGGTGCGGCCTCCTCGTGGGAGCGACGGGCACTGCCTCACGGACTCACGGAGCACTACTCCACGAAGTTATCACTCATCCGTGACTGTCGTCACGAGTCCGCGATACAGACGGACGGATGCGCGTGACCCGGATCCGACCCCGCTCCGTCACATCCGTCACGGCTCGTCGACACCCCCGTAACGGCGGGAGCAACCGCGCGAGGCCCGCCGTTCACCCGGGTAAGCCGCCCGGCAAGGGGGCCGACGGTCCCGTACGGTGCCCGTCGGACGCCTCTGCCGGGTGGCCCCGTACCATTCATCAGGTTGAAAGCAGGACAGCCTGCTCATGAACGGACCCGCCTTGTACGAACGCCCCTCCGCCTCCGCCTCCGCTTCTTGGCGCATCGCGCTGCCGCACTCCGTCGCGGCCGTGCCCGTGGCCCGCGCCTTGGTGCGCACGGCGCTGGCGGAGCTGGAGCACGGGGCCGACAGCGACACCGCGGAACTGCTCACGGCGGAGCTGGTGGCGAACGCCGTGGAGCACACCGCCGGCGACGCGCCGATCGAGCTCGTGGTGGAGCTGCTGCCGACCGGCTGCCGGGTGGAGGTGCACGACCCGGACCCGGTGCCGCCCGGCGACCTCACGCGTCCGGCGGACACCGAGCCCGATCCCTGGCAGGAGCACGGGCGCGGTCTGCTGCTGATCCGCACGCTCAGTTCGTCCTGCGGCCACCGCTCCACCGAGTCCGGCAAGGCGGTGTGGTTCAGGCTGCCGTCGATACCGCGTCAGCGGCGTCCGGTATGACCGTCCCCGCGAAGAACGCGAGAAGCAAGGACTGATCAGGCCAGCGTGGCCACGAGGACCGCCTTGATCGTGTGCATACGGTTCTCCGCCTCGTCGAAGACCACCGAGTGCGCCGACTCGAAGACCTCGTCCGTGACCTCGAGGGACTCCAGGCCGTGGGACTCGTGGATCTCGCGCCCGACCTTGGTGCCGAGGTCGTGGAAGGCGGGCAGGCAGTGCAGGAACTTCACATCCGGGTTGCCGGTGGCGCGCAGGACGTCCATGGTCACGGCGTACGGGCCGAGCGCGGCGATCCGCTCGTCCCAGACCTCCTTGGGCTCGCCCATGGAGACCCAGACGTCGGTGGCGACGAAGTCGGCGCCCGCGACGCCCTCCTCCACGGACTCGGTGAGCACGATGGCGGCACCACTGCCCTCGGCCAGCTCGCGGGCCCGGGCGACGACGTCGTCACTGGGCCAGTACTGCTTGGGCGCGACGATACGGACGTCCAGGCCGAGCAGCGCGCCGGTGATCAGATAGGAGTTGCCCATGTTGAAGCGGGCGTCGCCGAGGTAGGCGAGGACGAAACCGTCCTCGACGAGGTCCTTGCTGCAGTGCTCGGTCATGGTGAGCACGTCGGCGAGCATCTGGGTGGGGTGCCAGTGGTCGGTGAGGCCGTTGTAGACGGGCACGCCGGCGTACGCGGCAAGCTCCTCGACCTTGGCCTGACTGTCCCCGCGGTACTCGATCGCGTCGTACATCCGGCCCAGCACCCGCGCGGTGTCCTTCACGGACTCCTTGTGACCGATCTGCGAACCCGAGGGGTCGAGGTACGTCGTCGAGGCGCCCTGGTCGGCGGCGGCGACCTCGAACGCGCAGCGCGTGCGGGTGGAGGTCTTCTCGAAGATCAGCGCGATGTTCCTGCCCCGCAGGTACTGGGTCTCCGCCCCCGCCTTCTTCGCGGCCTTGAGTTCCGCGGCCAGTTCGATCAGACCGCGGAACTCGCCCTCGGTGAAGTCCAGCTCCTTGAGGAAGTGGCGGCCGGCGAGGGTGGTCGGGACTGTCGCCATGGGGGGCGCTCCAGGGGGACGAGAACAGGGACACTGGAAGTCTATACGACGATCAGCATTTCTATACAGCGGCGGCTCTCCACGGCCTCTCCATACGGCCTCGCGTATCTATACGGCCTCGCGTACGACCGGGCAGCTCATGCACCGCGGCCCGCCCCTCCCCCGCCCGAGCTCGCTGCCGGGGATCTCTATCACCTCGATGCCCTGCTTGCGCAGATGCGTGTTGGTGGTGGCGTTGCGCTCGTAGGCGACGACGACGCCCGGCTCGACGGCCAGCACGTTGCAGCCGTCGTCCCACTGCTCGCGCTCGGCGGAGTGCACGTCCTGGGTCGCGGTCAGGACGCGGATCTCGCTCAGTCCGAGGGCTGCGGCGATCGCGCGGTGCATGTGCTCCGGCGGGTGGTCGGTGACCTTCAGCTCCTCGCCGACGCCCGGTTCGATGGTGTACGAGCGGAGCATGCCGAGCCCCGCGTACTGGGTGAAGGTGTCGCCGTCGACCATCGTCATCACGGTGTCGAGGTGCATGAGGGCGCGCCGTTTCGGCATGTCGAGGGCCACGATCGTCTGCGCGGAGCCGGCGGTGAACAGCTTGTGCGCGAGCATCTCGACGGCCTGGGGGGTCGTCCGCTCGCTCATGCCGATGAGGACCGCGCCGTTGCCGATGACCAGGACGTCCCCGCCCTCGATGGTGGACGGGTAGTCGGCCTGCCCCTCGGACCAGACATTGAACGTTTCGTCACGGAACAGCGGGTGGTGCCGGTAGATCGCCTCGAAGTGCACGGTCTCGCGCTGCCGGGCGGGCCAGCGCATGGCGTTGATGGAGACGCCGTCGTAGATCCAGGCGGAGGTGTCGCGAGTGAAGAGGTGGTTGGGCAGGGGGGCGAGCAGGAAGTCGTCGAGCTCCATGACGTGGAAGCGCACGGAGGTCGGCTCCGCGTGCGCGTCCAGGAACTCCCGCTTGGTCATGCCGCCGACGAGCGCGTCGGCCAGCTCCCGGGCGGGCAGGGTCTCGAAGGCGGCCCGGAGGTGGCCGGTGGCGAGCACCCCGTACTCCTTCTCGTCGAAGACCCGGTCCAGGACGAGCGCTCGGGCCGCCGGGATCTCCAGGGCCTCGGTCAGCAGGTCGCCGAAGAGGTGCACGGCGACCCCGCGGTCGCGCAGCACGTCGGCGAACCCGTCGTGCTCGGCGCGTGCCCGGCGCACCCACAGCACGTCGTCGAAGAGGAGGGCGTCCTTGTTGCTGGGGGTGAGCCTTTTGAGCTCGAGATCCGGCCGGTGCAGGATGACGCGGCGCAGCCGCCCGGCCTCGGAGTCGACATGGAATCCCATGCCTCCATCCTGACCACCGGAGACCGTGTTCACCCGCTGGTCGACCGTTTCCGCACGACCTTGTTTTCGTCTCCTTGACGAGAATCGGGACGGACGATCGGCTGCCGATCGGCTTCAGGCGCGTGGCCGGGGTCAACCGCTCGGCAGTGGCTGTCGGATCAGTTCCGGGCGGGCCAGCATTCGGCGGGAGGCGCGGCCCGGGTCGAGGGCGGCACGGGCGACGATCCAGCCCGCGAGGGCGTGCGGTTCGGCCGGGTCGGCGGCCAGTTCGTCGGCGTACGCGGTGAGCGCGGCGGCCGGATTCCCGGCGGCGAGGTGCTCGTCGGCGGTGCGCGGGGCGGCGGGAGGGGTGGCGAAGGCGGGGGTGCGGACGTCCGGCCAGGAGGTGCGGTCGGGGCGGAAGCGGGGGGTGCCGGCCGCGTCCGTGGCGTCGGACACCGGAAGTACGTTGCGCAGACGCCACTCGGTGCGGTGCAGCGCGGCGGCCGCACGGGCGCGGGTCAGGGCGGCCGGGGGTACGGGTTCGCGCAGCCAGCCGTCCAGGGTGCGCGCGAGGGCCGACACCAGGGCGCGGCCCTGGGTGGTGAGACGGCCCTCGGCGAGCAGGGTGCGCACCACGAGCCGGCTCTGCAGGCGGCGCAGCGCGAAGTGGTAGCCGGCCTCGTCGGCCGACCGGCCGTCCCCCGCGCAGGCCAGGCGGTCCCGCCAGAAGCCCGCGACGCCGGTGAAGGCGTACGCGCCGTGCAGCAGGCCGGTGAGATGGCGCGGGTCGGGACGCCAGGGGGCGTAGTAACGCTCCGCCCTGTCGTCCTCGAGCAACGGGAAGAGGTGCAGCAGGGCGGCCAGCTTGCTGTGCTGGAACTCGTGGACGAGCGTCTCGGCGAGGGCGAGCGCGCGGGAGGGCCGGGCGATCACCATGGCGCCGAAGGAGTCGCCGCTGGACGCGGAGACCAGCACGGCCGGCGGGGCGGGCGGCACGGCGCCGGTACGGCCCCAGGGCACGACGGAGCGGATCGCGGCCGGGTCGATCCGCCCGGGCCCGGTACCGCCCGGCACGGCGAGCACCGCGACGGCCTCCTCGAACAGCCGCTGCCACGCCCGCGCCTCCGCGGCTTCCAGCCGGGCGGGCGGCAGGGGGTCGTCCAGGTCACGGTAGGGATCGAGGTCGTCGAGGGGTATGGCGACGGGTCCGGCGGGGCCGGGATGGGTGAGGGTGCGCAGGGGGAGCCAGGAGGACGCCGGGTCCAGCGGGTCGGATTCCTCTACGACGGCCTGGGCGCCCCCGATCGGTAACGGTGCCGTGGCCGGACGGATCGTCAGGGACGTCGTACCGCCGCCGCGCCCGGCCCCGGTGAGGGTCAGCTCTCCCCCGTCCGTGTGGGCCTGACCGACCGTCAACCCTCCTTTTCCGTCGGTGAGTCGGGCCAGTCCCAGGCCGGGAAGGGAGAGCGCGCCGTCGGTGAGGGGGACCGTCAGGTCGGCCTCCGTGCCGGCGCGCAGGGACGCCGTGACGGCCAGGGCGCACAGATGGCCCGCCTCCGCCCACAGCGGCGGGCCCGTCGCGGTGCCGTGCGCCCGGCGCAGTACATGGGCGAGCCAGGCGCCGGTCGCCGGGGCGAGCAGCAGCCGGTCGACCGGCTCGGGCGCCCGGGCCGCCGCCTCCTTCAGCACGCGCCATGCCTCGGCGGCCGGGGTCAGCGGTGTGGGCAGCGCGTCGAGGCGGTCCAGCAGCGTCCGCAGGAGCAGCAGCCGGCGCGCCCGCTCCCCCCGTTCGAGGAAGGCGACGGCCTCCGCGGAGCCGCCGCCCGCGGCCAGTTCCGCGAAGAGCCGCTCCGGCATGCGGAACGGGGCGGGGTGCGGCTCACTGGTCATGGGCGGGGACCTCCGGTCGCGGGTGCGGGCATGCTGGGGCCCCGACGGGCGCAGGGGCCTCGTCAGGGTCTGCCGTAGGAACGGGCGGCGCTATTCGGCCCGGGCGCTTCCCCCTTCACCTCCGCCCCTGATGCCGCTGCGGGCGCGCAGGACCTCTTCGAGGAGACGGGCGGTCGGGCCGAGCGGGGCGAGACCGTCCACGGCGGTCAAGGGCAGCGCCGCGAGGTCCGCCAGATCCGACTCCCAGACGTCGGCATGCCTGGTGGCGGCCGACGCCTGGGCGGTGGCTGCGGGGTGGTGCGGTGCGGGCGGCCGGTCCAAGATGCTCCCCCTTCTCGCACGGTGGCACGCGATGCCCCGTGCCCGTGTCCTTTTCCATCATGGCCATTCCCGCCCGGGTCGAAAACCGTACGATCACGCCACCCGATCATTTCCGATCGCTCGGACGCTTCACCGAGGCCGCGAAATCGCGCAGCGCGGCCTCGAGTTCTTCCTTACGCTCGGGGTCGTCGTCGACGGACACCACGGCGTCGAACAGCTCCCACAGCGCCTCCGGGTGGTGCCGGGAGAGGGCATTGAGGATGCCGATGGCGTCCGTGCGGGCCCTGGGGTGACGGGGCAGCATCGCTGTGACACGGGGGTTCAACGCGGCGACCACGGTCTGCCGTTCGGTGGGGTCGCCCATCAACGGGTAGGCGAGCAGCGCCTCCACGGCCCGCTGCAGCGGCGAGACCGGGCGCCGCTCGGCGGTCGGTGCCGCCGCGGGCAGGATCTCGGTGCGCTCGGGACTCCGCAGTCGGATCTCCGGATACTGATGGGTACGTCCCGCTTCCCTGAGGGCCGCGATACGTGTCCTTACGGCCGGAAACAGTTCCTCCGGATCGGGCGGGGCGGGCAGGACGGCCGCTCGGGCGGCCAGCAGACCGAGCATGATCTCGGAGAAGAGCCCGGTGGCGCGCACGGGGTCGTTGGCGGCGGCCCGGCCGCGGCCCGCCGCGCGCAGCAGGGTCTGCTGATGGGCGAGGCTGCGCCGTCCCACGGGCAGCGCGTCGGGCGGCAGCGGCTCCCGGAAGCCGAGGGCCTCCTCGAAGGTCTCGCAGGCGTCCACGATCCACAACTGCTCGGCGAAGCCAGGCACGGCGTCGCCGGCGTACCGGGCGAGCGCGGAGTCCAGGTCGATGCCCAGCTTGTCGGCGGTGGACGCGTCGGCGCAGAACAGCCGCAGCCGCCCGGCCCGGTCGAGAACGCCGTGCCCGCCCCACCACACCCACAGGATGTCGCCCTGAACCAGGGGAAGTTCACGGACCAGGACGCGACGCAGGGTGGCGTGGTCGGCGGGCTCGTACGGGACTTCGGGGGCGTACGGCGGCAACGGCGCGAGGTGCAGCCGGAGTTGGGCGTCCGGCACCCCGGCCGCGCGCAGCAGCCGGTGGAAGGCGACGGCGTCCCGGGCCGGCCCGGGCAGGTCCCAGCCGGAGCCGGCGTCGTACCTCTCGATGCCGACGATCAGGGCGTGCACGCGGGCGGGATCCACGCGTGGCGGCAAGGGCGGCACGGGGCCCGTCACGGCAGGCGGTCCACGATGCGGCGGTACACCTCGGGGTTGGTCCAGTAGGCGCTGTGCGCGGCGGGGAACGGCTGGCGGCTGTCGACGGCGACGTCGGTGACACGGCCCGGGAACAGGTCCGCACCGAGGTAGGAGAGCAGGTCGTGGGGGTCGTACAGGTTCAGCCAGTCGGGGACGTGCGGCGGCAGCGGGGCCGGGTGGTCGAGGGAGGGCAGGGAGCCGGACTCGTACAGGAAGGGTCCCTGGGAGCCGGCCGTCACCAGGAGGCGGACCTGGGGCAGCGGGGCGGAGATCAGGGTGTCCAGGGCGATGATGCCGCCCAGGCTGTGACAGACGAGCGCGACGGGCGGCTCCAGGCCCGCGACGAGGGCGCGCAGGTCGGCGCGGACGGCCTCGCCGCGGCTGAGGTAGCGCAG
>NZ_NTGE01000058.1 GCF_002291145.1 Streptomyces sp. SA15
ATGAGGGGTTAAGGCTCCCAGTAGACGACTGGGTTGATAGGCCGGATATGGAAGCACCGCAAGGTGTGGAGTTGACCGGTACTAATAGGCCGAGGGCTTGTCCTCAGTTGCTCGCGTCCACTGTGTTAGTTCTGAGACAACGACCGTTGTCGGCTTGAGCTGAACATCAACTGAAGAGTGTGCTTGTTCGCTCGAAACCAATAGGGTTTCGGTGGTTATAGCGTGAGGGAAACGCCCGGTTACATTCCGAACCCGGAAGCTAAGCCTTACAGCGCCGATGGTACTGCAGGGGGGACCCTGTGGGAGAGTAGGACGCCGCCGAACAATCTTTGGAGGACCCCTGGTCCCAGCGTTCAGCTGGGACCAGGGGTCCTTTTGCTGTTTGGGAACAAGCACAGCCCGGAGCGCGCCGGGTACTCGGCTGCGCGAGAATGACTTGCGGTACAGAAGACAGGAGTCACCCATGTCCACCAACTCTCCCGACGACCGACCGGAGCGCGACCAGCGGCGACGGGACAGTGGTGACCGCGGCGGTCGGAGCGACCGGGGCGGCTACCGCGGTGACCGCGGTGGCTTCCGTCGCGACGACAACCGTGGTGGTTACGGGCGCCGTGACGATCGCCGGGGAGACGACCGCGGCGGCCGTCGCGACGACCGTCCCGCCGAGCGCCGTGATGACCGTCGTGACGATCGGCGAGACGACCGGCGGGATGAACGCCGAGGCGACGACCGTGGTGACCGCGGTGGCTTCCGACGTGATGACAGCCGGGGCGGGTATGGCCGACGCGATGACCGACGCGAAGGCGACCGTGGGCCTCGTCCGGCGTTCCGGCGGGACGACCGTTCCGGTGGGCCGCGCCGGGATGACCGTGACCGTGGGGTCCGCCGCGACGGCGACCGTCCGCCCTTCCGGCGCGACGACCGCGGGGACCGTCGGGACGACCGTGGGGAGGCCCGCACGGACCGTGGTGACCGTGGTGGCTTCCGGCGCGACGACAACCGGGGTGGTGGTTACGGGCGCCGTGACGATCGTCGGGGTGACGACCGCAGCGGTTTCCGCCGGGACGACCGTCGTGATGAGCGCCGTGACGACCGGCGGGACGACCGTCGTGATGAGCGCCGTGATGATCGGCGGGATGAGCGCCGTGACGGTGAGCGTGGCGGCTTCCGGCGTGACGATCGTGACCGCAGTGGCTTCCGTGGCGGTGACCGTGACCGTGGTTTCCGTCGGGACGACCGCGGGGACGGGGGCGATCGTGGTGGCTTCCGTCAGGACGACCGGCGTGACGACCGCCGCACTGACGACCGCCGCACTGACGACCGTGGTGACCGTGGTGGCTTCCGGCGTGACGACAGCCGGGGCGAGCGTGGCGGGTACCGCGGGCGGGACGACCGGGGTGGCCGTGGCGGGCCCCGTCGCGACGACCGTGGGGGACGTCCCGGGGGCTTCCGTGGCCGCGATGACCGACGTGGCGGCGACGACCGGCGCGGTGGTGGCCGTTTCCGGGACGAGCGGGACCGGGATCGTGAGCCGATCAAGCGGCTGCCGATCCCCGAGGACGTCACGGGCGAGGAGATCGACAAGGACGTACGGCAGGAGCTCCAGAGCCTGCCGAAGACGCTCGCGGAAGACGTCGCCAAGAACCTGGTGATGGTGGCCCGGCTCATCGACGAGGACCCCGAGGGTGCCTACGGCTACTCCCGGGTGGCCCTCCGGTTGGCGTCGCGTGTCGCCGCCGTACGAGAGGCGGCCGGGTTCGCGGCGTACGCGAGCCAGAAGTACGGCGAGGCGCTCGCCGAGTTCCGGGCCGCGCGGCGGATGACCGGCAACGTGGAGCTGTGGCCCGTCATGGCCGACTGCGAGCGTGGGCTCGGGCGGCCGGAGAAAGCGCTGGACATGGCCGGGGCGCCCGAGGTGCACAAGCTGGACAAGGCCGGGCAGGTGGAGATGCGGCTCGTCGCGGCCGGCGCCCGGCGTGACATGGGGCAGCTCGACGCCGCGATCGTGACGTTGCAGAGCCCCGAGCTGGCGTCCAACTCCGTGCAGCCGTGGACCGCGCGACTGCGGTACGCGTACGCCGACGCGCTGCTTGCCGCAGGGCGCGAGGGTGAGGCGCGGGAGTGGTTCGCGAAGGCCGTCGAGGCCGACAAGGACGGCAGCACGGACGCGTCCGACCGGCTTGCCGAGTTGGACGGTGTTGAGTTCGTCGACGCCTTCGACGAGAGCGAGGGCGAGGACGACGCTGAGTCCCACGACGCATCCGCGGCGCACGCCGAGAACGACGACAAGGACGACGACAAGGACTGACGTCAGTGTCTGAAAGGGCGGGACCCGGCCAACCGGGTCCCGCCCTTTCGTATCTCCGGGCTCGTTACAGATCCAGCGCCCGCAGTACCAGTCCCGACGCCGGCTTCGGGCCGAACGACGTCGACTTGCGGGGCATCGTGACGCCTTGGCGGGCGAGGTCGCGGACGACCTCCTCGCGAACCGGGTGCATCAGGACGGCCGTATCGCCACCGCGTTCGGCCTTCGCGACCGTGGCGGCCGTGTCGTGGATGTAGGCGATGTGGGCGGGGTCGTCCTCGGGGATGTGCCAGACGTGGTCGAGGAGGGTGGCGTGCAGGACCGTCGCGTCGAGGGTGCGCCAGGCGGTGGGGCGGTCGGCGGGGATCGTACGGGCCAGGAGGTCGGAATCCGGGCGGTCGATCAGGTGGAAGGCGCCGTCGCCGGCGAGCAGGAATGCGTTGCCCGCGTGGGCCGCGTCGGCCAGGGCCTCCAGGGCTTGCGCCAAGGGGACTTCCAGGTGGCGTACGCGGAACAGGCCGTCCACGGCGGTCAGGGCGTCCGCCACCGGCAGGCCGTGCAGGAGGCGGTGGATGGCGCGGACGCGCAGGGGGTAGCGGGCCGTGTCGACGAGGAGGACCAGGCCGTAGTCCCACGGGCCGGGGGAGGGGTGCTCCGCGCGTAGACGCCGGTAGGTGGCCCAGCGGTGGTGGCCGTCGGCGATCAGGGCCTGGTGCCGGGCCAGGTCGGACTGGACGCGGGCCACGTCGGCCGGCTCGGTGACCGACCACAGGCGGTGGCTGAAGCCGTCCTCCGTGGTCGTCGCGAGCAGTGGGAGCTGTTCGGCGGTGCGCTCGACGACTTCGGCGGTGGCGGTCGCCGAGCCGTTGCCGCGGTAGGTCAGGAGCAGGGGTTCCAGGTTCGCGGAGGTGGCGCGCATGAGGCCCGCGCGGTCGGCCACGACATGCGGTATGACGTCCTCGTGCGGCAGGACCACGCCCTCCGACGGCTCCGACAGGTGCAGGGCGCCGATGATGCCGCGTTGGAGCATGCCGTCGCCGTCGCGCTGCTCGTAGACGTACAGGCCGGGATCGGGGTCGGCGGTCAAGACGCCCTCGGACAGCCAGCGGCGCAGGGTGCGGGCCGCCTGTTCGTTGCGTTCGGAGGGGGTCGTGGCCTGGGGGAGGATCAGCCGGACGATGTTGTGCGGGTCTGCGGACTGGAGGTGGCGCAAGCCGTCGGGGCGGACGACGACGTCGTACGGAGGGGAAGTCACGGCCGCCAGGCTGCCGACCCGGTCGGGGTCGTAGCGAAGGCCTCGGAACGGGGTGAGTTCCAGGCCTCGGCGCGCCGTTGCTTCCGAGTGACCTGCTGTATTCATCCCGGCATCGTACGGGTGTCAGTGGCATGGGGGATGATCGGGGGAAAGCGAGCCACACCAAGGAGCGATGCGTAATGAGCCAGGGCGTCAGGACGAGGCCCGAGGGCAGTGGGCGGGCCCTGAGCGAGGCGTACGACACCGCCCTGCTCGACCTGGACGGAGTGGTGTACGCGGGCGGGAACGCGATCGTGCACGCGGTCGATTCGCTCGCCACCGCCCGCGGGGGCGGGATGCATCTCGCGTACGTCACCAACAACGCGCTGCGGACTCCTGATGTCGTGGCCGGGCACCTCACCGAGTTGGGCATACCGACAGCGGCGTCGGACGTCATCACCTCGGCGCAGGCGGTCGCACGGCTGATCGCCGAGCAGGTGCCGACGGGTGCGCGGGTGCTGGTGATCGGCGGGGAGGGCCTGCGGGTGGCGCTGCGCGAGCGCGGGCTGCGGCCGGTGGAGTCGGCGCAGGACGATCCGGCGGCGGTCGTGCAGGGGTACGGCGGGCCCGAGCTGCCCTGGGGCCGCTTCGCCGAGGCGTGCTACGCCATCGCGCGCGGTGTGCCGTGGTTCGCGTCCAACACCGACCTGACGATCCCGAGCGCGCGTGGGATCGCGCCGGGCAACGGCGCGGCGGTGCAGGTCGTGCGGATCGCGACCGGTGCCGAGCCGCAGGTGGCGGGCAAACCGTTGCCTCCCATGCACCGCGAGACGATTCTGCGCACGGGCGCCGAGCGGCCGTTGGTGGTCGGGGACCGGTTGGACACCGACATCGAGGGCGCGTTCAACGGGGACGTCGACTCGCTGCTCGTCCTGACCGGCGTGACCGATGGCGCGCAGTTGCTCGCGGCGCCGCCGCAGCACCGGCCGACGTATGTCGACGCCGATCTGCGGGGGTTGCTCACCGGTCAGCCGGAGGTCACCGAGGAGGGCGACGGCTTCCGGTGCGGCGGCTGGACGGCGACAGCTGGTACCGAGCGGCTGGAACTGGACGGTGAGGGGGATGCTTTGGACGGGCTGCGCGCGCTGTGTGCGGCGGCCTGGACGGCGGCCGGCGAGGGGGTGTGCGCGCTGGATGCGGAAAAGGCGCTGGCACGGCTGGGGTTGTGAGCCGGTGTCGTACGGCCTTGAGTGGGCAGGCGTGCCTGTGAACCCGAGGGCCTTCGTACCTCGGGATCGTGGCCGAATGCGAGGGTAGGCTAACCTAACTGCGTGTTGGTCGACAGTCCTCCCGAACAGCGCGCGGAGACCGCCCCCGCGCCCCCGAACCGCCGGGCGATACGAGCGATTGGGCTGCTCGTGTCCCTCGTGATCCTGGTGCTCGTCGCGTTGGCGAGTATCGCGATCGGTGCCAAAGCGCTCTCCATCGGAGAGGTCTGGCACGGCCTGTTCCAGGACTCGGGGACCTACGGCGATGTGGTGGTCGCCGACCGGCTGTCGCGGACCGTGCTGGGACTGCTCGCCGGCGCCGCTCTCGGCCTGTCCGGGGCCGTGCTCCAGGCGCTCACCCGTAATCCGCTGGCCGACCCCGGGCTGCTCGGCATCAACGCGGGCGCGTCCGCCGCGGTCGTCACCGCCATCTCGTTCTTCGGCGTCACGAGCCTGAGCGGCTATGTGTGGTTCGCCTTCATCGGCGCGGCCGTGGTCGGTGCGCTGGTCTGGTTCCTCGGGGGCAGCCGGGGCGCGACACCGGTGCGGCTCGCGCTCGCCGGTACGGCGATCAGTGCCGCGCTCTACGGCTACCTCCAGGCCGTGATGATCCTGGACGACGCGGCGCTCGCCAGGATGCGCTTCTGGACCGTCGGTTCGCTGGCCTCGGCGAGCAACGCGGCCATCGTGCAGGTGCTGCCGTTCATCGCGGTCGGCACGGTCCTCGCGCTCGCCCCCGCCCGGCCGCTCAATGCCATGGCCATGGGCGACGACACCGCCAAGGCGCTCGGCGCCAACCTCAACCGCACCCGGGCGCTGGCCATGCTCTCCGCCACCGTGCTGTGCGGGGCCGCGACCGCCGCCTGCGGGCCGATCATGTTCGTCGGGCTGATGGTTCCTCACGTCGTACGGTCCTTCACCGGGCCCGACCTGCGCTGGATCCTGCCGTACGCGACGATCCTGTCGCCCGTGCTGCTGCTCGGGTCGGACGTCATCGGCCGGGTCGTGGCGCGGCCCTCGGAGCTTCAGGTCGGCATCGTGACCGCGATCATCGGCGGTCCGGTCTTCATCTATCTCGTACGACGGCGGAGGACGGCGCAGCTGTGAGGACCAACCGTGCCATCAGGACCCCGGGCGGGCTCTCCCTCCGTCTGGACGTCCGCGCCGTCACCGTCGTCGCCCTGCTGCTGCTCGCCGCGCTCACCGCGAGCGTCGTGCTGATCGGCACCGGCGACTTCCCGATCCCGGCCGCCGACGTGCTGAAGACGCTGGTCGGCGACGGCAACGCGGGGCAGGAGTTCATCGTCAACGAACTGCGGCTGCCGCGGGTCCTGGTCGGGCTCCTGGTCGGCGCCTCCCTGGGGCTCGGGGGCGCGCTGTTCCAGGCCATCTCCCGCAATCCGCTGGGCAGTCCGGACGTGCTCGGGCTCGGGCAGGGGGCCACGGCCGGCGCGCTCGTGATGATCGTGGTGTTCTCCGGGAGCGCCGCGCAGGTCACCATGGGTGCACTTGTGGGCGGTCTGGCGACCGGTATCGCCATCTATCTGCTCGCCTGGAAGCGTGGTGTGCACGGCTATCGACTGGTGCTGGTCGGTATCGGGGTGTCCGCGATCGTCACGGCGATCAACGGTTACCTGCTCACCAAGTCCGACCTCGTCGACGCGGCCCGCGCGGTCGTCTGGATGACCGGCTCGCTGGCCGGCCGTGACTGGGACCAGGTCTGGCCGCTGCTCGGACTGTGCGCCGTGCTCGTACCGCTCGTCCTCGCCAATGCGCGCGGCCTGCGGATGATGGAGATGGGCGACGACGTCTCGTACGCCCTCGGAGTGCGCGTCGAGCGCCTACGGATGCTGCTGCTGGTCGCCGCCGTCCTGCTCACCGCGACCGCCACCGCTGCCGCCGGTCCCGTCAGCTTCGTGGCGCTCACCGCGCCGCAGCTCGCCCGTCGCCTGACCCGCTCGCCCGGCCCGAACCTGCTGCCGTCCCTGTGCATGGGCGCCGCCCTCCTGGTCACCGCCGACTGGGTCTCGCAGCGTACGTTCGGAGCCGACCAGCTGCCTGTGGGCGTGCTCACCGGTGTCCTGGGCGGTGTCTATCTGCTGTGGCTGCTGGTCACCGAGCGCAAGGCGGGCCGGATATGAGCCCGCAGAAGGAAGACCGGCCCCACAAGCGCGGCTCGGCGAACGAGAACACCCGAAGGAGCACTGTGAACCGCCTGTCCGCCGAGAACGTGACCCTCGCCTACGACCAGAGGGTCATCGCCGAGCAGTTGTCGGTCGAGATACCCGACAACTCCTTCACCGTGATCGTCGGCCCGAACGCGTGCGGCAAGTCCACGCTCCTGCGGGCGCTGTCGCGGATGCTGAAGCCGAACCAGGGCCGGGTCCTGCTCGACGGGCAGGTCATCCAGTCGATGCCCGCGAAGAAGGTCGCCCGGACGCTGGGCCTGCTGCCGCAGTCGTCGATCGCGCCCGACGGGATCACCGTCGCCGACCTGGTCGGCCGCGGCCGCTACCCGCACCAGGGCATCCTGCGCCAGTGGTCCACCGAGGACGAGAAGGTCGTACAGGAGTCGATGGCCCAGACCGGGGTCGCCGAGCTCGCCGACCGCTACGTCGACGAGCTGTCCGGCGGTCAGCGCCAGCGCGTGTGGATCGCGATGGCGCTCGCCCAGCAGACGCCGCTGCTGCTGCTTGACGAGCCGACGACATACTTGGACATCCAGCACCAGATCGACGTACTGGATCTGTGTGCGGAGCTGCACGAGGAGCAGGGGCGCACGCTCGTCGCCGTGCTGCACGACCTCAACCACGCGGCCCGCTACGCCACGCACCTCATCGCCCTGAAGAGCGGCGAGATCATCGCGGAGGGCGCGCCGAAGGACATCGTCGACGCCGAGCTGGTGGAGGAGGTCTTCGGGCTGCGCTGCCAGGTGATCGACGACCCGGAGACGGGGACGCCGCTGGTGGTGCCGGCGGCGCGGAAGGCGCGTACGGCCACGAAGGTCGCGGCTGAAGCGGCTAAAGAAGCTTCCTGAGGCGGAACAGGTCCCTGAGGCTCGCCTCCAGCTTCACCCGGCCCGAGCCCCAGGCCTTGGCGAAGTTCAGCTCGCCCTCGACCAGCGCCACCAAGTCGTCGCCGGCCATGGTGAGTCTGATCTCCGCCTTCTCGGGCGGCGGCCCCGGGAGCGTGTCGGCCACCACGATGTGGCCGTCGGTGAGCCGGCCGACGAAGGTGACGTCCAGGTCGGTGATGTGGCAGCTCACCGAGCGGTCCATGGCCGCGGCCGTGCGGACGTCACCTTCGGCGGACTGCATGTTGTCCGAGAGCTTCTCGAGTGCGGCGCGGCACTCCTCGATCGTGGCCATCGCGATCGACGGTACCCCAGCGGTTCGAGGTAGCGTCTGGGCATGAGCGACTCAGTGCCCGAAGTCGAGATCCGGGAGGAAGCGGAGGCTCCGGAGCCGGACGAAGCGGTCGAACCCAACTACGACCCCGCCGCCCCGGCCCCGCTGAACGTGCCCCGCACCCCCACCGGCAACGCCGACGTGGACGCCCAGCTGGAGCGGCTCGGTGACGCCGACCACCTCGCCACGGACGGACACCTCGAGGTGTACGAGGATGTACATCGGGGGCTACGTGACGCGCTCACCGCGCTCGACGCCCGCCCGGGACCTCCGGCGCCCCCGTCGACGTATGGCAATAGGAGCTGAACCGAACGTGGCAGGAGTCGCACGCCGCCGTCTCGACGCGGAGCTGGTCCGCCGGAAACTCGCGCGCTCGCGCGAGCATGCCGGCCAGCTGATCGCCGCGGGGCGCGTGTCCGTCGGCAAGACCGTCGCGACCAAGCCCGCCACGCAGGTGGAGACCGCGGCGGCGATCGTCGTCGCGGTCGACGACAGCGATCCCGACTACGTGTCGCGGGGCGGGCACAAGCTGGCCGGTGCGCTGGAGGCGTTCGTACCGCAGGGGCTCGTCGTCGAAGGGCGGCGGGCCCTGGACGCCGGCGCGTCGACCGGGGGTTTCACGGATGTGCTGCTGCGGGCGGGGGCCGCGCATGTCGTCGCCGTCGACGTCGGATACGGACAACTCGCCTGGTCTCTTCAGAGCGATGAACGCGTCACCGTCAAGGATCGTACGAACGTACGCGAGTTGACGCTTGAAGTGATCGATGGGGAGCCTGTGGATCTTGTCGTGGGGGATCTGTCCTTCATCCCGCTCGGGCTGGTGCTGCCCGCCCTGGTGCGGTGCGTGAAGCCGGACGCCGATCTGGTGATGATGGTCAAGCCGCAGTTCGAGGTGGGGAAGGAACGGCTGGGGAGCGGGGGCGTGGTGCGCAGTCCGCAGCTGCGGGCGGAGGCCGTGCGCGGTGTGGCCCAGAAGGCATGGGAACTCGGGCTCGGGGTGAAGGGTGTCACCGCCAGTCCGCTGCCCGGGCCGTCCGGGAATGTCGAATACTTTCTGTGGCTGCGGGCCGGAGCACCCGAACTGGACCCGGCCGACGTTGACCGTGCAGTGGCGGAGGGGCCGCGTTGACACAGAACCGAGCTCGTACTGTTTTCCTGCTGGCCCACACGGGCCGGCCCGCGGCGATTCGCAGCGCCGAACTGGTGGTGAAGGGGCTGCTGCGCGAGGGCATCGGCGTGCGCGTCCTGGAGGCCGAGGCGCTGGATCTGCCGCTGCCGGGGGAGGTGGAGCTGGTCAAGGAGGCCACTGCGCAGTGCCTCGACGGGTGCGAGTTGCTGATAGTGCTCGGTGGGGACGGGACGCTGTTGCGGGGGGCCGAGTTCGCCCGGGCGTCCGGGGTGCCGATGCTCGGCGTCAACCTGGGGCGGGTCGGCTTCCTCGCGGAGGCCGAGCGGGACGATCTCGACAAGGTCGTCGACCGGGTGGTGACCAAGGCGTACGAGGTCGAGGAGCGGATGACCGTCGATGTCGTCGTGCATCGCAACGGGGACATCGTGCATACGGACTGGGCGCTGAACGAGGCGGCGGTTCAGAAGGCCGGTGCGGAGAAGCTGCTCGAGGTCGTCCTTGAGATCGATGGGCGGCCGGTCACCGGGTTCGGGTGCGACGGGATCGTGTTGTCGACGCCTACTGGATCGACCGCGTATGCCTTCTCCGCGGGTGGGCCTGTGGTGTGGCCTGAGGTCGAGGCGCTGTTGATGGTGCCGATCAGTGCGCATGCGTTGTTTGCGAAGCCATTGGTCACTTCGCCGGATTCTGTGCTTGCGGTGGAGGTTTTGCCTCATATTCCGCCTGGGGTGCTGTGGTGCGACGGGCGGCGGACCGTGGAGTTGCCGCCGGGGGCGCGGGTCGAGGTGCGGCGGGGGGCTGTGCCGGTGCGGTTGGCTCGGCTGCATCATGCGTCGTTCACTGATCGGCTTGTGGCCAAGTTCGCGTTGCCGGTTTCTGGGTGGCGGGGGGCGCCGCATTAGCGCTGCCAAGGGGGTGCGGGGTTGTTCTCGCGGCTGCGGGCCGGATGTGGCTTGTCGCGCCCGCGCGGCGGAGCCGCATATCGACACAGCCCCGCGCCCCTAGGTGTCTCCACTCGGCCGAGTGACATTGTGGGTCGATCCACATTCGTTACCTGCACCTTCACATGTCAGGGGCGGGGGCCGTCGCACTTCTCCTCCTTGACCTCGTAAGGTCTTGTCCGTGTTGGAGGAGATGCGGATACGGTCGCTCGGAGTCATCGACGACGCGGTCGTCGAGCTGTCGCCCGGGTTCACCGCCGTCACGGGTGAGACGGGTGCGGGCAAGACCATGGTGGTCACCAGCCTGGGGCTGCTGCTCGGTGGGCGTGCCGATGCGGCGCTCGTACGGATCGGGGCCAAGAGCGCGGTCGTGGAGGGGCGGATCAGCGTGTCCACGGACGCCTCGGCCGCCGTACGGGCCGAGGAGGCCGGGGCGGAGCTCGACGACGGGGCGTTGCTGATCAGCCGTACCGTTTCCGCCGAAGGGCGGTCGCGGGCGCACCTGGGCGGGCGCAACGTGCCCGTGGGGGTGCTTGCCGAGCTCGCCGACGAGCTGGTGGCCGTGCACGGGCAGACCGATCAGCAGGGGCTGCTGAAACTGTCGCGGCAGCGGCAGGCGCTCGACCGGTACGCGGGCGATGCCGTCGCCGTGCCGTTGGCCAAGTACACGGAGGCCTATCGGCGGCTGCGGGCCGTCTCCGTGGAGCTCGACGAGATCACCACGCGCGCGCGTGAGCGGGCCCAGGAAGCCGACATGCTGCGTTACGGGCTCGACGAGATCGCCGGCGTCGAGCCGCGCGCCGGGGAGGACGTGGAGCTGGCGGAGGAGGCGGAGCGGCTGGGGCACGCGGAGGCGTTGTCTTCGGCTGCTACGGCCGCTCATGCCGCGTTGGCGGGCAACCCCGAGGACCCCGAGGGCATCGACGCCGCGACGCTCGTCGCGGGGGCGCAGCGGGCCCTGGACGCCGTACGGTCGCACGATCCGGCGCTGGCCGCGCTCGCGGACCGGATCGGCGAGATCGGGATCCTGCTGGGCGACGTGGCGGGGGAGCTCGCCGGGTACGCCGACGACCTGGACGCCGATCCGCTGCGGCTGGCGGCCGTCGAGGAGCGGCGGGCCGCGCTCACCACGTTGACGCGGAAGTACGGCGAGGACGTCGCCTCTGTGCTGGCGTGGGCCGAGCGGGGCGCCGCGCGGCTCACCGAACTGGACGGCGACGACGATCGGATCGGCGAGCTGACCGCCGAGCGGGACGCGCTGCGGACCGAACTGGGTGGGCTGGCACAGGCGTTGACGGACGCGCGGACGGAGGCCGCGGAGCGGTTCGCCGCTGCCGTGACCGCGGAGTTGGCCTCGCTTGCCATGCCGCACGCGCGCGTGTCGTTCGACATCCGGCAGAGCGAGGACCCTGAGGGTGTCGAGGTCGGCGGGCGTGCGGTGGCTTATGGGCCGTCCGGTGTCGACGAGGTCGAGCTGTTGCTGGCCCCGCATCCGGGTGCTCCGCCCAGGCCCATCGCCAAGGGCGCTTCCGGGGGTGAGCTGTCGCGCGTGATGCTGGCCGTCGAGGTCGTGTTCGCGGGGACGGATCCGGTGCCGACGTATCTCTTCGACGAGGTCGACGCGGGTGTCGGCGGCAAGGCGGCGGTCGAGATCGGGCGGCGGCTGGCGCGGCTCGCGAAGACCGCGCAGGTCGTCGTCGTGACGCACCTGCCGCAGGTGGCCGCCTTCGCCGACCGGCAGTTGCTGGTGGAGAAGACGAACGACGGGTCGGTCACCCGGTCCGGTGTGAAGGTGCTGGAGGGCGAGGAGCGGGTCCGGGAACTGTCGCGGATGCTGGCCGGGCAGGAGGACTCGGAGACGGCCCGGGCGCACGCGGAGGAGCTGCTGGCGACGGCTAGGGCGGACCTCTAGGGGGGACGGCCGGGGAAGAGCCGTAGGGCGGTCGGATGATCAACCGTGCTCGCCGGGCCACCTCGTTCGGGCTCACGGCCGCCCTCACCCGTGCCGTTACGGCCGCCCTGCGGACCAAAGCTCCTGGCGGCCGCGACCGCTGGGAACGGAAGAACTACGCCGGGTGCACCGTCGAGTTGTACGCCGGGCCCGCGTCCGCCCTCGCGGCTGCCGTCGGGGCCGGGCGGGTCCGGCCCGCCGCCGGGTTCGCCGTCCTCGCCGCCGGGGCCTGTGGGGACTACGACGACGTGGCGGGCGCCGGTGACGCCCGGCGGGGGTTCGGTGCGCATCTGGCCGCGCTGAGGGACGGCGAGGTCACCAGCGGGGCGGTGAAGCTGTTCGGGATCTCCGCGGCCGGGCTCGTCGCGGGGGCGCTGCTCGAGGAGCGGGCGGTCGACAAGGTGCTCGCGGGTTGGTGATCGCCGGGGCCGCGCACTTCGGCCCTGGCCGCCGCGAGTAACGGGAGGGTGGGGCTACTCGTGCATGTCGGCGCGGTTGTTGTTGCGGCCGTGTGCGGGGACAGGTGAGTGCAGTGGTGCCTTCGGCGGGTGGGTGAGCCATGGGGACAACAGGGGGGTCCTGGGCTCTGACGGTCGTATTCCATCTGCGGGGCGGTGGGGGCTGGTCGCGCAGTTCCCCGCGCCCCTTAGGTCGGACGGCTCGCCTGCGTCATGAAGCCTCGCACAGAATCGCCCTCCCTCACTCGTGTGAGTGACCCCACCCGATGCGCCGCCGGGGCTTGGCGTCTCCGCGTTCCCGGAACAGCCGTACGTCCTGGCATCCTTGGCGTAGCACGCAGTACGCGTAGGAAGCGCGCGGTACACCCCTCCGCTCGATACCTTCTGTACGTTTCCTCGTGACCGCCCGACGCCGAACCAGGAGCCCCGGCCACGTGACCCCCGTGAGCAGCCACTCACCGCACGGCCAGTCCCCGCTGCGCACCGTGCAGGTGCTGGGCGGAGGCAACGCCGGCAGTAGCGCGCATGTGCGCTCCCTGGCCTCGGGGTTGGTCGCGCGGGGCGTGCGGGTGACCGTGTGCGCCCCCGTCGAGGCGGATCGCACCTACGACTTCACCGGAGCCGGCGCCGAACACGTCCACGTGCCGCGCAGCAGCGATCCGGCCTCCGTGGCCGCGTTGCGGGCGGCGTGCGCGAACGCCGACCTGGTGCACGCGCACGGGCTGCACGCCTCCTTCCGTGCCGTGCTCGCGCTCAGCGGGCGGCGCACCCCGCTCATCGTCACCTGGCACGACCGCGCGTACGCCGAGGGTGCGCGCGCCCATCTGGTGCGGCTGTTGGAGCGGCGGGTGGTCAAGGCCGCCTCCGTGGTGCTCGGCACCACCTCGGCCCTCGTGGACCGGGCCCGCCGTACGGGCGCACGGGACGCGCGACTCGCCGCCGTCGCCCTGCCCGGGCCCCGCCGGACCGTCGAGCCGGAGGATCCCGACCGGCTGCGCCCCAAGGTCCGGGCCGAACTCGGTGCCATCGGGCGCCCGTTGCTGATGGCCGTCGGATCCCTCGACCGCCACCGGGGCTACGACATGCTGCTGGACGCCACGCGCGCGTGGCGCCGCCTCGACCCCGTGCCGTTGGTGGTGATCGCGGGGGAGGGGCCGTTGCGCGGGGAGTTGCAGCGGCGGATCGAGGACGAGGGACTGCCGGTCCGGCTCATCGGGCTGCGCGAGGACATCACCGAGCTGCTCGCCGCCGCCGACCTCGCGCTGCTGCCGAGTGGTGAGGAGTCGCGCTCCGTCCTCGCCCAGGAGGCCTTCCACGCGCGCGTGCCGCTCGTCGCGACCGCGGTCGGCGGCATCCCCGAACTCGTCGGCGACGCGGCCGAACTCGTTCCGCCCGGGGACCCCGAGGCCTTCGCCGACGCCGTCGTACGGCTCCTCGGTGATCCCGAACGCCGGGAGCTGCTGACGGAGAAGGGCGTGCGGCAGGCGGCCACCTGGCCGAGCGAGGACGCGACCGTGGCTCAAGTGCTCAGCGTCTACGACGAATTGACCCAGCCACGCCCCTTGATGTGAAAGCGGGTCGGGCGGGCGCACCCTAGGGCACATGTCGGCGGGCCCGCAGCGCCAGGCTCAACGCCAGTACCGTGTGCGGGTCGTCGAGGTCGGTGCCCAGCAACTCGCCGATGCGGGCGAGGCGGTTGTAGAGCGTCTGCCGGTTGAGATGCAGTTCGCGTGCCGTCTCCGCCTTACGGCCCGCGTGCGCCAGGTACGTCTCCAGGGTGGGCAGCAGCGGCGGCTTCGAGCGCTTGTCGTGGTCCCGGACGGGGCCGATCGCCCGGTCCACGAAGGCCGCCAGGTCGGGGTGGTCGCGCAGCCGCCACAGCAGCAGGTCGATGTCCAGGCGGCGGGCGTCGTACCAGGGGCGGTCCGGCAGGCCCTGCGCCGCCGTCGCCGTCTCGGCCGCGTGCCTGAGGCCCGCCGAGGCCGCCGCCCAGCCACCCGCCACCCCGACGACCACCACCGGCGGCTGCGCCCCCGGCCGTTGCATACCGGCCCGCTCCACACCCGCCCGCAGCGCCGCCGCGACCCGGTCCGAGACCGCCGACCGCTCCGACTCCGCACGCAGGCCCAGCAGAAGAGGGACGCGGCCTTCGACCGGTCGTACGCCCAGCAGGACCGGCACACCCACCGACGCCAGCTCCTCCGCCACCGCGCGCGCCAGCACCGCCCATCCGCCGCTGGGGGAGAGGGCGTCCCCGAGCCGCATCACCACCGGCAGCAGCGGGCTGTCGCCCGGCTTGAAGCCCAGCACGCGCGCTTGCGCGGGCGCGTCCTGAGCGGCGATACGGCCCTCGGCGAGGTCGGTCAGGAAGTCGCCGCGTCCGCGCGCCGCCAGTTCCTCCTCCTGCCGGGCCTGCATGAGGACGACCGCCAGGATGCCCGCGGCCCGTTCGGCGGCCATCCGGTGCACCGGCGCGAGGGGCGCGCGTACGGGCAGTAGGGCGAGCCGGGCCCGCACCGACACCGTGCCCGGCCCGCCGCCCGGCACGTCCACCAGGACCGAGCCCGCCGGCGGGGTGTCCTTGTGCTGGGCGCGCAGCCCCTCCCACACCTGGAGCGGGTCCGCGCCCTCGGGGCCGGATCCGGCGGCGTACAGGAGCCGGCCGTCCGTCGTCTCCAGGAAGACCGGGTTGCCGCTGAAGTCGGCCAGGATGCCGAGGACTTGAGGGATTCCGCCGCCGCCCAGCAGGGCCTGTGTGCAGCGGCGGTGCACCTCCTCGGCGCGCTGCAGCAGGGCGTAGTGGCCGTTGACGATCTCGGTGTGGATCTCCTCCGTCACCGTCACGAACGGCACCTCGCGGTGCAGTTGGACCAGCGGCAGACCGGCCGAGCGCGCGGTGTCGACGAGGGCGGCGGGCAGGCGGGTGAAGCGCGGGCCGAGCTCCACGACCAGGGCCGCGATGCCGCGCTCGGCGAGGGTGCGCACGAACGCGCGCTGGTCGGCCGGACGGGTGCCGAGGCCGTAGCCAGTGGTCAGCAGCAGCTCGCCGCCCTTGAGCAGCGAGGCGATGTGGGGCACCTCGCCCGCGTGCACCCAGCGCACGGTCCGCTGCAGCCGGTCGGCGCCCGCGAGGATCTCCGGGAGCCCGCTGCGCAGGCCGGGCAGCTCCAGCGCCCGCCGCACCGTGATCCCGGTGCTCTGGGTGTCGTACCCGCTGTCCAGGCCCTGGTCACCACCGTGGTCCGTACCGCTGTCCGTACCGCTGTCCCCGCCGCCGCCCATGCCGCCGTTCATAGGCCGGACGCTACCCGCGTGCACGCCGCGGTGACATCTCGTGTCGTCCGCGAGCCGACGAGCGGCCCGGCTTAGGGCGTGCGCGGCGGGGTAGCGGCCGTGTCATGGACATCAGCGTGGTCGCCGTGGGGCGCGAGGACGACAGTGCGGTCGACGAGCCGTTGCGAGTGGCGGAGCTCGCCGACAGGCTCGGTTATCGCGAGGTGTGGGCCGGTGAGGGACCGACGTGGGACTCCTTCGTACTGGCCGCGGCCATTGGGCGCGCCACCGAGCGGGTCGCGCTGACCGCCGGGCCGGTGCCGGTCTCCGTGCGCGACGCCTACACGATCGCCCGGGGTGCCGCCTCGGTCGCCGCCGTCACCGGTCGTCCGGTCGGGGTGGCGCTGGGCACGTCCAGCAAGCGGGTGGTCGAGGGCGTGCACGGCCGGCCCCGTGTCCGGCCCGCGGCCGCGATGGAGGAGTCCTCGGCGGCCGTACGAGGACTCCTGCACGCGCCTGAGGGCGAGCCGGTCGTGCCCGGCAGCCCCTTCCGCCGCCGTCTCCCGCCGCCCGGCGGCCCGCTCACCGTGGCGGCGTTCGGCGACCGCGCGATCGCCACGGCCGCCGCGCACGCCGACCGGATGCTGCTGGACATCGTCTCGCCTGAGCAGGTCCGTCTGCTGCGGGCGAAGCTGGAAGCGGCCGCCGAGCGCGCGGGCCGCACACCGCCGACGCTGGCCTCCTGGCTGCCCGCGGCCGTCGATCCGCAGCCGGAGTCCCTCGCCCAGGTCCTCGGCAGCATCGCCGGCTATCTGACCGTGCCGGGCTACAGCGACATGTTCGTCGCGGCGGGCCTCGGTGAAGCGGTGGAGCTGGCCGCGAGCGGCGCCGACCGGGACACCCTGCTGCGTGCCCTCCCGCCGGAGGCGGCCGGCACGGTCGGCCTGGTCGGCGACCTGGACGCCGTACGCGCCCGGATCGACGCCTATGCCGAGGCCGGGCTCGACGAGATCGCCCTGGTGCCGGCCACGGCGGGCGATCCGGCCGGGGAGCGGACGCTGAAGGCGCTCAGGCCGGCCTGATGTTGTGGTTGAAGCGGAACACGTTGTCGGGGTCGTAGCGCCGCTTCAGCTCGGCCAGCCGCTGGGCGTTCTCCGCGCCCAGGCCGGCCACCACCCGCTCCGCGCCCTCGTCGCCGATGAAGTTGAGGTAGACCGCGCCCGTGCTCCACGGCCGGACATCGGCGCGGACGTCCCGGACCCAGCGCACGCATCGCTCGTCGTCCGCCGGGTCCTCCCACATGCCGTAGGGGTGCACCGCCCAGGGAGCGTCCCGGTAGGGCACCGGGTACTCGTGCGGGCCGGCGGCGACGGCGCCCCCCTGCGGGAGCAGTGCGAACTGGGTCCCGGTCGGTACGGGCATGGCCTCGGCGCTCGCGCAGTAGACGTCCACGAAGTCGTCGGGCGCGCCCGTCAGGTACTCCGCCGACCAGTAGTGCCGCATGCCGGGCGGGTCGTCGATCATGCACTGCACGTCGGCGTACGGCATCGCCCCGACGATCTCCGCCTCGTGCGGCAGCGCCAGCAGGGGCTCGGCCAGCTTGCGCATGTCCTCCTCGGGGCCCGCGTACGTCAGCACCGCCCCGCACAGCCGCGTACCGACCAGGTGCGGCGGCAGGAACTCCTCGGGCGGGCCGGTGAGATACAGGATGCCGCCGCCCACCTCGTCGGAGCCCGCCGCGATCACGTCGCGGAAGGTGCGGACGGCCTCGGGGCCGAACTCCGGGAGGTACATCAGCATCGCGATGGAGAACTGGGGCAGTTCGTGCAGTTTCAGCGTGATCGCCGTCGCGATGCCGAAGTTCCCGCCGCCGCCGTGCAGGGCCCAGAACAGGTCGGGGTTCTCGTCGGCGTTCGCGTGGATCCGGCTGCCCTCGGCGGTGACCAGTTCGACGCCGAGCAGATTGTCGACGGCGAGTCCGCACAGGCGGTCCAGCCAGCCGGTGCCGCCGCCCAGGACGAAGCCGCCGACGCCGGTGGTGGACGCCCGGCCGCCCGTGGTCGCGAGGCCGTACGGCTGGCACGCGCGGTCCAGGTGACTCATCGTGGCACCGCCCCCGACCCGGACCGCCTGGGCCGCGGGATGGACGGTCACCTCGTGCATGCGGCGCAGGTCGACGACCAGACCGTTGTCGTTCAGCGCCATACCCGCCACGCTGTGCCCGCCGCCGCGGACCGCGATGTTCAGGTCCAGGTCCCGGCCGAAGCGTACGGCCCGTACGACGTCGTCCTCGTCGGCGCACTGCGCGATGACGGCGGGCCGCCGGTCGATCATGGCGTTGAAGACGGTCCGCGCGTCGTCGTAGCCCGGATCCTCCGGGGCGAACACATTGCCGGTGAGGTCCTCACGCAGCGCGGCGAGGGCCGCGCCCGCCTTCGAGCGGGAAGCCATGGCCGCCCCCTTCCGCAAAGGGGCAATCGCTTGCTTCCAGGCTAGGTGGGCGCGGTACGTCCGTCCTGTTCAGGGCCCGATCCGCCGGGCAGACGGCTAGCCGCCGTAGGCCCCGGACGCCGTCAGCCGCAGAGCCGTGTCGATGAGCGGCACGTGGCTGAAAGCCTGTGGGAAGTTGCCGACCTGGCGCTTGAGGCGCGGATCCCACTCCTCGGCCAGCAGACCGAGGTCGTTGCGCAGTGACAGCAGCTTCTCGAACAGCTTACGGGCCTCGTCGACGCGGCCGATCATCGCCAGGTCGTCCGCCATCCAGAACGAGCAGGCGAGGAAGGCGCCCTCGTCGCCGGGAAGGCCGTCGACGCCCTCGTCCTCGCCCTGCGTCGGGTAGCGCAGGATGAAGCCGTCCGGCGTGGACAGCTCGCGCTGGATGGCCTCGATGGTGCCGATCACGCGCTTGTCGTCCGGGGGCAGGAAGCCCATCTGCGGGATCAGCAGCAGGGAGGCGTCCAGTTCCTTCGAGCCGTACGACTGCGTGAAGGTGTTGCGCTCCTTGTCGTAGCCCCTCTCGCACACGTCCCGGTGGATGTCGTCGCGCAGCTCGCGCCACTTGTCCAGCGGGCCGTCCGCGTCGCCGGACTCGATCAGCTTGATCGTGCGGTCGACGGCGACCCAGGCCATGACCTTGGAGTGCACGAAGTGGCGGCGCGGGCCGCGCACCTCCCAGATGCCCTCGTCCGGCGCGTCCCAGTGCTGCTCCAGGTAGCGGATGAGCTTCAGCTGGAGCAGCGAGGCGTAGTCGTTGCGGGCCAGGCCCGTCATGTGGGCCAGGTGCAGGGCCTCGGTGACCTCGCCGTACACGTCCAGCTGGAGCTGGTGCGCCGCGCCGTTGCCGACCCGAACCGGCCCGGAGCTCTCGTATCCCGGCAGCCAGTCCAGCTCGGCCTCGCCCAGCTCGCGCTCGCCGGCGATGCCGTACATGATCTGCAGGTTCTCCGGGTCGCCAGCGACCGCGCGCAGCAGCCACTCGCGCCAGGCGCGGGCCTCCTCGCGGTAGCCGGTGCGCAGGAGCGAGGACAGGGTGATCGCCGCGTCGCGCAGCCAGGTGTAGCGGTAGTCCCAGTTGCGGACGCCGCCGATCTCCTCCGGCAGGGAGGTCGTGGGGGCGGCGACGATGCCGCCCGTCGGGGCGTACGTCAGCGCCTTCAGCGTGATCAGCGAGCGGATCACGGCCTCGCGGTAGGGGCCGTGGTACGTGCAGTGCTCGACCCAGTCCCGCCAGAAGTCCTCCGTCGCCTCCAGGGACTGCTCCGGCTCCGGCAGCGGCGGCGGCTCCTTGTGCGAGGGCTGCCACGAGATCGTGAACGCGATCCGGTCACCCGGAGCGACTGTGAAGTCCGCGTACGTCGTCAACGACTTGCCGTACGTCTCGGCATGTGTGTCGAACCACACAGAGTCCGGGCCCGCGACGGCCACCGTGCGCCCGTCGTGCTTGTGGACCCACGGCACGACCCGGCCGTAGGAGAAACGCATGCGCAGTGCCGAGCGCATCGGGACGCGGCCCGAGACGCCCTCCACGATCCTGATCAGCTGCGGGGCGCCGTCACGTGGGGGCATGAAGTCCGTCACGCGGACCGTGCCGCGCTGGGTGTCCCACTCGGATTCCAGGATCAGGGAGTCGCCGCGGTAGGTACGCCGGGCCGCGGTGGGCGGCTCGGCGTCGGCCGCGTGGGCGGGTCCGAGCCGCCAGAAGCCGTGTTCCTCGGTGCCCAGCAGACCGGCGAAGATGGCATGCGAGTCGAAGCGAGGCAGGCACAGCCAGTCCACTGTGCCGTCCCGGCAGACCAGGGCAGCGGTCTGCATGTCTCCGATGAGTGCGTAATCTTCGATGCGCCCGGCCACGTGCAACTCCAGTCGAACGGCCACGTCACCCCGCGAAAAGGGGGCTGTCGCTAGTGCGGTCAAGGGGGTCGTTGTAATGCGTCGTTGAGAGATGAAGCAAAACAGTCCGTGCTGCTGTGAGGCAAAACGACATCTGTTGCTCAACGAACTGACGAGCTCTTGTTGTTCCGGTGCGTACGGGCGGGGGTGGTGCCGTGTTGCCGGCCGGGCTCGGCAGCGAGTGTCCGAGCAGGATACGACGCACGTAGATGATCTGCGTGCCGCTCCCGACAAGGAGAGTGCGCCGAACGGGTGAGCAAGGGGTGAGAAACCCGTGCGTCCGTGCGAGGTCTGTGTCGGTCCGTGTGCGGAGCGTGGCCGGAAGCCATCTCGCCCGGGCGCTGATACCCTGGTAGCCCGTGGACCGGTGGGCGCCCTCCGAAGGGAAAAACCCAGCAGGGGACCCCCGAACCGCAGCGACGGCAACCCCGGAATTTCCGGCTCGGCAGCCGCACCGCACCTCCAGACCGCGACCACGGGAGCCCCTCTTGGCCATGCCGCCCGCTGCTTTCCGAAACAGCACAGCCACGACGACCAAGCACATCTTCGTCACCGGGGGTGTCGCCTCCTCCCTCGGGAAGGGTCTGACGGCCTCCAGCCTCGGCATGCTGCTCAAGGCGCGGGGCCTGCGCGTCGTGATGCAGAAGCTGGACCCGTACCTGAACGTCGACCCGGGCACGATGAACCCCTTCCAGCACGGTGAGGTGTTCGTCACCAACGACGGCGCCGAGACCGACCTGGACATCGGCCACTACGAGCGTTTCCTCGACCGCGATCTGGACGGCTCCGCCAACGTCACCACCGGTCAGATCTACTCGACGGTGATCGCCAAGGAGCGGCGCGGCGAGTACCTGGGCGACACCGTGCAGGTCATCCCGCACATCACCAACGAGATCAAGCACCGCATCCGGCGCATGGCGACGGACGAGGTGGACGTCGTGATCACCGAGGTGGGCGGCACGGTCGGCGACATCGAGTCGCTGCCGTTCCTGGAGACCGTGCGCCAGGTCCGGCACGAGGTCGGTCGCGACAACGTCTTCGTTGTTCACATCTCTCTCCTGCCCTACATCGGACCCTCGGGTGAGCTCAAGACGAAGCCGACCCAGCATTCGGTTGCGGCTCTCAGGAACATCGGTATCCAGCCAGACGCCATCGTGCTGCGCTGCGACCGCGAGGTGCCGACCGCGATCAAGCGGAAGATCTCGCTGATGTGCGACGTCGACGAGGCAGCCGTGGTCGCCTGCCCCGACGCCCGCTCGATCTACGACATCCCGAAGACCGTGCACGGCGAGGGCCTGGACGCCTACGTCGTCCGCAAGATGGACCTGCCGTTCCGCGACGTGGACTGGAGGACCTGGGACGACCTGCTCGACCGCGTCCACAACCCCGACCACGAGATCACCCTCGCCCTGGTCGGCAAGTACATCGACCTGCCCGACGCCTACCTCTCGGTCATCGAGGCGCTGCGCGCGGGCGGCTTCGCCAACAAGGCCCGCGTGAAGATCAAATGGGTCACCTCCGACGACTGCAAGACCGCCTCGGGCGCCGCCCAGCAGCTCGGTGATGTGGACGGCATCTGCATCCCGGGTGGCTTCGGCGACCGCGGTGTGCAGGGCAAGGTCGGCGCCATCCGCTACGCCCGCGAGAACAAGATCCCGCTGCTCGGCCTCTGCCTCGGCCTGCAGTGCATCGTGATCGAGGCGGCCCGGAACCTCGCCGACATCTCCGACGCCAACTCCACCGAGTTCGATCCTGCCACCGCCCACCCGGTCATCTCCACCATGGCCGAGCAGCTCGACATCGTCGCCGGCGAGGGCGACATGGGCGGAACGATGCGCCTGGGCATGTACCCGGCCAAGCTGGCCGAGGGATCGATCGTGCGCGAGGTGTACGACGGCAAGGAGTACGTCGAGGAGCGGCACCGTCACCGGTACGAGGTGAACAACGCCTACCGCGCCGAGCTGGAGAAGAAGGCGGGCATCCTGTTCTCGGGCACCTCGCCGGACGGCAAGCTGGTCGAGTACGTCGAGTACCCGCGCGAGGCCCACCCGTACCTGGTCGCCACACAGGCGCACCCCGAGCTGCGCTCGCGTCCGACGCGTCCGCACCCGCTGTTCGCCGGGCTCGTGAAGGCCTCGGTCGAGCGGAAGAATTCCAAGTAACACACCAGTTGTACGGTGGCCGGGGTGCATACCTTCAAAGGGTGGGCACCCCGGTTTTCTTTGTACGTGCGGAAGGGCAGGGCATGACGATCAAGGACACCCCCGAGCAGTGGGAGATCCGGGCGACGGAGACCCCCTTCGTGGGGAACAAGACCTCCGTTCGCACGGATGAGGTGGTCATGCCCGACGGCTCGGTGGTCCGGCGCGACTACCAGGTTCACCCCGGCTCGGTCGGCGTGCTCGCCCTCGACGCCGAGGACCGCGTCCTGCTCATCAAGCAGTACCGCCACCCGGTGCGGCAGAAGCTGTGGGAGATCCCGGCCGGCCTCCTCGACGTCCCCGGTGAGAACCCGCTGCACGCCGCCCAGCGCGAGCTGTACGAGGAGGCGCACGTCAAGGCCGAGGACTGGCGGGTCCTCACCGACGTGTACACGACCGCCGGGGGCTGCGACGAGGCGGTGCGGATCTTCCTGGCCCGCGATCTGTCCGAGGCCGACGGGCAGCGCTTCGAGGTGGAGGACGAGGAGGCCGACATGGAGCACGCGCGCGTGCCGGTCGACGAGCTGGTCCGGGGTGTGCTCGCGGGGGAGCTGCACAACAACTGCCTCGTCGTGGGCGTGCTCTCACTGGTCGCCGCGCGCGGCGGCGACGGGCTGGACGCGCTGCGCCCGGCTCAGGCGCCGTGGCCGGCGCGTCCCTTCGAGGCGTGAACCCACCCCATAGTTCGAGACGTGTACCCACCCCATAGTGCGTGTGATCTGACGATCGGCTGATCCGATCGGGGGACGGGCCCGCCGCGCTCCGCCCGGAACGTAGCAGAGCGTGAACTAGGCTCTGTAAGCGCTCGAACCGGAGTCCCGGCGGGCTTGCGCGTGCGGTGGGACGGGAGTGTGGCCCGTGACGGATCAGGCGGTGGACACAGGCGGCGTGCAGCTGTCCGGAGACGCTCCTGAGGAGACTCGGTTCCTGGGCCGCACAAGGGAGTTGAAGGAACTCCGCGCCGACATCGAACGCGCCGGCCTCGACACCCTCTCCGGCCGCAAGGCCCCCCGCGCGCGCGTGTTGCTCATCGCGGGCAAGCCTGGCTCAGGGCGCACCGCCCTCGCCGAAGAGCTCGTACGGCAGGTCGCGGACCGTTACCGGGACGGCGTGCTGCGGGCCCGGCTCAGCGAGCCGGACGGCACCCCCGTCCCCGTCGAGTACACCGCCCGCGAACTGCTCACCGCGCTCGGCCTGCCGACCCCCGCCGGAGCCGCCGAGGACGACCTCACGGCCGCACTCCGCGAGGCCCTCGCCGACCGCAGGACGCTGCTCCTGCTGGACGACGCGGCCACCGCCGAGCAGGTCGACGCCCTGCTGCCGGACACCCCGGAATGCCTGGCCGTCGCCGTCTCCGGGGGCCCGCTGACCGGCATCGCGGACGTCCGCCCGTGCACCCTGGGCGGCCTCGACACCAAGTCCGCCCTGGAGCTGCTGTCCCGGCACACCGGCTCGGTCCGCGTCACCGTCGACCCGCGGGCGGCCGAGGGCCTGGTCGAGGAGTGCCAGACCCAGCCCGCCGCGCTGATGCTGGCGGGCGGCTGGCTGGCCGCCCGCCACAAGGCGGCCGTCGCCGACCTCGCCAAGCAGCTGCACGCGGAGAGTGACGAGGGAACTCCGCTGAGCCGGGTCTTCCGGCTCGCCTACGCGTCCCTCCCGGCTCCCGCCGCCCGGATCCTGCGACTGCTCGCCCTCGCCCCGGCCGGCCTCGTCGACCCGCACACCGCCTCCGCGCTCGCCGGCTGCTCGGTGAGCGTCGCACGCACCACCCTGGACGACTTCGTCGCCCTGGGCCTGCTGCACGCCGTGGACTCGCCGCTGCCCCAGTACGAGGTCCCCGGCTGCCTGCACCCCTTCCTGAAGGCTCTCGCCGAGACCCAGGAGCGTCCCGCGGAGCTCCAGCTGGCCCGCGCGCGGATGCTGGAGCGGACCGTACGGCTGCTGCAGTCCTGCCGGACGATCACCGAGACCGACAGCCCCGAGGCGCGCGAGAAGCTCCAGGCCATGCCGCCGTCCGTGCGTTTCCCGAGCCCACGGGCGGCCGCCGACTGGCTGCGCGTGCGCCGGCCCGCCCTGCTCGCCGCGGCCCGTCTCGCGGTCGCCGACGGGGAGCTGGACACGCTCGCCCGGCGCCTGATGTCCCAGCTGGTGCGGGCCATGGTCGCCCACTTCGGCACGCAGGCGGCCGCGCCCGACCTGTACGGCATCCACCGCCTCGTCCTCGACGTGGCCGAGCGCCGGAACCTGCCCCGCGAGCGGGCCGCCGCCCTGCTGAACCTCGCCGACCTGGACGCCCGGACCGGCCGTACGCAGGAGGCGCTGACCCGCTACCGGGCGGCGCTGGACGCCGGACGCGAGGCGAACGACCCGTATGCGACCGGCCGCGCGATGGAATCCGTAGGCGGCGCCCACCTGGAGCTCGGGGACTACGACCGGGCCGCCGACTGGTTCGGCCGGGCCCTCGCCGAGCGGCTGGCCCGGGACGAGCGCGCGGACGCCGCCCGGCTGTACGGCCGTATCGCCGCCGCGCACACCTACGCGGGCCGCTACGGCGAGGCGCTGCGGAACTGGCGGGCAGCGGTCGCCGGGCACCGCAAGAACGGCGATGTGGCCGCCCACGCGCGGGCGTTGAGCGAACTGGCGCGCGTCCAGGAGTACGCGGGACGGCCCGAGGAGTCGCTGCGCACCTGTCAGGAGGCCGTGGAGTGGGCGCGCCGCGCCGAGGACGTACGCCTCCAGGCCGCCCTGTACCTGCGGCTCGCCGACACCCTGGAGCACCTCGGCGATCCCGCGGCGGCCTGGCTGCACCGGGGGACGGCCGAGCGGCTGCTGGCGGAGGAGCGTCCGGAGCCGGATACGGAATCCGGCGCGGAGCCCGAGGCGGAGCCAGAGACGAAGCCCAAGACGGACTTGGAAACGAAGTCCGAGACGGAGTTGAAAGCGGAGCCCGGCACCGGTCCGGAAGCGGAGCTCGGCACCGGTCCGAAAGCGGAGCCCGGCACCGGACCGGAAGCGGAGCCCGCCACCGGTCCGAAAGCGGAGCTCGGCACCGGTCCGAAAGCGGAGCCCGCCACAGGACCGGAAGTGGAGCCCGAGACGGAGCCGGAGGCAGAGCCCGGCAAGGGGCCGGAGGCAGAGCCCGGCAAGGGGCCGGAATGAAGCCAGATCTGGAGCCGGAATCCTCCGATCACCGGAACACGACGCTAACGCCTGCGAAATCCGTAGTACATCCGCTGAAGATTGATGCAATGAAAGGCTAGACAGCGGGAACACCTTCATTAGACTGGCTCTGCCGCACCTTCTCCAGCGGTGTCTCCCGGTGTGCCCGCGCATGCCTGGGTATGTCTTGTAATGCCCCCACACCCTCTGAGCCAAGGACCGTGATCGACGTGAAGGTCGGCATCCCCCGCGAGGTCAAGAACAACGAGTTCCGGGTGGCCATCACCCCCGCCGGCGTGCACGAGCTGGTGCGCCACGGCCACCAGGTCGTCGTCGAGCTGGGCGCCGGTGTCGGCTCCTCGATCACGGACGACGAGTACGTCGCCGCCGGTGCGCAGATCCTTCCGACCGCCGACGAGGTGTGGGCCGCCGCCGACCTGCTGCTCAAGGTCAAGGAGCCCATCGCCGAGGAGTACCACCGCCTCCGCAAGGACCAGACGCTCTTCACCTACCTGCACCTGGCCGCCTCCAAGGAGTGCACGGACGCCCTCGTCGAGTCCGGCACCACCGCGATCGCATACGAGACGGTCGAGCTGCCCGGCCGCGCGCTCCCGCTGCTCGCGCCCATGTCCGAGGTCGCGGGCCGCCTCGCACCGCAGGTCGGCGCCTACCACCTGATGGCCGCGAACGGCGGCCGCGGTGTGCTGCCCGGCGGTGTCCCGGGCGTGCTGGCCGGCCGGGCCGTCGTCATCGGCGGCGGCGTCTCCGGCTGGAACGCCGCGCAGATCGCCATCGGCATGGGCTTCCACGTCACCCTGCTCGACAAGGACATCAACAAGCTCAAGGAGGCGGACAAGATCTTCGGTACGAAGATCCAGACCGTCGTCTCCAACGCCTTCGAACTGGAGAAGGCCTGCCTGGCGGCCGACCTCGTCATCGGCGCCGTCCTCATCCCGGGCGCCAAGGCCCCGAAGCTGGTCACCAACGAGCTCGTGTCGCGCATGAAGCCGGGAAGTGTCCTTGTCGACATCGCGATCGACCAGGGCGGCTGCTTCGAGGACTCCCGCCCGACCACTCACGCCGAGCCGACCTTCAAGGTCCACGAATCGGTTTTCTACTGCGTCGCCAACATGCCCGGCGCGGTGCCCAACACCTCCACGTACGCGCTCACCAACGCCACGCTGCCCTACATCGTCGAACTCGCCGACCACGGCTGGGTGGACGCGCTGCGCCGCGACCCCGCGCTCGCCAAGGGCCTCAACACCCATGACGGCAAGGTGACTTACCGGGAGGTCGCTCAGGCGCACGGCCTGGAGCACGTGGAGCTCGAGACCCTGCTCGGCTAGCCCGCGTCCACTGAACCCGAGCGGCCGAACCGCTAAGTCACCATTGGGTAAAAGGCGATACGTCAACACTGGTCGTCAACGGCACACATCCGGCCGGACCTTGCCCGACAAGGTCCGGCCGGATGTGTGTATGGTCACTTTGCGACTCTCGGTCAACTCGCCTCGAACGTAACCCTTGAACCGATTCGTACACCGGTGAAACCCACCGTGCGACGGCCGTACGCCCTTGACAGAGGGATGTTTCATTGCCGACACATCCTGCCGGGTCCGGCGGATTGTGTTGCTGCGGACGCCCGACACGCCATAGAGTCGCCAACCGTCGGCATGGTGCCACGCTGACCTGTCTAGAAGTTTCCTGGTCACCAAGGAGGTAAGACGACTTGTGAATGAGTCGACATTTTCTCCCGGGGGTGGTCAACCAGGAACGCCTGCACGGGCCCAGGGCTCCGCGGGGTTCGAGGCTGTCGGCTCCGTCGCGGTGCGCACCTTCGCAGCCCACCAGAGTCACCAGAGGTCGATTGTGACTCAGCCAGGACACCAGAGCATGGATGGCCATCACGTGAACGCCATGGCCGGCGACGGAAGTGGCGCGCCCCACAACCACTTCGCCGACTACGACGAACTGCCCGAGGGGCACTTCTACGACCCCGACGCCGAGTACGAGCCCGATCCCGAATACGCGGCCACACTCGCGCCCGACGCTGCCCGCCAGCGCCGCGAGCGCATCGGCCCGACCGGGCGCCCGCTGCCGTACTTCCCGATCCCGGGCCCGCTGACCGATCACGGACCCGCGAAGATCATCGCGATGTGCAACCAGAAGGGCGGCGTCGGCAAGACCACGTCGACCATCAACCTGGGTGCCGCTCTCGCGGAGTACGGACGCCGGGTGCTGCTCGTGGACTTCGACCCGCAGGGCGCGCTGTCGGTCGGTCTCGGCGTCAACCCGATGGAGCTCGACCTCACCGTCTACAACCTGCTCATGGAGCGGGGCATGGCGGCCGACGAGGTCCTCCTGAAGACGGCGGTCCCCAACATGGACCTGCTGCCCAGCAACATCGACCTGTCCGCCGCCGAGGTCCAGCTGGTGAGCGAGGTCGCGCGCGAGTCCACACTCCAGCGCGCCCTGAAGCCGCTCATGGCCGACTACGACTACATCGTGATCGACTGCCAGCCCTCGCTCGGCCTGCTCACGGTCAACGCCCTGACGGCCGCGCACAAGGTGATCGTGCCCCTGGAGTGCGAGTTCTTCGCCCTCCGCGGTGTCGCGCTGCTGACGGAGACCATCGAGAAGGTCCAGGAGCGCCTCAACCCGGAGCTGGAGCTCGACGGGATCCTCGCCACGATGTACGACTCGCGCACCGTGCACAGCCGCGAGGTGCTCGCGCGGGTCGTCGAGGCGTTCGACGACCACGTCTACCACACGGTCATCGGGCGCACGGTCCGCTTCCCGGAGACCACGGTCGCCGGTGAGCCGATCACCACGTACGCCTCCAACTCCGTCGGCGCCGCCGCCTACCGCCAGCTCGCCAGGGAGGTGCTCGCCCGGTGTCACGCCGAGTGAGTCTGCCGGGGGCCGACGAACTGTTCCGTACGACAGGGGGGACGGCGCTCCAGGCGTCCACTCCCCGGCGCCAGGCCAACGGCGAGGCCCGGGTGCCGGCTCCCGCGGGGGAGTCCGACGGGGCCGCGGGTGCGTCCTCCGAGGACGCGCCTCAGTCCGTGCCCGCGCAGGGTGGTGACGGCGACGGCGCGGAGCATGTGGCGACGGACGCGGAGCCGGCGGAGGCCGGAGAGTCCCGCAGCCGAGGCGCGGCCGCGGATCGCTCCGGGCGACGTCAGGGGGCGCAGGAAGGTTCTGCCGCGGGTTCTGCGGGGTCCGCGACCTCCGCGGCGGCCGCTGCGCCGCGCAAGCGCGGACGGGCTGCCGCGCGGCGGCCCAGTGGGCGGGAGCGGCACGACGAGAAGATCACGGTGTACGTGTCCGCCGAGGAGCTCATGGATCTGGAGCATGCGCGGCTGGTGCTCCGGGGTGAGCACGGGCTGGCGGTCGACCGCGGGCGGATCGTTCGTGAGGCGGTTGCCGTGGTGCTCGCGGATCTGGAGACCCGGGGGGATGCGAGCATCCTCGTACGACGGCTTCGTGGGCGGTAGGGGTAGCCTGCGGGGGCTATGACCTCGAAGGACGTTCCCCCGGGCTCCGGCGTGTCGGCCGGTCGTCGGCGTGCGCTGGGGAAGGGGCCAGGGACAGCGTCGGTTCCTGTGGAGCCCGTGGAGCCTGTGGCTCAGGTGGAGCCCGTGGAAAGCGTGGAGCCTGTGGCTCCGGTGGAGGAACTTCCGGTCGCGGAGCCTCAGGCTCCTGTGGAGGCGGAGCCCGAGGCCGTAACTGCGGAACCGGCACTCGCGGCATCTCCCAGTGAGCGCGAGCCCGCCGAGACCGAAGAACCGAACGACGGCGTCTTCAAGGTCCGGCTCGCCAACTTCGAGGGCCCCTTCGACCTGCTCCTCCAGCTGATCTCCAAGCACAAGCTGGACGTCACCGAGGTCGCGCTGTCCAAGGTGACCGACGAGTTCATGGCGCACATCAGGGCGATGGGGCCCGACTGGGACCTGGACCAGACGACCGAGTTCCTGGTGGTCGCGGCCACTCTGCTGGACCTGAAGGCCGCCCGGCTGCTGCCCAGCGCCGAGGTCGAGGACGAGGCCGACCTGGCGCTGCTGGAGGCCCGGGACCTGCTGTTCGCACGGCTCTTGCAGTACCGCGCGTACAAACAGATCGCCGACATCTTCAGCGGGCGGCTCGAGGAGGAGGCCCGGCGCTACCCTCGTACCGTCGGACTGGAAGCCCACCACGCCGAGCTGCTGCCCGAGGTGGTCATCAGAATCGGCGCGGAAGGGTTCGCCAAGCTGGCCGTCAAGGCGATGCAGCCCAAGCCCAAGCCGCAGGTGTACGTCGACCACATCCACGCGCCGCTGGTCAGCGTGCAGGAGCAGGCAGGGATCGTCGTCGCACGGCTGAAGGAGCTCGGCGAGGCCAGCTTCCGCGCGCTCGTCGAGGACACCGACGACACCCTGACCGTCGTAGCGCGCTTCCTGGCCCTGCTGGAGCTGTACCGCGAGAAGGCCGTGGCGCTGGAGCAGGAGACCGCCCTCGGCGAGCTGCTCGTGCGCTGGACCGGTGGGGACGGGGACGAGACGCCGACGGTGACCGACGAGTTCGACCGGCCGCCCGAGGAGCCCAAGGACCAAGCCAAGGAGAAGAAGGCGTGAGCGAGGAGACCACCGAGGTTCCGGCCGGGCTGCGGACCGTCGCCGACCTCGACCTCAAGCCGGCCCTGGAGGCCGTCCTCATGGTCGTGGACGAGCCCGCGACCGAGGAGCACCTGGCGAAGATCCTCCAGCGGCCCAAGCGGCAGATCGCGGACGCCCTGCGGGAGCTGGCCGACGAGTACACCGTGCAGGGGCGGGGCTTCGAACTGCGGCTGATCGCGGGCGGCTGGCGCTACTACACCCGCCCCGAGTACGCGGCGGCCGTCGAGGGCTTCGTCCTGGACGGCCAGCAGGCCCGGCTCACCCAGGCCGCGCTGGAGACGCTGGCGGTCGTCGCCTACCGCCAGCCGGTCAGCCGCAGCCGGGTCTCGGCGGTGCGCGGAGTGAACTGCGACGGCGTGATGCGCACCCTCCTGCAGCGCGGTCTGGTCGAGGAGGCGGGCACGGAACCCGAAACAGGTGCGATCCTGTACAGGACGACGAACTACTTCCTGGAGCGGATGGGCCTGCGCGGTCTGGACGAGCTCCCGGAGCTCGCGCCCTTCCTCCCGGAGGCGGAGGCGATCGAGGCCGAGACCCAGGAAGCCGTACCGTCGTTCGATCCGGATGCTCCGGACGCGGACGACGGTCCCACGTCGACCATGCCTGATACGACGACGACGGAACTTTGATGCGAAGCAGCGGTAGCGGCAAGAGCGGCGGGCGCGGTAACCACCGCGGGGCCGGCAACAACAGGGACCAGAAGCAGGGCCAGGGTCAGGGCCGTCCCAGCAAGCCCCGCCCGGAGGAGCGCCGCTACGACGTGGGCCCCGGCGCCTCCCCGGAGGGCCCGAAGTCGGGGCGCGGCGGCGCGGCGCGCGGCGGCGCCAAGGGCGGACCGAAGAAGCCCCAGCAGCGCGGGCGGAGTGCTCCGGCGACCTCGCGTGAGTACGAGACGCGGGCCGAGGAGCGCAACCGCGAGCGGTACGCGGGCAAGAAGGACGTCAAGCTGCCCAAGACCTTCCCGGGTGCCGAGCAGGAGGGCGAGCGGCTGCAGAAGGTCCTCGCGCGCGCGGGATACGGCTCCCGGCGGGCCTGCGAGGAGCTGATCGAGCAGGCGCGGGTCGAGGTCAACGGCGAGATCGTCCTGGAACAGGGCAAGCGGGTCGACCCGGAGACGGACGAGGTCAAGGTGGACGGCCTGACGGTCGCCACGCAGTCGTACCAGTTCTTCTCGCTGAACAAGCCGGCCGGTGTGGTGTCGACCATGGAGGACCCGGAGGGGCGCCAGTGCCTCGGTGACTACGTCACCAACCGCGAGACCCGGCTCTTCCACGTCGGGCGGCTCGACACCGAGACCGAGGGCGTCATCCTGCTCACCAATCACGGCGAGCTGGCCCACCGGCTGACCCACCCCAAGTACGGCGTGAAGAAGACCTACCTCGCGCACATCGTCGGCCCGATCCCGCGCGACCTGGGCAAGCGCCTGAAGGACGGCATCCAGCTGGAGGACGGCTACGCGCGCGCGGACCACTTCCGGGTCGTCGAGCAGACCGGCAAGAACTACCTGGTCGAAGTCACCCTCCACGAGGGCCGCAAGCACATCGTCCGCCGCATGCTGGCGGAGGCCGGCTTCCCGGTCGACAAGCTGGTCCGCGTCGCCTTCGGGCCGATCACCCTGGGCGACCAGAAGTCGGGCTGGCTGCGACGGCTGTCGAACACGGAGGTCGGGATGCTGATGAAGGAGGTCGACCTCTAGGCCCTGGGGGTCTCCCCACGATCACGACTCCGAGAGGCCCTAGGGTTCTCCCCATGATCACGACTCCGACCAAACGCGCCGCCACGGGGGCGCTCATCGGCCTCGCCCTCGGGGACGCCCTCGGATACCCGACCGAGTTCCACAACGTGCCGTCGATTCTCGACAGGTACGGGCCCTGGCGGGAGCTGGAGCTGCCGGCGTCCGGGATGGTCACCGACGACACGCAGATGACGCTGGCGCTCGGGCGGGGGCTGCGGACCGCCATGGACCGGGGGGTGCTCGGGCCCGAGGACATGGCGGAGGCGGTGCGCCTGGAGTTCATCGCGTGGAACCGCTCCCCGGAGAACAACCGCGCGCCCGGCAACACCTGCCTGAGGGCCTGTGCTCTGCTGGAACACGCGGACCGGCCGTGGCAGGACGCCAGCCAGATCGGCTCCAAGGGCTGCGGCGCCAACATGCGCGTCGCGCCCGTCGGGCTCGTCCCCGGGCTGAGTGACGAACAGCGCGCGGGCGCCGCCCAGTTGCAGTCCGCGCTCACCCACGGGCATCCGACGGCACTCGCCGCGTCCGACCTCACCGCGCACGCCGTACGCCTGCTCGCGCAGGGCGCCGAGCCGGCCGGGCTGGTCGAGTTGCTGCGGTCGTACGCGCACGACAACCGCACCCACTACCACGAGCGCTGGCTCGGCGACCTGTGGACGCGCAGTCAGGACGTCAGCCCCGAGCTGTTCATGGCGCGTGGCTGGGACGAGTGCCTGGGGATTCTGGACCGGCTCCAGGACGCCCTGCGCACTCCCTCGCCGGAGACCGACCCGTGCCTGGCCACCGGAGAGGGCTGGATCGCCGAAGAGGCGCTGGCGACCGGCCTGTTGTGCTTCCTGCTCTTCCCCGACGAGCCGGTGACGGCCCTGCGCCGGGCCGCCTGCACCTCCGGCGACTCCGACTCGATCGCCTGCCTGGCGGGCGCCTTCGCGGGCGCGCACCTGGGCGGGGACGCCTGGCCGGCCGAGTGGGCGGACCGGATCGAGTACCGGAGCGAGCTGGTGACGCTCGGGGCGCTCTGGGACGCCTGACGGGCACGGCGGCGGACGGGCGGAGGACGGGCGGCGGTCACGCCAGGCGGATGGAGTCGCCCTCCACTGTGATCTTCTTCTCGGGCAGCGGCTTCGTCGCCGGCGGGTTGGTCACCGCACCGTCCGCGATGGCGAACTTGCTGCCGTGGCAGGAGCAGTTGATGGTGCCGTCGGAGACGCTGGCCACCGGGCACCGCTGATGGGTGCAGATGTTGGTGAAGGCCTTGAACTCGCCCTGCGCCGGCTGGGTGACGACGACGCCCTCGTCCTTGAAGATCGTGCCGCCGCCGACCGGGATGTCGCTCGTCTTCGCCAGCTCCTGGCCGGGGGAGACGGACGGGGGCGGACCGGAGTCGTCGCCACCGCCGCCGCATCCGGCGACGAGCGCCGCCGCGCCTGTCGCGAGGAGAACCGTGCGCCGCGTCGGGCCTTGAGTCATGTCGTCACTCCGAACGTGCGGAAAGAATGGCAGCAACCAGCCCGGAGCCGCTCCGAGCGGAGCAACAGCATCTTGGCACTGAAGGCACCGAGATGAAACAACCCAGGAGCGAATACCACAAAACGCTCGATTCGTACACGATCGCACAGGAGACCCCCTCGCCCGGCGGCCCGTCTCAGCGGGCGGGCGCCGCGCACCGGCCCGACGGTGCCTGACTACGCTGGACGGACAAAGAGCCGATGCGCACATCAGCGAGGAGCAACGCCGTGGCGGTACGAGCGGTCCGGGGCGCCGTCCAGCTCGAGCGGGACGAGGCCGGCCACATGGACGAGCAGGTCGGAGCCCTGCTCACGGCCATCCTGGAGCGTAACGACCTCACCCCGGACGACCTGATCAGCATCTGGTTCACGGCCACGCCCGACCTGCACAGCGACTTCCCCGCGGCCGCGGCCCGCAAGCTGGGCATCGGCTTCGCCGATGTACCGCTGATCTGCGCCCAGGAACTGGACATCGAGGGCGCCATGCCCCGCGTCGTCCGCGTCCTCGCGCACATCGAGTCCGACCGGCCCCGCGACGGGATCAACCACGTCTACCTCGGCGCCGCGGCCGCCCTGCGCAAGGACATCGCCCAGTGAGAACCGCACTCGTCATCGGAACCGGCCTCATCGGTACGTCGGCCGCCCTCGCCCTGTCCCAGCGGGGAGTCGTCGTCCACCTCGCCGACCACGACCCCGAGCAGGCCCGTACGGCCGCCGCGCTCGGCGCCGGCACCGACGAGGCGCCGGACGGACCCGTCGACCTCGCGATCGTCGCCGCACCGCCCGCCCACGTGGCCGCGGTGCTCGCCGACGCCATGCGCCGGGGTGTGGCCCGCGGCTACCTCGACGTGGCCAGCGTCAAGGGCGGACCGCGCCGCGAGCTGGAGGCGCTGGGCCTGGATCTCTCGTCGTACATCGGAAGCCACCCCATGTCGGGCCGCGAGAAGTCCGGCCCGCTGGCCGCGACCGGCGACCTCTTCGAGGGCCGCCCCTGGGTGCTGACGCCGACCCGGGACACCGACACCGAGGTGCTGAACCTGGCCCTGGAGCTGGTCTCGCACTGCCGGGCGGTTCCGGTGGTGATGGACGCGGACGCCCACGACCGCGCCGTCGCCCTGGTCTCCCACATGCCCCACCTGGTCTCCAGCATGGTCGCCGCGCGCCTGGAGCGCGCCGAGGAGGCGGCCGTACGGCTGTGCGGGCAGGGCATCCGGGACGTGACCCGGATCGCCGCGTCCGACCCCGGGATGTGGATCGACATCCTGTCCGCCAACCCCGGTCCCGTCGCCGACCTCCTCGCGGACGTCTCCGCCGACCTCGACGAGACGGTGCGGGCGCTGCGGGCCCTGCAGTCCTCCGACGAGGCCAAGCGTCTGGAGGGCACCGCGGGCATCGAGGACGTCCTGCGGCGCGGCAACCGCGGCCAGGTCCGCGTCCCCGGCAAGCACGGATCCGCTCCGCGGGCGTACGAGGTCGTGGCCGTCCTCATCGACGACCAGCCGGGCCAGCTGGCCCGCATCTTCGCGGACGCGGGGATGGCAGGGGTCAACATCGAGGACGTACGCATCGAGCACGCGACCGGGCAGCAGGCCGGTCTGGTGCAGCTGATGGTGGAGCCGAAGGCGGCGCCCGTCCTGACGGCGGCGCTGCGGGAGCGGGGCTGGGCGATTCGGCAATGACCGTCGGTCACCGCGACCGGATCATCCGCCTGTAAGAGGGGTCCCGGGGAGCCAGTAACCTTGTGCGGGGCACATGCGCGCCCCGCACACCCCACCACACCGCACCAGGAAGGTGTCCCCCCGTGGAAAACGGCGCCGCCCGGACCGTCCCGTCAGTGATTGTCGCCATCGACGGTCCCTCCGGCACGGGCAAGTCGAGCACGTCCAAGGCCGTGGCCGCGCAGCTCGGCCTGAGCTACCTGGACACCGGCGCCCAGTACCGGGCCATCACCTGGTGGATGGTGAACAACGGCATCGACATAGACGACCCGTCCGCGATCGCCGCCGCGGCCGGCAAGCCCGAGATCGTCTCCGGCACCGACCCGGTGAACCCGACGATCGCGGTCGACGGCACCGACGTGGCCGGCCCGATCCGCACCCATGAGGTCACCTCCAGGGTCAGCGCGGTCAGCGCGGTGCCCGAGGTGCGCGTCCGGATCACCGAGCTGCAGCGGTCGCTCGCGGCCTCCGCCGAGCAAGGCATCGTCGTCGAGGGCCGGGACATCGGTACGACCGTGCTGCCCGACGCCGACCTGAAGATCTTCCTCACCGCCTCGCCGGAGGCCCGGGCCGCCCGCCGCAGCGGCGAGCTGGAGGGCGCCGACGTCCACGCCACCCGCGAGGCCCTGATCAAGCGGGACGCGGCCGACTCCAGCCGCAAGACCTCGCCTCTGGCCAAGGCGGACGACGCGGTCGAGGTGGACACCACCGAGCTCACGCTGGCGCAGGTCATCGAGTGCGTCGTCACCCTCGTCGAGGAGAAGCGGGCCGCGAAGTGAGCGAACTGCCTTCGGCGCGGGGTGCCGAGGTCGGGCGGCGCATCGGCGTCGGCCTGATGTACGGACTGTGGAAACCGCGCGTCCTCGGCGCCTGGAAGGTGCCCGCGACCGGACCGGCGATCCTCGCCGTCAACCACTCCCACAACATCGACGGCCCGATGGTCATCGGCGTCGCACCCCGGCCGTCGCACTTCCTGGTCAAGAAGGAGGCGTTCATCGGCCCGCTCGACCCCTTCATGCGCGCCGTCGGCCAGCTGAAGGTGGACCGCTCGACCGCCGACCGCACCGCCATCACCCAGGCGCTGGCCGTCCTGGACAACGGCGGAGTCCTCGGCATCTTCCCGGAGGGCAGCCGCGGCGAGGGCGACTTCGCCTCACTGCGCGCCGGGCTCGCCTACTTCGCCGTGCGCAGCGGTGCCCCGATCGTCCCGGTCGCCGTGCTGGGAAGTTCCGACCGGCCGGGACGGTTGATAAAGGGGCTGCCCCCGCTGCGCAGCCGGGTCGACGTCGTCTTCGGCGACCCCTTCGAGGCGGGCGACGGCAGCGGACGGCGTACGCGCAAGGCGCTCGACGAGGCGACCGAACGCATCCAGAAGCAGCTCACCGCGCACCTGGAAAACGCCAGGCGGCTGACCGGCCGCCCGAGCGACACTGAGTAGTGGACCGATCCGGAAACTCCGGGTGTTCCACCGATCACCACGATGAACGAGGTACGGACTTCATGAACGACCAGATCCACTCCGACGGCTCGGGCGGGGAGCACGAGCACGGAGAACTTGGCGATGCCGAGTACGCGGAGTTCATGGAGCTCGCCGCGGAAGAGGGCTTCGACATCGAGGACGTCGAGGGCGCGATCGAGGCGGCCGGTCATGGCCCGCTGCCCGTCCTCGCCGTCGTGGGCCGTCCGAATGTCGGCAAGTCGACGCTCGTGAACCGCATCATCGGCCGGCGCGAGGCCGTCGTCGAGGACAAGCCCGGTGTCACCCGTGACCGCGTCACCTACGAGGCCGAGTGGGCAGGCCGCCGCTTCAAGGTCGTCGACACCGGCGGCTGGGAGCAGGACGTCCTCGGCATCGACGCCTCCGTGGCCGCGCAGGCCGAGTACGCGATCGAGGCCGCCGACGCCGTCGTGTTCGTCGTCGACGCCAAGGTCGGCGCGACCGACACCGACGAAGCGGTCGTACGACTGCTGCGCAAGGCCGGCAAGCCCGTGGTGCTGTGCGCCAACAAGGTCGACGGCCCGAGCGGCGAGGCCGACGCCGCCTACCTGTGGTCCCTGGGCCTGGGCGAGCCGTACCCCGTCTCCGCGCTGCACGGCCGGGGTACCGGCGACATGCTGGACCAGGTCCTGGAGGTCCTGCCGGACGCGCCCGAGCAGACCTTCGGCGCCGCGATCGGCGGCCCGCGCCGCATCGCGCTGATCGGCCGCCCGAACGTCGGCAAGTCCTCTCTGCTGAACAAGGTGGCCGGCGAGGAACGCGTCGTCGTCAACGAACTGGCGGGCACCACCCGCGACCCGGTCGACGAGCTGATCGAACTCGGCGGAGTGACCTGGAAGTTCGTCGACACCGCGGGCATCCGCAAGCGCGTCCACCTCCAGCAGGGCGCCGACTACTACGCCTCGCTGCGCACCGCGGCCGCCGTCGAGAAGGCCGAGGTGGCCGTCATCCTCATCGACGCCACCGAGTCCATCTCGGTGCAGGACCAGCGCATCGTCACCATGGCCGTCGAGGCGGGCCGCGCGATCGTCCTGGCGTTCAACAAGTGGGACACCCTCGACGAGGAGCGCCGCTACTACCTGGAGCGGGAGATCGAGACCGAGCTCGGCCAGGTCGCGTGGGCGCCCCGGGTGAACGTCTCGGCGCGCACCGGACGGCACATGGAGAAGCTGGTCCCGGCGATCGAGACGGCGCTGGCGGGCTGGGAGACCCGGGTCCCGACGGGCCGGCTGAACGCCTTCCTCGGCGAACTGGTCGCCGCCCACCCGCACCCGGTCCGCGGCGGCAAGCAGCCCCGCATCCTCTTCGGCACCCAGGCCGGCACCAGGCCCCCGCGGTTCGTGCTCTTCGCCTCCGGCTTCATCGAGGCGGGCTACCGCCGCTTCATCGAACGCCGCCTGCGCGAGGAGTTCAGCTTCGAGGGCACGCCGATCCATATCTCGGTGCGAGTCCGCGAGAAGCGCGGCAAGAAGAAGTGACGCACACATGAGGAAGGGCGGCCCCGGACGGGGTCGCCCTTCCTCATGCGTCAGACGCCGCGGCGCGGCCCGGGCGGCAGCGCCGCCGGAACGTGGTGCATCCCGGTGCTGTGCTGCTGCCCGATCTGTCCCACGCGCTGCCACTGCGACTGCTGGCGGGCGCTGTAAGCCCCCGTGCTGTAGGCGCTGTACGAGTTGCTGAACGAGCCCGTACTGTGCGGGATGTTCCCGAAGGCGGTGAACCCCAGCTCCTCCTCGCCGCTGCGGTCACCCGGCAGCGAACGGAAGGACTTGACGTACTCGGCGTAGAGCGCGTCGTAGATCGGCGTGGCCGATGGGCCACCCAGAGGATCCTGAGCCACTCGCGCAGACGGCAGCGGCTGGAACTGGCGGCGGGGAACGTCGTAGGTGTGCACGTATGTCCAAACGACCCCGAGCCTCATGAGATGCGGTCGGGGTAGCGCCCCCATCCGAACGCGCTCAGGTCCCGGCGAGCGGCAGCGCCGCCGCGACCAACTTCCCGTTCGCCGCCGCCTTGTCCAGCGCGTCCCGCAGCAGGTCCTCCCGAGGCTGCCGCCCGATGGACCCCACCGGCGCCGCGAACAACAGCACCTGCTGGTGCTTGTTGGCGGCAGCCCGCCACGGCTCCGTGACCTGCAACGGCTGGTGCGCCTGCCACCAGGCGACCGGCTGCCCGCCATTGGGCGAAGGCTGAAGCACCGCGTGCAGCTGGCCCATGGCCAACAGCACCGACCAGCCGTGCAGCACGGACGGCGCGGACTCGACCGCGGTCACCGGCATGAACCCCTGCTCGATGAGCAGCGGCAGGAAGTCGTCGCCGAGGCCGGTCGTGCCGGGCCGCACGATGGGCCCGGTCGGCTCGACCACGAGGGCGGGGTGCAACTCTCCGGCGATCAGGACGAGTCCGCTGGTCACGCCGAGCACGGCCTGCTCGGGTGCGATCTTCTCGGGCTCCAGGTCGACCGTGTCACCGGTGATGGACTTCACGGCCCCCTGGAGCTGCTCCTCGGTGACCTGGACGACCTGCGAGGGCAGGCAGGTGGCGTGGGCGAAGGCGAGGACGGCGGTCTCGTCGCCGACGAACAGGACGGTGCTGGTGCGCTCCTGTTCGGAGTCGCCCGGGGTGCGGCAGGACGTGCAGTCGTAACTGCCGGGGGCGTTCTCTCCGGCGAGCAGCCGGTCGGCTTCTTCGTCGCCGATCTCGGCGCGTACCTCGTTGCTGACGTCGAGCATGCGCGGCACGGGTGGCTCCCTCGGGGAAGTGGTGCGTGGCGGGACCGGGTGGCTCCCGGCCCGTGAACCGGGCGGGTCCCGGGCTCATGAAGAAGACAACGGGCGATCTGTGGCGGGAGTCACGCCCCACGGCGAACGGAATCGAACCATCCGCCGCACAGGGTCACGTTCAGTATGGAATGCAGCACTCAACGTCAACTACTTGGAAATCCAAGGAAGTTGGTTCGGTGAAGTGGGTCACAGATCGTCACAGTGACTGGTCGACAAATCCGGAAATCGGCGAATGAAGTGGGTGACCGGAAATCGCTGATACCGGAGGTAACGGCTAACTGGCCTGGAATGACAAGGAGCTGGTTGATACCGGTCGGTCGCCCTCCATAGATTCCTCGGCCGTGTGCAACGAGCACCGCTCGGGTACGTCCGCCGGCCGCACCAAGCCAGCCAGAACCACAGCCTCCGGCGGACGGGGAGGGGCGCGACGACCGCGTAGGACACGCCGGGAGTCGCGCACCGCCTTGGGGGACCCCGAGTCCTTGGAGAGGGAACTACATGTCCGAATGTGCCGATACCACTCGCGACAACGTTCGTAAGACGCAGAAGACTCCCGGCAAGAGCCCGAACAGGAGTCAGACCCGTACGACGGCGGTCCTCGCCGGGGCGGCACTGCTCGCCCCCCTCGGACTGCTGGCCGCGACCGGAAACGCCGCGGCGGCGGACGGCGGAGTGTGGGACCGCATCGCCCAGTGCGAGAGCGGCGGCAACTGGCACATCAACACCGGAAACGGCTACTACGGAGGACTCCAGTTCTCCGGCTCCACCTGGCGCGCGTACGGCGGCACGGACTACGCGCCGACCGCCGACCAGGCCGGCAAGGACCAGCAGATCGCCGTCGCCACCAAGGTCCAGCGGGCCCAGGGGTGGGGCGCCTGGCCGACCTGCTCGGCGCGGGCCGGGGCGTCCGGGAGCGCACCTGACGCCGCCTCCGCCCCATCCTCCGGTACGGCCGTGAAGTCCGCCCCGTCGAAGGCGCCCGAGCGCTCCACGGGGCACACCACCCGCGGCTCCTCCCGCGGCGATTACACCGTCCGCGAGGGCGACACGCTGAGCGGCATCGCCGCCCGGCACGGGACCACCTGGCAGCGGCTCTACGCCGCCAACAAGGCCGTCATCGGCGGTGATCCCCATGTGATCGTGCCCGGGCAGCGCCTCGAAGTCTGAGCGTCGCTCCCCCTGTCCTGGGCACGGGGCCCCGCCCGGTCAGCCGACCGGGCGGGGCCCCTGGGCGTGACGCGGGCGGCGCCGCCTCGCCGGTCATCCGGATGGGCTCGAGCCCGGCCTCCGCCGTGTCCGGTCCACCGCTTCCCGCCTCCGGAACTCGCCCGCCTCTCCGCTGAACACGACCGCGCCGCGGCGTAGTTCATACACCAGGGCCGGCCGCCCCTGCGGTACGGGCGGCAGCCGCTGTTCTGCCACGATCACGCAGGCGTCGAGGGAGCCGAGCAGTTCGTACGTGCGGGACGCGACCGTGGGTGACATGCCCTGGGCGGGCTCGTCGACGAGCACCACGCGCGCGCGTGCCAGCAGGGCCCGGGAGAGGGCGAGCATGCGCTGCTCGCCGCCGGAGAGGGTGCCGGCGCGGCGCGCGAGCAGGGGCTCCAGTTGCGGATAGGCGGCGAGGGCGCCGTCGTAGGCCGGGGCGGCGAGTTCGAGGTTCTCGCGCACGGTGAGGGAGCCGAACACCGCCCGCCGCTCCGGGACCAGACACAGACCGCTGCGGGCCCGCTCGAACGCCGACACGCGGGTCACGTCGGCGCCGTCCCAGACCACCGCGCCACCGGACAGGGGCACGGTTCCGGCCAGCGCGCGCAGGGCGGTCGTACGGCCGGAACCGTTACGGCCCAGCAGGACGGTGAGGCCGGGGCCGGGCGCGGCGACGGTGATGCCGTGCAGGGCCTCCAGGGGGCCGTAGCGCACGCGCGCGTGCCGCAGTTGCAGGGCGGCGGTCATGCCGGGGCCTCGTGGGCGAGGGCGTCCAGGACGCGGTCGGGCGGGCCGGAGGCGATGATGCGGCCGGCCGTCATGACGTGCACGACGTCGGCGAGGTCGGCGACCAGGTCGAGGTCGTGCTCGACGACGAGCAGGGCGGTGCCGTCGGCGGCCAGGGCCTTCAGCACCCGGGTGAGCGCGACCACTTCGGCGGTGTCGAGGCCGGCGGCGGGCTCGTCGAGCAGCAGCACGCGGGGGCCGCCGGCGAGGGCGCGGGCCAGTTCTACGCGGCGCAGGGTGCCGGTGGGGAGGTCGGCGGCGGGGAGCGCGCTCACCGGACCGTCGAGTCCGAGGAGCGTGAGCGCTCGGTCCACGGCGGCCGGGTCGGTGATGTGGCCCTGCTCGGCGCCGACTCGGACGTTCTCGGTGACGGTCAGCGAGGGGAAGACAGCCAGCTGCTGGAAGGTGCGGGCGATTCCGAGTCGTGTGCGGGTGTGGGCGGCGAGTCGTGTGATGTCCCGCTCGCCGAACAGCACCTGTCCGTGCGAGGGGCGGTGCGTGCCGGCGAGGCAGTGGAACAGGGTGCTCTTGCCGGCGCCGTTGGGGCCGACGATCGCGGTGATCCGGCCCGGGGGGACGTCCAGGTCGACGTCGTTCAGAGCGGTGAAGCCGTCGTAGCGGGCCTGGAGGTGGCGGGCGGTGAGAGTGGGTGCGGGTGCGTGGGTGGGCTCGCGGCCTTCGGCCGCGTTGGGGTTCCCACCCGCATCACCCGTGCGGCTTTCGTTGTCGGCTACGGGTGGCCCCTGTGGGGGCTCAGTGCCGTCGGCGGCCGCCGCGGCCGTGCCCCGCTGCCCCGGCGTCCCCATGCCCCCGCCCTGCACCGGCCGTAGGCCCCCGCGCACCCTCGCCCCCAGCGCCGTAAGAGTCGCTCTCCGCCGCAACCTACCCGCCGCCGTCCGCAGCGCCTCGTACAGCCCTCCGGGGAAGCGCCCGACGAGCACCGCCAGCACCCCGATCAGCGCCGCCGCCACTCCACCCCGCGCCCCCGCGTCCAGGCCGACCAGAAGGGCCGCCGCGGCCAGGGCGCCCAGGGTGCTGTCCGCGCCCAGGACCACGACCGCGGCGAACCACAGCAGGCCGCGGACGGGGTCGTAGGCGCCGGGGTCGAAGGCGCGCAGGCCCATGCCGAGCATGCCGCCGCCGAGGGCGGCCAGCGCGGCGCCCGAGACGAAGGCGAGGAGCTTCAGGGACGGGACCTGGACGCCCGCCGCCGACGCCCCGGCCTCGTGGTCCCGCATGGCGGCGAGGGCCCGGCCGGTACGGCCCCGGCGCAACGCCCGGGTCGCCACCAACGCTCCCGCCAGTAGGACCAGCTCCAGGACGTAGTACGCCCGGTCGCCGTCGAAGCCCGCGGGGCGGCCCAGTGACAGCCCGGAGACGGCGTACGGCTGGGCGAAGACGAAGCGGCTCACGCCGACGCCGACCGCGAACGTCGCCAGCGCCAGTGCCAGGCCCTGGCGGCTGATCGCCGGCCAGCCGGTGAGCAGGCCGAGCGGGGCCACCAGGACCACCGCCACCGCCAGTGCCGCCAGCTCCGGCAGGTGCGGCAGGCCCGGGAAGCGGCCCGCCGCGAGCAGCGCCGTGAACAGGGCGCCCAGGCCCGCGTACGCCGCCTGCCCGAGCGAGATCTGGCCGCCGCGGCCGGTGACCACGACGAGGGACAGCAGCACCACGCCCAGTGCGGGCACCTGGACCGACGTGTGCAGGTCCGAGCCCGCGAGGCCGAGCGGCAGCAGGAACAGCACGAGGGCCACGATCCAGGCACCCGGCGGGGTCGGCACGCGCGCGGTGGCCGTGCGCGGCAGTGCGTCGCGCGTACCGATCCGCGGGAGCACCAACGCCGCGACCAGCAGGGCCACCACGAACAGGTTCGCGCCGACCGCCTGGAGCAGCGGTTCGCCCCAGCCCGACGGATGCAGCCGCGTCAGCTGGCTCTGCGCGACCCCGACGCCCAGCGCCACCAGCACGGCCACCGTCAGGCTGCGCATCCGCGCGGCCACGGCGACCGCCACCACCTCCATGACGAGCAGCGGCAGACCGTACGGGTCCAGGCGCACGTACGGTGCCAGCAGCACGCCCGTCAGCCCCGCCGTGAACGAGCCGAAGGCCCAGCCCGCCGCGGCCACCCGGTCCGCGTCGATCCCGCCGAGCACGGCCAGTTGCCGGTCGTCCACCACAGCGCGCAGCTCCCGCCCGAAGCGCGTCCAGCGCCGGGGGCTCCGGGGGTGTCCCCCGGATGGACGCAGTACCGCGCCGACCCCGACGGCCAGTACGGCCACCACCGCCAGCTGTCCCCAGGGCTCCGCCGTCACCGGCTCCGGCGCGTCGTCCCGCGCCCCCTGCCCCCACACCAGCGCGGCCCCGCCGACCAGCAGCACGAACACCCCGATGGACGCCACCAGCGTCTGCGCGGGATCGCTCCCCAGCACCGACAACGGCCGGAAGACGAACCGTTCCAGCGCCATGCCCAGGCCCGGCGCCAGCACCAGCAGCGTCACGGCGGCCCCCGCCCACAGTGGCCAGCCCCACTCGACCACGCACTGCCGCAGCGCATACGCGCACACCATCGCGATCGCGCCGTGCGCGAAGTTGAGCACGCCGGTCGCGCGGTAGGTCACGATCAGGCCGATCCCGGTGAGCGCGGCGGCGCCGCCGACCGACACTCCGGCGAGCGTGAGGTCGTACGTCAGCGAGGACGCGAGCGGGGACGCCGGCGGGGACATCAGGGTGGACATCAGTCGGTTTCTTCGGCGGGCTCGCAGATCGGGCAGGGGCCCAGTTCGTCACTCGCCATCAGCTTGGAGTCCACCGGCACGGCTTCTGCCTTCCCCGCGACCAGCGGGCAGTCCGCGCGGTGCCACAGTGTGCCGCCCGGCACCATCAGCAGGTCCCCGCTGACCGCCAGGGGCGCGGACGCCGCCTGGCGGGGCTCCTCGGTGTCGGCGGGCTCGGCGGCCACCAGAAGGCCGTACAGCTCCTCCACGCGCGCGGTGGCCAGCGCGCCCCGGCCATGGGTGAGCAGCACCGCCCCGGCGATGATGAGGGCGGCGCCGGGGACCGTGCAGGAGGCGAGGTAGGGCAGTTGCCGCTCGGCGTAGCGCTCGCCGGAGATTCCGTACCAGCCGAGGACGCACAACACCGCGCCGGTGGCGAGTGCTGCCCAGCCGGCCCAGATGACGGGGTGCACGGTCCGCACTCTGGCTGTCCGCATCGCTGGCTCCCACGCGTCGGGTTTCAGTGCGTCTGCCTGTTCATGTCAGCCAATTGCTTGCACTATGCCTTCTGCGAGCTGACCCTGAAAGCTCCGGGCGCCCATGGCCCGGACCGACACCCGGTGGTGAGCCAGATGGTTCTCGGGAGCGACCTCAGGCGAGGGAACACGAGGAGGGGACGCGGCCCAGGGGCGGCAGGACGGGGTACGGCGATCGTGGCCGCCTTGGTTCTCTTCCTCGCCCCGGCCCTCGCGGCGTGCGGCGACGACGAGGGCGGCGGCGGTGGCGCGACGCCCCCCACTCCAACTGTCGAACAGACGACTCCGGGCGAGACTCCGGCCGCGACGGCGCCCGCCGATGCTGCGGCGGCCGAGCGGGAGATCAAGCAGAACTGGCAGAAGTTCTTCGACCCGGCGACCTCCCTGAAGGACAAGCAGACCGTCCTGGAGAACGGCGACCGGATGGCCCCGGTCCTGCGGGCCTTCAGCGGTGACGCCCGCGGCGGGCAGGTGCAGGCCCAGGTCACCAAGGTCGAGTTCACCTCGCCGACCGAGGCGAACGTGACGTACACGCTGACCCTGAAGGGCGCCACCGCCCTGCCCGACGCGGCGGGGACGGCCGTCGAGCAGGACGGCACCTGGAAGGTGTCCGCCAAGACACTGTGCGCGTTGGTCCAACTGAGCGGCAATGGGACCGCGACGCCGATCCCGGGCTGCTGAGGCCAGGGCCAAGGCCGGCGCCGCGGTGCTGCTGCTCGCCCTGAGCACGGCCTGCGGCAGCCGTCTCCCGGAGAGCGACTTCGAGCGCGACGACCGGACGCCCGCGCCGACGCGGAGCGACGGCACTCCCCTCCGCGTCGGCATCATCACGAGCGCCACCAGCCCGGTCGGCGGCGACGCCTTCACCGGCCCGCGCGACGGCGCCAAGGCCTACTTCGACCGGCTCAACGCCCGCGGGGGCATCGACGGCCGCCGGGTCGAGGTGCGGCTGTGCGACGACGGCGGCAGCGGCGTCGGCAACAACACCTGCGTGCACAAGCTGATCGACGAGGACAAGGTCGTCGCCCTGGTCGCCACCACCGCCCTCGACTACGCGGGCGCCTCCCGCGTCTCCCGCGCGCGCGTGCCCGACATCGGCGGCCAGCCCATCGGGGCCGCCTACGACACCTGGCCGCACCTGTACAGCGTCTACGGCAGCCTCGCGCCCCGCGCAGGCACGACCGGCTGGGACGGCAAGCAGTACGGCGGCACGGAGGTCTACCGCTACTTCGAGCGCGAGCACGGCGCCCGTACGGCCGCCGTCGTCTCCTACAACCAGGCCGCCTCCGCCCACTACGCCTCACTCGTCGAGCGGGGCCTGAGGGCCGAGGGCTACAAGGTCGTCACCGAACAGGTCGACTTCGCGCTGCCCAACTTCCGTGCCGTGGCGGCGGACCTCAAGGAGCAGGGCGCCGACCTCGTCTTCGACGCCATCGACACCCATGGCAACGCCCAGCTGTGCAAGGTGATGGACGAGGCCGACGTCGAGGTCACCGCCAAGGTCACGAACGTGCAGAACTGGACGTCCACCGTCCCGGAGGACTACGAGGACGCCCCGCGCTGCCGCAACGCCCTGTGGGCGACCGGATCCAGCCGGAACTACGAGGACACCGGGCACGAGGCCGTACGGGAGTTCCGGGAGGCGACCAAGGGGCTTCAGACGCACTCCCAGTGGCAGCTGGAGGGGTGGGCAGCGGCGAGGTGGTTCACGGACGCGGCCGAATCGTGTGCGAAGACGGGCATCACGCGCGCGTGCGTCGACGACTTCGTGAACCGCGGCGAGGGATACACGGCGGGCGGCCTGCTGGTCCCCGTCACGTTCGAGCGGCTGCCCGAACCGCCGAAGACCCGCAGGACCTGTCTGTCGGTGGCCCGCTGGGAGGACGGCCGGGGATGGGTCTCCCAGGGGGACATGAACAGCACCTGTTTCGACGTCCCGCAGCTGTCGTATCAGCCGTGACAGCGGCGGAAGGGGCCGCCGTCACAGGCAACCAAGGCGCCGTCACAGGCAACCAGTGGGGGAGGTCTTGAAGAGGTCAGCCTGCCGCCGGCCCCCGTCGCCGACGGCCGGCTGCGCGCCGCCCTGCCCAGCACCGTCGCCCTCCCCGAGGGCCGCTGGGACGCCTACAAAGAAGCCCGTGTTCACCTACCCACGCACGCGCGTGCGGACGCCGTACGGTCCGGTGGAGGCGGGCCCGCACTACACGCGGGACAACGACCTGTCCGTGTCCGTGACCGCCCTGACCCTTGAGGGGCTTGCGGACAGCAGCTGTCCGCAACCGCTGGCAGACTCGGATCCATGTTGGAAACCTCGGCACGACTGCTGCGCCTGCTCTCGCTCCTCCAGGCCCACCGCGAATGGTCCGGCGCCGACCTCGCCGAGCGCCTCGGCGTCACCCCGCGCACCGTGCGCCGGGACGTGGACCGGCTGCGCGAGCTGGGCTACCCCGTCAACGCCAGTCCCGGCACCGGCGGCGGCTACCAGCTGGGTGCGGGCGCCGAGCTGCCGCCGCTGCTCCTGGACGACGACGAGGCGGTCGCCGTCGCCGTGGGCCTGCGCACGGCCGCCGGGCAGGGCATCGAAGGCATCGGCGAGACCTCCGTACGGGCGCTCGCCAAGCTGGAGCAGGTCCTGCCGGGCCGGCTGCGCCGCCGGGTGAGCGCCCTCAATGCCTTCACCGTGCCGATGCTGCGCGGCCCGAGGCCCTCCGCCGTCGACCCCGCCGTCCTCACCGAGCTGGCCAACCTCTGCCGGGACGCCGAACGACTGCGCTTCGAGTACCGCGACCACGAGGGCGCCCCCACCCGCCGTACCGTCGAACCGCACCGCCTGGTGTGCTCCGAGCACCGCTGGTATCTGGTCGCCTGGGACGTCGACCGCGACGACTGGCGCACGTTCCGCGTCGACCGCATCACCCCCAGGCCGCCGCACGGCCCGCGCTTCCAGCCGCGCAGGCCACCCGCCGACGACCTCGCCGCGTACGTCTCCAAAGGCGTCTCCACGCGCGCGTACGCCTCGCACGCGGTCATCCGGCTGCTCGTGCCCGTCGAGGAGGCCGCCGAGCGGATCTCGCCGTCCGCCGGGACGCTGGAAGCGGAAACCGCCGACAGCTGCATCCTGCGCACCGGCGCCGCGAGCCTCGACGTGATGGTGATCCATGTGATGATGCTGGGCTTCGAGTTCGAGGTGCTGGAACCGGCCGAGCTCACCGAGGCCGTCAGGACGGCTCGGGACCGGCTTGCTCGCTCTTTGGCTCGGGCTGAGGAGCCTCGGCCGCGTACTCCGGATAGTGCAGATCGAACGCCGGGGACTCCGAGCGGATCCTCGGCAGCACGGTGAAGTTGTGCCGGGGCGGCGGACAGGAGGTCGCCCACTCCAGGGAGCGGCCGTAGCCCCAGGGGTCGTCGACCTCGACCTTCACGCCGTACTTGGTGGTCTTCCAGACGTTGTACAGGAACGGCAGCGTCGAGATGCCGAGCAGGAACGAGCCGATCGAGGAGACCGTGTTCAGGGCGGTGAAGCCGTCCGCGGCGAGATAGTCCGGGTAGCGGCGCGGCATGCCCTCCGCGCCCAGCCAGTGGTGCACCAGGAACGTGGTGTGGAAGCCGACGAACAGCGTCCAGAACTGGATCTTGCCGAGCCGTTCGTCGAGCAGCTTCCCGGTGAACTTCGGCCACCAGAAGTAGAAGCCGGCGAAGATCGCGAAGACGACGGTGCCGAAGACCACGTAGTGGAAGTGGGCGACGACGAAGTACGTGTCCGTGACGTGGAAGTCCAGCGGCGGCGAGGCCAGGATCACCCCGGTCAGCCCGCCGAGCAGGAACGTCACCAGGAAGCCCGTCGCCCACAGCATCGGCGTCTCGAAGGACAGCGAGCCCTTGATCATGGTGCCGATCCAGTTGAAGAACTTCACGCCCGTCGGCACCGCGATCAGGAACGTCATGAAGGAGAAGAACGGCAGCAGCACCGCGCCCGTGGCGAACATGTGGTGCGCCCACACCACCATCGACAGACCGGTGATCGCCATCGTCGCCGCGACCAGCGTCAGATAGCCGAACATCGGCTTGCGGCTGAACACCGGGATGATCTCCGTGATGATCCCGAAGAACGGCAGCGCGATGATGTACACCTCGGGATGCCCGAAGAACCAGAACAGGTGCTGCCACAGGATCGCCCCGCCGTTGGCCGCGTCGAAGATGTGCGAGCCGAACCGCCGGTCCGACTCCAGGCACAGCAGCGCCGCGGCGAGCACCGGGAACGCCATCAGGATCATGATCGACGTGAACAGCGTGTTCCAGGTGAAGATCGGCAGACGGAACATCGTCATGCCGGGGGCGCGCATCCCGACGATGGTGGTGATGAAGTTGACCGCGCCGAGGATCGTGCCGAAGCCGGCCAGCGCCAGGCCCATGATCCACAGGTCGGGGCCGACGCCGGGGGAGTGCACGGAGCTGTTGAGCGGCGCGTAGGCGAACCAGCCGAAGGCGGCCGGCCCCGTGGGCACCAGCTGCGAGCCGAGCACGATCAGGCCGCCGAACAGGAACAGCCAGTACGACAGCATGTTCAGCCGCGGGAAGGCGACGTCGGGCGCGCCGATCTGCAGCGGCATCAGCTCGTTCGCGAAGCCCGCGAAGGTCGGCGTCGCGAACAGCAGCAGCATGATCGTGCCGTGCATCGTGAACAGCTGGTTGAACTGATGGTTGTCCACGAGCTGCAGCCCGGGCCGGGCCAGCTCGGCCCGGATCATCAGCGCCATGAAACCGGCGATCAGGAAGAACGCGAACGACGTGATCAGGTAGAGGTGGCCGATCTTCTTGTGGTCGGTGGTGGTCAGCCAGTCGACGATCACCCGCCCGAGAGGTGTGGTCGGCTCGGGTCCTGCCGTCGCCCGCACGGTCTGCGTCCCCATCGCTCGCTCGCCCCTTCGCTCGTCGCGCCCCGGGCCCGCTGAAGCCCGCGCCACGCGTGGCCGCGAGCTCACGCCATGATGCTCGCGCCGTCGCGTGCTCCGACAGGGCGTACGGGGGGTTCTGTGCCGGAACCATGCATTTCCTATGCGGCCTCGGCTCCCGCCGGGCCGCCCGTAATCAGCGGGAAAAAGGGGGGCCGGGGGCGGTTCTCCAGGAACTTTCCGCCGGGCATTTCCCGCAGCCGTGGAGACACGCGGGAATTGCGTTCGATTACCCTGCGGAAGGCGTAGGGAACCAGTAGGGAACCGCCCATACGTGTGACGGAGTTCGACGGAAACGCGTGTCGTGATTCTGTGACAGAAGCGTGACCGGAGAGGGACGCGTGACCGGGATGCGGGCCCGGACTTCCCCGGCCGCCGGACAGGGCCTAGCGTTGCCGTATGGCACCCATTCCGTCTCCTTCCGCCGAACCGGACGACAGTCCGGACACCTATCTGGGCCTCGATGCCGACAGCGCCGAGCGGCTCGCGCGCGAGCGGGGGTGGTCGACGGTGCGCTCGTTGCCGCCGGGGGCGATCATCACGATGGAGTACCGCGTAGGACGGTTGAACTTCGAGGTGAAGGACGGCCGCGTGGTCCGGGCCTGGAAGGGCTGAGGCGTGACGACGGCGGCCCCGGCTCCTTCGAGGAGCCGGGGCCGCCGTGCTGCGGGGTGAGGTGTGCGTACCGGCCCCCGCTGGCTCGTGTCAGCCGCCTGTAAAGGGGCGGGCGGGCGAGGGCGTACTACCGCGCACGACGCGGTCCGACTGCTGTGGGCGGCGGGTGCCGACCGGGGTGATCGGTGTGCGCTCCGAGCGGGCCGTGTGCGGGCCCGGGCCCAGGTAGACCGGCGCCCGGGCCGAACGCGCCGCGGTCTCGTTCTGCCCGGCCGCATACGGCTTGAGCAGCACGGGAGCCTCGACGGGCGACAGCGGTGCCGGCGCCGCGCTGCCGCGGCGGGCGCGCCAGCGGTCGCGCAAGTCGAAGATCCCGGCCTCGGCGCGGGCCATCAGCGGCTCGAACCACGGCAGCGCCAGCAGGATCAGCAGTCCCGCGGCCCAGCCGAGGAGGACGTCGCTGAGCCAGTGCGTACCGAGGTAGACCGTGGCCATTCCGACGCCGAGCGAGACCACCGCCGACAGGGCGGACAGCCAGCGGCGCGCTGCCGGGGTAGAGGCCAGATACGCCAGGATGCCCCAGGTCACCACGGCGTTGGCGGTGTGGCCGCTGGGAAATATATCGCCGCCCAGGCCCATCTCGTTCGCGCCGATGGTCGTCGCGTAGTGCGGTCCGAGCCGGCCCATGCCGATCTTGGCGGCGCCGACCGTGATGTTCAGCAGCAGCAGCGACGTGGCCAAGGTCAGCAGCGGGCGCAGCGTGTGCTGCCGCCAGGAACGCCAGCCCAGCCAGGCGCAGACCATCACGGCGGTGGGGCCACGCTGGCCGAGCACCACGTAGTAGTCGACGAACCAGTGGATGCCCGCCCACTGCTGGTACGGCCGGAAGAACATGACCTGCCAGTCGAGGCGGACCAGCCACGAGGTGATCACCACGAGCCACACGATCGCCACATAGAAGGCGAGAGTTCCGGCGAACAGCGCGACCCGGTGCCTACTCATCTTCGGCACATCGATGTGGGCCGGTCGTTCCGGCTCACGGTCGAGCCTGGCGAACACCCGGTCCAGACGGGTGAGAGTTCGTTCGGTACGCACCTAATCGACGTTACAGCGAGTGAGCTCAGTTGCCCTGCGAATCCACGGCTTTGTGATGACGATGTGATGTGGGATTCCTCTCAGGAGGAGGTTTATTTCCGAGGAATCCGCAAAGGTGGGCGCCCCCGCCCTTCAATTCTTTTGATCATTCCGGGTGGCGGTTTATTGTTGCTTATGAATTCGTTCACCGAATCATGGGCTGGAATTATCCGAGTGCTCATCGACGCTCAGTAGTCGATCATGGTGGACCGGAGCCGTTCAGCCAGAACGCCCCATATGTCGCACAGGCCGCCGCGACGGTGCCCAGAACCAGCGCCGACCTGGGCGTACGCAGCCGGGCCAGGGCGAGCGCGAGGGGCAGCAGCAGGGGGAAGGCGGGCATCAGCAGGCGCGGTTTCGAGCCGAAGTAGCTCGACGCGCACAGGGCGAGCGCGGTGACGACACCGGCGTACACCAGCAGCGGGAGCGGCTGGCGCTGCCGTACGCAGACGACATACAGCCAGACGACCAGCCCGACGCCGACGATCAGCCCCACGCCCGCGAGGGCCGACGGAAGCGACGTGAACTTGTCGGTGACGAAGCGGGCGAAGGCGTAGCCGCCGTCGAAGCCGTTGCGCCAGCCGGCCTGGACGTCGAGATACCCGAGCGGACCCTTGCCGGTGCGGTGACCGACCCACAGGACGTAGGCGGCGGCGCCGAGGGGAGCGAGCAGCATGCCGAGGGCGCGACGCCCGGCGACACCGGATGTGCCGCGGTCCCGTACGAACGCGGCGATCGCCGCCGCCCACACCGCCGCCACGACGGCGAGGCCCACCGGGCGGGTCAGGCCCGCCAGACAGGCCAGGGCGCCCGCCGTCACCCAGCGGCCGGTCAGGACCGCGTACAGCGACCAGGCGGCCAGCGCAGTGAACAGCGACTCGCTGTACGCCATCGACTGCACGATCCCGACGGGCAGCACGGCCCACAGCACAGCCGCGCAGACCCCGACCCGGCGGCCGTACACATGATCCGCCACCGCGAAGATCCCCCAGGCCGCGGCGAGCGAGGCGAGCAGGGCGACGACGAAGCCCGCGTCGGCGTACGACAGCGGGGTCACCGCGGCCAGCAGCCGCTCCAGCCAGGGCAGCAGCGGGAAGAAGGCGAGATTGGAGTGCACGTCGCCGTTCGGCAGGCGCACCTCGTAGCCGTACCCCAGCTCGGCGACCCGTGTGTACCACAGCGCGTCCCAGCGGGCGGTCAGCAGTGTGTACGCGCTCTTGTCGCGCGCCGCGCTCCACAGGGCCAGCGCGAGCAGGCCCAGAGCGCGTACGGCCGCGTACCCGAGGAGGGCCGGGGCCGCCCGGCGCAGGGCGGCTCGGGCGCCGGGCGGAGCCGCGCGCGTTTCAAGATCGGTCACGGGCCCGATTATCGACCCCGCACGCAACCGGGTGGCCCGCCGGGGCGTGCTCGCGGAGGAGGGGAGTGGCGTACGCCACACACGTTCCGCACAGGTCTGAGAGGTCCGCCACTTGGTCCTGCCACGGACTCGCGTACGCTGACGTGTCACTCGCCCTTCGTTGCGCGGGCCGGAGACCACCGCTCCTCTCCGGCCGAGTCACGGGGAGTCCCCACCCCGTGAGCCCGCCGAACGCGAGGGAACATCTGGGAGGTACGTACATGTCCGGGACGACCACGGCCGCCATGGGGCTGCGCCGTCGGGCGGCCGGGGCCGGTGCCAACCGCTGGGTCGTCCTCGTCGTCCTCTGCGTCAGCCTGCTCCTCGTCGCCCTCGACGCGACCGTGCTGCACGTGGCGGTGCCCGCCGTCACCGAGGACCTCAAGCCCGGCGGGATAGAACTGCTCTGGATCGTCGACATCTATCCGCTCGTCTGCGCCTCGCTGCTGATCCTCTTCGGCACGCTCGGCGACCGTGTGGGCCGCAGAAGAGTCCTCCTTCTCGGTTACGGCCTCTTCGGCGTCGCCTCCGCCATGGCCGCCTGCGCCGACAGCGCCCAGGTTTTGATCATGGCGAGAGCGCTGCTCGGCGTCGGCGGCGCGATGATCATGCCCGCGACGCTGTCGATCCTGCGCCAGGTCTTTCCCGACCGGCGGGAGCGGGCGCTGGCGATAGGGATCTGGAGTGCGGTGGCCGCGGTGGGCGCGGCGGTGGGACCGCTGCTCGGCGGCTTCCTCCTCGAACACTTCTGGTGGGGATCGGTCTTCCTCATCAACATCCCGTTGATGCTGGTCAGCCTGCCGGTGGGGCGGCTGCTGCTGCCCGAGTCGAAGGGCGACGGCGACGGTCCCTGGGACGTGATCGGTGCGCTGATGGCGGCGGCCGGGCTGTTCGGGATCGTGCTGGGCGTGAAGCGGCTCGGAGGCGGGGAACTGGGCCCGTTCACGGTGGTGCCGCTGGTCACGGGCGCGGTGCTGATCACTCTCTTCGTACGGCGTCAGCGGCGCCGGGCGCATCCCCTGGTGGACCTGCGGATGTTCGCGCGGCCGGCGTTCAGTACGTCGGTGGGGTGCATCGTGCTGGCGATGCTCGCGCTGGTGGGTCTCGAGCTGATAGCGGCGCAGTATCTGCAGCTGGTGCTGGGACTGTCTCCACTGGAGACGGGGCTACGGCTGCTGCCGCTGACGGTCGCCGCGATGGCGGCGGGGCTGGCGGGCGCGCGGATGCTGCGGCGGTTCGGGCCGCGGCGGATGGTGAGCCTCGGGTTCTGTCTCACGGCCGTGGCGGTGGTCCTGCTGACCGCGCTGGGCGGGGAGGACAACACCGCGCTGATGCTGTTCGGGTTCGTGCTGCTGGGGTTCGGGCTGGAGACGACGCTGTTCGGGGCGTACGAGTCGATGCTGAGCGAGGCTCCGCCGGAGCAGGCGGGTGGGGCGGCGGCGATCGGCGAGACGTCGTACCAGCTGGGCGCCGGGATCGGGATCGCACTGCTCGGCAGTGTGATGAACGCGGCGTACGCGCCTGGGCTCTCGTCCGTGCCCGGGGTACCGGCGGCTGCGTCGGCCGCGGCGGGCCATTCGCTGGGGGAGGCGTACGAGGTGGCCGGGCGGCTCGGGGGCGAGGCGGGCGCGGCCCTGCGTCGGACCGCGCGGGACTGCTTCGTGCACGGGCTGCATGTGACGCTGCTGGTGAGCGCGGGGCTGTTGCTGCTGGGAGCGGTGATGGCGCTGCGGCTGCCGCGGGCCATGCAGTGCGGTGAGGCTGAGAACGAGGCTGAGAACGAGGCGGTGGAGGAGGCGGTGGAGCTGCCTTCGCCGAGGGAAGTCGCCGAGTCCCGCGTCTCGGCTTGACGCGGTCGGACAGGCACCAGCTCATGCTGGGCAAGGCGCTCACCGGATTCGACGCGTTCCGGTGATGATCCGGTGAACCCTGCGCGGGGCAGGGCCGGTGAGCGGCCCTGCCTCAGCTCTGGTTGAAGAATCCGTCCGTCCGGTGCGCGGCCGGATCCCCGCTGACGATTTCCGTGTCGGCGGGGGTCAGCAGGAACACGCGGTTGGACACGCGGTCGATGGAACCCCGCAGGCCGAAAATCAGCCCCGCCGCGAAGTCGACGACACGCTTGGCGTCGGCGGCCTCCATGGCGGTGAGGTTCACGATGACCGGAACGCCTTCGCGGAACAGTTCGCCGATGGCGCGGGCGTCCCGGAAACTGTCCGGGGTGACCGTGCCGATCCGGCGGCCCTTCTCCTCGGCCACGTCCGAAGCCACCTTGACCCGCGGGTCGGTGACCCAGGCATCCCCGGGCTCGGTCCCTTCGGAGTAGTCGTCGTCGTAGTAACGCTCGTCATCGTTGTCGTCAACGAGGCCCAGCCAGGCACTCGCCTTGCGCACCGATCCCATGGACGCCTCCTCTCACAGCGGTCATTCTTGCTTTCCGCACCCCTATGGTCATCCATGATGCGGACGGCGCGCCAAGTGGATAGACGCCGCGCGGGGAGTTTGTGACGGTACTGGTGCACAGCCAATTCGTCGAGAGTCCATGTGTCCCAAGGGTCCTGTCGCAAACGGCTGCTGACTGTGAGTGAAATATGATTCTTCACGGCGTACGGGTGATGGGCGGTGCGTACGGGTGAACGAGGCGGTCGCTACGATGCCGCAGATCAGCGCGGCTCATCACCGCAGCTCACCGCGGTTCAGCGCCGTGCGCACCACGGGGGATCGTCGTGTTCGGAATCGTCAGGCCGTGCCGTCACCGGCTGGGAGAGAGCCTCAAGACGCAGTGGATGGCCCATTTGTGCGGGCTGTGTCTCGCACTGCGTAAGGACCACGGTCAGTTCGCGCGGGTGGTGACGAACTACGACGGGTTGCTGATATCGGTTTTGACGGAGGCTCAGGCCGAGCGTGGCGGTGGCGGCAGGCGTACGGCGGGACCGTGCCCGCTGCGCGGAATGCGCACCGCGTCCGTCGCACACGGTGAGGGGGCGCGCCTGGCGGCCGCCGTCTCGCTGGTGCTCGCCTCGGCCAAGGTCCGCGACCATGTCGCCGACGGGGACGGGTTGCTGGCCCGACGGCCGGTGGCGCTCGCCGCGCGCCGGGTCGCCGCCGGCTGGGGTGCGGCCGGGGCCCGTACCGGATCCGACGTGGGCTTCGACACCGCCGTACTCGTCGACGCCGTGGACCGGCAGATCGGCATCGAGGCGCTGGCCGGGCCCGGCACGCCCCTGCTGACCGTCACCGAGCCGACCGAGACCGCGACCGCCGCGGCCTTCGCGCACACCGCGATCCTGGCCGGACGCCCCGGCAACGCCGAGCCGCTCGCCGAGGCCGGCCGCCTCTTCGGACGGCTCGCCCACGTCCTGGACGCCGTCGAGGACAGGGAAGCCGACGCCGCGTCGGGTGCCTGGAGCCCTCCCCTACTCTCGGCTTCGCTCGAGCGGGGGGACCCCCATCCGCGACGGGGACGTCCCTGGCGGAGGCCCGGCGGCTCGCCGACGACGCCGTGCACGGGATACGGCTCGCGCTGCGGGAGGCGGACCTCACGGACGGACGGCTCGCGCACCGGCTGCTCGTGCACGAACTGCGCACCTCCGTGGACCGGGCCTTCGGCACCGTCTCCTGCGCGCACGGGCCCGCGCCGTCCGGGCCGTACGCCCCTCCCGGCGGCCCCGGCGGGCCGCCGCTGCCTCCGGAGCCGCCGCGCCGCGACCGGCGTGGGCTGCTCGCGGGGTGCCTCGTCTGGGCGGGGCTCGCCTGTACGTGCCAGATGTGCTGCGGCGCGTACGAGGACCTCTGGAGCCGGGAGCGCAGGGAAGGACTGTGCCCCCACGCCGACTGCAGCGGCTGCGGCGACTGCTGCAACTGCTGTGAGTGCTGCGGGAACTGCTGTGGTGACGACGTGTGCGACTGCGGTTGCGACGGCTGTGACTGCGGGTGCAACTGCTGAGGGGAGGGCGCGCGTGTGAAGGCCGCCCGTGCGAGGGCCGCCCGTGTGAAGGCCGCCCGTGCGAAGGCGAAGGGGAAGGAGACGCGAGAAGCGCCCCGCCGGATCAGGGGATCGGGGCGCGCAGGGGATCAGCTCAACAGGACGAGGACCACACTCGACCGAAGTCGATGTGGGAGCGCGTGACCAGCCACTGCTGCCGATGCATGGGCCCAAGTGGAACAGGCATCCGGTTCCGCGTCAACCGACTCGAGACGGACGACAAGAGGCACGGCTCACAGTCCGGACAGCCTTGACAGTGAAGGGAAAAGGACCCGTACTCTCGAGGAGCGGCCCTGCTGAGGGGCTCGGCCGCGTGGCGCCGCGTTCCGCGCCGCGTTCCGCGGCGCGTCCGTGTGAAGGCACCCACCGAGTTCCACCGACTCGACGTCACGGAGCCTTCGCATGTCCTCCGACACCCTCGCCCAAGCCCTCGCCGCGCCGAGGCCCTCTCTCGTGATCGTCGGGGCCGGGCCGCGGGGGACCGGTCTGATCGAGCGGATCGCCGCCAACACGCCCGAGCTGTACGCCGGTTCGGGTCTCGACATCCATCTCGTCGACCCTCATCCGCCGGGCGCCGGACGCCTCTGGCGCGCGGCCCAGTCGCCGCTGCTGTGGATGAACTCGCACGCCGAGGACGTCACCATGTTCACCGACGAGACCGTCGACATGGCCGGGCCCGTGCGCGAGGGGCCCACCCTGCACGAATGGGCAGGCATCGACGGCCGCACCTTCACCGACCGGCGGATCCAGGGCGAGTACCTGCGCTGGGTGTACGAGCGGGCGGTGGCCGCCCTGCCGCCGGGCGTGACCGTCCACCACCATCCGCGGCGTGCCCTGCGCGTCGGCGGGCCGCGCGAGGGCCGCCAGCAGGTGTGGCTGGAGGGCCGCCCGCGTCCGCTCCTCGCCGACCTGGTCGTCCTCGCTCTCGGCCACCTGGACGCCGAACTGGACGACGAACAACGCGAGTTGGCCGCGTACGCGCGCGAGCACGGACTCGTCCACCTGCCGCCGGACTTCACCGCCGACAGCGACCTGTCCCCGCTCGCCCCCGGCGCCCCCGTCCTCGTCCGGGGCTTCGGGCTCGCCTTCGTCGACCTGATGGTGCTGCTGACGGAGGGCCGCGGCGGCCGGTACGCCGGGGACACGTACGTCCCGTCGGGGCGGGAGCCCGTCCTGTACGTCGGCTCGCGGCGCGGAGTGCCGTACCACTCGAAGATCGGCTACGACTGGAGCGGTGAACGGCCGCCGCTGCCCAGGTTCTTCGGGCCCGCGGAGGTCGACGCGCTGCTCGCCCGCCCGGGAGGCTTCGACTTCCGGCGGGATGTGTGGCCGCTGATCGAGAAGGAGTTGGGCTTCGCCCACTACCACCGGCTGTTCTCGGCGCACCCCGAGCGGACCGCCGTCGCCTGGAGCGCCTTCGAGGAGAAGTACGCGGCCTGCGACGACCCGGCCGAGCGTGCGGCTCTCGCCGCGTCCGCCGTGCCGGATCCCGCCGACCGGCTCGACCTCGCCGCGCTCGACCGTCCGTTGGAGGGGGTGCGGTACGGCTCGTACGAGGAGCTTCAGAAGGGAATGCGCGATCACATCCTTGCCGACTTGACGCGACGCCACGATCCGGCACATAGCCCCGACTTCGCCGTCTTCCTCGGGCTGCTGTCCGTCTACGGCCAGTTGGTCCGGCTCGGTGACGTCGGACCCTGGTGGCACGGCTTCTTCAGCTATCTGGCCTCCGGGCCGCCCGGCCCTCGGCTGCGGCAGATGCTCGCGCTGTCCCGGGCGGGCGTCCTGAAGTTCTTGGGCGCCGACATGACCGTCACCGCCGAGGACGGGGTGTTCCGGGCGTGGAGCGCCACCGTGCCGGGGTCGGTCGTCGAGGCCCGGGCGCTCGTCGAGGCGCGGCTGCCGCAGCCCACCGTCGAGCGGGCCCGGGATCCGCTGCTGCGGGAGCTGTACGCCGACGGGGCCGCCGTAACTCCCGACGGGCTGCTGTCCGTTGATCCTGCCGACGGGCGTGTCCTGGACCGGACCGGACGACCGCACCTGCGGCGGTTCGCGCTCGGGCCGCACACCGACGCGCGGGGCTCCGGCGCGTTCACCCGGCCGCGCACCGGCGGCCCGGCGTTCCGGCAGAACGACGCCACGGCACGGGCGGCGCTGCTGTTCCTACGGGCGCTCAGCAGCCGTGCGGCCGCCTGAAAACCCCGGCGTTCGGGCTCGATACGGAATACCGGTGCGCGCCTCGGCGCTCACCCTTCGGGTTGTCCGACCCGGCGTCGAAGGGTTGATCAGATGACGACGGACGCGGCCGACGCGTGGAAGCAGTGGCACGAGCACCGGGTCGAGACGGTGTCGGCGCCCTACGGGCCGCTCGCGCTGACGGGTACACACTGGCTGGAGGACTATCCGGACGGGCGACTTCCGGACATCCCCGGGACCTGGACCGTCGAGCGGAACGCGGTCGTCCTCACGGCCGGGGACGGGGCCGGCGACGGGGACGGGGACGGTCTGAGCGTGGACGGGCGGCCTGTCAGCGGTGAGGTGCGGCTCGCGGCCGACGCCGGACCGGCGGCCGCGTCCCGGGTGGCGTACGGCGGGCGCCGGCTGGTCGTGCTGGTCCGCGAAGGCGTGTGGGGCGTGCGCGACGTCGACCCCGCCTCCGCTGCCCGCCGGGCGTTCCGCGGTATCGAGGCCACGCCGTACGCTGCGCGTTGGTCCGTGCCGGGGCGCTTCACGCCGTACGGCGAGGACCGCACCGTACGCGTCGAGAACGCGGACGGACGGGCGCGCGGGCTCGGCCTCGGCGGTGAGCTGGCCTTCACCCTGGACGGGCGGGAGTTCACCCTGCAGGTGACGGTTCAGGGCGACGGCTCGCTGTGGGCGGTTTTCGGCGATACCACGAGCGGGAGCAGCAGTTACCGCTTCCGGTTCCTGCGGCCGGCCGCGCCCGACGCCGAAGGCCGTACGACGGTCGACTTCAACCGCGCCCTGCTGCCGCCCTGCGCGTTCGCCGACCACTTCATCTGCCCCTTCCCGCCACCGGGCAACAACCTGGACGTCGCAGTCGAGGCGGGGGAGCGGAACCTGCTCTGACAGGCGGTCATCTCGCGTAGACCACAAAGATCGTTCAAAGGTTGACGGCCGAAAGGCGCTCTTGCGCCGACCGTCCGTTCGGCCGAATACTCCCCCACAGCGCTTGTCAGGGGCACGGCATGTTCCGGAATCCGGGCAGCCGGATCCCTGGCTGCGCCTCACGGGCCCGAACCCCACGAGGGCCCCCGACTTCCCATGTGGAGGAACGAAAAGTGAGGATCAAGCGCACCACCCCCCGTAGCGGCATTGCGAGACGGACCCGGCTGATCGCCGTTTCCACCGGCCTCGCGGCCGCCGCCGCGATCGCGATCCCCAGCGCGAACGCGGCAGACACCCCTTCCACCTTCAGCGCCGCCCAGCTCAAGAGCGCGAGCGGCTCCTTACTGAAGGCCGACGTCCCGGGCACCGCCTGGGCCGTCGACAGCAAGACCGACCGGGTGCTCGTCACCGTCGACAGCACCGTCTCCCAGGCCGAGATCGCGAAGATCAAGAAGCAGGCCGGCGCCAACGCCGACGCGCTCACGATCAAGCGGACCCCCGGCAAGTTCAACAAGCTGATCCAGGGCGGCGACGCCATCTATGCGAGTAGCTGGCGCTGCTCCCTCGGCTTCAACGTCCAGAACAGCAGCGGCACCCAGTACTTCCTGACCGCCGGTCACTGCACCGACGGCGCGGGCACGTGGTACTCCAACTCCGGCCGTACCACGGTCATCGGCTCGACCGCCGGGTCCAGCTTCCCGGGCAACGACTACGGCATCGTGCGGTACTCCGGGTCCGTCAGCAGGCCCGGCACCGCGAACGGGGTGGACATCACCCGGGCCGCCACGCCGAGCGTGGGCACCACCGTCATCCGCGACGGCTCCACCACCGGTACGCACAGCGGCCGTGTCACCGCCCTCAATGCGACCGTCAACTACGGTGGCGGCGACATCGTCTCCGGCCTGATCCAGACCAACGTCTGCGCCGAGCCCGGCGACTCCGGCGGCTCGCTCTACGGCAGCAACGGCACCGCGTACGGTCTGACCTCCGGCGGCAGCGGCAACTGCACCTCCGGTGGCACGACCTTCTTCCAGCCCGTCACGGAGGCTCTGAGCGCCTACGGCGTCAGCGTCTACTGAGGCCGGGCCGCACCTCGGCACCCGTACGGCCTGCTCTGCAGCCGGCAGCAGAAGAGCCCCCGCATCCAACTGGCGTGCGGGGGCTCGCCCTTGTTCGGGTCCCGGAGTTACCGTCGACGTACAGGCGGTCACGTCGGACCCTGGGGGCCGTGATGGTCGAGGAGCTGGTGGCGGCGGGAGTGACGCTCGCGTCCGCCGGAGCGGTGTACGTGATGGCGGCGGCGCGGGTCGTCAAACAGTACGAACGGGGCGTGGTGTTCCGCCTCGGCAAGCTCCGGTCCGAAGTGCGCGGACCAGGATTCACGATGATCGTTCCGGGCATCGACAAGCTCCGGAAGGTCAACATGCAGATCGTGACGATGCCCGTGCCCGCGCAGGAGGGCATCACCCGGGACAACGTCACGGTACGGGTGGACGCCGTCGTCTACTTCAAGGTGACCTCGCCGGCCGAGGCGGTCGTCCGGGTGGAGGACTACCGGTTCGCGGTCGCCCAGATGGCGCAGACCTCGCTCAGGTCCATCATCGGCAAGAGCGATCTGGACGATCTGCTGTCCGACCGCGAAAAGCTCAACCAGGGACTGGAGTTGATGATCGACAGTCCGGCCGTGGAGTGGGGCGTCACCATCGACCGGGTCGAGATCAAGGACGTGTCGCTGCCCGAGACCATGAAGCGGTCCATGGCCCGGCAGGCGGAGGCCGACCGGGACCGGCGGGCCCGGGTCATCAACGCGGACGCCGAACTCCAGGCGTCGAAGAAGCTCTCCGAGGCCGCCCGGGAGATGTCCGACCAGCCGGCCGCGCTGCAACTGCGGCTGCTGCAGACGGTGGTGGCGGTCGCCGCCGAGAAGAACTCGACGCTGGTGCTGCCGTTCCCGGTGGAGCTGCTGCGCTTCCTGGAGAAGGCGCAGCAGCAGGTGCCGCAGATGCCCGCGCAGCAGCAGACAGCGCAGACGCCCGCGCAGCAGCAGACATCGCAGATGCCGGCCGTGCCGCAGCAGACACCGCAGATGCCTGCCGTGCCGTAGCAACCGGTGCAGGAGCAACTTCCGCCTGCCGAACCACATCTGGAACCCGATCCGCAAGAGTCGAATTCCAGACAGGCTTAGACCTCACGGGCTGGTGAAGGTTACTCGCGCGTAGTGTTTGCTGCGCGAACCGGCCTGGCCTGACCGTGGACAGTCAAAGCAACTCGAGGGGAAGGGGGGCGCGTTCGTCACTCTACGCGCGTCCGGAAGTCGACCTTGTGTGCTCCCTGTGGAGTTCGGAAGAGTGGGCGCTCGTCAACCAGCCTTTCGGTCCGCGAGGTCCCCACAACCGACCGGGCCGACCCCCCACAGGAGGACGCGAGTTGAAGCACCGACGCATACCCAAGCGGCGGGCGGCCGTGGCAGGTGCGGGTATCGCCGCACTGGTCGCCGCGGGAGTCACCTTCCAGACTGCGAACGCCAGCGAGACGCCGGAGAGTTCCGCACCCGAGACGCTGTCGGCCCTGGCGGCCGGAAAGCTGGCCTCGACGCTCGACAGGGACCTCGGCACCGACGCGGCGGGCACGTTCTACGACGCGAAGACCAAGAGCCTCGTGGTCAACGTGCTCGACGAGGCCGCGGCGAAGACCGTCGAGTCGGCCGGAGCGCAGGCCAGACTCGTCCAGAACTCCCTCGCCGAGCTCAAGAGCGCCCGCAGCACGCTGAAGCAGGACGCGACCATCCCGGGCACCTCCTGGGTGACCGACCCGACGACCAACAAGGTCGTCGTCACCGCCGACCGTACGGTCTCCAAGGCCGAATGGGCCAAGCTGACCAAGGTCGTCGACGGGCTCGGCGCCACGGCCGAACTCCAGCGGACGAAGGGGGAGTTCAAGCCCTTCATCGCGGGCGGCGACGCCATCACCGACGGCAGCGGCCGCTGCTCGCTCGGCTTCAACGTGGTCAAGGGCGGCGAGCCGTTCTTCCTGACCGCCGGCCACTGCACCGAGTCCATCTCCACCTGGCAGGACTCCAGCGGCAACGAGCTCGGCACCAACGAGGTCTCCAGCTTCCCGGACGACGACTACGGCCTCGTCAAGTACACCGCCGAGGTCGACCACCCGAGCGAGGTGAACCTCTACGACGGCTCCGCCCAGGAGATCACCGGCGCGGCCGAGGCCACCGTCGGCATGAAGGTCACCCGCAGCGGCTCCACGACCCAGGTGCACGACGGCACGGTCACCGGCCTGGACGCCACCGTGAACTACGGCAGCGGCGACATCGTCAACGGCCTGATCCAGACCGACGTCTGCGCCGAGCCCGGCGACAGCGGCGGCTCGCTCTTCTCGGGCAGCAACGCGATCGGCCTCACCTCCGGCGGCAGCGGCGACTGCACCTCGGGCGGCGAGACCTTCTTCCAGCCGGTGACGGAGGCACTGTCCGCGACCGGTACCGAGATCGGCTGACGCCCTCTCCGGCTCGCTGAAGCCACGTGAAGTCCCGCCCCCCGCACTGAGGGGCGGGACTTTCGTGTCGTGGGCGGTGCGCCGAGCCCCCGGCGGGCAGCGTCGGCGCCGGGGGCTGCGTCATGCCCTCGCGGCCGGGTCGTGGGGTGTTTGCGCAGGTGGGGCGGGGCGGAACGGATGTCGCACGTATATTCGAGAAGGCGCAGCCGGGTCAGCAGGCCCCCGCACGGGACGCCGGGGTCGACGCTCGCGGCCCGTCGGCCGCGGCGTCCCGGTCGCCGATGTTCGCGGCGGTGACCGCGACGGCAAGGAGCAGGCCGAGCGTGTCGGTCACGATGTGCCTTTTGCGGCCCGGCACCTTCGTCCCGCCGTCGTAGCCGCGTGAGGCGGCCGGCACCGTCGCGGCGGCCCGTACCGACCGCGCGTCGATGATCCCCGCCGTGGGCTCGGCCTGGCGGCCCTCGTGTTCACGGACCTTCCCGCGCAGCGGTGCCCGACGCTCCGTTCCGTTACGGAGGGTGTCGTCCTTGGCGCAAACCGTTGCCTGTCGGTCTGCCACGGATCTGAATTTGCGGCGGCATGGTGCGCGCTGATGGGGCGATTTCCTCCAACTGCGCCGTCTGGCTGGAGAGGTGACGGAGTGGCGCCTTTTCGGCCACTGCTTCCCCCTTCAGTAATCGTTGATGTGTTCGAATTTGGTCGCTGACCGGGGCTGATGGGGTTAGAGTAATCGAACGAGCGTACGGCGGACATACTGGGTATATGTCCGAAAAGGGGTGGAGTGATGGAGGTGCGGCATGGCGGGCTTCGCCCATCTGCACGTCGCGTCCGGTTACTCCGAGCGCTACGGCGCCGCCCATCCCGAGCATCTCGCCCTGCGGGCGGCCGAGCGGGGCGTGACGGCGCTCGCGCTCACCGACCGGGACACGGTCACCGGTGTCGTCCGGTTCGCGCAGGCCTGTGCGGGAACCGGGGTTCGGCCGATCTTCGGTGTCGACCTGGCGGTGGAGGCCCTTGCGCCCCCGCCGCCCGCCCAGCGGCGCCGCACCCCGGCACGCGGTGGCGCGCACATCCTCGAGCCGCCCCTGCGGTTCGTGCTGCTGGCGCAGGACCGGGCCGGATGGGCGCGGCTGTGCCGCATCACCTCGGCCGCACACGTCGGCACCGCGTCCGGCGCGGCACCGGTGGTGGTGCCGTGGGAAGCGCTGCGCGAGTACGGCGGCCCCGGCCTGACCGTGCTGCTCGGGCCGCTCTCGGAGCCGGTGCGGGCCTTGGCGGCCGGGCGTGAAGACGTCGCGATGAAGTTGCTGGCACCGTGGCGGGAGATCTTCGGGAGTGGGATCAAGCTGGAAGCCGTAGTGCATAAACGTTTCAGCACCGGACCTGGATCGCTCCGGCTCGCTGCCCGCACCCTGGCGCTGGCCGACCGCACCCACACCAACGCGGTGCTCTCCAACGCCGTCCGCTACGCCGACCCGGACCAGCACCGCCTCGCCGACGTCCTGGACGCCGCCCGGCTGCTGCGGCCCATCGACCGACGCCGCCTGGACAGCGGGCAACGCTGGCTCAAGGACGAAAGGGCGATGACAGCCGTCGCGCAGCTGGTCGCCGAATGCGCCGGAGCGGATGCCCGCCGGGCGCGCCGCCTGGTGGCGGACACCGCTGCCACGGCAGCCACGTGCGCCGTCGACCCCGGAGCGGATCTGGGGCTGGGCACGCGGCACTTCCCGGAACCCGCGCTCTTCGGCGCCGAGCCCGGAGCCGGGGGAGCGGCACGGCTGCTGCGCCGGCAGTGCGAGGCCGGCATGGCCCGACGGGGCCTGGACCGCGACCGGGTGGCACTCGACCGGCTGGACCAGGAACTCGCCGTGATCTCCCAGCTGGACTACGACTCGTACTTCCTCGCCGTCGGGCAGGTCGTGGCCGACATCCGGGAGAAGGGCATCAGGGTCGCGGCCCGTGGCTCGGGTGCCGGTTCGATGGTCTGCCACGCGCTGGGCATCGCCACGGCCAACCCGCTCGACCACCGCCTGCTGTTCGAACGTTTCCTGAGTGTGCGCCGCAGGTCGCTGCCCGACATCGACATCGACGTGGAATCCGCCCGACGGCTGGAGTGCTACGACACGATCTTCGACCGGTTCGGCAAGGAACGGGTGGCGGTCACCGCCATGCCCGAGACCTACCGGGCTCGCCGGGCCCTGCGGGACACCGGCCTCGCCCTCGGAATCGCGCCCGCGGACGTCGACCGGATCGCCAAGAGCTTCCCGCATCTGCGAGCCGCCGACATCACCGGCGCCCTCGTCGAACTGCCCGAACTGCGGCAGCTGGCGGCCGAGGCGCACCGGTACGGGCCGCTGTGGGAACTCGCGGAGGGCCTCGACTCCCTGGTCCACGGCATGGCCATGCACCCCTGCGGAGTGGTCATCAGTGACGCGACCCTCCTGGACCGGCTGCCGGTGCAGCCCACACCGCAGGGCGACTACCCCATGGCCATGGCGGCAAAGGAGGAGATCGAGGACCTGGGCAACATCAAGCTGGACGTCCTGGGCGTTTTCGCCGCTTACTTTGTGTGTCGCTATAAGTACCTGAACAGGCACTCGAGTGAGGCATCGAATCTCTTGTTCTATGCATTTCCTCGTGTGTCATAAGTACGCTGGGGCGCATGCTGCTTGAGAGGTTCAACGCGGCCGGGTGGGAACAGTGGGACGTTCAACGGCTTCCGGCGATCCCTGACGGGATGCCGATCTTGGTTGACGACGATCTACTGTTCGCCGACGGTGTCTCGCGGCGTCCGGCCACGGTGGTGAACCGATGGCTTAGGGACTTGCCGAATAACAAGGTTGCCTCGGCTGGAAGTTGGTGGGCATACGGGCGAGCTGTGAAGGCTTGGATCGAGCACCTGCATGTCCATGGAATCGAATTGTTCGACACGCGTGTCCGATTGAAAGACGCGTTGAGTACTTACGCCGCTTTTCATGAGTCCGGCCCGATCGGCGAGCGTTGGCAGGCGACTTATTGGAACCAGCAGGTGAGTATCCTGTCCGGTTTCTACCAGTGGGCGGTCGCCGAAGCCGGAGTCAGTGCCGTTCCGTTCACCTACAAGCAGGCAACGGCTGCGTTTGGTGGTACCAAAACCACGGTGATGACGAACCTGGCCACGAGGCGGGTCGGGAAGCCTCATGTGACGGTCCGCTACCTGGAACCGGAGTTCGAGGATCTTTTCCTCAAGGGGCTGGGGGGACTTGGTCCCGATGGCGCTGCGGATATGAACTTCCACGGCCGGGAGTTGTCGAGGAATGGCGCGGGTGGGGCGTTGGCCTTGGGGACGGGGATGCGTCGTAGGGAGTTCAGCATGCTGCTGGTGTATGAACTTCCTGCGCTACCAAGGCGCCCGACCGAGGTGCCGATCGAGTTCCCCGTGCCGGCACCACTCGCGAAGGGGCGGAAGTTCAGGCGGACTTGGATCACTTTCGAGGACCTTGAGCGGGTGCACGGACATGTCCGCCTGGACCGGCAGATGACCGGAGTCGGATCTACGTGGACGCCCCCGCGGTCGTGGGGAGAGCCTTTGTACGTGACCGAGCCGGATGTGCGCGGTGGCCGGGTGAACGGCACTCGCGTCCTGTGGGGTGCGCTGACGCCGGCTGAACGTATGAGACTCGTTGCCCCCGAAGGTGGTTCGTGCCTGCTCTGGCTCAAAAGCCGCGGAGCCCCGTTCACCGCTTGGTCCACCGTCTTCGAACGAACCTCTCAGCGAATCGCCAAACGATGGGACCCGCGGTTTCCCCACGTGTATCCGCACCGGTGCAGGCACACGTTTGCCATGCGGACCCTGGAAAAGCTTGCGCGTGGCTACTACGCGAGTGCCGCCCAACTAGGTTCGGGCGACGCAGATGCGGTGTGGCTGCACTTCCTGACTGCCAATGAGCCGTTGCTGATTCTGCGCGATCTTCTTGGCCACAGCAGCGTCCTGACCACGGAAATGTACGTCAAGCGCCTTGATGTGTCGCGCATTTATAAGCAGGCATATGCCTCCTCATATGAAGCCCGTGCAAGTTCGCTTCAACTAACCAAGGCAGAAATTGAAGTGGAAGCCGAGTTCAAAGAGGAGGGCAGTTGATGCCCGCACGTTTGGTGAAATCCCCGCTGGGCGTGACCTGCACCTTCAGTAAGGGCCGCACCAGATCACTGACTCTCACACTCGCGGAGGGTTACCAGGGTGCTCTTGCCGAAGACCTCTTGACCGGGCTCGTTTCCCTCGTCCATCCGCATGGCCGGGTCGATTCCGCGGGATTGGTGCGGGACTACGTTCTGTCGATCAGGCTCATGGTCGATGCGTTTGATGGACGGACTCCAGGCGGTGCGCGGGATTTGACCGTTGCGATGCTTTCCGAGTTCTGGCTCTCACATTCCAATCGAGCCGAGCGGCATACGAGGGCCATGCTTCTCGGGTTGGAGGAAAGTGGGGCTGGGCTGCGAAGCGAGGCGAAACGGTTCACGGAGGGAAGAAAGTTCAATCGTGCGCGCCGGTCGGAGCCGCTCGCGCCGTATACGGAGGACGAATGGACAGCCTTGCAGGAAAGATGCCAGGAGATCGTCAATGCCGCCTATGCCGACCATCAGGCTGCCCTGAAGGAGTTGGAGGCGGTCGACGAATCCGCCCTGCTGGAGCCAACGCCGGCAGGAGTATTGCGATTCCTGGCGCGAAATGGTCCAGCTACCACCGGTGAGATCTCTATGTATTTCGGGATCAGGAACTCGGTGAGGCAATCGGCCCTGCAAGTCGGACCAACAAGTGTGCGGTTGTTCCCATCTGTAGAGACAGCTTTCGCCTACCGGACCTTGTTCGCTGCGCGTAGTGGAATCGTTCCAGACGGCATCGAAGACTTGGGGCTTGGGGACATCGATTGGGCGGGAGACAAAACTGTTCTGCTCAACTACTTCAAGGGGCGCACCTCGCGCGAGAGCAACAACCTGCCCAAGTCGGCCGTAGCCATCCTCCAGCAGTGGCTGAAGCACTCTGAGTTCCTGCGGAACTTCGCTAGCCCCGAAACACGCGGAGCTTTGTGGATCCGATGTAGACGAGGTGCACCTGGCCTGATCGTTTCGAGACCCATAAGCAACGGAGAGTATCTGCGGCTCCAGGGTCTGCGACTGCCGGTACGAGTGTCCGCGCCGCGAGTGCGCACGACGTTCGAAGCGCTACGGGACCGTAGCCACTGGCACGGCAGCGAAAGGGCAACCATCGACCCCAACCATTCGTCTCAGACGGAGGCGGAGCGGTACGTGGGCAAGCCGACTCCCAAACAGCGCGACTTGCTGGACTCCGTGATCGAGGACGGCCAAGGCGACATGTTGAAGCGGGCCCGGACGCCGCTGAGGGTGGTGACTGCGCAGGACGCAGCGGAAGCTGCACAGCAACTGCCGAGAGTTGTGGCAGAACTGCAACTGGATGAGACCGTGATTGCTGAACTGACAGGCGCGGAGCGCGACGTGTTCGCTGCCTCCTGTGTGGACATCTTTGCTGGTGTGTTCGGGCCGAAAGGTAAACCGTGCCCGGCACGTCCGTGGGTGTGTCTGGCCTGCCCGCTGGCTGTCTTTGCGCCCCGCCATGCGGTAAACCTTCTGCGGCTCAAGGGATTCTTCACTGAGCAATGGCGACAGATGCCGTCAGGTGAGTTCATGCGGCATTTCGGCTACTACTCGTCCAGGGTCGACGAGGTGATTCGCAGGTTTGAAGACGGTGTCATTGATCGCGCCCGTCGGTGCCTGGAGACGGAGCCGAGCGCGCTGCCTCTGCGTCCTGAGGAGACAACAGCATGAAGCATGAAATCGAGACCGTCGCTGTACGGCAGTCGATTTTCGCGGGTCTTTGGGTGTGCGCGGAGGCCGATCTGCTCATGCCTGCTGGTGTACCCGGACCTTGCTTTGACGACGACATGTGGGATTTCGCTGATGTCGTGGGATTGCCAGCCCAATGGGGAGTATCCGAATTACGCTTTAACTTCCGTAACGTGGAGAACCCCGTATGGCGTTTGGTAGCGAAGGAGTACAGCTTCGCATTGATGGCGCCCGCCCATCCGGCAGTTGCCCATCTGCCGCTTGCGTACCGCACAGCACGGAGCATCCGCACCTGCTCTGCCAAGTTCGGACGCCTGACGGGCTGGCTGAATTGGCTCAGCCGCAACGGTGTGCACAGTCTTGCCCAGGTCGGCGACCGAGAATGCGATGGCTATCTGATTGAGGCCCGCAAGGTTCGAGACCGTAACAGTGGAGCCGTGGTGCGTACATCTGGAGACGGTGAGGTGCGTGCTGCAACCAGACCAGTCATCGAACTGGCATTTTATGGCGGTCTGTTCCCGGATGATTCCTATGCGGAAGGCTACCTCCCTTGGAAGGGCAGGCATCCGGGCACTGTTGACGGAACCTCGGATGTGTGGACGGCGAACCGTACTCCCGAGGTGGAAGACGAACTGCTACGCCCATTGCTGGCCGCTGCCCTGTACGTGACGGAGCACATCGCGCCGCGGATCATCGAGCTGCGCAAGCAGGTACCCGATGAGGCACCGGCCTCTGGGAATCGGTACCCGAGAAGGCCGCCGATCCGGGAGTTCCAACAGCTTCTCCAGCGGTACGTCCGGTCCGGGAGGCCGCTCCCTCAGATCTACGTCGCAAAGGTCGTCGAACGGCTCAATGATGGCTGGTCAGCAGAGGATCCGTTGCTGTTGCTGTCGTTGTCGCATCTGGCGAGGGAGGCGGGTTTTCGGCAGTTCCGTCGCCCCTGGATCGAGGAGTTGCGGCCGCTCTTCGAGAAAGCCGTAGCTCAAGTAGGAATCGAGTACCCCTACGGGCGGGACGCGGAGCTCATCAGACGGGCAGACGGAGAGGGCGAGGTTCCTTGGACAGATCCGGTATCCCCCCGGGACGTCGCTCTCCAGATGTCCATGCTGGTTTGGGCGGCAGCGGTGATCGTGGTGGCTGCTGTTGCTGGTATGCGGTCGTGTGAGTTGATGGAATTCGAAAGTGATTGCTGTTTGCCGCCTGAAGAGCGTGCTCCGGGACTTTTTCGCTATCGCGTCCAGGGGAAGCTGATCAAGGGGCAGAAGTTGGGCGGAGTTCGCGACGAGTGGGTCGTGGTGAAGGAGGTGTGGGACGCCATGAGGACTGCAGCAGCTGTGACTCCCAGCCGTGAGCGGGCCGGCCGAATCTTCGGGCGATTCGCCTTTGACTCGTGGTCCAATCAGTTTCGCGCCTGGGTCAACGGGCACGCTGGACGTCGTCTCGGGCTTGATCCAATCCCGGACGGCGCGGTCACGTTGAGGATGCTGCGGCGGACGCTCGCTGTGGAGATGGCATACCGGCCGCACGGGCTGATGGCGACGAAGTTTGCACTGAAACATCTGCATGCGACCACGACCGAGGGTTACACACGCCGCCCGGGTGGCGCCCAGGGCAAGTTCCTTGCTGAGGTTCAGAGCTTGGAGGAGACCCGCAACGTGGAGATCCTCGTGGAGGAGTTCGAGAACTTCCAGGACGGAATCATGCCCGCCGGACGGGGCGCGACCGAACTTGTGACGTTCTTCGAGTACATCGACGAGCTTGTGAAGGAGCATGCGGCGGATGAGACGAATGTGCTCATGAACGACACAGAGATCTTGGGGCTGATGCGCAAACGCGCGAACATCCTCCACATTGGGTTGGCGAACTACTGTTGGTTCGCCGATCCTTCCCGGGCGCTCTGTCTGATCCTGGCCGACTCTACGGACGCGGATCAGCCCCTGATCGGGATGTGTGACTCGGCCCGCTGCCCGCAGGCGACCCATCACCAGCGACATCGCCCTGTATGGGCCGAACATGAACGTAGGCAGAAGGTGTTCCTCGGGCAGCTCGGTGTTACGCGCAAGCTGGAGGGCCCGCGCCAGCAGGCCGAACTGGAGCGGACTCAGCGGGTCTTGGCAGAGATCGACGCCGCAGGAGCGGATACGTGAGGATCACAGCCGAGCAGAGACGGCAGAACGAGGACCGAATCCGCGCCGCAATGGATCGCCTGCTGCGAGGCGAGATTCCAGCCGGTGGCAGGTGTGACGTACAGACTCTGGCGGCCGAGGCTCAAGTGGCGCGGGCCGCGTTCTACAGCGGTCGCCCGTACGAGCATCTGCGCAATGAGTTTGAGCGCAGGTTGGCGGCCATACGTGAAAGCGGGGCGATCCCCGACCCGAGGGACGCGCAGATCGCCCGTTTGAAGGAGTCGATCGCGAAATTGAAGGAGCGATTGGCCGTCAGCGAGGCGAAGGAAACCGAGCACGACAGCTTCCGCGAGTTGGCTCTGTCACGACTAGCTGCCCAGCATGACGAGATCGAACGGCTTCGGGAGTTGCTGGACGTCAGTGGCGCGATTCTACCGCTCGTCGGGAGAGTTCCTGGTCAGAAGTGATCAATCCTTATTGAAGCTCGCCGATTATGAAGAGCGTGCTTATCCCACTGGATGGGCGTTGATCCAGGAGAGACCACCGAGGTCGAGTCGGTGGCGTGCGCGTGTGACGGCGACGTAGGCGAGGCGGGCGTCGGTGTCGGTGATTGGTTCCGGGACCGGCTTCCCCTGGGCGTCGAGTTGGTCGGTGTCCTTGGGAGGTGGGAAGTCGTCGCCGATCTTCACGGTGGACCATTCGCGCCCTTTCGCTTTGTGAGCCGTGGATACGGTCACGTCGGCGTGCTCCTCGTCCGTGAGTCCATCGACTGCGGCGAGGATCCCCTCGGGACCGTGCGTGTCGACCAGGTCGACGAAGGGCTGGAGATCGCCGCCGGCGGGGTCGTACGCCACGTAGTCCTGTACTTCGCCCCAGGAGGCAAAAAGGACGAGTTCGGGATGGCTGGTTCGGCGGCCTTCTTTGAGGTCGCGCGCAGCCAACGCCAATGCGGCGAGCGTGTGGCCGCCACGGGCCAGGGCGACGCGGCGGCCTTCGGCGAGGAGCCGCATGACCTCGGCCATGGCACCGATATTGGTGCGACACAGCACTGCATCCGGGGTGTCGATGTCTCCGACTTGTGTCGGCATCGTCTCGCTTCCGGTCAACCGGATGGGCGCCTCGGCGAGCTCGAGCCAGCGGTTGGCCTGTTCGGCCAGGAGGGGGCCGAAGCGGAAGGAGCGGGTGAGAGTGAGCGCGGTGGCGTCATCGAAAGCAGTCATCACGTCGCGGGCGCCACGCCAGCCGTAGATGGCCTGAGCGGAGTCACCCACCATGACGAGCTGAGCGTGGTCGCGCTGGGCATGGAAGACCTGTTCCAGGACGGGGTTGGTGTCCTGGGCTTCGTCGAGGAAGAGGAAGTCCGCTTCGATCTTCGGCTGAGTCAGGGCCCACATTTTCAGATAGTGGTCGTGCTCGAAGTGGGCCACTCCCTGGTCGGTGGCCCAGGGCGGCGTACGCGGTCGCATGGGCGGTCCTGCACGTCACCGTGCGCGGGAAGCGCGTAGCGGCGTGGCAGGCGATGTCCTTGTTGAAGGCGACGTAGCGGCCGCGTCGTTTGGTGCTGGCGGCGAGCATCTCGAGGGTGGTGGTCTTGCCAGTGCCGGCTCCCGCTTGCAGGGAGAGGTGGTGTCCTGCGCGGAAGGCGTCGGCGGCGTGAACCTGCTCGTCGGTCGGGGTGGACACAATGGCTCCTCAAGAAGGGGCGGAGGCACACGTGCCCCTTGGCCGGCGGTGGGGATGGGTCAGGAGAGTGCGCGCGGCGCAGAGCAGTAGTTCTTCCGGGGTGTGCTCGCCCAGAAGCTCTTCCAGTCGGCTTGTCAGATGGCGGGCACGCCTTTCTCCGTCCCTGCTAACGGCGTCGGTCACGACCCGGCTCAGGAAGTCCCGGGGCCGTTGACCGTGGGCTGCCGCAGCTTGGCGGACGGTGGTGTGGGCGGCGCGGCTGAGGGCGACGTTCAACAGGACCCGGCCCTGCTGGTCCGGGTAGTGGGTGGTGAGAACGTCGATAGGCAGTACGGCATCGAGCCGGTGGCGTAGCGCCCGCACGGCGCGGCCAGGAGTCTTAGCGCGCTGTAGGGCCAGCAGTCTGGTGCGGCTGGTGTCGCTGGCCAGAGCCGCGACACGACGGGCACGGCACAGCTCATCGTCCGTGGCGGGCCGGGTTAGGGCGATTTCGACCGCGTGGTGGCTCGTCATGGCTGTGGCGCCCTTCTGCTTCGGTCGGCAGGCCCTGGACGTCGTCTGATCGTGGGGAGCCGGGTGTGGATGTGGTCGTGGTGGACGAGCGGATCGAAGGGCTCCCACTCGGCCACGGTCACATCGGGGGCCGTGGGAATGGCGGCGTGTTCTGGGCAGCGCTGGGCTCGCCAGCGCAGTTGATCGGCATAGGTCAGATGGGTGAGCGCGTAGACGGCCATGACGTCCCCGTGCAACGGAAGTTGGCCGTACGTAGCAGTGGTGGGCGCGAGGGTCCAGACGCCTGCCGGGGACCCAGGTGTGAGCAGTGGACTTGTGCAGCGGTGACGTCTGCGGGTCTGGGCGACGCACTGGATCTCGTCCACCGGGCGGCTGGCTAGGTAGCGGACGTACAGGAGTTGTACGACAGGACGAGCCGGCCGACACGTAGCCGTCGGGGAGTCATCGCCGTTCGGCGGAGCGGCAGGGGGAACGAATGCGCCGCGGTCGATCAGTCGGCGTGTGTTGACCGCCAGAGCGCGGCGCAGTCCTGCCAATTCGGGGGCAGGAGGGGCGTCGCGGGCAGGGCACACCAGGGTGTGTGGCAGGCGGCACCAGGTGCTGCCGTCGCCCGCCGGATGAGCGACACCGCGGCTGACGTGCCAGTGGCAGGCAGCAGGCACCTTCTCAGCGGGCAGTTCGTCAGGATGCAGGCGGACGGGCCGCTCGTTGGTGCGGTGGTACCACTCGATGCGGTTGCCGCAATCCCGGCAGCGGTCGCTTTGGCCGCACCGCAGCAGACGGCTGGCACTGTCGCCGCTGACGCGGAGGGAACGTCTGGTGTGGACGTGGACAGGGCTGCCGTCCCGGCGATGTGGAGAAGGGGGTGTGGAGCGCATGTGGGCGAACCTGCCAGCCAACACGCCGCTCAACCGGTGTCGCTGCCGCAGTTGTCCCCTGGACGGCCGTGTTTGCTGAGACTGGCTTTCGAGGGTGCGACTGCATGTTCGCTTCAGGTCACCAATTCGAGCGGTTGGCGAATGCCGTCCCGAAGCCGGTTAGCCGTCCGCCTTCGACGGGAGTTCGTGTCCGTTGCACAGGGTGGAGAAGAACTCGTCGAGCGGAGTGCTGAGGGCGTGCGCGAGGGCGTGCCAGGTCTTCAGGGTCCCGATCGTGCGGCCCTGCTCGATCTCGATGAGAGTCCGTCTGGCGAGGCCGCTACGGGCGGCGAGCTCGTCATAGCTCCATCCTCGGGCCGCCCGCAGGCGCGCGAGCTCCAGGCGGAGTGCCTCGAAGTCCGGATCGGGCGGAAAGATCGTCACCTGACCATCCGAAGGTGCAGACCCCTGCCCTGTCAGTGCAGACCTCTGCCCTATTTCCCCAGGTGGCGGCATCGGCGAGAGGGCAGACATCTGCACTACCGTGTGCGGCCGTCGCTCTCTCTTGAGCGGACAACGGCGCGGGACAGGACTGGGAGGAGCACGCGCCCTATGAGGCTCCGCACAACACACCCGACGGCGCGGCGTGCCTGGATTGTGGAGCTGCGGCCCAGTTCTGGCGGGCCGCAGCTTGTGTGTCAGCAGTGTGATCACCAGGGCGCGCTGCACGCTGCCGTATCCGCGCGCTCCGCGGCGCTCGAGCATCTGGCTGGACATGCTCGGCGCGACGTTCTGCCGCCATACCTGCGCACCTGTCAGTGCCATGAGCGAGGCTGCCGCTGGCACCCCCGGCACCGTGGCTGCGCCGGTCCTATCCGTTTGCTTCTGGCACGCGAGCGGGGTGGACGGCTCTGGCGCCTAGCTGATGCGTGTACGGCCTGTGCGTCGGTGACGGAGCAGGCCGCCATGGTTCCGGAAACCTTCCTGCGTGCGGCCGTGGCGTCGTCGGACAGTGTCACGCGCCGCCGCAAGCGACGGCCCAGGGGGCCGGGCGACCAGATTCGGGTCCGGGAGATGCTCAGCTACCTGGCCGCAGCCCTGCCAAGCCACACCGGGGCTGGGGCCCGGCTGCTCGCCGTGCAGTGCGCACTACGCATGGACTCTCAAGGGCGGGTCCGGCTGCCGACTGGAGTCCTGCGCAGCCTTCGCCTCGGCCGCGATCCGCTGCCGTGGAGCGAACTGGAGCAGGCGAGGTGGCTCCGTAGAACGCCGACCCCTCCGGGCTCTGCCGGCAGGGTGGTGGTTGCCCAGATCCTCGACGAAATGCTGTTTGCTCCCGCACGTCCAGACCGCAGGAGTGCTGCTGACTGGGCGCTGCGCATGGCGAAAGGCGGCTGTGCGGGCACCGATGACCCCCTTGGGCGGCTGACCGCCCTCTGTCTTGCTGCACACACGGACCCATCGGCCGGTCGAGGGTGTGCTGAGACGGACCGGATCGCGCGTGAGTGCGGACTGGCCCCTGCGGCTCTGTATCCGGTGCTCGATCGGATGGCGGTATCCCTCGTCTCCTGGAGCGTGGCCCTTGCCTCAGGGGACCTGTGCTGGGAGCTGCTGTCGAAGGGTGGTCGGTGTCAGCAGGCGGTCGGCCGATCGAGCGGCGGTGGGCGTCCCGAGGGCTGACGTGACCCGCCCGGTGCTTGCTCCGTTACGGAAGGTGTCGGTCAGCTGCAAACCGTTGCCCGTCCGTCCCGCCCTGAGTAGCTGGAACACGCCTGAGTGAGGTGCGTCGCAAGGGGAGATTTTCTCAACTGCTCTGCCTGGTTGGGGAGGTGACGAGGTGGTGCCCGTTTCGTCCATTGTTCACCTCATCAAGGAATCGCTGATGTGTTCGAATCTAGTCGCTGACCGGGGCTGATGGGGTTAGAGTAATCGAACGAGCGTACGATGAACATATCGGGTGTATCGCTAAAAAGGGGTGGAGTGATGGAGGTGCGGCATGGCGGGCTTTGCTCATCTGCACGTCGCATCCGGTTACTCCGCCCGCTACGGCGCATCCCACCCCGAGCTGCTTGTCCGGCGGGCGGCCGAGCGGGGCATGTCCGCGCTCGCGCTCACCGACCGGGACACGGTCACCGGGGCAGTCCGGTTCGCACAGGCCTGCACGAAGGACGGGGTCCGGCCGCTCTTCGGCGTCGATCTGGCAGTGGAAGCCCTTGCGCCCTCGCCACCCGCCCAGCGCCGCCGCACCCCAGCGCGTGGCGGTGGACACGTTGTCGAGCCACCGCTGCGGTTCGTGCTGCTCGCGCAGAACCGGGCGGGCTGGGCGCGGCTGTGCCGCATCACGTCGGCCGCCCACGTTGGTGCTGTGTCCGGTACGGCGCCGGTGGTGTCGTGGGAGGCGTTGCGCGAGTACGGCGGTCCCGGCCTGACCGTGCTGCTCGGGCCGCTTTCGGAGCCGGTGCGGGCGCTGTCGGTGGGCCGGGAGGACGTCGCGACGAAGTTGCTGGCGCCCTGGAAGGAGATCTTCGGAATGGGCGTCCGGCTGGAAGTCGTTGCGCAGAAACGTTCCGGCACCGGTCCGGGATCCCTGCGTCTGGCCGCCCGCACTCTCGCCCTGGCCGACCGGGTCCACACCACCGCCGTGCTCTCCAACGCCGTCCGCTACGCCGACCCCGAACAGCACCGCCTCGCCGACGTCCTGGACGCTGCACGACTGCTGAGGCCGATCGACCGGCGTCGCCTGGACAGCGGACAGCGCTGGCTCAAGGACGAGCGAGGAATGGAGACCGTCGCGCGAATGATCGCCGAATGTGCCGGAGGGGACATTCGGCGGACCCTCCGCCTGATGGCGGACACTGCCGCCACGGCGGCCGAGTGCACCGTCGATCCGGTGGCGGACCTCGGGCTCGGCGCCCGGCACTTCCCGGAACCGGTGCTGTTCGGCGCCGAGCCCCGAGCCGGCGCAGCCGCGCAGCTGCTGCGCCGGCGGTGCGAGGCGGGCATGGTTCGACGAGGCCTCGACCGTGACCGAAGGGCGCTCGACCGGTTGGACGAAGAGCTCAATGTGATCTCCGCGCTGGACTACGACTCCTACTTCCTTGCCGTCGGCCAGGTCGTGGCCGACATCCGGGCCAAGGGCATCCGGGTCGCGGCCCGTGGCTCCGGCGCCGGCTCGATGGTCTGCCACGCGCTGGACATCGCCACCGCCAACCCGCTCGACCACCGCCTGCTGTTCGAACGCTTCCTGAGCGTGCGTCGGGCCTCGCTGCCCGACATCGACATCGACGTGGAGTCCGCCCGGCGCCTGGAGTGCTACGACACGATCTTCGAACGGTTCGGCAAGGAACGGGTCGCGGTCACCGCGATGCCCGAGACCTACCGCGCCCGCCGGGCCCTGCGCGACACCGGTCTCGCGCTCGGGATCGCCCCGGCCGAGGTCGACCGGATCGCCAAGAGCTTCCCCCACCTGCGCGCCTCCGACATCACCGGCGCCCTCGCCGAACTGCCTGAACTGCGCGAACTGGCTGCTGAGGCGCACCGCTACGGTCCGCTGTGGGAGCTCGCCGAAGGCCTCGACTCCCTGGTCTACGGCATGGCCATGCACCCCTGCGGCGTAGTCATCAGCGACGCCACCCTTTTGGACCGACTGCCGGTGCAGCCCACCCCACAGGGCGACTACCCCATGGCCATGGCCGCGAAGGAGGAGATCGAGGCGCTGGGCAATATCAAACTGGACGTCTTGGGCGTCCGGATGTTGTCCTCAATGACTCATGCGATCACCGAGATCGAACGGGTGAACGGCAACCGCATCGACTTGGACGACCCGAAGCAGGTGCCGCTCGACGACGTCTTCGCGTTCAAGCTCATCCAGGACAGCCGGACCCTGGGCCTGTTCCAGCTGGAGTCGCCGGGACAGCAGGACCTGCTGTCCCGGCTGCAGCCCCGCAACCCGCAGGACGTCATCGCCGACATCAGCCTCTTCCGCCCCGGCCCGGTCGCCGGCGGCATGCCCGAGCGCTACATCGCCGCCCGTCATGGCGGCACCCCCGCCTACGCCCACCCGGATCTGGAGCCGGTGCTCGCCGACACCTACGGCGTGACCATCTGGCACGAGCAGATCATCGAGACTCTGTCGGTCATGACCGGCTGCGACTACGCGCTGGCGGAGATCGCCCGGCGGGCGCTCGGCGACAAGGAACGGCTACCGAAGATCAGGGACTGGTTCCACAGCCTGGCACGCGCGCGCGGCTACAGTGCGGCGGTCCGGGACGAGGTCTGGCGGACCGTCGAGGCCTTCGGCGCGTACGGCTTCTGCCGCGCCCACGCGGTCGCCTTCGCCGTACCGGCCCTGCAGAGCGCCTGGCTCAAGGCGCACTACCCGGCATTCCTGCTGGCCGGCCTCCTCGAACACGACCCCGGTATGTGGCCCAAGCGCGTCCTGGTCGCCGACGCCCGCCGGGGCGGCGTACAGATCCTGCCCGTCGACATCAACCGTTCCCAGGTGAAACACACAGTGGAGAAGACCGACGGAGACCAGTGGGGCGTGCGGCTCGCGCTGACCGCGGTGCGAGGCATCAGCGAGGAGGAGTGCGCCCGGATCGAGGAGGGGCAACCGTACGGATCGCTGTCGGACTTCTGGCAGCGGGCCCACCCCAGCCGCCCTGTCGCCGAACGCCTCGCCGAGATCGGCGCCCTGGACTGTCTGCACGACAGTCGACTCACCCGACGTGATCTGCTGCTCCAGATCGCCGAGTTGCACCGGCAGTCACGCACCCGGTCCGCGCACGAGGGTCAACTACCCATCGACGCGGGCGCTGTTGGAGGAGCGGAGCCGAGCGGTCTGCCGGAAATGACAGGGCGCGAGGCGTTGAGCGCGGAGTTGAGCACTCTCGGGATCGACGTCTCCAAGCACCTGATGGAACACCACCACCGGCTGCTGCGCGAGATCGGCGCGACCGACGCGGCGCACCTGGCCGGACTGCGCGCGGGCCAGCAGGTCCTGGTCGCTGGTGTCCGGGCCTCCACCCAGACCCCGCCGATTGCCAGCGGTCGGCGGATCATCTTCGTCAGCCTGGAGGACGGCTCCGGCCTGGTCGACCTGGCGTTCTTCGAGGACTCCCACCCGGCCTGCGCGCACACCGTCTTCCACAGCGGGCTGCTGCTGGTGCGCGGCACGGTCCAGGTCCGCGGCACCCGCCGTACCGTCGTCGGCACCATGGCCTGGGACCTGGACGAGATCGCCGCCGCCCGCCGCGACAACGGCCCCGAGGCCGCCCTCGCCCTCCTTGGCGCCGACCACCCTCACCCCACCCCCGCCCAGCCGCAGCGCACCCTGGCCAACGGCACCACCGGCGCCCGCCTCCACCCCTACGCCGACCTCCAGCCCGCCGGCACCCGCTCCGCCGACCTGAAGAAGTTCGGCCATCGCAGCCCAGGGAGCGCGGGATGAGCACACGTCAGCGGCACATCGCCCACCTCCATCTGCACGCCGCGCTGAGCGAGGATCAGCATGCCGATGTAATCGAACTAATGTTTGGAATCACGCCTCACGTCCAGGCCGTCCCGCCCAACGCCGTCCAACTCGACCTCACGTCGGCCCTCAGATACTTCGACCTGTCTCCCTACGACCTGGTCCAGATGGCCAAGATGAGACTGAAGGCCCTCTACGGCATCGACAGCAGCGCCGGGCTCGCGGGCAACCGCATGCTGGCGGCCATGGCGGCCGACGCGTCCGCGCCGGGAGACACCACCTGGGTCCCCACCGGACAAGCGGCCGACTGGCTGTACCCCCGTCCGGTCACGGCACTGCCGGGGATCGGCCGCGCCACGGCGGAGACGCTCGGCCGGTACGGCCTACACTCCATCGGCCAGGTCGTCGACCTGCCCGCGGGGACCCTGCAGCGCCTTCTCGGCGCGGGCCCCGCCCGCCTGCTAGCCGAGCGCGCGCACGGCCGCGATCCCCGTCCGGTCACCCCCTCGGAACCGGCAGCGCACCTGACCGCCGACCTCGTGCTCGACCAGGACTGCCTCGACCCGGCGCGGCAGCACCAGGCCGTCCTGGGACTTGCCGACCGGATCGGTCAGCGCCTGCGCGGTGAAAGCCAGGTCGCCGGCCGACTCACCCTCACGGTGCGGTACGCCGACCGCAGTTCCACCACACGCACGCATGCGCTGCTGGAACCCACTAACCATTCACCCGCACTCGCTGCGGCTGCCCTTAGTCTGCTGGCGGCCCTTGGGCTGCAGCGAGCAAGAGTTCGCGCCTTCATGATCCGCGCGGATGCCTTGCTGCCGGCTAACAGTGCCTACCATCAGCTCTCCCTGGATCCCGGCGATGTCCGTGCCCGCGCAGCCGAAGCAGCCGCGGACCGGGCCCGCCGACGCTTCGGGCCCGAGGCCATACGCCCCGCAACTCTGGCTGACTGACCGTTGTCGCCGAGAACCACTGGTTCCTGGCGAAGGCGGTCGTGTGAGGCATGGGGGTTCCCGTCCCTGTCGGCGGGGCTTCGTCGCCCCGCTTGCCGTGGTTGGAAACAGGGTCGTGAGGCTTGCATCGGCTCGGCAAGACGGCTTCTGTCAGGCGGAAGAACTTCTGTAAAGTGGCTGGTCAGAGCGTTGTTCTGTCAACCCCTAGTCGCCAGAGTGGAGTGCCGCGTGGTGCGACCATTCGGTTCGCGCTCGGGGGAGCCGGAGGCGGCGACGGCGAGGGCGACTACTCACCACGTGGCGTTAATCGCCCAAAAATGTCCACTTAGTTTCAATTATGGAACTCATCTGTCGGCGGATGCTCGGTACATCGGCAAGAATCAGCATCACTGCAGGTCAACTACTGTTCGTTTTGGGTTCTGGGGCCCTCGGGTCGAATCCGGGTCGAATCCGCACCCTTTTAGGTTGTCGAGCGTGTTGCCGCTGGTCAGGGTGGTGTGGAGTCATGCGTTGGATCGCCTTGCGGATGAGGGTGGCGCGGCGAGCAGTCGGGCCGATGAGCCGCTGAAGAGGCACTACGTGGCGGTGGTCGGCTGTCAGGGGCGGGGGCCCACCAGCGGATTCTTCGCTGCTGGTGGTGCGATCATGTGCTGCGGAAATGTCTTCAGACGGGACGGCTGATGCGTGACGGCCCGGGATTGCTGGTTCCTGGCCGAAACCGACCTGCCAAGCGTTTCAGGGGCCGTCCAGGAGCCGCGCGGTAGTCGGGCCATGTGGCAGAGGCCCCGCCGCCTCGCGCGGCAGCCGACACTCTCGCAACATCCGGTCACCACCGGAACTGCAATTCCTCGGCGTCGACATCAGCACAGCCTCGGTCGGCTCGCCAGCACCAACGTCGAACTGGAAATCTAGGTACCTCGACGAGTTCATGGGCGTCCGCGGGGGACCTTGAGTGGTGCTCAAGTAAGTCCTGCCCATGGCCGGGCAGTTGAGGGAGGTCGCATCTTCTGTGTCCAGATCGACACTGGTGTCGTCGGTGGCGGTGAGGTCCCGTCCTCGTCACCGTGGAGCAGTTGGGCACGGTCATGTTCGTGTGCGCCGTGACCATGCAAGCCACGGCCTGACCTCGGCCGCCCCACCCGCCGCCGACTGTGAGGTAGGTGTCCTCGCAGTCGGCGGTGGGTGCTGGCCGTGCCGGCGGCTCACCCAGGATCGCGGAAGCGGTGTCGCCCCGGTTCCGAGCCGCCGTCAGCGAATCGGTTCCCGTTCGGTCAACGCGACTCGAGCACGTCGCGGATCACGGGCATGGCGGTGAACACCTTCGGCCACCCGGCGAAGTAGGCCACATGGTTCAGCAACGCGTCGACCTCGCCATCAGTGATCCCGGAATCCATCGCCCTGTTGAGGTGAAAGGTGATCTGGTCCCTCTGGCTGGACGAGATGAGTGCCACGACGGTGATCAGACTCCGGTCGCGCGGCTTCAGGGCCGGGCGCAGCCACAGATCGTCGAAGAGTACGTCGTCGGTGTCATCGACGACTCCCTGAGAGACGCCGCCGTAATCCTCCTGGACGCTCTTCTCGCGGGCTCGCTCGGCCTCCTGGTCCTGCGGGAGCAGATCCGGGTCCCGCTCGGGAAGCTGATCGGCGTCGATCCCGTGCTCGTCGAACACCTCGGCGATCACCGGCACCGCGGCCTTGGCGTTCTGCCAGCCCGTGTAGAACGCGAGGTGGGTGACGGTCTCCGAGATCTCCGCGGCGGACAGCCCGTCGTCGAGGGCGCGGTCGGTGAAGCGGCCGAGCTCCGTCGTCTGCCCGTTGGAGATGAGCACCGCGATGGTGACCAGCCCCCTGTCACGACGCGAGAGGCCGTCCTCGTTCCACAGCTGCTGGACCCGCTCCCTGTCGTACTTCGCCAGGGCAGGGGAAACCGACTCAAGCCGACTGGTGCGGGAGCGGGGGGCGGCGTCGGAGCCGGGATCGGCCTGGGCGGTGTACCCGACGAGGAGCGTGCCCGCGGCGATTGTCCCGATGAGGGCAAGTGTCCTGGACTTCGTCATGCTCGCTGCTCTCGCTTTCCGCTGAGGTACTGGTCGTCGGTGACGGGTTCCAGCCAGTGCACGTTGGTTCCGTCGACGGCGTAGGTGACGGCGGTGTGGGCCATCGCGCTGTCGCGGGTCGCTCCGTGCCAGTGCTTGACACCCGGCGCGATCCAGATGACGTCACCTTCGTGGACGGTGATGCGCTTCTTGCCCCATTCCTGCACCCACCCGGTGCCCTCGGTGATGATCAGGCGCTGCCCGTCGGGATGGGTGTGCCAGACGGTCCGGGCGCGCGCCGAGAACCGCACGTCGGAGGCACTTTCCGAATTCTCGTCGCCTGTGTACAGGGGCTGGATCGAAACCTCACCGGTGAAATTGTCCGGGGCACCCGCCGTGCTCTCTCGGTCCTTGTCACGTGACACGACGACCCCCGGATCCGGGGACGTTTTCACGGGCTCGGCCGACGCGGCCCGCGCGGTGGCGCCGGCGGCGGTCGGTCCGGAGTCCGTCGCACATCCGGCGAGCAGAAGCGCGGAGCCCGCGACACCGGCGAGCACGGCTGCTCCGGTTCGTCGATAGGCCTTTGTCATCGTCAAATTCCAATCTGTGTGGGGTTGGTGGGATCAGCCGACGTGTCTGAAGGCCGGTCCCCGGGCGGTACGGTCAGCCGGACGTGGCCTCGGCTCCCGACCGGTCGGTCATCCTCACTGGTTCGGTGCCGACCGCGCTGTGTCGCTCGGCCCAGTTCTCCAGGGCCGTACGGCAGGCGTGGTCGAGGTGGTGGAGGCCGGACAGGTCGAGCTCGATCGGGCGGTCCTGGGGCAGCGCCTCCAGACTGTCGAGGATCTTCGGCAGCCGGAGAAAGGTCGCGTTGCCCGACAGGTAGACCTGGATGGGGCCGGCGCTCTTGTCGATGACCTGCGTCTTGAGGTGCGAGGCTTCCCAGGCGGTCTTGGCCACCGACAGGGCCAGACCGATCAGCACGCCCTCGAACATGTTCACCGCGACGATCGCCACGGCGGTGACGACGAGGATCAGAGCCTCGCCGCGGTGGCCCCGCCAGAGGGAGACGATCCCGCGGAAGGGGATCAGCTTCCAGCCCGCGTGGACCAGGATGCTGGCCAGTGCGGGGATCGGGATCAGCGCCAGCGTGGCCGGCAGCGCGGCGGCGAACAGCAGCAGCCACACACCGTGCATCACCCGGGACGCCTTGGTCTTCGCGCCCGCCTGGACGTTGGCGGAACTGCGCACGATGACCGCGGTCATCGGCAGCGCGCCGAGCACACCGCAGACCGCGTTGCCCACGCCCTGCGCCATCAGCTCCTTGTCGTACTCGGTGCGCTGCCCGTCGTGCAGCCGGTCCACCGCGGCGGCGCTGAACAGCGACTCCGCGGAGGCGATCAGGGTGAACGCGAGGATCGTGCCGAGGATCGCCGGGTTCGCCAGCTCACCGAATGCGTCCGCGCCGGGCGGCTGGATCGAGCCCAGCAGGCCCTGCACCTCCACGGTGGACACCGGCAGGCTGAACGCCGACGTGGCCAGCGTCGCCAGGACGACCGCGGCGAGCGCGCCCGGCACGGTCTGGGCCTTCTTCGGCAGCCGCTTCCACAGCGTCATCACCGCGATGGTGCCCGCGCCGATCGCGAGCGAGGCGAGCGCGGCGGTGCTGCCGAGAGCATCGGCGGCCGCGCCGGGCAGGCCGAGGATCCTGTCGACGCCGGAGGCGGGGGCCGTCAGACCGGCCGCCGCGTACAACTGTCCGGCGATGATCACCAGGCCGATGCCGGCGAGCATGCCCTCGACGACCGAGACGGATATCGCGCGGAACCAGCGCCCCAGCCTCAGGGCGCCCATGGCCAGTTGAAGCAGACCGGCCGCGAGCACGATCACACCGAGCGCGGGCAGTCCGAACTCCCGCACTGCCTCGAAGACCAGGACGGTCAGGCCTGCCGCCGGCCCGGAGACCTGGAGAGTGCTGCCGCGCATCAGGCCGGTGACCACACCGCCCACGATGCCGGTGATCAGACCGAGTTCGGCCGGGACCCCGGAGGCGACGGCCACACCGACGCACAACGGCAGCGCGACCAGGAAGACCACGAGGGAGGCGGCGAAGTCCTGCTTCAGATGAGGAAACTTGGTCATCGCGGTCCTCACAGGGCCTCGAACGCGTCAGTCTCGGCGCTGTGGGCGCGGACGGCACCCTTGTGCACCTCGTAGTACCAGGCGTGCAAGGACAGTTGACGCTCCTTCAGCTTCCTCTCGATGAACGGGTACGAGCGCAGCCGCAGCAACTGCGTCAGCACATGGGCCTGGACGCCCTCGGCGACCTCTGGATCCTCGGCGGCGCCCGACGGGCGCGGGGTCGCGTGCGTGAGCCAGTCCCGCACGGCCGGTACCGCGTCCAGGTCGTCGCCGCGCACCAACGCGCCGACGGCACCGCAGTGGGAGTGGCCGCACACCACGATGTCGCTCACGCCGAGGACCTCCACGGCGTACTCGATGGTGGCCGCCTCGCTGGTGGGGTGTTCCGAGGCGTACGGCGGGACGATGTTGCCCGCGGTGCGCAGCTCGAAGAGCTCACCGGGGCGGGCGCCCGCGATCAGGGCCGGGACGACCCGGGAGTCGGAGCAGGTGATGAACAGGACCTGCGGGGACTGGCCCTCGGCCAGTCGCACCAGTTCCTTGGATTGTTCCGCGGACCGGTGGCCGAAGCCGCGGGCATGGTCGATGAGTGGCTGCATGGCAGATATTCCTCCTGGCGCGTCGGCGTACGTTCGAGCACAGCGCTGGGCAGGCACGGCGATCGGCCGCTCGGTGCCCGCAGGCCGGCTCAGCAGCGGAATACCTGGAGGGACGTGAGACAGGGCGTGATGGTGTGGGGCGGCGCGAGATACCCGGACTTGTGACTCACCGATGGGGGCAGCGCCATGGAGTCGTACACCCGCACGGTGAGCGGGTAGGGCTTCACGTCGGGCTCCGCGCCGACGCGCTGGCGGTCACGGCCGGGCTGCCAGGGGGACGATTCCGCGGTCTGCCCGTCGTCACCGCAGGTGGCGAACTCGTCCGCGTACTCGTCGAGGACCACGCTCGTGAACCGGTCAGGGGATGCCGGTGCGGATGTGTCGGCGATGTGCGTGGAGGCGCCGGGCGTCATGGCCGCGAAGAACTGAAGGGCCACCAGGAGAGCAGCCAGGGCGACCATGAACCAGGGAGTCCTGCCGCGCACCATGAGCCTCCTTTCAGCCGTGCGAGTCCACGCGATATGCGTCTTCAGAACGCTGACAATGGAAATTTCGTCCGGAGTTTCATCCAAAAGAAGCCTGAATCCAGTCCTCAGTCATTTCTGTAAGAGGGGGCTGCTGTCCCGGGACGCGGCACGCGTGGTCGCTGCCGGGGATCTGGTAATGGCCGACAATGTGGTCGCGGTCCACGGGGATGTCATGACGCGCGCAGATTTCTTATGTTGCGCTGATTCCATTCCCGGTTGCCTGCGATAGTGCGCGGCGGCGCGGTAGTTGGCTTCCGACGCTGCGGTCCATACGGCACCACGCCGGTCCACCGTGCCGTTGTGGGTCGGTCATATGTCGGTCGCCTTGAGTCGGTGTCGGGCAGGGTGCGGATCGTGCCCGTGCCTGGTGTCAGATGCCTGCCGACGGGACTCGGAGCGCACGAGCGCGACGTACATGCAGGTCGCTACCTCCTTTGTTCGGCCGCGCCGACTGGGTACTACCGTCAACGAGTTACTGACGATGGCATGGTGAAGCGTGCGCGCAAAAGGGGAGAGTTCTTTCCTGGGACATGAGAATCCTGGGAGAAAACTCTCCCCCTCGCCGTGGGAACTTCGACGCGAGCCCAGCGTTCCTGCGCTTTGCCCCCGCGGAGGGCTACTGGTGCCCGAAGGTGAGCACGACCGGGTCCTCGACGCACTCGTCTACGCGTACCAGCCGTTCGGCGGCGGGCCGCACTTCGCTGGCGGCACCCTCCGGTTCAAGGTCGAGGTGCCGCCCAACACCATGGCCGAGACACGGTCGCCTACGGGCGGCGGCAATGAGAACAAGGCCCCCGGCGGCGCGAAGTTCGAGGGGCGGTCGAGCCGTGTATAGCGTCCCCTCAGAGTCGTACCTCTTCACCGCTCGCGACGTACAACGTACACACCACGGATGGCTTCTCGGCCTCATAGCTGTCGACTTGTCCGTCTGGCAGCGGGCCCTGTTGCTGGACGGCGAACTCGCGGATCTCTGTTCTCGGTTGCACAACGCACTCAGTCCATCAGGCCACGCTGAAGGTGAAGGAGAACTCGGCCGGGCCGGCGTCGAGGTGGTGCTGCGGCAGGACGCCGGGGCCGCAGGAGTGGGCGCCGATGCCGTGCTGGGCGTGGTCGAGGTTGACCCACACTGTGTCCCCGGGCCGCAGGTCCGGGGTGTGCTCGGCTGCGTCGAGCTGCTCGGTGGTCCAGCGGCGGGCGGTGAACCAGAAGGTGGGCTCGCCGTCGATCCGGAGGCCGGAGCCGTGCTCGTCCCTCAGCCGGGCCCAGCGGACGTCGGCCCGCGCGCCGTTCTCCTGCGGCCGTACATACGGGGTCTGCAGGGCGTCGACCGAGGACGACCAGCGCCCGGTGCGGGAGGCGGCCCGGGTGTCGGGGTACGCCTCGCCCGGCCCGCCGCCGTACCACTCGGCCCGGCCGTACGCCGCCGGCAGCCCGAGCCGTATGCCCAGCCGGGGCAGCGGGCAGCTCCACTCGCCCTCCGGGATGACCGAGACCGCGAGGTGCAGCCGGTCGCCGTCGGCGGTCCAGCGGTACTCGGCGCGCAGGCCGAGGTCGGTGGCAGCGGGGGCGACGCGGGTCCGTACGGTCAGCGCCTCGTCGGTCGGCTCCACCGCGTCGATGCGGTGGCGCATCCGGTGCAGGCCCAGCTCGCGCCAGATCAGGCCGTGGCGGGAATCCGGTTGCCAGGGAGCGCCGTTGTCGTTGTCGGTCGGCGCCCGCCACACATCAAGGCGCGGGCCGGTGACCGGGATACCGCCGACGTGCGTGAGCGCTCCGCTCGCGGCGTCGAAGATGCCGGGTCCAAGAGCGAGCGTGCCGCTGCCGGCCGGGCCCCGCTGGGGACGGGCCGTCGGGGCGGTCAGCGGGCGGCTCACCTGTCCCTGGGCCCCGGCGGGCAGTTGCGCCCAGGCGATCTCGTGCCCGGCCTTCGCCCACGGGGTTTCCTGGTCGAGGACGGCGCGCACGGTCCACAGCGCCTCGCCGGCGCGGTCGGTGGCGGGCGGCTCGGGGAGCTTCAGCTCCGCCGACTCGCCGGGTGCGACCGGCGGCACGGACAGCGGGCCGTCGGCGACGGTCAGGCCCTCGATCTCGTACGACCAGACGAAGGCGAGATGCGACAGGTCGGCGAAGTCATGAGTGTTGGTGATCCGGAGGGTGCCGGCGGGGCCGTCGCCCTCGATGCGGACCGGCTCGATGACCTTCTTGTACTCGGTCAGGCCCGGGGAGGGGGTGCGGTCGGGGAAGAGCAGTCCGTCGCAGACGAAGTTGCCGTCGTGGAGCTCCTCGCCGAAGTCGCCGCCGTAGCCGTATCCGTGCTCCGGGTGGGCGATGCCGTGGTCGATCCACTCCCAGACGAAGCCGCCCTGGCAGCGCTCGTGCGTCTCGAAGAGCCGCTGGTACTCGCTGAGTCCGCCCGGGCCGTTGCCCATGGCGTGGGCGTACTCGCAGAGGATGAAGGGCAGGGCACGCCGGCGGGCGTCCAGCTCCAGGTCGTCCAGAGGGGCTTCCGCACGGCAGCCGATGAGGTCCACCTCGGCGTGCTCCGGGTACATCCGCGAGTAGATGTCAGTGTCCGCGCAGGACGGGTCGCCCTCGTAGTGGAGGGGCCGGGAGCTGTCCCGTCCCCGGATCCAGTGGGCCATGGCTGTCAGGCCCCGGCCGGTGCCGCACTCGTTGCCCAGCGACCACAGGACGATCGAGGGGTGGTTCTTGTCGCGCTCGACCATCCGCTCGGCCCGGTCCAGCAGGGCCGGGGTCCAGCGGTCGTCGTCCACCGGATTGTCGCGCCAACCGAGGTCGACGAAGCCGTGGGTCTCCAGGTCGCACTCGTCGATCACCCAGAGGCCCAGCTCGTCGCAGAGGTCGAGGAAAGCCGGGTGCGGGGGATAGTGGGAGGTCCGTACGGCGTTGATGTTGTGCTGCTTCATCAGCAGCACGTCCCGGCGCATCGTCGCGAGATCGACCGTCCGGCCGGTCTCCGGATGGAACTCGTGCCGGTTGACGCCCCGGAAGAGGATCCGCCTGCCGTTCACCTTGAGGACTCCGTCCTCGACGACGACCGTGCGGAAGCCGATCCGCAGCGGGATCCGCTCGCCCTCCGTGACCAGCTCGCCCTCGTACAGCCGCGGCAGCTCCGCCGACCACGGTTCGACGGGCAGCGTCACGGTCTCGCCCGTCGCGATGTCGATGCCCAGATCGGGCAGGGTGACGCGCCCGCCCGGCTCGCTGTCCACCCGCAGGGTGCCGGAGCCTTCGCGGTGGTCGTAGGAGGCGTGCACAAAGAAGTCACGCACCGCGCCCTCGGGCCGATGCAGCAGCGTCACGTCCCGGAAGATGCCGGGCAGCCACCACTGGTCCTGGTCCTCCAGATACGAGCCCGCGGACCACTGGTGCACCCGTACCGCCAGCACATTGCCCTCCGGCCGCAGCAGCCTGCCGACGGAGAACTCGTGCGGCAGCCGGCTGCCCTGGAAGACCCCCAGCTCCTGCCCGTTGAGCCAGACCCGGGCGCAGGACTCCACGCCCTCGAAGCGCAGCAGCGCGTCACCGCCCGAGGCCGCCGCCGGCCAGCCGTCGGGCAGATCGAAGGCGATCCGGTGGTCGCCGGTCGGGTTCTCCGTCGGCACCCGCGGCGGGTCGACCGGGAAGGGATAGACAGTGTTGGTGTACGCGGGTGCTCCGTGCCCGTGCATCACCCAGTGGCCGGGGACCGGCAGCTCGTCCCAGCCGTAGTCGTCGAACTCCGGGCGGGCGAAGGACTCGTCCTCCGTCGTCGCGGTCGGCGACAGCCGGAAGCGCCAGGTCCCGTTGAGGCTCAGCCGGTGCGCGTCCGAGGTGCCGGTCCATGCGCGGGGCGGCAGGGCCCCGCTGCCCGGCGAGACGCCCTCGTAGTAGGGGAGTCCGGCGAAGTCGATCGTGCTCAATCCTGCTCCTCGGTCAGCCCTTGATCGCTGTCTGCGCACTTCCAGAACTGGACCAGCCGGCGCTGGAGGAAGACGAAGACCAGGACAAGGGGCAGTATCGATACGGCGGCTGCCATGAAGATCAGATGGATGGTGACGGGCTGTGCGGTGAGAAACGAGGACAGCGCGACCTGCACGGTCGAGGCGTGCTGTAACGATCAAGTTGGACAGCGGGCGCGGTGGTGCTGTCGAGGCACGGAGGACGCGGTGAACACAGGGGGTCACCCGCCGCCATCGAGATCGGTGCGCTGGCGGAGCAGCCGTAGCTCGTGGCCGAGGAGCTGCATCTCGTACAGCTTCCCGCGTGCGTTGTTGAAGGGGCGGTGGAGCACCATCATCAGCCGGCCGTCGAAGGTGTGGAACAGCATGCCGTGACCGCTGTCGTTCCGGACCAGCGGTCGGCGCTGACTCCACGGCCCCTTGATGTCGCCGGACTTCGAGACGGCATAGGTCTGCACATAGCTGCCGCCGACGGTGCCGTCCGGGTTGGCCGAGTCCTTTTCGTACGTCGACCACAGCATGATCAGGGATTTGTCAGGGCTGCGGTACAGCTGCGGGCCGTCGGTGACATAGGGCGGGAGCTGGTGCGGTACGCCGCTGGGGATCTGCTCTGTGAGCCAGAACGCGTCCGATGCCTTGAACAGGTAGGTCGGATCGCCGACGGCCTTCGACAGGTCCGGAGCCAGCCGGATCGCTTCCATGGTTCCGTCGATGGTCTGCAGCCACTCGTGCGCGTACACCATGTGGGGCTTCCCGGACTCGTCGACGTAGAGCGTCCCGTCGAGGGCCATGAGGTTCTCCGGCGTGGTGGGGCGTGACGGGTCGATGACGGTGAAGGGCCCCATCAGCGAGTCGGAGACAGCGATGATCGTGCCGCGCATGTAGTTCCCGATCGGGAACGGCGTGCCCCATTGGTTGGGTGGTGGGACCGGAAGCGGTTTGTTCTGGTTGTGCAGGGTGGTGAACAGGTAGTACTTGCCGCCCCATGCGTGCACTTCCGGCGCCCATCCGCCGTCGGTCGTCCAGAGTCCCTTCTGGTCGGCGGCGAGGAAGACCACGACGGGGCGCATCCAGTCGCGCAGGTTGTGGCTGCGGTAGACCATCGTGCCGGTGCCGTCCACGCCCGATACCGATCGGTCGTTGGACGTGTAGAGGTAGTAGGTCCGGGTCTTGTCGTCGGCGACGATGAACGGGTCGTGCAGGGGCATGTCGGGGAGCCGCATGAGATCGGCGTCAGCCGCGGTCGAGGACGTCGTTGACACGCCGTCGGCGGAAGTCGACGCGGATGATGGAGACGCTGCGCCGAGGACGGTTGCGGTGGCGGCCGCACCAGAGGCGGCGATGAAGCTACGTCGGGATCCTGGCAAGGCAGTTCAGCCTTTCGGTGAGTGTGGGAGGCGAGCGCTCTCTGATCCGGTGACAAATCCATGACGTATGGCATGGCTCTTTTGGGCGTGCCGGCCTGCTCTTGCGGGCGGGGGAGGGTGCCTTGATCGCCTGCGTGGAGGGGGCTGAGGCGATTGGGCAGCTGCGATCAGATGCGTGACCGTTGCGATGGGTGAGAACGTGACGATGAAGCGCGCCGTCTAGCTGGGGGAGGACGGTGGGGGTGCGGTCGAGGCCCGGACGACGAGCTCGACCGGTGGGTCGCTCGCCGGTGGCATTTCGGTGTCGGGTTTTTCGATGGCGTGGACGAGAAGCCTGAGGCCGTCCCTGGCTGCTGCGTCGAACGGCTGGCACACGGTGGTCAGGGGCGGGGTGACGTGGGCGAAGACGGGGTTGCCGTCGAAGCCGATGACGCTGACGTCGTGGGGCACGCGCCGACCGGCTTCCGTCAGGGCGTGGATCAAGCCGATCGCCATGTCGTCGCCCGAGACGAAGACCGCGGTCACCTCGGGGTCGGCGGCCAGTTCGCGGCCCGCCAGGTAACCGGAGTCGGCCGACCAGTCGCCTTCGACGAGGGGCGGTTGGTGCCTGCCGCGTGCCGCCAGGGCTGCTCGCCATCCCTCGACACGGTCCCTGGCGGCGTACCAGCGCAGCGGTCCGGCGACGTGGTGGACGGTCTGGTGTCCCAGATCCAGCAGGTGGTCCGTGGCGGCCCGCGCCAGCAGATCGGCGCCGACCCCCGCGGTCACCGCTCGAGGGCCGCCGAAGGCCGGTGGTGCGCCGAGGAAGAGGACCGGCACATCGACGCGGACGGACACCTCGCCTTCCACGATGGGTTCGGAGACGATGATGCCGTCCACGCCCTGCTCCAGGAGGGAGTCCACGGCGTGGGCGATATCGTCCGGTTCGCCGTCCAGTGTGTTGACCACTCGGAGTGCGTAACCGGAGTCCCGGACGGCTTTCTCGATGGCCACCTGCAGTGAGGCGGGTCCGTACCCGGCCGTCCCCAGAGCGACCACACCGATAGAGCGTGTTCGTCCGGAAGCCAGTGTTCGAGCCGCGTTGTTCAGCCGGTAGCCGAGCTCCTCGGCGGCTTCGATGACGCGTCGCCGTACGTCGTCGGAGACGTAGGGCTCGTTGTTGAGGACCCTCGACACAGTCTTGCGTGAGACGCCGGCCAGTTGGGCGACATCGGCACTGCGAGGCACAGAAGGGCTTCCGCCCCGTCCTACCACTCGTGTCATGGTGTCTCCTCTGGCCGAACGCGGGAATCCTTCGAGGTCCGCTGTATGACCGCGCGGTCATTGTCTACGCAGTCCGAGATCGCGCGTCAAGGGTGTGCGCACGGCTTCCTTCAACCTCGCGTCCTCGCGGAGAAGCCGGGAGTCAGGTGTCGGGCGACGCCCTGGCTGCGGCGCAGAACTGCTTCTGACCAGCGTATCCGCGCCTCCGGAATGTCACTTGTCGCCGCCGGGGCCGACCATGTGGAGCCCCCTGGGACGCGGCCCGGCTTCCGGGCAGTCGCCTTGGTGCGGTTCGCCTACGTGCCCCGTCGAACGACCGCCTCGACGCGAGGCTCCAGAGAAAAGTCCCGTAGGAGGGGAGTGGTGCTGTGCGTGCTATTGACGCGTTCCCCTCCGGCTGCGTAGATATGACCGCGCGGTCAGTGACCGCGCGGTCATACAGCCGATCTCGCCTGATGCAGGCATGCGCCGTCGGGAGACTTCATGGCACGAGCAGTGAGACGGAGCGCGGGTCCTCAACAACGAGGCGTACGTCTCCGAAGAGGTCCGCCGACGCGTCATCGAAGCCGCCGAGGAACTGGGCTCTCGGCTGAACCACGCGGCGCGGGCGCCGGCCTCCGGGCGGAACGGCTCCATCGGCGTCGTCGCTCTGGGGACACTGCTCGTGGCCATCGAGAAAGCCGTCCGGGACTCCGGTTACGCACTCCGAGTGGTCAACACACTGGACGGCGAACCGGACGATATCGCCCACGCCGTGGACTCCCTCCTGGAGCAGGGCGTGGACGGCATCATCGTCTCCGAACCCATCGTGGAAGGCGAGGTGTCCGTCCGCGTCGATGTGCCGGTCCTCTTCCTGGGCGCACCGCCGGCCTTCACCTCGGCCCGGACCGTGACGGTGGGTGCAGGCGCCTATGGACTGGCGCGGGTGGCCACCGATCACCTGCTGGATCTGGGACACACGACGCTTCATCACCTCGCCTGTCCCGGGCGGTGGTTGCCTCCAAGGACCGTCGCAGGCCGGCGGGCGGCGCTGTCGGTGCGGGGTGCGCACGAACCCCCTGTGGTCGAGGGGGACTGGTCAGGCCACCTCCGGCTACGCGGCAGGCCGCGAGCCGGCCGCGGACAGCTCCGTGACCGCCGTGTTCGTCGCGGGCGACGACATGGCCATCGGCATGATCCACGCCCTGCGCGAAGCCGAGCGCCGGGTGCCGGAGGACATCAGCGTCGTAGGTTTCGACGGCAACCCCGTCTTCGCCTACGTCACTCCTGCCCTGACCACGCCGCGGCGCGGGAAGGAATCAGGCTGCTCGTGCACGCCATCGAGGAGCCGGAGACCGACCTGCCTCCGGCGTGTGAGCCGCCGGTCGAACTCGTCCGTCCGTGCTTCGACCGCACCCCCGCCGACCAGGAAGGCGCCGGCACGCGGGCGGCGCACAGCCTCCCGCTCGAACGGATCGGCACATGCACCCCTGATCGGGGACGAACCGCCCACCACCGACTGATCCGCACTCATCGGCCCTAGGGCTTGTGTCGGAAGTGGCGCCTGCCGGGCGACGCCTGGCACGCTCCCCGCTGCCTTAAGGGCGTGGGAGGTCCCCACTCGCCGCACCAACGCAGTCATCAGCCTCCCCCACTCTCGGCTTCGCTCCAGCGGGGGAACCCCCATCGCGGCGGGCGCCCGGCCCACCCTCCGAGCGGACGACGCCACTTCCGACACAGGCCCGAGCGACACCCGCTCATGGCCGGGCGGTGAACCCCGCCTGCGCTCACCGCACTTCAACAACCTTCCACGACCGTGGACTTCCGCTGCACGGCACGTGACACGCGTGCCGGTCACAGCTCGCGCGACGCAGACACGAACATGGCGACCCCGATGCCCTGGTAGCGACGTCCGCGCCTCACACCTCTCCCTACCCACCCCTGCGACGCGCCTTCGCAAGGCGCTCCGTTCCACTGCCCCTCGGCGGGAGTTCACCATGCCTCGATCCTTCGTTCCCACGTCCTCCATGAGCCGTCGTCGGTTCCTCGCCTCGACCGGCGCGGTGTCACTCGGCGCCGCACTCGCCGCGTGCAGCGGCGACAGCGACTCCGGCTCCTCCTCCGCCGAGCCGGTGAGCCAGGCCGACATCGACAAGGCGATGAAGACACCGACCGAGCTGACGTTCTGGACCTGGGTCCCGGACATCCAGCAGGAGGTCGCACTCTTCGAGAAGAAGTACCCCGCGATCAAGGTCAAGGTCGTCAACGCCGGCCAGGGCGTGGCCCACTACACCAAGCTGCGTACCGCGCTGAAGGCCGGATCCGGCGCACCGGACATGGTGCAGATCGAGTACCAGGCGATCCCCACCTTCACGATCACCAACAGCCTGCTGAACCTCGCCCCGTACGGCGCCACGGCGCTGAAGGACCAGTTCGTCGACTGGACATGGGGACAGGTCAGCGGACCCGGCGGCGAGGTCTGGGCGATACCCCAGGACACCGGACCCATGGGGATGCTCTACCGCAAGGACATCTTCGACAAGCACGGCATCCAAGTGCCCACGACCTGGGACGAGTTCGCGGCCGCCGCACGCAAGCTCCACCAGGCCGACCCGGACGTCTACCTGACCAACCTCGCGGCGAACGAACCCGCCGCCTGGCACGGCCTGTTGTGGCAGGCGGGCGCCAAGCCGTATGCGACCTCGGGCAAGAGCAATCTCTCCATCAGCGTCGACGACGCCGTGTCCCAGAAGCTTGCCGAGTACTGGGGCGGGCTCGCGAAGGAAGGCGTCATCAGCACCGACCCGGACTTCGCCGACCCCTGGTACGCCGGGTTCAACAAGGGCAAGTACGCCACCTGGCTCACCGCGGCCTGGGGCCCGTCCTTCCTGTCCGGCTCGGCCAAGTCCACCGCGGGCAACTGGCGGGCGGCGCCGCTGCCGCAGTGGGATGCCGCCAAGCCGGTCTCCGGCAACTGGGGCGGCTCCACGACCGCGGTCACCGCGGCCACCAAGAACAAGATCGCGGCGGCGCAGTTCGCCCAGTTCCTCAACAGCGACCCGGCGAGCGCCGAGATGTTCGCCACCCAGCAGTTCTTCTTCCCGGCGACCAAGGCCCTGCTCGCCGACGCGAGTTTCACCGGCAGTGCGCCCGAGTTCTACGGCGGCCAGAAGGTCAACCAGATCTTCGCCGACATCAGTGAGACGGTCTCGCCCGAGTTCCAGTGGCCGCCGTTCCTCGACCAGGCGGCGACCGACTGGACCGAGACCGTCGGCAAGTCTCTCGCCGACAAGTCCGACACCGTCGCCGCGCTCGGCACGTGGCAGTCCCGGCTCACGGCGTACGCCAAGAAGCAGGGCTTCACGGTCGAGGGGACCTGAGATGGCGGCCACGACCGCGGCCTACGCCAGGAAGTCGCGCCGAGCGGGACCGTCGCCACGTCGCCGGTCCGGCTCGGCAGGACCCCTGTTCGTAGCCCCGTTCCTGATCCTCTTCCTCCTCCTCTTCCTCGCCCCGCTCGGCTACGCCGCCTACCTCAGCCTCTTCCAGGAACAGCTCATCGGTGGCACCGTCTTCGTCGGCCTGGACAACTACGTCACCGCCCTCAAGGACCCGCAACTCCTCCACGGCGTCGGCCGCGTGGCCCTGTTCTTCGTGATCCAGGTGCCGCTGATGCTGTTGCTGGCCCTGCTGTTCGCGCTCGCGCTGGACAGCGGCCTGCTGCGCCTGGCCCGCGTGATCCGGCTGGGCATCTTCGTGCCGTACGCGGTCCCGAGCGTGGTCGCCGCGCTCATGTGGGGCTACCTGTACGGCCCCGACTTCGGCCCGTTCGCCCAGCTGAGCCGCAATCTCGACCTGCCGGCCCCGCAGTTCCTCAGCGAGAGCTGGATGCTGGGCAGCCTGGCGAACATCGTGACCTGGGAGTTCGTCGGCTACAACATGATCATCCTGTACGCGGCCCTGCGGACCATCCCACACGACCTGTACGAGGCTGCCGCGATGGACGGCGCAGGAGCCTGGCGCGTCGCCTGGTCGATCAAGCTCCCCGCGTTGCGGCCCGCGCTTCTGCTCACCCTGCTGTTCTCGGTGATCGGCAGCTTCCAGCTGTTCAACGAACCGAGCCTGCTGATGAAGATCGCCCCTGACGTCATCAGCAGCTCCTACACCGCCAACCTCTACGCCTACTCCCTCGCCTTCACCGGCCAGCAGGTCAACTACGCGGCCACGGTGTCCTTCCTCCTCGGCCTGGTCATCGTCATCGCCTCCTACGCCGTGCTGCTCACCGCGAACCGAAGGAGGGAAAAGTGACGACCACCATGCCGAAGCCCACGACCGCACCGGCCGACGGTCCGGCCCTCACCGCACCGAAGCGGCGCCGGTCCGCATCCCCCCGCCGCAGCACCCCGCTGACGATCGCCATGCTGGCGGCCCTGGCGTACTTCCTCCTCCCGCTGTTCTGGCTGCTGGTCGCCTCGACCAAGAGCACACAGGACCTGTTCAACAGCTTCGGTCTGTGGTTCTCCGGTGCCCCGCAGCTGCTGGACAACATCAGCCAGACCTTCACCCAGGACGACGGTGTCTTCGTCGACTGGCTGCTCAACACCGCTGTGTACGCCGTCGTCAGTGCGGTCGGCGCGGCGATGATCGCGGCCGCCGCCGGCTACGGCTTCGCCAAGTTCCGCTTCCGCGGCGACCGGGCCGCCTTCAACCTGGTACTCGGCGCCATCATGGTCCCGGCCACCGCGCTGGCGATCCCGACCTATCTGCTGTTCGCCGAGGTCGGCCTGGTCAACACTCCCTGGGCGATCATCCTGCCCTCCCTCGTCAACCCCTTCGGCCTCTATCTCATGCGCGTCTACGCGGCCGACGCGGTCCCGGACAGTCTCCTCGAGGCCGCCCGCATCGACGGGGCGGGGGAGGCCCGGATCTTTTTCGGGATCGCTCTCAGGCTGCTGGCCCCCGGCCTGGTGACCGTCCTGCTCTTCACGCTCGTGGCGACCTGGAACAACTACTTCCTGCCGCTGATCATGCTCAGCGACCCCAACCTGTACCCCATCACGGTCGGCCTCTCCTCCTGGGCCGCCCAGGCGCAGAACGGCGGGGGCGGCGCCAGCAGCGACATGCTCCCGCTCGTCGTGACCGGCTCCATGATCTCCATCGTGCCGCTCGTCATCGCCTTCCTCATGCTCCAGCGCTACTGGCAGAGCGGTCTGGCGACCGGAAGCGTCAAGCAGTAACTCCCCCTACTTTCCTGGAGGTTGGTTCATGGCGGATCTGCCCGCCCGGGTCCTGTTCGGCGCCGCGTACTACCACGAGTACACGCCCGCGTACGACCCCGAACTGCGGCCCGACGAACGGCTCAAGACCGACCTCGACCTGATGGCCGCGGCGAACTTCACCGTGATCCGGGTGGGCGAATCGGTCTGGTCGACCTGGGAGCCGGAAAACGGGCGCTTCGACCTCAGCTGGCTCCAGCCGGTCCTCGACGGCGCCCACGAGCGCGGCATCTCCGTCATCATCGGCACGCCGACGTACGCGGTGCCGCCGTGGCTGGCCCGCCAGTACCCGGAGATCACCGGGGAGTACGCCACCGGACAGCGCCTCGGCTGGGGCGCCCGCCAGGAGGTGGACTTCACCCACCCCGCCTTCCGCTTCCACGCCGAGCGGATCATCCGCAAGATGGTCGCCCGGTACGCCGACCACCCGGCGGTCATCGGCTGGCAGGTCGACAACGAACCGGGCCTGCACCTCTTCCACAACCAGGGCGTCTTCCAGCGCTTCGTCGACCACCTGCGCGACAAGTACGGGGACGTCGAGACCCTCAACCGCGAGTGGGGCCTGGTGTATTGGTCCCACCGCCTGTCGACGTGGGCGGACCTGTGGACTCCGGACGGGAATGCCCAGCCTCAATACGACGTCGCCTGGCGGGAGTTCCAGGCCCGCCAGGTCACCGAGTTCATCGGCTGGCAGGCGGACATCGTGCGCGAGTACGTCCGCCCCGAGCAGTTCGTCACCACCTGCATCTCGTACACCCGCCAGGGAGTTGAGGACGACGAGCTGTCCGCCCGGCTCGACATCGCCTCCGGCAACCCGTACTACGACATGCAGGACGGCCTCCTGCTCCCCGACCCCACGCCCGACGACCACCAGCAGATCTGGAAGACCACCGGCGTCTGGTCGATGTACCAGACCGCGGACTGGATGTTCTCCTCCCGCCAGGAACCCTTCCTGGTCACCGAGACCAACGCCCAGTGCATCGGCACTCCGTGGGACAACCGACCCGCCTACGACGGCCAGTGGCGGCAGGCAGCGTGGGCGCACGTCGCGCGTGGCGCGCGGATGATCGAGTACTGGCAGTGGCAGACACTGCGCTTCGGCGCCGAGACCTACTGGGGCGGCGTCCTTCCCCACAGCGGACAGCCCGGCCGCGCGTACGCCGAAATCGCCCGCCTGGGCGCCGAGTTCGAGGCGGCAGGGCCGCTCGTGGCCGGGCTCGAACCGGACGCCGACATCACGATGGTGTACTCGACGCCGAGCAAGTGGCTCATGCAGAAGCACCCCCCGCTCGCGACCGCCGACGGCGACCCCGACCCCGCCGCGTACCACCGCATCTTCGACCCCTTCTACCGCGGCGCCTTCGAGGCCGGCCGTCAGGTGCGCATCGTGCACGCCCGGCAGCTGCACGACCCGCTCGGCGAGCAGGAGGGCCTGGCACCGGAGGAGGCCGCACGCCGTCACCCCGTGCTGGTCGTGCCGGGCTTGTACATCGCCGCCGACGCGACCCTCGACTGGCTCGCGGCCTACGCCGACGCGGGCGGTCACCTGGTCCTCGGCCCGCGCACGGGATACGCCGACCACGAGGCCAGGGCCCGGCACGAGGCGGCACCCGGACGCCTGGCCGAGGCCGCGGGAGTCACGTACGACGAGTTCAGCAACCTCGCGCGCGACCTCCCGGTGCACCCTGTACCCGGCAGCCCCCTGCAACTGCCGCAGGAGGCGACGGCGACCCGCTGGGCCGACGCCCTGACTGTCACCGACGCCGAGGCGCTCGCCGCCTATGACCACCCGCACTTCGGCCGCTGGCCCGCGGTCACCACCCGCCGCCATGGTGAGGGCCGCGTCACCTACGTCGGTACGGTCCCGGGTCGCGCCCTCGCCCGCGCGCTGGCGACCTGGCTGACACCCTCCGCATGCCACGGCTGGCGGGCCCTGCCGGAATCGGTCACGGCGACGACCGGCACGTTCCCCGACGGGCGTCGCGTCCACATCGTCCACAACTGGAGCTGGGAGCCCGCCCGCGTCTCCACCCCCGTGGCGCTGACCGACGCCCTGAACGGCACGTCCGTCCCCGCGGGCACGGAGCTGGAGCTCGGCGCCTGGGACGTACGCGTACTCGTCTCCTGATCCAACTCCTGATCCGACCTCGCGAATATCACCGTGATCATCTCCGATCCCCGAGGAGGGGCTGTGCAGAGAAGAAGACTTGGCAAAGCGCTGGGAACTTTCGTCGCGGGTTCAGCGATGCTGGGCCTGACCATGAGCAGCGCGCAGGCCTACAACCCGACGGGCGGGATCCTGTACCAGCTCGGCGACGAACCGTGCCTGAAGGGCCGGGGCAACTGCGCGATCTACGTCAAGTCGGCGCAGTTGGAGAGCGGACGTCTCGTCGCGGCATTCGAGAAGGCCACGGTCGTCCCGGAGACGGGAAGCGCCGACGGAGAGACGATGCCGGTCTACAAGAGCGACGACTACGGAACCTCGTGGCAGCCACTGGCGGACGTCAAGGCTCCGGCGTACCTCTCGAAGGACCCCAAGTACGCGAAGTACACGAGCAACTGGGCGAGCCCGTTCCTCTACACGCTTCCCCAGGACGTCGGCAAACTGAAGAAGGGCACGCTGCTCCTCGCGACCATCGTGACGGGCGACGACCACTACTACCTCGAGAACAAGGCAGCCGACCCGAACTGGACGCCGTCCAATGACGGAGACCGCAGCGACATGGCGCTCGCCCTGTACTCCAGCACTGACGAAGGCGAGAGCTGGAAAGTCCTCAACGTCATCGCGACAGGCGGCTGGCAGGGCGGCAGCGCGGGCGCGATCGGCAGGAACGTCGCCAAAGCGAACACGTACAAGCAGGTCGATCCCCTCTGGGAGCCGTACCTGATGGTTCACGACGGCCAACTCGTCTGCTACTACTCCGACGAGAACGACTACCTCGGCTTCGACCCGGTCACCGGTGTGCCGAAACTGGATCCGGACAACGACACCGCCCCGGACTCGCACGGCCAGATCCTCGTCCACAAGACCTGGAACGGCCGCAGTGCGCAGTGGAGCGAGCCCGTCGTCGACGTCGCCGGCCTGACCCAGGACATGGGAGGCGGCAAGACGCAGATCGGAGGCGGCCGGCCGGGCATGACGACCGTCGTCCCGACGACGGACGGCAAGTGGCTGCTCCCGTACGAGTACTGGGGCGGCGGAACCAACACCCGATACGTGATCGCCGACGACCCGCTGAAGTTCTACCGCGGCTCCACGGACGCCCCCGTCACCTCACTGCCGGTCGACGCCGGTTCGCGTCGGCTCGCGGTGAACGGCAGCCCGGTCGTCATCAACCTCCCCGACGGGCGCCTGGTGTACAACGCCGCCGGGAGCGGCAACGTCTGGGTCAACGAGAGCGGACGCAGCGACGGCGTGTGGAAGGAGTACCAGACGAATGCACCGGCCTCCTACAGCCGCAACCTGCAGTACGTCGAGGGCACCGGCCGCATCTCGATCCTCAACCACCAGGGCACCTCGACGATCCGCTTCTCCGAGGTCGACCAGGGCCGCTCGGAGGGCGCCTACTACCAGCTCGTGAACCGCAAGACCGGGCAGGTCATCGGCACCGGCGGCAAGACCAACGACGCCAACATCGGCAACGGGGACGTTCCCGACGTCCGCCTGGAGGACGCCGGTTCGGTGGCGAACAAGGACACCCAGTACTGGCACGTGGTTGCCGCGCCGAAGGGCGGCACGACGCTGCTGAACAAGTCCGGCGGCCGCATGGCAGGCATCTGGACCGGGAACGCGACCGTCGGCCAGCGGATCGGCCAGTGGGTCGACAACAGCCCTACGGGCGTCTGGAACCTCATCAAGACCGCCGACGGGCACTACAAGTTCCAGGCTGCCAAGAACACCAACGTGTACTTGACCGGCGCATCCGCCGGTGCGCCGCTGACCCTGCAGAACGCGGTCGCGGACGGCTCGCAGGAGTGGCAGCTCGTCCAGCAGGCGCCGACCCCCGCGGACCTGACGAAGGACAGGCGGTCGAAGCGTCTGACCGCGAGCAGCGTCGAGAGGAACGCCACCCTGTCGCTGAACGCCGCCGCCTCGAACCCCGCGGGCACGGCCCTGCACGCGAACACGACGGGCCACGTCTACGCGTTCGCAGCCAACGGGGAGGCCACCGACCTCGGTCCGGTCTCCTTCGACGAGGACCAGAAGGGCAGCGTGACGCTTCCGGCGACGATCGTCGGCGGGAGCAAGATCAAGATCGCCGTGGTCTTCGACGACACACCCCTGTTGTGGGACGCGGTCACCGTGCGGGCCGCCGCCACCGAACGCTGATCCGTGGCTTGGGGTGAGCCGGCTTGTCGGCTCACCCCAACCTCAGCTGTTTGTCCGTCACTGACAACGGGCTCACGCGGACTGCCTCGGCCACGCGTCGTCGTAGAGCTTCCACATGACCTACAGCCGCCGGCCTGATGCTCCTGGCCCCGTCGTCGGCGCGGACCCCAGGGAGTGGGAGCGCATGATCGCGGTCAACGTCCAGGGCCTGCTGCACACCACCCACGCAGCCCTCCCGCACCTGCTCAAGGCCGCCGAGGAGGGCCCTCGCCAGGTAGCCGACATCGTCAACATCAGCTCGCTCGCCGGCCGCGCCGCCCTGGCTCCCGAGGACATCGCCGATGGCGTCACCTACATGGTCACTCGCCCCCGCCACGCCTCCATCGGCGAACTGTGGATCACGCCCACTGACCAGCCCTGACCGCCCCAACCGCCGCCACGCCCTCATAGTTCACTCGGCCATGCCCTTGCCCTGGGGACCGTAAACGCATTGATTTATACGATGTTGGGCACATGGCGCGTCTCGCAGAGAGGGGCCCTGGCTGGGCGCCTGACCTGGACCGTGCGCGCGCAGTCTCCAGCATCCGCCACTGAGGCGCCTGGTCATGAAGCCCCTGGTCGGCATGACCACCCTCATCCTGGGAGAAAATTGACCCCTCCTTTGCTGGGCGCTTGTTGAGGTTCACTGGCCGCGGCACACCCCAAGACCTCTCAAAGGAACGGCTCGGTATGCACTTCAACCCGATCGCCGCCCCCGCGGCTCGTCAGAGCGCCCGTCTCGTCAGGCTGGCGGCCGCGTCCCTGGCCTCCGCGGCGATGCTCACCTTGTTCTCGGCGGGCGCCGCGCAGGCGCATCACGGGTTCGACGACTTCGACACCGATCGCCTCTACTACATAGCGGGTACCGTCTCGCAGGTCCGCTGGGGCGAGCCGCACTCCTACTTCACCGTGACCGTCGACGGAGATCTCCCCGCTGACACCCCCGAGCGCGATCTGCCCGAGGGACTGCGGGACGCCCCCGACAGCGACCCGATCAACGCCGCACCGTCCTTCAGCGGGTCTCACGACGAGCTGGAGGTCACCATCGCGCCGCCGAGCTTCACGGGGATGTGGGGCCTGGACCGCGAACTCGAAGACGGCGAGCGGATCGAAGCCGTCGGTTACGTCGGCAGGAGTCACACTGACGAGTTCCGTCCGGTCGTGTTCTGGTACGAAGAGGGGAAGCCTGTCAACCAGGTGCTCAACGAGGAACTCCCGGCGACGCCGCTGCCGGTCCCGTATCCGGAGGGCGACGCGGCGTCCGCTGACGCCGACCAGGATTCCCCGTCGGCCGCAGCGGACTCCGAGGGCACGTCACCGACCGTGGTGTGGGCCACGCTCGGTGGCGTACTGGTCGCCGGCATCGCAGGTGGAGCCTTCTACCTGCGACGACGCTCGTCCCGGGCGTGACGGCACTCGTCATGGACAGTGTCTTCTCCTGGCTGGAGGACAGCTGGTTCTCCGAGGTCGTCCGTGGCACGGCCTACCTCTACCCGGTGCTCGAAAGCGTCCACATCATCGGTATCGCCCTCCTCATCGGCCCGGCCGCAGCATTCGATCTTCGGCTGCTGGGGCTCGGGCGGCGGACCCTGCGGGTGACGACCGCAGCCCACCACCTGCTCCGCCTGTCACACCTCGGCTTCGTGATCGCGGCGGTCACCGGCGTGGCCATGTTCGTGCCTGGCGCCGGCCTCATCGCCGACCGCGGCAGCGCTCCCTGGAAGCTCGGCCTCATCCTGCTCGCAGGCCTGAACATCCTGATCTTCCATCGGCGGACCTACCGCAACGTGGCCGACTGGGACATGGAGCAGCCGACGCCTGTCGCAGCCCGGCTCGCCGCGATCGTCTCCCTAACGTCGTGGTCGGGAGTCACGATCGCGGGGAGGCTCCTGGCCTACACCTGATGCCGCCACAGCGGCACGCCGCACGGCGACCGCCCTCAGGTTCGGCCAGCTCACGGGGGGGGCGTTCGTCACACGCCAGGCCCATCCCGTCGCCGTAGCTCTCGGCCGGCGCAGTGGTCTGGAGTTGTGCGAGCTGTCCGGCAACCTCTACATCGTGGAGATGTTCGACCACTTGGCCGCACGTCTTCAGATGGCCATCACGCTTCACGACGCCGCCGTCGACGATTCGTACGGAGTGGCGCACAGCCACATCGAGATCCTGGACGCCGTGCAGTCGGGTGACGAGGCCGCCGCGGTCGAGGCCGTCGGCTCGCACGTCCTCACAACCGTCGGCGACCTCGTACGCCGCATGGGCGGCGACCCCGCGCTTCTGCTCCCTCCCGGCGTCCACCGGGCTCCGGAGCCTGGAGCCGGAGCGTAACCCTCCACTCCTGTCCCTGGCGCCGTCGCAGGACCGGGTGCAGCGGAAGCCCTCGCGGCGTAACTCGTGAGATGAAAAGGCGCTGGAGAGCCGTGGTGCTCGGAGACGTCGCTGCGAAGCGTGCAGTGCGCGTTGCGGACGTCAGTCCGCTGTGCCGCTCAGCAGGGCTTCGAGCTCGGTAGCGGCGTTGGCGCCGCCGTCTTCGAGGAGGACCCTGTTCAGCAGGGCGGGCAGTCGGCGGGCGGGCAGGTCCAGGAAGGGGCCCAGTCGCCGGGCCACTTCTGCCGAGTCGCTGCCCAGGCCGTGCCGGGCCAGGACGTCGGCCGTCTGCCCCCAGAGCCGGGCGTCGTCCATCAGGTCCCGCACAGTGACCACGTCGGACGATGCCGAGGCGGGGCAGGGATCCTCGGTGGTCCAGGTGTGTGTGCCGTGAGCCACGGTCACCGGCGGCTGCCCGGAACCGGGCAGGTGGACGGTGGCCCGTGCCCCCACGGGCACGACCGCCTTCAGGTGGAAGCGGCCCTCCTCGCGCCGCCAGCCCACCGATGCCTCGCCGTACGGGGTGAGATGCACGGCCGTGGCGTGGGTGAGCGACCGGTGTGGCAGCGGGCGCACGGTGATCTCCCGGTAGCCGGGTGCGGCGGGGGCCAGTCCGGCCACGGTGCGGTGCATCCAGTCTGCGACGGCTCCGAGCGCGTAGTGGTTGAAGGAGGTCATCTGGCCGGGATTGACCGTGCCGTCGGGCAGCATGCTGTCCCAGCGTTCCCAGACGGTGGTGGCGCCCATCGTCACGGGATACAGCCAGGAGGGGCAGCCCTTCTCCTGCAGCAGCCGGTGGGCGAGGTCCGGGTGGCCGGCGGAGGTGAGCGCGTCCGTCATCAGCGGCGTACCGACGAATCCGGTGGCGATCCTGAAGCCGTTCGTGCGGACGAGGTCGGCGAGCCGGTGTCCGGCGGCCTCGCGCTGCTGGGAGGAGGCCAACAGGTCCCATTGCAGGGCCATGGCGTATGCGGTCGGCGAGTCGCCCAGGATCCGGCCCGCCGGGGTGACGAACGCGCGGGCGAACGCCTCCCGGGTCCGCTCGGCGAGCGCGGAGTACCGTGCGGCCTCCTCGGAGCGGCCCAGTACCTCCGCGGTGCGGGCGACGATGTCCGCGCACCGGACCAGGCACGCGGTGGCGACGACGTCCGCGGGAGTGCGGGCGGCGAACGGGTCGTCGGGCGGTGCGGTGGGGTCGAGCCAGTCGCCGAACTGGAAGCCGCCCGCCCACACGCCGTCGGTGCTGAGCGAGGTGATCTTGTCTACCCAGGCGCGGGCGCTGGTGAACTGCCGCCGCAGGATGCCGCGGTCGGCGTACCGCTCGTACAGCACCCAGGGCACCACCGGCGCCGCGTCGCCCCAGGCCGCCGCGGTCGGGGCCGCGTTGTCCAGGATGTCGGGGATCACCCAGGGCACCGCGCCGTCGGGATGTTGCTCGGCGGCGAGGTCGGCGAGCCAGGAGGACAGGAAGCCCGCGGTGTCGAAGAGGAAGGCGGCGGTGGGGGAGAAGACCTGGATGTCGCCGGTCCAGCCGAGCCGCTCGTCGCGCTGCGGGCAGTCGGTCGGTACGTCCAGGAAGTTGCCCCGCGTGCCGCGGACGACGTTCTCGTGGAACTGCTCCAGGTCCGGGTCCGAGCAGGAGAACCAGCCCGTGCGGCGCAGGTCGCTACCGACGACCACGGCCTGCAGGTCCTCCACCTCCAAGTCGGTTACGCCGGTGACCTCGGCGTACCGGAAGCCGTGGAACGTCAGCGAGGGTTCGAGGACGGTCTCCCCGCTGCCGGCCAGGAGGTAGGTGTCGGTGGCGTCGGCCGTGCGCAGCGGCCTGGTGCACAGTTCCTCGTTCTCCAGAACCTCCGCATGCCGGACGGTGATCTCCGTGCCGGCCGCGGTGTCGCGCAGGCGCAGCCGGACCCAGCCGACGACGTTCTGCCCGAAGTCGACGAGAGTTCGGCCGGACGGCGACTGCCAGACCTTCAGGGCCGGCAGCACCTCGATGACGCGGACGGGCGGTCCCTCCGGGGCGACGAGCCGCGCGAGGTCCGCCTCCTCGTCGGACAGTACGTCCACCGGGCCATCGGCTTGGCCCGGGGTGAAGCGCAGGTCGGTGCGCTGACCCTGGTAGAGATCGTCGGCGACGATGCCGGTGTCCCGGGCCCGCCACTCATCGTCGGTCCCGAAGACTTCCACCGAGCCGTCGGCATAGCGGACCTCCAGCTGCGCGAGCAGGGCCAGCCGGTCGCCGTACAGCGCGCGGTCACCCCACCAGCCGAGGTGGCCGCGGTACCAGCCGTTGCCGAGCACGACCGAGACGGTGTTCTCGCCCTCCCTGAGCAGCGCGGTGACGTCGTGGGTCTGGTAGCGCAGCCGGTGGCGGTAGCTGGTCCAGCCCGGGGCGAGGACCTCGTCGCCGACCCGAGCGCCGTTCAGGGACGCGGCGTAGACACCGTGAGCGGTGGCGTACAGACGAGCGGAGACCACGTCCGCCCGCAGCACGACCCTCCGTACGAGTTCCGGGGCAGGCACGTCCAAGGCGCCGTGATGGCGGGGCGTGATGAACCGAGCGGTCCAGTCGCCGGGGTGCAGCAGTCCGGTCTCCACGGTGGCGGGTGCGCTCCAGTCGCTCCACCGCGTTCCGGAGGCCACCCGGATCCGGACGCTCGCCCGGCCGCGTGAGGGCAGGGACGCGAACGGCCAGGGCACGAGCACCTGTTCGGCCGACTCGACCCGTACCGTCGTGGCGCCGTCCAGCTCCACCTCGTACGCCGTCTGCCGCCAGGCGGGGTCGTCAGTGCGGACCTGCCAGGACAGACGGGGTTCCGGGGTACCGACGCCGAGCGCGTCCTCCCGGTGCTCGAACCGGATGGCGACCACCGTGGTGTCGGGTTCAGGACGCTCAAGGCTCATGCCAGTTCTCGTTCCCAGTTGTGTGCAACGTTCTACGTTTGAAACGACTCAACACTGAGTGAAGATGTGTGACGCGTCAAGGGGAGCGACGGGAAATTCCCAGCGGGCGGACGCCCGGCCGCCTCGTCGTCGGTCCGGTGTCCGTCCGGCGTGGATCCGCCCGCCTCGCGCTGGGGGGCGTGGCGGTTGATCAGGCGCCGGGCGGTGCCGTGCTGCCGCGCGTCACCAGGTGCGGTGTCGACGCCATGACGACAGCGCGGTCACGCCGCTTCTCGATGCGCTCCAGCAGCAGCCGGGCCGCGGTCTCGCCCATCATGGCGCCCGCCTGGTCGACGCTGGTCAGGCTCACGGGGGCGAGGGCGGCGACGGAGGTGTTGTTGTATCCGGCGAGCGAGAGGTCGCCGGGGATGCGCAGGCCGAGCTCGGCGGCGGCCCGGAAGACGCCGGTCGCGGCGACGTCCGCGCCGGCGAAGATCGCCGTGGGCGGGCGGGTGGAGGTGAGCAGTTCCATGGCGCCGCGGTAGCCGCCCTCGTCCGAGTACCCGGAGCGCACCACCCGGGCCAGGTCCGCCAGGCCGTGCTGGGTCATCGCTGCGTGATAGGCGGCCCTGACGTGGTGCTCGGGCCGCTGCTCCCATCCGCTGCCCCGCACCGTCGGATGCGAGATGTGGGCGATGTCTCGGTGCCCCAGGCCGACCAGGTGGTCGATGACCAGGTCGACGCCGGCCCCGTCCTGGTTGACGACGCAGTCGTACGCCTGCGAGGGGTCATGGTGGCCGATCACCACCGTCGGCACCTCGGCAGCGATGCGCACCACCTCCGTGCGGGGAACGGCGGGAGCGATCAGGATTAGCCCGTCCATCTGCCGGTCCACCATGGCGTGGATCAGTTTGGTCTGATCCTCCATCTCGGAGGAGACGCTGGAGCCGATGAACAGCGCGTACTCGGTGTTCCGCAGTTGCGCGTCCACCCCCTCCAGCAGATCGGCGTAGAAGGCGTTGCGGATGCTCGCGAGCAGAACGCCGATCGTGTAGGTGCGGCCCCTCATGCCACGTGCGGCGGCGTGCGGGCGGTAGCCCAGTTCGGCCATGGCCGTCTGCACCCGTTCCCGCATCGTGGGGCTCACCCCGTAGGCGTTGCGCAGCACCTTCGACACGGCGGAGGTGGACACGCCCGCGGTGCGCGCGACGTCCGTAATGGTGACCCTTTTCGAGCCGCCTGCCGATTGCATGGGGTCCCCTCCGTTGTCATGCACCGCTTGCCCTTGTGGGGTTTCCGGAACGTTACCTGCGGATGGCTTGACGGCTCCGGTCTGTTCGCTTCACCCTTTGGGACAGCTCTTCGTAGAACGTTACACGAAAGGTCATATGGCAGGGCCCGCCGATGGGTGGCTGCGGTACAGCCGGGTCGCCCAGGGTGTCAGAAGTGGTCGATCGCGCCAGAGGGTCCAGGGGTGCGAGCGGGGGTGTCGAGGGGCTGATCTGCCCGGTGCTCGCGTCCGCCGCAGAGCCGCAGGTCCATGCGTCACTGTCGCGAGGTGCCATACCCCCTTGATTGAAACGATTCATCCCGCTCGAACGAAGGAACTTTCCATGAGGTCAACCACTCGCGCCAAGAGAAGGACGGCCGTTGCGGCGGCCGCCGCTCTGCCGCTCCTGCTCAGCGCGTGCAGCGCCGGCTCTCTCGGCTCGTCCAGCGGGGACGGCAGCGCGACGACGATCAAGCTGCTCGTCGACAACGCGCCCGACAACCTCGAGGCCGCCAAGCGGCTGGCGAAGGACTTCGAGGCCGAGAACCCGACGATCAGGGTCAGCGTGGAGACGCGTCCCGGCGGAGTCGACGGCGACAATCTGATCAAGACGCGGCTGCAGACGGGCAGCATGAGCGACCTCTTCTCGTACAACACCGGTTCGCTGTTCCAGCAGATCGACCCGGCGAAGAACCTCACTTCGATCACTCAGGACCCGTACGTCAAGAAGCTCGACAAGTCCTTCCTCCCGCAGGTCACGGTCAATGACCAGACGTACGGTGTCCCCTTCGGCTCGGCCCTGGGCGGCGGTGTCCTCTACAACAAGAAGGTCTACGCCAAGCTCGGCCTGAAGGTGCCGACGACCTGGGCTCAGTTCATCGACAACAGCAAGAAGATAAAGGCCGCCGGCATCGCCCCGGTCATCCAGACCTACCAGGACACCTGGACGTCGCAGCTCCTCGTGCTGGGCGATTTCCACAACGTGTCCGCCGCGGAACCGGACTTCGCGGAGAAGTACACCGCCAACAAGGTGAAGTTCGCGAGCGACGCGAACGCGGTCAAGGGCTTCGAGCGTCTGGAGCAGATCCATGACCTGAAGCTGAAGAACTCCGACTTCGCGTCGGCCACGCTCGTCAAGGGTCTGCAGATGCTGGCCACCGGCAAGGGTGCCCAGTACCCGATGCTCTCCACCGTCATCGGCGCGATCAAGACGAGCAACCCGGACCAGCTGAACGACATCGGCTTCTTCGCCCTGCCCGGAGACGACGCCTCGGCCAACGGCCTGACGGCATGGTTCCCGAACGCCTTCTTCGTCCCGAAGAGCACGACCGGGGACAAGCTCACCGCGGTCAAGAAGTTCCTCGCGTTCGCCGCGAGCCCGGCCGGCTGCACCTCCCAGGCGAAGGCGTCGACGCCGACCGGCCCCTACCTGGTCAAGGGCTGCACCCTGCCGGCGGATGTTCCCACCATCACCAAGGACGTGGCGGCGTACTTCACGAAGGGCGCCCAGAGCCCGGCCCTGGAGTTCCTCTCGCCGGTCAAGGGACCGAGCCTGGAGCAGATCTCCGTTCAGGTCGGCTCCGGCATCACCAGCGCGAAGACGGGCGCGGCCCAGTACGACAAGGACGTCAAGAAGCAGGCTCAGCAGCTCGGGCTGTCGGGCTGGTAGGAACGGAACCCAGTGCCTCCCCGGCTCCGGCAGGAGCGCGGGGAGGCACCCGAGAGAGGTCGATCGATGACCACAGTTGCACCGACCAGGCCACCGACGGCCGAACAGCCGAAAGCGGCGACCAGGGCCCGTCGGTCCGCCAAGATGCGCAGCGCCTATCCCACCTGGTTCTACCTGCCCGCCGCGGTGATCTACGGGACGCTGTTCCTGATCCCGACCTTCGCGTCGTTCTACTTCAGCCTGACCAGATGGACCATCTCCAAGTCGACCTTCATCGGGCTGGACAACTTCACCGAGTTCTTCCAGGAGCCCGCCCTCGTCAAGGGCTTCGTCAACACCTTCCTCTACGCGGTCGTCACCTCGGGCCTCAAGGTGGTCCTCGGCCTCCTCCTGGGCATCCTGCTGACCAGCCAGATCCGTGCCCGCGGCTATCTGCGCTCGGTGGTGTTCTTCCCGGTGCTGGTCAGCACCGTGGGCGTCGGCATCACCTTCACCGCGTTCATGGATCCCTCCACCGGCGCGATCAACAGGGCCCTTGCGACGGTCGGTATCGACGGTCCGGGATGGCTGACGGAACCGTCGCTGGCACTGTTCTCGGTGGCCCTCGTCGACGTCTGGAAAGGCGTCGGCCTGGCCACCGTCATCTACATCGCCGGCATCGTGTCCATCCCGCAGGACTACTACGAGGCGGCGAAGATCGACGGGGCCGGCCCGTGGCAGCTGTTCCGCAACGTCATCCTGCCGCTGAGCTGGCCGGCGACCTCGACCGTCATCATCCTGTCGCTCATCGGCGGCCTGCGGTCCTTCGACCTCATCTGGGCCATGACCCGCGGCGGTCCGGGCTTCAGCTCCGACGTGGTCGCCTCCGTCATCTACAAGCAGTACCAGGCGGGCTTCTACGGCCTGTCGACCGCCGGAAACGTCATCCTCTTCCTGGTCGTGACGGCGATCATCGTCCCGTTGTCCCGCTTCCTGGCCCGCAAGGAGGTGGAGCGATGAAGAACCCCGCCCGTACCTGGCTCGCCGTCCTGTCGGTCGCCGTCAGCGTCGTCGTCTTCGTCGTCCCGTTCGCGTTCATCGTGCTCACGGCCGTGAAGGATGCCCAGCAGGCCGCACAGCTCGACTTCTCCTGGCCGCGCAACTTCCAACTGGTGGACAACCTCGTCCAGGTGGTGCAGGCCCGGGACTACATCCTCATCATCGCCTTCATCAACAGCGTGATCCTGACCGTCGCCAGTGTGGCGGTGATGGTCGTCCTCGGGGCGATGGTCGCCTTCGTCCTCCAGCGGCGGGTCACCCGATGGACGGGACTGATCAACTTCCTGGTCCTGTCCGGGCTGATCATTCCGCCGGCGGTCGTCCCGACGATCTGGGTCCTGCAGAAGGCCGGCCTGTTCGGCACCCTCCCCGGGCTGATCCTCGTGGAGATCGCGTTCGGCCTGTCCTTCTCCATCCTGCTGTTCCGCGCCTTCATCGCCACCATCCCGCGCGAACTCGACGAGGCCGCCATCATCGACGGGGCCTCGCCCCTGAGGTTGTTCTTCCGCGTCATCTTCCCGGTGCTGCGGTCGGTGATCGTGACAGTGATCGTCGTGCAGTCGGTGGCGGTCTTCAACGACTTCACCAACCCGCTGTACTTCCTGCCCGGCGAGCAGAACGCCACCGTTCAACTGACGCTGTTCAACTTCCAGAGCCAGTACAGCACCAGCTACAACCTGCTCTTCATGGACATCCTGCTCATCACGGTCCCGCCGCTGATCATGTTCCTGTTTTTCAACCGGCAGATCGTGGCGGGCATGACCGCCGGAGCGGTCAAGGGCTAACCGGACCGTCAGGGATCCCGGCAGCGGCTCGCGCCATGCCGGGGCGGACCGCAGCCCGGCCCCACACCCGTCCCCCGGGGCGACGCGATCCGGCGGAACCGCCGGTCCGGCCTGCACCCGCGCGCCGTGCCGACTTCCCAGGCTCCACGCGCGTCACAGCGCTGCCGAAACGGCCGACGCCCCCCGGGATGATCCCCGCCCCTCCACAGCGACACAAAGGAGTCTCGCATGCACGCCCACAACAACCCGGGGTCACCTCGGGGGATCGGCGCAAGACGCGGCCGACCCGCACTCGCAGCGGCCCTGGTCGCCTTCCTGACCGTTCTCGGCCTGGTCACCGCCGCTCCCGCCCAGGCGCTCAGCGGTGACCTCCGCATGCACGACCCGAGCGTCATCAAGGTGGGCAGCTGCTACTACGGCTTCTCCACCGGGTTCGAGAACGACTCGCTCAACCCCAGCGGAGCCATCACCATCCGCAAGACGTGCGGTGGCACCGCGGCGTCCGGCTGGACGAAGGTGGGGAACGTCTGGGAGACGACCCCGTCCTGGATCACCGACAAGCTCGGCTCGACCCCGCCGAACATCTGGGCCCCGGACATCAAGTACTTCAACGGCAAGTACCACCTGTACTACGCCGGTTCCCGCTGGGGCACGAACTACGCGGTGATGGGCCTCGCCACCGCCACGAACATCGAGGGCCCCTGGACCGACCAGGGCATGGTCACCGACGTCAACTACCCGATCGACGCCAACGTCGACTGGGGACCGGACGGCCGGCTGTACATCTCCTGGGGCTCCTGGACCGGCTCCGGCACCTACATGCACGTCCTGGACCAGTCCACCGGCAAGCTGTCCACCACCGACCACAACCTCTGGCGCATCGCCGTCAACATCGAGAACCCCACGATCATCCTCAACGGCGGCTACTACTACCTCTTCGGCTCCAAGGGCACCTGCTGCAGCGGAACCAACAGCACCTACTACACCGTGGTCGGCCGGTCCACCAGCATCACGGGACCGTACCTCGACCAGAACGGTACGGACATGGCCTCCAACGGCGGCACCACCGTCCTCACCGGTGCCTACCCCAAGGTGGCCGCCGGCGGAGCGGACGCCTACGACGACGGCACGTCGAAATTCCTCGCCTACCACTACTACGACGGCAACAACTCCGGGCAGGAGACCCTCGACATCCGAAAGGTGACCTTCGCGAACGGCTGGCCGGTCATCGCCAGCCCGCTGGGGGCCCCGAACAACCAGCTGCTGAACCGGAACAGCGCCAAGTGCGCGGACGTCTGGGGCCTGAGCACGGCGGACGGTGCGGCGGTCAACTCAGGCAACTGCAACGCCGGAGCCAACCAGCAGTGGGTGCCCAAGGCCGTCGGCTCCAACTATAGGCTGGTCAACGTCAACAGCGGCAAATGCCTGCAGATTTCCGGCGCGTCCAAGGCCGACGGAGCGGTGGCCGACCAGTCGACGTGCACCGGGGGATCGCACCAGCTGTGGAAGAGGACAGCGGTCATCGGCGGCTACGTCACTTTCACCAACGTGCGCAGCGGCAAGTGCCTCGAGGTCGCCGGGGCGTCGACCGCCAACGGCGCGGCACTGGACCAGTCGACCTGCACCGCCAGCGCGAACCAGCAGTGGATGGTCGTCTGACGCGCGGGACAACCGCCGACCGGCGGGGACTCCGGGCGGGCCGGAATGCACCTCGGCCTGCCCGGAGTCGACACCCGCGCGATCACCAGCGAGTCCTGCGGGTCCTTGAACTTGTCGTAGACCTCCGAGAACCCGGCGGCTTGTAGGGCAGCAGGCGGCCCTGCTGCTTCCAGCGGTCGAAGTCCTGAAGCGTCTGGAACTGCACGACGTCCGAAAGGCCCGGCGCGCGCCACGGGCCGTGCTCAGTCTCGCGCGAGCCGACCCGACTTCGCGTCGTCCATCCGTAGGGAAGAGGTCTCTCCGAGGTGGAAGCCCCGTTCAACCGAACGGTTGAACGGGGCTTCCCAGCCGTCTACGCCGAAGGAGGAGCGGTGGTCCGGCGCGGCGCGAGTGTCGGCGAGAGCTTGACCTGGACGGACTTCTTCTGGCGGTCGGCGATTCGATCGAGGAGAATGCGCGCGGCGTTGCTGCCGATCTCGTGGCCCGCCTGGTCGACGCTCGTGAGGGAGATCGGGCCGAAGGCGGCGAAGGTCGTGTTGTCGTAGCCGGCCACTGAGATGTCATCGGGTACGGACAGTCCGGCTTCGGTGAAGGCTTCCAGTACTCCCATGGCGACGATGTCCGCTCCGGCGAAGACGGCCGTGGGTCGGCGAGGGCGCGTGAGGAGTTCCTTGGCGCCCTCGTACCCGCCCTGCTGGGTGTAGCTGGTGGAGACGATGTCGATCTCGTCCGCGAGGCCGAGGGACCGCATGGCCTGCCGATAGCCGTCCGCGCGCTGGGCGTTGGGCATCTCGGCGATGCGCGTCGGGTCGGTTTCGTGGTGTTCGATGTGGGCGATCCGGCGGTGCCCGAGGTCGGCGAGGTGACGGACGACGAGGAACGCGCCTGCCACGTCGTCGTCTGTGACGGCGTCGTACACCGAGGAGTGCCCGTGCCGGCCGACAACCACGGTCGGAACGGCGGAGGCGATGCGTTCGAGATGGGCGCGCGGTGAGATGGGGGCGATCAGGATGAGCCCGTCCATCCCACGGTCGATCATGGCCTCTGTGACCCGCGCCTCCTCCTTCTCGCCGTTGCAGCCCGGGCCCAGGAAGACCTGGTAGTCCGTGTCCGCGAGCCGCCCGGTGATCCCGTCGAGGATCTCGGGGAAGAAGGGGTTGCGGATGTCGGGCAGCATCACGCCGATGGTGTACGTCTGTCCGCGCAGGCCCCGAGCGCCCGCATGCGGCCGGTAGCCGAGCTCGTCGATTGCCCGGCGCACCTTCGCGCGCATCTCGGGGCTGGCGCCGTAGGCGTTGCGCAGCACCTTGGACACAGCGGTCGTGGACACCTGGGCGTGACGCGCGACGTCGACGATCGTGACGCGGCGCTGCGGTGCTGGTGGCTCCATCCGGGCGCCCTCCGGTGTAGTGGGGAACGTTGCCGCAGAGTGTACGGACCAAGGCACGGATGAGTAGGGCGATGTCCCTGGTCGAGCTGCACTAATCGTCATAACAGAAGTGCAGCTTGCGCGGCATCTTGACGTCATGCAGGACGCTCTCTATGGTCTGGCAGCACCTTATGGGAAACGTTACCCACACACAGGGATCGGGTCGGCCGCACCCGGTACCCCGACCACATCACTACGTCATGACAGCCGACTGGCCGCCGTACGGCGTCAAGTAGACCGAAGTTTCGACAGCGCGCGTTGAATCGTTTCAAGGAAGAGGTCCGCCTGTGACCCTCGCCCCGCACGAGCAACTTCCGGACCACGACCGCATGACCCGCACGATGCCGGTGGCCAAGGGGCACCGTCCGCGCAACAACCCGCCCTGGTGGTTCGCGCTGCCCGCACTGCTGCTGTTCGCCTTCGTCGTCCTGGTGCCGAGCGTGCGCGGTGTGTACTACGCCTTCACGGACTGGGACGGCCTGGATCCCGACTTCTCCTTCGTCGGGCTGGACAACTTCGCCGGCATGTTCAGCGACGCCGATGCCAAGCAGGCCATCTGGCACACGCTGCTGATCGCCGTGTCGATCACCGTCATCCAGAACGCGCTGGGCCTGGCGCTGGCTCTCGGGGTCAACGCGGCCATCAAGTCCCGCAACGTACTGCGGGTCTTCCTGTTCGCCCCGGCCGTAATCACCCCGATCGTGACCGCCTACCTGTGGCGAAACCTGCTTGGTCCGGACGGTGCCGTCAACAGCCTGCTGGGTGCCGTGGGACTGGACGGCTGGCAACAGGACTGGCTGGGCAGCCCGAGCCTCGCGCTGTGGTCCGTGGTCGCGGTGATCGTGTGGCAGTTCGCGGGCTACTCCATGGTCATTTTCCTGGCCGGACTGCAGTCGGTGCCGAAGGAGATCCATGAGGCCGCGGCCATCGACGGAGCCGGCCCCGCCCGGCGCTTCTGGTCGGTGACCCGACCGCTGCTGGCACCGGCGTTCACCGTCAACCTGATGCTGTCGATCATCGGAGGCATCAAGCTCTTCGACCAGGTCTACGCGCTGACAGGCGGCGGGCCCGGGCATGCGACCGACACCATCTCGACGCTGATCTACAAGGACGCCTTCACTCTGGGCGAGTTCGGCTACAGCATCGCCCTCGCGGTGGTTCTCACGGTCATCGTCGCAGTCGTCTCCAGCGGTCAGTACCTGCTGCTGTCCTGCAACGAGAGGGCCGTGTCATGAACCGCTACCGTCCCCGCACGCTCGCCCTCGAACTGGCGATGATCGCCGCCGCGCTCTTCGTGGGTTTCCCCGTGTACGTCCTGGTCAACCTCGCGGTGCGGCCGACATCGGACACCTCCTCACCCATCAAACCGACCTCCTCCCCGACTTTGGACAACTTCACCCAGGCCTGGCAACAGGGCGCGCTGGGCGGGGCGTTGGCCAACAGCCTGCTGGTGACGGTCTGCAGCGTCGCCGTCGTGCTGGCCGTCTCCTCGCTCGCCGCATATCCGCTGGCCCGCGTCACGGCACGGTGGTCGCGCGGCACGTATCTGCTGGTCCTCCTGGGCCTGGTCCTGCCCTTTCAGCTTGCCTCACTGCCGCTCTACCAGACCATGCGCGACATGGGGCTGCTCGGCACTCCTTGGGCCCTGGTCCTCTTCTACTCCGGTCTGCAGGTGCCGTTCACCGTCTTCCTCTACGTCGGTTTCCTGCGCGCCCTGCCCCGGGACTTCGAGGACGCCGCCCTGATCGATGGCTGCACCCCTCTGCAGGGCTTCCGGCACGTGGTGCTGCCGATGCTCAAGCCGGTCACCGTGACGGCCCTGGTGCTCAACACCGTCGCCGTCTGGAACGACTTCTTCACCCCGCTGCTGTACCTCAGCGGCAGCGCCCAGCAGACCATGCCGGTCGCGATCGCCGGGTTCGTGGGTCAGTACGTCACCGACTGGAACCTCATCTTCGCCGCGCTGGTGATCAGCATCCTGCCCGTTCTGCTCATCTACTTCCTGCTGCAGCGCAGCATCATCAACGGCTTCGCGGGAGGGCTGCGGGGATGACACACGACACCCGCCCGACACCCACGGTCGTGGCCCCTTCCTCGAGGGAGACATCATGAAGACACGCACACCAGCGGTCCTGCTGGCCACCGTGACAGCCACCGCACTCCTCGCCGCATGCAGCGGCGGAACCAAGGCGGGTGAGTCCGGCGGCGGTGGCGGTTCCAAGACCCTGACGCTCGCCTCGGTCGACCAGGGCTCCATAGAGGACGTGGTAAAGGCGTTCGAGAAGGCCAACCCCGGTGTCAAGGTCCGCTACACCACCAGCGGCGCCGACCAGTACCAGCAGCAGATCCGCACCCAGCTGTCGTCGGGCACCGCACCCGATGTGATGTCGGTCTGGCCCGGCAACGGCAACCCGGCCGCCACGGTCGTCCTGGCCAAGCCCGGCTATCTGCGCGACCTCTCGGACCAGGCGTGGGCCGCCAAGATGCCCGACGCGATCAAGACCGTCGCCCAGTACGAGGGGAAGACGTACAACGCGATCTTCGGGCAGAACGGCATCGGTGCGGTCTACAACGAGCAGGCCATGGAGAAGGCGGGACTCACCCCACCGGACACGTGGACGAAGCTGCTGGCCTTTTGCCGGGACGCGAAGGCCAAGGGAACTCCCGCCTTCGCCCTCGGCAACCAGGACAACTGGGTGACGCAACTGGCCCTGTACGCGATGGTCGCCACGACCGTCTACGGCGAGGACCGCGACTTCGACCAGAAGATGCAGGCCGGCCGGGCCACCTTCGCGAAGTCGCAGTGGACCACCGCCCTGGACAAGTACATGACGATGGACAAGACCGGCTGCTTCCAGAAGAACCCGCTGGGCACCAACTACGAGGCAAGTCAGCAACTCGCGGCAACCGGCAAGACGCTCGGCATCATCCAGGGCAACTGGGTGATCGCCCTGCTCAAGGGGAAGAACCCGCAGGGGACATTCACCTTCAAGGCGCTGCCGGCCACTGACGACCCATCGGCGACCCTCATTCCGGCTGCGGCGGGCGCCGGTTACGGAGTGAACGCCAAGACGAAGAACGAGGACCTCGCGCTGAGGTTCGTGAACTTCGTGATGTCGCCCGAGGGCATGACCTTGTTCGTCAAGAAGCAGGGCGGCCTGCCGGCACTCCCCGACACGGGCTATGCGGTCGACCCGTCTCTGACCGAACTCTCCACGTTCATCCAGGCGGACCGCACGGTGCCGTTCATGGACCAGCTGTGGCCCAACGCCAAGGTGCAGCAGACCATGCTCAGCGGGCTCCAGGAGATCTTCAGCGGCCAGTCCACCCCCGACAAGCTCCTCGGCGAGATGGACGCCGACTACAAAGCCGGAAGCTGAGCATCGCGCCGTCGGCCGCCCGCAGTGGCCGACGGCGTTCTTCCGGCACGGCATCGAAACGTTCACATGGACGGAGATTCTGGCATGCCCGAAATCCCCAGCGTCGAGCTGAGCCGTAGACAGGTGGTCGGCACCATGGCCGTCTCCGCAGCAGGACTGGCCGGGTTCCCCGTGCAGGCCGCCCACGCCGACGAGGAGGGCGACCGACACGGAGCGCGGGTCAGCGGCCTCGCTGTCGACGGCCGCGAGGACGGCCCTCTCGGTGTCGACGACCCTGCCCCGCGGTTGAGTTGGCGGGTTGTCGGCGCCGGTGCCGGGTGGACGCAGTCCGCCTACCAGGTCCGGGCGGCGCGCACGGAGAAGGATCTCGACCGGGGCCGGCTGCTGTGGGACAGCGGAAAGGTCCGCTCTTCGGCCCAGACCGATGTGGCCTGGCGAGGCCCCGCGCCGGCCTCACGCGACCGCGTGGTCTGGCAGGTACGGGTCTGGAGCATCGACGGCGACACGACACCGTGGAGCCGCTCCGCCGCCTGGGAGATGGGGCTCCTCAAGCGCTCCGACTGGGGCGAGGCCCGCTGGATCGAGTACCCGGGCCGCGGCGTCGACCAGCCGCTGCCCCTGTTCGCCCGCGCCTTCCGCGCCAGCGGCAGGGTCGTCAAGGCGAGGCTGTACCTGTCCGGCGTCGGACTGCACGTGGCCCGGCTCAACGACAGGCCCGTCACCGACGAGGTCCTCGCCCCTGGCAACTCCAACTACCAGCTCTCCACCGAGTACCGGGTCTACGACGTCACCCGCCTCGTCCGCTCCGGCGACAACACCCTGGGCGTCGAACTGGGGCACGGCACGGCACTGGTGACCCGCTCCGTCACGAATCCCGCCACCGGCCGCACCGCCCCGTACAGCTGGTGGCAGAGCCAGTTCAAGGGCAGCGGCACCCTGACCGCGGCGGCTCAACCGGGCGCCACCACGGTCCAGGTGAGCAGCGTGGCCAACTACCACGTCGGCGGCACCGTCAACATCGACACCGGCGACGGCGGCAAGCGCCTGGAGTCCCGCACCATCACCGCGATCGGCAGCGCCGACATCAGCTTCCAGCCCGCGCTCGGCTCGGCGCACGAGAGCGGGGTCACTGTCACCGCCTCCGGCAACTCCCTCGCGAGCACCGACCCGAGCGCGGGCGCCGCCGTCACGCCGCGTCTGATCGCCCGCCTGGAACTCACCAAGGCCGACGGGACGGTCCAGACCGTCGTCAGCGACGGCTCGTGGCGGACGGCCCTCGGCCCGACCACCACGGCCAACTGGTACTCCGGCTCCGACTACGACGCCCGCCGCGAGCAGCCCGCTTGGACCGCTCCCGGCGCGGACCTCGGCGCGTCGGCGAAGCGACGCGACGGCACGCCCATGGGCTGGACCGCCGCCGGAATCGCCCCACCGCCCAACCTGACCACCGAACTGGTCTGGCGGGTGGCCGAACCGCTCAGGGTCGCCGACAGGCTCCGCCCGGTCGGCGTCACCCAGCCCCGACCCGGCGTGTGGGTCTTCGACTTCGGGCAGAACTTCGCCGGCTGGCCGCTGCTCCAGCTCGACGGCCCGCTCCCGGCCGGGGCGACCGTCAAGCTGCAGCCCGCCGAGTCGCTCAACGCCGACGGCACCGTCAACCAGGCGTCCATCATGGGCGGCGGCGCCGCCCGGGGCACCGACGTGTTCGCCACCTACACGACGTACGGCGACGAGCGCGGCGAGAGCTGGCACCCACAGTTCCACTACTTCGGCATGCAGTGGCTCCAGGTGACCGGCCTACCCGACGGCTATGTACCGACCCTGGACACGGTGACCGGCCTGCAGATCCACGCGGACGTGCCGGAGACCGGCTCCGTGCGTACCTCCGACGACCGGATCAACCGCATTCACCGCATGGCCCGTTACTCGATCATGAGCAACACCATGTCCACCTTCACGGACTGCCCCGGCCGCGAGAAGCTCGCCTACCCCGCCGACTACGTCCAGCCCTTCGGCTCCATCCACCGCACCTTCGGATACGCGGCCTACCTGCGCACCATGCAGCGGCACTTGGCGGAGGGCCAGTCCAAGGCCGGCGACAACATCGGCAACGTGGCCCTCAAGGCCCCGGTCTACGACTGGGGCTACACCGGCCGCTTCGGCGACGAGATCAACTGGGGCAACGGCATCATCCTCGTGCCGTGGCTGGCGTACGAAACGTACGGCGACACCCAGACGATGAGCCGCTACTACCCGCAGATGCAGGCCTTCCTGAACTACATCAGGACCAAGAAGGCCGGCACGGGAGCGGACGCCTACATCGTGAACGCCGCGCTGGCCGACTGGATCGCCAGCGAGAACACCTCGGGCCGCATCACCGGGACCTGGGGCTACCACCAGGTCGCCGACCGCATGGCCCGGATGGCGGCGCTGATGGGGCGCGACGCCGACGCCTCCGAGTACCGCAACCTGGCCTCCAACATCAAGGACGCCTTCAACGACGCCTTCTACCACCCGGAGCTCGGCCGCTACACCGCCGAGGGGAACACCGGAGCGACCCAGGCCGCGCAGGCGCTCGCGCTCGACGAGGGCCTGGTACCCGACAGCGAACGCGGCAAGGTGCTCGACGCCCTCGTCGAACTCATCTACGCCCACCGGCCGTTCGGCGGCGGACCGCACTTCAGCGGCGGCACCATCGGCCTCGCCCCGATCGTCCGAGCCCTGCACCAAGGCGGTCGCGACGACGTCCTGTGGAACGTCCTCCAGGAAGACACCCGTCCCAGCTACGGCTACTTGATGGCCCCCACAACCGCCAATCCGGGCGGCCTGACGACGGTTCCCGAGCAGTGGGACATGGGCAACTCCAAGAACCACATGATCCTGCTCCAGATCGAGGAGTGGTTCCACAGCGGCCTGGCCGGTATCCGCCGGGCGCCCGGCAAGGCCGGCTATCGCGAGCTCGTGATCGACCCTCGTCCGGTCGGCGGACTCACCCATGTCGAGGGCAGCTACCGCACTCCGTACGGGCTGGTGTCCGCGGAGTGGACCCGTAGGGACGGCAGGTTCCGGCTGGACATCGAGATCCCGCCCAACACCACGGCGGAGGTCAGGGTGCCCACCGGCGGAAGCCCGGCCCGAGTGGCCGGAGACGGCGCGGAGTTCCGTGGCATGCGGGGCGACCGTGCCACCTACGCCGTGTCCTCGGGGCGGTACACGTTCACGGCCCGCGAAGCCGAGAGGAAGACGGTGTGAACCATGAAAAAGCGCACATTGCACACGGCGCCGGCGACGACCGAACGGGAGTCCGTCGTCGTACCGTGCTCGCCGCGACGGTCGGCGCCGTGTCGGTAGGGGCCGACGCCATGGGAGGCGGAACGAGCGCGGCGGCGGAAGCGCCGCGCCACGCGGAGGGCGGCGCGGTGCTGGGGCTGACCGTGGAACACCGCACCGATCCGCTGGGCGTGGACGCCGCCCGGCCGCGTTTCGGGTGGCGCATGCGGTCCGTCGGCCGGGGGCGGAGCCAGGGCGCCTACCAGATCCTGGTCGCCAGCTCCCCGGACAAGCTCACCGCAGCCCGTGCCGACGTCTGGAACAGCGGCCGCGTCAGCTCGTCCGACTCGGTGGCCGTCCGCTACACGGGTAAGGCCCTCCGGCCTTCAACCCGCTACCACTGGATCGTCACCGTGTGGGACGCCGAGGGCCGCCCGGTCGGCACCGCATCCCCCGCCTCCTTCGAGACCGGCCTGATGACCACCGACGGCGTCGCCGGATGGGACGGCGCACAGTGGATCGCGATGAAGGGAAAGCCCCCCAATTTGGCCGGCGCCCCCATGCTGCGGACCGAAGCAGCCCTGAAGAACCGGTCCCGGGTCCGCGAGGCACGCCTGTACGTCTCCGCCCTCGGCGTCTACAACGCGTACATCAACGGACGCCACGTCACCGTCCCGCAGGACGGCGGCAGCACGATCGAACTGCTGCCCCCGGGCTGGACCAATTACGACGTGCGCCTCAACTACATGGCCTACGACGTCACCGACCTCGTGGCTCGGGAACGCGCCGTCACGCTCGCCGCCGTCCTCGGCAACGGCTGGTACAACAGCCGTGCCTCCGACGGCAGCACCTACTACTCCAGCGACGGCAACGCCCTGGCCCTCAAGGCCAAGTTGCTGATCCGGTACGCCGACGGCTCGTCGCAGACGGTCGTCACCAGCCCGGACGGCGCCTGGAAGGCCACCGACACCGGCCCTTACCGGGCCGACGACATCTACGACGGCCAGACCTACGACGCCCGCAAGGAGCTGCCGGGCTGGACGGCGTCCGGCTTCGACGTCTCCGACTGGTCGGACGTGGCACGGGTCGCCTTCGAGGACACGTACCCGGACGTGCAGCTCCTTGCCTACCCGGGCGAGACCGCGCGCTTCATGCCCTGCTGGGACCGCCGACCGCAGTCGATCACCGTCGCCACCGGAGTGACCGGTCAGGACGGCAGCCCCAATGGCAGGGGCCGCATCGTCGTGGACCCGGCCCGGACGGTGACCGACCCCGCGCAGGCGGCCTCCGCCTCGGTCACGATCGCCAGCGGCGAGACCGCCGTCTTCGACCTCGGCCAGAACATGGTCGGAGTGGCCCGTTACAGCCTGCGCGGACCGGCCGGAGCCAAGGTCGAGTTCAGGTTCGGCGAGATGCTCAACGACGACAGCGCCGGCGCGGACGGCCCCGAGGGCTCCGTCTACCGGGCCAACCTCCGCAGCGCCAAGGCCACCAGCACGTACATCCTCAAGGGCGACCGGCGCGGGGAGACTCATCAGGACTCCCTGACCTTCTACGGCTTCCGGTACGTGTCCGTCACCGCCACGCAGACCGTCACGATCACCGGCCTGACCGGAAAGGTCGCCACTTCCGCGATCCGCGAGACCGGCTCCGTCACCACCAACGATCCCGACATCAACCAGTTGGCGAGCAACATCCGTTGGGGCCAGCGCGGCAACTACCTCTGGGTGCCCACCGACTGCCCCCAGCGCGACGAACGCCTCGGCTGGACCGGCGACACCCAGGTCTTCGCCACCACCGCCCTCTACAACGCGGACGCAGGCGTCTTCCTCAGCCACTTCCAGGACACCGTCGTCGACTCCGCCCTCATCTACGGCGCGGACAAAGCGCAGTTCACCGGGGTCGCGCCCGGCGGTCGGTACAACTTCCCCGGCGGGGGCAGTGGTTGGGCTGATGTCGGCGTCATCGTGCCGTGGACCGTGTGGCAGATGACCGGTGACGCGACCATCGTCGACGACAACTGGCCGGCGATGACCCGCTACCTGGACTGGATCCAGGACCAGACCGGCGACACCTACGCCGGCCAGGGCTCCCTCACCGGCGACTGGCTGGGGTTGCAGAAGACCAGCGCCCAGCTCATGAGCGATGTCTACTACGGCTATGTCACCCGGTTGATGGCGCAGATGGCCCGCGCGACCGGCCGGACGGCGGAGGGAGAGGCGTACGAGCGGCTCTTCGGACGCATCAGGCAGGCGTTCATCACCAGGTACCTGAGCGACGAGGGCGGCCGGGCCACGGTCAAGTCCAGCCTGGGCGACGCCTCCCCGATCGAACCGGGTTCCGACCCCGACCAGAAGACGGAGGACAACAGCCAGGCAGCCCTGCTGTGGGTCCTCAAGCTCGGGTTCTACGAAACCGAGGCTCAACGCCGCACGCTGATAGGGCACTTGGCGGACAACATCGGCAATGACGCGGCCTACAAGTCGGCGCACCCGAACAGCAGCCGGGTCCGGTACGCCGAGAACACCCTGTCCGTCGGCTTCCTCGGCGTCAACGTCCTCACACCCGTACTCACCGACGAGGGCCGCGCGGACCTGGCGTACAAGCTGCTGCACCAGGACGCGATGCCGAGCTGGCTGTACTCGGTGATGAACGGTGCCACCACCGTCTGGGAGCGGTGGAACTCCTACGCCGAGGACGTCGGCTTCGGTCCGGTCGGTATGAACTCGTTCAACCACTACGCCTATGGCGCGATCATGGAGTGGATGTACGCGTACATGGCCGGCATCGCCCGCGACCCGGACAGCCCCGGCTTCAAGCGCTTCCTGCTCCAACCCCACATCGACCCGACCGGCCGGATCACGCAGGTGTCGGGCTCGTACGAGTCGCCGTACGGCGTGATCAAGAGCGAATGGAAGCTGGAGGAGGACGGCAGGGAGCTTGTGTACGACGTGGACGTACCCGCGAACAGCGAGGCCTTACTGCGACTTCCGGCGACGTCGGCCGATTCCGTCCGCGAGGGACGGACACCGCTGGCACGAGCGGAGGGCGTGCGCTTCATCGACCACACCGACGGCGCGTACGTCTGCCGGCTGGCGTCCGGTCGGTACCACATCACCACCACGCTCCGGTGAAGGGCAGCCCCTGAGGGGGCGTCAAGTCCCTTCCCGTCACGTGGGAGACGAGGCCCAGCGCCACGAAGTGAAAGGCATCAAGACACGTTCACGGACGTCCGGAGCGCAATCGCTGCGCTCTTCGAAGAGGGAGGCCTGATGGTCGACTCGGAAATGAACCGCAGGGCCATGATCGGCAGTTCGCTGTCCGTCGTCGCCGCGATGAGCATGCCCTTCCCGGCACATGCGCGGCCCGCCGGGAGCACGGTCGTGGCACCGACCCGTTACGGCAAGGTCCGCGGGAAACGCGAGGACGGCATCGCCAAGTTCCTCGGCGTGCCCTACGCCACGCCGCCGCTCGGCGAACTCCGGTTCAAAGCCCCGAAGCCGCCCACGCGGTGGTCCGGCGTACGCGAAGCGGTGAGCTTCCCCAACCCGGCATTCCAGGTGGCGGGCGGCGAGATGGGGCCAGGCGGCAACGGCCGGATGCCAGCTCCCTCCGAAGACTGCCTCTACCTCAACATCTGGACCCCGGCCGCCGACCGCAGGCGGCGGCCGGTGATGTTCTACAACCACGGCGGCGGCTACATGATCGGCTCCGGCTCAGCCACCGGACAGGACGGCACCCACCTGGCGCAGCTACACGACGTGGTGGTGGTCGAGTCCAACCACCGGCTGGGCCTGCTGGGCTACCTGTTCCTGGGCGATCTCGCCGACGGTGACTACACGGCCAACCAGGGAATGCTGGACATTCTCGCCGCACTGAGCTGGACCAGGGAGAACATCGAGAACTTCGGCGGCGACCCCGACAACATCATGGTCTGGGGCGAGAGCGGCGGCGGCGCCAAGACCGCGGCCGTCTACACCATGCCGGCCGCCTCGCGGCTGTTCCACAAGGCCTCGATCGAAAGGGCCGCGCCACTGCGCTTCCCCACCCGCGACGGTGCCACCGCCCGGGCCAGACGCACGCTGGAGTTACTGGGACTGACCACGGCGGACATTCCCCGGCTCCACGACATCCCGGCCTCGAGGCTACTGGAGATCCAGCAGTCCGAAGCGGCGAACGGCGCCCCGCCGTGGGGCGACCCCGGCCCGCTCCCTGGCTTCGGCGCCTTCGTCGACGGCACCGTCATCCCGCGCCACCCCTTCGCCGACGGCGCCCCGCCCTTCTCGGCCGACAAGCCGCTGATGTGCGGAACCTGCCGCGACGAAACGGTGTTCTTCAGCCTGTTCGGACCGCCCGACATCTTCAGCATCGACGAGGCCGGACTGCGCAGCAGGCTCAGCGGCACCTATCAGGGCGCCGAACTCGACGAGGTCATCCGGACCTTCCATGCGTCGCGGCCCGGCGCAACACCGGCACAGCTCTACTTCGCGATCACCACCTCGCCCATCTGGCGGGACGCCATCAAGATCGCGGAGGCCAAACGCGCGCAGCACGCCGCGCCCGTGTTCATGTACCAGCTCGCCTACCCCAGCCCGACCCTGGTGCCCGGCACCGACTTCCCCATCGGCTCACCGCACGCGTCGGACATCAACCTCAAGTTCGCCAACACCGACAAGAATCTCGACTACATCCTCAACAAGGATCAGTCGCCGGAACGGCTGGCGACCGCACGGCACATGAGCGAACTGTGGGCCGGCTTCGCCCACACGGGCCGCCCCACGGCGGCGGGCGTGCCGAGATGGCCCGCTTACACCCTGACCGACCGTGCCACGATGTGGCTCGACGCCAGGTGCCGGATCGTCAACGACCCGGACCGGAGCGAAAGGCTGTTCTGGGAGAGCCAGGCCTGATCTCGCCGTCCAGCGTCGCCGGTCACTCGGCCTGCTGAGATCCCTGGAAACCCGGGGCGCGTAACGCGGCCGCTCTTCAGCATGATCTATCGCGGGACCCCGGGCGTTCACGCCCGGGAGGAAGCGCTTCTTGATACTGCGCAGACCCGCACGGGTCTGCGCTCACCGGCGTCCCACTCGGCTGACCGCTGCCCGGCACCATGGTCGGAGCTGGTGGCATCGGTTGCCGACAGCTCCCGGAAGGGGAGAGGGCCACGCCGTCGGACAGATGACGTTCAGGGCGCGCCGACCGGCTACATGGGACGATCGGCTCGGTGGATGGTGGCTTCGGCACGCGAGGAGACCGCAGTGTGCGTTCCAGTCATCGGTGATCGACGCATCCCTGCCGGGTACCTCGACGCCGAGGCATCGGTGTGCGGCCCGTGCGTCGGGACGGGGCGCGGCGTTGACTGATCGGGAACCCGAGGGTTCCGGCGCAGCGGGGACACTGCGTTCGGCGCGGTTCGTCGCCGCAGGCAGCGTCGTCCGGCCGGTGCGCCGCGGTGGTCCATGTTCGCGGCCCGGGGCGGGTGTGAGCTGTGGCGCGTGAATTGCTGCTCGGTGTCGACGCGGGACACACCGTGACCAAGGCCGTGCTGTTCGACGCCACCGGCCGAGCGGTGGCGCGGGGCAGCGGCACACTGCCGCTGGAAACCCCTCGGCCTCACTGGGTCGAGCGGGACATGGACGAGGTGTGGCGGACGGCGTTCCAGGCCATCGCCGCCTGTCTCGCCGAGGCGGGACCGGACGCGGGGCGGGCCGTCGCCGCGGTGGGACTGGCCGGGCACGGAGACGGCCTGTACGCCGTCGACGAGCGGGGTCGGCCGGCCCGGGCCGGGATCGTGGCAATGGACACGCGCGCAGAACCGGTGCTGGAGGAGTGGCGGGGCGCTCCGGTCTGGTCCCGCGCCCTTGAGTTGTCGGGCACGGTGCCCTTCGCGGGCTCCCCGGCAGCCCTGCTGGCCTGGCTCGCCCGCCACGAGCCGGGAGTGCTTCGGCAGGCGCGTTGGCTCCTGTCCTGCAAGGACTGGCTGCGCCTGAGACTGACAGGCGCGGTGGCCACCGATCCCACGGACGCCAGTGCCTCTTTCACCGACATGCGGCGCGGCGGATACTCGCCAGAGCTGCTCGACCTGTACGGCCTCGGCGCGCTCGCCGGCCTGCTGCCGCCCGTGCTGCCCTGCGACGCGGTGAGCGGAACCGTCACCCCTGAGGCCGCGGCGCTCACCGGGCTCACCGCCGGCACGCCCGTCGTCACGTGCGCCCATGACGTCGATGCTGCCGCGCTCGGGATCGGCGGCACGACCCCGGGCGAACTCTCCCTGATCGCCGGGTCGTTCAGCATCAACCAGGTGATCAGCGAGCGCCCGGTAGTCGATCCGCGATGGCAGGTCCGTCACTTCGTTCGCCCGGGCCAGTGGATGACCATGTCCACCTCCCCCGCGTCGGTGGCGAACCTGGAGTGGTTCCTGCGGGTCACCGGCGCACCGACCGACCAGCGGCACGGCATCCACGAGGCGATCGGCCGAGAGGTCGAGGCGTGCCTGGACGGTCCGTCGCAGGTGCTGTTCCACCCGTTCGTCTACGGCTCTCCGCACCCGCATCCCGCGTCCGGGACGTTCCTCGGCCTTCGTGGCTGGCACGGCCGCGGCCACCTGCTGCGGGCTCTGATGGAAGGCGTGGTCCTCAATCATCGCTGGCACGTCGACGCGCTCTGCTCGAAGCTGCCGGTCAGCGGGGCGGCGGCCCGGCTGACCGGCGGGGCCGCACACAGCGCGGTGTGGAGCCAGATGTTCGCCGACGCTCTGCGGCGGCCGGTCGTGGTGACCGACGTGCAGGAGAGTGCTGCCCGGGGAGCAGCCTTGCTCGCGGCCACTGCTGTCGGACTGCTCGACGACGTGACGGACCCGCGCGCCACCCCCGCCGTACTCAGGCGCCACGAGCCCCGCCCCGACCGGGTCGCCGTACTCGACGAGGCGTATGCGGTGTACCGGGAGGCGCTGGAGGCTCTCGGACCGGTCTGGGCCCGACTGGACGCGCCCGAGGCTCAGGAGTGAGTGCCGGACGAGCCGGCGACATGAGGGATCGACAGGCACCCAGGCACGGCCGGTGCCGCTACACGGGGGTCGGCTCGCTGTCGTAGCGGTACGGCGGCTGGGCGCCCGCGCGCGTGCAGGTGTCGGCCGCGATGTCCACGGCGTACGACAGCAGCCGGGCAAGCTCGCCGGCGGCGAGGTGGTCGACGCCTTCGCGGCTGAGTCGGCCGGTGTGGTGCAGATGGGCGAGCACGCCGGCGGTGAAGGCATCGCCCGCTCCGACCGTGTCGACGACCCGGACAGCCGGGGCCGGCACATGGACGCGGGCGTCGCGGCCGATGGCCCAGGCGCCCTGGGAGCCGAACGTGATCAGGACGAGTCCCGCCCCTGACGCGAGCCAGCGTTCGGCCACCGCCTCGTACGACTCACCCGGGTGGAGCCAGGCCACGTCCTCGTCGCTCGCCTTCACCACGTCGGCGAGCGCCACCCACTCGGCGAATCGCCGGAGATAGGCGGCGCGGTCGGTGACCAGGCCCGGCCGCACGTTGGGGTCGAGAGAGACCAGCCGCCGGCCCGCCTCCCGGCGAATCAGTCCGTCGAGCGTGGAGGCCAGGGGTTCGAGCAGCAGACCCAGCGACCTGAGGTGCAGAGCCGTCCCCGCGGGCAGCGCGCCGCCGTCCGGGAGTGCAACGAGGTGTTCAGGGAGCAGACCGCGGTCGGCGGTTCCGTTCGCGTGGAAGGAGTAGGCGGCCGACCCGTCCTCGCGCAGCTGCACGGCGGCGAGAGTGGTGGGGTCGGGCGCAGGCAGCACATGCGTGAGCCGGGTGCCGGATGCCGCGAGGTGCGCGCGCAGGAGATCGCCGAAGTGGTCGTCGGAGATGCGCGCGAGCAGTGCCGTGGGGACTCGGAGTCGGCCGAGACCAGCGGCGACGTTGAGGCAGGAGCCGCCCGGGCGCGCCTGGAAGGCCGCGGCACCACCGGCCGTGCGGGCGGGGGTGAGGTCCACCAACGCGTCTCCGGCGACGACGACGGCAGGCTGATCTGCGGGTTCCTGATCTGCGGGTTCCGGTCTCGCGCTCATGGGGGTTCCTCGGGTCGGGGACGGCGGCGGCAAGATCGAGAGCTTGGGCTGGCCTGTAGAGCTGGACTGGTCGGTGGACTCCGGTAGCCCCCTTAGAGACCGCTTGACGATAAGTCCGAAGAGATTTTCTCGCAAGATGTGTTAACAACGGCGCCGTCTCCTGCTAATAATTCGGCCATCGAAACGCGCCCGACTCCCCAAGGACGCATCCACACCCCTGCTCGACCCGCCGCGCCTCAGTCGAGGTCCCGGCGAACCCGCACGAGAGGTCCCCCGTCACATGGCATCGACCAGATACGCCCTCATAGCCGGCGCCGCCGCCACCGCCCTGCTCGCCACCGCCTGTTCCGGAGCCGGAGCGGGCGGGTCCTCGGGCGGAGGGGAGAGCATCAACGTCCTGATGGTCGGCAACCCGCAGATGGAGGACATCGCGAAGCTGACCAAGGACAACTTCACCAAGGACACCGGGATCGAGGTCAACTTCACGATCCTTCCCGAGAACGAGCTGCGCGACAAAGTCACCCAGGACATCGCCACCCAGGCCGGCCAGTACGACGTCGCCACCATCGGCGCCTACGAGGTGCCCATCTGGGAGAAGAACGGCTGGCTGCACGACCTGGGCTCGTATGCGGACAAGGACAAGAGCTTCGACAAGGCCGACCTGCTCAAGCCGATGGTCCAGTCGCTCACCGGCTCGGACGGCAAGCTCTACGCCCTGCCGTTCTACGGCGAGTCCTCCATGCTCATGTACAACAAGGACGTCATGAAGGCGAAGGGCATCACGGTGCCCGAGCGGCCGACCTGGCAGCAGATCGCCGACATCGCCGCCGAGGTCGACGGCGCCGAGCCCGGTATGAAGGGCATCTGCCTGCGTGGTCTGGCCGGTTGGGGTGAGCTGGGCGCGCCGCTGACGTCCATGGTCAACACCTTCGGCGGCACCTGGTTCACCGAGGACTGGCAGGCCCAGGTCAACAGCGGCGGCTTCAAGGAGGCCACGAAGTTCTACGTCGACCTGGTCCGCGAGCACGGTGAGGCGGGCGCCCCGCAGGCCGGGTTCACCGAGTGCCTGAACGCGCTGAGCCAGAAGAAGGTCGCCATGTGGTACGACGCGACCAGCGCGGCCGGGTCGCTGGAGGACCCCGCCTCCAGCAAGATCGCCGGCAACGTCGGCTACGCCTACGCCCCGACCGTCAAGACGGACAGCAGCGGCTGGCTGTGGGCGTGGTCGTGGGCCATGCCCAAGACCACGAAGAACGCCGACGCCGCCTCGCAGTTCATGCTGTGGGCCTCCAGCAAGGAGTACGAGAGGCTGGTCGGGGAGAAGCTCGGCTGGTCGCGCGTTCCGGCCGGCAAGCGGGCCAGCACGTACGAGATCCCTCAGTACAAGAAGGCCGCCGGGTCGTTCGGTGACATCACCCTGAAGTCCATTGAGGGCGCCGACCCGGCCAACCCGGGCGTCCAGCCCCGGCCGACGGTGGGCATCCAGTACGTGGCCATCCCCGAGTTCCAGGACCTGGGCACCAAGGTGACCCAGGAGATCTCCGCCGCCATCGCCGGCAGGACCAGCGTGGACAAGGCGCTCGACGACGGCCAGAAGCTGGCCGAGGAAGTCGCCAAGAACTACCAGAAGTGACCTTCAGCGCCCGGCCGGCCCGTGAGTCGGCCGGGCGCCGCTTCCCCGACCCCGGCCTTCACCGGCAGAGGAACCATTCATGACCACGCTCACCGCACCCCCCAAGACAGCACCCCCACCCGTCCGTACCCGGAAGTCCTCGGGCACGGCCGCCAAGTGGAAGCGCCGCATCCCGCTGCTGCCCGCGCTGATTTTCACCATCGTCGTCACGCAGCTGCCCTTCGTGGCCACGTTGATCATCTCCACCTTCCAGTGGAACATCCTCAGGCCGGGCGACCGGCACTTCGTCGGTCTGTCCAACTTCTCCTTCGTCTTCACCGACGAGCGGCTGCGCACAGCCGTGCTCAACACCGTCGTGCTCACCGCGTCTGTGGTGATCATCAGTGTGATCCTCGGACTCGGTCTGGCGATGCTCCTCGACCGCCGCTTCGCCGGCCGCGGTCTGGCGCGCACGCTGCTCATCGCCCCGTTCCTGGTCATGCCGGTCGCGGCGGCGCTGCTGTGGAAGCACGCCATCTACAACCCCGACTACGGACTGCTCAACGGCACCCTCAACGCCGTGTACCGGTTGTTCGGCGCGGACAACGGCCCCACGCTCGACTGGATCTCCTCCTACCCGATGCCCGCCGTCGTGGTGTCGCTGGTCTGGCAGTGGACCCCGTTCATGATGCTGATCCTCCTGGCCGGGCTGCAGGCGCAGCCCGGTGACGTCCTGGAGGCGGCCCGCATGGACGGCGCCTCCGCGCTGCAGACCTTCCGCCACATCACGCTGCCGCACCTGCGCCAGTACATCGAGCTGGGCGTCCTGCTCGGCACGATCTACGTCGTGCAGACCTTCGACGCGGTCTTCACCATCACCCAGGGTGGCCCCGGCAAGCAGACGACCAACCTGCCCTACGAGATCTACCTGACCATGTTCCGCAAGTACGAGTACGGCGAGGCGGCCGCCGCCGGTGTCGTCGTCGTCCTCGGCGCGTTCGTGATCGCGACCTTCGCGCTGCGCACCATCGCGTCGCTGTTCCGCGAGGAGGTTTCCCGATGACCCATGCAGCAGTCGCCGCGCCCGGGGCGAGGTTCAAGAAGCTCCTGCGCCGTAAGGACGACCATGGCGGTGCGCCCAAGCTGTCGCCGCTGTGGACGTTCGTCGCCTGGCTCGCCACGCTGGCGTTCTTCGCGCCGGTGGCTTGGATGGTGCTCACCTCCTTCCACCAGGAGGCGGACGCGGCGACCAACCCGCCGACCCCGTTCGCGCCGCTCACCTTCGACCAGTACGAGCTGCTGTTCAGCCGGGACATCACCCCGTTCCTTCTCAACTCGGTCATGGCCAGTGTTCTTTCGACGCTGCTGGTGCTCGCCCTGGCGGTGCCGGCGGCCTACGCGCTGTCCATCAAGCCGGTCGAGAAGTGGACCGACGTGATGTTCTTCTTCCTGTCCACCAAGTTCCTCCCCGCCATCGCCGCCCTGCTGCCGGTGTACCTGATCGTCAAGGACGCCGGGATGCTGGACAACGTGTGGACGCTGGTCATCCTCTACACCGCCATGAACCTGCCGATCGCGGTATGGATGATGCGCTCCTTCCTCGCCGAGGTCCCCAAGGAGATCCTGGAGGCGGCCGAGGTCGACGGAGCCGGCCTGCTCACCGTGCTGTGGCGGGTCGTCGCGCCGGTCGCCATGCCCGGACTCGCCGCCACCTCGCTGATCTGCTTCATCTTCAGCTGGAACGAGTTCATGTTCGCCGTGAACCTCACCGCGACGAAGGCGTCCACCGCGCCGGTCTTCCTGGTCGGCTTCATCACCAACGAGGGCCTGTTCCTGGCCCGGCTGTGCGCGGCGGCCACCCTGGTCTCGCTGCCGGTCCTCATCGCCGGTTTCGCCGCCCAGGACAAGCTCGTCCGCGGCCTCTCCCTCGGAGCGGTGAAGTGAGGGCGGCCGTCATCACCCAGCCCGGCAGCGTCGAACTCACCACCGTCGAAGACCCCGCTCCCGGCCCCCGCGAGGTCGTCGTCGAGGTCGCGGCCACCGGGCTGTGCGGCACAGATCTGCACATCCTCCAGGGGGAGTTCGCCCCGAAGCTGCCCATCATCCCCGGCCACGAGTTCGCCGGGGAGGTCGTGGCCCTCGGCAGCGAGGTCACCGAACTCGCGCTCGGCGACCAGGTCGCCGTGGATCCGTCGCTGTACTGCTTCGAGTGCCACTACTGCCGCCTCGGCCACAACAACCTTTGCGAACGCTGGGCTGCCATCGGCGTCACCCACCCAGGCGCCGCCGCCGAGTACGCCGTGGCGCCCGTCGCCAACTGCGTACGCCTGCCCGATCACGTGGACGTCCAGGACGCGGCCCTGATCGAGCCGCTGTCCTGCGCGGTGCGCGGCTACGACGTCCTGCGCAGCCGACTCGCCTCCCGCGTGCTCGTCTACGGCGCCGGAACCATGGGCCTGATGATACTCCAGCTCGCCAAGGCCACCGGCGCCGCGAGCGTCGACGTCGTCGACATCAACGCCGAACGCCTGGCCACGGCATGGCAATTGGGCTGCTCGGCCGGTGCCGCGTCCGCCGATGAGCTCGACCGGCCGCCCTACGGATGGGATCTGGTCGTCGACGCCACCGGCAACGCGAAAGCCATTCAGGACGCCCTCGGCCGGGTGGGCAAAGGCGGTACGTATCTGCAGTTCGGGGTCGCCGACTACGCCGCCCGGGCCACCATCGAGCCGTACCGGATCTACAACCAGGAGATCACGATCACCGGCTCCATGGCGGTCCTGCACAGCTTCGAACGCGCGGCGGACCTCTTCGCCACCGGTGTCATCGACCCGCGCGTCTTCATCAGTGACCGCCTTCCCCTGGCGGCGTTCCCGGACGCAGTCGCCCGCTTCCAGGCAGGCATCGGCCGCAAGATCCAGATCCAGCCCGGCCTCGCCACCGCGTGAACGCCCGAACCGAACGGAACCCCCACATGACCGAGCAGATCCGCCGCGTTCTCGTCCGCTCCCTCGACGACATCACCCTCGAGGAGGTGCCTGCCCCCGTCCCCGGGGACGACGAACTCCTGCTGCGCACCACGGTCGTCGGCGTGTGCGGCTCCGACACCCATGCGGCGGCCGGCCACCACCCCTTCATCGACCTGCCCTACCGCCCCGGCCATGAGGCAGTCGGTGTCGTCGCCGCGGCAGGCAAGGGAGCCGAGGACTTCGCGCCCGGCGACCGGGTGATCATCGAGCCCAACCTGTACTGCGGCCGCTGCCCCCAGTGCCGCTCCGGCCGCTACAACATCTGCCAGGAGCTGAAGGTCTTCGGCTGTCAGACACCCGGCGCCATGGCCGACTTGTTCACCATCCCGGCCGACCGCGTCCACCGCGTCCCCGACGGCATGACCGACATCGAGGCCGCCCTCGTCGAGCCCCTGGCCACCCCGGTGCACGCCGTGGCGAAGGCAGGTGACCTCACCGGGCGCACGGTCGTCGTGCTCGGCGCCGGGCCCATCGGTCTGCTCGTCCTCGCCGCCGCCCGGCACGCCGGCGCCGCGAGGATCGCCGTCACCGACCTGCTGCCGGGCAAGCGGGACCGCGCCCAGCGTCTCGGAGCCGACACGGCTCTGCCCGCCGACGCCACCGACCTCGCCGACCAGGCCCACGCGGCGCTCGGCGGACCGGCCGACGTGGTCTTCGACTGCGTGGCGCGCGAACAGTCCATCGCCCAGGCCACCGACCTGGTCACCAAGGGCGGCACGATCATCGTCGTCGGCGTCGGCGCCGCCGGCACCACCCCGGTCCGCCTCGACCTGATCCAGGACCGGGAGATCCGCATCGAGGGGACGCTGATGTACACCGGCGACGACTACCGCACCGCGATGTCCCTGATCTCGTCCGGCGCGATCGACACCGCCGAGATCGTCACCGCCACCTACCCGCTGGAGGACGCCGCCAAGGCGTTCGCCGCATCCGTCGACCCCGAGCAGGTCAAGGTGCTGGTCACGGTGGACGGACCGTAGCCCACGGCCACGCAGGCAAGGATGCGGACATGGACACAGACACGCACGTCGTACGCAGCAGCCGCCGCCGCACGGGCGGCCCGAGGCCCGCGAGCCGGACAGGCCCCGACCCGCACCGGCCCGTGTGGGAAACTGCGAGACCGGAGCAACCGGGAAGGAGGGGCGCCGTGACCGCCCGTACGCGACTGTCCCAGGCGGCCGTCGAGGAGCGGCGCCAGGCCGTGCTGCGGTACGTCGCCGAACACGGCGAGACCCGCATCGACGACCTCGCCCGGCACTTCGACGTCAGTCTGATGACGATGCACCGGGACCTGGACGACCTCACCGGGCGACATCTGCTGCGCAAGGAGCGCGGGCGGGCCGTCGCGTTCCCCGCCCTCACCATGGAGACGGCCACCCGCTTCCGCGAGAACAGCGCCCTCGCGGCCAAGAACGCCATCTGCGCGGCCGTCGCCGGCCGGATCAGGCCGGGCAGCACCGTGCTCATGGAGGACTCGACGACACTGTTCCCCCTGGTCCCGGCGCTGGCCGAGGTGGATCAGCTGCACGTCGTCACCAACTCGGTCGGCCTCGCGCAGCGCCTCGGGTCCGCCGCCCCCGCGGTGAACGTCACCCTGCTGGGCGGCCACTACCGGGGCGACTTCAACTCCTGCACCGGCCCCACCGTCACCCGCGCCCTGTCCCGGATCCGGGCCGACCTCGTCCTGATGTCCGCCACCGCCGTCCTGGAAGGACGGCTCTTCCACCCCCTGAACGACTACGTCGAGGTGAAGCTGGCCCTGCTCGCCTCCGCCGAACAGGCGCTGCTCCTGGTGGACCACTCGAAGTTCGGCAAGACCGCCACGTACGCGTACGGCACCGTGGCCGACTACCACACCGTCATCACCGACACCGCCACCCCCGCCGCGGAACTCGCGGCCATACGCGACCTCGGAGTCCCCGTCGAGACGGTCGAACCCGAAGAGCCTTCCCTGTGATCCACACCCTGTTCGAGACCCCGAGCGCCTACCGCCCCAGCGACGCGGAGATGGCCGCGCCGGTGCCCCCGGTCCAGGCCGTCCTGTTCGACTTCAGCAACACGCTCTTCCAGATGATCGACCTGGAGACGTGGCTGCGTCGGGTCGGCTCCGCCGCCGGCCGCCTTGCCGTGCTGGACGAGCCCGGCGCAGTGGCCGAAATCTCCGAGCAGTTGCGCGCCGCCTTCCGGCTGCCCTCCGTCGTGTCCCTCCAGGAAGGCCGTGATCTCTCTTCCGCGCAGCACCGCCGCGCCATGTGGGGATGGTGGGAGCAGGTGGACTTCCTGCGCGACGCGGAGGAGGCGGCCTACCGGGAGCTCACCGCCCCGGACGCCTGGGTTCCCTATCCCGACACCGAACCGGTCCTGCGCGCCCTGCACGAGCGCGGACTGCGCGTCGGCATCGTCAGCGACTTCGCCTGGGACCTGCGCACCCACCTCGCCCACCACGGGCTGAACGCCTTGATCGACACCTGCGTGATCTCCTACGAGCACGGCCGCGAAAAGCCCGACCCCCAGCTGTTCCTCAAAGCGTGCGCCGGCCTCGGCTCGGACCCCCGCGCCACCCTCATGGTCGGCGACAACCCGGTCCGCGACGGCGGCGCGGCCGCCTGCGGTCTGCGCACGTACATCCTGCCGGCGGAACACCGCACCGGCGAGCGCGGCCTGACGGATGTGCGGCGGCTCGTGATCTGAGCTGCGCAGCAGAGGAACTGCCCGGCTGGTCGAGTCCAGGGTTCGACGACGGAGACTGGTCGCCGGTGGACATCGTCGACCGGGACCCGACGACTCTGGACGCACCCACCGGCCCGCCGGTGCGCTGCACACAGGAGATGGTCGTCTGACGCGCGGGGCAACCGCCGACCGTCGGGGACTCCGGGCCGGCCGCCCGGGGCCCGGGCGCGCAGCAGGGCCCCCGGGCCCGGCAGGCGAGGTCGTAACGAACAGAACGCTCCGGCGGTCGGGCGTCGTGCGGCGGCGGCCCGGCGCGGTCAGTTGACGGGGGAGGAGGCCAGCAGGTCCTGGTCGGCGGCCCAGGAGGCCAGGATGCGCAGCCGTTCGTGGGTGGGGGAGCCGGGCGCGGCGGTCCAGACGGTGAGGTGCTGGTCGGGGTCGGTGTTGGCGGTGAGGGTGTCCCAGTCCAGGACGAGTTCGCCGACGACCGGATGGTTGAGGGTCTTCGTGCCCACGGTGCGGGCGGCGACGTGGTGATCGCCCCACCAGCGGGCGAACTGCTTGTCGCGCATGGACAGTTCACCGACCAGCTCGATCAGGCGCGGGTCTTCGGGATACTTCGCGGCCTCCATGCGCAGTTGGGCAACGGCGATGTGCGCGGAGCTCTCCCAGTCGGCGTACAGGGTGCGCATGGCGGGGTCGGTGAAGATGATCCGCGGGTAGTTGCGGTGCTTTTCCGCGAGGCGGGAGAAGTCGGTGACCAGGGCGGCGGCCAGCGCGTTCCAGGCCAGGATGTCCCCGCGTCGGCCCTGCACGATGGCCGGGGTGGCGGTGAGGTCGTCCAGAACCCGCTGGAGCTGTGGCTGGACCTTCTGCCGGCCGCGGCGCCGGGTGCGGGTGGTGGTCTTTCCGGCGAGCTGGAAGAGGTAGCCCCGCTCGTCGTCGTCCAGGTGGAGGACCCGGGCGAGGACGTCCAGCACCGGCGCCGATGCCTGCATGCGGCCCTGTTCCAGACGCGTGTAGTAGTCGGTGCTGATGCTGGCCAGCTGGGCGACCTCCTCGCGGCGCAGCCCGGCCACCCGGCGGGGCCTGTCGGTCTCGGGCAGGCCGACCGAGCGCGGGCTCAGCTCGGAGCGGCGCTTCTTGAGGAATTCTCCCAGCTCATTGAGGGGAAGGTTGGCGGTCATGCTTCCCAGGATGACATCGATCGCACCTGCGTAAGGGGGGAGAATTTCCTCCCCGGATGTTTCCCTCCTGGGATATTTCTCTCCGCTTTTCGCGCCCGCCCTCGCGTGTGAGGCTCGATCGTGAGCAGTCGTTCCTCACGACGGCTGCGGCTCACCGATCCCCGCACCGAAGGAAGCACCCCATGCGCGGAGCAGTCATTCACGCCCCCGGCGATGTCCGCTTCGAGACCCTGGACGACCCGAAGATCATCCAGCCGACCGACGCCGTCATCCGTACGGTCTCCACCTGTGTGTGCGGCTCGGACCTGTGGCCCTATCGCGGCGCGGAACCCATCGGCGACCCGCACCCGATGGGGCACGAGTACGTCGGCATCGTCGAGGAGGTCGGCAGCGAGGTCACCCACGTCAGGCCGGGCCAGTTCGTGGTCGGATCCTTCGCCACCTCGGACAACACCTGCGTGAACTGCCGGAACGGCTGGCAGTCCTCCTGTCTGAGCCGGGAGTTCATGAGCACCTGCCAGGCCGAGTACGTGCGCATCCCCAACGCCCACGGCACCCTGGTCGCCACGGACGAGCACCCGGACGCCGAGATGGTGCCCAGCCTGCTCGCCGTGTCCGATGTGATGGGCACCGGCTGGTACGCCGCCCTCGCCGCCGAGGTGAAGCCCGGCTCGACGGCCGTCGTGGTCGGCGACGGAGCGGTCGGCCTGTGCGGTGTCATCGCCGCGAAGGAACTGGGTGCCGAGCGGATCATCGCCATGTCCCGGCACGAGTCCCGGCAGAAGCTCGCCCTCGAGTTCGGCGCCACCGACATCATCAGCGAACGCGGCGAGGAAGGCATCGCCCGCGTCAAGGACCTCACCGGCGGCATCGGCGCCGACTCCGTGCTGGAGTGCGTCGGCACCGCCGAGTCGATGCGCCAGGCCCTGCACTCGACCCGGCCCGGCGGCAACGTCGGCTTCGTCGGAGTTCCCCACGAGGTCTCGATCGACGGCCAGGAGCTGTTCTTCTCCCAGGTCGGCCTGCGAGGAGGCCCCGCCCCCGTGCGTCGCTACCTGCCCGACCTGATCGACCGGGTCCTGTCCGGCCGGATCAACCCCGGCAAGGTCTTCGACCTCACCCTGCCCCTGGACCAGGTCGCCGAGGGCTACAAGGCCATGGACGAACGCCGCGCCATCAAGACCCTGCTCAAGCCCTGAGCGCAGACGCGTCCACAACTGGGGCCGCACCGACGCGGTGCGGCCCAAGGACCGGCAAACCAACCCGCTCACACCAGGACTGACCATGACCACCTTCGCCCTCATCGGTGCCGGCCCCGGTCTCGGACTTGCCACCGCCCGCCGCTTCGGAGTCGCCGGCCACACCGTCGCCCTCATCGCCCGCGACGCGGAGAAGCTGGACGGCATGACGGCCACCCTCGCCCGTGACGACGTCCAGGCGCGCGGCTACACGGCCGATGTCCTCGACATCGAGTCCCTGACGGCGGCCCTGTACGCAGCCGCGGCCGACCTGGGCACCGTCGAGATCCTCCAGTACAGCCCCGTGCCCCGCGCCGACTTCATGAAGCAGGTCCTCGACACCAGCGCCGACGACCTCGACGCCCCGCTCGCCTTCTCCGTCAAGGGCCCCGTCACCGCGGTGAACGCCGTCCTGCCCGGCATGCGCGAACTCGGCCGCGGCACGCTGCTGTTCGTCAACGGCTCCAGCGCCGTACGACCGAATCCGAAGGTCGCCGGGACCTCGATCGCCTTCGCCGCCGAGAGCGCCTACGCCCGCATGCTGCACGACACGCTCGCCCCGGAGAACATCCACGCCGCGCAGCTGATCATCCCCGGAGCGATCCGGCCCGACGCCGAGCACAGCAGCCCCGACGTCCTGGCCCAGCGCCTGTACGACCTCCACACCAAGCGGGACGGCTTCCGCCACTACTCCGAGCCCCTGCCCGACTAGCCACAGGACGCCCCCGTGAACCCCGCCCCCTTTCGCGCTCTCGCCCGCGTGGTCCCGGCCGCCGCCCTGCTGCTGGTCATGACCGCCTGCACCGACGATTCCCCGCCCCCCTCCGCCTCCTCCGCCGCTTCGTCCTCCGAGCCCGCGTCGCCGCATGCTTCGACGACCTCGGCAGCCACCACACCGACCGGCAGGACAACCGCGATGAACATCCGGCTCACCCTCGACGGCCACCACATCGCCGCCACCCTGAACGACAGTCCCACCGCCCGCGACTTCGCGGCCCAGCTCCCCATGACCCTCTCCCTGCGCGACCTCAACCAGGCCGAGAAGGTCGCCGATCTGCCCCGGAAACTGTCCACCTCCGGCGCCCCGGAAGGCGCCGACCCCGAGGTCGGGGACCTGGCGTACTACGCCCCCTGGAACCAGCTCGCCACCTACTACCGCGACGCCCCGTACGCGACCGGCCTGGTCATCCTCGGACACATGGCCGACGGCGGCGCCGAGCGGCTCGCCACCGCCGAGGAGATCACCATCGAAGCCGCGCCCTGACCCGCCCCACCGCTCGCCCGAGCAGGAAGGGGGGAGGAGATCCTCCCCTTTTCGTCCGGTTCGCCGCATGGAACCGTCGAAGACGTGGCCGCGCCGTCCGCTGTCCGCCGCGACGGCTTCAGCCGCCACCATGATCCCCCGTTTTCCACGCAAGGAAAGACCACACGTATGCCTTCCGCGTCCGGGACGACCCCCGGCAAGCTCCCCTTCGTCGTCTGGGTGCTCGCCGCCGGCACGTTCCTGATGGGGACCACCGAGTTCGTCGTCGCCGGCCTGCTGCCGGAGCTGGCCGGTGACCTCGGCGTCAGCGTCTCCCATGCCGGCCTGCTGATCACCGCCTTCGCCATCGGCATGATCGTCGGCTCGCCCACCATGGCCATGGCGACCCTGCGGCTTCCGCAGCGCCTGACGCTGGTCCTGGCCCTGTCCGTGTTCTGCCTCGGACATCTCGTCGCCGCTCTCAGTACGTCCTTCACGATCGTCCTCGCCGCCCGCGTCGTCACGGCCCTGGCCACCGGAGCGTTCTGGTCCGTCGGCTTCGTCGTCGCCACCACCGCCGCAGGCCCGCACAACGCCACCCGCGCCACGGGCGTCATGATCGGCGGCCTGACCCTGGCCAACGTCGTCGGCGTGCCGATCGGCTCGTTCGCCGGCCAGTTCACCGGCTGGCGCGGCCCCTTCTGGGCCCTGGCCGTCCTCTCCGGGCTCGCCGCCGTGTTCATCGGCCGCTTCATCCCGGCCCGGGAGCAGCGCGTCCAGGTGTCCCTGCGGGCCGAGGTCGGGGCTCTGCGCCAGGGCCGGCTGTGGCTGGCGCTCGGCGCCGCGATGCTGATTATGGGCGGTGTCCTGGCGACGTACACCTATGTCACGCCGCTGCTGACCGACCGCGCGGGCATTCCCGCAGGCGCCGTACCGCTGGTCCTCATCGCCTTCGGCGTCGGCGCCCTGGGCGGCACCACCACGGGCGGCCGCCTGGGCGACCGGCGTCCGATGGCCACCACCATCACGGCCGCCGCGGCCACCGCCCTGGTCCTGTTCCTGATGATCCCGTTGTCCGGCAATCCGGTGACGGCTACCCTCCTGGTCTTCCTCATGGGCCTGACCGGCTTCACCGTCAACCCGGTCGTCACCGCCCTCGCCATGCGCTTCGCGGGCGACGCCCCCACCCTCACCTCGTCGCTGACGACCTCCGCCTTCAACACCGGCATCGCCGCCGGTTCGGCGATCGCCGGTACGGCCCTGGACTCCTCCCTCGGCCTGACCGGCCCGCCCCTGGTCGGCACCGTCATCGCCGCCCTGACGCTGCTGCCCCTCATCGCCCTCGCCGTCCACGGCACCTCCCGCCAGGGCCGGATCGTGGCCCGGAGCAGCTCTCCCACACAGCGGCGACACGACGAACCCGCGCAGGTGCCGTCGCAGCACTGACTCAAGCCTGGATCCGCGTACGGCCGACGACATGCCAGCAAGCGAGAGAACTCCGCACATGACTGTGAGCAGCACGGCCTTCACCGGCAAGGTGGCCTTCGTGACCGGAGCCGGCTCCGGCATCGGCCGCACCACCGCCGTCGCCTTCGCCCGCGCGGGTGCCCGCGTAGCCCTGGCCGACCTGTCCGCGGACGGACTGCGGGAGACCGCACGGCTCGTCGAGGAAGCGGGCGGACCGGTTCTGGCCCTCACCCGTGACGTCACCAGCGAAGACGAGGTGGGGTCCGCGCTGGACGACACCATCCAGGCGTTCGGACGACTGGACGTCGCCTGCAACAACGCCGGAGTCGAACAACCGGTCACATCGGCCGCGGACATCACGAAGGACGAGTGGGACCGTGCCGTCGGTGTCAGCCTGACCGGGATGTTCCTGTGCATGAAGCATCAGATCCCCTGATGCTTCAGAACGGAGGCGGCGCGATCGTCAACGCCTCGTCAGGTGCCGGCGTCAAGGGCTTCAAGGGACAGGCGGCCTACGCCGCCGCCAAGCACGGCGTCATCGGTCTGACCCGCTCCACCGCCCTCGACTACGCGGCGTCCGACGTCCGCGTCAACGCCGTCTGCCCCGGCATCATCGACACCGAGATGATCCAGCGCTTCGCCGAAAGCACCCCCGGAGGACGGGACGCCCTGGTCGCGGACGAGCCGATCGGACGCCTGGGCACGCCGGAAGAGATCGCGGCCGCTGTGCTCTGGCTCTGCTCGGACGCTGCCTCCTTCGCCACCGGCCACGCCCTGGTCGTCGACGGCGGCCAAACCGTCTGACGGCGGCGCGGCAAGGCGTCGTGCCGCCGCAGCTCATCCAGGCACCCCTGACATCAGTCGTGCCGCCACATCTCCTCACCTGAAGGGGCACCACCCGTGAATCCCAGCTACGACTTCACCGGCCAGGTCGCTCTTGTCACCGGAGCCGGCGCCGGTATGGGCCTGGCCACCGCCCGCGCGTTCGCCGCGTCCGGAGCCGCCGTCGCCCTCACCGACATCGACGAAGCGGCCCTGACGGCAGCCGCGAAGGACCTCACCGACGCAGGTCATCGGGTCCTCTCTCTCACCTGTGACGTCAGCGACGAGGACCAGGTCGCCGCCGCAGTGGACCGAACCGTCGAGACCTTCGGCCGCCTCGACATGGCCTACAACAACGCCGGCATCCAGATCCCACCCAGCGACGCCGCCGACGAGCCCGCCGAACGATTCGACCGCGTCAACGCCATCAACCTCCGCGGCGTGTGGGCCTGCATGAAGCACGAGCTGCGGCACATGCGTGCCCAGAGCAGCGGCGCGATCGTCAACTGCTCCTCCCTGGGCGGCCTGGTCGGCCTGCCCGGCCGCGCCTCCTACCACGCCTCCAAGCACGGCGTGATCGGCCTGACGAGCAGCGCGGCGCTCGAATACGCCCCGCGCGGCATCCGCATCAACGCCGTCTGCCCGGGCACCATCGACACCCCCATGGTCAGCGACATGATCGCCAAGGGAGAACTCGACCGCGCCGAGGCCGAGGCCAACCAGCCCATCAACCGGCTCGGCACCGCCGAGGAGATCGCCCAGGCGGTCCTGTGGCTGTGCAGCCCCGGGGCGGGTTTCGTCGTCGGCATCGCCCTGCCCGTGGACGGCGGCTACGTGGCCCGCTAGGGACCACCCACGCATCGACAACTCTGGAGAGACACCATGGAATTCATCAAGCAGCAGCCCAGCAGCAAGGCCCCGGCGGACTGGTTCACCGGCGACGTGTGGTGGGACGTCATCGTGGCCGGCCAGGCCCCGTCGAGGATGCGTGCCAACCTGGTCCGCTTCTCACCGGGCGCCCGCACCAACTGGCATTCCCACGCCGTGGGCCAGACCCTGCACGTCGTTTCCGGGATCGCCCTCATCGGCACCCGGGACGGCACTCTCTTCGAGGCCCACCCCGGCGAGACCGTCGCCTGCCCGCCGAACGAGGAGCACTGGCACGGCGCCGCCCCCGACCGGTTCATGGAGCACATCGCCCTGTGGGAGGGCACAAGCGACGGCACCCCCGAGACCAGTTGGGCCGAGCCGGTCACCGACCGGCAGTACAACGGCCCCCGCACCCGCGACCAGTAGCCCCCGGCCCATCGATCAAGCGTCCGGGCTCGTTCAGGACGCCACAGCGTCCCGGGGACGGCCGCATGTCTCGTCCCGCGTGCACCTGCCCCCGATGACGTCGGTCAGTCACTCCCGAGGGAGCGCCAAGGGGGGAAATCTCCCTGCCACGCGAATTGCCGGTGGTGCGAGGCTCCCCAAGTGACCGGTAGCCGCTGCCAGAGCGCGTGGTTGCCGACTTCCCGCGGTGACGACGCCGCTCTCCCCTCCCGCCGATGTGTGCGGCCGATCCCTCCGCGATGCGAAGGCGTACGGTTCCCTCATCGGCGCGGAAGAGGCGACGGCCGCCGTCCAGCCGTGTCTCTTGGCTCGATCAGCACGGACTACTACACGTGTCTGGGCTGGGCGACCTCCTCGCGGCGCAGTCCTTCAACCGTGACCCCGGCGCCTTCCACGCACCGCAGTTCCCGGCAGGGCCGTATGCAGGCGTCGGCTCCATGCTCGACATCCTCGCCCGCGTTATGCGGCTGGACGACAACGAGGGGGCTGTCTCTTCCAGTTCGCGGCCGAAACCCCGTCCGCACGTGGCGCCGCGGCGTGCGGCGGATCCAGCCGCGACTGCAGCGGATGCCGGGCGACGTCACCTCCTTCGCCGCGATGCGATGGTGCAGGGCGGCGGTGACATCCTGGTGTGGAACGCGCGGCGGCCGGGCTGGTCACCGACTTCTCCGGTGTCCGGGGGAAGCACCGCAACTACCCACGGCTCCTGTCCACCGAACCGACGCTGTGTGGCCCGGACGCCGACCCTGCCCCGGGTCTCCCACCCACGAGCGGCTGCGCATCCTCGCCTCCTGGGCCGACCAGAAAGGTGGCGCCGTCGTCTACCGCGTCAGCCAATGGCCTGAGGGCCGCACCCGATCGACTGGTCTGCGGCTGCTCGGGGGTGAGGCCGGGGCCTCTCGGCGCGGGTGGCGCGCATCAGCGCGAGCGCGGTCAGCGGTACGAGGGTGAGCGCTGCCGCTACTGTGCCGACCAGCGGCGGTCCTGCTTGCCCCAGCGGTGAGGCCAGCGCGATGCCCGCGGTCCAAGAGCCGAGGGCAATGCCCACGTTGGGCGCCGCGCCGCTGAGCCCGGAGGCGAGGGTGGGCGCGGAACCGGCGAAGCGCAGGGCCAGTGCGCCGAGCGCCGGGGTCGGGGCGAAGCCGGTCATCCCCAAGAGGGTCACCAGCACGACGGCCGCCACGGGGCTGGGGGAGAGCAAGGTCAGCAACAGCAGCACCAGCGTGGTCGCGGCGGCGGCCGTGATGAGCGTGGCAAGGGGTCGGCGGTCGCCAAGGCGCCCGCCGATCGTGGTGCCCAGCAGGGCGCCCAAGCCGTAGCCGGTCAGGACCACGGGCACGGCTCCAGCGGGGATGCCGGCCCGCTCGGTGAGCAAGGGCGAGATGTAGGTGTACGTCGCCAGCACACCGCCCATCAGCAGCGTCATGGAACTCAGCGTCAACCAGACCCGGACATCCCGCAGCGCGGCGAACTCGGCCCGGGCGGAAGGCGCTTCGCGCCGCTCGTCGGCAGGGATGTACCGGCCGATGACCGCCGCCGCGCCGGCTGACAGCGCGGCCAGCACCCAGAACGGCCCTCGCCAGCCCGACAGTTGCCCCAGCCACGCGCCCAGCGGCACGCCGGCCACGGTGGCCACGGTCATACCTCCGAGGAGCATGCCCAGAGCCCGTGACGTCGCAGCCGGCCCTGCCGCGGTCGTGGCCACGATCGCGCCGACGCACCAGAAGGTCCCGGTGGCCAGTGCGGTCACCACGCGGGCCACCAGCACGAGCGCGAAGGACGAGCTGAGCGCGGCGACCAGGTGCCCCAGAGCGAAGACGACGAGCGCGAGGATCAGCGTGGAGCGCCGGGGCAGGCGCAGCGTCGCGACAGCCATCACAGGCGCCCCGACGGTCATGCCGACCGCGAACGCCGTGATCAGCAGACCTGCCTGAGACAGGGAGACATCCAGATCATCGGCGATCTCGGGCAGCAGGCCCGCGATGACGAATTCGGTGGCGCCCATGAGAAACGTTCCGAAGGACAACACCAGAACAACGAAAGGCAGTTTGCGGGGTCGGTCGGCGGTCGTGGATGACATTCGATGGGATTCTCTTTTTCAGGGTCATGTGCGACCGCGGCGGGGTGGCGGCCCGTAGAGCATCGCACCGCATGGGCGTTCTGTGAGGGGGAGGAATTTCTCCCTGCTTCATGGCGAAAGCGGCGAGTCCTTACCGGTGGCCGCCGCTTTGCGGCCTGCGCCGGGCGGCCACGGCCGAGCCTGCCAACAGCGCGAGGGAGGCAAGGGTGAGCCGGCCGGCGAGGGACGGGCAGTCCGACGGTGTGTCGTAGCCGCCGTCATCGAGCCCGGCCTGACGTTCGAAGTGGTTGAACGCGCCGGGGAAGAACGCCTCGTCCAGGGCGTACAGCGCGGGGAAGGCGGCAGGGCCGCCGACGAGCGAGAAGGCCGCCCACTGGTCGGCGTGCCGGGCCTCGTGTTCGGCCAGGCGCTGCGTGCGCGGCGAGCCCACATCCATGTGCTGGTCGGTCAGGAAAACCGTGCCGAACATGGTGCCGGCGCGGACGACCCCGTCGTTCAGGACCACAGCGGTAGTCCCGTTGTCGCCCTGACGTACCTCGCCGCCCTTGCCGAGGCCGTAGAGCAGGGCCGCTCCGGAGACCGGCGCGTTGACCACCAGACGGGTGTTCCCCCACAGACCTCCGTCACCTTCGGATCCGGCCACGGCGAATGCAGCGCCAGACGCCAGCTGCACCGCCGCCCCGACCGCGACCACCCCGCGCCGCAGCCGGGACGACGCCCGCCCCCGCAGCGTGCCGACGACGGCGAGGACAAGGCCCACGAGGCCGCCACAGAGCAGGCACGCCACCCACCACAATGCTTTGCGGGCTCTTCGGTTCCCCGGCCGCATGGCGGGCGCCCCTCGCTCCGGGGCCGCAGGCCGGTGTTCCGCGGAAACCGTGGGAGCGGGCCGGTCCAGCGTCGACGTCGTCACGGGCACCTCCCGAAGTCCCGGTCGGCGCTCGTGACAGAGATGACCTTGCTCATCGTTTCCTTGCGTTCCGTCGACGGTTTCCAGATCATGCACAGGAATTTCCAGGGCGTGATCCATCAGCGAGAAATACTCGATTTCCGACCCTCACACGCGGGGGTGGGCCCGAAAAGAGGAGAAATCCATCCGGGAAGAAGAACATCCCGGTAGGAAACTCTCCCCCCTTGCCGGGCAGTACGTCGGACCAGGCACGTTGGGCGACGAGGGTCCGCAGTTGATCCGCGGTCATCAGCGGTCCGTCCGAGCCGCCGGGGCGGACGGTGGAGCGAATCCCGGTAGACGTAGCGAGATGACCGTCGACTCGTGGACATTCGAGGCCGGTGGAGTCCATCGAGTCGCCACCGTCGCGCGCGGGTCGAGGCCGCCGTAGCGTGGGCGTCCGGCGACCACGGCGGAGTTGGTGCGTGAAGCCGTCGGCCGGGTTGCCGTCTTTGACCTGCACGGCGAAGGCCGTCCAGTCGTAGAGGCGCTCGCCCTCGACGCCGTCGCTGCAGGAGGGGCATCCCAGCGGTCACGGGTTTCGCGCAGTGGAACAGGTCATCGGCGCGCTTCACGGCCGGCCGGCGCGGCTTGCCCGGCGGGCCGTGGAGCGGGAGGGGGACCGGGGCGCCGAACATGTACGGCACCTTCCGCCCCTGGCACCAGGCCCGAAGCTGCGGGCCACGGCCGTAGCCGGCGTCGGCCGGTACCCAGGAGAACGGCGCTTGGGCCGCGCAGGCCCTGCTCCAGCATGGTGATGGCCAGTTCGGGCTTGGTGGTGAAGGCGATCCCGTGGGGCACCCCGCCTGGCGGCACCGGTCGCGGTTGTCCGTCCATTCCCCGGGCAGACAATGGATGACGCAATCGCGAACCGCTCACGCAGCCGGTCGGCGTCCCACACCGACCCGTTGAGGAGCCAGCGCATCGGTCTGCGCTCACATGCCCGGCACGCTCCGACAGTGTCCAGCCGTTCTTCTTCGGCAGCTCCGTCAGCAGCCCCGTGATGAACTGCGAGATCACCACCCGAGGCCCCGGCCGGTTGAACAAGTACCCCGATGAACCAGTCAACGCGGGCAATTCAGCATCCCGCCCGCCCATCTGCTCAACCGTCACACCACCGGCGCGTATCAGCCGGCTGGATTCTGTGCCTCTCCTCGCACAATTGGTCCGCTGGTGGAGGTGCCGGTCCAACTGGCGAGGATGTCGAGGGCCTCGGCGGAAGGGGAAGCGGGCTCGGGAGTGAGGATGACGAGGGATTTACATGGTCACCCGCCCCCGCTACGCCTCCATCGGCGAACTGTGGATCATGCCCACTGACCAGCCCTGACCTCCCCACGCCCCCAGACGCCGCCGCACCACGCCCGAGTGACACGGACGAACCCGCAGTTCACTCGGCCGTGCCACTAGCCGCCGATCGCGGACATCGGCCGGTCCGGCTGGACGAACGTCGGGTCGTCGAGGCCCGCGCCCGCCTTCTTGCCCCACATCGCCTCGCGCCAGACGCGGGCGATCTCCTTGTCGAAGGCGCCGGAGCGCAGGGCGGTGCGGAGGTCGGTCTCCTCTCGGGCGAAGAGGCAGGTGCGCACCTGGCCGTCGGCCGTGAGGCGGGTGCGGTCGCAGGCCGTGCAGAACGGGCGGGTGACGGAGGCGATGACGCCGACGCGGTGCGGGCCGCCGTCCACGATCCAGCGCTCGGCCGGGGCCGAGCCGCGCTCGTCGGAGCCCTCCTCGGTGAGGTCGAAGCGGGTGCGCAGGGAGGTCAGGATGTCCCCGGCGGTGATCATGCCGTCGCGCTTCCAGCCGTGCTGGGCGTCCAGGGGCATCTGCTCGATGAAGCGCAGTTCGTAGTCGTGTTCCACCGCCCAGGCGAGGAGGTCGGGGGCCTCGTCGTTGTTCAGTCCGGGCATCAGGACGGAGTTGACCTTGACCGGGGTCAGGCCCGCCTCGCGGGCGGCGTCCAGGCCCTCCAGGACGTCCTGGTGGCGGTTCCGGCGGGTGAGGGTCTTGAAGACGTCCGGGCGCAGGGTGTCCAGGGAGACGTTGACCCGGTCCAGGCCCGCCGCCTTCAGGGCGGCCGCGGTGCGCTTGAGGCCGATGCCGTTGGTGGTGAGGGACACCTGGGGGCGCGGCTCGAGGGCCGCGACGCGCTCGGCGATGCCGACCAGGCCGGGCCGCAGCAGGGGCTCGCCGCCGGTGAAGCGGACCTCCTTGATGCCGAGGGAGGTGACGGCGATGTCGATCAGGCGGACGATCTCGTCGTCGGTGAGCAGGTCGGGCTTGGCGAGCCACTGCAGGCCCTCTTCCGGCATGCAGTAGGTGCAGCGCAGATTGCAGCGGTCGGTCAGCGAGACCCGCAGGTCGGTGGCCTGCCGGCCGTAGGTGTCGATCAGCATGTTCCTGAGACCGTTCCTGCCCCATGCCCCGCCGGCTCCGCCACTGCCCCGGACGCACGGTGGATCGGGCCGCTGACCCGGGCCAGAGGCAAGCCACTCGCTCGTCCGGCGTGGGCGATGATCTCGGCGGTGATGGAGATGGCCGTCTCCTCGGGGGTGCGGGCACCGAGGTCGAGGCCGATCGGGGACCGCAGTCGGGCCAACTGCTCCTGCGTGACGCCTACTTCGCGCAGACGGAGAAGGCGCTCCTCGTGGGTGCGCCGGGAGCCCATCGCGCCGACGTAGCCGACGGGCAGGTCGAGTGCCCGCTGCAGCAGCGGGATGTCGAACTTGGCGTCGTGGGTGAGCACACAGATCGCGGTACGGGCGTCCACGGCCGTCTGTGCCAGGTAGCGGTGGGGCCAGTCGACGACCACCTCGTCGGCGTGCGGGAAGCGTGCCGTGGTGGCGAAGACGGGGCGGGCGTCGCACACGGTGACGTGATAGTCCAGGAATCGGCCGGCCTGCGCGAGGGCGGCGGCGAAGTCGACGGCGCCGAAGATCAGCATGCGGGGGCGGGTGGCGGCGGCGTGGACGAGGACGGAGAGCTTCTCGGGGCAGGTCTCGGCGTCTCCGCCGAGGGCGAGGCGTGCTGTGCGCCCGGTGCGCAGTTGGGCGGTGGCCCGGTCCGCCACCGTCCGGCCGGTCGGCCCGTCGCCGAGCGCGCTGTCGGCGATCCAGCTGTCGCCGAGGACGCTCAAAGTGGCGCCGACCAATCCCTCGGGCCCGCCCACGACCTGGGCGACGGCGGCCGGCCGGCCCTCGACCGCCTCGGCGAGCGCCGCACCGAGATGCGGTTCGACGGCCGGATCGACACGCTGCACGAGCACATCGAGTTCCCCACCGCAGGTCAGTCCCACGGCGAAGGCGTCGTCGTCGGAGTAGCCGAACCGGGCACGTTGTGGAGCACCATGCTCGTCGAGCACCTGCCGGCACAGTTCGTACACCGCGCCCTCGACGCACCCGCCGGAGATGCTGCCGATGGCATTGCCGTCGGCGTCCACCGCCACCGACGTACCGATGGGCAGGGGGGCGCTGCCGGTGACGTCCACGATGGTGGCCAGGGCGAAGGGGCGTTCCTCGCGGCACCAGCGGTGCAGTGTGTCCGCGATGTTGAGCATGGGGGTCTCCAGAGCAGACGGTCGCTGTCGCAGAAGGTGAGCGGGCCGCCGCCGCGTCGACGGGGGCGCATGCGCGGCGGCGGCCCGGGGAGGTCCGGCAGCCGTACGGGGGGTTCGGCTGCCGGACCGGCTTATGGACGTGCCGGGATCAGAGCAACGTCTCGGCGGTGATGGGCAGTTGGCGGATCCTGCGGCCGGTGGCGTTGAAGACCGCGTTGCCGATCGCGGCCGCCACACCCACCTGGACGACCTCGCCGAGCCCCTTGACGCCCAGCAGGTTGCCGGCGTTGTCCTCGCCGTCCAGGTAGGTCGCCTTGATCTCGGGGACGTCGGCGTTCACGGGCACGAGGTAGTCGGCGAGGCTGGAGTTCACGATCCTCCCGTCACGGTGATCGGTGACCGTGTGCTCCAACAGAGCCTGGCCGATGCCGCCCACGATCCCGCCGAGCGCCTGGCTGTCGGCGAGCTTCGGGCTGATGATGCGCCCCGCGTCGTACACGCCGAGCATCCTGCGCACCCGCACCAGCCCCAGGTCCGCGTCCACAGAGACCTCGGCGAAGGTCGCGCTGTAGGCGAAGTAGGCGGACCGCTCGGAGCCAGGTCCCTCGTAAGAACCGTTCGCCTCCAGGTGGGAGCGGTCGTGGCGGGCCAGCAGGCTCTTGTACGTCTCCCCACGAGCCGTGTTCTTCCGGTCGTGCAGCCGGCCGTTGCGTACGACCACGTGGTCCGCGTTTACCCCGTACAGCGGCGACTCCCGGTCCTCCACGGCCAGCTTGATCGCCTGCTGCCGCACCTTGTTGCAGGCGTCGACGACGGCCGAGCCAACGCTGGCCATGGTCGACGAACCGCCGTGCGGCGAGGTGAACGGATACTCCGAGTCTCCCAGCCGGAACGTGACCGTGCGCATGGTTAGCCCGAGGGCGTCCGCGGCGACCTGGGTCTGGGAGGTGTACGTGCCCGGCCCCATGTCGGTGGTGGCCGCCTCCACGACCGCCGTGCCGTCGGCATCCAGCCGCGCCCTGGCCTGCCCCGGATACCGCCCGCAGTCGTAGGCCCCGGCGGCCATGCCCAGGCCGATCAGCAGGTTCCCCTCCCGTGTGGAGCGCGGCTTCGGGTTTCGGCGGTCCCAGCCGAACTCGCGGGCGCCGACCGTGTAGCACTCGCTCAGCCGCCGGGTGGAGAATGGCTCGTTGGTCGACTCGTCGTCGGCCGGTTCGTTGCGTCGGCGCAGCTCGATCGGATCGATTCCGAGTTCGTGCGCGAGCTCGTCCATGGCCGACTCGATCACGAACGACGCGGGGGCGAAGCCGGGCCCGCGCATCCAGATCGGGGTGTTCACGTCCAACGGTACCTGCCGGTATGCCTGGCGGACGTTGGGCATGCTGTACATCATCTGACCCGTGCCCAGGACTGCCTCGAAGAACGTCTCGTACGACGACGTCTCGTGGTCGATGTCGTGGATCGCGGCGTTCAGCCGGCCCCGCCGGTCGCTGCCGAGGCGCAGCCGGTACTCGTAGGCCGGCCGGAATCCGGTGCCGAAGTACATCTGCTTGCGACTGAGCACCAGCTTCACCGGGCGGCGCGTCACCCGCGCGGCCAGCGCGGCGACGATCGTGTGCGGCCAGCAGCGCAGCCCGCTGCCGAACCCGCCGCCGACGAACGGGTTGATGACCCGCACCGCGTCCGCCGGCAGGTCGAAGACCGCGGCGATCTCGTCGCGCGTGCCCATCACCCACTGCGTCTTGTCCCACACCGTGAGCCGGTTGCCGTCCCAGCGGGCGATGGTGGCGTGCGGCTCCATCGGGTTGTGGTGGTTGCGGGCCAGCTCATACGTCAGGTCCAGCCGTACGGCCGACGAACGCAGACCGGCTTCCGCGTCCCCGCGCGCATAGGGCGTCGGCTCACCCGGCTTGGCCTTGGTGATGTCCGTCGAGGGACGCTCGGCGTCGTAGCGGACCTTGACCAGGCTCGCCCCGTGCTGCCCGGCCTCCAGAGTGGTGGCCACCACCACGGCGACCGGCTGACCGTGGAAGAGCACCCGGTCGTCCTGGAATACCCGAAGCCTGCGCCCGGCCGGGTTGTTGGACCCGGAGTTGTCGCGGTACGGCAGCTTCGGCGCGTTGCCGTGGTGGATCACCCGCACCACACCGGCGTGTTTCTCGGCGGCGCGCGTGTCGATGGATCTGATCCGGCCGCGGCCGATGCCCGCGTCGACGATGACGGCGTGTACGACTCCGTTGAGGTCGTGCTCGGCGGCGTACTCCGCCTTGCCGGTGACCTTCAGTACGCCGTCCACGCGGGACAGCGGTGCGCCTACGGCTGCCTGCGGCTGGGGGCTCATTCCATCTCTCCTACGGTGCGCAGCTGGCGTTCGACGGTCCGTTTCAGGAGCTCGACCTTGAACCGGTTGTGCTGAAGGGGGCGGGCGCCGTCGGTGGCGTGGCTCGCGGCCTCGGCCCACAAACCGTCCGAGGGGCGCTCGCCGATCAGGGCCCGCTCGACGGCCGGCAGCTTCCACGGCACCGTGGCCACACCGCCGGCGGCGACCTTCGCCTCGCGGATCACGCCGCCCCGGATGTGCAGTGCGACGGCCGCCGAGGCAAGGCCGAACGAGTAGGACTGCCGGTCGCGGAGCTTCAGGTAGGCCGACTTCAGCGGACGCGGATAAGCCCGGATCTCGACCGCCGTGATCAACTCGCCCTGCCTGATCGCCTGTTCGCGGTGCGGGGTGCTGCCGGGACGGAGCAGGAAGTCGCCGAAGGGGAGGCTGCGCTCCTTGCCGTCCGGGGCCTGGAGGTGGACGGTCGCCTCCAGGGCGGTGAGGGCGACGGCGAAGTCGGAGGCGTGGGTGGCCACGCAGTGGTCGGAGCCGCCGAGGATCGCGTGGCCGCGGTTGTAGCCGTTGATGGCGGCGCAGCCGGAGCCGGGCTCGCGCTTGTTGCAGTCGGCACCCACGTCCCGGAAGTAGGTGCAGCGGGTGCGCTGCATGATGTTTCCGCCGATGGTGGCCATGTTCCGCAGCTGAGCCGAGGCGCCCCGCAGCGCCTGGGCGGCCACCGGGAAGAGGGCGTTCAGCTTGGGGTCGGCGGTGGCCGCGGACATCGGGACCAGGGCGCCGATGCGGATGCCGCCGCCCGCGGTGGCGGTGATCTCGCTCAGGGGCAAGGCGCTGATGTCGACGAGCGTGTCAGGGGTTTCGACGGTCTCGCGCATTAGGTCGACCAGCGTGGTGCCGCCGGCGATGTAGCGGCCGCCGCGTCTGCCGGCGGCCAGGGCTTCCCGGACGCTGTCGACGCGAGTGTAGGAGAAGGGGTGCATGGTGGCCGCTCTCTACTTGCGGGCGGCGGTCTGCTCGACCGCGCGCACGATCTTGACGTAACAGCCACAGCGGCAGACGTTGCCGCTCATGTACTCCCGGATCTCCTCCGGCGAGCCGGTGTGGCCCTCCTGGATGCAGCCGACGCCGGACATGATCTGCCCCGGAGTGCAGTAGCCGCACTGGAAGGCGTCCTCATCGACGAACGCCTGCTGCAGCGGGTGGAGTTCGTCGCCGTCCGCCAGCCCCTCAATGGTGGTGACCTCGGCGCCCTCCAGCCGCACCGCCAGCGTCAGGCAGGAGTTGACCCGCTGCCCGTCGACCAGCACGGTGCACGCCCCGCAGGCCCCGGCGTTGCAGCCCTTCTTCGAGCCCGTCAGGTCGAGGTGCTCCCGGAGCAGGTCAAGCAGCGAGGTGCGGTTGTCCACAGTCACCGTCCGCCGGGTGCCGTTCACCGCCAGGGACACACGGCTGGAGGGGGCCGCACCCGTGGCGGTCGCCTCCTCGGCACCGGCCAGGAACGACCCTCCAGCCACCACGACACCGCCCACCGCGACACCGGTGGCGATGACGGTGCGCCGACTGGGCCCCGAGGCGGACTCACCGGCTCCGGTGGGCGGAGAAACTGAAGAATCAGAGAGTTCAGAGGACATGCGTTCGCCTTTGCATCACGGACGGATCAGTCGTGCACACCAGCGGGAGACCTGAGCACGAGATCGACGCCACCGCGGGAGACTGGGTGACCGCTCGCCTCGAAAGGGCGGCTGATCACGCCGGAAGTCTTGCACCACAGGCATCACCCATGGCAGGGAGAGTTTTGTCCCCCCTTGCTTTTCCTTGGCCTTCCCTTGGTTTCCCTGCCCGCAAGTAAGCGCTAGGTGAAGGCGGCTGGTCGGGGTTCGGACAGCAGCGCGGCGGCCTGCTTCGGGTCGGTGGCGAGCACGGAGAGCCGTGCGGCGAACGGCGAGAGGTCCATGGCGAAGCCGAGGGCGGCCGGCCGTCGCGCACAGAGGCCAGCCGTCTGCACCTTGCTGGGGAACGTGACATCCGCCGCCCTCACGTCCTCGTCGCCTCCTGTGCGTAGCACTCGGAATTTGCCGTGACGTCCGGAAGGGATCCGGTGGCCGGAACTGGTCTCCGGCCCTTCAATGACTTGCGTCTGCCCGCAGGAGGGAGAATTTCATCCGGGGAGTAAATCATCCAGGGAGGAAACTCTCCCCCCTTCCGCCCTGGTGGGGAAGGCATCCTGGGATGAAACCGACCCCCTCATAATTCGAAGGTTTCATGCGACAGTTACATGCATGGAAAGCAGCATACATTTGAAGGAGCTGGGTGAATTCCTCAAAGCCCGGCGAGCGGAGTTGAGTCCGCGCACGGTCGGGCTGCCGGAAACCGGAGGGCCACGAAAAGTGCCCGGTCTGCGACGAGACGAGGTCGCCCGGCTGGCCGGGCTCAGCAGTCCTCATTACACCCGCCTGGAGCAGGGGCGCACAGGACCGTCGGCGGCCGTGCTCGCGACGCTCGTCCGCGTCCTGCACCTGAACGACGAACAGCGGGATCGCCTGTTCGAGCTGGCCGGCAAGGTGGGGGTCAAGGTCTGTCGGCGGCCGGCGCAGAAGGTCCAATCCCAGCTGCAACGGTTCCTGGACGACATCCCATTCACCCCGGCGCTGGTACTGGGGCGGTACATGGACATCCTCGCGTGGAACTCGTCGGCAGCCAACTTGTTCACCGACTTCTCCCTGCTGCGGGGGAAGAAGCGGAACTTCATCCGGCTCCTCTTCGCCGAGCCGACGATGAAGGAGCTCTACCCGGACTGGGAGCGTGTCGCCCACGCCTGCGTCACGCAGCTGTGGATGGAGGGCGCCAAATGCCCTGGAGACACGCGGCTGGCCGAACTGGTGGGTGAACTGTCCGTGGCCGACGCCGACTTCCGGCGATGGTGGGGTGCCGAGCACGCCACGGCGCTGAGCGTGGGAACACAGACGCTGCGGCACCCGGTCGTGGGGGAGATCACGCTCGACTGGGACAGCTTCACCTGCACCACCGATGCCGAGCAGCAACTGGTGATCTGGACCTCCGAACCCGGTACGGCATCGCACGACAACCTGCGTTTGCTCTCCTCGTGGACGGCACACCCGCCTGCACGTGCATCCGACGCTCACTGACACGTTCCGCGCCTTTGCCTACTGCCCAGGCCCGTGCTTCCGGTGCTTGTAGTCGACAGCTTTCCATCCGGCGAGAAAGACGGCGGGGAGTTCCCTCTGGGAGAAAAACATCCAGGGAGAAAACTCTCCCTCCCAGAACTGATGCCGATGATGCGAGACTGCCCGGCGTGACCAACCGCGGGCCTCGCAGCATGTGCGAATTCTCCAGCGCCCGGTGGTGATGAGGTCACGGGATTCGCCCCGGCCCTGCCGATGCGCAGGCCAGGTGCCCTGCCCGCCGAGTCCGAAAGCGTATGTATGTCCCCCACTGAGTTCACCGATCCAGACGCTTCGCCCCCCACCGACTCCATCGAGTCCCCGGCAGCGCCGACCCGGCGCACCTTCATCGCGACGACCACTGCTGTTGGTGGTGCCGTCGTCACCGGCGGTCTCATCGCCGGATCGACTCTTGTCGATGCGGAGGAAGCGGCAGCCGACGAGGCCGCACCCACGAGCCGTGTCTCTTTGACGGTGAACGGCTCTCGGCGAACGGTCACCGTCGACAACCGCACTTCGCTCCTCGACCTGCTGAGGGAGCACTTCGGTCTGACCGGCTCGAAGAAGGGGTGCAACGCCGGCGCCTGCGGCGCGTGCACGGTCCTGGTCGACGGCCGGCGCGTCAACTCCTGCCTGACCCTGGCGGCACGTCTGGAAGGTGCCGAGGTCACCACGATCGAGGGCCTGGCGAACGGCGACGAACTGCACCCGCTGCAGCAGGCGTTCATCGAGCAGGACGCCTTCCAGTGCGGCTACTGCACGCCCGGACAGATCGTCTCCGGTGTCGGCTGCATCCAGGAGGGCCACACGGGCTCGCCGGAGGAGATCCGGGAGTGGATGAGCGGCAACATCTGCCGCTGCGGTTGTTACGTGAAGATCGTGCGCGCGGTGGAGCAGACCGCGGGCCGGAAATAAGGAGCGGACGCCATGCATCCCTTCTCCTACACCCGTGTCTCCAACACCCGTGAAGCCCTCGACGCCGGTCGCGGTGGCGGGCGTTACATCGCCGGGGGCACCACCCTGGTCGACCTCATGCGGGAGACCGTCGAACGCCCCGAGACCCTGGTCGACATCACCGGCCTGCCGCTGAGCGAGATCACCGTCACCGAGCGTGGGGGCTTGCGCATCGGTGCCCTGGTGACCATGTCCGAGGCGGCTGCGAACCGGAAGGTGCGCACCACGTACCCGGTCGTCTCCGAGGCGCTGGAGCTGAGCGCGTCGGCCCAGCTGCGGAACATGGCGACCATCGGCGGCAACATCATGCAGCGCACCCGCTGCACGTACTTCCGCGACGTGACAGCCGACTGCAACAAGCGTGAGCCCGGCTCGGGTTGTGCTGCACTGCACGGCGTCAACCGCACGCACGCCATCCTCGGGACCTCCGACGCCTGCGTGGCGACGCACCCGTCCGATGTCGCCGTGGCCTTCGCCGCCCTGGAGGCGCGGGTGCACTTGCTGGGCCCGGACGGGACACGCCAAGTCCCCTTCGTCGACTTCCTGTTGCGACCCGGCAGCACCCCACAGCACGAACAGGCCCTGCGTCGGGGTGAGTTGATCACCACAGTGGAGATCCCCGCTCTTCCGCGCCCGCTCAGGTCCGGCTATCTGAAGGTGCGTGACCGGCAGTCCTACGAGTTCGCCCTGACGTCGGCGGCTGTCGCACTGCACGTGCGTGGCGGCGTGATCCGCCAGGCGAAGGTGGCCGCCGGGGGCGTGGGCACGGTGCCCTGGAAGCTGCCCGCCGTCGAGCAGCACTTGGTCGGTGAGCGTCCCTCGGAGTCGTTGTGGGCGGCAGCCGCTGAGCGAGCTGCCGATGGCGCCCGCCCGCTGCAGCACAACCGTTTCAAGGTCGAGCTGCTGAAGCGGACCGTCGAGCGTCAGCTGCGCGTCGTCGGAGGTACCAAGTGAGCCTCCAACCGCAGGCCGCCGTAGGTGCGTCGCTGTCCCGGGTGGACGGTCGGCTGAAGGTCACCGGCCAAGCCCGGTACGCCGCCGAGTTCGAGATGGACGGGGCGGTGCACGCCGTGATCGTCGACGCGAGCGTCGGACGCGGCCGTATCACCTCCGTCGACACCGGCGCCGCCGAGAAGCATCCGGGTGTGCTGCGAGTGATCCACCACGGCAACGCGCCGAAGCTGCCGTACCGCGACAACTCCGGGTCCAACAACCCGGCCGGGCGCAGACTGCGCGTCTTCCAGGACGACCGGGTGCTCTTCCACGGTCAGCCGGTCGCCGTGGTGGTGGCGAACACCTTGGAGGCCGCGCAGCACGGCGCGAGCCTGGTCAAGGTCCGCTACGACGCCGAACGGCCCTCGACCGACCTGGCTGAGGCCGAGCCGGACAAGCCGACGAACTACGCGCGCGGTGACGCGGAAGCCGGCCTGCGCTCCGCACCCGTGCGCCTGGATGTGACCTACGAGCTGGCCCGCAACCACCACAACCCGATGGAACCGCACGCCACCATCGCCCGCTGGGACGGCAACCGGCTCACCGTGTGGGACAAGACCCAGTGGATCATGGGCACGCACGATGAGCTCGCCGCGGTGTTCGACCTGCCCGCGGACAGTGTGCGCGTCGTCAACCCGTTCGTCGGCGGCGGGTTCGGCAGCGGGCTGCGCTGCTGGCCGCACACCGTGGTCGCCGCGCTGGCCGCGCGGGAGACGAAACGTCCGGTCAAGCTGGTGCTGAGCCGTCGGCAGATGTACTTCGGAACCGGCTTCCGGCCGTCGTACGCCTACCGGCTGCGCCTCGGCAGCGACCGGCGAGGCAGGCTGAACGCCGCGATCCACGACATCGACGCCGAGACCTCCTCGTACGAGACGTTCACCGAGGCCGTCATGGGCGCTGGGCAGATGACCTACAGCATGCCCAATGTCAGCCAGGCGTACCGGACTGTGCCGCTGGACGTGAACACCCCGATCTGGATGCGCGGCCCCGGCTTCGCCTCGGCATCCATCGCGATCGAGTCGGCCATGGACGAGCTCGCGGACCGGCTCGGCATCGATCCGATCGAGCTGCGCCGGCGCAACGAACCGGCGGAAGACGAGGCGGCGAACCTGCCGTTCTCCACCCGGCGGCTGCGCGAGTGCTACACCGTGGGCGCCCGCGAGTTCGACTGGCAGCGGCGGTCGTCCCGACCACGGTCGCGACGCAAGGGCGACTGGCTGATCGGTATGGGCATGGCCACCGGCGTCTATGACTGCGGGCGTTATCCGGCGCAGGCGCGGGCCCGACTGGACGCCGACGGTACCGCGGCGGTCGAGGCCGCCACCAGTGACATGGGACCGGGCACCTACACCTCGCAGACTCAGGTGGCCGCGGACGCGCTCGGGCTGACCATGCGTACGGTGACCTTCCGGCTCGGTGACTCCCTGTATCCGCCGACCTCGCCGCACGGTGGCTCGGCCACCATGGCCAGTGTCGGATCGGCCGTCGTCGACGCCTGCAACAAGGTGCGTCAGCAGGCAATCGAGTTGGCGGTCGAGGACCGCGAGTCGCCCCTGTACGGGGTGGAGGTGATGTGGTGGTGCGCGGCGGCCGGCTGCACGTGCAGGGCAACCCGGCGCGCGGTGAGAGCTACCGCAGCCTTCTGACCCGCCAGGAGCGTACCTATCTGGAAGCGCGCGGTGAGTATGCCGGGGCGCCCAGTCCCGCGCGGCGCTCCTACTTCGCTTACAACGCGACCTTCGCCGAGGTCGCAGTGGACGCGACCCTGGGCCTGGTACGGGTGCGGCGGATGCTCGGGGTGTACGACGCGGGCCGGATCATCAGCCCCAAGCTCGCCGAGAGCCAGGCGTTCGGCGGGATCGTGGGCGGCATCGGTACGGCCCTGCTGGAGCACACCGTCACCGATCACCGCGACGGGAGGATCGTGAACGCCAACCTGGCCGACTACCTCGTCCCGGTCAACGCCGACGTCCCCGACCTCAAGGCGATCTACCTGGACGGCGAGGACAACGACGGCAACCTGCTGGGCGTGAAGGGGCTCGGCGAGGTCGTGCAGGTGGGTGTGGCGGCCGCGATCGGCAACGCGGTCTTCAACGCCACCGGCCGCAGGATCCGCCAACTGCCCATCACCGCCGAGGCGTTGCTCTGACCCCAGCACATCGGCACGTCCATTGACAGGTCCGGCAGCAGGCCCCCCGTCCGGCTGCCGGACCTCCCCAGGGTCGCCGCCGCGTGAGCGCTCCCCGTCGACGCGGCGGCGGCCCGCCCCAAGCCCCACTCGGAAGAGACGGCCGTCTCCATTGTGGCGGAGATCATCGCCTCCGCGAACCTCGGCAGCGGCCTGCCCCTCTTCCGGAGAACAGGCCCGATCCACCGTCCGGTAGGTTCGATCACGCGGCCTGGAGGGCGGCGCCGTCGGCTTCGCGGCCGCTCTCAGCCGGGCCGGCCGCTTCCTGGGCTACCACGTCACCGTCTGCGATGCCCGCCCCGTCTTCGCCACCCCCGCCCGCTTCCCGTACGTGGACGACGTCGTCGTGGACTGGCCCCACCGCTACCTGGAGCGCACGAGCGTGGACGAGCGCACTGCCATCTGCGTCCTCACGCACGACGCCAAGTTCGATATCCCCCTGCTGCGCCTGGCACTCGACCTGCCCGTCGCCTACGTGGGTACCAGGTGTGGAAGCGTTTCCACCACGCCTGCTGGATAGTCAAAACCTGTGCCCGATGATGAGGTGAGCTCAGGAGCTTCGTGATGTGCCGGTCCGTGACCGGTTGGCCGTGCCCTTCGTCGGCGGCATCCGCACCGGCGACAGCGTCTTCAAGGCTTTCGCACTCGGCGCCGCGCGATACTCGTGTGACGGCCGTCCGTGTACGGCCTCGGGCTCGACGGTCAGGATGGAGTCGAGTACGTGAACCGCTAGTGGCCGCCCGCCCCGGCCCATGTCTCACGAGGGGGGTAGTACGCTCCCTCGCTGCCGCGCCGGTCAAAGGCGTCCACTGCCACCGGCTTGTCGGCTACGCCGTGCTTGGAGCAGGACACCGCTGGTGTTGAGGCGGAAGCGGGCCATAGGCACGCTCACACCAGTTGCGGCCGCCAGGGCCGGGGCGTCGGCTCCGGCGTACGCGTGCCTGAGGAGAAGCTGACGGGGGAGCAGCAGACAGCCGGCCAGCCAGTTGGCTTCTTCCTCCTGTTCTGGGTTGCATGTGAAGAACGCGTGCCCGCCGATCTGCTGCAGTTCGCGAACCTCGTGACCGAGCAGAACATGCGCCAGTTCATGGGCGATGTCGCTCTTGGTGCGCGCGGGCTCGTTGCAAGGGTTATAGACGGCCACGGTGCGCCCACCTGGCAGGTGGAAGGTGGCCGCGGAGAACGCGCCGGGCTGCAGTGCCTCGAGCTCTCGAAGGCTGTCCATGCCGACCAGTTCCTGCGCGTCGACAACCTCGACGCGCAGGTACTCAGCCAGCTGACGAATGTCCGGGGGGACATCGGAACGCAGACCGAGCTGTGTGCGCACGCGGTCCGCCAGCCGTTCCGCTTCTGACTTGAACCCTCGTCGCACTTCCTAGGCCCCTTCCTGGGGCGAGCGGCCTGTGTTCGAGGCCACCAGCTTGGTTTGCATGGTGCCGAGAAGGTCGGCGAGCATACGGCTGGCCTGCGGCGTGAAAGTAGAGGCCGCGCGCAGATGCACCTTCACCTCGGTCTCGCGGGCCGCCAGACTGCCGTACAGCTCCTTGACCAGTCCGGCGATCTTCTCGGCCGCGGCGTCGGTGAGGTTGGGGTCGCGTGACAGGTGATAGGCGATGACGTCCGGGGTGCTCTCCGTACGGAGCCGTGTGGGCTGGAAGAAGCGCTCCGGAGGGAGTCCCAGCCAATCGACGATCCGGGTGAAGTTGGCGAGGTCCGGCAAGTGCCCCTTCTCCACCCTGGCCAGGGTGTTGAACGGCACATCGGCTTGCTCCGCTGCCGCCCGCAGGCTCAGCCCCAGCTGAGCGCGATGTTGCTGTACAAGCGTCTGCAGGGCCTCGATGTCGATCGGTTCGTCCATGCCTGCCACCTCCTTCCGCCGGGCGTCTTCCAGCGCACCGTAGCGTGGTGACTCTAGGACGATCACCTGGGCGTGATCATTCCACCCCTCCGCAACGTGCCTCCTAAGTCAGTCGTACCTCTGCCGGTACACGTCGTACAGTGTGAGTCAATGCTGGTCTCTCTGGCTGCATTCCGGACCCCCAGCACCGCTGTGCACTTCTGTTCGCCTTGCCGCGTGGATCCGGAAGGGACCGCCTGATGAGCGAAACCGCACGACTGCACGCCTTGCCCCGCTCCCTGCCCGATGAGTCGACCCAGGGGATCGCGGATGCCCGCCTGCTGCCGGACCAGGAGTTCCGGGAGGCCTGGTCGAGCATCGCACTGCCCACTGACATGAAGGAGCGGATGCTCCGAGGCGCGGTGGCCAGCATTCGACTGCGCAAAGCCGTTCCCTTCGACGCCGTGCCCTTGCACGGCATCACGCTGCTCACGGGTGCACCGGGGGTCGGCAAGACCACCGTCGCCCGGGGACTCGCAGACAAGATCGCCCGCACTCTCGGCTCCTCCACCCCCTGGTTGTTCATCGAAGTTGACCCGCATGCTCTGGCCAGCGCCTCACTCGGCCGAAGCCAGCGCAGCGTGGAGGCCCTGTTCGGCACCGTCATCGAGGAGTTGGCGTTCGCCGGCCCCCTGGTGGTGCTGGTCGACGAGGTCGAGACGCTCCTCACCGATCGCGCGGCCCTGTCCATGGACGCCAACCCCATCGACGTACACCGCGCAGTGGACGCGGCCCTTGTCGGACTCGACCGGCTCGCACGTCGGCACACCGACGTATTCGTCCTCGCCACCAGCAACTTCCCCGACGCGATCGACCCGGCTCTCGCCTCCCGCGCGGACAACGTCATCCAGGTGCCGCTTCCCGACCGCAGTGCTCGGCGCTGGATCCTGGAGCACACCGTCATGGCCGTTGCCCACGCGTTCCCCGGAGCCCAGTCACTGGCCGCCGCCGATGCCCTTGACGCGGCCGCTGAGCAGGCCGAGGGCTTGGACGGCCGGCGCCTGCGCAAGGCCGTCGCCGCTGCGTGCGCCTACAGGCCGGAGACCCAGGGCGACCCGAACCGCGTCACCGTTCAGGATCTCCTGGGTGCCATCGAGCACGCTCGGGGGACCGTATGAGTGTCATCGCGCGCCGCGTCGCCTCGGTGCCCCATCGGACCTCCTCCCAGACCTGGCAGGCGATCGTCGACCTGCTCGCCCCGAGTGCCGGATCGGCCCGTACCGCTCTGCTCGAGGTCACCGGACCGGCGTCGGTGATCATTGCTGAGGAGTACACGAACAGTGCTCCCATCGTGGTTCTCCCCGCCGAAGGCCCGCGTATGAGAATCCGTACGGCCCACGGCGGTGACGCTGTCGACGCCGCAGGGGACGAGACGCCCTTGATGTCCCGCCCGCTGGATCAGCCGGGCTGGCGTCTGTCTTTGCCCTGCGCCGAGGACGACCTGGACGAGCTGCGCGCGGCCCTCGCCGGAAACTCGCAGATCAGTATCCGCGCCCTCGACGACGACGTATCTGACGAGACCAAGGCCCGCGCCGGTTCCGCCCGGATCGTCATCAACACCGACGAGTTGGAGCTGCCGTGAGCACCGCCGTCCACGTCAACACTCATGCGCACGCCGTCACTCACGTGTCGACCGGCCTCATCAGGAGCCTGCGTCAGATCATCAAGGAGAGCGGGCTCGACCCCGCCAAGATGACCAACCAGTGGCCGACTCTGGAGAACGGTGTCGAGGTCTGGCTCACCTCCAGGCACCTGCGGTCCCTCGTGCTGGAGATCCATGACCCAAGCCGACGTCACGGCGACGATCTCGTCGGGCGCTTCGACTTCACCATCAACTACGGCTACTACCCGGACGCCGACGGCGAATTGTGGCTCGACCCGGACACCGTCTATTACACCGTCCGCAAAGCCGGAGCCTTCCCGTCCCTCTGCGACTACCGCATTGTCGCCGACAACGAGCCCGGCCGTCCGGACGTCGCCGGATGGTCCACGACCAGCCTGCGCTCCACCGCCGGATTCACCCGCCACGAGGTCGGCACCGCCATCGGCGGCGGCAGCCTCGGTGCCGGGCTCTCCTACTACACCCGGACGGGATCATGATCAGCGTCAGTGAGGCTTTCGAGAACTTCAGCGGCAATCTGGAGATCACACCGACCGAGTCGGTGCAGGCCAGCAAGCGTCAACAGAGGATGCGCGAGCACCTCGACGACAGCATCCTCGACATCGCCGACACGTTCCTTACCGGTGCCTACCGGCGGGCCACCAAGACCAAGCCGCTGACCGATGTCGACATCATGGCCGTGCTCGACGACAGGACTTACCTCGACAAGCATCCGCACCAGGTCCTCGAGGACGTACGCGCGATCCTGGCGCCGATCTACGGCGAGGACCGCGTCTGTTGTGACCGGCGTGCCGTGCGCGTCGACTTCGGCGTGAAACTGGTCGACGACCTCACGGGCGACGTGGTTTCCTTCGACGTCGTGCCCGCCTTCACCGAGGACGACCACTACCTGATCCCCGACGACGTACTCGCGAAGTGGATCCCCACCAACCCAAAGGTCCACGAAGATCTTGCGGTCCAGGCGAACAAGGACTTCTCCGAGCGGTGGAAGCCCCTCGTGAAGATGATCAAGACCTGGAATCGGCACCACGGCCACCCCATCGAAGCGTCATTCCTCATCGAGGTCATGGCCCTGGAACTCGTCAAGGGCGAGTGGGTCGGGCCCTACCCACGGGAGCTGCGACAGTTCTTCGCCACTGCCGTCAACGCCGTCGCGGAGCGGTGGCCGGACCCGGCCCACTTGGGCCCGGACGTCTCCGACATCTTCGACGGCCAACCCGAGAAGCTCCAGGCCGCCCAGACGGCCCTGCGAGCCGCAGAGGCTGCGTGCACCGAGGCACTTCGGCTCGAACGTGCGGGGCGTACCGGCGACGCGCTGGCGCAGTGGCAGCTTCTCTTCGGCCCGCTCTTCACCAAGTCATGACCGCCGGCCAGCAGTCTCCTGTGCAACCGGGTGCCTCCGCCCGGATCAAGGAACGCCAAGACCAGCCAGAACACCTCAACAGACTGCTGGCCTACTCCCACCTGTACAGGACAGCGATGTGGTGGCGCCGCATCAGGACGTGGGGCAACGTCCTTCTGGCCCTGACGGCGCCGCTCCTTGCGGTGTTCCTCCCGGCGGGGGCGAGCACCCGCGGGGCGATCGCCGCCGCCTGGCTGGTACTCGGGAAGACCGTACTCAAGGGCATGGAGGGAAGCGCCACCCTGAGGGCCGCCAACATCCAGGAGCTGTACGACACCAAGCTCTTTTATCTGCACTGGAACCAAGCCCTCGTCGGCCGACAACCCGTCCCTGACGATGTCTCCTCGGCCGCTCGTCACATCCGCGAGCGGGGCCCATATCTCGACTGGTACAGCATCGAATTGGGCGACACCCCGTGGCCCGGCGACGTCCTTCTGTGCCAGCGGCAAAGCGCAGTCTGGAGCCGTCGGGATCACCACGCCTATGGCGCCTTCCTGGCGATCGGCGGCGGTAGTTGGGCTGTCGCGATCATCGTGTTCGCCCTCGTACGTGACATGACGCTGCTCGCCTTCCTCGTGGCGCTCTTCCTGCCCAGCGCCGCGGCGCTTCTCGACACCATCGAACTCGCCCGCGAGCACTGGCAGCAGTCCACCAAGCGCCGACAAGTCGAGGACGATATTCACGACGTATGGAACAGGTACCAGGCCAGGCCGGGAGACATCCCAGCCGAAGAATGCCGACGACTTCAGGACGCGACCTACCTCCTGCGGAGGGACGGCCCGCCGGTACCCAAGTGGTTCTACGACCGCCGCCGCCACGAAACCGCTGCGGTCACGAACGATGGCACCACAGCGCTGCGCTCATCGTCAGATCCCAGCTGACTGACCAGCCGCGTTGCGTCGTTCACCCTCCGTGTGGTCGTCACGGGGGGATGTTGAGGGCAGTTGTGGCTCTGGGGCGACGCGACCTGGCACGCGTCGCCGCACTGATGTGAGCTCCATGCGGGTCGAAAAGCACAGCGCTGCCCCGCAGCGGGCCAGGCCTGCATCCCGACCGCTTTGCCGCGGCGACTGGTCGCCATGTGGCCATGTGATCCCAGTCATAGTCGCGCTCCTCTCCTCAAGTGGAATCGCGACATCGAGAGGCGGCCGACCGGTACGCTCGCCACGTGGCCGTTCGCCCGTAATCGCGACACGATGTGGAGTGGACACGGGGACTGCGGCGAAAATGGGCGTGCGCATGCAGTCCGCGATGGCCCACGCCGTCGCCGAGATCGAACGGACGACCGGCCATCACATCGACCTGGACGATCCGCGGCAGGTACCGCTCGACGATGTCTTCGCGTTCAAGCTCATCCAGGAGAGTCAGACCCTGGGCCTGTTCCAGCTGGAGTCGCCCGGTCAGCAGGACCTGCTGTCCCGGTTGCAGCCGCGCAATCCGCAGGACGTCATCGCCGACATCAGTCTCTTCCGTCCCGGTCCGGTCGCCGGTGGCATGCCCGAGCGGTACATCGCCGCCCGCCACGGCGGCACACCGTCGTACGCCCATCCGGACCTGGAGCCGGTGCTCGCCGACACCTACGGCGTGACCATCTGGCACGAGCAGATCCTCGAGACGCTGTCGGTGATGACCGGCTGCGACCGGGCGCTGGCCGAGGTCGCCAGGCGGGCGCTCGGCGACAAGGGTCGGCTGCCCCGGATCAAGGACTGGTTCCATCGGCAGGCACGCGCTCGCGGCTACAGCGAGACAGTGCGCGAGCAGGTCTGGAAGAACATCGAAGCCTTCGGTGCCTACGGCTTCTACCGCGCCCACGCCGTCGCCTTCGCCGTACCGGCCCTGCAGAGCGCCTGGCTCAAGGCGCACTACCCGGCATTCTTGCTGGCAGGCCTTCTCGAACACGACCCCGGTATGTGGCCCAAGCGCGTCCTCGTCTCCGACGCCCGTCGGCGTGGCGTCCCGATTCTGCCTGTCGACATCAACTGCTCCAAGGCGAAGCACACCGTGGAGAAGGCCGACGGGGATCAGTGGGGGGTGCGGCTCGCGCTGTCCGAGGTGCACGGCATCAGCGAGGACGAGTGCGCACGAATCGAGGAGGGGCAGCCCTACGGATCGCTGTCGGACTTCTGGCAGCGGGCCCGTCCCAGCAGGCCGGTCGCCGAACGCCTCGCGGAGATCGGTGCCCTGGACTCCCTCCATGACGGCCGCCTCACCCGCCGTGACCTGCTGCTGCAGATCGCCGAACTCCACCGGGCCTCCCGCACCCGGTCCGCGGGCAAGGGCCAGCTGCCCCTCGACACAGACGCCGTCGGGGGAGCGGAGCCGAGCGGGCTGCCGGAGATGACGGGACGCGAAGCCCTGAGCGCCGAGCTGAGCACCCTCGGCATCGACGTCTCCAGGCACCTGATGGAGCACCATCACCGACTGCTGCGCGAGATCGGCGCGACCGACGCGGCCCACCTGGCCGGCCTGCGCGCCGGTCAGCAGGTCCTCGTCGCGGGCGTACGGGCCTCCACCCAGACCCCGCCGATCGCCAGCGGCCGGCGCATCATCTTCGTCACCCTGGAGGACGGCGCTGGCCTGGTCGACCTGGCCTTCTTCGAGGACTCCCACCCTGCCTGCGCGCACACCGTCTTCCACAGTGGACTGCTGCTGGTCCGCGGCACGGTCCAGGTGCGCGGCACCCGCCGCACCGTCGTCGGTACCATGGCCTGGGACCTGGACGAGATCGCCGCCGCCCGCCGCGACCGTGGCCCCGAGGCCGCGCTCGCCCTCCTCGGCGCCGACCATCCCCACCCGACCCCCGCCCAGCCGCAGCGCACCCTGGCCAACGGCACCACAGGCGCCCGCCTGCACCCGTACGCCGACCTGCAGCCCGCCGGCAGCCGTTCGGCCGATCTGAAGAAGTTCGGCCACCGCAGCCCGGTGAGCGCAGGATGACCACGCGCCAGCGGCACATCGCCCACCTCTACCTGCACGCCGCACTGAGCGAGGCCCAGTACGGCGACGTAATCGAACTGATGTCCGGTATTACGCCCCACGTCCAGGCCGTCCCACCCAACGCCGTCCAGCTCGACCTGACCTCGGCGCTCAGATACTTCGGACTGTCTCCCTACGACGTGGTCCAGCTGGCGAAGATGAGGCTGAAGGCCCTCTACGACATCGACAGCAGCGCCGGCCTCGCGGGCAACCGCATGCTGGCTGCCATGGCGGCCGACGCGTCCGGGCCGGGTGACACCACCTGGGTCCCCGCCGGACATGCGGCCGACTGGCTGTATCCGCGGCCGGTGACCGCGCTGCCCGGGATCGGCCGCTCCACAGCGGACACGCTCAGCAGGTACGGCCTGCACACCATCGGCCAGGTCATCGACCTGCCCGCGGGGACCCTGCAGCGTCTTCTCGGCGCGGGCCCTGCCCGGCTGCTGGCCGAGCGCGCCCGCGGCCATGACCCCCGCCCGGTCACCCCGTCGGAACCCGCGGAGCACCTGGTCGCCGACCTAGTACTCGAGCGGGACTGCCTTGACCCGGCGCAGCATCACCGAGCAGTCCTGGAGCTCGCCGACCAGATCGGCCAACGCCTGCGCGGCGAACGTCAGATCACCAGCCGGCTCACCCTCACGGTGCGGTACGCCGACCGCAGCTCCACGACACGTACGCGCGTGTTGTCGGAGCCCACCAATCACTCATTCGCGCTCGCGACAGCTGCCCTGGGTCTGCTGACCGCTCTGGGGCTGCAGCGAGCGCGAGTCCGCGCCTTCACGATCCGCGCCGACGATCTGCTGCCGGCCGACAGTGCTTACCGGCAGCTCTCCCTCGATCCCGGCGACGATCGCGCCCGCGCAGCCGAAGCCGCCGCCGATCGTGCCCGGCGGCGCTTCGGACCGGAGGCTGTACGTCCAGCCTCTCTGGCTGACTGACCGCTATTGCCAAGAACCACTGCTTCCTGGCGAATGCGGTCATGTGAGACAGGGCGTTCCTGTTCGTGGATCTTGTGCTCGGGCTGATCGTCAGTGGTTGTCTGCGCTCGTGATCGTCTGACACGTCGGTGACCGGCTCGCGGAACGTTGTGGGACGCTGGTCTCATGTTCGAGCTGCCCGTCGTGGCGCCCGGTGTCGCGATCTTCGACCACCTCCGCCAGCACGCCGACGAGGCCGGGCGGACACAGGATGAACTCCCGTTGCCGGACGACGACAAGGATCGGCAGTGGCACGTATGGGCGCCCGGCGCGTGGGACAGTTCCTCTCGCCACCGCGGCCAAGCGAGCGACACCGACCGGGCCCGTCAGGTCGCCGGATTGCTGCAGCTGGCGTGCCAACATCCGTCGGTCACGAACCTGCGCGCACTCTACGCCGGTGTCGCGGGCGACAGCCTGATCGGCTGTGTCGACGCGCTCACCGAGCTGCTCACCAGGGAACAGCCCGATCGGCGGGCGCTGCACGCGATCGGCCACTGGCTCGCCACGACCGCGCCCGACCGGGAGCCGGTCAAGCTGGGCGTCACGCTGCTCGGTGTCACGGGGTCGGACGCCGACCTGCCCGTACTGCGGCTGCTGGGTGCCCACTCCGAGTTCACGCTCTATTGCGTGACGGCCATGGCTAACATACTTCCCGACCCGGAGCCGGAACTGTGGGCGCTGGCTCGGTCGCTGGAGGGCGCGGGCCGGGTCGTCTGCGTGGAGCTGCTGCGCGACACCGAGGACCCTAGGATCCGCGAATGGATCCTGCGCGGCGGGTTCCGCAACCTGAACGGGAGCGACCAACTGGCACTCATCGCCGCCACCACCGGCGACCTGCTGTCCGCGCTGCGGGGTGACGTCGACCGGGAACTGCTGACCGCGGCCGGGGAGATCATCGAGAGCCTGATCTCCTGCGATGACATCGACGACTACGAGCACGGCGCCCATGCCGTCGAGGCGTTCCTCGGGCACATGCGAACGAGAGCGGACACGGTGCAGGACGTGTCGACCGTCGCGGAGATCCGTTCGTACCTGGCCGACAACGACGACTGGGACGAGTGGAGGTGGCGCCACTGGACCGCCACCCGACGGGCGGCGTTCGCGGACACGTGCGGCTGGATCCTCAGCTGGGACAAGTGGCCGGAGCGCATTACCGCCGGCCTGGCCGAGACCGACGACGGACCAGCGATTTGGGCCGCGCGGGCCCTCGGCATCGACATCTTCGACACGCTCGTCGAGAAGATACGGGCCAACCCGTACACCAGCAACTGGTATGACGCGTGGCTGCAGGCGGACACCGAGCGGGCCAGGCAGCTGGTGGACATGGCCAGAACCCTCCTGCCGATTGACCAGATCGCCACCGGCCCGGCCGACGAGCAAGGACTCGGCCCGGCATGGCAGGCGCACAGGACGTTCGGCTGGACAGTGCAGGCGCTGCGAGATCACCCGGGCACCGGCGGCGACGTGCTGCTGGCTGGGCTGCGCAGCCCGCTGAACCTCGACCGGCATATGGCGCTGCAGGCGCTCTGGAAGTGGCCGGGGCACACGTGGCCGCCCGGTGCCGCCGCCGCGGTCGAGGAGGCCGCTCGCGCCGACCCCGACAAAGATGTCAGGCAATTCGCGGCCCGGCTGGCCGATGGGCCTCCTGCCTCACTGTCCACAGTGGGCAGCCTTCGTGGCCGGCATAACTAAGTGAGGACAGCCTTGCTCGGGCGTTGGCCAGACTTGCGATCGAGGCCACGACCGCCGAGGGCATCCTCACCCGCGACGTCGGCGGCACGGCCACGACCGAGGACGTGACCAAGGCCCTGATCGACGCGCTCAACGCCTGACGGTCTGAAAGCGAGCTTTGAACGTCATCGGCGCTTGCCAGGGAGGGGACACCGACTGGGCACCTGTTCCGGGTGCCCGGTCGGTATCGAGGCTGACCTCGGCGTGCGGATCAGGTCGGCTCCGGCAGGGAGCGCACGGTCGCGTCCGTACTCGCGTGTCCCACCGGGACCTCCTCTCCAGGGGCACGCGGAACCAGTCCGGTCAGTGCGGCACCGATGACGCCGGGTACGGCGAGGGCGTAGAAATTCCATTGGAGCGCCAGCCCGGCCCCGATGATGAGCCCGAGCAGCGGCGGGGCAAGCATGGAGCCGATGCGGCCGAAGCCCAGTGTCCAGCCCAACGCTGTGGCGCCCATCCGTACCGGGTAGTACGGGACCACACTCCACCCGCCGTTCGACGTCCTCGCCGCCGAGCAGGGCTTCCCGCGCGTAGGCGGCCACCTCCAGGTCGCACCCGACCTCGTCACCAACGTGGTGGTCACCCCGCGTAAGACCGCCACCGCGTGGCACACCCGCGCCTACGCCGAGGTCTGCCGTATCAGCACCGAGGAACTGCTGTCCTCCGGCGCACCGGGCATCGAGGCGGCTCTGCTGCGGCACGGTCTGCCCGAGGCCGCTGTCCCCGGCCTCCTCGGGCCCGCCGGCCTGTCGACCGCTCCCGAGGTGCCCCTGCGCGGCATCGAGGCGGTGGCCGGACTGCGCCGCCGCTTCGATCCGGGCTGGCAGCCCGCCTGCCCGCTCACGTCCCTGATCGGTCCCGGTCAGGGACGCTGAAGCAAGCCGTCGCGGAGGCGGAAGTCCCGCCCGCGGGAGATCGCGGCGGTGCGGCTGAAGACGCTCGTCTCGCTGGGGCCGGTCGAGCCTCCGACGCACCTTGCCGCGAGCCCTGCCGCGGCCGGCGAGTACGCCAAGGAACTGCGCGCCGTACAGGACTCTCGCCCGAGGTGGCCGCGGGCGCCTGCGCCGTGGTGCGCGGATGCGTGCTGGACATGCTGGAACCCACGGGGCCGAGCAGGATCAGAGCTGGGAGCCGGAGGACGGTAGGTGACAGGGCCCCTGCCCCCGCCTGATGACCTGGGCCCCGCCGGCCCAGGTGAATACAGTGCCACGCTGTCTGAAGTTGGCCGGGGGCAGGCAGGCGAGTCATCACTGTGCAGTTGGAGGGGTTTCCCTAGCGGCTGCATACACATTGGGTAGACTCCCGGCGTGAGCAGGAGCAGAAACAAGTCCTCCGAGGACCAGTGGCCGGCCGACATCGGCAGCGAGGGGCAGGCCCAGTCCGTGCCGACGGACGAAAGCCCCGCAGCCGCCGCGGGCGGTCGCCGCCTTGCTCTCGACGTCCACGGGCGGCTGCGAAACATGATCCTCAGCGGTGAGCTGCCTCCGGGGTCGGTCCTGCTCCAGGCCGAAATGGCCCGGAAGCTGGGCGTCAGCCGCACGCCCATGCGGGAGGCGTTCCGGCTGCTCCAGGAAGAGGGGCTCATCGACGCGCGGCCCGACCAGCGAGCCCGGGTGCGGGCGGTGGACCCCGAGGACCTGGACGCTGTCTACGGGGCTCGCATCATGCTCGAAACGCTCGCTGTCAGCATGACGGCCAGGTCGCTCACGGCTGAGGACCTCGAGCGCATGAGCGACCTCCTGCAGCGGATGCAGGAGCTGGCGGGCGACGACCGGCCGGACGAGTGGCACGCCGCGCACAGGGAGTTCCACCGCATCGTCACCCGGACGGTGGGGCCGCACCTGCAGCGCATGCTCGTGTCGCTCGGCGAACACAGCGATCGTTACATCCGCCTGGCTCAGCTGGGTGTGCCCAGCTCATGGGGCCGGGCACACGCAGATCACGAAGCGCTCCTGGAGGCACTGCGCCTGAGGGACCCGGCCGAAGCCGCACGCTTGATCGCCCGCCATCTGGCGCGCACCGCTCTGAGCGTGCTCGCGGACGTCGCCCCGGAGTACGAACCCGCGGCAACTCGGACAGCGCTCGGGATCGCGGGCAACGGTCAGTCCTGACGCCGCTCCGCCCGGCCACTGTTGCCTCTGGCATCGGGACTTGCCGCATGGGCGCGTACCCGCCGCCCGTGGTCGAGGTCGTGCAGGACGAGCGGCAGCCCGGTGGCTGTCGCGCGGGAGGTCGGCGACGGCGTGCGGGACGACTGCGCGATGGCCCAGTACGTCGGTGAGTGCTGGTGATGCGCGGCGGCACCCCCGGTGCGGGCTCGCTCTACCGTACGGACGCCGACGGCACGGTCGTACGCGCCCTCGACGGCCTGACTATCGTCAACGGGCCGGCTTTCACCGCCGCCGGCACGACCATGTACCTCGCCGACACGGCCGCCGGCACCATCCTCCGCTGTCGGGTCGACCTCGTCTCGGGTGACCTCTCCGGCGGCCCGGAGACCTTCGCCCAACTGCGCGACGGTGAAGGCAGCCTGCAGGAGGACGCCCTGGGCAGCCGAACGCCAGGATGAGTCCGTGGCTTCACTTCGGCAGACGGGTCAGCGTGGCTCGCGGACCACGGCGACGCCTCCCGGTGGGACGGTGACGGTCCCGGTGATCGGTGTGCCGGTGAGGAGTTCGATGCCTTCGGCGGGTGCTTCGGCTCCCTTTCCGGTGTGGTCGATGAGGAAGAGGTAGTCGGCCTCCGTGCCGCGGCGCCGGACGACCTCGATCCCCGCAGGCGCCTCATGTTCCGGTGTGGCGCCCGCCTCCTGGTGAATACGGTGGAGCAGGGCGGTGAGCGTGTCCTGGTCGGGGTGGGTGGCCAGGTACCAGGCGGTTCCGTTGCCGTGGTGGTGGCGGGTGACGGCGGGGTGGCCGGCCAGCGGGCCGTCGGCGTAGGAGGCGACGGCCTGCGCGCCGGTGAGCCGTATGCGTTCCGACCACAGGTCGGCCGTGGTGGCCGCGGGCACGTCGCCGGTCAGGCCGGTCGTCTGTTCCGGCAGCAGGGGGAAGAGCTCGTCGGTCATCACCCCGAGGACATCGCGGAACGCCCCGGGGTAGCCGCCCAGGTACACGTGGCAATTCTCGTCGACCATGCCGCTGTGGAAGCCGACGGCCAGCGTGCCCCCGCTTTCGGTGAACCGGGTGAGGTTCGCCGCGGCTGCCTCCGTCACCAGGTACAGCGACGGCGCAAGGACGAGTTTGTAGCGGTCGAGTTCAGGGTCGTCGGGGCGTATGAAGTCGACGGCGATCCCCGCCCGCCACAGGGGGGTGTACCAGTCACGCACCAGATCCTGGTAGCGCAGTTCGCCGCTGGGCTGAGCGGGCAGTTCCAGTGCCCACCGGGCGTCCCAGTCCCAGACGATGGCCACTTGTGCCGCGACGGTGGAGCCCCGTACCTCGGCCAGAGCCTTCAAGTCCGTGCCCAGTTGGACGACGTCCCGCCAGATCTGGCTGTCGGTGCCGGCGTGGGGCAGCATCGCGGAGTGCCATTGCTCGGCGCCCGCCTTCGCCGCACGCCACTGGAAGAACGCGATGCCGTCGGCGCCATGGGCCACGTGGGCCAGGGCATTGCGCCGCATTTCTCCTGGGTTCTTGGCGCGGTTGACCGGCTGCCAGTTGACGGCACCGGTCGAGTGCTCCATGAGGAACCACGAGCCGCCGGCGAGGGACCGCATCAGGTCGCCGTTGAGGGCGATGTCGATCTCTGCCTCCGGGTCGTCGGACATCAGGTAGTGGTCGTTGGAGAGGAGGTCCAACTCCGGTGCCCAGCGCCAGTAGTCCAGGGCGTCGATGGTGCGCAGGACCAGGAAGTTGGTGGTCGCGGGGATGCCCGGAGCGGCCTGGCGAAGCACCTCACGTTCGGCGGTGCACAGCGAGAGCAGTTCGTCGGAGCAGAACCGGCGCCAGTCCAGCTGGTGGGTGGGGTTGGGGACGGCGCCGGTGGCGCGGGGCGGCAGGATCTGGTCCCACGTGTAGTACCACTGGCTCCAGAAGGTGGTGCCCCAGGCGTGGTTGAGGGCGTCCAGATCGTCGTCGTAGCGGGCGCGCAGCCAGGTGCGGAAGGCGGCGGCGCTGGTGTCGCAGTAGCAGGCGTCGTTGTGGCAGCCGTACTCGTTGTGGACGTGCCACATGACGACGGCCGGGTGGGTGGCATAGCGCCCGGCGAGGGCTTCGGCGATGCGCAGCGACGCTCTGCGGTAGGTGGGGCTGCTGGGGCAGAAGGTCTGGCGGCTGCCGTACGACAGTCTCCGGCCGTCCCGGTCGACTGGCAACGCCTCGGGATACGCCCTGAAGAACCAGGCGGGCGGGGCGGCGGTGGGCGTGGCCAGGTCGGCGGCTATGCCGTTCTCCTGGAGGACATCGAGGATCCGGTCCATGCGGGAGAAGTCGAATACGCCCTCGGACGGTTCGAGCAGCGCCCAGGAGAAGATGCCGACGCTGACCATGGTCACCCCGGCCTCGCGCATCAGGCGCATGTCCTCGGCCCAGACCTCCTCGGGCCACTGCTCGGGGTTGTAATCACCGCCGTAGGCGATGCCGGGCTCGAACTGCCCAGGGCCATGGGCGGCTTCCCCGCCGGAACCATCCTCGCCGCGGGCGACTCCGTGCCGGCCGACCGATGGGGAGGCAGCAAGATCGACCTGTACGCCAGCACCGACCGCGGCCAGACCTGGGACTTCGTCACCAACATCGCCACCGGCGGCCCGGCATTCTCCACCAACGGCTACACGCCGGTGTGGGAGCCGTTCTTCCTGGTCTCCGGCGACCGGCTCATCGTCTACTACTCCGACCAGCGCGACACCGACCACGGCCAGAAGATCGTGCACCAGGTCTCCACGGACGTGCGCAACTGGGGCCCGGTCGTGGACGACGTGGCGATGCCCACGTACGCGGATCGCCCGGGCATGCCGGTGGTCACCCGGCTGCCCAACGGCAACTACGTGATGAGCTACGAGTACTGCAATGCCCCCGAGGGCGGGTGCTCCGTCTACTACAAGATCTCCTCCGACCCGGGGGGCTTCGGCTCCGTCACCGGCCGGGTGCTGCGGTCGACCGACGGCGTCATCCCCAGCGGGGCGCCGTTCATCACCTGGCTGCCCGCCGGCGGCCCGAACGGCACCCTCGTCCTCAGCGGCGAGTGTCAGGACGACCTGTTCGTCAACACGGAGAACGGGGCCGCGAACGCCTGGACCCGTATGCGCTCCAACGTCGCCGGCGGGTACAGCCGGGGCATGCTCCCGCTGGCCGACGGCCACAGTCTGATGGTGCTCAGCGGGGGACGCGCGCGAAGCACCGGCGTCAACCCGGTCACGTACAGCGTCGTCGACCTGGGCGGCGGCATCTCCGACGGCGCCACCTACACGCTGTCCAACGCGGGCAGCGCCCTGAAGCTCACCATCGCCGGCGGCTCCACCACCAACGGCACCAGCGCGACCCAGCAGAATGCCACCAACGCCACCGACCAGCAGTGGCGCTTCGAGCGGCAGCCTTCCGGCTACTTCAAGATCTTCAACGCCGCCAGTGGCAAGGTCCTCGGAGTGGAGAATCAGTCCACGGCCAACGGCGCCAGGATCCTCCAGTGGGACGACAACGGCACCCTCGACCACGAATGGGCCGTCGCCCCCCACCCCTCGGGCGGCTACACCGTCACCAACCGGGTCACCGGCAAGTACCTCGAGATCCCGAACGCCTCCACCGCCACCGGCACCACCGCCGTCCAGTGGAGCAGCACGGGCTGCGCCTGCCAGCGCTGGGACTTCACCCAGACGGCCCTGCCGCCCTTGGGTACCGGACAGTACGTCCTCGTCAACAAGAACAGCGGCAAGTACCTCGACATCCCCCAGGCCTCCACCGCCACCAACACCGCGGCCAACCAGTGGCGCAACTCCGCTTGTACCTGCCAGCTGTTCACCTTCCAGTCCGCCGGCAACGGAGCCTGGACCATCAAGAACGTCCACAGCAACCTCAACCTGGACATCCGCAACTCTGCCGGCACGACAGGTGCGGCCGTCGTCCAGAACACCGCCTCCAGCGCCGACTCCCAGAAGTGGACCCTCACTGACGCGGGCAGCGGCTACTACCGACTCCGTAACGTGAACAGCAACCTTGTCGCCGGTGTCGCCGAATCTTCCACCGCCGACGGTGCGGCTGTCGTCCAGTGGAACAGCCTCAACAACGACGACCAGCTCTGGAAGATCGTCCGTATCAACTGACCCGACGAAAGGCCGGGAGGACCAACATCCCGCCTGCCGGGCTCGCGGACCAAGTCGGCGAGCCCGGCAGGCTCTGTTCCGCACCGCGTGCGTTGCCTGCAGCCGTGCCGCTATGACTCCTGATTTTGACGCGCCCAGATCATCGGCAGTGCTGTGTGGAGAGTCGAGCATCACGGCCCCAGCCTCGCCGCGCTGCCACCGGAGCTCCGGGACGCGGACCTGCATGCGTGGACGACGGACTACCTCGTCACGGTGGTTATTGCCGTCCCTCAGGAGGGGCTGGGCCAAGAGCCCAGAAACAGCAGCGTGGTGACGGCGTATCAGCCGTTGCAGTCGTCGGCGGTTACCACTGGAAGTTTTTACTGACACGTAACTTCACAAGTGAACTACCCGTCCGTAACTTGACGAGTGAACAGCATCCTCGTGATCCGGATCACAGGGCGTAGTGCTATCGCACCTCCCTTGAGCCGCAAGGAGATCACCCGATGCTGCCCTGGAAACGAGTGCTCAGATCCCTGACCGCGCTGCTGCTGACCGCCGCGGTCGCCACCATCCCCACCGCCACCGCGCGGGCGGCCGACGCACCGAGCACTGGCTGGAACAACTACTCCTGCAAGCCCTCCGCCGCCCATCCCCGCCCCGTCGTCCTCGTGCACGGCACCTTCGCGAACTCCGTCGACAACTGGCTGGCCTTCGCGCCGTACCTCAAGAACCGCGGCTACTGCGTCTTCTCCCTCGACTACGGCCAACTGCCCGGTGTCCCCTTCTTCAACGGCCTCGGCCCCATCGACAAGTCGGCCGAGCAACTGAAGGCCTACGTCGACAAAGTGCTCGCCGCGACCGGCACCGCCGAGGCAGATCTCGTCGGCCACTCGCAAGGCGGCATGATGCCCCGCTACTACCTGAAGTTTCTCGGCGGAGCCGCCAAGGTGAACGCCTTCGTCGGCATAGCGCCCAGCAACCACGGCACCACCCTGAACAGCCTCACCCAACTGCTGGACTACTTCCCGGGCGCCGGAGACCTGCTCTCCGCCAACACCCCCGCCCTCGCCGACCAGGTCGCCGGATCCGCCTTCCTCACCAAGCTCAACGAGGGCGGCGACACCGTGCCCGGCGTCCGCTACACGGTCCTCGCCACCAAGTACGACGAGGTCGTCACGCCGTACCGGAGTCAGTTCCTCAGCGGATCGAACGTCCGCAACGTCCTGCTGCAGGACCTGTGCCCGCTCGACCTCTCCGAGCACGCGGCGATCGGGCTGCTGGACCGGATCGCCTTCCACGAAGTGGCCAACGCCCTGGATCCGGCGCGCGCCACCCCGACCACCTGCGCCTCGGCGTTCAACTGAGGCCTCCGCACGCCCTCGCACACCCTCGGGGCCTGTCCAGCCTGAGCCGCCGGACAGGCCCCGAAGTCTGTTCAGCGACCGTGCCGCCCGCCACTCACCGCACGCCGACGCACAGACGCGAACAGGGTCGCCGTGCCGAGGGTCAGCGCGGCCGCGCCGTCATGGCGAGGTACGGGGTTGTGCTGTCGCCGCCGGTCTCGGCGAGGTTCTCAGTGGCATCAGCCGCCGCCCATGGAGGCGGACCACGCGGCGAACGTGGCCGCGGGGCGGGTGTTCGTGACGGGCCATCCCGTCGTCGGCCTGGTGGTGATCGAGGCGTACGACGACCATCTCTTCCTCGACAGCATCGCCGTCCACCCCGACGCGCACGGAAGGGGCGTGGGACGACGGCTGCTGGAGTTCGTGGACGCACGCGCGCGTGCGCTCGGTCTGCCCGAGGTCAGGCTCTACACGAACGTGAAGATGTGGGAGAACCAGAGGCTCTACCCGAAGTTCGGCTATGAACTCGTGGAGCGGCGCGTAAGCGGGCCGTACGACCGCCTTCACTACCGCAAGCGGCTGGACTGACGGACGGCGTCCGTCACCCGTCCGGCCACCAGGTGCGTGCGATGTCCTTTCGGACCTCCGGGCGTCCGGCGGGACGTTCGTCCGCCTCCTCGCGGACCTGGCGGGAGTCCGTCTTCTTCAGGGGCTTCTGCACGGTCACACGGCGCATGGCTGCCTCCTTGAGGATCTACCGGGTTCCGCGTTCTCACGGAGGTAGACCCGTTCGGGGAGAGTTCCTCATCGGTTGCTGTTCTGTCAGTGGCCGTTGTCACGATTCGACTGTCAGTGGCGGGTGTCACTCTTGGGCGTATGACAAACGAGAGTGACGGTACGACTTCGGTGAGTAGTGACGGTACGACTTCGGTGAGTGTCGACTGGGACGCGCAGGCCGCCTCCTTCGACGACGAACCGGACCACGGGCTGCGCGACCCGGAGGTGCGCCGGGCCTGGGGCGACCGGCTGCGCGGCTGGCTGCCCGAGCGCACGTCCGACGTGCTCGACCTCGGCTGCGGCACCGGCAGCCTGTCGCTCCTCGCGGCCGAGCAGGGGCACCGTGTCACTGGCGTGGACCTGTCCCCGCCCATGGTGGACCTCGCGCGCGCGAAGCTGGCCGGGCGTGACGCCGTGTTCCTGGTCGGTGACGCGGCGGCGCCGCCGGTGGGGGAGCAGCGCTTCGACGTCGTGCTCGTCCGGCACGTGCTGTGGGCGCTGCCCGATCCCGGCCGGGGGCTGCGGCACTGGCGGGAGCTGCTGCGGCCCGGAGGACGGTTGGTGCTGATCGAGGGCGTGTGGGGCACGGTCGCTCCGGTCGGCATAGCCGCCGACCGGATCACGGCTCTCCTCGCGCCGCTCGCCTCGCACGTGCGCGTGGAGTCGTTGTCGGGGGACGCGCTGCTGTGGGGGAAGGCCGTGGAGGACGAGCGGTATGCGGTGGTGGCGGTGGTCGGTTGAGGGCGGGTGGCGTGCGCTGCGGGTCACGTGAGCCGCTGGTCACGTGAGCAGCGCCTCGAAATCGCCTCCGCGGGCCAGCCCCTCCAGTTCGTCGAGGGCGGCCATGGCGGCGGCCGCCGCCTCCGGGTCCCGTTCCGCCAGACCGCTCTCGGCGAACTCGTCCTCGTCCAGGCGGAGTACGGCCGTGCCGTCGGCGGAGCGCCACAGGTCAAGGTCGAGATCCTCTACGACGAGTTCGGTGCCGGAGAGCGTGGCGGGCCGGGTGATGTCGCAGTACCAGCCCTTGAGGGCGCCGGCGGAGTCGCGGACCTCCTTCACCGAGTACCAGCGGTCCCGCCAGTAGTACTCGGTGAAGATGTCGCCGGGCTCGAAGCGGACGAAGCCGAAGTCACGGACGCCGTCACCGGCCCAGGGGGCGCGGACGGCGATGCGCGCGCCGTCGTCGGCGAGGAGTTCGGCGCCGTAGCGGATCTTCGTGCGGCCCGCCTTGACGAGGACGACGTCCACGTGGAGCGTCGGCTCAGCCGATTTCGCGGACATACCGCACCTCCGTCGCGCAGATCTCGTACCCGAACCACTTGTTGATCGCGATCATCGGGCCGTTGCCGGCATCGTTGCCCGTGAACGCCTCCGTGAAACCGGCGGCGCGGGCGCGGTGCAGGGAGTCGTTCTTTGCCAGCTTGGCCAGGCCCCGGCCGCGGAAGGCGCGGGCGGTGCCGGTCATGACGGTGCCGTACCAGGTGCCGCCGTCGGTGCGGGCCGCGCTGAACGCGGCGGGGCGGCCGTCGACGACGGCGACGGAGGTGAGCTCATGGCTGATGAGGGGGTGGTTCCAGGTTCCCTTCAGCCAGGCCTCGTAGTCGGTGAACTCGTAGGCGATGTCGCTCGGTTCGTCGGACATCGTCTCCGCGTCCAGCTCGAACAGGGGGCGCGGGTCGTCCGCGAAGTCGGCGCCCGTGCGCAGCTCGACGTCCAGCGGGAGGCTCTGGAGCGGCGGCAGCGTGCCGTTCGCCAGGTCCAGGCGGAGGAAGCGGGCGGAGCGGCTCTCGCGGTAGCCGTGCCGCTCGGCGAAGGCGCGGTTGCCGGGTTCGTCCAGGACCCAGGAGAACAGCCTGGTCGCGCCCTGGGCCGCCAGGTGCTCCTCGGCGGCGCGGACCAGCAGCGAGCCGGCGCCGCGTCGCGCCCGCTCGGGGTGCACGTACACGTTGACGTACCCCTGGCCGGGCTCCGGACTGTCGTGAACGATCCCGACCTGTGCCGTGCCGATCACCTCGCCGTGCTCCTCCGCGACGAGGGAGCGGTGGTGGGCGTCGGGGTGGGCGTGGGTGAGGTCGTAGGCCAGGGAGTCGGGAGTGACCAGATAGAAGGGGAGCGCAAGGCGGCGGACGTGGGCGAAGCCCTCGATATCGGCTCGGACCTCGGGGTGGAGGTCGCGCACGGTCACAGTCATGTACGCGCACGCTACGGCGGGACGAGCGCGGGTGCCTCTCATTTTCCGGTGGGTGCGGGACAATCACCCTGTGACCTTGAAGATCCACATCGATGAGAGCGCACCGCCGTACGAGCAGGTGCGGGCGCAGATCTCCGAGCAGGCGCGGGCGGGCGTGCTGCCCGTGGGGTACCGGCTGCCGACCGTGCGGGGGCTGGCCGAGTCGCTGGGCCTGGCGGCGAACACGGTCGCCAAGGCGTACCGGGCGCTGGAGAGCGACGGGGTGATCGAGACGCGGGGGCGCAACGGCACGTTTGTGGCTGCCGCCGGCTCGGCCGCGGAGCGTGAAGCGGCGTCGGCTGCGCAGGGGTATGCCCAGCGTGTGCGGCGGCTGGGGCTTTCGGAGGGGGATGCGTTGGCGGCGGTGCGGGATGCTCTGCGGGCGGCTTACGGGGACGGGTGAGCACGGTTCGGCGCCGGACGACGACGTCCTGGCCGAGCGTCGTCGCGGCGGGAAAGGACTACGGAGTACGAGTGGGCGCCAGGCCCACCGCGCCCGCCGCTCGCGCGAACGTCACCGCGTCCTCCACCGCCGCCCCGTTCGGGTCGTTGTTGAAGTACGCGTACACGTCCTGCCCCTCGGCCCACGTCTGCGCGATCCGTTCGGCCCACGTCTTCAGGGACCGGCGCCCATAGCGCGGCCACGCCTTGGCGCGGCCCTCGTGGAAGCGGACGTACCCCCAGTCGGTGGTCCGCCACAACGGTGTCACCGGGCGGGCCCGTACGTCGGCCCAGCACAGCGCGGCGCCCCGGCTCTCCAGCACCTTGCGCACCTCGGGCGTCCACCAGGACTCGTGGCGCGGTTCCACCACGATCCGGGTCGCCGACGGGAAGCAGCCCAGGCAGGCCTGAAGCAGGCCGGCGTCGGCGCGCAGTGTCGGCGGCAGTTGCAACAGCACCGGGCCGAGCCGGTCGCCCAGGCCCTCCGCGTGGCTCATCAGGCGGTGCACCGGCTCCTCGGGGTCCCGCAGCCGCTTGATGTGGGTGAGGTAGCGGCTGGCCTTGACCGCGACGACGAAGTCCGGCGGAACGCGCTCCCGCCAGGCCTCGAAGTTCTCCCGCGACGGCAGCCGGTAGAAGGCGTTGTTGACCTCGACCGTCGCGAAGCGCCTCGCGTACTCCTCCAGCCACAGCCGCGTGGGGCACCCCTCCGGGTAGAGGACGCCGCGCCAGTCCTTGTACTGCCACCCCGACGTGCCGACGAACAGGGTCATACCCTCATGAAAGCACCCGCGAGGCCCTCTTACCGAGACAGCCCCTTACAGATAAAGCCCGGCGTCCGTCCCGGGCCGCGGCTCCGGCACTGACGTCGGGGACGTGCCTCGGCGCAGTGCGTACAGCTCCGCCAGTGTCGCGCCCTCGCGGCCTACGCCCTCCTCGGTTCCGAGCCAGTTCACCGCCTCCCGGCGGGTCAGCGGCCCCACCTCGATGCGGGCCAGGCAGCGACCGGGGCGGACCACGGCCGGGTGGAGGCGCTCCAGGTCCTCGTTGGTCGTCACACCGACCAGGACGTTGCGGCCCTGGCCCAGCAGGCCGTCCGTGAGGTTCAGCAGCCGGGACAGCGCCTGGCCCGCCGTGTGCTTGGCCTCCCCGCGGATCAGTTCGTCGCAGTCCTCCAGCAACAGCAGCCGCCAGCGGCCCTTGCCGGTGGAGTCCTCCTCGCCGATCGCGATGTCCATCAGATAGCCGACATCACTGAACAGCCGTTCCGGATCCAGCACGCAGTCCACCTGGCACCAGTCCCGCCAGGAGCGGGCCAGCGTCCGCAGCGCCGAGGTCTTGCCGGTGCCCGGCGGGCCGTGCAGCAGGAGCAGCCGGCCGGCGATGTCCTCCGGCGTCGTCTTCATCAGGCGGTCCATGGCGTCCGCCACCGGCGCGGTGTAGTTGTCCCGCACCTCGTCCCAGGTGCCCGCCGAGATCTGGCGGGTGGTGCGGTGCGGGCCCCGCCTCGGGGACACGTACCAGAAACCCATCGTCACGTTCTCCGGCTGCGGCTCGGGCTCGTCCGCCGCGCCGTCCGTGGCCTGGTCGAGGATCTTCGCCGCCAGTTCGGCGCTGGTCGCCGTGACGGTGACGTCGGCGCCCCGGTTCCAGCGGGAGATCAGCAGGGTCCAGCCGTCGCCCTGCGCCAGCGTCGCGCTGCGGTCGTCGTCGCGCGCCACGCGCAGCACGCTGGCGCCCGGCGGCAGCAGGGTCGCCCCGGAGCGGACGCGGTCGATGTTGGCCGCGTGCGAGTACGGCTGCTCGCCCGTCGCGAAGCGGCCGAGGAACAGCGCGTCGACGACGTCGGACGGCGAGTCGCTGTCGTCGACGTTGAGCCGGATCGGCAGAGCGTCGTGTGGGTTCGCAGACATGCCGCCATGATCCGGCACGGGCGGGCCTCGTGCACCCGGTTTCCGTTGTGCGCGGGTTGTGTCGCGTGTGTGCCAGGCGTCGCGGGGCAGGCGGGAATTTGTCAGACAGGCCCTAGCGCTCCCGGTGTGTCCGCTCCGCCCTGTTACAGAGCTGTGCGGCTACGACATCTGCCCCAGCGTGCCCCCACCCGGCTACCGTTGCCCTCGATGGGACGTCATGGGTGGAATTCGGGGGTGGGGCGCTGGCGGCTCACCGCGCTGCTCGGTGTGGGCGTGGCCGCTCTGGCGCTGGTGGTGACCCTGCTCAACACGCTTCCCGGCGGCGGCACGAGCACCGAGGGCACCTCGCGCGACGGCGACAAGGTGCACGGCACGCCGGCTTCCCCGCCGGACCAGACGACACCGGACGTCGGCTGGGGCTTCACGCACACCCAGTTCAGCGCCGACGAGGGCAGCTCCGCGGCCACCGGGCGCGTCGAGGAGCTGCTGTCGGAGGCCGGGGGCCTGCCGCAGAACCAGCACATCATGGGCTGGGGCGCCGACAACCCGGAGCCGGTGAAGGGGCGTTATGACTTCGAGGCCCTTGACCGCCGTATCGACTTCATGCGCTCCTCCGGCGGCACTCCCGTGGTCACCCTGTGCTGCGCCCCGGACTGGATGAAGGGCGGCAGGGGCGGCGTCGACAACACCGACTGGAGCCAGGCCGCCCTGGAGACCGCCCCGACGCCCGACCACTACCAGGACTTCGCCGACCTCGCCGCGACCGTCGCCAAGCGCTATCCGGACGTACGCCACTTCGTCGTCTGGAACGAGTTCAAGGGCTTCTGGAACGACGCGAAGGCCCGCTGGGACTACGAGGGGTACACCAGGCTCTACAACCTGGTGTACAAGGCCCTGAAGAAGGTCGACAAGGACATCATGGTCGGCGGGCCCTACCTGGTGATGGACAGCCTCGACCCACGGTCTCAGGACGCCTCCCCGACCTTCAAGGGACCTTGGGGCGCCATGGACCAGCGCGTCCTCGACGCCTTCGCCCACTGGAACAAGAACAAGGTCGGCGCCGACTTCGTGGTCGTGGACGGCTCCAGCTACACCAAGGACGACGAACTGCTGCCCGACGAGTTCGCCGCCACCGACAAGTTCACGGCGGTGAGCGAATGGGTGCGCGCGCGGACCGGTGACCTGCCGCTGTGGTGGGCCGAGTACTACGTCGAGCCCGCCGACGGCAACGACGACCGCAAGGGCTGGTCCGAGACCCGTCGCGTCGCCGTCCAGGCCACCGGAATGATCGCCATGGCCAAGGGCGGCGCCACCTCCGGCTTCTACTGGAACCCGGAGAAGGAGCAGGGCACCGAGTGCGCGGGCTGCCTGTGGACACCGACCGACAAGGGCAGCGGCGGCGAGAGGCTGCCCATGTACGACCTCGTGTCCCGCTTCGGCGCGGAGTTCCCGCCGGCCACCGAGTACGAGACCGTGTCCGTCGCCCCGGACGACGTACCCAATGTCCGCGTCCTGGCGACCGACAAGGTGATCCTGGTCGTCAACACCCTCGACCGGCCGATCAACGCGAGGATCGACACCAAGCGGTTCGACATGCAGGCGTACGAGGTGAAGTGGCTCAACCGGTAAGCCGTAGAAGCCACTTCACTTCATCGTCAGGAACCGCTGCACCAGCGAGGCGAGCAGCACCGCCAGCAGCGGCAGCGCGAACCAGAAGCTGCTCTGCAGCCACCGCAGTTGCCGCACGCTCGGCCGAACCGCGACCCGCACGACCTCCCGTGTCGTCAGCAGCACGATCAGCGCGAGCGCCGCGAGAGCCCCGACGACCGACCAGGGCGTCCACGTCACCTGCGGCCCGATCGGACCCGGGTCCGCGGCCGGGACCTTGCCCTCGGGCTGCCTGCGCAGCGTGTACATCGTCACGTCGTCGTTGACGAAGACCTTCTTCAGTTCCTCACGGGCGTCCAGGTTCTGGACCAGCCGCGGCTCCCAGGTCTTCGCATAGCCCACGTCCAGCTGGAGATAGATCACCTGACTGCGGTTGATCATCAGATACGAGTTCGGACCCGCGTCCTTCAACGCCTTGACCAGCCCCGACACCAGCACCGGGTCGGTCGGCGCGAGCGTCGGCAGGTACTCGACCTTCTCCATGTCCTTCGCGCCCCACGGCATCGCCGGCGTCACCGTGTTCACCGGGTCTTCGCTCAGCCACAGCAGGCGTGCCGTCGGCTCGTCGTGGGCGTACAGGTAGTCCATGGCGGCGACCTCGCCGGGCCGGATCCGCTCGAACGGCTCGTTGCCCCAACGGGCCACCAGGAAGCCGCCCATGAGCACCAGACCCGCCATCAGCGCGGCCAGCGGGGCCAGGCTCGCCCGGTCCTTGTCGCGCTCCTCGACCGTGACTCCGGTACGCGGGAACAAGGCGAGAGCGGCGAGCAGGGCCGCGCCCGGCAGGGCGAACATGAAGACCCGCAGCGCCATTTCGCCGCCGTACGACTGCATGCCGAAGCCCAGGAACGGCACAAAGGTCAGCACCAGCAGGGACCGCTCGCGGTACTTGTGCCAGCGCCGCCGCCACCAGCCCCAGCAGGCGAAGGCCATCACCCCGCCGGCCAGGAGCACGCGCGCGTAGAGCACGAGCTTGTGCGTCGAACTGCCGCCCTCTATACGGCCGGACACGGACGACGACACATTGCCGCCGACCCCGCCGACCCCGCCGAACAGCTCGTCGAAGTGCCCGGACCAGTACGGCTCGGCCATGAAGCCGATCCAGACGGCCACCAGGACGCCGAACAGGATGGGCAGACCGCGCAGTTCGCTGCGGCCGATCAGGACGAGCGCCGCCAGCACGCCCAGCATCACGAACGGGGTGAGCTGGTGCGCCGGGACGCTCGCCGCGAACAGGCCGATCAGGACCATGAGCAGCACGGCCCGCTGCCGCCGGTTCGTCGGCTCGACCTCGATCTCGCCCGGCCGCCGCTTCGTCCAGATCACGCCCGGCGCCCGGAACCAGACGAGCAGGATCGCCACGAACACCAGGTAGAGGAGATACGTGAAGCCCTGCGGGGAGAAGTAGTCCTGGCCGACCCAGCCGCTGAGCACGAAGATCCAGATGCCGGTCCACTTCGCCCGCCAGCTCGCCCGCATCGAGCGCACAAGGAGGAACATCGGCGCTAGATACAGCAGCTGGATGGCCAGCGGCCACCAGCGGATGACCTCGGTGAGGTCGCTGACCCCGCAGGCCTTCAGGGCGAACGCGGCCACCGCGAAGAAGCCCGGCCAGCTCCAGCGTGCGTCCAGGTCGGGGACGGCCGACCCGGTCCGGTCGATGTAGTCGAGGAAGCCGAGGTGCTGCCAGGCCGTCGCGAACCGCGGCTCGGTCTCGATCAGGGCGGGCAGCGCGTGCAGCGAGACCACGGTCGCGAGCAGCGTGACCAGGAGAAGTGCCCGGTGTTCGCGGCCCAGCCACAGCAGGGAGGCGAACACCACGACCAGCAGCGCCGCGCCGACGAGGGTGGGCAGGGGCAGCACGGAGATCAGCCCGAGCCCGCCCATCTCGTCGAGGTCGGCCTCGCCGAGGCGCAGCGCGGGCACCCAATACAGCAAGAGTGCGGCGGTCAGGAGACAGCCGAGGATCACTCCAAGGCGCGTGGGTGCACGCGAGGGCACCTCTTCGCGCACCGGTGCCTCTTCCCGTAGGACGTCCTCCACGGGCTCTACGGGGGCCTCCGCCTCGAACGGCGCGTCCACCTCCGCCGGCCCGAGGGACGCCTCGGAGCCCGGTTCCCTCTCCTCGACCGGCAACCCGAGCCCCGGCTTCCGCACCCAGGCCGGCCGCTGGTCGTCCGGAAGCACCGGCGTGCCCGCGGGCGGCGTCCCCGGCCCCGGCCGCACGTCGGGCCGGCGTTCCAGATGGTCGAAGTCGACGTGGATGCCGAGGGCGAGCGTTTCCTGGTCGAGCGCCCAGGCGGGTCCGCGCCTGTGCGGTGCCGCCTGGGCGGGGACCTCGCGCGCCCCCAGGTCGGCGAGGTCCCCGTCGGGCGCCGCGCTCTCGGGGATGTGGGCACCCGAGGCACGGACGATCTTGTACAGCTTGGGCGCGGCGATCGCGACGATCACCGCGAGCGAGGAGATCTCCGCGACGCCCGCGCCGGTCAGGCCCATGCGGGGGAGCAGCAGCAGCGTCAGCCCGAGCACCATGACGCAGAGCAGGCCCTGCAGCCAGGCCAGCCCGGCGGTGCGGCTCTGCGCGCGCAGCACCGCGAAGTACGTCTCCATGACGACCCGCAGAACCGCCCCGACCGCGAACCAGCGCAGCAGCGGTGTGGCCGCGTCCGCGTAGCCCGCGCCGAAGACGCCGAGGATCCACGGGGCGCCGAAGAACAGCACCCCGGCCACCGGCAGCATGATCCGCGCCATCCGCTTCAGCGCGGCCCGGGTGTTGGCGGCCAGCCGGCGCGGGTCGTGCGAGCCCTCGACGGTGAGGGACGCGCCCATGTTGATGGCGAGCAGATTGACCGTGCCGCCGATCGTGGTGGTGATGTAGAAGTACGCGTTGTCCTCGGAGCTGACCTGCGAGGCGATGATCACGGGGACCAGGTACACCACGGCGAGCGAGAACAGCGAGCCGGTGTAGTCGCCCGCCAGGAACCGCCCGACCTCCTTCAGCGTCGGCGGCCGGGCATGGTCCGCGGTGGCCTTCACATGCCGCGGCACCAGCCGCCGGAACACCAGCCAGCCCAGTGGCAGTACGGAGAAGGCGATCGCCGCGACCCAGGACACGAAGACGCCGGTGGTGGGGATGGCCACCGCGAAGGCGACCAGCAGCCCCAGCTTGACGGCCGAGAACACGGTGTTGCCGACCGGCACCCACAGCGCGCTGCGCAGCCCGGTCAGCACCCCGTCCTGGAGGGTCAGCAGCGACCAGGCGACGACCGCCACGACGAAGCCGAGCCCGTGCACCGGCCCGTGCAGGAAGCGGTACGACGGCCCCCACGCGTCCAGGGTGAGCAGGAAGACCAGCGCGGCCAGCGCCACGATCACCGAACTGCCCGCGTACGTACGCAAGATGAGCCGCCCGGTGGCCCGCCCCGCGATCGGGATGAAGCGGGCCAGCGCCCCGGTCAGGGTGAGTGCGGTCAGGCCGGCGAGGAGCTTCATCGCGGCGATCGCGGCCGAGCCCTGGCCCACGGCCGACTCGGAGTAGTAGCGGGCCGCGGCCAGCCAGAACCCGAGGCCGAGCACCGCGGAGATGCCGGTGTTGAGCATCAGGGCGTAGGCGTTGCGGAACAGCTGGCTGCCCCCCGCGCCCATTCCGGGCAGCCGGAGCCGGCGCCCCGGCCGCTCGGGCGCCTCGGTCGCGGGCGACTCTTCCTCGGTCGTGGTCGTGGTCGTGTCAGACACGGGAACGGATGGCCTTCCGGCGGACCTGTCGTGCTCTGCGGACCAGGGCGTACCCCTGGGTGAGTGCACGGTCTCTGGCGAAGTTCCGGGCGATCGCACGGCCCTCGACGAGCCGCTCGAACTCCTCGACGCCCGTGGCGCGGCGCACGGTCACGCGTCGCAGGGCGTACGGCCCCTGGCGTCGGCGCGCCAGGCCGTTGCCGACGGCGAGCGCCTGGCCGTACCCCGTCTCGCGGACGGCCTGCCGCACCCGGCGGCTGGAGTAGCCGTAGGGGTAGGCGAACGAGACCGGGACGGCACCGAGTTCGTCCGAGACGATCTCCTTGCAGTGGATCAGCTCCTGGCGCAGGCCGGCGTCGTCGAGCTGGTCGAGCTGCGGGTGCGTGTGGCTGTGCCCGCCGATCTCCACGTCCGCCGCCGCGAGTTCGCGGACCTGGTCCCAGTCGAGCATGGTGTCCAGGCCGCCCCCGGTGTCGTACGCGCCCCGGATCCACCCGGTGGAGACGAACAGCGTGGCGGCGAAGCCGTGCTCCGCGAGGACGGGGAGGGCGTGCCGGTGCACGCCCTCGTAGCCGTCGTCGAAGGTGATCAGGACCGGCCGTTCGGGCAGCGGCCGGCCGGAGCGCCAACGGGCGGCGAGTGCGGCCGTGGTGACGGGGGTGAAACCGAGTTCCGCGATCACCGCCATCTGCTGGGCGAAGGCCTCCGGAGCCACCGACAACTCCCGTGTGGCCTCGTTCGGGTCGGTCGCGATCGCGTGGTACATGAGGATCGGCACGGGCGCCTCGGTCATCTGCTTCCCCCTTCGATCTCCCTCACCACGAAGGTCGTCCCGCCCCGGCGCGCCCGGACGCTTCCCACGACGTACCCACCGGCCGCCGTCAGCACCCCGGCGACGATCGCCCCCGCGCGAGAGGCGCCCCCCGGCCGGGCCAGCAGGGCGTCCCGCAGCCCGCGCGCCACCCCGGCGGGCAGCACGCGTGTGGCGTACCGGCGTTCGGACTCGAGTCCCTTGTCGGAACCGACACTTCGGGCCACCAGCGCCTTCGACAGGCCCTCGGCGTACGTACGCGTGCGGAAGTACCCGAAGTGCTCGCGCGCCTCGGGCACCCGGTGGTGGATCACCGCGCGGTCGTCGATCAGCAGGACGGCGTCGGGCCGGGCGCGGGTGAGGCGGATGCACAGTTCCGTCTCCTCGCAGCCCAGCGGACGCTTGTCGCCGTCGCGCCCGATGCCGGTGGCGAAACCCCCCGCAGCGTCGAACGCCGTACGACGGAAGGAGGCATTGCCGCCGAGTACGTTGCGCACCCGCACCAGCCCGGAGGGCAGGCCCTTGTACGTGCAGCCCACCACCCAGTCGAACTCCTCGGGAAACCAGGCCGGTCGGCGGCCCGACGCCCAGATGGGCTCCGTACGGCCGCCGACGGCCATCACCCGCGGATCGGCGTAGCCCTCGGCGAAGTGCCTGAGCCAGTCCCGCTCGGCGACGGCGTCGTCGTCCAGGAACGCGACGACGTCGCCGCGCGAGGCGGCGATCCCGGTGTTGCGGCCGGCGGACAGGCCGCGGGGGCCCGCGTTGGCGAGCACCCGCACCTCGTCGGCCCCCTCGGCGTCCTTGTACTCCCTGGACAGCCGGTCCAGGAGCACCGCGTTGTGGTCGACGACAAGCAGTGTTTCCAGGGCCGGCCGTGACTGCGCCCGCACCGAGGAGACCGCCGCGAGGATGTCCTCCCAGCGGTCCTCGGTGTAGACGCAGATCACGACGGAGATGTCGAGATCGGTCAAGACACCTCTCCCCGGACCGTGTCGAGCATCGGGGAGTGCTGCGGACGGCTGCGCAGGGCGCGCCGGTTGGAGCGCTCCTTCAGGATCACTCTGAGCACCCTGAGCCCGTCCCGTACCGCCCGCAGATTGCTGGTGCCGTGGATGCGGAGATACTCGTGGCTCGGTATCTCCTGCACCTTCAGCCCGGCCTTCACCACCCGGATGTTCATCAGGGTCTCGACCTCGAAGCCGGTGCAGTCGAGGTCGATCTTGTCCAGGCAGTACCTCCAGAACGCGTTGTAGCCGTAGCACAGGTCCGTGTAGCGGGCGCCGAACTTGCGGTTGACGGCCGTGCACAGCGCCCAGTTGCCGAGCTTGCGGATGAAGGTCATGTCGTCGGTGCCGCCGCCGTTGGCGAAGCGGGAGCCCTTGGCGAAGTCCGCGCCCGAGACCAGGGCGGAGACGTACGACACGATCTCGTTGCCGTCGGCCGAGCCGTCCGCGTCGACCATCACGATGATGTCGCCGGTGCAGGCGTGGAAGCCGGTGATCAGCGCGTCGCCCTTGCCCTTGCCGCGCTGCTCGACGACCTTGACGTCCGGCCACAGCTCGCGGGCGACTTCGACGGTGTTGTCGGTGGAATTGCCGTCCACGAGAACCACTTCATGGATCCAGTTCGGAAGGGTCTTGAAGACGTAAGGGAGATTCTCCGCCTCGTTCATGGCGGGGATCACCACGCTCACCGGCGGCGCTATGGCCAGGTGAGAGGATATCGGCCGGTAGGTGCCGGCCTTCACAGGATCCTGGCCCGATGTCGCCGGGCGCAGAGCTGAGCTCATGAGTCTGGTCCCTCTCGTCCGGTGGACCGCCCGCCCCTGGGTGGTCCGGTTCGGTTCGAAAGGGGGGTATCTCACGCACGGCAGGACGGAATGAATCTCCGCACCCACCGGGTGAGCTGGCAAAGCTGGCCGGCTCCGCAAAACGGCAGCCGGTCGCGCGGCACGACTCGGTCACACAGTGCGGTCACCGAGCACGGCACCCCCCTACCGCGCCCCGCGCCGGGCCGTCGCGGTCCTTGAGCCCTCCCCTAAAACCGCTGGCTGACGGACCGATGCGGGTGAGATGTACGACGGTATTGATGATTGAACCTGTATGGCAAGACCTGGAACGAGGCCTCACGTTTTTGTTGGTTTGACCGTTACAGATCGCTTGTCACGTGTGCGGATCGCTTGTCACGAACGACCCGAGCGGATCTTCCCCACCCGTTTGAGCAGTTTGTCGGCCGGTTCGAACAGCTCCGGCCGGGACACCACGGCATTGCGCAGAGCCCGTACCGGAGCGCGGCGGGCCCGATGCCCGAGCGCCACCGGGTGACGTCGTGTCACCCACCCCTCGGACACTTGGAGCTCGCGTGTCTTCAGGGAGTCCTTGTATTCCTTCTGGCCCCGGCCGAGATCGAGATACGCGATCCCGTCGGCGGCGGCCGCCTCGGCCATGCGCAGATGCAGCACCAGGCCCGGGGAGTACTTCGAGTACGCCGGGTCGTACGCCGGGAACCAGCACGCGAGCACCCGCTCGGTGCGCAGCCCGAAGTGCGCGGCGATCGGCTTGCCGTCCGCGTACAGCACCGACAGGATCCCCGCGAACGGCTCGGAGCGGCTGTGGAACAGCTGCTGCACGAGCCGGGTGATCCAGTCGTGCGCGAAGCGGTCGCTGCGCCCGGTCCTGCGGTACTGCGCGGACTTCCAGTCCATCAGGGTGCGCAGCGCGGCCGGGTCGCGCTCGTCGTGGACGTACGTCACCTCGCCCGCGTCCCGGGCCAGCTTGCGCTCCTTGGCGAGGGTGGTGCGGGTGAACTTCGGTGACTGCGCCCGCAGTTGGGCCAGATAGGCCTCGTAGCCCCGGTCGACGTCCATCACCGGGGACGGGAAGGTGCCGGAGGCCTCCGCCTCGAACGGCCGCTGGCCCTGAACCAGGTGGTCGAACTCCCAGACCGCGAGCCCGCAGGCCCGCATCAGCTCACGGGCGTCCCAGGTGAACCCGGGCCGGTGCACCACGCCCTGGGCGTCCGAGACACCGAGGCCGATGGCCCGGCCGACGCCGGCGGCCGATCTCTGGTAGGGGAAGAACGCGGCGGGCTCGCCGTCCTCCCGTACGACCGCGATCCGCACCCCGCGTCTGCACCGGCCCACCGCGAGCGCGAACTCCGGTGCGAGGAAAGGGTTCGCCAGCTCGGGCGACCCGTGCAGATGGGCCTTGGACTGCATCGCCGTCCACGCCGCCCGGTCGGCGGCGCTCAGCTCGCCGGGGCGGTACACGCTGATGTCCACGTCAGATGCCCTGTCTTCTCGCCGTACGGCCGCGCAGCCGCCGTACCAGAACCAGCAGGAGAACGAGGGCGCTGATCGCGGTCACCGCCACGATCCCACCGCGCACGGACCAGCGGTGCACGGCCAGCATGCCCTGGGCGACCAGCATGTTGACGACGACCGAGCCCGCAACCGCGGCGACCAGACGGCCGAACGGTTCCAGCCCGCGCAGGGCCGCCGCGATGGCCGCGGTGGGCGCCGCGATCAGGAAGAACAGCGTGAGCGGACCGCGCAGCGGTGAGTCCGAGTCGGCGAGCGCGAGTACCGCGCCGCATCCCCCGACCGCCGTCGCGGCGCCCGCGAGCAGTGGCGACAGGTCCCTCCCCGGCCCTGGCCGCGCCCGCTCGGCGCCGTCCGATGACGCTGTTGAAGATGTCTTGATGCGTATGGTCTGCATTGGCGACTTTGCCCCCCGAAGCGCCGGATGCCGGGCTTCAATGTCGCTCAGCCGCGCGGGGGCCGTCAAGATGCGGAAGACGGTCACACCGATTGGTGGCCGACTTGGTACGGGCATTCCCCGGAGGCGGGTGCGCCTCCGGGGAACTGTCGTTCAGGTCAAGCCAGTCGCTGCGCGCTCACGGCACGATCTTCAGCAGCCGGTTCGGGGAACCGGTGCCCGCGCTGGTGACCTTGCCGGTGGTGGCGCCGTTCACCAGGGCCGTGGCGACCTGGGCCGGGGTGGCCGAGGTGTGGCCCGCCAGGTAGACCGCGGCCGCGCCCGCGACATGCGGGGTCGCCATCGACGTACCGGAGATGGTGTTCGTCGCGGTGTCGCTGGTGTACCAGCCCGCCGTGATGGAGGATCCGGGGGCGAAGATGTCCAGGACCGAACCGTAGTTGGAGTAGCTCGCCTTGGCGTCGGTGTTGGTGGTGGCGCCGACGGTGATCGCCTCGGTGACCCGGGCCGGGGAGGACGAGGAGGCGGTGGTGCTGCTGTTGCCCGCCGCGACGGCGTAGGTCACGCCGCTCGCGATGGAGCGGCGCACGGCCGCGTCCAGGGTGGTGGACACACCGCCGCCCAGGGACATGTTGGCGACCGAGGGTCCGGAGTGGTTGGCCGTCACCCAGTCGATTCCCGCGATCACGCCGGCCGTGGTGCCGGAGCCGGCGTTGTTCAGCACCCGGACCGCCACGATCTTCGCCTTCTTGGCGACGCCGTACGTCGTGCCCGCGATCGTCGTGGCCACGTGGGTGCCGTGGCCGTTGCCGTCCTGGGCGACGTTGTCGCCGTCGACGGCGTCGTAGCCGTTGGTGGCGCGGCCGCTGATCTGCTGGTGGGTGATGCGCACGCCGGTGTCGATGACGTAGGCCGTCACGCCGGTGCCCGCGCTGTCCGGGTAGGTGTAGGTGCCGGACAGCGGCAGGGAGGTCTGGTCGACACGGTCCAGGCCCCAGGGGGCGTTGGACTGCGTGGTGTCGGCGAGCTGGACGCGCTGGTCCTGCTCGACCGAGGCCACCGCCGGGTCGGCGGCGAGTCTCCTGGCCTCGGCCGCGGAGAGGGTGGCGGAGTAGCCGTTCAGCGCCGCGCCGAACGTCTTCTTGACCGTGCCGCCGTACTCCTTGACCAGACTCTTGCCCGCGCTCGAGGACGCCTTGAGACCGGCGCCCTGCTTGAGCGTGACGATGTAGCTGTCCTTGACCGCCGTAGGAGAACCGGCGGCCAGGACCTTGCCCTCGGCCGGTGCGGCCTGGGCGGGGAGAGCGGTGAGCCCGCCCACGAGGGCGGCGGTCGCCAGGCTGGTTATCGCGGCGATCCGGACCTTCTTGCTACGCAGTTGTGCCATTACGAGGGAGTCCTCCTCTTGGCGGCGCACGCCTGGGTGGGGCGCGCGTCTGTGGGGGGTGCGCGCGTCGTCGCGCGCACGGCCATGGAGCGTCGCGTTCCGCCCTACGGCTGAGTAAAGAATCAGTGGTCCACCCGTGTAGATCAAGGGACTTGACGCCCTGTCACGCATTTGTCATGCCCGCGTAATTCAGCAGGGTCGCCAAAGCGCCACTGAGACAAGTATTGGCATGGACACTTCCGGTCAACACGCGTAGTTGCTACGACGGTTATGGCAGAGATCCTGCTAAAGGGAGGTTCCATGAGACGTTCCCGACTTGCCGTATACGTCAGCTCGCTGCTCCTCGCCGCCTGTGCCGCCCTCACCGGGGCCGCCACGGCACAGGCGTCCCAACTCGCCGCACCCGGCGGCTACGTGGCGCTCGGCGACTCCTACTCCTCCGGACTCGGCGCGGGTAGCTACCTCTCCGCGAGCGGCGACTGCAAGCGCAGCACGAAGGCCTACCCCTACCTCTGGGCCGCCGCCCACTCACCCTCGTCCTTCGACTTCACCGCCTGCTCGGGCGCCCGAACGGGTGACGTTCTGGCGAATCAACTCACCCCGCTCAGCGCCGCCACCGCCCTCGTCTCGATCAGCGTCGGCGGCAACGACGCGGGCTTCGCCGACGTCATGACGACCTGTGTGCTCCAGTCCGACAGCTCCTGCGTGTCCCGGATCAACACCGCGAAGGCGTACGTCGACACGACGCTGCCCGGCCAACTGGACGGCGTCTACTCAGCGATCCGCGCCAAGGCCCCGCACGCCCGCGTGGTCGTGCTCGGCTACCCCCGCTTCTACAAGCTGGGCACCTCGTGCCTCGGCCTCTCCGAGACCAAGCGGAAGGCGATCAACGACGCCGCGGACCACCTCGACACCGCCATCGCCAAGCGAGCCGCAGACCACGGCTTCGTCTTCGGCGACGTCCGCCCCACCTTCACCGGCCACGAGATCTGCTCGGGCAGCTCCTGGCTGCACAGCCTCAACTGGCTCAACGTCGGTGAGTCGTACCACCCGACGGCGGCGGGTCAGTCCGGCGGGTATCTGCCGGTGCTGAACAGCGCTGCCTGAGTCCTAATCAGAGGGTGAGCCAGAAGCGGAGGCCCCGTCCGACGGGGTCTCCGTCTCGCAGGTCACCGAGAACGGCACCGAGTTGGACGTCGTGCGCACCGGATCGCGGACCTCGACACTGATCTCGTTCTCGAAGCTGCCGCTGTCGTCGTTCGTGGTCACGAACGCCGTGTCCTGCTTGGTCCGGCCGCCGCCCTCCGGGAACGAGAGGGTCTTCCACCCCTCGTCCATGACCTCGCCGTCCCGCGACACCCAGCGATACCTCACCTCCGCAGGCAGGTTGCCGACCGTGAACGTCGCCGTGAAGGCGGGCGCCTCGCCCTGCGGCGGCGGACAGCTGCCGGTGTAGTCGGTGTTGGAGCCGGCCAGCGCGACCTGCACCGACTGCGGCGGGGGAGCGGTCGTGGCGCTGCCGCTCCGGCTGGGAGTGGGCTCGGGGCCTGCGGTGTCCTGTGTCCCGGTGGGGTTGTCGGTGGGCGCGGGCGAACTCAGCCCGGGCGTCTCGTTCTTGGTGCCGCCGCCTCCGGCCTGGTCCCCGTCGTCGCGGTTCAGCAGCGCGTACGTCAGCCCGGCGATCGCCAGCGCGAGGGCGGCGAGGCCCGCGATCAGTGCGATGGCGGCGCGGCGGTTGCGGTTCGGCTCTCCGGCCGTGGCGGTCGTCGGCCCTGCCGTCGGGCTCGGCTGTGTCCACGGTTGCGGGCCCGGTGCGGTCGGTGGAGGCTGCTGGGGCTGCTGGGGAGGGGCGGCGATCGTCGGCGCATAGGGCGTGTAGGGCGTATGAGGGGACGCCTGCGCGGCGTCCGCGCGAGGCGTGCCGCCCGCGCCGATCACCCGCAGGTCCTGCTCGGCCCGCTCCGCCGACAGCCGCTCGGCCGGGTCCTTGCGCAGCAGCCCCTCGATCACGGGCGTGAGCGGACCGGCCCGGCGCGGCGGCGGCAGCTCCTCGTCCACGATCGCGCGCAGGGTGCTGAGCGGGGTGTTCTGCCGGAAGGGGGAGTTGCCCTCGACCGCCGCGTACAGCAGCACGCCGAGCGACCACAGGTCGGACTCCGGGCCCGGCGTACGGCCCAGGGCCCGCTCCGGAGCCAGGAACTCGGGCGAGCCGATGACCTCGCCGGTCATGGTCAGCGCGGAACTGCCCTCGACCATGGCGATGCCGAAGTCGGTGAGCACGACCCGCCCGTCGTTCGACATCAGCACATTGGCCGGCTTCACGTCCCGGTGCAGTACCCCGGCAGCGTGGGCGGCCCGCAGCGCGGCCAGCACCTCGGCGCCGATGTGCGCGGTGCGCTGCGGCGTGAGCGGGCCCTCGGCGTCCAGGAGTTCGGCGAGCGAGATGCCGCGGACGATCTCCATGACGATCCAGGGGCGGCCGTCCTGGGTGGCCACGTCGTACACCGTCACCACGTTGCGGTTGGCGACCCGCGCCGCCGCCCATGCCTCGCGCTCCAGCCGGGCGTACATCCGCTCGACCTCGGGTCCCTGCAGCCCGGCGGGCGCGCGCACCTCCTTGACGGCGACCTCGCGGTGCAGCAGCTCGTCGCGGGCGCGCCACACCGTGCCCATGCCGCCCTCGCCGAGCGGGGACAACAGACGGTAGCGGCCCGCGATCAGACGTTCACTGCCCGGTACTTCGGACACGGGCGCCCCCTCTTCGCATCCGCGTGATTTCTCCCCAAAAGTAGCTCAGCCGAGTGCGGATGCCGCCCCCTTGAGTACAAGTCCGGCGCCGAGCGCCACGACGACGAGCGCGGACCCCAGGGGGGCGGTCCGGCGGACCAGGGCCGTCACGGGGCTGGTCGCCCAGCGCGGGCGTTTGTCGAGCACCCGGGTGACGCCGGTGCCCAGCTTCACGACCGCGAAGCCGGCCGCGGTGAGGGTGAGAGCGAGCCCGACGCCGTACGCGACGACGAGCAGCAGCCCGAACCAGGCCTGCCCCAGCGCTGCCGACCCCACCAGCACCACCACGGCGGAGGGGCTGGGCACGAGGCCACCGGCGAAGCCGAGGAGGATCGTGCCGCGGACGGTGGGGGCGGTGGGATGGGTGTGGGTGAAGCCGTTGTGGGTGTGTTCGATGGTGTGGGGGTCGGGGTGGGGGTGGTAGCGCGGCGTTTGCGTGGAGGCGGGCGTGGCGTGGTGGGTGTGCTCTTCCGAAGCGGCGGCATGGCTGTGCGCGGCCGCCAGGACGAGCGCACGCTCGGGGACTTCGACGGTCTCGTGCCCGTGCCCGTGCCCGTGCCCGTGGTCGTGCCCGTGGTCGTGCCCGGACCCGTGGTCGTGGTCGTGGTTATGGTCATGAGCGTGCGGGTGATCGTGATCGTGATCGTGGCTGTGCCCGCGTGCATGCCCGTGGCCGTGCCCATGCGTGTGGCTTCGGTTGCGCCAGGCCCGTCGTACGAGGGTCAGCCCCGCCGCCGTCACCAGTGCGCCGCTCGCGATGCCGAGCCAGGTGATCACCGAGGGCGCCGCCGCCGAACCGGCCGTGACCAGGAGGCCGACGGCGACCACGCCGAGCGTGTGGGTGACCGTCACCGACGCGGCCAGGGGCAGGACGTCCTTCATGCGGGCCCTGCCTCCCCGGGCGGCGGCCACGGCGGCCATCAGGGTCTTGCCGTGGCCCGGTGCGAGGGCGTGCATCGCGCCGAGGGCGATGGCGATGAGGAGGGCCAAGGCGGCGAACGCGGGGGTGAGGTCGTGGCGGGCGACCAGGTCGTCCAGGGCCCGGGTCCAGCGGTCGACGCCGCGCGGCAGGATGGACGCGGCGGGGGCGTCCGCTTCCGTCTCGGCCAGGGCGGGGCCGCCGGGGCGCACCCGGAGCGACGCGGTCGCGGTGTCGGCGGGGGAGGAGAGCAACTCCTCCGGGTAGCTGGTCAGTTCACGCGACAGCGACTCTTTCGGTACGTCCGACGCGGTGAGCGTCGTACGGTCGCCGCGCGCGGTGATCTCCCGCCAGCCGGGGCCGGCGTCCGCGCCCGCGCCGCGGAAGCCGAGGGTCGTCGTGTCGCCCTCGGGGAGCGGTGCGGTCAGCCGGCACTCCACGCGGAGGGTGTCGAGCCCGGCCTGACCGGGCCGCACGCGCGCGTCGCTGCGTCCCGGGGTGAGGACGACCGCACGTCCGTCGACGGTGAGTTCACTGTCCTCGGCGGCCTGCGCGCACCGCTGTCGGGCCCACTCGGTCATGCCCAGCCTCTTGATGTCCGGCTGGGCCTGGGTCGCGGGGATCTCGGCGAGGTCCTCGACGTGGTCGACGCGCAGTTCGCCCGGGGCGGCGACGAGACCGTCGTAGCGGTTGACGGTGAAGTTGCCGAGGGGGTGCGCGCCGGCGGTGGTGGCGGGGAGCAGGGTGAGCGCGCCGGCGGCGGTGAGCACGGCCGCGGCGGAGGCGAACAGGCGACGGGGCCTCACTTGGCCGCCTCCAGTGCCTTGAGCGCCTTACGGGCCTCGCGGGCGCCGGTCGGTGAGAAGCCGGGGTTCAGCTTCAGCGCTGCCTTCAAGTGGGCGCGGCCTTCCTGCTTGTGGCCCGCGGCGACCTCGATCATGCCGCGGTGGTGGAGGAACGCGGCGTTGCGGTAGCCGGTTGCCGTCGCCCGGCGGGCGTACGGCAGGGCTTCCTCGCTGCGGCCGTTGACGTGCAGTGCCCAGGCGAGGGCGTCCGCGGTGTGCACGGTGTGGCGGCGGTCCCATTCGGCGCGGGCCGCGCGCAGGGCGGAGGCGGCGTCGCCGTGGTCGGCGGCGGCGAGTGCGGTGTCGAGGTCGGCGTTGACGCCGGCCGCGCGGGCGAGGGAGGTCCAGGCGTTGACGAGGGCGTACTGGTCGCGGGCCTTGGCGCGATCGCCCTCGCCGTCACGCTCCTCGTACAGCTCGCCGAGTTCGACGAGCGGGCCGGGCAGGGGGTAGCGGGCGACCACGTCCTCCATGCCCTTGATCGCGGCGGCGCGGTCGCCGCTCGCGGCCTGGGCGCGGGCGCGGCCCTCCAGGGCCGGGACGTAGGTGTCGTCGGCGGCGAGGGCGCGTGCGTAGTGGTGCAGGGCGGTGGTGTGGTCGCCCTGGTTCCAGGCGAGTTGGCCGAGCGCGGTGGCGACGTACGCCACGTCTCCCGGGGCGGTGGCGGAGGCGAGCGCCTGCTCCAGCACGCGTCGCGCGGTGCTGACGTCGCCGCGCAGTTCGTGCACGTACGCGTACCGGGTGAAGACGGGGATCCCGGGCCGCCGGGTGTCCGCGAGCTCCGCGGCCTTCAACGCGTCGTCGTAACGGCCGAGTTCCACGAGGGCGTCGATACGGGAGGACAGGGCGCGTTCGCTGTAGGGGTTCTGTTCCAGGGCCTGGTCCGCGTACCTCAGGGCGTCCTCGAAGTCATGCCGGGCGGCGGCGAGGGCGGCGCGGCCGGCCAGCGCGCGGTCGTTGCCCGGCTTCAGGTCCAGGGAGCGCTTCAGGGCACGTTCGGCCTGCGGATAGCGCGAGGGGTCGCCCTTGGTCCGCGCCTGCTCGACGTAGGCGAGACCGAGGGTGGCCCAGCCGCCGAAGTCCTTCGGCTGGGCGCGGAGCTGGGTCTGCAGTGCGGTGATGTTCGCGTCGAGGTCGCCGCCGGTCAGCAGCTCCGGCGAGAGGGCCCCCGGCGCGGACGCGACCGCCGCGCCGCTCCCCCCGTCCCGCACGGACCCGACGGCGACGGCACCTGCGGTGAGTGCGACAGCCAACAGCACCGCACACCCGACCAATTGGGCCCCACGCCAACGCCGCCCAGCAGCGGAGACCCGCCGCACGGCAGCTACCCGAGGGTCGACGGCCCGCGCCCCACGACTGCGGATCTCCGGCCCGGAGCTCTCCAGAACGTCTCCGCTCTTCGCCCCCGGGTCATCCGCCGCGGCGTCGACTCGCGACTCGACGCCGTCCGGCACGCCGGCCTGGGGCCGGGCTTCGATCCGGGGCCCGGTTTCGGGTGGGACTTCGCCGCCGGGCTCGGCTTCGGCCTCCGGCTTGGCTTCGATCCGGTGCGGGGCTCGGCTCCCAGACTTCGCGGGTGGGGCTTCGCCCCCGGACTTGGCTGCGGCCCCCGCCCCGGTTCCGTACTCGGAAGAGATTTGGGCCTCGGATTCGGATTCGGACTCGGACTCGGACGAGATTTGGGCCTCGGATTCGGACTCGGCTGCGGCCACGCTGTCGGCCTTGAGCCCGGCAGCTTCCGCCTCAGCCCCGAAAGCCCCCCACATGAACTCGTCCTCAGCCCCGAAGACCTCCAGCCAAGCGGCGCTTGTCTCGTCCCCGTCCCGCGCGGCGGGGCCCGGCTGGGCGACCTTCGGAGCTGCGGCCCTCTGTCCCACCTCGGTGGTCTCCGGTATGGCGGTCCCTGGCTCAGCCTCGGTCCCCGACCCCGCAGCACCCGGCGCGGCCTCGGCGCCCAGCTCGGCGGTCGGTGTCGTGCCGCGCTCGCGCTTCGTGGCCGCAGGGCTCGTGCCGCCGTGCTCGCTCTCCGGGGCGCTGTCGTTCGTACGCGGGGCCATGCCTCTCCTCAATGGGCTTGCCGGGGACGGAAGTTCTCGCGCGGGGCGGCGCGGCCCGCACCGTGGGGGATGTATGTGCGGGCCGCGCCAGTCAGTGGGGTGGGCCGGGGCCGTAGGCCCGGCGCCTGACCGGAGCCGCTATGCCGGCCTCGGTCGGACGCCCGGCAGGGTCTAGTACGCCCGGTCCCGCATCCGGCGCCACCACGTCAGGCCCGCGCCGATCAGGAGGATGCCGGCCGCGCCGGCGCCCGCGGACGCGGCGATCAGGGTGGTGTCGTCGGAGCCGGAGGCGCCGCCGGCCGGCTGGAGGGCGTCGCCGATCTCGTTGCGGACGTCGTTGCCGCCGGTCGTGCCCTTGGCGAGCGGGCCGCGCGAGCCCTCCGTCGGCAGCGCGACGTACGGAAAGGCCTTCTCGAAGTCCTTGTCGTTCTTGTCAACCGCGTCGCCCAGGTCGTTCTTCGCGCCGAGCAGTTCACCCTCGACGACCTGGAGCGAGGCGTCGATCACGTCATCGGTGAGCCGGCGGCCGTTCGGGAAGCCCGCGTTGTCGCCGTCGAGGACGCCGAGACGCTTGGGGTCGGCGACCGGCTTGATGGAGGTGTTCAGGCGCAGTTCCTCCGCCGGGCGCACGTGCGGCGGCTGGTTGAGGCCCTCGACGCCCTTGAGGAAGACGTCGACGAGGTCGTTGCGCGGCTCGTCCGGCGCCGGGATCTTGTAGATCGCCTCGATCAGCTTCGGCAGCTCCGGATTGGTCACGTTCTGAAGGAACTGCGCGTCGTCCCAGGGCGCGGACGCGTTGAACTTGTCCTTGTCCTTCAGCGGGTTGACGACCTCGTTGACCAACGGCATACCCAGCCGCGACACCTGCCTGAAGTGCCCCTGCGCGTTCTTGCGCTGCGTGGTCGACCAGATGCCGACGATCGGCTGCTCGGCCGACTCGGTGATCATGTGGGTCGGCACCTGAAGGGCGATCGAGTTGACGTTGTAGCCCTTGAGCGTGTCGTTGCCGACCTCGGTGAGGTTCCCGCCGTACAGCAGGTCGAAGACCCGCAGGTCCAGGAAGAAGGGGTCGTCGGCCTGGCCGGCGAACGTCGTCGAGCCGCCCGGCAACTCGTGCACCGCCTGGTCGCGCAGCTTGGCGTAGTCCGGCATCGACGCCTTGCCGACGTTCGACGGCGCCACCGGCACGTCGTCCGCGACCTTCGTCTTCGACTCCAGGTGCTGGTTCTTCAGCCGCAGCAGCTCGATGTCGTACGTCTGCGTGATGTTCAGGTCCGGGTCGTCCAGGCTCTCGACCGGCCCGGTGTTGTAGAGGAACGTCTTGTCGTTCTTGACGTGCGTCTCGAAGGTGAAGCGGTACAGCAGCTCGCCCTGCGCGTCACCGTTGTTGTCGATGTGGATGTCGTACTGCGCGTCCTCGGCGAACGTGAAGAAGTTGGGCCCGCCCGCAGGTTCCTCCATCGGGATCCAGTTGGCCACGATCGTCGTCGTGTCCGGCTTGTCCGGGCTGACGAACGCGTACACGTCCGTGTTGTCGTACTGGGGCTGCCCCGAGATCAGCGGGGCCTCCCGGTGGCTGGAGGCGTTGGCCGCCCCCGGTTGCAGCGCGGTCACGCCGGCGGCTGCGAGCCCGCCTGCGGCCAGCGCACCACATATGAGGGTCGCAACGCTCCTGCGCCCCGCGCCGCTCCTGGAGATAGGTGTCATGCCGTCCGTCCTCCGTGCCAAATTGCCTGACGCCGGGGGATTCGGAACGGGGGCCGGGCCGGATTGGTCGAATCTCAAAACTCTTTTTCTCCCTGCTGGACCCGCGTTTTCGGCAAGCTGATCCGTAACCCCATCCGGAGGTGTGTTCGTTGCGAATACCTCGTGGGACGGGACGGGCCGGGTGCGGCTTGCGCAGAGGGGGAGACGGCTTGGAGGCGGACGAGCTTCTGGTGCTTGTGGCAGGCGGCGACCAGAAGGCATTCGAGGAGCTGTACGGCCTGGTGTCCGGGCCGGTGTTCGGGCTCGTCAGACGGGTCGTACGAGATCCGGCGCAGTCGGAGGAGGTGGCGCAGGAGGTGCTGCTGGAACTCTGGCGGTCCGCCGCGCGGTTCGATCCGGCGCGGGGCAGCGCCATGTCGTGGATCCTCACCCTCGCCCACCGCCGGGCCGTCGACCGGGTGCGCAGCGCCCGCGCGGCCGGCGAGCGCGAGCAGCGGGAGGCGCTGCGCGCCAACCAGCCGGCCTTCGACCAGGTCACCGAGGAGGTCGAGGCCGGCCTCGAACGCGAATGGGTGCGCCGCTGCCTCGACCGGCTCACGGACCTGCAGCGCCAGTCGGTCACGCTCGCCTATTACGAGGGCTACACGTACCGTGAGGTGGCCGAGCGGCTGTCCCTGCCGCTGGGCACGGTCAAGACGCGGATGCGCGACGGGCTGACCCGGATGCGTGAGTGCCTGGGAGGTGTCGCATGAGCCTCTTCCGCCGCGAGGACCTCCACTCCCTCGCCGCGCCCTACGCCCTCGACGCCCTGGAACCCGCCGAGCGGGTCCGCTTCGAGAAGCACCTGGGGGGCTGCGCCGTCTGCGCCGCCGAGGTACGGGCCCTGTCCGAGGACGCCGTACGGCTCGCCTGGTCGACGGCCGCGCCGCCGCCGGCCGCGCTGCGCGACCGGGTGCTGTCCGCCGTACGCACGATTCCGCAGGAGCCCGGCCCGCGGCAGGAACCGGCACGCGCGCGTACACCCCAACTGCCGCCCCATGTCTGGGGTGCCGAGCCGCCGCCGCGCACTCGTGAGCGGCGGCGGATCCCCCTCTTCGTGCCCTTCGCGACCGCCACCGCCGCCGCGGCCCTCGTCGTCGCCTCCCTGTTCGCCGTCCAGGCGGGCCAGACGCAGGACGAGCTGGACGCGCAGCGGGCCCAGGCACGTGAGATCGCCCACGTTCTCGCAGCTCCCGACGCTCGGGCGACGAACGGCCAGGACAACCGGGGCCGCAGTATCGGAGTGATCGCCTCCGCATCCGAGGGGAGCGCGGTGGTCACCCTGAGCGGATACGGCGACCTGCCGAGCGGCCAAGTGCACCAATTGTGGCTCATGCGCCCCGACGCACAACCGCGCTCCCTGGGGCTCTTCGACGGCGACACGCCCTTGGTGGCGTCCGACCTGAACAAGTCGGCCACGTCACTCGCTGTGACCGTCGAACCCGACGGTGGATCGCCGCAGCCCACTACCCAGCCGGTTGTCCAACTCGCCCTGGAATCGGTTGGATTCGGAGAGTGACCGGCGAAGGGGTGGCGAGGAGTCGTCAACCGCCTTACGGGGAAGGTGAATCCTGTGACCGCGATACACGAGTGCCCCAAGGGGGCGATAGGGTTACCCTGCCCGGGCCGGGTGGACTCGTACGGGTGGGGAGTGACATGGAACAGATAACAGTGCGCAGCAGGGCGAGGGTCCCTGCGATCACCTGCGGGAGCAGCGCGACCAGTTCGCGCCTCGACCGCCATCTCTCGGTGCTGGCGGGTCCCGCCGTCCCACAGGGAGAGACGGCCGAGGCGACGTCGCTGATGCGGGAGCTGACCGCACGTGACACCACGCAGAACCGCAGTGACAGGGGCAAGCGCGTGAGGCGGGTCTCGCTCTTCGCGCCGCTGCGCCGGCTGCGCCGTTCGCTGTTCGGCGGACGCTGAGCGACACCGGCGTTCCTCAGAGCAGTCCCCAAGGGCCCGCGCCCGGGTCGGTCGCCATGCCGTTCCGGTGCGGCGCTGCGCTCTCGCCGTCCGTCATCCCCACGGCACGCAGCGACGCACCGGCGCGCGACACCCCGAGCGCGGGCACGTCCCCCTTCAACCGGCTCATTCGGCACACCCCACCCCACGTGCCCGACGACACCGCGCTCTACGGCCCTTGACGACCGTTCGTCGGTGCCGGTTCACCGCTCACCGTGCGCCTACCGGCGCACGGCCGAAGGAACGAACACGGCGAGCAGCACCGCACACCAGGCCAGCGATCCGGCGACCGGATGCGCCACCGGCCAGGCCGCCCCCTCCGGCACCGGCGCTGGCGTTCATGGAGGATTCGGGGCCGATTGATCTTGAGGCGATTTTTCGAGCGGATGTTGGGGCGGGTGCTGGACGCCTTTTCGCCGCAGGGGTGATCCTGCTTGAGGTCGGCTAGAGCAACGCGAACTGGCCTTCTGGGCCTTCCTCGTGGTGGTCCAAGACCGACGCCGGTCGACGTGCCGCGTCTTGCACCGGCAGGACGCCTGCCTTCTTGAGATCCGCCGCGGTGATCGGCGCCGTAACGGTCAACTCCTCCTGCTGCGGCCGAAGTTCCGCCAGCAACGCCAGCACCGTGATCAGTTCCAGCAGTTCCGACGTCCACGTCTGCGGCCATGTCGTCGGGCGGATCGCCGACAGCGTGCCCGGTTCCACCTCGGCCGTGCGTGCGGCGAACCACTGTTCCAGCACACGCGCCCCGCTCACCTCGAAGTCCCACGCCTCCGGCGGCACCGGGGAAATGCGGCCCTCGTCCAGGTGCAGGGTCTCCTCCTCGCGGTCGTAGTGCAAGGTCAGTGGCCGTGCGGGCAGCGGAGCGCGGACGTACGGGCGGCGGCCTCCCGGCAGCTTGGGGCGGTCGCCGTTGCGGCGGAGCAGCCGCAAGAGGCCGTGGCCCAACTCGACGCCCTGCGACCAGAGTTCGGGCTCCTGGGTGAGGGGGACCGCGTGGCCGGCGGGAGCGTATCGGACGGTCGCCAGAGCCCAGGCCAGGACGTCCACGGGTGTCAGGGAGCGGCCGAGTCGCGTGCCCAGGTGCTCCAGCAGACCCGGCGCCAGGTTCGGTTCCTCGCCGCCGGGGCGGCGGTACAGCGGGCGGATGCGGCCGGGGCGCAGGAGCGGCAGCAGGGACGTCGCGAGCAGGAGGGGGCCGGTCGCGTCCGGAACCGCCGTCGCCTCCACCACGAAGATCTGTTGCTCGTCCGCCACCCGCCACAGCTCGGGCCGGGCCGCGTCGATCAGCCGGTGGTCCGCGATCAGCCACTGCTCGTCGAAGGGCGCGTGCAGGACCCGTACGGGCTCGGGGCAGGGGCCCGTCGCACGGACCAGCTTCTCCGTGCCGCCGGAACGGCCCGGCAGTTGCCCCACCGCGGAGCGCAGGGTGCGTGAGCGCGTGGGCTCGAACAGGGCCTCCCGGTCCGGACCCTCCGCCTTCATCAGGGCGTCCCAGCGGGCCTTCAGGGATGCCGGGTCGGGGCCCGTCGGCCACCCCCGGCCGAGCCGCGGCGGTGCGACGGACCACGGCATGAGGTCCGCCAGCAGCGGAGCGTCGTCGTGCGTCACGCTGGGCATCGTACGACCTGTCAGTGACAGCCGGGTCAGGTGGCGTCGAGGGTCACCGTGAAGGAGAAGCGGTCGCCCCGGTAGTGGATGACCGCCGCGTCCAGCACGCGCCCCTGAGTGTCGTAGGTGACGCCCGTGTAGTGCAGGATCGGGCTGAGCAGCGGGACTTGGAGGAGCCGGGACGTCTCCGGGTCCGCCAGCCGGGCCTCCACGGTGTCCGTGATGCGGCTGATGTCCACCCCGACGATGTCCCTGAGCACCTTGGTCATCGGCCGGCGGAGCAGGTCGTCCAGGTCGATGAGGGCGGCCAGTTCGGGGCGGACGTAGTTGCGGGCGTGGTTGGTGGGCTCGCCGGTTTTCTCGTCGCCGCGCAGGCGGTGGTACGTCGCCACCTCGTCGAGATCCGGGAAGTACTCGGCGAGTTCGACGGGCACCGGTCCCTTGCCGTGGTCGAGCAGCTGGGTCGCCATGCCGGACTGCTGGGCCACGATCGCGTCCACCGAGCCGAGCAGCCGCACGGGGGCGCCCCTGCGGGCGTCCGGCTCGATGAAGGTGCCGCGCCGGCGGTGGCGCGTGATCAGGCCTTCGTCCTCCAGCTCCTTCAGTGCCTGCCGCATGGTCAGCACGCTGACTCCGTAGTGCCCCGCCAGCTGTTCCTCGGTGGGCAGGCGCAGCGGGTCCTGGGGCGAGCGGCCGAGGATCGAGGCGCGCAGTGACTGCGACACCTGGTACCAGAGCGGCAGCTTGCGGTTCAGGACGATCGAGTCCGGGGCGAAGGAGGTCACGGGGCCATCCGTACCGGTAGGGAATCTTCCGTGCAAGGGGCGGGATCCGGGTCGGAATCCGGGGCGGACTCCTCAGGTTCCGAAGGGCCTAGGGGCGGAAGTGGCGCTGAAGGCCCTTCCACACGTCGTCGTAGTGCTGTTGAAGGTGCTCCGCCCGGGCCGCGTGCGGTGTGAGCGTCATCGGCCAGCGCGTCTCGAACATGAAGGCAAGGCCGTCGTCGACCTTCTGCGGCTTCAGCTCGGCGGCGCTCGCGCGATCGAACGTCTCCCGGTCCGGTCCGTGCGCCGACATCATGTTGTGCAGCGAGCCGCCACCGGGGACGAAGCCCCCCGGACCGGACGTCTTGGCGTCGTAGGCGCCCTCGATCAGGCCCATGTACTCGCTCATCACGTTCCGGTGGAAGTACGGCGGCCGGAAGGTGTCCTCGCCCACCAGCCAGCGCGGCGCGAAGACCACGAAGTCGACGCCTGCCAGGCCCGGGGTGTCCGAGGGGGACGTCAGTACCGTGAAGATCGACGGGTCGGGGTGGTCGTACGAGATGCTCCCGATCACGTTGAACCGGCGCAGGTCGTAGATGTACGGCACATGGTTGCCGTGCCAGGCGACCACGTCGAGCGGTGAGTGGTCGTAGACGGCTGTCCAGAGGTTGCCGCAGAACTTGTTCACCACCTCCACCGGACCCTCGACGTCCTCGTACGCGGCGACCGGCGCCCGGAAGTCGCGGGCGCCGGCGAGGCCGTTGGCGCCGATGGGGCCGAGGTCGGGGAGGCGGAAGGGGGCGCCGTAGTTCTCGCACACATAGCCGCGCGCAGTCGGGCTCTGTCCGCCGTCGGACGCGGTATCCAGCAGCTCCACACGGAAGCGCACCCCACGCGGAACCAGCGCCACATGTCCCGGCTCCACATGCAGCAGCCCGAACTCCGTGCGCAGCAGCAGCCCGCCGCGCTCCGGCACGATCAGCAGCTCGCCGTCGGCGTCGCTGAAGACCCGGTCCATGGAGGAGTTGGCGTGATAGAGGTGCACGGCCATGCCGGTGCGCTGCGTCACGTCGCCGTTGCCGCCGAGGGTCCACAGGCCGGCGAGGAAGTCGGTGCCTTCCACCGGTTCCGGCAGGGGGTCCCAGCGCAGCCGGTTCGGGTCCGGCACGGACTCCGCGAAGGGGGCCGTACGGATCCAGCCGTTGTGCGTGTGGGTGAACGCCGGATGCGCGGCCGACGGCCGGATCCGGTACAGCCACGAGCGGCGGTTGTACGCCCGGGGCTCGGTGAACGCCGTACCGCTGAGCTGCTCCGCGTACAGGCCGAGGGGCGCGCGCTGCGGCGAGTTGCGGCCGACGGGCAGTGCGCCCGGAACGGCCTCGGAACTGTGCTCGTTGCCGAAACCGGAGAGGTAGGTCAAGGCCTCGGCCGTCTTGCGCGCGTCCCCGCTCATGATCGCTCCCTTGCGGTCCTATTCCTATGCTCCACCGTAGGATTGCGTTTTCCCGGGCGCAAGAGGTAGCGAAAGGTGGTCACGCGGTGCGCCGGCGTTACCTCCTCGCCGGTGCCGCCGACGTGGCCACGGCGACCGGCGACGCGGAACTGCGACGGGCCCGGGCAGGCGGAACATCCTCCTGACGAGGGTGGCCTGGCCGGGAGGACCTCCTCTCGGAGGACGACCGGAGGCGGCCGGAACCAGACTCCAGGGGGATTCGAGGTGTCGCACCGGTGTTCTACGCTCCCCGGTATGTCGTGGACGCGGGGACTGCTTGCCGCGCTCGCGGTCTGTGTCCTGCTGTTGACCGGATCCGCGAGCTGCGGTTCCGGTGATGCGCCCAAGCAGGAAGAGGACGCCTCGCCCTCGCCGGTGGGGAAGGTCCTCGACGACACGGACCACGAGGGGCGCCAACTCCGTGAGGTGAAGGAAGAGGACGCGCCCGACGTCGGCATCGAGGTGCAGCCCGGCGCCGGCGACAGCTGGAACGTCCGGCTGACCGTCCGCAACTTCCGCTTCACGCCCGCCGGCGCGCAGGCCAAGGCCGCACCCGGACGCGGCGTCGCCCGCCTCTTCGTGGACGACCGCTCCGTCACCGGCCTGCGCACCTCCGAGTACCGCCTCTCGGGCCGCTATGTCCCGCACGGCACGCACCAGGTCACCGTGCGTCTGTACGCCGACGACGGCACGGTGTGGGCTGTGGACGGCGAGCCGGTCGAGAGCACGGCGGACATCACGGCCTCGGAGCCGGAACCGGCCGGGACGGCGAACGAGACGGCGACCCCCGCGACGGGTGCATCAGGCACCGGTCCGCGTACCGGAGGGCCGGGTTCCCCGGGCCCCGGCGGAGAGGCATCATGAAGCCCGTGCCCCCAGCGACATCGCTTCGTCGAGCGCCCGTGCAGCGGCGCAGCGCCGAACGGCTGACCAGGATCCTCGACGCCTGCGCCGACCTCCTCGACGAGGTCGGCTACGACGCCCTGAGCACCCGGGCCGTCGCCACGCGCGCCGGCGTCCCCATCGGCTCCGTCTACCGCTTCTTCGGCAACAAGCGCCAGATGGCCGACGCCCTCGCCCAACGCAACCTGGAGCGCTACACCGCGCGCGTCACCGAGCGCCTCAAGGAGACCGGCGACGCGGGCTGGCGCGCGGCGGTGGACGCCGTGCTCGACGAGTACCTCGCCATGAAGCGCACCGCGCCCGGCTTCTCCCTCGTCGACTTCGGCAACCAGATCCCGGTCGGCACCCGCCACGCCGAACCCAACCACCGCGTCGCCGACCGCCTCACCGACCTCCTCTCCGGCTACCTCGACCGCGCACCGGACGAGGACCTGCGCCGCGTCTTCCTCATCGCCGTGGAAACCGCCGACACCCTTGTCCATCTCGCCTTCCGGATGGCTCCGGAGGGCGACGAGAAGATCATCGAGGAGACGCGGCAGATGCTGCGGGCTTATCTGGCACGGGTCCTGGACTGACGGCCGCGACGTCCGGTGCGTGGATTTCGGTGCGGGACATGCGGTTACGTGACATGCGGTTACGTGACATGCGGTGCGTGGCTTTCGGCGCGCGACCTGCGGTGCATGACGTGCGGTTACGTGCTTGGGGTACGTAACTTTCGGTATCCGTGCCCCGCGACCCCTCGCGCCCGTGCATACCGGTCGGTATGCTCGCCCCCGAGCCCGTGCGTCACCGTAGCCGCCACCCTCCGGGAGGACCCGTGCCCACCACCGACTCCCGCACAGCCCTGCGCATCTGCCCCCTCTGCGAGGCCACCTGCGGCCTGACCCTCACCATCGAGGGGAGCCGTGTGACCGGCGCCCGCGGTGACCGGGACGACGTGTTCAGCCGTGGGTTCATCTGCCCGAAGGGCGCCTCCTTCGGGGCCGTCGACGGTGACCCCGACCGGCTGCGCACCCCGCTCGTGCGCAAGGACGGGGAGTTGCGCGAGGCCACCTGGGAGGAGGCCTTCGACGCGGTCGCCGCCGGGATCCGGCCCGTCGTCGAGCGGCACGGCCCGCACTCCGTCGGCGTCGTCCTCGGCAACCCCAACGTGCACACCATGGCCGGCGCCCTCTATCCGCCGGTGCTCCTCGCCGGACTCGGCACGCGCAGCGTCTTCACCGCCTCCACGGTCGACCAGATGCCCAAACACGTCTCCAGCGGGCTGCTCTACGGCGACGCCAACGCCATCCCCGTACCGGACCTCGACCGCACGGACCACCTGCTGCTCATCGGCGCCAACCCCCTGGAATCCAACGGGAGTCTGTGCACCGCCCCCGACTTCCCCGGCAAGCTCAAGGCGCTCAAGGCCCGCGGCGGCACCCTCACCGTCATCGACCCCCGCCGCACCCGCACCGCCAAGCTGGCCGACCGCCATATCGCGATCCGCCCCGGCACCGACGCCCTGCTGCTCGCGGCGATGGCCCACGTCCTCTTCGAGGAAGGCCTCGTGGATCTCGGCGAGTTGACCCCGCATGTCCAGGGCCTCCACGAACTCAGGGCATCCGTGCGGGACTTCACCCCGGAAGCCGTCGCGCCGGCCTGTGACGTGGACGCCTCCGTGACCCGCACCCTCGCCCGCGAACTCGCCGCCGCTCCCACCGCCGCCGTATACGGCCGCATCGGCAGCTGCACGGTTCCCCACGGCACCCTCGCCAGCTGGCTCGTCGACGTCCTCAACATCCTCACCGGCAACCTCGACCGCCCCGGCGGCGCCCTCTTCCCCCAGGCCGCCACCGACAAGACGCCCCGCCCCCCGGGCCCCGGCCGCGGGTTCGCGCTCGGGCGCTGGCGCTCACGCGTCAGTCAACACCCGGAGGCCAAGGGGGAGTTGCCGCTCTCCGCCCTTGCCGAGGAGATCGACACCGCGACAGAGGAGGGCGAGCCGGTCCGGGCGCTCGTCGCCGTCGCCGCCAACCCCGTCCTGTCCGCCCCCGACGGCGACCGGCTCGACAAGGCCCTCGACTCGCTCGACTTCATGGTCAGCGTCGACCCGTACCTGAACGAGACCTCGCGCCACGCCCATGTCGTCCTGCCCCCGCCGCCGCCCGCCCAGAGCCCGCACCACGACTTCGCCTTCAACACCCTCGCCGTCCACAACCAGGTCCGCTACACCCGCCCCGCCGTCCCCCTGGAACCCGGCCGCATGGCCGAGACCGAGATTCTCGCCCGGTTGATCCTGGCCGCCACCGGCATGCACGGCGCCGACCCGGCCGCCGTCGACGCGATGGTGATCGACCAGACCCTCGGCAAGGCGGTCGAGGAACCGCACTCCCCGGTGCACGGCCGCGACCCGCGTGAACTCGCCGCACAACTCACCGGCGACAACGGCCCCGAGCGGCGGCTGGACATGATGCTGCGCCTCGGCCCCTACGGCGACGGCTTCGGCGTACGACCGGACGGGCTGAGCCTGGAGAAACTGCTGGCCCACCCGCACGGCATCGACCTCGGGCCGCTGCGGCCGCGCCTGCCGCAGCCGCTGAAGACGCGAAGCGGCAAGGTGGAGCTGCTGCCGCAGCCGATCGCCGACGACCTGCCCCGCCTCCGGCAGGCCCTGTACGAGCGCCCCGCCGGGCTCGTCCTCGTCGGCCGCCGCCATCTGCGCTCCAACAACAGCTGGATGCACAACGTGCCCGCCCTCACCGGCGGCACCAACCGCTGCACGCTCCACATCCACCCCGAGGACGCCGAACGGCTGGGTGTGCGGGACGGGGAACCCGTGCGCGTCAAGGGCGCGGGGGGAGAGGTGACCGCCCCGGCCGAAGTCACCGACGGGGTACGCCGGGGCGTGGTCAGCCTGCCGCACGGCTGGGGCCACGACCGGCCCGGCACCCGCCTCAGCCACGCCTCCGCAGACCCCGGCGTCAACGTCAACCAACTCCTCGACGGGACCCTGCTCGACCCGCTGTCGGGCAACGCGGTCCTCAACGGCGTGCCCGTCGAACTGGCCGCCGTACCCGCCGCCGAAGCCGCCCCCGTGGCCGAAAAGCTCAGCCCTCTGACCTGAGCAAAGCGCTGACCTGGAGTTTTGCGCTTATTGCTCGCGTGTCAACGTCTTGTTAACGCTGCTTGACGGGACCTAACGTCATCGCACCGCCGGCCCTGGTGGGAGTTCAAGGGCGAACGTTAGGTATCCACTCATGCTGACCATCCTCGGCTTCACCATGATCGCGACCTTCCTGGTCCTGATCATGATGAAGAAGATGTCGCCGATCGCGGCGCTCGTACTGATCCCCGCACTGTTCTGTGTGTTCGTCGGCAAGGGCGCCAACCTCGGTGACTACGTCATCGACGGCGTCACCAGCCTCGCCCCCACCGCGGCGATGCTCATGTTCGCGATCGTCTACTTCGGTGTGATGATCGACGTCGGCCTCTTCGACCCGATCGTGCGCGGGATCCTGAAGTTCTGCAAGGCCGACCCGATGCGGATCGTCGTGGGCACCGCCGTGCTCGCCGCGATCGTCTCGCTGGACGGCGACGGCTCGACCACCTTCATGATCACCGTCTCGGCCATGTACCCGCTGTACAAGCGCCTGAAGATGAGCCTGGTCGTGCTGACCGGCGTTGCCGCCATGGCCAACGGCGTGATGAACACCCTGCCCTGGGGTGGCCCCACGGCCCGCGCCGCCACCGCCCTCAAGCTGGACGCCAGCGACATCTTCGTCCCGATGATCCCGGCCCTCGCCGTCGGCCTCCTCGGTGTCTTCGTCCTGTCGTACGCACTCGGTCTGCGCGAGCGCAAGCGGCTGGGCGTGCTGACGCTGGACGAGGTGCTGGAGCCCGAGGAAGCCGAGACGGTTCTCGTGGGCGCGGGTGGCTCGGGCGACGAGAAGACCCCCGTGCGCACCGGTGGCGCCGGCTCCGGTACCGATGCCGACGCCGACGCCGAGGAGGGCGAGGACGACGGCTTCAAGGCCCTCGACCCCAACCGGGCCACGCTGCGCCCCAAGCTCTACTGGTTCAACGCGCTGCTCACGGTCGTCCTGCTGACAGCCATGATCATGGAGTGGCTGCCGATCCCGGTGCTGTTCCTGCTCGGCGCCGCGCTGGTGCTCACCGTGAACTTCCCGCACATCCCCGACCAGAAGGCCCGAATCGCCGCCCACGCCGAGAACGTCCTCAACGTGTCCGGCATGGTCTTCGCCGCCGCCGTCTTCACCGGCGTCCTCCAGGGCACCGGCATGGTCGAGCACATGGCCAAGTGGATGGTGGACGTCATCCCCGAGGGCATGGGCCCGCACATGGCCCTCGTCACCGGCGTACTGAGCCTGCCCCTGACGTACTTCATGTCGAACGACGGCTTCTACTTCGGCGTCCTGCCGGTCCTCGCCGAGGCCGGTCAGGCGCACGGCGTGTCCTCGCTGGAGATCGCCCGCGCCTCGCTGGTCGGCCAGCCGCTGCACATGTCGAGCCCGCTCGTCCCGGCCGTGTACGTCCTGGTCGGCATGGCCAAGGTCGAGTTCGGCGACCACACGCGGTTCGTGGTCAAGTGGGCGGCCCTCACATGCCTCATCATCCTCGGGGCAGGGATGCTCTTCGGGATCATCTGAACGCTCGCCCGAAGAACGGTCGTCCGCGTACTCGGCACACTCGACGGAGGATTCGAACATGGGGCCCGGTGGGAACCGCGGCTGGCTGCTCCGCCTCGTCATCGCCTTCAGCTTCGCGCAGGGGGCGGTGTCGATGGCCCGGCCCGCCGTCTCCTACCGGGCCCTCGCGCTGGGCGCGGACGAGCGGGCGATCGGTGTGATCGCGGGTGTGTACGCGCTACTACCGCTGTTCGCCGCCGTACCGTTGGGCCGCCGTACCGATCACGGCCGCTGCGCGCCCCTGCTGCCCGTCGGCGTGGTCCTGATAGCCGGCGGCTGCGCCCTGAGCGGTATCGCGAACTCCCTCTGGGCGATGGCGATCTGGAGCGGTGTGATGGGCCTCGGCCATCTCTGCTTCGTGATCGGCGCCCAGTCTCTCGTCGCCCGCCAGTCCGCCCCGAACGAACAGGACCGCAACTTCGGCCACTTCACCATCGGCGCCTCCCTCGGCCAGTTGGTCGGCCCGATCGCGGCGGGCGCGCTGATCGGCGGCCCCGACATGGCGGGCACCAGCGCGCTCGCCCTCGTCGTGGCGGGCGCGGTCGCGGCGGTCGCGTGCACGTCGCTGTGGCGCATAGAGCATCGCGATACGGCGGCCAAGTCCCGTACGGAACAAGGCGGACGTGTCCCCGTCCAGCGCATCCTGCGCGCCCGGGGTGTGCCCGCGGGTATCTTCATCAGCCTCTCCGTGCTGTCCGCGACCGACATCCTCACCGCCTACCTCCCGGTGGTCGGCGAACACCGGGGCATCGCCCCGTCCGTGATCGGCGTCCTGCTGAGCCTGCGCGCGGCGGCCACGATCGCCTGCCGGCTGGTGCTCACGCCCCTGCTGCGGCTGCTCGGCCGGGCCCTTCTCCTCACCGTGACCTGTCTGCTGGCGGCCGTGCTGTGCGCGGGCATCGCGCTGCCGGTTCCGGTTTGGGCGCTGGCCCTGATCCTCACCGTCCTCGGCTTCTGCCTCGGTGTCGGGCAGCCGCTGTCCATGACGACGGTCGTCCAGGCGGCCCCCGACGGCGCCCGTTCCACGGCCCTCGCGCTGCGCCTGACCGGCAACCGCCTCGGCCAGGTCGCCGCGCCCGCCTCGGCGGGCCTGGTCGCGGGGGTCGCGGGCGTGGCCGCGCCGTTCGTGATGCTGGGCGCGCTGCTGCTGGTGTCCGCGGGGATCGCGCTGCGGTCACCGGGGCGGGCCGCGGTGGGGGACGGCGAGACGGGGCAAGGCGAGACGGGGCACGGCGAGGCACCGGGCCGGGGGCGTCGCTTCCGTCCGTCGTTGAGCCGGAAGAGCGATATCTGACAGGGCGTAGGGCGCTGCTCCCACCGTCTTCGCGGCAAATATGACATTGAGTCAGATGACAGTGAGATTCGTATGAAAAGCATCTGATTCGGAGGGTCCCGTATGCCGACCTCGTCCCGTCCGCGCAGAGCCGCCGTACTGACGGCGCTCACCGTCGGCGGAGCCGTGCTCCTCAGCGCGCCGAACGCCGTCGCCCAACCCGGGCACAACGGAGACGTCAACGTCCACATGGCGGGCACTGCCGTCGCCGCCCGGCTCAACCAGCCCAGGATCTGCAGGTTCTACCTCGATGCCTTCAACTTCGACATCGCTGAGGGCATCAACTGGACCATCGAGCCGCAGACCGCGCAGGCCCCCGCCAACGCCACGCTCTCCGGCGTCGTCACGCTCGCCAACGGAGCCGGCGTCTCAGGCAACCTGATGTTGCCCGTCGGCCGATACAGGCTGAACTGGACGGTCGTCGACCAGCCGGCGGTCCCGCGCAAGACCAAGCTGTTCAACGTGGACTGCGCGAACCGAGTGGCGGGCGCCATCGCCCCCAACGGCGGTCCGCCCGCCGGCGGCGGCGGCCTCGCCCGGGCCGACGCCTTCACGCCGGTCGCCGGTGCGGCCGCGGTGGGGGTGGCCGCGGTCGGCGGGACGGTCTGGTTCCGGCGCCGTCGCACCAATGGCGCGGCGTAGACGCCGCAGGCCCTGGTACCGGACGCGCGCCTACCGCCTGACGAGAACGGCCGTACTGGCCGTCTCCCTGGTGGCGGGCAGCGTGTGGTTGTCCCAGGACGAGGAGCCCGGCGCAGCGACCACGACCGCTCCGCCGGGCCTCTCCGGGACGTCGGACACCCGCGTCGACGCACGAGGGGCAGCACCGGAACTACCGGTGAACGGCACCGGGGGGCAAGGGGCTCCGCCCGAAGGGAGCGGCGGAGGTGAGGCGAAGCCTTCCGGAAGTCGGGGCGGCGCGGGGGATGTCCGGTCCGGCGCGGACACGGGTGGTGGAAGGCCTGGTGCCGGTGCCGGTGCCGGTGCCGGTGCGGGGGCGGGTGCGGGTGGTGTTCGGCGTGACGCTGGTGGTACCCGTGCGGGCGGTGGGGCGGCGCAGGTGCAGCCCGGATCCGATGCTGTGGCTGGGGGTGTCCGGCCTGGTGCGGGCGGCGCGCGGCCTGGTGCTGGTGCGGGCGGTGCCCGGCGCGATCCGGCAGGGACTCAGACGGGCGGTGGGGCGGTCCCGGCGCGTCCCGGATCCGGCGCTGTGGCA
>NZ_NTGE01000024.1 GCF_002291145.1 Streptomyces sp. SA15
CAGGATCGAAGAGCTGCTTCGCTCACACGAGACCCCCGTGGAAGACCTCTTCAGCACACTGCTCGACGAGCTGGGCTTCCCCCAGGCCGCTGAGCCCTCACCTGCACCATAAGAAACGACCTCTAAGACCGTGTCCTATGTGGTGAGGCGGACGTTGACCAGGCATTGGGTGGGGAACGTGGAGCTGGATTGTGCCGGACGGCTTGTGGGAGATCGCCAGGCCGCTGATCCCTGAACAACGGACACGGCCACAGGGCGGCGGCACCGCGAACACCCCTGATGAGAGGCTGTTCGCGGCCATCATCTACGTGCTGGTCAGCGGCTGCGCCTGGCGCGCGCTGCCACCCTGTTTCGGCGTCTCGAAGTCGACCGCACACCGCCGGTTCCTGATCTGGTCCAGAGCCGGGGTGTGGGGCCGGCTGCACGAGGCGGTCCCGCACCGGCTCGACGACGCGGGCCTGATCGACGTCTCGCGCGTCGTCCTCGACTCCGCCCATGTCAGGGCCAAAAAGGGGGCGAACGCACAGGTCCGAGCCCCGTGGACCGAGGCAAGCCGGGTTCCAAGATGCACATCCTGTCGGACGCGAACGGACTGCCCTGGTCGTCGGCGTATCCGCCGCGAACGTCCACGACAGCGAGGGCTTGAAGCCGATGGTGGAGGGTCACCAAACGAGACACGACCCCCACCGCGGCCGGTACTTCAAGCCCCAGCGCCTGCATGCGGACAAGGCGTAAGACGTGCCTCACCTGCGGAAATGGCTGCGAGGCAAGCGAATCGGGGTGCGCATCGCCCGGAAGGGCATCGAGTCCAGCGACCGGGTTGGGCCGCCGCCGTTGGGTGATCGAGCGGACGATTTCGTGGCTGTCCGGCTACCGCAGACTCAGTCCCCGCTATGAGCGTCATCCCCGCAACTACCTGGAGCTGAGTTGTCGAAGTCACCTCGCCACTCATACATGATCGTCATGGTCCGAACGTAGTGACCATCGGCAGTCGGATGCCAGGGCTAGCCGAAACGCTGACCTCCTGCTTGTTGTCAAGAAGGCATTGGGCTTAGCGGCGCAAGGTGGTCTCCCGTTCCAGATGCGACAGCTTCTCGGGATTGCGCACGGCGTAGAGCCCGGTGATGAGGCCGTCGTCGATGCGGATCGCCATGACGGTGTCGATCTGGCCGCCCAGCCGGACGATCAGCGCCGGGTCGCCGTTGACCTGTGTCGGCTGCAGCGACATCGCGGTGGCGATCCTGCCCAGCACGTGGGCCACCTGGTCGGCCCCCACGACGGGCGCCAGTGCGGCCTGCACGACTCCGCCGCCGTCGGTCAGCAGGACGACGTCCGGCGCGAGGATGTCGAGCAGGCGTTGCAGGTCGCCCGTTTCAACTGCCCGCTGGAACGCCTCGACGGTGCGGCGGGTCTCGGCAGGGGAAGCGACCCCGCGCGGTCGGCGCACGGCGACGTGGGCCCGTGCCCGGTGGGCGATCTGGCGGACCGCGGCCGGGGTCTTGTCGACGGCCTCGGCGATCTCGTCGTACCCGAGGTCGAACACCTCGCGCAGGACGAACACCGCCCGCTCGGTCGGGGTGAGGGTCTCCAGCACCAGCAGCATCGCCATTGAGACGCTGTCGGCCAGCTCGACGTCCTCGGCCACGTCGGGTGCGGTCAGCAGCGGCTCGGGCAGCCAGGGGCCGACGTAGGACTCCTTGCGCCGGCCAAGCGTACGCAGATGACTCAGCGCTTGGCGGGTGGTGATCCGGACCAGGTACGCACGCTGGTCCCGCACGGTGTCGAGATCCACGCCCACCCACCGTAACCAGGTCTCCTGCAGGACATCCTCGGCGTCGGCGGCCGAGCCGAGCATCTCGTAGGCGACGGTGAACAGCAGGTTGCGGTGGGCGACGAACGCCTGGGTGACGCTGTCCATGCGGTCGCCACGAGCGACCGGCTCGGATGTGTCCCTTGTCCAGCCGCTCGTAGTTCGGTCGTTCATCGCCGACTCCTGCCCGTTCGCTCTCGACTGCGCCGTACAGCCGTACACCAGACGCCGGCCCCCACCGCTTTGTGACACCCGCGACCGGTGACGCACGCCACATCACCGCGCCGTCACAAGGCTCGGGCCGTCGGCATCTTGTGTTCGTCCAGTGCAGCCGCACGCAACACCACGAGTGAGGACGACGTCATGGAACCCCGTTTCAACCTGTTCGACAGCCCGACCGCCGCGAAGGTCGCCAAGCGGTTCTACAACACCTCGTTGGCCCTGGAAGGGTCGACGCTGCCGAAAGTCCTGCGGGAACTGGTGGAGTTGCGGGTCGGCCAGATCAACGGCTGCGGTTTCTGCGTCGACGTCCACACCAAGGAGGCCGCGGCCGCCGGTGAAACCGCGCTCCGGCTCAACCTGGTCGCCGCCTGGCGCCACAGCACCGTGTTCACCGAGGCCGAGCGCGCCGCGCTGGCGCTCGCCGAGGAAGGCACCCGGCTCGGCGACCACGGCGTGACCGACGAGACCTGGGCCGAGGTGCGCAAGCACTACGACGATGACCAGGTCGGTGCGCTGGTCTGCCTGGTCGCCCTGATCAACGCGGCCACCCGGATGAACGTGATCGTGCACAACCCGGGAGGCTCGTACGAGCCCGGCATGTTCGCCCGTACGTCGAGCTGACCAGCAGGCCAAACGCGGCCCGCCCCAGGACCGTTCCATCCGGGCCGGGACCGCGCATGACACAGACGACAAGGCTTCGCACCGTCCCATTCCTACGAAGGGAATCGTCAGATGACCTACCAGGTGGTGGCCATCTTCAAGCTGGACCCGGCCAACGTGGCCGAGGAGGTGCGCCGCGCCGAGACCACCGCGGCGACGCTGCGCGAACAGAGCGGCTTCATCTCGTTCGACGTGATGAAGCCTGATGAGGAGACGGTCGTCGTGACCCAGCACTGGACCTCGCAGCACGCCTTCCTCGACGGCATGAACGGGATGCGTGAAGCGGCCGGACAACTGCCCCCGCCCATCGTCAACACCCGCGAGACCTACAGCGGCGAGGTCGCGGTCAGCGTGCACTGACCCCATCGTCATCGTCACCACGGACTCGGGACCGACTCGGCCGCGCTGCTGTCCTCATTCTCGACCCGCGATGCCCCAGCGGTCGAGAATGAGGCAACGATCTCCCCTGCCACGCCCTCGGTCGGTGTCGCAAACCCGGTGAACATTCATGGTCAGCGCACTAGCACCCCCGTTGGCCGTGGCGGCAGGGACCGTTGAGGTGTCAGCCGATGACAGGACGTTCCTCGGGCAGGCTGTACCTGCGGTCGCGCCGACGGAGCGCGAGCGCGCTGGCGAGAGTGATCGGACCCACGCGTCCGACGAACATCAAGGCGATGATGGTGAGCTGGCCCACCGCGGGAAGGTCGCCGGTGATGCCGGTGCTCAGGCCGACCGTGCCGAAGGCGGAGACGACCTCGAACAGGGCCGCCTCGGCCGACACCGGGGTGACGACGAGGAGCACCAGCGTGCCGGACATGACCAGACCCACGTCCATCAGCGCCACGGCCAGTGCCTGACGCAGAGCCGCTGAGGAGATCCGGCGGCACATGACGTCCACGTCGGCGTGCCCGCGGATCTCCGCCAGGATCGCCGCTCCCAGCACCGCGAACGTGGTGACCTTGATGCCACCGGTGGTACCCGCGCTGCCGCCGCCGATGAACATCAGCACGCAGATGCTCAGCAGCGTGGCCGGTTCCATGGCGCCGGTGTCGACGGTGTTGAAGCCCGCAGTGCGCGCTGGCGGCGGTGAAAAAGCCGTTGAGCAGTTTGTCCCCCCACTCCATGGGGCCGAGGGTCCCGGGGTTGCTCCACTCCAGCGCGCAGGTCAGCAGGGTGCCGACGGCGAGCAGGACCGCGGAGGTGGCGAGAGTGAGGCGAGTGTGCAGGGACCACAGGTGCCGGGCCCTGCCCCGTACGGCCGCGCGGCTGCGCAGCAGTTCCAGCAGTACGGGGAAGCCGAGGGCGCCGACCACGCACGCGGCGGCGACCGGCAGGACGATCCAGGGATCCGTCGCATAGCCGACGAGGTTGTCGTCACGCAGTCCGAATCCGGCGTTGTTGAAAGCGGAGATCCCGTAGAAGATCCCGTGGTAGAGGGCGTCGCCGGCCCCGAGGCCGTAGCCGAAGCGGAAGCGGACCGCGAGCACCGCCGCGGTGGCGAGTTCGATGGCGACAGTGGTGCCGGCGACTCCCAGGACCACCCGGCGGATGTCGCCCGCGCCCTGACTCCCCCTCTCCGTCTGCGTGGTGAGCTGCGTCCGCATCCGCAGGCGACCGGACACGAGCAGAGCCAGCAGCGAGGCGAGCGTCATGGGTAGTCTGCGGCTCACGACCTTCGACCGTCGATCGGCCCGGACCGGCCCAGCGGGTGCCGACCGGTGGTCACGCGGCGGCATTCCCGCAGGCCCACGCATGACTTCCGCCCCAGAGCGCAGTATGCGCCGCATCGTCGCCGCCCTCACGCTGCTGGCCGTGGCTCTGGTCGCTGGGGGTGCGCTCGCGGACTGGCTGTGGCTGCTCGGGCTCGGCGCCTGGGTCCTGATCGTCGCGTTCATGATCGACATGATCCATAGGCCGTGAGCTGCTTGCTCGACCGACTGTTGCGTTAGCCCGCTGCGACCAGGCTGTGGCCAGTGGCACCGCAGTGTGTTGTGGTCACGCACGAGTGAAAGTCAGGAACTCGCCGTGGGCACTCAATACCGTCGAGCAGCTCTGGCGGACCCAACCGCGTGCCGCCTCGTTGCCCGCCCCCATGTCCCTGGGCTGTCCCTGGGCCAGATCGACTTACCGACGGCACTTGTGTCCTGGGCTTCCTGTGCGATCCGCACTCCGCGGACACCGGTACCGACGTCACGCACGACGGCTGCTGGCGCGCCTACCTGGAAACCATCGCTCCCACTTCATCGGCCCGGCGTTACTGATCCTGCTCGGGCGGCTTGTCGTAGGCGCTGAGGAGCCCTTCGATGCGCTGGTTGTTGATGGACTGCCGGTCGTACAGGCACTTCGCGTACCGACTCAGCAGGACCTCGACACTGTTGCCCGCCCGCTGGGCTACCTCGGCCGGGTCGGCGCCCGCGCACAGCCAGGTGGACAGCGCCGAGTGCCGCAGGTCGTATGGCCGTTTCGCGAGCGGGGTGCTGGTGAGGGCGGGCGGCAGAGCCAGTTCGCGGGTCTCGTACCAGACCCGGTTGTAGGTGGTGTACGTGATGATCCGGCCCTGCTCGGTGAAGAACAACCGGCCGTCGTCAGCCGTGCCGAACGTAGCGACGTGATCCCTCCACAGCGCCACCAGGTGCGGCGGCAACGGCACCAGCCGCGTCTCTCCCGGCGGGCGGTTCTTCAGCCCACGCTCGTCGTGGAATTTGCCGGTGTCGGTCCACCGCTTGCCCGCCTGCGGCAGCGTTCGATGCAAGATCAGCCGTCCCCAACCCGTTCGGGGCAGGCGGCAGTCCGGCAACGCCACTGCGACCGCCTCCTCCGGACGCAAGCCGGCGTAGTACATGCCGGCGAAGAACCCGACCAGCCGACGGCCCCGGGCCCGCCGATAGCCGCCCACGTAGGAGACGGCGCTCAGCAGATCCCGCGCCTGGTACGGGTTGGCCACCGCCCGCGGATCCACCGCGACCGACGGCTTGGGCACCCGCCAGCGGATCTTCTCCAGCGGATGACTGCCCAACTCACCCCGCTCCACGGCGTAGTGGAGCGCGTGCACCAGCACCTTGCGCTTGCGGCGCATAGTCTCCACCGCCGCCTCGCCGCCGTCGAGCTTCCGGCGCAGCGACTCCAGCACATCGCGCGCCATGATCGGATCGTGCAGGTCGACCAGCGGCCGGGACGCCTTCGCCACCCACTGCAGCACCAGCCGGTCCTCCGCCGGCAGCTCCCGCTGCTCCGGCCCGGGGACGACGAATGCCCAGTGCCGCAGCGCGCGGCGCAGCAGCTGCCCCTTCGGCCGGCCCGGCATGTCCCAGCACATCGCCATGGTGATCACGGTGAGCGCCTCAAGACAACGCCGCCGGCATCGCGCTGCTGGACAAGATCGCCGCCGACACCGACACCGTTCAGAAGGCCCTGGTCGACCAGGGCTTCAAGAACGCCGTCGTCGCGCACGGAGAGAAGGTGGGCATCGAGGTGGAAATCGTCGAGCGCAACCCGGCCCAGGCCGGGTTCGTGCCGATTCCCAAACGATGGATCGTGGAGCGCGCCTACGGGATCTTGATGCTGCACCGCAGGCTGGTGCGCGACTACGAGCAACTGCCGCGCAGTTCGGAGTCGCGGGTGTACTGGGCGATGACCGCGGTGATACTGCGCCGGCTGACCGGGGCCACCGCTGCGGCCTGGCGCAGCACATGACCCGCGGGGAGCTGACGCTCGGGGCGGTGCTGGCTGATCGCCTCAGCCACCGGGCTGCCGAGCAACCGCTCGATCTCTGCGGTCACCTCGCGCGGCATCGCCGCCCAGGCCATCCTCCGGCTGCCTGTGGCCTCGGGCATGCCCAGGCTGCCCGCCGCTATGAGGCCGTTTTCGGGATCGTGCTTCATCGTGGGTCTTCCCGTCTTCGGCGGATGGTGGTGATTGTGCGAGAGGCACGTCACGGCTGCTCCAAGACGCCCGGTGGCCCGACTCCACCCGCCGCCTCCAGGGCGGTGATTCCGCTGCGGACCGCCGCTGCCGTCTCGTCCAGCAGATGACGTTCGCGCACCCGCCAGTCCGCCTCGATGCGGAACGGATCCCCTCGGAAGCGGGGGAAGACATGCAGGTGGACGTGAAAGACCTCCTGGAAGGCAGCCTCGCCATCGGCCAGGAAGAGATCAACGTGGTGAACAAGGAGCAGGCCGCGGCCTGGAACGGCTACGAGGGCCGGCACTGGGCCGACCACCAGGACCCGCTACGACGCCCTCAACGACGGGGCCAACACCCCACTCCTCGACGCGGCGGCCCTCACGCCGACCGACCGCGTCCTCGACATCGGCTGCGGCAACGGCCGTACCACCCGCCTCGCCGCCGCCCGCGCCGCATACGCCCTGGCTTGTTGGTTCCCTGTTGGGAGCCATCTTGTGGCGCATTCGCTCCACGAGAGCACGTTGCCAGATTCTCCAACTGGGTGCCCGACCCGCTCAGCTACTTGCCCAGGAGATGGCAGGCGTTGATGTTTTCCCGCACTGGGAGCGCCCCGAGGAAGCCAGCTGCACGCTGTGCCCACCGGTACCCGGGAGGGGCGACCACCGAGAGATTCGTGGACATGGAATCCGCCCAGGATGGGCTACTTCTCATACTCCTTCGTCATCAACGTCGCGGTAATAGACCTTCCGCTCCTCAACCTCCGCAAGAAGATGTGGTCCGGCATAGGGCCTGAACCGCTTCCAGTACCCTGGACACCCCAGCAACTCATCGGTGACCCGCAGGCTGACCATGTCACGCACGCTGGGACGCCCGCTCGCCAGCAACGCGTCAATCAGCCGCGCACAGCGTTGAGCGACCGCTTCATCCGTCGATTCGCTCGCCAGAAATGGCTGTAGCACGGGGTAGACGAACGCATAAGTAATCAGCGTGTACATGCCGACATTCCCATCCCCGTCGCCGAAGAGGAGGAGCTCCTCTCTCTCCAGCCTCGGGATTTCATCCCTACTTTCTGGGACGATTTCCCAGATGCACCTCCGGACGAATCCATCGCCATCCTCAACCATCATCGAGTCATCTGCCATCCGAGGACCCCTTACGCGAACAATAACCAGTTTCCTGCATTGGGGTCACAGATGGACCCGCCACCGTCATTCGGGAAGACTTCCCAGGCGCCGCGCGTCCATCCGTATTCCTGGACGTATCCGGGAGCCTGCGCTGCGGCGATCAGACCGCCGCCGGCGACGCCTATAATGCGGGGAAGTTTCACGGAATTGGTCCGCTTGGGAGCCGAGAACCCTCTCGGATCCTCCTGGAATTCACCGCCGGTCACCGATGCCAGCGACGGTGCACTGGCAGCGCGTGATCGACTTCTTCACCGCATTATTGATCTCCTTGTTCCCCTTGATGAAAGCCTTCACCTTGCCGGTGGCATCGGGATTGTCCATGACGTCCCAGATCTCCTGCGCCTCACTGAGCGCGATACGTCGCTCGCGATCGGTGAGAAGGCCATTGTTCTGCTTTCGGTCGTCCTCGAGGAGGCGAGTGAGCTTGATCAGGTGGTCGGCTGCGTCTCCAGCATGCCAACTGCAACTCGTGCTCGAGCGCGGGGCCGACCTTACCGTTGCCCACTTGGGGCTTGGCTCCGGGCTTGATGTAGATGTCTTGATGATTCCCTGGAGCCTCGATTTCGTGACCTTCGGAGGGTTCGCCGCGATACCGGCCTGCCCCAGCAGAGTGTTGAACGCCTTCGACTTCAAGGTTCACCATGCCGGATCCAGCGAGTCGGCAGCGGGAGTAAGATTGCCGGTGAAATAGGTAGGAAATTAGGGGCTCATCGAACCAGCCCTTCGTAAATAAAGGCACGGCATGCCCGATGAACCAATGATGGGGATGCGACTTCTCGTTGGAAGCCGACCACCTGTTTCACACACCGGTGACGGCAGTACCGTCGCCCCACTTATCGCTGTAATATCCACCTTGGGGACGGGGGTGGTCTAAACAGAACTTCAATCCGTCCGTAAGAGCCACAATTCCAAGAATGGGCCGTGGCCCTGAGTATGCCGCTCAGCGCCATGAAAGGGCACCGAGGTCCTTGCCTGGGTTGCTGGCTCCTGGTGCGCTCCTATCTGTCCACCGCCCACAAACGCAAACTGCGGCCCCTCACCGGCCTCCGCGACCTCTTCACCGGAAAACTCTGGCTGCCTCCGCTCACCGCGTAGTCAACCGACCTGAGCAGTCACGACCGGGCCACCAGACCCCAAACAATGGCGACACGCGGATGTGCGGCAGTCCGCGATCCAACTCACGGCAGCGCGCAGTACGGCATCTGCCGTCAGGCACGTCAGGCGCTCGCTCGCGAAGTTCAGTCGAGGCCCGGGACCGGACCACTCCGGCCGAATACCCGAAGACCCTCCTCGTGTACACCTACGTCGTCCAGAGAAGTGCGCCACCCGGCCCCCTCCAGAACATCCCTCAGCATCATTCTCATGGCATCCAAAACCACATCCGCGAAAGGAAGTACGGGGTTCTCGTAATCGCCGCGCGCGGCGCAATCGTCCACCTTCGCCATCAGCTCCGCGCTGGACAGCCACTCGACGTAGACCCCCTCGGACCCACCTGCCGATCCGGCGTCGAGAAACGTGTCGATGTACACGTGCGCACCCGAATTTCCCGTGCGGTCGACCAGGGGGATTCCGACCAGGCGCAGGGTTTTCCGAACTTCTTCTGCGGTACGCTCGTATTGGAGCTTGGTTTCTTGTGAGACATGCTCGATCATGTTTTCCCCTGTCCGGGCGGTGTGGTAATCGGGCGGCGCCGAGCCGCGTTGTTTGAGGCTAGCTCAGTGATGGCACGGAGGGGGCGGCGTGGCATCGTCGCCCCCTCCGTGCCGAACCCGTACTAGTAGCCCCGGGCTCGGTCAATCATCTGAGCAAGCAGGCGCTTGTATCCCGCGTTGATGGATCGGGCGCCAGGAACCTTGCTGCTCACCCACGGAACCGAGTAGGCGATCTGCGCACCACTGGCCCTTGGATCGTCGCGCAGCAGCGGTCCGCACATGTCCGGGCACGGCTGGCGCTCGCTGTAGAGCTCGAGGATCTTGTCCCCTTCCCTGAGCTGGTCCAAAATCTTCTGTTCGGAGTGACCCGTGGGACCGCTCACCGCGGAGACCTCCCGGATCGTCCCGTTCTGACCCTGGACGTTCGCCACGGCGACGTTGTGATCGGCGCCGAACAACCCGCCGTTATCACGGATCTCGAATGCCCTCCGGCTCAGATCGTCACTGTTGTAGTCGATCTGCTTGGCCTCGGGCGAGGCCGATCCGGAGCCGCCGGAACCGCTGCCCCCGCCAGTGCTCTCCATGCGGGCGATGCCGTCCCCGAGGCCCATGGCACCGTGTACTGCGAGCGCCGAGCCCGCGGCGATGAGCCCAGCGCCGGCGGCAAGGCCGCCCGCGCTGGCGATGCACACCGTGCCAAGGGTGGGAATGGCCCCCGCCACGCAGACGCCGACGGACCCAGCTACCAGCGCGGCCCCGCCTGCCATGGCGCCAACGCCGCCGGCCATTTCAAGTGCGCTCCCCGCGGCGTCCAACAAAGCGTCTGAGTTGTGGTCAGCCCAGTCGAGAGTCGCGTCGAGCGTGTCGGAGCACCAGTCACACCAGTCATGACCGTCGAGCTCGATACGACTGATGGGATTTCCGCCGGTGAAGGCGTACCGGTTTCCGGTGTACGGATCTGCCCCAAGGCTTATGTCGGCGAGGGCCCCGGTGTACATGTCCCGGGTGGTGAAGCGATTCAGGCCCGGGCTGTAGTCGCGGAAGCCCATGTCGTAGGTGCCGGACTGGGCGTCCCACCGCTTGGCGTTGAAGCGGTAGGGGTTGTACTCCTCCGTGGTGGGGTTGGCGGCGTCGGGTTTGTCGATGCCGGTGAACTCGGAGGTGTCGTCGGAGCCGTAGGCCGTGTAGCCGTACGTCGCCTTCGTGTTGCCGTTGCTGTCGGTGAGAGTTTCGACGTCGGTGTGGCTGTTGTAGCCGTAGTAGGCGTCCTCGGCCGTGCCGCCCGTGTTGTGCTTGACCTGCGACAGGCGCTCGCCCCACGGGCTGTACTGGTAGGACTTGGTCAGCTGGCCGGCGACCTTCTCGTCCAGGACCTCAGTGGACAGGCCCAGGTACGCGAAGTCCGTGGTTTTGCCGTCCGCGGTCTTCGAAGCGGTGCGGTCCAGCGGGTCGAAGATGTACGTCGTCGACTTCAGCGCGCCCGTGGAGTCCGCCTTCTGGGACTCGATGACGTGGTCGAAGCCGTCGTACACGCTCCGCTCGATGACCTTCCCGCCGCTGGTGACCGACTCCGTCCGGCCGAACGGGTCGTAGTTGTAGTTCGCCGTCACCCCTCCTGCTACGGCACTGAGCAGGCGGTTGCGGTCGTAGTTGTAGGTGGTGGTCGTCCCCTTGACCGTTTGGCTGACGACGTTGGCGTTGTCGTCGTGGACGTAGGTTTCCGTCCCGGCTCCGTTGCCGGTCTTCACCGCCTGCTTCAGCCGGTCGGCCGGGTCGTAGGTGTAATCCGTGGTCGAGTCGAGGTACGCCGCGTGGTTGTCGGCGTTCATCTTCTTCGCCATGTCCTGCGCCTTGTTCCCGTTCGGGTCGTAGGCGTAGGTGTGGGAGGCGACGAGCGTGAGGTTGCCCTTCTTCTCGCTCGTCGACTTCAGAGCGCCGTCGCGGTAGTAGGTGTGGTCGACGGTGTTGCCGTTGGCCTTGGTCTCCTTCAGCCTCTGGCCGCGGTCGGTGTACGTGTACGACGTCACCTTCGGCGAGGCGTCCGTGGCGCTCTTGCCGACCGAGACCGTCCTGACCAGCTCACGCAGGTCGTAGGTGTACCTGGAGAACTGGTCGGGGTGCGTGACCGTCTCCGCCTGGCCGTTGACGTCGTAGGTGTACGACGTCGACTTCTTCTCCAGCGTCGCCAGGGACTCGGTCACCTTCTGGACCTGGTTCAGGCCCGTGTACGTGACCGTGTACGCGTCGATCTTCGCGCCCGACGACGTGTCGTCGATCTTGGTGAGGTTGGCGTTGACGTCGTAGGTGTAGGCGAAGGTCCTCTTCTCGGTGTCCGTCTCGCCGGTGGCGTCCCTGACCAGCTTCACCGCGTCAGCGACCACCATGCCGCCGCTGTTCTGGGACAGCTGCAGCTTGGCGTCGTTGCCCTGCTTGAAGGTGTACGAGCCGAGCGACACCCAGGTGCCCTGGTTCGCGCTCGCGTTCTGGTCGACCGTCTTGTCGGTCGTGGTGTCCTGACCGAGCGCCGACTTGTGGTGGACGGTGTACTTCGCCGTCGCCACGGCGCCGGTCACCTTCGGGAACTTCACGTACGCGGTGTACGTGCCGTCCTTGGGGATGTTGAGCGTCCAGGTGAAGGCATCCGTGCCCGCGCCCGCCGCGTGCGTGGCGTGGTCGTAGCCCTGCTGGCCGGCGAGGTCTCCCTTCGTCCAGGTGCCGGTGGAGGAGGTGTTCTGGGTGTCGGAGTTGTCGACCACGACCACGCTCTTGCCGACCGGCACACCCTCGTCCGAGCGGGACTTGAGCTTGCCGTCGGGGTAGTACGACCAGCTCATGGTGCGGTCCGAGGAACCGCCCGCCGACGTCAGCGTCCGCGCGGTCTGCTGACCCAGCTCGTTGTACTCGTACGTGGCGGTGATGTCCCATGGGTCCGTGGACGACCTCGCCCACCCGTTGTCGAAGTAGCTGTAGGTGGTGTCGTTGCGGACCGTCTGGCCCTGCGACGGCGGCAGCGAGGTCTTCGCCACCCGGCCGACCGCGTCGTAGAACGTCTGGGTGTAGACGTTGGGGCTGTTGTAGCGGGCGTCGCCCGGGTCGTACGGCTGGAACTGCTTGACCGGGCGGTTCAGCGCGTCGTACTCCGTACGCGCGGTGAAGTCGTCCGCCGTGGCCGTCGCCGTACCGCGCGGCGTGATCACCTTCGTGGTGTTGCCGGCCTGGTCGTACTCGTACTTCGTCGTCCGGTACGTGATGGTCGTGGTGCCGTCGTGCGGGACCTTGACCTCGGTCTTCTTGCCACGCTCGTCGTAGGTGACGAGCGTGGTGTTGTTCTCCGCGTCCGTGGTCGACGTGACCAGGCCGTCCTTGTCGTACCCCTTCCTCGTGGTCTTGCCGGCCGCGTCCGTAACGACCGTGACCCGATGGTTCAGGTCGTACGCGATGGTCGACATGAAGTCGGTGGCATCCGCTGTTGCGTTCTTCTTCGGGTCGATGACCTTTGTGTTGTTGCCGACATTGTCGTATTCGTAGGAGATCTTTCCGCCATCCGCGTTCACGACGGACGTCAGCTGGTAGATCTCGTCGTAGTGGTTCGTGGTGAGGTAGTCGGTGGCGTCCGCCGTGGTCAGCGTGCCCTTGGGCTCCGTCGTTGTCTTGAGGTTGCCGACCTTGTCGTACGTGTAGACCGACGTGCGCTCATCGGAGGTCGAGGTGTCCTTCGGCGCGGTCGCCGACGTGACTTGATCCGCCACGTCGTACACCGCGGTGGACACCGCACCGTTGGGCGCTGTCGACTTCGTGACGTTGTCGTTGGCGTCGTACTCAGGCGCCGGCGTCGTGATGAAGGCGCCCGCCGCCTGGTCCCTCGGCACCGTGCTGACCAGCGGACGCCCGAACGTGTCGTACGTCTGCGTGGTCACTTTCTGGTTGGCGTCTGTGACCTTGGTCACCTGGCCACGCTCGTCGTAGTCGAACAGCGTCGACTTCTGCAGCGGGTCCGTGATCGTCGCCGGGTAACCGGTGGGACCGAAGCCGCTGTTGGTCGTCGCGTTGCCGTTGGCGTCAGTCGCCTTGGTCAGCTGCCCGTAGGAGTCGTACGCGTACTTCGTGGTGTAGCCGCTGGTGGTCGGCTCGCAGACTCCCGAGGTCCAGTTGGCTGTGCCCTTGGGGTCGGTGACCGTCTTCAGGTTGCCGAAGCAGTCGTAGCCGAACGTCCAGGCGCGGCCCTCGGGCGAGGTCTTGCGGACGAGGTCGGCCGCGTAGCCGTCGGCGCGGGTCTGGTACTCGTACTTCGCCGCGTTGGCCGGGAAGGTGCCCGGTGCGCAGTCACTCGACGGCGGCACGCCCGCCGTGTTGTTCTCCGCGTCCCTCGACCAGAGCGGGTAGCCGGTCTTCTGGTCGTAGCAGTACGCGGCCTTCGCGCCGTTGGCCTCCTCCAGGTAGGTGACGTTGTTGTCCGCGTCCCAGCTCATCTTCGTGGTCTGGGACTTGGCGTTGGTCGTCTGGACCGGGCGGCCGAAGTCGTCCGTGACGTACTTCGAGGTGCGGGTTTCGGCGTCGGTGACGGTGGTGTCGGTGAACTTCGTGTTCGTCGTGTTCGCCGCGTACGCGAAGCCCGTGTCGTAGCCCAGACGGTCCTTGATCGTCTTGGTCCACCAGTGGTACTTCGGGTCGTCACCGGCCTGCGGGGCGTAGTACGCCATCTGGGTGCCGTTGCCGCGCGGGTCGGTGGCGGTGACCAGCTTGACGTTCTTGTTGCCCTGGGTCGCGTCGTAGGTGAACTTGAAGGTCTTCGGCTGGCTGGATCCATTGCCGTCGACCATGCGGCCCAGCAGGCCCTTGTCGGTGTAGTAGAAGGAGATCCTGCGCCCGGAGATGTCCGTCATGGACGACACGTGGTCGTAGATCTTGGAGTTGTTGAGGTTGGTTCCCGAGACCAGGGCGCCGCTGTCGTTCACGTACGAGTAGGTCGCGTCGCCCTTGAGGTAGTAGCCGATGCGCAGCGACTTGCGGCCCGCCGGGTCGGTGATGTACTTGAGGAACTTCGTCGGCTTGTTGTTGGACCTGCGCTCCTCGTAGGTGTACGTCTGCGTGTTGCCGTTCTTGTCGACCACCGAGGTCAGGTAGCCGTCACAGCCGAACAGGAAGCGCGTGCCGTCCGGGCGCAGCAGCGTCCAGGCGTCGGGCGTGTTGTCCTTGTCCGGGGTGCAGTCAAGGCCCGCCTTGGCCGTGATCCGGTAGTGGACGCCCGCGGGGGCCTTCCATGTGCCGTCGGACTGCTTGGTGAAGACGTGCGTGGTGCCGTCACCGTCCGGGAGGCGTATCTCGGTCGGGTTGGGGTTGGGGTGGAAGTCCAGCGGCGCGCCCAGCCGGATCGGGCCGGCCAGCTGTGCCGACCAACCGGCACCCGTGACGGTGTCGGAGGTGTCCAGCGAGTTGTACGCGAACCTGGCGAAAGTCGTCAGGCCGCGTCCCGGGTTGGTGAACGCGTTGTACGACCAGACGCTGTTGCCCGAGGCGAGGTTGTTCATCACCGTCGAGCCGGCGCCGGTGTTCTTGCCGGTGTAGGAGTAGAACTTCTCCAGGCCCAGCGCGTTGGAGGTGGGGTCCTCCACCGCCACGTTCTGCTTGAGCGACGGGATGCCGCCGGTGCCGGCGGACAGCCAGCTGCCGTCGGCGACCTTGCGGACGTCCCAGCCGAGCACGTACTCGGTGCGCTTGTTGCCGGAGTCGGAGTTGATCGGCGTCTTGACCTGCGCCTGGACCGTCGCCGACGAGCCGGGCGACAGCGCCGGGATCGCCGTGGACAGCTGGTTGCCGCCGGTCGTCACGTCCGTGCCGTCGGGGAGCTTCCAGGTGTACGACAGCTGCCGCTCACCGCTCGCCCAGGCGGCGTTGGTGGTGTTGGTGACCGTGAACTGGACCGTGTACGTGGAGTTCGGGGTCATCCGGGCCGGGGTCTGCGGCGCGTAGTAGGTGTCCTCCGTCGTGGAGTCGACGTAGATCACCCGCAGCAGCGGGCCGATCTGCTGGTCGAGGGCCTCCGAGGCCAGGAACACCGTCTGCGCCTGCGGACCGGTGCTCGTCTCGTCCCTGAGCTTGATCATGGCGCCCTTGTTGGAGGACGGGGTCTTGATCCAGCCCTGGGTCAGGCTCGTGGCGTCCCAGTAGTGACGGCCGACGTCGTTGCTCCACTGCGGGGTGTAGTCCGAGACGGTGGAGGAGAAGTCGCCGCCCGCCGTCGTCCACGCGGTGCCGGTGGCGGCGCTGTTCCAGGTGGCCTGCGTTTCGGTGAAGTCCCGGGTCAGACCGTGGAGTTCGTAGTTCGCGCCGGTGGCCTTGGTGACCGACTCCGCGCCCCACATGAACAGCCGCGACTCCATCACCGTGGCCGTGGTGGGCAGGTCACTGGTGGGGAACTTCATCACCGCACGGGTCTTCTCGGTGGCGTTGGTGGGCGTGTTGTTGCCCACGCTCAGCCACTTCTGTGCCCCGCCGTCCCGGCTGATGGTGTCCAGGTTGGTGGTCGGCGTCGCCGACGACAGCGTGGTGTCCGTCACCGAGGCCGCGGTGCCCTGGATCAGCCGCATCGTGCGACCCGCCTGCGGGATGCCGACGATCCGCGTCGGCGAGCCCAGCAGCTGGCCGTCCACCGTCTTCACCGCGATCTGGTAGTAGTACGACCGCCCGATCTCCACCGTCTCAGAAGGGGGAGACGGGGTCGCGGTGGTGTCCGTGTACGTCGTCGCGCCCTTGTCGATCGGCGCCACCAACGTCGCCGCGGACGGCGTGAACGCCTGCTGCGTGGAGCGGTGCAGCTGGTACTCGGCGATGTTCAGGTCCGCATCGCCGGTCGCGTTGGAGTACGCCTGCCACGACAGCTCCGGGCCCGTGGAGTGGATCACCGTCGGCGAGTCCAGCGTGGTGCCGACCTTGCCGTACGTCACCGTCAGCCGGGGGATCGTGGAGGTCTCCCCGCCGTACTCGCCGTCACCGGCCTCATAGCGCGGGCCGCCGATGGGGTTGTTCGCCTCGTCGGTCGACTTCAGCACGAAGCCGTGGTTGACGGCCGTGCCGTCCACCCACTTCTGCACCGTGTCGCCGACCGGGAAGCTGTGCCACCGGTTGTACTGACCCGCCAGCTTGGTGATCTTCGCCGGGTCGACCAGGCGCACCGCGTCCGCGATCAGCGCCTGGCTGGTCGGCACCGAGGTGTCCTTGAGCTCGACCTTGTAGGCGCCGCCCTTGTTGAAGCTCAGCTCGTTGCCGTCGCCGCCGAGGGAGGTCCACACGCCGCCCGTGCCGGAGGTCTGGTTGACGTTGTACGTGCTGGTGGCGCCGCCGGCCGCGGTCACCGTGTAGGGGGCGGCGGTGGCCCGGTTGGCGCCCTGCACATAGTGCGCGTCCACCCGGTAGGTGGCCGTCTCCGGCACCCTGAACGGCCAGGTGAACGAATCACCGGTGAGCGAGTCGAGGTTGTAGCGGAAGGTGTCCCCCACCGCGTTGGTCGTCGCACCCGAGGTCGGCCAGGTCCCGACCGCGGCCGTGCCCGCCTCCTCGTCGTCGACCTGCACCGTCGTCGACGCCTGCTCACCCACCAGATCGCTGGTGTTGGACCAGTTCGCCGACAGCTCGTCCCAGGTTTTCGTGGCCCGGTACACGCCGATCTGGGTGTTCGTATCACCCGCGCTGTGCGCCTGGTCGAAGTACATCTCCAGCCGCGCCGAGTCGATCTTCGTGCCCGACGGGACCTCGCCCAGCGGGAACTTGATCAGCGAGCGGGCGTTCGCCGTGGTGGAGGTGCGGCCCGCCGACAGCTTCCAGGTGGTGTTGAAGTTGGTCGTCGGCTGGTCCGACAGGACCATGGCATCCTGAGAGCCGGACGGCGACGGGGCGATCGTGATCGTCGGGTCGATGACGACCGGGTACTGACGGTCCTTCGACGCCAGCCACTTCGCGTCCGGAGTGACCGTCAGCTTCCAGGACTTGCCGTCCCGGGTCAGCTTCTGCGTGACCTTGGTGCTGTAGGTCTTACCGAAGACGGAGGAGTCCGCCTTCTTCGCGTCCGTCATGTAGGGCGCCGGGATCACCATCACCGGCGTGTTCGGCAGCGCACCGTACAGCGCGACCGACCCCTCCTTGCGCGCCTTCGGCACCAACCCGTCGGTGTCCAGCGTGAACGTGAACTTCAGCGGACCGTCCGGGCGTTCCGCGAGGACGATGTTCTCCTTCACCCGGCCAGGACCCACGGCATACTGCAGGTCAGCGCCCTGCACCGCGTCCTTGTACGTGACCGTGGAGCCCTTCGCAGCCGGCTTCAGCGCGCCGCCCGCGCCCTCAAGGCCGAGGGTGACCGACCGGCCGTCCGGCGACTGGAACCGCACCAGCCGGTCCGCCTCCGCACCGAACCAGCTCCGGCCCTCATTCGTCGTGTTGGCGAACTCGAAACCCTTCGCCTGCGACGCGCGAACCGTCGTATCGATCGACTTCCAGGACGCCTTCTTGCCCGAGCCCGAGCGGTAGGACGTCGGCGTCGCCGCAAGTTCCGCCTCTATTCGCCCGTCCGACAACTGCCAGAACCGAGCGTTTGCCGTGCGTTTACCTGTCAGCTCCCTGACACGCTTCGCCTTCGGATCGCTCTTCGGCCAGGATGGCTTCTCCCGGTCGGCGATACTCAGGTCGTCATGGGACGGTGGTTTCTCGAGCTTATTGCTGTCATCCGCGAACCAGCTTTTGACGGTGTCGACAATTCCCTTGCCGTCATCGTCGTCAGCGGGCGCCGCATACGCGACCTGGGGCAGCGCGGTACTGGTCACCGCAGCTACCACCAGGCACGCCATAAGCCTGCCCAGTCTGGGTCTCACGCCAAACCTTTCCTCGAATGTCACGGACCAAACACGCCGCCCAAAACCCCCCCCACCCTGCATCGGCGAAAGGTCATAAGCAGCGGCGCCGGGTTTCTATTCACTCCGGTGACGCGGTGTCAAGCGTCCAGACAATGAGGACAGTTGACGGCAAACAGGCCGCCGGGTGTCCGATATTTCCGCTCACTGGCCACCGGCCGACGGCATCGTGTATAACCGCCCCGGTTGCAGCCCGAAAACCTGAGCATTCTGCACTTCGAAAGGGATTCGATCGTGCGCGGCAAAACCCAGGAACCCACAACGGAAGATCCAGAAGTCGACGGCGTCGATTCAGCGTCCGAGGAATCGGACGCTCCCGCTGCTGCGGACCCGGCAGGCACACCGGCGGACAAGAAACGGATCGGCGACCGTGCCGGCCTGCTCATGGCCGGCGCCGTACTGACCGCCTGCGGTGGACTCGTCCTCTACGGCGTGCTCGAACCGGGCAAGAGCGACGGCACGCCAGAACGCCGCACGCCCACCGCCGCGGTGACGTACGAAGTGACCGGCCAGGGCACCGCCGACATCGCATACCAGGCCCGCAGCGAAGCCGGTCAGGCCGTCGCCGTCGAAGCGGCCGAGCTGCCCTGGCGCAAGACCGTCGACGTGCCGCTCGGCAAGGAGCCCATCGTCAGCATCGTCCTCGGCGAGAACGGCGGCCAGGCCCGCTGCGCCCTGGCCATCCGCGGCAAGCACGTCCAAAGCGCCACCGCCACCGGCACGTTCGGCCGGGCCACCTGCTCGGGCACCCTGCCCGGGCCGGACCCGACCGAAGGCTGACATCCCGAGCCGACGCCGGACGGTCCGGCCGACTGTCGGCTCGATCGCGGCAGGCAAGGTAGCCGCCGACGAGGATCCGACAGCAACGAGGAACCCCGTTGGGCGGATTTGCCGCTGATCGCTCCCTTTGCCGCCTCGCTTGACACAAACTCGGCCAAGTACCTACAAACCCGGTCCGGTTTGTACGTGACATCCAACCGGCCGTGCGACATGCACCCGCGCGGCCCTGCCGCCGTGCCCTCACACCCATCACGGTCTGTCCTCCGGCCAAGTGAGCACGGTAGGCCGCCCTGCCGTCTGGCCCTTTGATCCGGGTCCGGCAGCACACCCCCACCCCTGTAAGGAGCTCAGTGTGCAGGTCCTCCCCCGGCAGATTCTGATCACCACCACCGCCCTCGGTGTCCTGGCAGTGACGTCCGCCTGCGGTGGACACGGCGACCGACAGGAAAAGGCCGCGGACTCCGTCGAGCTGTCGCCAACCCCGAAAGAGAGCCTGGCCGGTGCCTCCGGCTCCGCGTCGCCGAGCACCTCTGCGTCCGCGTCCGCGAGACCCTCCACCTCCCCGCGCGCATCCGTCTCGGCCTCGGCGTCCGCCGCCCCGTCCGACGATCCCGCCAAGGAGACCAGCGGCTCGGCGAGCGGCGCGGGGACCGGGTCCGGCGGTGCGACGGCGGGCCCGGCACCCGCCGCCCCAGACTTCCCCGTACCGGTCGAGGTGGGCGACGCCACCCAGCTGATCACCGTCAAGGCCGGCGGCTCCTACGCCACCGTCACGGCATGGGCCAAGGGATCCTCCGGCTGGAAGGCACAGTTCAGCACGAGCGCGGGCCGCGTCGGCTCCAACGGCGTGACCGATGGGGCGACACGGCGGCAGAGCACCTACACCACCCCCACCGGCACCTACACCCTCACCGAGGGCTTCGGAGTCGAGGCCGGCGGCACCGCCATGCCGTACCACCGGGTCACCGACGACGACTGGTGGGTGCAGGACCCCGAGTCGAAGTTCTACAACTCCATGCACGGCGAACAGGGCGCGGACTTCCCGCTCACCGAGTCCGGCGACCGCGGCAGCGAGCACCTCATCAACTACCCCACCCAGTACGCCAAGGCCGTCGTCATCAACTTCAACCGCTGGCCCGCCACACCCGGCCGCGGCGCCGGCATCTTCCTCCACGTCAACGGCAACGGCGCCACGGCCGGCTGCGTCTCCGTCCCCCGGGCCACCATGGACCGGATCATGGGCTGGATCACGCCGTCCGCCCACCCCCGAATCGCCATCGGCTGACAGCCTTCCAAGGAGCATGGCCGGTTTGCCCGTGCTCCGCACGACCCGCCATCACGCCCGCGGTGCGCCAAGCCAGCCCCCGCCCGGTGGTTTGGCGCCCGAGGCGCCCGGACGACCGCGAGGGTGGACAAGACACAGCTCATCCAGAGCGTCTCCGCTGCGGACCGGTACGGCACGCAGCTGCGATCGTTACCCGTTCCAGAAGAGCAGGCGAACCGAGCGCCACCGGCCCAGAACATGGCCACCGAACCCCGGCCGGCGCGGCATGCTCGGCCGCTACAGCTACGCCTCGCACGGCCTCCGCTTCGCCATCAAAGGCCCCACCGAGTCCGCCGACGCCTTCCAGAGACGACTGGCCGAACAGGCCGAACACGAAAGCGACGCCATCGGCAACTCCAAGGCGTTCGAGTCCCACAGCCGCTGGCTGGTCGGCCCCCGGTTCCGCAACCTCGGCTCCCTGCACGCGGACATCTGGCGCGGATCCGCGGCCGAACTCGCCGACTGCGGCATGCTCGCGGTCTACCCGGTAGGCGGCTGGTGGAAGGCCAACAAGCGCACCGACCGGATCGGCCTGCCCGTCAGCTACGCCCTCCTGGTCTCCTTGCGAACCCCGGACGTCACCACCGACCTGTACACCCCCATCGCCACCCAGCTCGGCGTGCCGGTCGAGGTAGCACCCGCAGCCCAGACCGAGATCATCGACGGCATCCCTGTTCAAATGGAGTTCGGGTGGTGAGCCGCCAGCAGCCCGTGCGAGGAAGCTACTCTTCCTCTTCGTTCCGATCAGGCTCGGGCGGCCGGTCGTAGGCGCTCAGGAGCCCTTCGATGCGCTGGTTGTTGATGGACTGCCGGTCGTACAGGCACTTGGCGTACCGGCTCAGCAGGACCTCAACGCTGTTGCCGGCCCTCTGGGCCACCTCGGCCGGATCGGCGCCCGCGCACAGCCACGTGGACAGCGCCGAGTGCCGCAGGTCGTACGGCCGCTTCGCGAGCGGTGTGCTGGTGAGCGCGGGCGGCAGGGCGAGGTCGCGGGTCTCGTGCCAGACCCGGTGGTAGGTGGTGTACGTGATGATCCGGCCCTGCTCGGTGAAGAACAGCCGGCCGTCGTCAGCCGTGCCGAACGTGGCGACGTGGTCCCTCCACAGCGTCACCAGGTGCGGCGGCAACGGCACCACCCGCGTCTCTCCCGGCGGGCGATTCTTCAGCCCACGCTCGTCGTGGAACCTGCCGGTGTCGGTCCACCGCTTGCCAGCCTGCGGCAGAGTGCGGTGCAGGACCAATCGGCCCCAGCCGGTGCGGGGCAGGCGGCAGTCCGGCAACGCGACCGCGACCGCCTCCTCCGGGCGCAGTCCGGCGTAGTACATGCCGGCGAAGAACCCGACCAGCCGACGGCCCCGGGCCCGCCGAAAGCCGCCCACGTAGGAGACGGCGTTCAGCAACTCCCTCGCCTGGTGAGGGTTGGCCACCACCCGCGGGTCCACCGCGATGGCCGGCTTGGGAACCCGCCAGCGGATCTCCTCCAGCGGATGACTGCACAGCTCGCCCCTCTCCACGGCGTAGTGCAGCGCGTGCACCAGCACCTTGCGCTTACGGCGCATCGTTTCCACGGCCGCCTCGCCGCCGTCCAGCTTGCGGCGCAGCGACTGCAGCACATCGCGCGCCAGGACCGGATCATGCAGGTCGACCAGAGGCCGGGATGCCTTCGCCACCCACTGCAGAACCAGCCGGTCCCCGCCGGCAGCTCCCGCTGCTCCGGCCCGGGTACGACGAATGCCCAGTGCCGCAGCGCGCGGCGCAGCAGCTGCCCCTTCGGCCGGCCCGGCATGTCCCAGCACATCGCCATGGTGATCGCGGTGAGCGCCTCGCTGACCTCGTCCCGGGTCTTCGCCGCCCTGCCGGGCCAGTGGGCCCGCGCGTACTCGGTCGCGAAGGCGTACCAGCTCAGCTTGGACGGACCGCGGAGGCCGTTCATGGGGCTCGCGCCTTGAGCCAGCCCCGTGCGGATGGCCCGCACCAACTCTGCTCCGAACTCGCCCGCCAGGTCCGCGACCGCGCTGCCGTGGTCTTGGCGTCCCTCACCATGAGGCTGCGCCGGTGATCGGTCCGCCGACTCTTCGGGGTCCGATGTGGCACGGCTTTCATATCCGTTTGGGTCCATGTCCGCCTCCTTTTGATCGGCGGGGCATGGCTGCCCGAATTGTCTACCCCAACATCCCTCAGTACTGGTGCACCCAGGTCACGCAGGGTTGACGGGTGGAGATCGCCAGATGTTCGGGTTGACATCTGATTACAGGAGATAACCGAGTCCCGGCGGCAACGCGATAGAGCCCGTCAGGTCGGCGGCGGTGAACCAATCACTGTGGTCGAGGACCGATGATCAGTATGTACGCGTTACCGGAAGACCGGACATAGGACGCCGAGGGGGAGCCGGCGCTGGACACGCTGGTGACAACGGCCGCTGGTGTTTCCGCTCGGCGGGCGTACTTGTCGGCGTTTGACCGTTGCTCTTTTCGGGCCTCGCATTGCCCTGCTTACCGATTCCGATCTCTCCTGCTGGCAGATTTCTGCAGGTCAAAGGCCCTATGCTAGTGGTTTGTTGGCCATACACGCCGCCGTATACCGGACGTGCCACAGACCGGTGGCCCCCACCTCGCCTTCTGCCGAAATGCCTCGCGTGACCTGCCTGAATGTGGTCCACAGCACACCGAAGCGCAAACGGTCTGGTGGGTCGTTGCCATTTCCGCTCCGGCACGTAGCACGAGTCACTTCGGTAACTCTTTGGCCATACGGGGGTACCGCCGAGATAAGCTCAACAGGCCACAGGATGATCTTGAAGCCCTGAGATCACAGCCCGTCACCCGTTCGCCTCGGCTTCGTTGGTGCGATGTTGGGCTTGTCATCTGGGGCCGGGGCGGATTGTGACCTCGCGAGCGGACCGCGTATCCGCGGTTCAAGCGGCTGATCACCGCGCATGAGCTGCATCTGTTCTGCGCGCCGAGCCGGGATGAGGTCGAGTGGGCGTTCGGTGCCACGAACTGCGATAAACATCTCCTGGCCCTGCTGCTGATGCTGATACTGAAGTCGTATCAGCGCATGGGGTGTTTCCCGAAGCTGCAGGGCGTCCCGGAGATGGTGGTGGACTTCGTACGGCGAGCGGTGGAGCTAACGGAGGGCACGCTGCCGCTGTACCGGGCGGTGAAGACGCCAAGAACCACTGGGGCCTGGAGCGGCAGCGGGTGCATGTGGCTACGACCACGCCGAGGCCCGCCGGATCGCCGAGGCGTCGATCCGGAAGGAGGCCGCGACGGGCCACCGGTCTAGCTGTTCCCGGAAGGACTACCGCGACCTGATCCAGACCGCACACCAGCAGCTTGGCGGCCCGATCGTGCTGGTCTGGGACAACCTCAACACCCACCTCACCGCCGACATGCGCCGCTGCATCGCCGACCGCGACTGGCTCACTGTCTTCCAACTGCCGCCCTATGCACCCGACCTCAACCCGGTCGAGGGCATGTGGTCCGTCATGCGACGCACCACCGTGGCCAACCGTGCCTTCTCCGACCCCGATGACTTGATCACTACCGTCCGACGCGGCCTACGCCAGCTCCAGTACCGCCACGACGGCCTCGACGGCTGCCTCACCGGCACCGGCCTCCGACGCCAGCCACCATGACGACATCACGCATTCAAGGTCAGTAGGAGAAGTAGGAGTGGCGAGGCTCCGGTAGATCTCCGTTCGGTCTGCTACTTCCGGATCTTTCCGGTTCCCTTGCAGGCGGAACACTGGTACCAGTCGTCTCGTTGATGGAACCCACCACGTCCTCTGCACTGACGGCACTCATTGGGGCCGAGCGGCCGGAGCCGTTCAATGATGCCCAGGACGACGGCGACGACGACAAGAGCTATCCACCAGTCCGGCGGACCTGATCCGTGCATCTCACCATCTTCAGCGGCGTTGGATGCCTGATTGAAGGCATCAGGAGGGGGCGCACGGGGGCACGCGGTGTGTCTTTGGGCCATACGGAAAGGGCGGGGGATGCAGCAGCAGGTGCGAGTCGTTCGGCTCGGCCAGCGCGAGCCGGGCGACTCGTCGTCCCGTGGCTCGAAGACAATGCCCTGGGGCCCTGATCTGTATCCCTTAGGACGGTTCGTGTTGCCGTCCTGGTGACGCTTCGGCGAACGGCGCGAGCTATGTGCTCAGGTTGCTCTCCGCCTTCCTGCCGGGCGATCCGCTTCCCCTTGAGTACGAGGGGTTCACGACTGCGGTGAGCACACACAGGAGCAGAAATCACGCCCCATCAGCGGAGTGCTAACGCGACTCAACTAGCCTGCTGAGGCGGGTCAGCGTGTCCCGAGTCATCGCGGAGCCACCCCGACCGCAGAGAAGACGATCACTGCGATGCCGACCAGACCGATTGCCATGGGAAGCCCCAACCAGAGGATGTGGAGCCGGATTCGCTTGAGCCTGGGGAACTTCTTCTTGTTCTCCTTCTTGCCCGCGTCCCTCAACGCTTCCGTTCTTACCCATCCGGTCACGGACTGATCGTGTAGCTGATCGATCCTGCCTCGGATCTGGCCGAGGATCTCGGTGTGCATCCGATTGCGCTCGTAGTGCTTGAAGCTGAGTGCGAAACCAAGCACGCTGAGGATGATCACCACCACTCCGGTGAGGATGTCCGCCTTGGACAGTCCGCCCACGCCGGCGAGTGTCACCACAGCGGCTGCAATCCCGGCGAGCGTGCTCGTCACGGTGGCCCGCAGGTTCTCGTGCTGGCGCGCCTGGGCCGCGTGTTCGTCGTAGTAGGCCCAGAGACTCGTCAGCGCTGCTTCCATCTGCTTGTCGGAATCCACGTGGCCTCCCTGCCCCTCCTTGCTCCGGACCCAACATGCTCCCGCCCGCCGGGAGAGTCCATGGAGTGACCTGGCCAGCGTGGCGCGCGGGCAGCGTCTTATCCATAAGCAACACGCTTGAGGGCCCGTTCGTGGAGATCCGTGCAGCCGTTGGCGCCCATGTGCCGAGCGTGAAGGCCGTCACCGACACCGCGTACGAGCACCACGCCACGCTGCGGGAGCTCATGCGCGAGCGGAGCGACCCTCGGTCGTCACGCCGGGCGTCACCGTGCACGGGGATGGACGTCGGCAAGTGGCGGCCAGGCACCGCCAGCACAAGGTCTGGCAGGGCCTGATGGACGGGCAGCGCGAACTCCTGCAAGTTGACGCGTCCCGCTGCCGCCGGAGCAGGAAGTGCTCGCCAAGGCCCCCAAAGGCTCTGTGGCGGTCTCCAGGGGCCACGTAGAACGGCTCGAGGACGGCACCGAGGTCAGGCTCGGGCACGCTCGGCGGCGGGCCCCACGCAGCGCGTGCCTCGCCAGGCTGTTGGCTACCTACCAGCGCCAACGCGTTATATCCACTGACTTGACGCCTGCTCCCGCTCCCTCATCCGCGGGGATGGTCCCAGGCCGGACTGTCCGGCGGCTGCCAGGGCATCCCGACCGCTCTGATCGACACGGCCTGGCCCCTCCGCCGCCTCGCAACGGCCCGCGCCGGGGGCCTGACCGGATCACTCATTCGGTTCCGGCGGTGTCGTCCGAAAGGTACTGTCGCCGTTCTTCGTCGGTCAGTGGTGGATATGCGGTGGCTGTGACGTCCGCGGCCACTTCCTCCGCGTCCAGTCGCCATAGCCGTGCGGTGCCGTCGGCGCTGCCGGAAACGAGCACCGACCCGTTCGGGCTGAAGACCACGGAGCTCACCCGGTCGGTGTGACCAGTCAGGCGAACGGGCTGTGGGGCGGCCTGCGTCTTCAGGTCCCAGAGCGCGACGGTGTTGTCGTAGCTCGCGGTGGCCAGCCTGCTGCAGTCGGCGCAGAAGGCGACTGCCTGCAGCGCGGCACTGTGGCGACATCGCGGCCGGCGTCGGGTTCCATCTCTCCTTCAGACCGTCGCGCAGCTCTTCGACAGTGAGGGCGCGGTCTTCGAGGTGTCCGGGACGGCCACCCTCGGAGTTTTCGCCCTGGGCGGCTTGCCCTTCACCGTGGGGTGGATAGCCATGGTGCGGCTGGGTCGCGAGCGCCTGGACTGGAAGACTCCTCAGCCGTAGCGCGCTCGTTCCGTCATTTCGGCCAGTCCATCACGAATCCGGTAGGGCCGGATTCCGTTCGCTGGGCGCTCCTCCGCCCCCGAGTCCGGACTTCCTGCCAGAAGGCGTCGACCTGCGACGTACTGAAGGGCTGCCACCGCAGGGAGAACATCTGGGCAGTCTCCCGCTCGCGGCGCCGACCCGGGACACCCAGCGGCTCGTCGAGCTCGTGACCAGGCCCCAGGCGACGAACTTCAGCACATCGAGGGCTAGTTCACGTCACCCACGACACACTTTCAGGCTCTCTTCACGTCGAAACGCTGAGTTAACCCTGCAAATGATTTTGCAGGGCTATTGTGTTTCTTGGTCAAACATTGACCAAGCGTTGACATGCTCTAAAGGCTGCGAAGTGCCTGGGGGAGGCTCATGTTCCGAGGTACGACTTCCCGGACCGTGGTTTCGATCCTCACCGCCGTCCTGCTCGGTCTCCAACTTTTCGCGCCCACCGCAGCCTTCGCATCCGCGCATACAGCCCGTCACGCCGTGGCCAAGGGCCAGCCCGGAATCAAGCCCTCCGGGAATGCGCTGCGCGACGAGATCGTCACCTGCCGGGATGCAGGCCACCACGGGGACCCGACCGGTCCCCTGCGCACCCGCGACCGGCACCGCACCGCCGCGGACTCCACGCCCGAGGCACCCCACCGTCCACACCGGAGGCAAGGAGCCTCGAAGGCGGGCGAGCCAGGCTCACCCCGCACCGCGCACCACCGCACGTCGAGATCGTCGACAGCCCACTCCCCGGCGGCACTTCAGGTGTTCCGCTGCTGAGCAGCAGAGCAGTACACCCACCCCTGTCCTGTCAGTCCGACGCGCCCCCCACTGGCGCGCCAGGAGGAGTCACCACACCATGCAACCCCTCATCGACAACGCCCGCACGTTCGGACAGCGCCCTGAGGAGTTCGCCGGCCTCGCCAAAGGCCAGTCGCCCGAGGTCCTGTTCATCACCTGCGCCGACTCCCGGGTCGTACCGGCCCTGATCACCGGCGCCCGCCCCGGTCAGCTCTTCGAGCTTCGCACCGCGGGCAACATCGTTCCGCCCTACGCCTCCGAGCACCCCACCAGCGAGGCGGCCACCATCGAATACGCCGTCGAAGTGCTCGGCGTCCGCGACATCGTGGTCTGCGGCCACTCCCACTGCGGCGCCGTCGGCGCGCTGGTGCGCGGCGACGACCTGAACGCCGTACCCGCCGTACGCGACTGGCTCACGCACGCCGCCGACGAGCCCAAGTGCTCCGACCCCGCCGACCCGACCGTCGCCGAGGCCGTGCAGAACCACGTCCTGACGCAGCTGCTGCGGCTGCGCTCCTACCCCTGCATCGAGCAGCGCCTGCAGGCGGACCAACTCCGGCTGCACGGCTGGTACTACGAGGTGCACACCGGAGCCGTGCGCGAACACCGCGCGGAGACCGACACGTTCGAGGCGCTGTGAGGGTGCTGACTGTGATGTCGAAGTTCCCTTACCTCAAGCAGGACTTCGCCGCCTCCATCGTCGTCTTCCTGGTCGCTGTACCGTTGTGCGTCGGGGTGGCGGTCGCCTCGGGTGTCCCCGCGGAGCTGGGCCTGGTCACCGGCATCGTAGGCGGCCTGGTCACCGGCTTTCTGCCCGGCAGCAGTCTTCAGGTGTCGGGGCCGGCCGCGGGTCTGACCGTGCTGGTCTTCGAAGCGGTCAGCGAGTTCGGCGTGGCCGCGCTCGGTGTGATCGTGCTGATGGCTGGTCTGCTCCAGCTCGCCATGGGCTTCCTCAAGGTAGGCCGCTGGTTTCGGGCGATATCCGTCTCCGTCGTCGAGGGCATGCTCTGCGGCATCGGTCTGGTGATCATCGCCGGGCAGATCTACGCGGCAGCCGGCCTGAAGGCCCCCGAGACCGGTATCGGCAAGATCGTGGGCCTGCCCGGGGCGTTCGCCGACGCGCTCGGCAGCACCGAGGCGCTGACCTCGCTCGCGATCGGCGCGGGCACCATCGCCGTCATCGTGCTGTGGAAGAAGATGCCGAAGAAGGTGCAGGCCGTTCCCGGCGCTCTCGCCGCGGTGATGCTGGCCACTCTCGCCTCGCTCGCCTTCAGCTTGCCGGTTGCCACGGTCGAGGTGGAGGGTCTGCTCGGCGTCATCCAGCCGCCCGGATCCGAAGCCTTGGGTGAACTGGCCAGCCCGGCCATCTGGGGCACGATCATCGCGTTCGCGCTGATCGCCTCTGCCGAGTCGCTGTTCAGCGCGGCGGCCGTGGACCGGCTGCACAACGGTCCGCGCACCCAGTACGACAAGGAGATGATCGCCCAGGGCGCGGGCAACACGGTGTGCGGTCTGCTGGGTGCGCTGCCGATGACCGCGGTCATCGTGCGCAGCTCCGCCAACGTCCAGGCGGGCGCGAAGACCAAGGCGTCGCGTGTGCTGCACGGCGTGTGGCTGCTGCTCTTCGCCGCCGCGCTGCCCTCCGCGCTGGCGCTGATCCCCCTGCCCGCGCTCGCCGGCATCCTCGTGCACGCGGGCTGGAAGCTGATCCCGTTCCGCCAGATCGCCGAACTGTGGCAGAGCCACAAGGGTGAGGCGCTGATCCTCGTCGTCACCGCCGTGTCGATCGTCGCCGTGAACATGTTCGAGGGCGTGCTCATCGGTCTGGCCCTGGCGGTGATCAAGACCGCCTGGGAGGCATCGCACCTGAAGACGGAGGTCATAGACAAGGGCGCCGGGCCGATCCAGGTGTACCTGTCGGGCAACGCGACGTTCCTGCGGCTGCCGAAGATACTCGACAGCCTGGAGGCCCTTCCGAAGGACCGGCCGATCGAGGTGGACCTGTCCGGGCTGCACCACCTCGACCACGCCTGCCGCACTGCGCTTGAGAACTGGGCCGAGCGGCATAGCGCACCCGACACCGAACCGGTGAAGGTCACGACCGCACAACCGGTGAGGGCCACAGCGCCGTAAGGATCTCCTTGTAGGGACCTGCTGCCCGGCCGGATGCTCGACCCGAGCCTCCGGCCGGGCAGCTCGTCGCAGCAGCACCAACCAGGGCCAACCCGACTGTGTGCACCCAGCGCCCCGGCAACAACGTTGATTCTCTGATGGGAACACAACCTGCAGGGCGCCAAGGCGCTACACGAAAAGGAGGGCACCGCGTCGGCCTGCGGACTGGCGTCGCCCATGGGCCGCGACGCGGACCCTTTGTGGGCTCACCAGCCTTGCGGCAAGACGACAGTGGGACACGGCACGATCGCCGTCACCGTCTTTCCCGTCGCATGGACGTGGACCTGCACATCGTCCGACAAGTCCTGCACCAGCTGCCAGCCGAACCCTCCCGGCTCGCCAACGTCCCAGGGCAGGGGCCGCGGCGGGCCGTGCTGGCGTCCTGCACCGCCACCATCACCGTCCCCGGTCCGGCTTCCAGACGGAACTCGGTCACTCCGCCGGCATGCTGCACCGCGTTGGCGAACAGTTCCGACACCACCAGCAGCACCGCGTCCACGGCACTGCCGCCGTCCGGCGCCGCCACCAGCAAAAACCCGCGGGCCACGTCCCTGGCCTGCTCAACCGTCCGCAAGCAACCGTCACCGACACACGCGTGGCCCTCCTCGGGAGGATGCACCATTTCCGATCTCCGGCAGCTCAGTACTCGAACACCATCAGACTGTCCTGGATAAACCAGATCATCCTGGGAATCGGCAACTGGCCGATATTGGTCACGAAACGTGCTCCCGGTCCGCACCGCACACCCACAGCGTTGCCGGTTCTCATGGACATCTCCGGGCCCCAAGATCGCTAACTGCTGCCCAGACCCGTCGACAATCGTTGCGACAGAACCACTCCCACTCCGTGCGGGCGGTCAGCGGCCGACCGGCTCGGGTGCCCGTACCCTTCGTCGTGTCTACGGCGTCACATAAGGGGCGCCAAACCACTGGAAGCAACACCTCGTGCTGATTGCTCAGCGTCCGTCTCTGACCGAAGAGGTCGTCGACGATTTCCGCTCGCGGTTCGTGATCGAGCCGTTGGAGCCGGGCTTCGGCTACACCCTCGGCAACTCCCTGCGTCGTACGCTCCTGTCGTCGATCCCGGGTGCGGCGGTCACGTCCATCCGCGTCGACGGCGTTCTGCACGAGTTCACCACCGTGCCGGGCGTCAAGGAGGACGTCACCGACCTGATCCTCAACATCAAGCAGCTGGTCGTCTCCTCGGAGCACGACGAGCCGGTCGTGATGTACCTGCGCAAGCAGGGCCCGGGTCTGGTCACCGCCGCCGACATCGCGCCGCCGGCCGGTGTCGAGGTGCACAACCCCGACCTGGTCCTGGCCACGCTCAACGGCAAGGGCAAGCTGGAGATGGAGCTGACGGTCGAGCGTGGCCGTGGTTACGTCTCCGCCGTGCAGAACAAGCAGGTGGGTCAGGAGATCGGGCGTATCCCGGTCGACTCGATCTACTCGCCGGTGCTGAAGGTCACGTACAAGGTCGAGGCCACGCGTGTCGAGCAGCGGACCGACTTCGACAAGCTGATCGTCGACGTCGAGACCAAGCAGGCGATGCGTCCGCGTGACGCGATGGCGTCTGCCGGTAAGACCCTGGTCGAGCTGTTCGGTCTGGCGCGCGAGCTGAACGTCGACGCCGAGGGCATCGACATGGGCCCGTCCCCCACGGATGCCGCCCTTGCCGCTGATCTCGCCCTGCCGATCGAGGAGCTGGAGCTCACGGTCCGCTCGTACAACTGCCTCAAGCGTGAGGGCGTCCACTCCGTGGGCGAGCTCCTGGCGCGCTCTGAGGCCGACCTTATGGACATCCGTAACTTCGGTGCGAAGTCCATCGACGAGGTCAAGGCGAAGTTGGCCGGTCTGGGCCTGGGCCTCAAGGACAGCCCGCCTGGATTCGAGCCCACCGCCGCTGCCGACGCCTTCGGCGCGAACAACGACACGGACGCCGGTTTCGTGGAGACCGAGCAGTACTGAACGCTGCGCTGCGCCGGTCATAGAGACACTTCGCGTACCGAGACAGGGAACCTCCACCCTATTCCCCGCCCGCTGAGCGACCTCGGCCGGGTCCGCGCCCGCACACAGCCAGGTGGCGTTACCGTTTCGGCCCGCCCACTCGTACTCCAGCGCGCAGACGCCCGGGAATGTCACGGCAAAAGACCGGCGGCGCGGTACTTTTGCCGCAGCTGTGCGGGTCAGTCGTCCTCGCGTGCTTTCTCGGCGGCTTTTCTCTTCTCCTCTTCCTGCTTCTTGCGCTCTTCCTCTAGCCGCTTCCGTTCCTCCTCGGCAGCCTTGCGCTGCTCCTCGGCCTCCTTCTTCGCCTCTTCCTCGTCGTGGCTGTCGTCCTCGACCGGTGCGGAGGACGTCGGCGACGGAGGCGGAGTCGTGGGCTTCTCCGTGGCCGGCGGGGAGGTCGTGGACGGGGCTGTGATGGTGGGATGCGGGGAGGCGCCGTCGCTGTCGTCCGACGACAGTGCCGCGCCGACGGCTGCCGAAGCGGCGAACACTATGACCCCGCCAAGGGCGAGCAGGGTTTTCGGGGACACGGCGGAGCGCCGGGCGGCACGTGGGCGCGCCACCGCCGGGAGACCTTCCGTCCGGGGCAGCTGCGGCGGCGGCAGCGGCGGGCCGGGCGGGGACGCCTCCTGCTGCGGCGGGCTGGGCGGTTCCGCCGGGCTGGACAGCCAGGCGGCGGCCTCATCGGCGGTAGGGCGCTGAGCGGGGTCCTTGGCCAGCAGGCGCAGTACGCAGTCGGCGAGCGGCGCCGGTATCTCGGCACGCAGCTGGGTGGGCGCGATCGGTGCGGCGTCGACGTGCTGCTGGACCACGGCCAGGCTGGTAGCGCCGGTGAACGGGGGGCGGCCGGTGAGCAGTTCGTACAGCACGCAGCCGAGCGAGTACACATCCGAGGCGGGCTGGGCGGGGCGGCCCAGGGCGCGCTCGCGGGCCAGGTAGGCGGCGGAGCCGATGATCTTCCCGGTGGCGGTCAGCGTGCTGGCGGCTCCGTCGGTGAAGCGGGCGATTCCGAAGTCGGTGATCTTCACGGTGCGGTCGGCGGTCAGCATCACGTTGGCGGGCTTGATGTCCCGGTGGATCACGCCCTGGCGGTGGGCAGCGGCCAGGCCGGCCGCCGCCTGTGCCGCGATATCGGCGGCTTCCTGCGGAGGCAGGGTTCCTCGCAGGGATTTCTCCTGGGCGAGGGTCCAGCCGTCGATGAGCTCCATGACCAGGTAGAGCCGGCCGTCGTGGGAGCCGAAGTCATAAACGGCGACCAAGTTCGGGTGGTTGAGGCGGCCGGCGGTCTGGGCCTCCAGGCGGAAGCGTTCGGCGTCGGTGGCCGCGGCCTGTTCCGGCTGGTCGGTGTGCAGGAGCTTCACCGCGACCGGCCGGTGGAGGACCTGGTCGGTGGCGCGCCAGACCTCACCCATCGCGCCGCGCCCCAGCGGTTCGTCGAGCTGGTACCGATCCGCCACAAGCACGCGCACGCCCATCCTTCCCCGAGGACACCGCATCATCCAACGCCGGAAATTGTGCGCTATGAACACAATTGAGCCGATGCGCGCCCAGCGTACAGAAGCGCAGACATCCGGTCCCGGCCGCCCGGCGCCGGCTACAGGCGGGCCGGGGCCTCGGTCGCGCGGAATACGCGCGGGGCAGGCAGACGACGGGGGTGCGCCTGCCTGCCCCTGCACGAGTACCCGCTCACGGGGGGAAAGCGGGCCTCACGGGGGCCGCCCTCGCGGCCCACCTGCTACAGCGCCCGGCGCGCTGCAGATGTCACACCCGACTCTGGGGGAGAAGGTCGCGGACCCGGGCGCCCAGGCGGCCCGCGCGCTGGCCGCGCGCTGGCCGCGGCGCACGCTGCGGGCATCGTCCATCGCGACGTCAAGCCTGCCAATCTGCTGGTCACCGATGACGGCACCCTGAAGATCGTGGACTTCGGCATCGCCCACTTCACCGACCACGCTTCCCGCCACGAGGCCGTGCCCGTGCTGGGCCCCGCCACCTACACCGCCCCCGACGTGGCTCTGCACCACCCGGCCGGGCCGGCCGCCGACCTGTGTGGATAACCAGTGCGGCTGAGATCCTAGCTGCGGCAGCGGTCGCGAGAGCTCTGCGACGAAGGGTGTGGATACGGTCGAGGAGGTTCCGCAGCGGAGACCCGACGTTCCCGCAGGTAGATGTGTCAGCCGCGTTCAAGGGAGACGCGTGGCTGCGAGGGAGTCCCCCCGTCGACTTGGCTACCGGTCCGCCTCATGTCGCTCCATCGGCAGAAGAGCCACCCGCCCGGGCCGGTGGAAGCAGTGCCCGATGACCTGCACCAGGGCCCCGAACTCGCGACCGTGCTCGGCTTGGTGTCGGAAGCGCGCCGCCGCCGAGCAGTAGGCGATCGCCGCAGCCGTCCACGAGCTCGTGGAAAGCCCCCGCCTGAACCAGGGCGACGCCGGCCAGCCTGCTCGGCATGTCCCCGAGCGAGGTTGCCCTGGGACGGCAGTAGCGTTCATGGCGGACTTGTGACGACGACAAGTACCCGCCTTCACAGGCGTGTTGATCTCGCAACCATCAGTTGCTGCCCGTGACACTCCAGGGGCATGACGCGCTGGGGGGAGTGACCCGTTGGGAGGGTCACCTGGCCCGCCCTCTGGGGGGGAGGCACGCGGGCACCAGCGTGCAGGGACAGGCTCGTTTCGCCCGTGACGGGTCTGCCGTGCACGCGTGACCGGCAACAGGGCGGAATGAAAGGGGCACCATCCCACTCGCTCCCCCTGCGTCGGCGTCCGTAATCGGTGTCCGTTGGTTGTGTGGAGTTGCCACCGATTTCAGCGCGTGTCGGCCGACGATCCTGCGCTGGGCACGGCGGTCGTTCGTGCCCAGGATGGCGATGAGGCCGCATTCAGCGCGCTGTACCGGCTGGTCCACCCGGGTCTGCTCGGCTACCTGCGCGGGATCGTGGGTGAGGGTGCCGAGGACATCGCCGCCGCTGCCTGGCGGGAGATCGCCCGTGAGCTGCCACGGTTTCGCGGCGACGGGCAGGGTTTCCGCGGCTGGACGGCGAGTATCGCCCGGCGCCACGCGCGCGGCGACCTCCGGCGCCGTGGGGCATCGCCCGGCTCGCTGGGAAGCTCCTGGACACCACCGGCCGAGGACCACACCGCCCACAGCCTGCCCGGAGCGACGCTGTCCGCCGAGACGGCCCAGGCCCTGGTCGCCCGGCTGCCCCGCGCCCAGGCCGAGGCACTCCTCCTCCGCCATGCTGTACGCCTGGACGAGCCCACGGCCGCCCGGGTGATGGGCAGGCCCCGCGCTGTCGTACGTATTCTGGCCCGCCGCGGTGCGAAGAGTCTGGCCCATCTGCTCGGCCCTGACGATGTGACACATGGTGTCGCGCGGACGCTGGGGGAACCGACATGAGCACGGATCGAAACGGGGATGACCGGTTGAGCGGCGAGGCCCGGCGACGCGAGGCCACCCCGCCTCTCGGAGCACCTTCGGGCCCGAGCCCCGCGACCGACTTTGACGACCCGTCTGCCCTCGACAGGACAGCTGAACGGATCGGTGCGGCCCTGCGACAACAGCGCGTGGACGACAGCGCGGAACAGGCCGCTGTAGCCGCGTTCCGAAGCGCACGTTCGGCGGGCGACAGTGCCCTGCGCACCCGGCGCCGCGACGACTGGTGCCCGCCAACGCGGAAGCAGCACTGGGCTCGCGGCGGAGCGATCGCCGTCGTGGCGAGCATGCTGCTGGGTGGCATCGCCTTCGCCTCCATCGGTGTGGTGGACACGCGGCGGCACGACACTCCTGATCCCGGCACCAGCCACAGCACTCCCCGGCCGCCGACATCGCCGGTACACACGCCCCGCGAACGGACCGCTCCTCCCGCCGAGCCCAGCACAGCACCCACCACACACTCCGCACCCGGGCACTCCGGCACGGCGAAGAACATCAAGGCGCACTGCCGCGCCTACGACAAGATCAAGAACCGTGGCCACGCCCTGGACGCCACGGCATGGCAGCGTCTCGTCGAGGCCGCAGGCGGCGAACAGCACGTGGCGGCCTACTGCGCCCAGCTCACGGACTCAGCACACTCGGCCGCCTCCTCGTCGCCGACGAAGGCGAACATGAGCGGAAAAGGCCACGGCAATCCAACCGCCAAAGCCAAGCCGTCGAAGACGAAGGGGCCCTCCGGTCAGCGTTAGGCAGTGCCCGATCCGACACCGGAAAAGATCACCGTTTCCCGCGGCCCGACGGCTCTCGCGGCGAGGGAGCGTGCCGACCTCCTGCCGGCATCCGCTGCCGGGCGGGGCAGTCGGCAACCACCGCCGCCGCAGTGCATTCGGCATGCACTGCGGCGGGCTCTATCGGCCGGTCACAGGCCAATGTCGGCCAGGCCCTGGCTCGTGGTCCGCGGGGTGATGGCCAGCAGCTTCTGGGCGGAGCGTTCGAGCGGCCCGGGAGCATGCCCACGGCCTCGTAGGCTTCCGCGACGTCGGCGGCGGGGCCCTCCCCGAGCAGGGGCACGACGGAGGTGCGGAAGTCCTCGGGCCTGACCGGCTCGAAGACCACCCTTCGGCCGAGCCGGACGCCGAAGTCACGGTCAGGTCCGGCTCCCTGATCGCCGGGTGCTGCCCGACGGAGACCACTCCGGTGACGTCCGGGCGCTCGACAGAGCGACCTCGACGTAGGCACTGTCGAGATGCACGACGCGGCGGTACCACCTGGTCACTGTCAGGCGCTGTCAGCACTCGGCGGCAGAACCAGCTGGCTTCGTTCGTTTGTTGCGCAGCGACGCGATCCCGCAGTGAGCTCCTCGCCCTGACCGTCCTGTCTCATTGACCGTCACAGCCAAGAAGAGTGGAAGCCCGGCGGTGCCGTCGGGGCCGGGAGCTGCTGCACTCGATGTATGGACCTCGACCAGAGCGACCCTCCCGACGGGATCCGAGCGCCTCGTCTTGAGCTGGTCACGTTCGGCCACAGCACCGCGGAGCGGGGCATGCTGGCAGGGCTCCTCCGGGAAGCCGGCATTGCCGCCGTCGTAGACGTCAGGACCGCTCCCGGCAGCCGCCGTGACCCGGATCTTTCACGGCAGCGTTTGGCCCAGTGGTTGCCCGAAGAGGGCATCGCATACCGGTGGGAGCAGCGCCTCGGCGGCTTCAGGAAAGCGCCGCCGGACTCACCCGACACGGTATGGCGCAACGTGTCGTTTCGCGGCTACGCCGCTCATACCCGCAGTCCGGATTTCGTCACCGCGATGGACGGGGTCATGCGTCAAGCGGTTGACCAGCGCACCGCGGTGATGTGCAGCGAGGCGGTGTGGTGGCGATGCCACCGGCGCCTCATCGCTGACTTCGCCGTCCTGGCCCGCGGCATGCTCGTGCACCACCTGATGCACGACGGGCGCCTCACGCCTCACACTCCGACACCAGGCGTGCGCCTTCGTGGCGACGGCCTTCTTGTGTACGACGACGCCGGTGCCGTACCACCGTGATGGCGGTTCAGGGCTGCGGTCAGCCGGAGGACCCCCGATCCCGGCCGCGTCCGGCGGACTGGACGCGCATGCCGGGCCGACGCCGGTCAGGTACGACATGCCCCGCCTGCCCGCGACCAGGCCGCGTGTGGAGCCGTGGGGCACCCAGGCGAGGCTCCCTTCGCTCAGGGATCACGGCCCGTCGGAAGTGACCAATGTGCCGTCCCCTGCCACGACCAGCAGGGAGAACATCCGTCCCCGACGGACGCCGCCCTTGCCGCCGATCTCGCCCTGCCGATCGAGGAGCTTGAGCTCACCGTCCGCTCGTACAACTGCCTCAAGCGTGAGGGCGTCCACTCCATGGGTGAGCTCCTGGCTCGTTCCGAGGCCGACCTTATGGACATCCGTAGCTTCGGTGCGAAGTCCATCGACGAGGTCAACACGAAGTTGGCCGCTCTGGGTCTGGGCCTGGGCCTCAAGGACAGCCCGCCCGGATTCGACCCCACCGCCGCTGCCGACGCGCGCAGCTGGCTCGGGCGGAGGAGTACGCTGCCGCGCTGGCCGAACTCCTCCCCCGGAACTCCCGCACGCTCACTACTCGGTCCGCCTCTGTGCGCCTGTGGCAGGCACCGTTCTCCCACCCTGTCCCCATCCCAGCGCACCCGTACCGCGCTGCTGCCGTCGATGGCTCATCGGGACACCTCGCATATGTCAGGACGCCGGTCGGATTGCCGCCATAGTGGCCCGTCCGCAAGGAAAAGGCCCGGCCCCCGAAAGGGAAGCCGGACCTTACCGAGGCTGCGGGATCAGGCGGGGCGGATGTTCTCCGCCTGCGGGCCCTTCTGGCCCTGGGTGACGTCGAACTCCACCTTCTGGCCTTCCTGCAGCTCGCGGTAGCCCTGGCTGGCGATGTTGGAGTAGTGGGCGAAGACGTCGGGGCCGCCGCCCTCCTGCTCGATGAAGCCGAAGCCCTTCTCGCTGTTGAACCACTTGACTGTGCCCTTGGCCATGACTGTCTCCTTCGAGGGGAAAACCGGGCTCGCACCCTGCGTGCCCGGGAGGTGATCGCCCTGGTCCGGAGAGGCGCTGAACAGCAAGAACGCCCGTGATTGCGATCACGGGCGAACGGGACTTCGGAACCACGACTGCTGAATCACAACGCTATACCGGCGTAGCGGCAGCCGCTAGCGTGGAGGTGCTGCCATCGGGGTGCTCACCGCAGAGCGGTATCCGGGCGCCCATGAAACGGATCGCTTCCCACCTGCCGACTGCGCCGCTGGAAAGATTCCTACTACCCAGCAACCTGAAGATCACACGGGCTCCCCGCGTGGGCGAGGCCGATCGCCTCGGGGATGTTGGCCAGGTAGTTCGGGGACACGCCGAGAGCGTGGGGGCGGAACGAGCAGAACTCACGAACCAATTCCTTTCTACCGGTCACCTGCAGGTCCACGATCCTCACCTCGCGAGCCGCACCGGCCACCCTCTCCAGGCCCATCGGCTCCAGACGCAGGGAGGTTTCCGAGTACATGCAGGGCGCTGGGATGGACGAGAAGCAGGCGCATGGTCACCTCGGCGGGCGGGGACGGCGGCGGGGCCAACGGCCGCCGGGGGAGTCCCGCGGAAGGTGATCAAAACCACACGTCCGCCGAAGGGCCCAAGGCCAGCGGTTCGGCGCCGATCGGCGTTCACCGTATTCACCTGCCCGGCAGCTCAGTTGAGGACTTCGGTCCTTCGGGGCCGACCGATCCTATGGGGTGGTGGTCGGGCGCCAGGCCGTCGGACGACGGGTCGGCGCCGCACGCGGCAGCCTGGGGACGGAGCGGGACGCCGTTGGAGCGCAGCACCTCGCGGACGTCCAGGATCAGGGGGAAGATCTCGTGATTGCGGTCCTCGACCCTGTTCTTCCCAGGCCCGCTGTTCGGCTTCGACGGCCATGCGGTCCTCGGCGAAGACACGCTCGGTGAAGCGCCTGATGAGCGGCCAGGCCAGATGGAGGGCGCCGGGAATCCCGGGCTTCTCGATCATAAGCAGGCCGTAGGCGTGACAGGTACGCTGCTCGGCGTCCTCGGGCACGTACGCGGCCCACAGACAATAGGCCGGCCGTTCGGCGCCCTCCGGGACCAGGTCGAGTGTCTGGTACGGGTATTCGGTGCGGATGGTCATCACGTCGGCGGAGTCGCTGCCGCCGATGCCCTCGGCGGCCAGCAGGCCCGCGGCGCGGTTCCGCTTCCCCCCGGCGATGCCGGGATGCGGAGAGATCGGCGCCGTCGTAGCCTGACGTGAGCCGCCGAAAGCCGCGGCTGCCCCAGCGCATGGCCGGAGCGGGCAACAGGTTCCGCATCCTTGGCACCTCTGGTCAGCGCCGGGCGTTTCGTGTCTCCCACATGAGCGCTGGCGTCTGCGCCAGGGCAGCCGCACACCGTCTGGTAGTGGAGTTGTTCCGCTCACGGGCGTCTACCACGGCGGCGAGGACCCTGCCGTCAGGTGGATCGGTTTTTGCGACGAGGTGCTGGTCTACCCACGTAGTGCCGACCGCCCGCGATCGGTGGTTCTGCCCGTTTCCCGGTCCACCGCCACCTCGAATCTCAAGATCACCATTCTGGAATCTCAAGGTCACCATTCTGCAGGAGAGACCACAGTATCGATACCAAGCGTGCCGGACGGCAGACGAAAAGGAACACTCAGAGATCGCCTGCCTACGATCACAGTCATTTTCGCCGCCTTATGGCCTTCGTGAGCGAGCATGGCAGGTTTCCCAATCGGCTGTTGAGAAACCCCGTCATCGATGGCGTAGGGCTGTCCAGGAGTGGTCATGCAGTGCTATGAATGCCTCGCCCTGGACCGTACGACACCGGCTTCGGCGGTGTGTGCCTCTTGCGGTGCCGCACTGTGCTCGGAGCATGTGAGTGAGCAGGGCAAGGAGATCCGGCATCTGACCGGCATGGGCAAGGCGACTCACGAGCGCCGGGCCCGCAAATTTCTGTGCCCGGTGTGCTCCGCTGCAGAACAGGATTCTGCCTCGCAACAGGGTGCCTGACCCCACCGGTAACGCACCGGTGCTGCACCGGGGGACGCAGGCAGGTCATCTGTCTTGCGGTGGGTCGCGTGTGTCCTGTGTTCCCTGTGCCGGGGGGTGATCACCAGGCGAGGCGGAGGCAACGCCGTTCTCGTCCCGGCGGGCCAAGGAAGCCTTGTCCTGGGCGATGGGGCGGGGATACCGAATGCTCAGCGCTACGGACCCGGCCAGAACCGCGACGATAACCGCCAAGCTGACCGGTGACGGGATCTCCGGGATGCTGCTGCTGAACAGTTTGTGGGATGCCTGGAGGATCAGCTTCACGCCGATGAAGGAGAGGATCAGCGCAAGGCCCGTGCTGAGATAGTGGAATCGGTCGAGCAGACCGGCGAGTAGGAAGTACAGGGCGCGCAGGCCGAGGATGGCGAACGCGTTGCTGGTGTAGACGATGAAGGGGTCGTCGCTGATCGCCAGGACGGCGGGCACGCTGTCCACGGCGAAGATCAGGTCGGCTGCCTCAACCGCGGCGACGACCGCGAGCAGCGGGGTGGCGACCCGTTTGCCGGTTTCTCTGACGAAGAACTTCATCCCTGCGTACTCGTCCCGAACAGGCATGACCTTGCGCAGCAGCCGCACGGCAATGCTCTTACCCGGGTCGAAACTGTCCTCTTCCTCCTTGAGGATCTTGTAGGTGCTGTAGAAGAGGACAACGGCGAAGGCGAACAGCACTGCGGTGAACCGGCTGACCACGGCCAGTCCGGCGGCCAGGAAGATGCCTCGGAACACCAGCGCGCCCATGACGCCGTAGAACAGCACCCGGTGCTGGTAGGCGCGCGGCACCTTGAAGTAGGCGAAGATCAGCGCGAAGACGAACAGGTTGTCGACCGACAGGCTCTTCTCCAGCAGCCACGCGGTGGTGTACTCGACCCCTGGTGTTCCGCCCAGAACCAGGAAGACGACCCCGCCGAAGACAACGGCAAGCCCGACCCACACCCCGCTCCAGGCGGCGGCTTCCTTGAACCCGATAACATGCGCCTCTCGGTGCGACAGCAGGTCCACGGCCAGCGACACAACCACGGTGACGGCGAACGCCGCCCATAGCCAGAACGGCACATCGAGCACTGAAGGCCCCTTACACGCGGGGGTTGGAAGCCTGCCTTCGTGAAAATTCTGACGCACCGGTTCCAGCTTGTCGCACGCGCCCGCGCGCGGGCCCGCCGGCCTGGGCGTCGTTCAGAGGTGTTGCTGGAAGAGCGCCTGGGCCGATGGTGGCGCTGCCTGGTCGCCGGTGACGGCAGCCGTGGCGGCAGTGCGACCTGCCGCCCTCCGTCGGCTGGTCACAGCAGTCGCGACTTGCCTTCGACTCCGTCGAGGAGCAGGTGGCATAACCAGGGACTGGTGTTGCCGCTTGCCCACCGCACACGGCAGAGGGCGGTCCAGTCGCGCGGCTCGCGCTGGTCACTCCTCGAGGGTGGCGACCGCGTCGAGGCCGGCTGCGTGCAGGGTCCGCCGCACAGCGCGGCGCGCCCCGCGGATGTGGAGCTCGGCCGGCACCGGCAACGTGGTGGCTGCCCGGAGCAGTGCGTAGGCGCACGCCAGGTCCATCTGGGCAAGTTCGCTCATCTCCAGCTCCCATCTGCGGGCGTGGCGCAGACGGGGATCGACGAGCTGTTCCTCCAGCGGGCGGACCATCCGTGCCTCCAGAGCGCCGCTGAAGACCAGGGTGGCAGCCTCTCCGTCCGTGGTCAGCGCTACGGGAAGGCGGCGGGGTGCGGGGATGGGACTGGATTCGGCGGCCACGGTGACCTCCTCATCGGACTGTCATGGGGCCCGTGCTTCCCCGTCCCCCTCGGACCCGGCAGTGTTGCGGCAGTGTCCGAGAGGTTCGTGGGAGACGCGGGCGGAGTCGTCGGCTTACCCAAGGTTCAAGGGCGCACGTCTCGTTCCGGACAAAATCTTGGGACGCGTGTTCTGTACGGGCGGTACGCCGGGCGGTGTTCATTCGGACCCGTTCCTGTGCAACTGGCGGCGCTGGGCGAGGTGGATGATGTCGCGTGCTGTGATGATGCCGGTGAGTTGCCGGCCGTCCATGACGAGGATCGGCAGGCCGCTGCGCGGACGGAGCTTTTTGATGACGTCCTCCAGGAGGTCGTCAGGTGCGCAGGTCGTGCACTTGGACAGAGGGGTTCCTGCGTCGCGCAGGCGCAGCGTTTCCCGCTGGGCTGCGGGGATCGTTGCGAGGCGTGGCAGGTGAAGCAGGCCGCTGGGGTGCCCCTCGAAGTCGAGCAGCGGCAGTGTCGAGTGGCGGGCGTTCATCGCCGGTCCGTCGAGGAAACGCTGCACAGTGGTCCAGTCGGGCGCGGTCTGCACGGGGCTGGACATGGCGTCAGCGGCTCGCACCCCGCTCAGAGCGGTGACCAGGGATGCCTGCTGTCGCTCGGCCTTGGCGACGATGATGATGAAGAAGCCGATGAGGGCCAGCCACAGCCCGCTCCACGAGCCGCCCAGGAACGCGATCCATCCGAGGGCGATCAGCAGGATGCCGAGGATCTGTCCGCTGCGGCCGGCTGCGCGTTCGGCCCGCTCACGGTCTCCGGTACGCCACCACATCATGGCCTGCACCACCCGCCCGCCGTCGAGCGGTGCAGCGGGGAGGAGGTTGAAAACTGCCAGGAGAAGGTTGGCCCATCCGAGCCACACCATGACGGCGGCGGGCACCTCCCAGCCCAGGCCCGCGCCCAGCCCTGCCCCGGCGCCGAGCGCCGCTCCCCCGACCACCAGGCTGGTGAGCGGTCCGCTCACTGCGACGAGGAAGGCCGCGCCGGGTGCGGGCGGTTTATCCATGTGGGTCATGCCGCCGAGCGCCCAGAGGGTGACGCTGTGGACGGGGATGTCGTTGCGTCGGGCCGTGAGGGCGTGCGCTGTCTCGTGCGCCAGCAGGCTGAGCAGGAGCAGCAGGGCGCCGGTGAGTCCGGCGACGGTGTAGGCGGTCGTCGACTGTCCCGGGAGCCAGGCCGGGAGCGTCTGGCTGCCCAGGCTGTAGCCGAAGAGGAAGACCAGAAGAGGTACCGTCCAGTGGATGCTGAGGGGCACCCCGAGAATCCGTCCGATCCGTAGCGAGTTGTTCATCACTGTCTCCTGCCGGCCCGAGTCGGATGCGGTCCAGACGAGCTGGTGTGCCACGGCGACTGCTGCGCGACCGACTTGGCCTGGCGCCTCGCCGTGGACGGTCCTGGCTGGTGAGGGCCTGTGACCGAGGATGTGGCGTTCGGGGGCATGGCGATTCATCCCTCGTCGGGTGTGTCGTCGGGGCCGCCGCTTCGGTGGGGGCGGTCTGGGTTCGAGCGCTTCGGGGCCGGGTTGCGCTGCTGTTCCCATGCGGTGTCGGACTGGTAGATGTCCGGGATGCCGTCGGCGTCCACGTCGGCCGTCTCCGCCTCGTACAGCCGTCGGTACTGGTTGTTTCGCGCTCTCAGCAGGACGCACGCCAGGAGCGCCGCGGCCAGTGATCCGAGGAGGACGGCGGCCTTGATGTGCTCCTGGTCCGCCTGGTTGGGGTAGGCCAGTTCGCCGATGAGCAGCGAGACGGTGAAGCCGATTCCGGCGAGCATGGCCAAGGCGAACACGTCCGCCAGCGCAAGGCCAGGGCCGAGCTGTGCGCGGGTGAAGCGGATGGCCAGGTACGTGCCGCCGAAGATACCCAGCACCTTTCCCGCCGCGAGCCCCAGTGCCACGCCGAGTGGCTCCGGGTTGGTGACCACGGTTCCCAGCGTGTCGCCGGATACGCTCACTCCGGCCGCGAACAGGGCAAAGAGCGGGACGGCCACTCCTGCGGAGACCGGCCGGACCAGGTGGGCGATGTGCTCGGCCGGCCGGCGGCCCGCCTCTCCGTCCTTCGCCACACGCAGCAGCAGCCCCATGGCGACTCCGGCCACGGTGGCGTGGACGCCGCTGGCGTAGGTCAGGCCCCAGATCACCAAGGCCAGCGGGATGTACCAGTACCAGCCGTGCACCCGCCTCTGGTCGTGCAGGTGGAAGAACAGAGCGAGCCCGACCACCGCGCCGACAAGGGCCGGCACGTTGATCGTCGACGTGTAGAAGAGAGCGATGACGAGAATGGCGCCCAGGTCGTCGACAATCGCAAGAGTCAGCAGAAAGGCGCGCAGCGCGGAGGGCAGATGGGTGTCGATCACCGCGAGCACGCCCAGGGCGAAGGCGATGTCGGTGGCCATGGGGACGGCCCACCCGTCCCAGGTCCCGCCCATGGACGTCGCGACGATGCCGTAGACGAGCGCGGGGACGACCATGCCGCTGACTGCCGCGACCACCGGCACGGTCGCCGCCTTGGGGTCGCGTAGCTCTCCGACCACCAGCTCGCGTTTCAGCTCGGCGCCGGCGACGAAGAAGAAGATCGCCAGCAGCCCGTCTGCAGTCCAGTGGGCAACGGAGAGATCCAGGCCCAGTGCCGGAATACCGAAGTGGAAGTCCCGTACCTCCTCATAGGAGCGTCTCAGCGGTGTGTTCGCCCACAGCAGCGCCACCGCGGCCGCGGCGAGCAGCAGGATGCCACCGACGGTCTCCGTGCGCAGAGCCTTCGCCACGAAGGTGTACTCCGGCAGCGGGAGACGGCCGAGGAAGGTGCGGGGCCTGCTGTTGCGGTGGGGCATGCAGTCGGTTGCCTTTCGCACGGGTCTTGAGAGGGCGTCTTGGGTGGTGGTCGAGTCGGCAGGTGTGGTCAGACAGCTTGGAGGAGACGCTCGAGGAGGCGCGCGGCCGTGACCACGCCGAGCAAGCGGCCCGGATCTTCGTCGGTCCGGTTCACCACGGCGATGAGAGGGCTTCGGCTGCGGGCCATCAGCTCCGCGATCTCGACGGCTGTCCAGTCGGGAGCGGCGGTGGGCAGGAACGGGCGTTCCACAGGGAGGCAGTCGGCGACCGTACGCCCTCGCAGGACACGGCAGAGGTGATCGGCATGCCGCTCGTCGATCACCCGGGCCAGTCCACCGTCTTCCTGGACGTAGCCCGGAACCAGTGTCCTGACCACGTCACAGACAGGCAGGGCCGCGTACGGCTGCCCCGCGGAATCCGTCACCAGCAGACCGGGCAGATTCCGCTCCACGAGCAGGCGCACGGCCTCGATCGCATCGGCGTCCTTGCTGACCGAGACGTATGGCTCTGCGAGATCACGTGCGCGCACGTAATTCCTCCCGGATAGGTTCTCGGTGGATCGGTGGATCGGTGGGGCGAAGTCCGGTGCCGCAGCCCGGGAGCCGTTGCCGTGGCGGTGTGCTCGACGGAGTTCGTCGCTCGCTCTGAGTGCCCGTACCGGGCCCACGCGGGGGTACTGGGTCCTGGTCGGACCGGTGGGCATTGCTGTTCAACACCGCGGTGACGAAGAGGCCGAGGAATGAGATGACGGCGAACACCGTGGCGGCGGTCACCCACCAGTTGCGCTGTTTCTCTCCTTCCTTGAGGCCGTCGGCCGACTCTGCTTCTGCGTCGTCGGGGAACTGCTGGTTGAGCGCGTCCATGGTCGCTGCCAGTTCGGGATCGTCCTGGGCAAGGCGTCGTTCGAGCTGTGCGAGGATGCGTCGGTCGTCCATCTCGGGGTTCATGTCCACCACCTCGAGCCGTGAGCGAGTGTTCGCGCCGAAGCGCGCAGGCTGGATGCGAGTGCGCTACGTCTTCTCCACACCGACGGGGGTCTGGGGCTGTCGGAGCATGTCGACGAGACGGAAGATCTCCATCGGCAGCGGGAAGATGAGGGTGGAGTTCCGTTCGGCGGAGATCTCGGCCATCGTGGACAGGATCCGCAGGTGAAGGGCCGCGGGATGGCCTTCGAGACGGTCCGCGGCGTCCGCCAGGGTCTCGGCCGCCTCGTACTCGCCCTTGGCGTGGATGACCTTGGCACGCCGGTCACGTTCGGCCTCGGCCTGGCGGGCCATCGCGCGCCGCATGGCCTCGGGCAGTTCGACGTCCTTGACCTCGACGAGGGTCACCTTGACGCCCCACGGGTTGGTGACGTCGTCGATGATGCGCTGCAGCCGCTGGTTGATCTCGTCCCGGTTGATCAGCAGCTCGTCGAGATCGACCTGGCCGAGGATGCTGCGCAGCGTCGTCTGGGCGATCTGCGAGGTGCCCTTGATGTGGTCCTCGATCGCCACGACCGAGCGGTTGGGGTCGACGACGTTGAAGTACGTCACGGCGTTGACCCGTACCGTGACGTTGTCCTTCGTGATCACGTCCTGCGGCGGAATGTCCATCGTCACGGTCCGCAGCGAGACGCGGACCATGCGGTCGACGACGGGAATGATGACGAACAGCCCCGGCCCCTTGGCGCCGATGATCCGTCCGAGGCGGAAGATCACCCCGCGCTCGTACTCGGGCACGATCTTCACGGCGGCCATCAGCAGCATGAGCAGCACGACCGCGCCGATGATGATGCCGAGCAGTCCTGAGTTCATGATCCGTCCTCCTGTTCGGTGTGCGGACCGTCGCGGGCCTGGGCACTGTCGACGATCAGTTCCAGACCGTCGATGGCCACGACGCGGACGTGTTGTCCTGCGGTGACGGGCGCGGCACGGCCGCGGACGGTCCACCACGCGCCTTCGAGCAGTACCTGGCCGGTGTCGCCGTCCATCCGGCGTACGACGGCCTCGCGGCCCAGCAGACCTTCGTGTCCGGTCGTCGCCGGGGCCCGCCGAGCCCGCCAGGCCAGCCGACCGGCGAGCACCGAGCCGCCGCCGACTACCACGGCGGTCGGCCACAGCACGGCTGGGTCCACGCCCAGCTCACCGCGGAAGAGCAGGATCCCGGAGAACACCAGGGCCACCGTCCCGCCCGCGGCGAACACACCGACTCCGGGCGTGAGCACTTCGGCGGCGAACAGGGCTGCGGCCAGGAACAGCAGGAGCAGGCCGCCGACGTGGAAGGGGAGCACGCTCAGGGCGACGAACCCGAGCACGAGCAGGACGACCCCAATGGCCCCGGCGAATCCCATCCCGGGGTTCGCCAGCTCGTAGATCACGGCCAGAGTCCCGATCGAGAGGAAGAGGAACGCCAGCTCCGGGCTGGCCAGCAGCTGCCGGACCTCGCCGAAGAAGCCGAGATCGTGCTCCACCGTCCGGGCACCCGCGGTGTGCAGAACGACTTCGTGCTCGCTCCCCTCCGGACCCACTACGACCCGGCGGCCGTCCAACTCGGCGAGCAGGGCCTCGCGTGACGGCGCCACGAGATCGACCACATCGGTGCGCACGGCCTCCCGGTCGGAGACGGCCGCACCTTCGCGCACCATGTCCCGGGCGAAGTCCGTGCTGCGGCCCCGTTGCTCGGCGATGGACACGGCGAATGCGACGGCGTCGTTGACGACCTTGTCGCTGGCTTCTTCGCCCTGACCGGTCACGGGTGTGCCGGCCCCGATGTGGGTCCCGGGCGCCATGGCCGCGACGTGCGCGGACATCGCGATGTACGCGCCCGCCGACGCCGCGCGAGCACCGGACGGGGTCACGTACGCGACGACCGGGACGTCGGACGCGAGAAAGTCCTGCACGATCTCCCGGGTGGACTGCAGCAGCCCGCCAGGGGTGTCCATCTCGATCACATAGGCCGCGTGCCGCTCACGCTCGGCGAGGCGAAGCCCCTCCTTCAGGTGATCGGCGACAACGGGAGTGATGGTGCCGTCGACCCGAGTGACCAGCACACTCGGTGCCTGCGCCACGCTTACGGCAGGCGCGGCGAGGAGACAGGCGAGCGCGACCAAGAGGACCTGGACGAACCTCCGGACCGGAGTCAGGGGCTGGCTTCGGGGCACGGCACGGTACCCCCTTGTTCTCACACGGTTCCTGACTGGGCGTTTTACTCACGGATTACCCTCGCCTCCCGGCCGGATGCTTGCTCACAGTGCTCAAGTAAGGCCGTCTCGTATAGCCCTTTTTTGCCGACCCACTGCAAAATGGCCCTATGCCGAGGCGAAATAACGGCCAGAACGCCGCCGACAGCGCAGCCGATGCCACGGTGCCGGCCGTCGCAGCTCCCGTGGGAAGCGAGCCCCCGGATGCCAGTGCTCTGGCCCCCTACCTGAAGCGGCTTGCCAGCATCTCCGCCAGCAGGGAGCGGCTGGGTGAACACGAACTTGAGGGGTTGCGGGAGGTGGCTGCTACCGCGGCGGGCCGCGGCACCGCCCTCACGGCTCTGGTCTCCGAGTACCTCGACTCCGCCTGCCGGGTGTGGGAGGACCTGCCCGACACCCGCCGGGCGGAGGACCACGAGGGCGTGACACCCGTGGTGTCCGCCCTCCTGCGGGCGGTCGCCGATGCGACGGTTGCGCTGACCGAGGGATACGAGACGGCCCACCGGGCAGCCATCCGGGGAGAGGAGGCGACGCGGCGGGAGTTCGTCGACGACCTCTTGGAGGGGCGCACCAGCCTCGGCCGGCTGGCCGAGCGCGCCGAACGATTCGGGTTCCGGCTGCTCGGCCCGCACACCGTCGCCGTCGCACGGGCCACGAGCGCCTTCGGCGCGGGCGATCCCGCCACTTGCTACGTCGAGGACGCGCTGACCACCCGGTTTGCCGCGCGCGAGGTCCTGACCACCGCCAAGGACGGCCTTGTGGTGTGTGTGTCCCGCGGCACGAGACCCGACGTTCCCGAAGCCTTCGCCACCGCCGTGGGCAACGCGGTCGGCGACCAGCACCAGATCGCCATCAGCCGGCCCCGGCGGGGCCCCGGCGGCATCGTCCGCTCCTACCAGGAAGCGCGCAGCACCCTCGCCCTCGCCACCCAGCTCGGTCTGTCCGCCTCACTCGTCCACGCCGCGGACGTCCTGGTCTTCCAAGTCCTAGGCCGGGACCGCGCAGCCATCACCGACCTGGTGGCCACCGTCCTCGGCGGGCTGGAACAAGCTCGCGGCGGCCCGCAGCCGCTCCTGAACACCCTCACCGCCTACTTCGCCAGCGGCTGCCTGAACACCGCCACCGCCCGCCGCCTGGGGATGAGCGTGCGGACGGTCGCCTACCGGCTCAGCCGCATCCGGCAGCTCACCGGACACGACCCCACCGACCCCGACCAGCGCTACATCCTGCAGACCGCCGCGCTCGGCGCACGCCTACTGGACTGGCCGTCACAACCCCTCCAGCCCGCCGACTGAAACCAGCTCGGCCCGACGACCAGCGTGGCGCACGGGAGTTCCGAGGAGACCTGCCGTGCTGCCCTGCCCTGCCCCTCCCCGAGGCCAGTTATCTTTCTGCGTGTCCGCCGGCCACGAGACGCCTCGGCCGGAGGTGCTGAGCGACCATGGGCGGATGCGCACGCCGTCGCGACTTCCGCGGTCGCTCCGCCTGGCGGCCTGGGTGGTGGCACTCGTGAGCCTGACCGCCTTGGCCCTTGGGGCGACGCTGCGCAGCAGCATGCTCGATCCGGACTTCTACCGTCGAGCCCTCGACAAGGAGCGGGCGTACCAGCGGATCTACGACGAGGTGTTGGCCGATCCGGGCAGCGCGGATCTCACCCGTGACCTGCTCGGCCGGCTGCCTGTACCGGAATCCGCGGTGACCGCCAATCTGAAGCTCGTCATTCCTCCGGAGACGCTGCGCGCCATGGGCGATCGCCAGATCCCCGAGGTGGTCCGCTACCTCAGAGAGGACCAGGAGCAATTGCGTCTCGCGGTGGACATCAAGCCGGTGGCCGAGAACATCGGCACACTCGCCGAGATCTATTTCGGTGATGCCGTCGCCGCGATGCAGCAGCAGCCCGAACCCGATTTCCAGGCGTTCACCGAACGCCTGAGCAAGGCAGCCGAGAGTGTGGTGGCAGGACAGGCGCCGAAAGGGCTCCCCTCGCTCCCGCTCTCCCGCGACCAGGCGGTGCGGGCCACCGCACTGCTGCTGCGGGTCGTACCGGAGGCCGAACGCTCCAAAGTCAGGCCGGAGATTCTAGCGTCTCTGGAGGGCGGTGACGTGGCTTCGGCAATGACCACAGTCACCTCCGCCGCGGTGTCCGACCGCACACGCGCGGCCGTCGCGGACGTGCTGCGCGAGAGCGGCGGCAGCACGTGGGTGATCACCGCCGACATCGAAGCGTCGAACGATGTCCTGGCTCCCGTCCACCGGGCCCGCACGGCCATACACATCATGCGGTACATGGTGGAACCGGCTGCCGCTCTGCTCGGCAGCGTCTCGCTGCTCCTGCTGTGGTTCTCCGCACCGCCCACCACGTCGCGGCGGCTGATGCCCCTGGGCTGGGCACTGACCACGGCCGCCGTACTGATCCTGTCAGCGGTGGTGTACGGCCATCTCAGGGCCCGTGACCATCTGGTCGACAGTCCCTCCTCCTGGCCGCCCGCGGCGGCTCGCCTCGTCGACGACGTGCAGCACGCTCTGCTCGATCGGGTGCTCGCGACCGCGACCACGGCCGCGACGCTCCTGCTGACAGCAGCAGCGTTGTTCATCGCAGTCGCCTGGGCCGGGCAGACTCGGCCTGCCGCACCGTCGCCGACGCGCACTCGCCCCGTCCTGCTCCTGGCAACTGCGGTGACCACCGGCGCGGTGGCCGGCGCAGTGGTGATTCCTCCGGTGATCAACGGGCCCGCGCCGCAGGTCTGCCAGGGCAGCCCGGACCTATGCGATCTCCGATACGACCAGGTCGCCCACCTCACCTCCCACAACGCCATGGCCTCGACAGCCGACCAGTTCATCGGCCCATCCCAGGACCCGGACATCACCGGACAGCTCAATGCCGGAGTACGCGCGCTGCAGATCGACACCCACCGGTGGGAAAAGCCCGCGGAGATCGCCGACCGCCTGCGCGACTCCGACTTCTCGCCTCGCCAGCAGCGCCAGCTTCTCCAGGCTCTGGAACGGCTGAACCCGCCCCGTGAGGGACTGTGGCTGTGTCACTCGGTATGCGGCGCCGGCGCGCTCGAACTGGCGACCGCCCTGCGGGAGATCGGTGACTGGCTGCGTGATCACCGCACGGAAGTCGTGACGCTGATCATCCAGGATGGAGTCAGCCCCGCAGAGACGGAAGGGGCGTTCATGCGGGCGGGCTTGACCGACCTGCTGTACGAACCGGATCAGGACCCCGCTCAACCGTGGCCCACCCTCGCTGACATGATCGGCAACGATCAGCGTCTGGTCGTCTTCGCGGAGCAGGCAGACGGTCCCGCGCCCTGGTACCGCAACTTCTACCGCTACGGCATGGAAACGCCGTTCGGCTTCCGCAGTCCCCAGGAGATGACCTGCCTGCCGAACCGGGGAGGCACCGGCAAGCGGCTCTTCCTGCTCAATCACTTCGTCACCGATTCCGGGGCGAGCCGACTCGACGCCGGCTGGGTCAACAGGCGCGAGGAGGTCCTGCGGCGGGCGCACCGATGCGAGCGCAGGCGTGGCAGCCCGGTCAACTTCATCGCAGTGGACTACGCGACCGTCGGTGACCCACGCGGCGCGGTCGACGCCCTCAACGCCGAGCGTGCGCGGTAGCTCACGAAAGCAGCCGGCTCGGTGACATGTCATGTCCGCTGCTCGATGAGTCAGGCGAACCAGGCCGCCGTGGAGAGGTCTGGGCGTACCCCCCGGGTGGTGCGGGCCAGGGCGACCGCGCTGGAGATGAGACCGACGTGGCTGATGGCCTGCGGATAGTTGCCGAGATACGTGCCGTCGGACGGGTCGATCTGCTCGGGCAGCAGCCCCAGGTGGTTGGCGTGGGAACACAGGCGCTCGAACAGTTCACCGGCCTGCTCGATCCTGCCCTGCCCTGTCAGGTTGTCCACGAGCCAGAAGCTGCAGAGCAGAAAGGCGCCCTCGGGCTGATGATCCATGCCGTCCGGTGAACGCTCCGGCAGGTAGCGGTACAGCAGTCCCCCGCCCGCACCCAGTTGCTCGGTGATCGCCCGGCAGGTGGCCACCATGCTGGGATGGTCGGCAGGCACTACCCGGCGCAGCGGCAGAGCGAGGAGGGAGGCATCGAGCGCTCCTCCCTCACCCAGGTGCTCGGTCAGGGCACGGGTCTGCTCGTTCCAGGCATGGCGGAGGATGCGCTCGGTGAGCTGCCCGGCTTCGCGAGCCCAGTGGTCCGCGTCACCGGGCAGCTTCAGTCGGCGTGCGAGCCTGGCGGCCCGGTCGAGGGCGACCTGGCACATGGCGGCGGAGTAGGTGAAGGGCCTGCCGGAGGTGCGGACCTCCCAGATGCCGTGGTCCGGACTGCGCCAGGCATGCTCGGCACGCTCGCCGAGGCCGGCCAGCCGGTCCCACAGCGTCGCGTCGAACGTTCCTCCGGTGGCTGCCCATTGAAAGGCACAGTCCAGGATCTCCCCGTAGACGTCGTGCTGGGTCTGCTCGGCTGCGGCGTTGCCCCACCGAACGGGTGCGGACCGGCGATACCCCTCCAGGCCGTCGTCCACCACCTCCGGCGGCGGCACTTCACCGTCGACGTCGTACAGAACCCGCGGCTGATGGTTGTGACGAGCGGCCTCAAGGGCCCAGCGCAGAAAGCCCCCGGCCTCCGACGGCAGTCCGATGCGGCGAAGCGCGAAGACGGTGTAGGCGGCGTCGCGGATCCAGGAGTAGCGGTAGTCCCAGTTGCGTGTCCCCCCGATGTGCTCGGGGAGCGACGACGTGGGAGCCGCGATGATCGCCCCGTTCTCGAAGTGGTCCAGCAGTTTCAGGGTCAGAGCCGACCGGCCCACCAGGTCGGACCGCGGTACGTCGTCGACCACGAACGCGGCCCAGCGTTTCCAGGCACGCACCGTGCTCGCAAGGCCGGCCTCCACAGACGGGTAAGGGCTGGGCGACCCCTCCCAGCGCAACCGCAGGGACAGCTCCTGCCCACCGTGGAGCGTCAGGCCGCTGTCCGGAGGCGTCACTGGGGGTGAGGACCACAGGCGCAGGGTGATGCCCTGCCGCACGCAGTCGAGCATCCAGTCTTCTCCCCGGCGACGGATGCGGGCGCCGCCGCGTGGCTCCAGGCGGAGACGAAGGGTGACCTCGCCCTCGACAACGCGGACCTGGCGTAGCAGCTCCCCCGCCGCTGCCGGCGCGTCTTCCTCCAGACGTGCACCAGGACGCAGCACAAAGGCGTCCGTGACCTGAAGAACGCCGGTGTCCGTGCGAAGCTCCGTGATCAGAACGGCCGTGTCGTCCACGTAGCGCTGGCGGCTCTCCCGCACTCCGTCCGGCGAGAGCCGGAAGCTACCGCCATGACGCCGGTCGAGCAAGGAGCAGAACACAGGGTCCCGGTCGAAGCGCGGAACACACATGAAGCTGATCTCCGCGTCCCGGCCGACCAGGGCGCAGCCGCGGCCGTCGCCGATCAGGCCATGAGCCTCGATCGGCAGGTACCCCTCTCGGCGTGTCAGTGGCTGCCAGGGCTGCATGAGCGGGCAAGTACCCACAACCGGCCCGGTTGATCAGTCCCTACCCGGCTCACGGGACTCCCCCGGTGGAGCCAGGCTCCGGCGCACCGATGAGGAACGTACGGCGGTCGAAGGGGCGCCAAGCGTCAGCGGTAGCGGAGCAGCAGCATGGCGGCGTCGTCTTGCAGCGGACCGCTGACGTGCTGGAGCAGGTCCTGGCGCACCATCTCCAGGGCTGTCTCCGGGTCGCGTTCCTTGAGCAGGTGAGCGCGGTCGGCGAGAGGATAGAAGCGGCCCGCGACGTCGCGGGCTTCGGTGACTCCGTCGGTGTAGAGCAGGAGCTGGTCGCCTGGAAGGAAACTCACACGGAACGGCTCCGCAGGCTCCGTACCGTGAGCGCCCAAGCCGAGCGGGAGCGCGTAGGAGAGAGGCTCGGGCCAGGTGGTGGTGCCGTCGGCACGCATCAGCAGGGGCGCCGGGTGGCCGAAATTGAGGAAGGTGACTTCTTCCGCCTTCACTTCGGCAAGGATGGCGGTGACGAACTTCTCCCCCTCCAGCTGCCGCTCGACGGCCCGCTCCAGCCTGCACCCCACGGCCGTCAGGTCGGCTTCCTCGGGAGCCGCTTCGCGGAAGGCGCCAAGGACCACGGCCGCGGTCTCCACCGCGTCCAGCCCCTTGCCCTGGACATCGCCCACGATCACTCGTACGCCATGGGGTGAGGTGACCACTTCGTAGAGGTCGCCGCCGATACGGGCCTCGGCCACGGCGGACATGTAGGAGACGGCCGCACGCACCCGCCCGGCGAGCCGCGGAACGGGCTTGAGCAGCACCCGCTGGGCGGCCTCGGCGATGGAGCGCACGCTGGCCAGCTCCGCCTCGCGTTCCTGGCGCATGGACACGGCCACGAGCCCCGCCGCGGTGACGCCGAGGACCGAGGCGATGCTCATGAAACCGCGTCGAGCATCGAGCAGGTCGTTGTACCAGCCGAGCCCCACGCACAGCAGCAGCGCGATTCCGCCGACGCACGCGGTGCGCCTCCAGCTGCCGATGAGCGGGGCGAAGGCAGGCCCCAGCGACACCAGCGGCAGGAAGCCCACCGCAGGGCCGGCGGCGATGTCAGCCGCGGTGACCGCGGCCATCATGGCGAAGGGCAGCACCGACAGCACAGTGAGACGGCGACTCTCGGCCTTCATACCGTCCTCCGCCTCCCCCTCGACCGGTCAGGCCCCGGACCGGGGCAGCACGGCCCCAGACCGGACGAACAAGATCCATGGTGGCAGACCCGCCCCTCCCCTTCCCAGGAGGCGGACGCAACCCACCGCGCGCAGCCCGGCATTACTCAGGTGCCGAGCCCGTCCGACCACGCGGTGTTCTCGCCGACTGGACCATACGCGGAGGTGCGAACACAGCGGGGCACCGAAGGAGAAGGCGGCGCGCGGGCTTCGCCGCTGCCCGGCTTGAGCGCCGGTGCTCCCGTGTGGCAGCCGAGGGGGGGTCCGCCGTGAGAGCCCTGTTCTCCGGGTGCCCGGCGATCACGGGCGTGATCGTTGCATCGCGACGGTGCGGCAGCAGCGGGTGACCCGGAGCACGCAGCGCCCCGTCCGAGGAGGAAGCCGGAGGCGTTTCGCTCGAGCCTTCTGGCTTCCCTGCGGACCTCGCCGGAACCCGCCCAGAGGCGTTACCGGCGGACGTCTGGAGCAGCCTGGGTTCGGGTACTCGTAACGGCCCTGGGACCGATGCCCGCCAGGAGCAGCCATGACCAGTGCCACGCAGCCGCCGGAGCGCCCCATCATCGCCGGTATCGACAGGGGGCCCGGCCATGAGGATCTCGTACGGTTCGCAGCCCGCGAGGCGGCACTGCGCGGACGCCCCCTGCAGATCGCGCACGCCTTCGAGCTGCCGTTGCCCGGAGGTTCCGTCTCCGACGAGGAGGAGAGCCGCTCCGCGGCCAAGGCGAGTGCCCAGCTGGTGGAGCATTACGAGCGGATGGCCCGCGAAGAGGTTCCCGGCCTCGCCGTCGGCGGCGAGCTGATCATGGGCCATGCGGCTGCCGGGCTGATCGAACGCTCCGCGGAGGCGGAGTTGATCGTGATCGGCCACCGGGGCAGTGGCGGGTTTCCCCGGCTGCCGCTCGGATCGGTGAGCTGGCAGGTGGCCACGCACGCCGAGTGCCCCGTCGTCGTCGTGCGTCCCCCGCAGACGGCGGAGCGGCCGGACAATCGTGTCGTGGTCGGCGTCGACACCGACGACGCCTCGCTGCAGGCCCTCGACGTTGCCTATCTGGAAGCCGATCTGCGCGGTGCTCGCCTCGACGTGGTGCACTGCGCCTTCGATGTCGCCACGTCTCCCACTGGGGCCATCACAACCGTCCCAGTGGACCCCTCATTGGTGAAAAGCGGCCAGCAGGAGTTCTTCGACAGCGAACTCAGAAGGCGGCGTGACCGCCACCCCGGCCTCGAAGTGAACCTGCGTATCGACCACGCCTCACCCGGACCGCTGCTCGCCGAAGCATCCACCGGTGCGTGCCTGTTGGTCGTCGGCTCCCGTCGGCGCACCGGCGTGCGCAGATTCCTGCTCGGGTCGGTCAGCGCCGAAGTGCTGCACACCGCACACTGCCCAGTCGCCGTAGTACCTGTTCAGCGCGACGGCTGATTCCCGTTACAGGCTCCGGCCGCAGCGGGGGCTCCGGCCCGACAGGGCAGGCCAGGCGCGTTTGAGCCTGCGGGCCGGGGCCAACGCGGCACGGGCCGGAGGTCTACGAAGCGGGGACGACCAGGTCCGCCGCCTCCGGCGGCATCCGAAGGAGACACCCCATGACGACCGCGGTCAAGGACATGCTCGCCACCTACCCGGCCGACCTCGGCCAGGTCGACCGCGACAAGCTCACCCGCTGCATCGAAAAGTGCATTGCCTGCGCCCAGGCATGTACCGCCTGTGCGGACGCCTGCCTGTCCGAGGGCATGGTCGGCGAACTCACCAAGTGCATCCGCACCGACATGGACTGCGCCGACATCTGCAACACCACGGCGTCCGTCCTGTCCCGCCACACCGGCTACGACGCCAACATCACCCAGGCGATCCTCCAGGCATGCGCCACCGCCTGCAAAGCCTGCGCCGACGAGTGCTCCACCCACGCCGACCAGCACGAACACTGCCGCCTGTGCGCCGAAGCCTGCCGCTCCTGCGAGCAGGCGTGCAACGACCTCCTCCAAGCCCTCGGCTGACCAACCGATCGCCTACGCGACGGCCGCCGGGGCAGCGGATGGCACTTCGACGGCCCTCGCGCTCGACGAGACGCAGTCCGGCGGACGCCTGCTCGCGTTGTCGGCGACGGCCACAGCGGGCCGTGACTCGCCCCCCTGTGCTGAGGTGCGCGTCGTCGGGCGTCCAGGTGGTGTGGAGCGTAGAGGCCGCCGCTCCGTGTGATGTACCGGTCTGGCGCAGCTCCCCGCCGTGAACCGGCCGCTGGTGGCCGCCCTTGGAGCGCACAGTCGGGGCCTCCCCGTAGGCGTCGTGCTGCTTCTGGTCCGCAGTGGTGACCAGCAGGCGTTCGCCGCTGCGGGTGCAGGGAGTCTGCCTGGGGCCTCCATCGGGATTGGCACCGGCCGGCCCTTTGTGCACCGGGCCGTGTGGCGTCCGGCAGCCCTTTCGTTGGCCTGCTCCCCCTCGGGGCCGTCATAGCGGACCGTGGCCTTCGCCTTCCTTCGACATCCCAGGACAGAGCGCGCGGGGTGGGTACACGCGCGGCTGGCGAGACTCGATGCGCGGCGGCGGGCAGGAGTATGCAGTGACGCTTTCGGACTTGGTCTATATGTGCCTGGGAATCGGGGCGCTCGGGGCAGCTGTCCTGCCCCGGGTGGTCGCCAAGCGGCCGTTCTCCATGCCCATGATCTTCCTTGTCGCGGGCGTCCTCATCCAGCTGCTGCCGCTGCCCGTACCGGCGGTGGATCCCGTACGCGACCGCCTGTGGGTCGAGCACACCACCGAGGTGTGCGTGATCGTGTCGCTGATGGGCGCGGGCCTCGCCATTGACCGGCCTTTCGGCCGTCGGAGGTGGTCCAGCACCTGGCGGTTGCTGGGCGTCACCATGCCGCTGACGGTGGTGGCCGTCGCTCTGCTGGCCTGGGGGCTGCTGGACTGGCCGCCCGCCGTCGCCCTGCTGCTGGGTGCGGTGCTCGCGCCCACCGATCCCGTGCTGGCCGGGGAGGTACGGGTGGGAGAGCCACTCGGTACCGAGCGTGACGAGGACGAGGCGCGGTTCTCTCTCACCAGCGAGGCGGGACTGAACGACGGACTCGCCTTCCCATTCGTCTATGCGGCCATCGCCTTCGCCACAGCGGCAGGCGCCGGGTGGTCGGCGGAGTGGATCGGCCGTTGGGCGCTGACCGACGCGCTGGGCAGGTGCGCCGTCGGGCTGACCGCGGGCGCGGCTGTCGGCTGGTTGCTGGGGTGGATGTTCTTCCGCGCCAGGACGCCGGTGCTGCGGCTGTCCGAACACATGGAGGGCTTCGTGGCGCTCGGAGCCACCTTCTTGTCCTACGGGATCGCCGAGGTGCTCCACGGTTATGGCTTCCTGTCCGTGTTCGTCACCGCCTGCGTCATCCGGGCCGCCGAGCGCAGCCACGGCTACCACAAGGTGTTGCACGAGTTCACTGAGCAGATCGAGCGGCTGCTCACCGCCCTTCTGCTGTTCCTGCTCGGCGGGTACCTCGCCGCCGGCGCCTTGTCCGCCCTGACTCTGAGGGGGGCGGCCGTCGGTGTCCTGGTGCTGCTGCTCGTCCGGCCTCTCACCGGATGGCTGGCTCAGGTGAAGAGCACAACTAGGCGACCGGAGCGCGTTGTCGTATCGCTGTTCGGTATCCGGGGGATTGGCTCGCTTTTCTACTTGTCCTATGCGCTGGGGCAGAACTCCTTCAGCGGACTGGGGCGCGAACTGTGGGCCGTGGTGGCCTTCACCGTGGTGGTCTCGGTGATGCTGCACGGAGCGATGGCAACCCCCGCCATCAACCGTCTGGAACGCAGAAACCACCATGCGGAGCCCGGCGCTTCCCATAGGCGCCCGGACGTGTGAATTGTCCGGTAGCCGGGCGCTCTCCGAGCCGCGCACATGGCGCCGGTCGTCAGGTGCCGAGCACGAGCTTCCGCGCGTCAGGCCACGCATCAACCTCGCGCATACCGAGGAAGGCCGAGGCCGTGCGGTCGCCGCTGGTAGCTGTTGATGGCGGCGATGTCCGTGCAACCGCACTGACCGGCCGCCGTGTTTTGCCTCAGCATGGAAGGGGACCCAGGCAGAATCCGCGAGGAGCCGAGGAGGCGCTGCCATGTTCCCCCTCAAGCGCCCCGCCACACGCAGTGCGGCGCTGTGCCTGACAGCCGCCTTCATGGCGGGATGCGCTCACGATCCGACCGGTTCCGCCGCACAATCGCAAGACCCGACCGACACCCGCCGCATCCCCCTCACGGTTATCGAACGGGCCGGGCAGACGATGGCCTTCGTGCCCGTGACCATCGAAGGCGAGGGACCCTTCACGTTCGTACTGGACACCGGCGCCTCAGCGAGTGCCGTCGATGATGACGTCGCCCGCGAACTGAACCTACCCAGGACAGGGGAACGGCGGCCCATCAGCGGCGTCATCGGCACCGACCGCGTGCCCGTGGTGGAGGTACGCAGCTGGAAGGCCGGGCAGATCCCCCTCGATGCGGCCGACGCCATAGTCATTGACATGCCAGAAGCACAGGGCACTCAGAACATCGAGGGCCTGCTCGGCTCCGACGTCCTCAGCGACTTCGGGCGGGTCACCATCGACTACACGGATGAGGTCCTGCTACTTCCCCAGTGACCGGCACACCGGCACCCGGACTCGCGCGCCGACAGGCGCGGGACACCCAGCAGCAGCTGCTAGGCCCCGTACTCGGTGGCGAAGTCATACCAGCTCAGCTTGGACGGTCCGCAGGACCGTCCAAGGGCTGGCGCCCTGGGCGAGGCCCCCGCGGATGGCCCGCACCAGCTCCGCGCCGAACTCGCTGGCCATGTCCGTGACCGCACTGTCGCGGGTCTGCCGTCCATCACCATGTCGTGCGCCGAGAATCGGTCCGCCGACTGTGCGGGGCCGGAGTGGCACCGTTTTGATGCTCGTTTGCGTCCATGCCCGTCCTCCTTTTGATCAGCGGGGCACGGCTGCTCGAAATATCCATTCGAACATCCCCCAGCGCGGGCGCACCCAGGTCACGCAGGGTTGACGGGTGGGGATCGTCAGATGTTTGGGATGGCATCTGATTACGGGAGATGTGCTGATTCCTGTAGCTGGGAGAAGGCGACCTGGAGTCGCCTCCGTCCGGGTCAGGTGGCCGAGTGCCGCCGCGAGGAAGAGTGCCGCGAGCCCAGCACCGGCGCAGATCCGCCACGCTCGGTGCCCCGTCCGTGGTGCCGTCGGCGTGGCGGTAGCCACCGTGGTCTACCGGGTCACCGGCGAGCTGTTCTTCGCCTCCTCCAACGACCTCGTCGGCCGGTTCCACTACACCACCGACCCCGACAAGGTCGTCATCGACCTGTCAGCGGCCCACATCTGGGACGCCTCCTCCGTCGCCGCCCTGGACGCCATCGAGACCAAGTACGCCCAGCGCGGCAAGACCGTCGAGATCACCGGCCTGAACGAACCCAGCGCCCGCATCCACAAGACACTCAGCGGCGAACTCACCGGCAGCCACTGACCCGGCGTGCACGCAACCGAGGGCCGCGGAGACACCATTCTCCGCGGCCCTCTGCCCTACCACGCCAGGGTCCGCCGCGGCGCCGCATCCCGGAGCGCAAGGTCGTGGTGTACGCCCTGAAAAAGCGCTCCAGGTGATAGCGCAGTACCTGCCCTTCAGCTGAGGCAACGCCATCCGTTCTTCGAGTACACCGCCAGACGCCGGTCAGGAGTAGCCCCGCCCGTCGCCCGGCTCTGCCGCCGCAACACCCTCGGTGATACGGCGGTAGGCGGCGCGGGCGTGGACCAAGCGGGCCAGCGCCGTACCGACGAGAGCCGCAGCGAGCAGGCAGGCGAGCCAGAACGTGTCGCGGTGCCCCGCCCAGGTGAGGGTGCCGGCGGGCGGGATGGCGAAGCCGTTGAGGAACAGCCAGCACAGTACGGCCGTGCCGGGGGCCGCGGTGAAACGGGCGCAGAGACCCAGCAGCGCGGCCAGGAGCGAAAGCCCGGCCAGCGCGAGCGAAGGCCGGTCCGTGCCGACAAGAGCGTTGAGGAGTGCCACCAGCAGCAGCGCTCCGCCGAAGGCACCTGCCCACACCAGCGGCGTGGCGACGGGCTGGGGGACGGGCCTGGCCCCGGTGCCGATGGACACCCACTCGATCATCTGTCTCTTCCTTCCGGTCTTCCCCTACGCCGCTGCGAAACAACCCCCGGAGATACCGGCGGCTGCGGCGTGTTGACCCTGAGCACGGATTGTTTCACCGGGCCGTCTGCCGGGCTCCGTGAAGCGGTTTCTGGGTGCTCGCTAGGGTGGCACCGACGGCTTTGCAAAGAAACAGTCAAACAAGTCAGTCAGACAGGAGGACAGCCGTGGGCGCTGCGCGTATGAGCAGTACGCCGCTACCGGGGATCGGGGTGCGCTACGACCTGACCACGCGGGAGCAGCGCCGTCTGTCCGTGGTCGCGCACCGGGACGGGTCACGGACGCTGAGCGCGTACCGCAAGGACGATCCGGACGCGTGCGCGTTGTCGGTGCGGCTGGCCGCCGGGGAGGCGATGGCGCTCATCGACGCGCTGATGCCCGCGCATCACAGCCCGAGTCTGCTGTCGACGACCGAGTTGGGGCTGGTGGCGGAACGGATTGAGCTGTCCGCCACGTCGCACTGGAACGGGCGGGTGCTGGGCGAGACCCGGATGCGCACGGAGACCGGTGTCTCGATCGTGGCCGTGCTGCGCCGAGCCGAGGCGATCCCCTCGCCGGGGCCGGACTTTCGGCTGGCCGGCGGCGACACCCTGATCGTGATCGGAACCCGCGAGGGCGTGGAGGCTGCCGCCGAGATACTCGGGCGAGAGTGACCGCCCGTGCACTCGTCTGCCATCTTCCTGATCGAGTTCGGCGCGATCATCCTCGGTCTGGGGCTGCTGGGCCGGTTCGCCGGACGCTTCCAGTTCTCACCGATCCCCTTGTATCTGCTGGCCGGGCTGGCCTTCGGCCAGGGCGGACTGCTCCCGCTGGACACCAGTGAGGAGTTCGTCGCGATCGGCGCCGAGATCGGCGTGATCCTGCTGCTGCTCATGCTGGGCCTGGAGTACACCGCCAGCGACTTGGTCTCCAATCTCAAGACCCAGTACCCGGCCGGTCTCGTCGATGCCGCGCTCAACGCCCTGCCCGGGGCTGCGATGGCGCTGCTGCTGGGCTGGGGGCCGGTGGCTGCCGTCGTGCTGGCCGGGGTGACCTGGATCTCCTCCTCCGGGGTGATCGCCAAGGTGCTCGGTGATCTGGGGCGGCTGGGCAACCGGGAAACGCCGGTGATCCTGAGCATCCTGGTCCTGGAAGACCTGTCCATGGCCGTCTACCTGCCGATCATCACCGCGCTGCTGGCCGGGACGAGTCTGGCGGCGGGCAGCGTCACGCTGGCCATCGCGCTCGGTGTGGCCGGGCTGGTGTTGTTGCTGGCGGTGCGGTTCGGCCGGCACATCTCGCGCTTCGTCTCCAGCGACGATCCCGAGAAGCTGCTGCTGGTGGTGCTGGGGCTGACCCTGCTGGTCGCCGGCATCGCGCAGGAACTGCAGGTCTCCGCCGCCGTCGGCGCGTTCCTGGTCGGCATCGCCCTGTCCGGTGAGGTCGCCGAAGGCGCGCACAACCTGCTCGCGCCGCTGCGGGACCTGTTCGCCGCGGTGTTCTTCGTCTTCTTCGGTCTGCACACCGATCCGTCCAGCATTCCGCCGGTGCTCGTGCCCGCGCTCGTGCTGGCTGTCGTCACTGCCGGCACGAAGATCGCCACCGGGTACTGGGCGGCCAAGCGGGCCGGTGTCTCGGCCAAGGGCCGGTGGCGGGCGGGCGGCACGCTGGTCGCGCGGGGCGAGTTCTCCATCGTGATCGCGGGGCTTGCGGTCACCGCCGGGATCGAGCCGTCCCTGGGTCCGCTGGCCACGGCGTACGTGCTCATCCTGGTGATCCTCGGTCCGCTCACCGCTCGTTACACCGAGCCCGTGGCCCTGCGTCTGACCGCTCGGTGGGGCAAGCCCTCCCCGACGGCTCAGGGGCCGCTCGCGAAGGCGCAGACCGCGGTGGGCGACCAGGACGCGGTCGGCCGGTCATGAGTGAGGAGGGCTGGGCGGCGCTGACCGACTGGGACACAGTCCTGGTCCTCGCCGCCCTGGCCGTCTACCTCGGCGGCGTCGTCGGTATCGCCCGGAACCTGCCCGGGATGCTGCGGCTCAGTGCAGCCTGGCGGCGGGATACGGAATTGCATCCCGTCTCCAGTGCCCTCACCCTGACGGTGCTGGTCGTGTGGTGGCCGGTGAGCCTCGTTTATCTGGCCTGGCGTATGGCGTCCCGGCGGCGCAGCCGGACGAACTGCGCAGGGCCGCCGTAGGGCGGGGAGGTGGTCGCCGTCGCCGCAATGGGAGGAGTACCCGCGTTCGCAGCCGGACGGCCTGCTTCATCCCTGGGTGAGGAAGTGTTCCATCAGCCGGGCTGCCGTGATCGCTCCCACCGTCCGCGTTTCCTGGCCGTCGCTCTCGACGACCGCTACCAGCGGCGTGTGCGTACGGATCATCAGCGCGGCGATCTGTGCGACACCCGTATCCGGCCCGACGACGGTCGGCAGGGTGCGGCGGCCAGGCAGCCACTGGGCGACGGTGAGTCCCTCCAGCTTCTCTGCCAGCCGCTCCAGCTCGGAGTCGTCAAGGGCAAGGGCCTGCGCGGAATCCTCCAGAACGTAGTCCGGGAGCACGACGCGCAGCAGCTGCGATCCCGGCACGATCGCGTACGGCCGCTGATCGGCATCGAGGACCAGCAACGCTGGGAGCCGCCGTTCGACGAACAAGCGGGCCGCCGTCACCGCATCGTCGTCGGCGGAGACCGCCGGATACGGCTCGGCCAGGTCACGTGCTCGCATGCGCGGTCTCCTCTTCTCAGCCGACCCGGAGGAGTGAAGCCGCGAACTCGGCGGTGCGGGCTACACCTGCCGCATGCCCAGGACTCGCCAGAGTCGGCTCGTAGTCGAGATCTCGTGAACTGCCGACCGGACTTCCGGGCGCATCACTACCGAGTGTACCGGCGTCGCCTCCACCAGTCATCGGATGCGCCGTGGGGGGAGGGGCCGCCGGGGATTCCCCTCGGCGGACCGGTCTGTGGATGACAGGGGTCTGGTCCGCCAGTCGAGGAGGCGGGCGGCGATAACCGCGGTCTGCAGGGTGTAGTGGTGGCCCGGGTCGGTGGGGTCGGTGCCGGTCAGAGTGTGGACGCGTTCCAGGCGGAGATCAGGAGCGGCTGCCGGTCGCGAGCCAGGAGGGGGAAGGCCGACAGGTCTGCGGCGCGCCGCAGCGGGTCCTAGCCCGTGGCGTCACGGCGGTCCTGGCGACAGCCCGCGGGGGGGCTCAGTCGCCGGACGTCTGCCCCCGGCGCGGCACCTGGGGCGACATCGCGGCTGCTGCCTCCGCCTTGGCGTCGCTCACTGCGGCGGCGGCCTGCTTCTCGGCCTCGTCGGCAGCCGCCGCGGCGTCGAGCGAAACCGCCGAGCCTGCATCGAGCTCTGGAACCCGGCTTTCGTGCGACGTGTCGTCGGCGTCGGCGGTGGCTGCTTCCTCGGGTTGCGCGGGTTGGGGAGGGCCCGCCGTCGACTGATCACCGAACGCACTGGTGACTGTCCGAACCGCCTCGGTCAGCTCGCCCGGGATCACCCAGAACGTGTTGTTGTCGCTGCTCGCCAGGTGCGGGAGCGTCTCGAGGTACTTGTAGGCCAGGATCTTCGGGTCGGCATTGTTGCGATGGACGGCCTGGAAGACGAGTTCCACCGCCTTGGCCTCGCCGTCCGCCCTCAGGATCATGGCTTGTTGCGTGCCCTGCGCCTCCAGGATGTCCTTCTGCTTCGTGCCTTCCGCGGTAAGGATCTTGGCTTGCCGCTCCCCTTCGGCGTGCAGGATGGCCGCGCGCTTGTCACGCTCGGCCCGCATCTGCTTCTCCATCGCTTCCTTGATGGTGTGCGGTGGATCGATGGCCTTGATCTCGACGCGGTTGACCCGGATGCCCCACTTGCCGGTGGCATCGTCGAGGACGGCGCGGAGCCGGGAGTTGATCTCCTCGCGCGAGGTGAGCGTCTCCTCCAGGTCCATGCTGCCGATGACGTTGCGCAGCGTGGTCACGGTGAGCTGATCGATCGCCTGGAGGTAGTCGGCGACTTCGTAGGCCGCCGCCCGTGGGTCGGTGATCTGGTAGTAGAGGACGGTGTCGATGTTCACCACGAGGTTGTCCTCGGTGATCACCGGCCTGGGGTCGGACGAATAGACCTGCTCGCGCACGTCGAGTTTGGTGTTGATGCGGTCTGCCACCGGCACGACGAAGTTCAGGCCGGGTTGCAGCGTCCGGCGGTATCGGCCGAACCGCTCGATGTTGTAGCGGCGCGCCTGCGGGACGATCCGCACAGTGGAGGCCACGAGGAAGACGACGACGATGGCCGCCACAAGAGTGAGGATGACAACTGGATCCACAGTGTGCCTCCGTTGCTGTGTTCAGCCGTTCACGGAAGGAGCTCGCGGGGGTAGACGATGGCTGTGGCGCCTTCGATCTCCATGACGTCCACCAGCGCTCCGACGGGTATCACATGGCTCTCGTCGAGGGCGCGGGCGGACCACTCCTCGCCGGAGAGTTTGATCAGGCCGTGGGTTGCGGTGACCTCCTGCATGACCTCGGCCCGCTTGCCGATCAGCGCGTCACTGCCCTCGCGTGTGAGGGGTTGCTGTGCCATGTGCCGCAGCGCGATGGGACGGACGATGACGAGACCCGCTGCCGCTGCTATCGCGAAGGCGACGAGCTGGCCGAGAACGCCGATGCCCACACCTGCGACTACGGCGGCCACCAACGCAGCGCCCGCCAGCAACCCGAAGACCAGTGTCAGGGTGAAGAACTCCGCGGCACCCAGCACCCCGGCGGCGAGCAGCCATACGAACCACGGCATCAAATCGCCCTCCTTACAGGGGTCTTCCCCACCGAGCTACCCGCCGTAACGCCGGGCAGAACAGACACGGGAGCCGTGGTTCTTGATCGTTGAAGGGTTTGCCCTGACCGGCGGGGGTACATACGGGCAGCTGAAGGCCGCGTTAGCGGTGCCGGACCACCGGGCGCCGGGTACGTCAGGACACTGCGCGGTCCCAGCACGTCAGCCGCGGTGCGCGCCTGCGGTAGGCGACGCCGTCCAGGACGGGAGCGGTGACGATGACCATGGGACGCATCGCCGCAGTGAGGGCCACCAGCGCCAAGGCCGGGCCACTCCGTCGCCGGGATCCGCGCGGCTGGCGTGGGCGTACTGGTCTCCAGACCGCGGGGGAACTGAGGATCGCTTCGCGGCGTCTGCGCCGCAAGTTCGTGCAGCGGATCGGTGCCGGGCTGCGTCATGGCTCCTCCTCCCGGGGAACCGACACATAAGGGTCCATGCCACTGTCACACACAGCCTTGCGGCATCACTATCGGGCCCAGCACCCATTTCCGCCGGTACCCGACCCCCACTGCCGGCCGACACCTGGGCGCCGACGGTGCTTCTCACCCGGCCGCTCCAGTTCCGAGTCGCGCGGGGCAAGCGCCTACGCGGAATCCTCCAGGGCGCGGGCAAACACGGGACTCGCCAGGTGGGCGCTTACGTCAGAATCTCGTGTATTGCCGAGGGGGATCTCCGGCACACCCCTTGCCGACTGTGCCGGCGATGCCTCCGTCGGTCAGGCGGTGGCCTTGGGGTGTCTGTGGATCACAGGGGTCTGGTCGGCCAGTCGAGCAGGCGGGCGCCGATGACCGCGGTCTGCAGGGTGTAGCGGTGGGCGGGGGCGGTGGGGTCGGTGCCGGTCAGGGTGTGGATGCGTTCCAGGCGGTAGGTCAGGGCCCTTACGCTCAGTGAGAGCCGGCGGGCGGTTTCGGCGGCCACGCAGCCGGTGTCGAAGTAGGCGGTCAAGGTGTCGAGGAGGGGCTGGGCTCCACCGCGGGCTCGTTCCAGCGGGCTGAGGGTGCTGCGTACGAGGTCCATCAGCGCCTGCCGGTCGCGGGCCAGGACAGGGAAGACCAGCAGATCGGCGGCACGCAGCAGCGGGTCCTCGAATCCCATGCGCTGGGCGACGTCGAGGGCGTTGAGGGCCTCTTCGTAGCTGTGTCCGATCCCCACGGCGCCGGGCCGGGGACGGCCGATGGCGACCTGGCCGCCGTCGGTGGCGGCATGGGCCTGTTTGGCGAAGTGGGTCAGGACGTCGCCCTGGTCGCCGGGGGCGATGCAGACCATCCGTCCGTCCTTGGTGGTGAACAGGATCCGCCGGTTCTCGAAGCGGCCGAACAGGGCGTCCTCCACTTGGCGGGGGACGGGGTCGGTCTCGTCGTACTTGGCGGGGCCTTCGGCGACGGCCACGGCGTGGGCGCGCGACAGGCGCAGTCCGAACTGTTCGGCGCGTGCGGCGAGGTGCCCGGAGTCGCCGCGTCCGTGGAGCAGGTCGTCGATGAACTCGCGTCTGGCCGCTTCTTCTTGCCGTATGACGAGACGCTGTGCGCGCTCGTATCCGTCCGCGAAGGCGTCGATGGCCTGTGCGATGACGGACAGGACGCTGTCCGGGGTGGCTGCGGTGGGCCAGCCGGTGCGGCTGGCCGTGAGATGTTCGCGCACCAGCACACGCCATCCGTAGCCCGACGCTGCGGCTTTCGTGCCGAGATCGCGGCGGGATTGCAGTTCGTCACGGGTGAGGCGGCGGCCAGTGGTGGAGGCTTCCGCCAGGATCTGGACGTAGCCGTCGAGGAACTCGCCAAGTGTGTCGTGCGCGGTCATGTGCCCCTCCTGCCAGTTGCCAGTTGCCGGGTTGCGGGTCCCCTGCGGGCCCGGTGTGGTGTTCGCCGACCGGACCCACGGACGGTGCTCAGACCTGGGCGTGGGACTTTGCCCGCTCCGCATCGACGGGGGCGGAGACTGGTGCCGGCGTGGTGGACCGGCGGGTGAGGCGGCGGGCGAGCGGCTCGGTGTAGCGGGCGGTGAGCGGGCCGACGATGACGAGGATCAGGACGTAGGCGGTGGCCAGTGGCCCGATGCGGGGCTCGACGCCGACGGCGAGTCCGGCGATGACGATGGAGAACTCGCCACGGGCGACGAGAGTGCCGCCGGCGCGCCAGCGGCCCGCACCGTGGATTCCGGCGCGTCGTGCGGCGTACCAGCCGGTGGCGACCTTCGTGCATGCGGTGACGACGGCGAGCAGGAGAGCGGGGACGAGGACGGGCGGGATGTCGGCGGGGTCGGTGGACAGGCCGAAGAAGACGAAGAAGACGGCGGCGAACAGGTCCCGCAGCGGGGTGAGGAGGTTGCTGGCGCCTTCGGCGACCTCGCCGGACAGCGCGATGCCGACGAGGAAGGCGCCGACGGCCGCGGAGACCTGGAGTTCCTGTGCGACGCCGGCGACCAGCAGGGTGAGGCCGAGGACGACCAGGAGGAGCATTTCGGCGTTGTCGGAGGAGACGGCGCGGCTGATCAGCCGCCCGTGGCGCAGTGCGAGGTAGAGGACGGCGCCGACCGTGCCCAGGGAGATCAGCAGGGTGACGGTGCCGCCGGCCAGGCTGACGCCGGCGAGCAGGGCGGTGAGGATCGGCAGGTAGAGGGCCATGGCGAGGTCCTCGATGACGAGGACGCCGAGGACGACGGGCGTTTCGCGGTTGCCGAGCCGGCGCAGGTCTCCGAGGACCTTGGCGATGACGCCGGAGGAGGAGATCCAGGTGACGCCGGCCAGCGCGACGGCGGCCACCGGACCCCAGCCCAGAAGTAGTGCGGCGATGGCGCCGGGCACGGCGTTGAGGACGAAGTCGACCGCGCCGGAGGGGTATTGGGTCTTGAGGTTGGTGACGAGTTCGGAGGCGCTGTATTCCAGGCCGAGCAGGAGCAGCAGCAGGATGACGCCGATCTCGGCGCCGGTGGCGGTGAACTCCTCGCTGGCCTGCAGGGGCAGGATGCCGCCGTGGCCGAAGGCGAGTCCGGCCAGGAGGTAGAGGGGTATGGGGGAAAAGCCCACTCGTCCGGCGAGGCGTCCCAGCAGGCCCAGGGCGAGGATGATGGCCCCGAGTTCGATGAGCATGGCGGTGGTGTTGTGCACGGGCGTCTCCTCCGGTTCGGTTCGGCGACGGCGTCAGTGCCTTCTTGGCTAAGGGCGGCGCGCGGGCGCTGTCGGTGAGGTCGGCGATACGGCCCGGCGCAGGCAGTGCTGGGTCAGGCCGAGTAGGCATGACCGGGTGGGGCTCGGCGTACTGGGGTGCCACGGGACACAAGCAGGTCAGTGTCTGACCGGGCGGCGGTCTGCGTTCCGTCGCGCAACACCTGGTGCGTGCGTCGGACCGGCGGATCAGGCGCTGGAAACGGCGCGGTCCCGTTCAGGCACGCTGTCACGAGCGATTGCGGGCACATCAACGGCCCGGACAACTCGATCCATGTCACGCCCCCCATCGCACCGAGATCCAGAAACTCTGGATAACAAACCCCACAGAATGAGCGAACAGCCGCTCAACGGAGCGTCAAGGCTCGGTAAAGAAGCATACCGCACGACTAATGACGCATAGGGAGCAATCGATTGCAGAACGGCAGCGAGGGTGCAGAGATCGCGGCAATTAACCGAACGATTGTCCACTTGAAGCTGCGCACTCGGAGTCGACTGGGTTGCCGGCTGCAATCTGTGGGGCGTCATTCGGTCCGTGCCGGGGTGGCGGGCTCCGGTTCGGGGGCACCGTGTTCGCCGAGCCAGCGGGCGAGTTTGCCGCGTCGACCGATGGCCCGCAGCCGGCGCTCCGTGGCTTCCCGGGTTTCGGGGGTGGTGATGAGCAGGAGCTCGTCGCCGACGCGCAGCACGGTGTCGCGGTCGGGGACGAGGGTGGTGCCGTCGCGGACGATCAGGGTGACGACGGTCGGGGGCGGAAGCCGGAGTTCGAATACGGCGACGCCGTGCAGCCGGGAGCCGGGCGGAATGGTGACGGTGAGCAGGTCGGCGTCCAGTACGTCGAGGGGGGCGGTCTCGACCTGGACATCGCGCAGCGCGCCGGGGCGGGTCAGGCCCAGGCGCCGGGCGACGGCGGGCAGGGTGGGGCCCTGGATGAGGGTGAACAGGACCACGAGGACGAACACGATGTTGAGGACGTCGCGGGCGCCGGTGACTCCGGCGACGATGGGGAAGGTGGCGAGCACGATGGGGACCGCGCCGCGCAGGCCGGCCCAGGAGATGAATGCCTGCTCGCGCCAGGGGATGCGGAAGGGCAGCAGGCAGGCCAGGACGGAGACGGGGCGGGCGGCCAGCAGCAGGACCAGGCCGACGACGAGGGCCGGGAGGATCGCGGAGGGCAGTTCGCTGGGGTTGACGAGCAGGCCGAGCATGACGAACAGGCCGATCTGGGCCAGCCAGCCGGCGCCTTCGGCGAAGGAGCGGGTGGCGGCGCGGTGGGGCAGTTTGGCGTTGCCCAGGACGAGGCCGGACAGGTAGGCGGCGATGATGCCGCTGGCGTTGACCGCTCCGGCGGCGGCGAAGGCGGTGATGCCGAAGCCGACGGTGGCCAGCGGGTACAGGCCGGTGGCGGGCAGCGCGATGTGCCGCAGCGCGGCGGCGCCCAGGCGGCCGATCAGCACACCGAGCGTGCCTCCGACTGCGAGCTGGTAGAGCAGGTTGCCCATGAGGGGGGCGGGGCCGGGCAGGTCGGCGGTGGCGGTGGAGAAGACCAGGACCAGGATGATGGTGGGGGCGTCATTGAAGCCGGACTCGGCCTCCACGAGGCCGGTCAGTTTCTGCGGCAGCGGCAGCGAGCGCAGGACGGCGAAGACGGCGGCGGCGTCGGTGGAGGAGACGATCGCACCGAGCAGCAGGGCCAGGTGCCAGTTCATGCCCAGCAGCCAGTGCGCGCCGGCGGCGGTCACTACGACGGAGACGGCCACGCCCGCGGTGGCGAGCACGCCGGCGGAGGCCAGCAGGCGCCTGACGTCGCTCCACTGGGTGGTCAGACCGCCCTCGACGAGGATGACCGCCAGGGCGGCGGTGCCCAGCGCCTGGGCCAGCTGGGCGTCGTCGAACTCCAGGCCGAGCCCGTCCTCGCCGGCGATGACGCCCACCGCGAGGAACAGCAGCAGGCTGGGCAGGCCGATGCGGTGGGCGGCGCGGGCGGCGGCGATGCTGGCCAGCAGCACCGTGCCGCCGATCAGCAGCGTCAGGTACAGCTCGGACAGGGTCATCGATCGGTCCTCATGTCATCAAGCAGCAGTCCGACGGCCGCTGGGGTCAGGACCGGGGCGGAGGGTTGCGGTGTCTGCGCGCGTCACGCTGGGGGTCGAACAGTTCCCCGGCCATACCGGCGAGGACCAGGCCGACGGCGATGAGCAGCCCGTGCGCCAGCGTGATGCCGGTGCCCAGCACGGCCAGGGCAACGGCGAGCAGCAGCCAGGCCCGGGTGTGCCGGTATTCGCGCGGCCGACAGGGGCGACCGGCACCGAGGGCACGCGCGAACCGGGGGTCCTCGCGGTGCAGGCGGGACTCGATCTCGCGGAGCCGCTTGTCATGGGTTCCGGCCACGGCTTCCTCCTCCCGGCACGGGGCGGCGGGCAGGTGTGGCGGTCGGCGGTGCGGTCCATCTGGTCTCCTTGCGGGGGCGGGGCATCACGATCACACCAGAGCGAAGTAGCGCAGCCACACATACGCGGCCGCGATGGTGACGGTGACGGCGGTGACGATGAGTCCGTAGCGGCTGAACTGCCAGAACGAGATGTGGTGCCCTGCGCGTTCGGCGATGCCGATGACGACGACGTTGGCCGAGGAAGCGATGATCGTGGCGTTCCCGCCGAGATCCGCGCCGAGTGCGAAGGCCCACCACAGCACCCCCGCCTCCTCAGGCCCGCCCGACGAGGCCACGATCTCGGCCACGATCGGGCTCACCGATGCCACGAAGGGGATGTTGTCGATGACCGCGGAGGGCACGACGGAGCCGAACACCAGGGTCATCGCCGTCCCCAGCAGATTGCCGCCGGTCGCGTCGGCCGCTGCCCGTCCCAGGTCGCCGATCACTCCGGTCTGCACCATCGCGCCGACCATGACGAACAGCCCGGTGAAGAACGCCAGGGTCTCCCACTCCACGTACTTGACCACGTCACCGGGAGCGAGCCGGGAGACGCCGAGCAGCAGCAGACCGCCGCTGATGGCCACCACCGACGGCTCCAGACCCAGCCAGGTGTGCAGCACGAAGCAGGTCATCACGGCGGTGATCACCACGCCGCTCACGATGAGCAACCGGACGTCCTTGATGGCCTCCCTGGGGTTCAGCTCCATGACGGACGCGGCGCGCTCGGGGTCGTAGCGGAACGCCTCGCGGAACATCACCCGGCTCATCGACACGAACACGATCATCAGCACGACGACGATGGGCGTCATGTGGATCAGGAAGTCGTTGAAGGACAGGTCCGCACGGGAGCCGATCATGATGTTGGGCGGGTCCCCGATCAGGGTGGCGGCTCCGCCGATGTTGCAAGCCATCACCTCGGCGATGAGACAGGGGACCACGGGCAGCCCGAGCCGTCGGCAGACCAGGATGGTCACCGGCGCGATCAGCAGCACGGTGGTGACGTTGTCCAGCCAGGCGGACAGCACGCCCGTCGCCACGGTCAGCAGCACCATCAGCCGGTACGGTCTGCCACGGGCCCGGCGCGCCGCCCAGATCGCGAAGAACTCGAAGATCCCGGTCCGTTTCAGCACGGCGACGATCAGCATCATGCCGAGCAGCAGGAAGATGACGTTCCAGTCGATGCCCGCGTGTTCGGAGAAGAACGCGTGCTCGGCGTCGGTCGCCCCGATCAGCAGCATCACCACCGCGCCGCCCAGCGCGGCGGCGACCCGGTGCACCCACTCCGTCGCGATCAGCATGTAGACGGCGGCGAACACCGCTACCGCCAGCCATGCCGTGACGCTCACCGCGTCCCCTCCCGCGCGCCGCACCGGCCTGTCCCGGCCGTTTCGGCGCCCGCAAGGCGGCGCACCCACACGGCTGCCGCGCGACGCAGGCGCAGCACCAGCAGGACCGGGCCGGAAACCGCCTTGGTGTGGCCATGCCGCTGTGGCACTGCGTACATCGGGGCGGGCTCCCCTCTCGTGATCCGACAGACCCGCCGCCCTGTGCCGCCCAGCCAGGCACCGCACCCCGCACCTGTGCTCACGGAAGGCGGAAACGGCAGGCCAGCATGGCTGTATGGCCGTCGGGCACTGAGGGCGGCAGCCGACCCACGCCGTAAGCGGTCGCCGCTGCAGCAGACGGTCACAGGGCCGGGGATGGTGGATTGGCTTCACCCTCACCCGCCCACGGGGGCGCACACCATCGGGTCTGGCACCCAAATATGGGCAGGTCAGACCTGTAGGCGATGACCCGGAATGGGTGCCAGACCCGATGGACGCCCGCCCGCTCAGCGACCACGCTGGAGCAGACGAGCGCCTCTGGGCGCGATGGCAGCCCTCAGCGGCCGGCCGGCTTCACCGTCCGTGTACGGAGGCGATAGTGGGAGCGGGGGACCACATCAGGGAGGCGGTACGCGGTGCCCTTGTTCTGGAGGATCTTCCTGCTCAACGCCGTGGTGCTGGTCGCCGCCACCGCGCTGCTGCTGGGCCCGGTCACCGTCTCGACCCCCGTCCTGCTCACCGAGGCCACGGTCCTCACCGTCGGCCTGGCCGCGATGCTGATCGCCAACGCCCTGCTGCTGCGCATCGGCCTGGCCCCGCTGCAGCGCCTCGCCCGCGCCATGAACACCACCGACCTGCTACGCCCCGGCGCCCGCCCGGCCGTCGGCGGTCACGGCGAGGTCGCCGACCTGATCACCACGTTCAACACCATGCTCGACCGGCTGGAAGCCGAACGCGCCACCAGCGCCGCCCGCGCCCTGACCGCGCAGGAGTCCGAACGTCACCGCATCGCCCAGGAACTCCACGACGAGATCGGACAGACCCTCACCGCCGTCCTGCTCGACCTCAAACGCGTCGCCGACCAAGCCCCCGACCCGGTACGCGAGCAATTGCACCAGGTCCAGGAGACCACTCGTGCCAGCCTGGATGAGATCCGCCGCATCGCCCGCCGCCTGCGCCCCGGCGTCCTGGAAGAACTCGGCCTGACCAGCGCCCTGAAGTCCCTCGCAGCCGAGTTCACCGGCCCGTCCCTGTCCGTGCGCCACCACATCGCGCCCGACCTGCCGCCCCTGGGCGAGAACGCCGAACTCGTCCTCTACCGCGTCGCCCAGGAAAGCCTGACCAACACCGCCCGCCACGCCGACGCCACCCGCGTCGACCTCACCCTACAGCGAACTCAGGACGCAGTGGAACTGCGCGTACGCGACAACGGCCGCGGCATCGACGGCGCCGCCGAAGGAGCCGGGATCCGCGGCATGCGCGAACGCGCCCTGCTCATCGGCGCCGACCTCACCCTCGGCCCCGCACCCGAGAGCGGCACCGAAGTACGCCTGACCGTCCCCACCCGCCACCGGAGTCAGTGACCATGCCCGGGGCGACGCCCACCCGCATCCTGCTGGCCGACGACCACCACCTGGTCCGCCGCGGAGTCCGCCTCATCCTCGACAGCGAACCCGACCTCACCGTGGTGGCCGAAGCAGGCGACGGCGCCGAAGCCCTCGAGGCCGCCCGCACCCAGCACCCGGACCTGGCCATCCTCGACATCGCCATGCCCCGCCTGACCGGCCTGCAGGCCGCCCGCGAACTCTCCCGCACCCAGCCGGAGCTGCACATCCTCATGCTGACCATGTACGACAACGAGCAGTACTTCTTCGAAGCCCTCGCCGCCGGCGCCTCCGGATACGTCCTCAAATCCGTCGCCGACCGCGACCTCGTCGAAGCCTGCCGCGCCACCATGCGCGGCGAACCCTTCCTCTACCCAGGCGCAGTCAACGCCCTCATCCGCAACTACCTCGACCGCGTCCGCGAAGGCCAGTCCCCGCCCGCCAGAGCCATCACCGACCGCGAAGAAGAGATCCTCAAACTCGTCGCCGAAGGCCACACCTCCCAGGAAATCGCCGACATCCTCGTCATCAGTCCCAAGACCGTCGAACGCCACCGCGCCAACCTGCTGCAAAAGCTCGGCCTCAAAGACCGCCTCGAACTCACCCGCTACGCCATCCGCGTCGGCCTGATTGAACCCTGACCACCGACCAGCCACCCGGGTCGTCACCCATGGCCCAACGCCACAAGCCTTCACTGCGGAGAAAAGCCGGCTTCACGCCTACGACGACGACCACGCATCTCCGCGAGCGAGAGCAATACGACCGCCAGATTCAAGGGAGAGGCGACTGTGTTCGCCACTTCAGGGATGTCGAAGGCACGTAGCAGGCTCGCTCCAGCGGCCAGCAGGAAGAGACCTATAGGCAAGAACCTGCGCCACTTGGGTATGTCCCGCATCCGGGCGACCGTGACGGAGCACCACAGCGTGAAACAGAAGAAGGCGATCCCGAATGCGATGACGGCGGGAAGCATACGAGGTGTCTCCACAAGGGTCAGCTGAGACGTGAGCGGTGGGCAGGGGCCTCGGCTGGGCGGCTGGGACCAGGGAGGTGATGCGGTCGCGGAAGGAGCGCTGGCGAGCCGTTCAGACTCCGGGGCGGGGTGGCGGCGTGGTGACGGGTGCGCCGGACAGGCTGTTGTGAACCAAGGCCAGGAACTCCTGGTCAGACAAACCGAGATCACGCGCCTGGGTAATGAGACCGTGCACGGCCTCGGCGAGCCGGGCCTGGTCCGCGACGTCGGGCGCCGCGTTGATCACCGCCCCCCGGCCACGACGCAGCTCGATCAGACCCTGGTCACGCAGTTGCTGGTAACCGCGGAGAACCGTGTGCACGTTGACGCCCAGCGACTGGGCGACCTCCCGCGCAGGCGGCAGCCTCTCCCCCGGAGCCGCCGTGCCGTTGGCGATCGCCCCCCGTACACAGGCGGCGATCTGCTCGCCCAGCGGAACGGGGGAGCCGGGAAGCACCCGAAACAGCATCCCTAGTCACACCCCCCGGGCGTTACGGTTCACCAGGCTGTTGAGCAGTGCGGCCGCAGTAGTCGAGTCATTGACGGTGACCACGTATTCACGTCCCCCCGCAGTGCGGACCGAGAGCGCCTCCCCCGAACGCAGCACTACACCCCGCCGATTCGGGCGCACCCGGTAGCCCCAGCCGCCGAAGTCCCCCACGGCGTTGACCTGAACGCTACTGGCACTGACGATTCTGCCGAGCGGCAGGGCCAGCCGCGGCCTGGGCAGGACCGTAGAAGCGACCGTGAGGCCGCGCCGGTCGACGGTAACCCGGACACCGGCGAACGCGACGCAGGTCAGGCCGAGGACGAGCGGCAGCAGTCCAGCCTGCCAGGGGCCGAACACCAGGGCGAACAGCCCGCTGAGCGCGACGACGCCGGCCGAGAACAGCAGTGCGCGGGAGATCATGGTGCGGCTCCAGGCCGCAACTCGCCCTGGGCCAACGGCAGCGAAGAGGCCGGTGCCGCGGCCTCAGCGCGCGGCCCGGCACTCATCAGCCACCACGCCAAAGCACCAGTGGCCACGCCCGCGAGCAGCAGCACAGCCACATGCCACATGCCACAGCGGCAGTTGCACCCCGGCCGGATCCTGGACGTCCGTATTGACGAGGACGGTGACGACCAGCGGATAGCCGAGCGTGACTGCCGTGCCGGCGCCGACGGCGGCAGTCAGCCTCGCCCCCGGGCCTTCCTTGGAGACCAGGGTCAGTACGGTGAACAGCACCCCAAGACCGACCAGCGCGCCACCGCCGAACCACAACGCGGCGGTCCGGCTCATGAAGCCGTCAGCCCCGCCATCCCCGGAGAAGTGAGTGGCGATCCGCTCCTGCAACCGGTCACGGTTCGCCAGAAAAATGCCGACGTAGGCGGCGCTGGCAATGCCGAACGGAGCGGCCGTCAAGGCACACCGGCGGATGACTGTCATCGGCCTCCCCCACACAGATTGTTCCTATTGCACTAGAACAACAGCACCACACTTCGGAACCGCCCACCTTCGAGACCCTCCAGACTGGAAGTCGCGCACCAAGTGGCAGGTGACCGTAGACGAGCGGTGTTCCTCCTGGCGGCCAAGTCGCGGGCCCGGTGCGGTCCTCGAAGGGGGGAGGCCAGCTACACCCGGCCGGGAACGTGCCGTAACAACCTCACTTGCCGCGTTGCGTAACGGTGGGGGCGGGCATGGATGTGTGCACCGCAGGACGCAAAGCCCCGTCGTGGGCGGCACAGAACACAACACCGTCGTCTTCCAGGCAGGATCCTTGCCGTCAGTGAGTGGCCCTCTCTGCCGAGGTATGGCAATGAGCTGAAGCGGCGCGCATGCAAGGCTCTGCAGTATGGGGTGGAGTTTCAAGCTGCACGGGGGAATCGCAGCCGGGCTGAGCACCTTGCTGCTGATCCTCGCAGCGCTGACGTGGCCGCCAGGGACGCTGCCACTGGTGGACTCGCCATGGCTGACGGCGGCGGTCGTGCTGCTTCTGTTCCCGATCTTCGCAGCTGCCGTGGTGCGCGTACTCCTGACGCGAGCGGACCGCCACTCGGTATGGCTCGCCTTCCGGTGCCTGCCCCGCGCGGTGCAGGCTGCTCTGGGATGCCTGGTCGTCTCGGGACTCGTGGTGATCCTGGTCAGCATGGCCGGTACGGGGAACCTGCAGTCAGCCGAAATCAGGGACGGCCGGTACTTCGTCCTCGACACGACTCCCTACGAACGCGGGAGGATCGAGGTCTCGCAGAGCCAATACGTGGCCGTCCTCGAAAGCGGTCAGCGCAGCATGCTCGCCATCCCCGGCATCCTCTTCGCCGCAGCCGCGTATCTCGCCCTAGCGGCGTGAGAGTTGCGCCGGGCCGACGCGGGGCTCCGGATGTGAGCGCCGTATGGGAACAAGCCAGGCCGGTCGCGGGCGACCCAGGGCAGATCCCACCGACCGGCGGGACGTTGACGTGCCAAGGCGACCCGACGCCGGCCGGATGACCCGCTTTCTCACACACACGGGGTGTCGCTGTCAGGCGCCCGGAACACTGACCAGGAGGTCACGGACGACATGGTCCTCTTCCCACAGCCGACGCGAGGGGTCCCCCAGCCGGGACACATGATCGTGTGCGGTGACGATGCACTCGCCGAGCGGCTGGCCGCCGAGCTCACGGCGGTGTACCGGGAGCGCGTCACCCTCGTCGTCCCGACCGGACACCGGACCAGCCCCACCGGACCGGCGCGGACCACGACGATGTTAGGCCGGGTACAAGCCGTCATGAACCGTACGGCCGGCCCGGCCACCGACGGGGCTTCGGACGCCCCCCAGGTGGTCGAGGCGCCCGAACTCACCGAGGCTCTCCTGGCCGAAGCGGGCGTACGCGAGGCCGCCGCGCTGGCACTGGTCCATGACGACGACGAGACCAACATCCGCACCGCGCTGGCCGCCCGCCGCCTCAACCCCCGGCTACGGCTGGTCGTCCGGCTCTACAACCGCAAGCTCGGCCAGCACCTGGAGGAACTCCTCGACCAGGCCGCCGCCCTCGCCGTCCCCGGTCTGGACCCGGAGGCCCTGGACACCTCCACCACCGTCCTGTCGGACGCGGACACAGCCGCCCCCGCCCTCGCGGCCACCGCCGTCGCCGGCACCAGCAAGGTCATCCAGGCCGACGGGCTGCTGCTGCGCGCCGCCGAGCGCCTTCCGCCCGGCCACGGCGAGACGGCCGATCCGGGCCTGTGCACGCTCGCGCTTCTGTCATCGACCACCAACGACCCGGCAGGCGCGGAAGGATCGGACGCCAGCGGCCGAGAAGGACCCATACTGCTGCCCGACGACGACACCGTGGCCACAAGCACAGGCCACGGCACCGTGGTCCTGGAACAGGTCACACACTCCGCGGCCATCCGCCCGCCGAGGAGACTGGCCGCGCGCGGGGCTCCGCTCGGGTCGCTGTTCTCACGACGACTGCGCTGGGCCGTGGCCGGGCTCATGACCTGCGTGCTGGCCCTGGCCGTCGCGACCTGGCTGACCAGCGAGCAAAAGCATCCACTGCACGCCGGTTACCTCACCCTGCTCGACCTCTTCGCGATCAACGATCCGGCGATCGGCGAACCCACCGCCCGCCAGGTGCTCCAGCTCCTCGCCGGGCTCTCCGGGCTGCTGCTCCTTCCTGTGCTGCTCGCGGCCGTCCTGGAGGCGCTCGGCACCTTCCGCACCGCTTCCGCACTGCGCCGCCCGCCGCGCGGCCTGTCCGGCCACGTCGTCCTGCTCGGCCTCGGCAAGATCGGCACCCGGGTGCTTATCCGACTCAACGAGCTCGGCATCCCCGTGGTGTGTGTGGAGGAGGACCCCGAGGCCCGTGGTATCCCGGTCGCCCGCCGCCTGCGGGTGCCCACCGTCATCGGCGACGTCACCCAGGAAGGCGTCCTGGAAGCCGCCAAGATCCACCGCGCGCACGCCCTGCTCGCCCTCACCAGCATCGACACCACGAACCTGGAAGCCGCCCTGTACGCGCGGTCCGTCAAGCCCGATCTGAGGGTGGCTCTGCGGCTGTACGACGACGAGTTCGCCGCGGCCGTCCACCGCACCCTGCGCGCCGCCCACCCCCGCGCCCTGACCCGCAGCCGCAGCGTCTCCACCCTCGCCGCCCCCGCCTTCGCCGGAGCCATGATGGGCCGCCAGATCCTTGGAGCCATCCCGGTCGAACGCCGCATGCTGGTCTTCGCCGCCCTCAACGTCGCCGGGCACTCCCACCTCGAAGGACGCACGATCGCCGAATCGTTCCGGGCCGGCGCCTGGCGCGTCATCGCCCTGGACACCACAGAACCAGACGACCGGCTCCCCGGTCTCTCCGCCACCCCAGCCCATGACAGTGCAGACCGACCCACCGGACTCATATGGAACCTCCACCCCGGCTACGTCCTGCGCCCCCAGGACCGCGTGGTCCTCGCCACCACTCGACATGCCTGGCCGAACTCCTCGGCCGACATCCTCAGTAGCTGTTGTCGTACCGATCTTGGGGTTTGTCGATCGAACGGGAGTCCCGATTGGGTGGTGGCGGGGTGCTCGGCGCATACGAGCAGGGCCTCCTGAACAGCTCGTTGGTGTCGAATCACCGAGCAACATCAGGAGGCTCTGGTGCCGCAGTCTTCCGTGCCGATGTACGGGCAGTCCAGTTCCGTCACGCTGGAGTGTGACTGTCGCTCACCGGTTCGGAAACGCCGCCGACAATGGGTTTCGGCAGTCGCGTTATCCGACGGACATGACGGACGCGGAGTGGGCGGCGGTACGGCCGTTGCTGCCGGTGCCCGGCTGGATGCGCGGCCAGGGAGGGCAGCCGGAGGCGTACTGCCACCGGGCGATACTCGATGCGATCCGCTACCTGGTCGACAATGGCATCAAGTGGCGGGCGATGCCTGCCGACTTCCCGCCGTGGGACCGGGTATACGCGTTCTTCCGCCGCTGGCGTGACCACTGCATGGTCAAGGAGTTCCACGACCGGCTGCGTGCGAGGATCCGCGAGAGGCTGGGGCGGGATGCGGAGCCGTCGGCCGGGTGATCGACTCGCAGTCGGTCAAGGCGGACGCCGTCGTCGGGTCGGACAGCCGCGGCTTCGACGGCGGCAAGCTGATCAACGGACGTAAGCGGCACGTCGTGGTCGACACCCTCGGCCTGCTGCTGGGCGTGATGGTCACCGCCGCGGATGTCGGCGACCGCGCCGCCGCCCACGTGCTGCTGCGGCAAGTTGCCGACGCACACCACCAGTTGGAGCTGGTCTGGGCCGACGGCGGCTACACCGGCAGCCTCGTCGAGTACTGCCTGGCCGTGCTCGCCCTGGTCCTGGCGATCGTCAAACGCAGCGACGACATGCGCGGCTTCGTGGTGCTGCCCAAGCGGTGGATCATCGAGCGGCTCTTCGCCCACCTGATGCGCACCCGCCGCCTGGCACGCGACTACGAGCGCCGCACCACCAGCGCCGAAGCGATGGTCTACTGGTCGATGATCCTGCTCATGACCCGCCGCCTGGCCCGCTCACGCCCGCAGCCAGCGTGAACCGGCCCGGCGCGGGCTCGGCCAGCCAGCCGCGCGCGACCAGACGCTTCGCCTTCGACCGCAGTGCTTCCACGCGCGCCACACGTCCATGCCGAACGCCGCGGCCATCTCCTGGCAGGTCAGCGACCCTTGATGGAGCCGGGCCCGGTCCGCGAGAGCCTTGAGAATGCGCAACTGTCGTAGAAGACCAGTTCACGGGGGCGGCCTGAGCGCGGAGCCCGGACATCGCAGGGGGCCGACATATATGGCCGTAGAGCGCAGGGCAAAAGCCGTGCGGGCTGCACCATCCCAGGGTGCCCTTGTCCGGCCCCTCCCGCGCCGAGCCCGGCCCGGTCCCCGGTCCAGGACGTCAGGGGGTGAGCTGTTGGTGTCCGATGACGGAGAGCAGTTCGAGTTTGCTGTGGCTCTCCGTGCCGGGGCGAGTGGTCAGTACCACCAGGGTCTGGGCGCGGTTCTCGGTGTACAGGAGCTGGGCGTCGACGTCGATGCGGCCGAGTTCGGGATGGAGGATGGTCTTGCAGTCGCCGTAGCGGGCGACCTCCTGCAGTTCCCACATGCGGACGAACTCGGGGCTGTGTTCCTGGAGTTCGGCGAGGATCCGGGCGGCTCGGGGGGTGTCGCTGCCGGCTGTCAGCGCGGCCCGCAGGCGTGCCGCCTGGGCGCGGCCGTGGCTTTCGTGGGTCTCCTCGGGATACACCAGACGCTCGGCCGGGTCCATGAACCAGCGGTAGTAGCCGCTGCGGGCCAGACCGGTGTGGCGGGTCTGGTCGCCGAGCAGCGCGATGGCCAAGGGGTTCATCGCGAGGGTGTCGACCAGGTCGGTCGTTACCAGGGCCGGGGAGTCGTCCAGGCGGTCCAGGACCCGCAGCAGCGTCGGGCTGACATGTTCGCAGCGGTGGAAGCGGGCCGGGGCGTTGTGGCCGATGAGGACGAAGAGATGGTCGCGTTCGTCCAGGGTCAGCCGCAGCGCCCGGGCGAGAGCTTCGGTGATCTGGACGGAGGGCTGCGGAGCACGCTGCTGTTCCAGCCGGGCGTAGTAGTCGGTGGACATGCCGGCGAGCTGCGCGACCTCCTCGCGGCGCAGCCCCTGCGTACGCCTGCGCGGCCCCTCGACCAGCCCGACGTCGCGGGGGCGCAGCATCTCACGCCGACGGCGCAGGAATTCCGCCAGTTCCTTCTTGTCCATGCCCCCATCCTCGCCGCATCCCGCCCGGCTATCCAGAGACCGCCGATCCATGGCTGAGCCCTCCTTTTCTGCCCGCGCGAAGCCGCTCATACGGCCGACGCCGAGGGCGGTCGGAGTGAGACGACCCGATGGTCACTTGGCTTGCATGACCCGCTGGGAAATTCGCCGGCTGTCGGCGGTGCGCCGCACGCCGTCGGCATGGAAGACGGCCCGCGGCGCCGGTCCACCGTCGAGGACGCCCGACGCTTCGGACCGGCCCCGGGCCTCGCCGCTCGCTGGCCGACACGGCGATGTCCGTCGTGTGACGGGCGCTCGACGTGCCGTCGGCAATCAGGACGGAGCCGGTCGCCTCCAGTGCGACGACCGGGGCGAAACCGAAGGCGCTTCCTTACCGTTCCGCGTCTTGGGCGAGGACCTCCCCGAGGCGGGTCGAGCTCGCGTTTGTCCATGATGTAGCCCAACGGGGCCGCCGCCTGCGTGCTGTTGTTGCCCGTCGGGCATTTCAGGTCGGTCAGCTGCGGCTGATCATGGCGAGGACGTCGTCGTAGGAGCCGGTGGCCACCGCGTCGCGGATGAACCTGGCGCGCTCGACCACCAGCTCCTTCGCGTCGGGCTTCTCGCGCAGCAGATCGAGGGTCTCGGTGAGGAAGTCGTCCAACGGCATGGATTGTTCGTTGTCCTGCTGGCCGAGCAGGGTCGTGCGCACAGCCGGCGGGACCACCTCGATCACCTGGACGCCGGCGTCAGCACTGGCGAGCTGGATGCGCAGGCTCTCGGAGAAGGAGTGCAGCGCGGCCTTGGTCGCGTTGTAGGTCGGCGTGATCGGGAGCGGTACGAACGCCAGCGCGGAGGTGACGTTCATGACGACCGCGTCGTCATTGCCCACCAGCAGCGGCAGGAAGGCATACGTCATCCGGATCGTGCCGAGCAGGTTGACCGTGACGTGGTCCTCGGCGGCCTGGAGTCCGGCCGGGTCGAGGAGGTTCTCCAGCAGCTGAATGCCGGCGTTGTTGACCAGGACGTTCAGCCCCGGGTGGCTCGCCGCCACGGTCTCGCGGGCCCGGGCGATCGAGTCGGGGTCCGCGACGTCGAGGACGAGCGCGTCGATGCCCGGGTGCTCGGCCGTGATCTCGTCGAGGAGTTCCTTGCGCCGGCCGGCGACGATCACCTTGTTGCCGGCCTCGTGCAGGCGCAGGGCCAGACCGAGGCCGATGCCCGAGGTGCCGCCGGTGATCAGGATCGTGTTGCCGGTCATCTTCATGGGGATCTCGCTCCTTCGTAGCGGTGGGGCGGTGAGCGCCCGCAGCCTCGACCGTAGGGGCGCCCGCGCAGGGGCGGGAGAGGAAGGTTTGTCCATGGATCGGCGGTCTCTGCCTCGTGAAGAGACCGCCGGCGGTCGGGCTGGGCCCTGCAGAAGCTGGACGGCGACCGCGGTCCCGGCCGGGGCGTCTCCCCAGTCCTAGCGAGGTTTCGAAGCCGGTGAGGGCGGGCGCAGCCCGCCCTCACCGATTGGGGAGCCATTGATTGATGGCGGCGATACGGATGTGCTCGCTTCGCTGGTTTGGGCTGACGGGTTCGTGACGGCGGTGGGAGGATCTCGGCTCCGCGCCTTCGGGGTCTCCCAGTGACGGTGGTGACCGCCAACGCCAAGACGATCAGTCCCGTTGTGCTTCGCGGGAGGTCGGCTGTCCGCTTCTTCGGGAACTCCGGCGGGTGATTCGCCTGGATAAGGGTGATCGCGGCCCCAGGTGATCAGAGATTCGGAGTGTTGGATGAGCCGTTCGTAGTCCGCGAAATCGAGCTAGCCAGGACACTCCCGCTAGGGTCCGCAGCTCCTTCTTGTGCACGATCTCCATGGTGGCCGGAAGGGGAGGATCGTCGGTCCATGGATATGTGATCCTCTCCCGTCCGCGCCGATACCTCCCCATAGTCGAGACTGCCGGGCGCGCCCGGCTCCTGCGGCGAAGGAGAGAATCGCCGAGGCCAACGGCGGCTACGACCAGGTGCTGGCCATGCTGAGCGGCGCCAAGGCCTGATCCAGCAACGCACAAAATGGAGAGCCGAACGTGAAACCCACGAATCAAGACACCGTCGAAATCAGCAGGGCCCTGGCGCTGTGGGCGCACATCATGGACGACCATGAACTGGACCGTCTCGGCGAATGCCTCACCGAAGACGCAGTGTGGGACGGCAGCGTCTTCGGCGGCGACCCGGTCGTCGGGCTGGACGCGATCGCGACCTTCATGAACGCCCCCGGACACGCGAAAGCCCACCATACGACGAACATCGTCGTGTCGGAGGGCCCGGGCGACGAGGTGCGGGCCCGATCCAAAGGTCTGAGCCTGCTGGAGGGCGGCGGTGTCGCCAGCGTCGTCTACGCCGACGACCTGCGACGCACCGATGACGGCTGGCGCATTTCCCGGCGGGTCATCCATCTCACGTGGCCACAGCGCCGCTAGGAGGCCGCTGAATATCGCCGATTCCGGGGCTGGGCTTGAGGCCGTCGGCGGGGTGGCCGGCGGCCGGGATTGGTTGGGGTGGCGGGTTGTGGGCGTGGTGGGGTGCCTGAAGGGCCTGCACGGTGGAGATGACCCGGTCCGCGGCGACCTTCCGGGCGATGCGCCGCCGCCCACGTGCTGCTGCGGCAAGTTGCCGACGCACACCACCAGTTGGAGCTGGTCTGGGCCGACGGCGGCTACACCGGCAGCCTCGTCGAGTACTGCCTGGCCGTGCTCGCCCTGGTCCTGGCGATCGTCAAACGCAGCGACGACATGCGCGGCTTCGTGGTGCTGCCCAAGCGGTGGATCATCGAGCGGCTCTTCGCCCACCTGATGCGCATCCGCCGCCTGGCACGCGACTACGAGCGCCGCACCACCAGCGCCGAAGCGATGGTCTACTGGTCGATGATCCTGCTCATGACCCGCCGCCTGGCCCGCTCACGCCCGCAGCCAGCGTGAACCGGCCCGGCGCGGGCTCGGCCAGCCAGCCGCGCGCGACCAGACGCTTCGCCTTCGACCGCAGTGCTTCCACGCGCGCCACACGTCCATGCCGAACGCCGCGGCCATCTCCTGGCAGGTCAGCGACCCTTGACGGAGCCGGGCCCGGTCCGCGAGAGCCTTGAGAATGCGCTGGTAATCCACCGGCAGAACCGACCAGGCCCCTCGCGCCACACCGGCACCTGCGACTTCGTCTTCGCCGCCTCCGGCACCTGCGCGGTCTTTCCGGCCCGCTCCTCGGCGGCCTGCGCGGTCCGGCCGGCCCCGGCGTGGTCCTGCACGGGTTCGTCCGCTAGGGCCAGCACCTCGCCGACCCGCGAGCGAGCGATGGCCCACTCCTTCCATTCCCGCTCGGCCACGGCCAACTCGGCCTGGACGCGGTCGGCCTCCTCCCTCAGCTCGTCCACGCGACGGCGAGCACCCAACTCACGCTGTTCCAACAGCCCAACCACCGACGGCATCCACGACCTCCCGGGCAGCGACAGCACGACAGGCCACTACTCCCACGGGACCGCCGACCCTACGCCCGACCAGCGAAAACGCAGTCCTCAACTCCGGAAAAACAACAGCTTCTCAGCTCCGAACTCGGCCGTCCGGCGGGTAAGGCAGCATCGACGAGAGGCAGAGCCCGCCGGGATTTCAGGTGGCCATGGCCCCAAGCCCCGCGCCGGTAGGGTCGCCAGCAAGGACCGGCTCCGTAAGGCGACCATCGGCGCAGTACCTCGCCAGGAGAGCTGCTCCTCGCCCGGTTCATCAGACTCAGGCGGCTGGTCGTAGGCGCTCAGGAGCCCTTCGATGCGCTGGTTGTTGATCGACTGCCGGTCATACAGACGCTTCGCGTAACGGCTCAGCAGGACCTCGACGCTGTTCCCCGCCCGCTGGGCCACTTCGGCCGGGTCCGCGCCCGCGCAGAGCCATGTAGACAAGGCCGAGTGCCGCAGGTCGTACGGCCGTTTCGCGAGCGGGGTGCTGGTGAGCGCGGGCGGCAGAGCCAGTTCGCGGGTCTCGTGCCAGACCCGGTTGTAGGTGGTGTAAGTGATGATCCGGCCCTGCTCGGTGAAGAACAGCCGGCCGTCGTCAGCCGTGCCGAACGTGGCGACGTGGTCCCTCCACAGCGTCACCAGGTGCGGCGGCAACGGCACCACCCGCGTCTCTCCCGGCGGGCGGTTCTTCAGCACGCGCTCGTCATGGAACTTGCCGGTGTCGGTCCACCGCTTGCCCGCCTGCGGCAGAGTGCGATGCAAGATCAGCCGCCCCCAACCGGTGCGGGGCAGGCGGCAGTCCGGCAGCGCCACCGCGACCGCCTCCTCTTGGCGTAGGCCCGCGTAGTACATGCCGGCGAAGAAGCCGACCAGCCGCCGGCCGCGGGCCCTGCAGTAGCCGCCGACGTAGGAGACGGCGTTGAGCAGATCCCGTGCCTGGTGCGGGTTGGCCACTACCCGCGGGTGCACCGAGACTGACGGTTTGGGCACCCGCCACCGGATCTTCTGCAGTGGATGGCTGCCCAGCTCTCCCCGCTCTACGGCGTATTGGAGCGCGTGCACCAGCACCTTGCGTTTGCGGCGCATCGTCTCCACCGCCGCTTCACCGCCGTCCAGTTTGCGGCGCAGTGACTCCAGCACGTCCCGCGCCAGGATCGGATCGTGCAGGTCGACCAGCGGGCGAGACGCCTTCGCCACCCACTGCAACACCAGTCGGTCCTCCGCTGGCATCTCCCCCTGCCCCGGCCCGGGTACGACGAAGGCCCAGTGCCGCAGGGCACGGCGCGGCAACTGCCCGTTGGGTCGGCCAGGAAGGTCCCACAGCATCGCCATCGTGATGGCGGTCAGTGCCTCGCTGACCTCGTCCCTCGTCTTATCCCCGGCCAGTGTGCCTGCGCGTACTGGGTCGCGAAGGCATACCAGCTCAGCTGGGACGGGCCCCAGGATCCGTGGGCAGAGTTGTTGCTCTGGGCCAGGCCCGTGCGGATGGCGCGCACCAGCTCCGCACCGAACTCGCCCGCCAGATACGCGACCGCGCTGTCGCGGTCCTGCCGTCCATCGCCATGGGGCGGTGCCGGGGATCGGTCCGTCGGCTGTTCGGGGTCTGGTGTAGCACCGTCGTGATGCTCGTTTGCGTCCATGCCCGCCTCCTTCTGATCGGCGGGGGCATGACTGCCCGGCTCATTTACTCGAACATCCCCCGACAAGAGGGAACTCCGGCGGCGCCCGGTTGACGATTATGGATTGTCGGATGTTCAGCACGACCTGCGTCGTCGCTGGCCACCCCTGCTCCCGGTGTGGCCGGTCCTGCACCGTGGCTCGCCATTCGCCAATCACGCAGGGCATAGGGTGAGCGCCAGTCTCTCGACGCCCAGGCTCCAGGTTCTTCGCCGGATGCGAGCCGTTCGAGAAGCACGCGCTGCCGTTCGTTCAGGGTGGACCACCGATGCACAGGCTTCAGCCCACACCGCACCACCCAGCCCTGGATAGAGCCGAAAGAGTGTCCGTCAGCAGTGGGAGTCCTCTGGGACTTTCCTGGGACTTCCGGCCGCATCAACGGGCACGAGCGTGAAACAGCCGAAAGGTTATTCCTGCTCATCAGCGCGCCGTGACTGCCCATCGCCGCAGGCCACAGGGCTGGCGCGTCTCTTCGTCGCTGAAGTCTTCTTCCCAACACGGCCACCATTCGGTGTGATTCACACCGGCTCGTGCACGGTTCCACAGGGCGACGATCAACCCGTTGGGGCGATGGAGTGCCTTCGCGAAGCGATCAAGTGATTCGAGGACGATGTCGAGCAGGTGCCGCTCGTCCGCGATCCAGCGCAGCTGGGCGGTGTCGGCGAGGCGGATCAGTTGCTCGGGTTCGACAGGTTGGGCATATCGGGCGGCGGCTGTACGCATGGCGGCGCGGGCGTCTACACGCAGTTGCCAGATTCCGGGGTATTCCTCGGAGAGCGCACGCAGTACGGTGGCGGCTTCCAAGGTGCCTTTGTGCACAAGGATGTTCGGCAGGGTGCGGGCCATGTCGCGCAGCCGGTCATCGTCGCCGATGAAGCCGGATTGCAGGGGCTGGTTGACGACGGCGTCGATCCCGATCTGGTCGACGAGCAACCGGTAGAAGTCCGCTACGTCGCGTTCAGGGAGCAAGGCGACGGCATTCGGCCAACTGCCGGACGGAGCGGGCATCCGTGTCAGTCCGTGAAGGAAAGCATCAAGGATGGCCGGGTCATCAAGGCGACGACGGATCAGCGGCCAGACGAGCGGCAAGGTCGTGAGGTGCAGAAGGGCGACGGCCGCAAGCATCCATCGGACGTGCTCTGGTGAGTGGGGTGCGTGATCGGCTGGATTGTCGGCGAGCACGGTGGCTAGTTGGAGCGACGCTTCCGCATCCCTGCGGACCGCGAGCTCACTCAGAACGGCCTGCCACTGTTCTGGACGTCGGTCCGTTTGCCTGGCCCAGCTGTGCAGGGCTGGACGCGCGCTGTCCAACGGCAGTTCTGCGCAGGTACGAGCGATGGTCCGGGCAACGTCGTCGTGGACGCCGTCAAGGACTGCTGTGATCAGACCGGTGAGTGCTGCTTCGGCCCTTTGTCCGCAGATGCGTAGCAGTCGTCGATGAGTGTCGTGTACGCCAGGGCTGGGGTGCATGGTGGCCAGGGCGACGGTCCATCCAGCCCATCTTGCGGGCTTTAGCCGGACGTTTGACAGGTCATCGACCAGGGCGAGCGCCGTGAGTTCGGGGGCGATGCGAAAGTCGATGGCGCCGTAGGGCACCAGGTTCTCGGCAGTCAAGGGCGAGACCGAACGCAGCACATGCAGGGCGGCCCGCGAGAGGAGGTCGTCCAGCTGGGTGCCGGCCGACGGCCGGGACGGCGCCTCGGTTACTGCAGCAAGCCATGAGCCTTCCCAGTTGGCGGGGGAACCGTCTGCTGTGTGGTGCAGCTCGCTGACAACCGGCCCAGGCGCTCCGTAGCTGATCCGGCGCAGTGGTGAGGACGGCGTCGAGCGCCGCGCGAAGGGCGGTTTCGTCGTAGGTGTTCTGTCTGCGCTCCGCCTCTCGGAGCTCGCGGTGCTCTCGCTCCCACGGCGACTCCGCTGGCGGGTTGTCCCAGAAGGCGGTGGCGGCGCGCAGAGTCGGATGAGAGGCTCGGGCGGCCTGAGCCCGTTCCAGCACGGTCCGCTCCTCGGGAGGCGGGAATGCAACAGCCAGGCGCGAGACTTGCTCATCGGCGGCAGACAGCAGGTCCCAGTGCTCCATCCAGTACAGGGCATCGGCCGAAGGAAGCAAGCTACCGATGACCCTGCCCACGTGCAATGCGAGGAATTGCTCTGCGCTGGCACGTGTGATCAGCAGTTCCGCAAGGCTGCGCCTGGTCTGAGCCTCCCGGCCCAATGCCTCTGCCAGATCCTGCAACGGGGTGTGCAGGTCCTGGCTGAAGAGGAATTCATGCTGTCCGGCGAGCCCCAGCAAGGCTTCCGTCACATTGGACAGCACGGCGTCGGATAGCGGTTCCTGACCGGCGAGAGTGATGGCGCGGCCGAGAAGGGACACCACAAGAGCACGGCTTCGACTGTCCTCCGAATCGCAAAGGGTGTCACGGGCCCAGGTGATGGCTTCATCCAGCTCCGGCACGTTGATGAGCTCCGGGAATTCCCGGCGCAGCATGTAGGCACGGCCGATCAGTTGTGGATCCGGGTCGCGCACACTGCTCAAGAACTCGGCCAGCGCGATGTGGGTTGGCCACAACTGTCGGAGCGCCGCAGCGACGACCTCGGGGGACTCGTCCTTGCTCAAGGCACGGATGCGCTGGACTTCTTCGGCATCTGGCGCGCTGATCCCAGTCAGGGCCGCACCCGTACCTCGGCATGGGCGTCTCGGTCTTCGGCGAGGATCAGCAATTCGGCGCTCAGCTCGGGCCGGCGGCATGCCCGGGCGATGCGGACCACTCCGAAGAGGAGGTTCACCTCTGTCCTGGCTTTGAGGTACGGGCGTAGCTGTTCCGCCAGCTGCGGGTGGTCCAGGCGGTGAAGTGAGGCGCTATCGAGCCTGACGGTGTCGTCACTCTTGAGCAGGGTGAGGAGAGCATCAACTACGCGGGCCCGATCTCGGTCCGTTCGCCGGGCCAAGTCGGCGAGGAGCAGGACCAGGGCATCGTCCCGGAGCAGGTCTTCGAACACCGTTGTACTCGTGTCGCTACGCCAGGCAGCAACCTCCTGATGCGCGGGAAGGATGTGCCGGGACGGCCCGTCGCCGATCCACAGCAGCTCACGCTCCACAGCTGCCTGAATGTGGCGGCGGCGCATGAACTCGGCGGCGAGGAACTCCTGGTAGCTCTTGTGCGCGAACTCCCAGCGGTAGTCGCCCAGTGGCCTCAGCAGACTCGACTCGGTCAACTGGCTCAGCTCGTTCATCGTGCACGGAACGGGACTCCCGAGGTGGCCGGGTTCATCGCCTGGGGCCAGGCGGGACAGTTCAAGGTCGTCGACAGTCGGCCCCCCGTCCGGGGGCGCGGCCAGCTTCGCCGTAGCGCGAGCCGCGTCTGTACCGCACTTACCCAGATCGAGCCGCTGCACAGGAAGACCCGCGGCCTCAAGGCCACGCTGTTCCTGCTCGAACGCGTACGACTTGCCCATGCCCCACTCACCCCGCAGGACGAGTACAGGTACCGCTCGCTCGTCAGCCAGCGGCCGTCCAGGAACCGCGCCAGAAAACAACGACGCCTGCGGCCAGCCATAGCGATCCCACTCCAAAGGCTGCCCCAGCGGGAAAACCCGCCGCTTCCACGGCAGACACGGCCACTCCATGACGCGCCACTCCCCCACGGTTCCCAGCGATACGACACCGACCGACGCAGCACTCACACCCTAGGAGGCGCCACTGACACCCTCCCTTCACCGAACGGCACTCCACCGGGCAGCAGAGCACGAACCCACTGCCGCACTTCCCGTCTACCTCGCTCCCTCACTCACCGTGACCGATGCTGTTGTTCGGACGCCCTCCAACACTCCGCCGCATGCGCCTCCACAGGAGCGACCTCTCTGCGGTCGGAGACCCCCGATCGTGGGCGTCTCGAACGCCCCTGAGGGCCTGGGGAGTGTGGAGCTACGAAGCGGGCGCCAACCAGCGGTGGCGCCCCGAGCCGGTCGGCACCGACGGGCAGCGGCTTGGTTCGCGCCCCCAAGGCGGCGCCGGGTCAGGGGGTGAGCTGCTGGTGTCCTATGACGGAGAGCAGTTCGAGCTTTCCCTGGCTGTCCGTGCCGGGGCGGGCGGCCAGCACCACCAGGGTCTGAGCGCGGTCTTGGGTGCACAGGTACTGGGCGTCCATGTCGATACGGCCGAGGTCCGGGTGGAGGACGGTCATGGACTCCCCATAGCGCCGGGCGACCTCCCCGAGTTCCCACACGCGGACGAACTCGGGGCTGGTTTCGTGGAGTTCGGCGACCATACGGGCGGCCCGGTCGACGTCGCTGCCGGCCGTCAGCGCGGACCGCAGGCGAGCTGCCTGGGTGCGGGTGTGGAGCGGGCGGTCTTCTTCGACGTAGTACAGGCGCTCGGCCGGGTCGGTGAACCAGCGGTAGAAGCAGCTGCGGGCCAGGCCCGTATGGCGGGTCTGGTCGCCGAGCAGGGCGGTGGCGATCGGGTTCATCGCGAGGGTCTCGGCCATGTCGGTCAGCACCAGGGCCGGGGTGTCGGCGTTCAGGCGTTCCAGGACCCGCAGGAGGGCCGGGCTGACGTGCTCGTAGTGCTGGAAGCGGGCCGGGGCGTTGTGGCCGATGAGGGCGAAGAGGTGGTCGCGTTCGTCCGGTGTCAGGCGCAGGGCCCTGGCGAGGGCGGTGGTGATCTGGACGGACGGCTGCGGGGCGCGCCGCTGTTCCAGGCGGGCGTAGTAGTCGGTGGACATGCCGGCGAGTTGGGCGACCTCCTCGCGGCGCAGCCCCTGGGTGCGCCGGCGTCGGCCCTCGACCAGTCCGACGTCGGCGGGGCGCAGCATCTCGCGCCGCCGGCGCAGGAACTCCGCCAGTTCTTTCCTGTGCATGTCCCCATGGTCGCCGTTTTGCGTCGGCCCAACCAGGGATCGCCGATCCATGGATAAACCTTCCTCTCCCGCCTCCGCGCAGGCGCTCCTACGGTCGGGGCTGCGGGCGCGACGTTCACCGGCCCGCAGCCAGCGAAGGAGAGAGACCCCCCATGAAGATGACCGGCAACACGATCCTGATCACCGGTGGCACCTCGGGCATCGGGCTCGGCCTGGCGCTGCGTCTGCACGAGGCCGGCAACAAGGTGATCGTCGCCGGCCGCCGCAAGGAACTCCTCGACGAGATCACGACCGAGCACCCCGGCATCGCGGCGCTCGTCCTCGACGTCGCCGACCCCACGTCGATCGCCCACGCCGCCGAGAGGGTGGCGGCCGCTCATCCCGACCTGAACGTCCTGGTCAACAACGCCGGCATCATGCTGCGGGAGAACCTCCTCGACCCCGCCTCCCTCCCGGTCGCCGAGGACCACGTCGCGATCAATCTGCTCGGCACGATCCGGATGACGTACGCCTTCCTGCCCCTGCTCGCGGGCAAGGACGACGCGGTCGTCATGAACGTCACCTCGTCGATGGGCTTCGTGCCGCTGGCGGTCACCCCGACCTACGGCGCGACCAAGGCCGCGCTGCACTCCTTCTCCGAGAGCCTGCGCGTGCAGCTCGCCGACAGCGGCGTCCAGGTGATCGAGGTGGTCCCGCCGGGCGTGCGCACCACCCTCCTCGGCCAGCAGGACGACGAGAACGCCATGCCGCTGGAGGACTACCTCACCGAGACCGTGGACCTTCTGCGAGAAAGGCCCGACGCCAGGGAGATCGTCGTCGAGCGGGCCAGGTTCTTTCGCGAAGCGGCGGCGAACGGTACCTACGACGAAGTCCTGGCCATGCTCAGCGATTACCGCTGAGCGGGTTCGTTCTCGCCGTAGATGAACGCAGTCCGGGGAGATCACCCCCCGGAAGAACTCGATGCCGCTTGGCAGGAGGTGTCCGCCCTCGATCAACCGGTGCCGCCGGGACCAGCGACACCCCCCGGATCATCAAGCAGCACCGGGCACTCGCGCCTCTGGCCGGCCGGGCGGTGGAGAACCGCACTGGTGTGTGGGGCGGCAGCGTCCGCCATCGCAAGGGAAGCTCCGCGCCCTCGGGTGGTCCGGTGTTCAGGACGGGGCGACGGCGAGGACACGGTTGAGCGCGCTGTCGGGGCGGGTGGTGAGTTCGTCCCAGGTGCCTTCCTCCGTGATGCGGCCGGATTCGAGGACGGCGATGCGGTCGGCGCGGCGGATGGTGGCGGGGCGGTGGGCGATGACGATCGTGGTGCGGTCTGCCTTGCCGAGAGCGGTGGCGAGTTGGGCGTCACTGGCGTTGTCCAGGTGGGCGGTGGTCTCGTCGAGCACGAGGACTCTCGGCTCGGCCAGCAACGCGCGGGCGAGAGCGATCCGGGCGCGCTGGCCCCCGGAGAGGGTGGAGCCGCGCTCGCCGACGAGTGTGTCCATGGGGGCGATCCGGTCGACGCCGCACAGCCGGGCCGTTTCGGCGAGGAGGTCGTCGTCCGCCTCGGGCGCGGCGAGCCGCAGGTTGTCGGCGAGGGTGCCGTGGAAGAGGGGAGTGTCCTGGCCCACCACGGCGACGGCACGTCGGAGTTCGGCATCGCTCACGTCACGCACGTCGACGGGATCGCCGTTGCCGGGTATCAGGTGGACGGTGCCCTCGGACGGGTCCCAGAATCGGGCCAGCAGGTGGGCGCAGGTCGACTTGCCGGCGCCCGAGGCGCCGACCAGTGCGAGGGTCTGCCCGGCGCGGACTGTCAGATCGACTCCGTCCAGCACGGGCCGGCCTCCGTAGTCGAAGCTCACCTGGTGCAGCTGGACGCCCAGCGGGCCGGTGGGGAGCGGGAGGGGTGAGGCGGGCGGCGGGGCGAGAGCGGGGGCCTTCAGGGCCGCGTCGACCCGGGCGGCTGCGGCGCGCAGTCCCACTGCCTGGCTCAGTGCCCTGGCCGACTCGGCGACGGGGCCCAGCACCGACAGGGCCAGCGCCATCGCCGCCGGGGCCCATGCGCCGTGCAGCCGCCCGGAGGTCACGGACTGTGCCGCGGCAGCCACGACGCCGAGGACCGCGAGCACGATGAGGAGGTCGCGGACCGCGGCGGCCATGGCCTCCCAGGTGGCCTCGGCACGCTGGGCCTCACCCACCTGCCGGCCCTGTTCGGCGAGACGGCCGCGCCGCTCGGCAAGCCCTCCGAAGGCGAGCAGCTCACGCAACCCGTCGACGGTCTCCACGGTGTCGGCCGACAGCTTCGCGGCCGCCGCCCGGGTGCGGGCCCCGCGCGCCGCGCGTCCGCGCGCGTCGGCGAAGGGCGCCGCGGCGAGCAGCGCGGCGACCGGCAGCACCGCCGCCAGCAGCCATGGCTCCACCGCGGCCAGGGCAGCGGCGCCGCCGGTGAACACCACCCCCGAGGCGAGGAGTTGGGCGGTGGTGTGGGCGTAGAAGAACTCCAGTGCCTCGACGTCGGCCATGGCGGTGGCGGCAAGGTCCCCGCTGCGCCGGCCGGCGACGCGGGCGGGCGCGCCGCGGGCGAGCCCGTCGAAGACGCGCACGCGCAGTTCGGCCAGCACCCGGTAGGCCAGGTCGTGGCTGAGGTCCATCTCACGCCAGGTCATCAGGGTGCGTACGAGGACGAGGACGATGAGCGCGCTGACCGTACCCGCTGAGGGGGCGCGGTCCTCGATGACGGCGGTTCCGACGGTGTGCGCGGCCAGCGTCAGCAATGTGACGAGCGAGCCCTGTTCGATGAGTGCGGCGGCACAGGTGCGGGCCATCATGATCCGGTGCCCGGCGAGGGCGGGGAGCAGGGCGCGCAGTGAGCCGCGCGCGGGCACGTCGGCGGTAGCGCGGTCGGTGGTGGTGCTGCTCATGCGGCGAGCCCTCCCTGGTGAGCGTGGCCCGCCTTGACGAGCTCCGCGTAGACGCCCCCGGCTTCGACGAGGGTGGTGTGCTCGCCGACGGCGTCCACGCGTCCGCCGTCGAGGACGACGATGCGGTCGGCGTGCCGGACGGCGGCGAGTCGGTGGGCGACCACCAGGACGGTCCGGCCGCCCGCGGCGTCCAGCAGTTCACGGATGATGTCCGCCTCACGGCGTTCGTCGACCGCGCTGGTGGCCTCGTCGAGGACGAGCACCGGGGCGTCGGCCAGCAGGGCTCGGGCGAGGGCGAGCCGCTGCCGCTGGCCGCCGGACAGGGTGGCGCCCCGTTCGCCGAGGACGGTGGTGTAGCCGTCAGGGAGGGCGGCGATCTCGTCGTGGATGCCGGCGGTGCGTGCCGCGCGTTTCAGCTCGTCGTCCGTGGCGTCCGGCCGGGCCAGGCGCAGGTTGTCGGCGATGGTGGCGTGGAAGAGGTACGTCTCCTGGGAGACGACGGCGATGCCCTGCCGCAGCGAGTCCAGCGCGTACTCCGTCACGTCGCGGCCGCCGAGGGTGATCCGGCCGCTTTGCGGGTCGTGGTGGCGCAGGAGCAGGGCGAGGAGCGTGGACTTGCCGGCGCCGGACGGGCCGACGATCGCGGTCGTACGTCCCGCCTCGGCGGTGAAGGTGACGCCGCGGAGCGCCGGCGTCTCGCCGGCGTCGTAGGTGAAGTCGACGCCTTCGACATGCAGTTCGGGCGGGACCGGCCAGTGGGCCGGTGCCGTGCCCGTGTCGGGGACGGCGGGTTCGGCGGTGCGCAGCGCCGCGAGCCCGTCCGCGGCCGACACGCCCAGGTATCCGGCGTGCCATTCGCGGGACAGGTCGCGGACCGGCCCGAAGCACTCGGAGGCCAGGAGCAGCACCAGGTACGTGCCGGTCGCCGTGGTGGATCCGGTGACGGCCGACCAGCAGGCGAGGAGCGCGGCGGCCGCGGTGCCGCCCTGGATGGCCAGGTCGGTGATGCCGGTGTCGACGAGGGACACGCGCAGCTTGGCGACGGTCGCCCGGTGCAGCGCCGCCGACCGCTTCTCCAGTCGCTCCCGGGTGCGCCCGACGGCGCCGGCGGCCCGCAGGGCGGGCATGCCCTGCAGTGCTTCCAGGTAGTCGGCGCCCAGTTGCTCGTAGGTGTCCCAGTGTTCCTTGCCGCGCTGGGCGAGGAGCCGGTCCCAGGCGCGCGGCCCGAACAGGGCGAGGAGCAGGGCGGGGACGAGGCCGAGGAGGGCGGCCGGTTCGATGACCGCCAAGGCTGCGAGCAGCAGGGGCGGCACGGTGAGGGTGATCAGGAGCTGGGGCAGGTAGCGGGAGACGTAGGCGTCGACACCCTCCACCCCGTCGACGAGGGTGGTGCGGACGGCCCCGGCGCGCGCGGTGGTCAGGTGCGCGGGCCCCAATCGTCCGAGGTGGGCGAGGAGTTCATCCCGCAGAGCCACCCTGACCCTGGCCCCGGCACGGGTGGCGGTGCGCCGTTGCCAGGTGCCGAGGCCGGCGCGGGCGGCGACGACGCCGAGCACCGCGCCGAGGAGCAGCGGGAGCGGGTCCGTGTCACCGCGGGCCAGGCCGGCGAGGGCGAACGCCAGCAGTACGGCCTGCGCGAGGTGGGTGAGGGTGACGGCCGCCTGCAGGAGGGTGGCCGCGAGCAAGGGGCGCCGTGCGTGCCGTGCGGCGCGGCGCAGCTCGGGGTGGACGATCACGAGGTCTTCTCCTCGTCGGAGTGGGTGGTGCCGAGGGCCAGGCCGTGGACGACCCAGTCCCGGCCCGGTGGGGCGCCGAGCGCGGCACCCAGGTCCGCCTGCTGCCAGGAACCGACGGGGCGGGCGGCCAGCCCGTGCCGTACGGCGGCCAGGTGGGCGAAGTGGACGGCGAATCCGGCCCGTAGGTGCGCTCGGCGGATCCGCGGGGCGTCGCTGTCCGCCGGGCAGCCGTACGCGAGCAGGACGGCGCCCGCGTCCGCGATCCATGCCTGGCCGGCGGCCCAGACGGCGAGCGTCGGCCGGGCCTCCCCCGCTGCGAGCCGCCGCAGTGTGCCGTCGGGTGCCGGCTCGACCAGTTCGGGCTGCGGTTCGCCGACGGCCGCGCACCAGGCGAGCTCACCGGCGCTCGCCTGGACGGCTGTGGCGAGCACCGCACGCAGAACGTCCGGG
>NZ_NTGE01000077.1 GCF_002291145.1 Streptomyces sp. SA15
AGCCGGGCTGCGGGCCCGGTTCGCGCTCGGCCGGGGCGAGGACGCGTACGACGTCCTGCGCCAGGTCGACCAGCGGTGAGCCCAGCGCGGCCCCGAGCGCGGAGGCGGCGACGGCGTCGGGGGCCTGGGCGTCCGGCCGGGCGTGCACGACGACCCAGCGGTCTGCCCCACTCTCGCCTCCGCTCGAGCGAGGGGACCCCCATCCGAGAAGGGGGGCCACCTCTTCGGGCGCGGCACCCAGCAGCAGCCGTACCAGCGCGGAGGACCGGGCCGCGCCCGTACCGCTCTGGTGCTCGCCGGTGAGGAGGGAGAGCAGTACGGCGGCCACGGAGGCGATGGTGTGATCGCCGGGATCGCGGCGCGGGGCGGCCACCCCGAGCACGAAGCCCTGACCGGCGCCGAGGGCGTAGGCGGCGAGGTGGGTGCCGGCGACGGTGTCCGTGGCGGTGGAGGAGGAGCGGTCGGTGACCACCCGCGCCAGCCCCGCCAGCGCTCCCCGCACCTCATCCCCTTGCTCCCTCCCCGCCGCCGCGATCTTTGCCCCCTCCGGCCCGTACAGCACCGCCCGGCCGCCCACCCGCTGGGCGAGCTGCCGTAGGACCGCCGGGACCGGGTCGGGGCGGGAGGCCGCGGTGGCCAGGCTCTGCTGGGCCTCCGTGACGCGGCGCAGTTCCGTGTGCCGGGCCTGGGCCATCAGCTGCCAGACCGCGCGAGCCACACCCGAGAACGTGGTCTGCGGCGGCACCTCCAGCAGCGGCAGCTCGTACGCCTCGCAGGCCGCGACCAGCGCCCTCGGCACCGTGTCGTGCACGGGGGCGAGTCCGAAGCCGAGGGCGGCGCCGCCCGCCGCGACGATCCGCGACACGTAGTCGTCGAAGTACGTTCCGGAGCCCGCCGCCTCCGGAATGTGCACACCCGCCGTCAGCAGCAGCTCACCGCCCAGCAGGTACGGGTACGGGTCCGCCATCTCCGAGGTGTGCGCCCAGTGGATGACGAGGCCGGGGTCGGACGGCCCGGCGATCTGGCGCAGCGCCAGGTCGTCGCGGGCCAGGAGCGCCGAGAGGGGCACGGGCGGCGTGGGAGGGACGAACGGAGTGGGGGGAACGGACGGCGTGGGGGCAACGGCGGGGTCCGGCATGGTGGACGTTCCTTCCATCCAGCTCGGCTCGAATGGATGAAACGTACACTTCGCAGTCGCTTTCCGGCCACCTAGTGTCAGACCTCGTCACGCCACCGAGAGTGCGCGAAGGAGGCCCCCATGGCCGTCGACTACACCGTGATCGTCGTCTACCTGGCCGGCATGCTGGCGATGGGCTGGTGGGGCATGCGCCGCGCCAAGTCGAAGAGCGAGTTCCTGGTGGCCGGGCGGCGCCTCGGGCCCACCATGTACTCCGGCACCATGGCCGCCATCGTCCTCGGCGGCGCGTCCACCATCGGCGGCGTCGGCCTCGGCTACCAGTACGGCCTCTCCGGCGCCTGGATGGTCTTCACCATCGGCCTCGGCCTGCTCGCCCTGTCCGTCTTCTTCTCCGCCCGCATCGCCCGCCTCAAGGTCTACACCGTCTCCGAGATGCTCGACCTGCGGTACGGCGGCCGGGCCGGTGTGATCTCGGGCGTGGTCATGTGGGCGTACACGCTGATGCTCGCGGTGACGTCGACCATCGCGTACGCCACGATCTTCGACGTCCTGTTCGACATGAACCGCACCGTCGCGATCGTTCTCGGCGGCTCGATCGTCGTCGCCTACTCGACGCTCGGCGGCATGTGGTCGATCACGCTGACGGACATGGTGCAGTTCGTGGTGAAGACGATCGGGGTGCTGCTGCTCCTGCTGCCGATCGCCGTCGTCAAGGCGGGTGGCTTCGGCGCGATGAGGGACGAACTGCCGACCTCGTACTTCGATCCGCTGGGCATCGGCGGCGAGACGATCTTCACGTACGTGCTGATCTATACGTTCGGCATGCTCATCGGCCAGGACATTTGGCAGCGCGTCTTCACCGCCCGCAGCGACACGACCGCCAAGTGGGGCGGCACGGTCGCCGGGACGTACTGTCTCGTGTACGCCCTCGCCGGCGCCGTCATCGGTACGGCCGCCAAGGTCCTCTACCCGAAGCTGCCCAACGCGGACGACGCCTTCGCGACCGTCGTCAAGGACGAACTCCCCGTCGGCGTACGGGGCTTGGTGCTGGCCGCCGCCCTGGCAGCCGTGATGTCGACGTCGTCCGGCGCGCTCATCGCCTGCGCTACCGTCGCCAACAACGACATCTGGTCGCGGCTGCGGGGAGCAGTACGGCCCTCCACCGAGCAGCATGACGAGGTCAAGGGCAACCGCGCCTTCATCCTCATCATGGGCGTGGCGGTGATCTGCACGGCCATCGCGCTGAACAACGTCGTCGAGGCGCTGACCGTCGCCTACAACCTGCTCGTCGGCGGGCTCCTCGTCCCGATCCTCGGCGGGCTGCTGTGGAAACGCGGCACCGTGCAGGGCGCCCTCGCCTCCGTCGTGGTCGGCGGTCTCGCGGTCATCGGCCTGATGGCGGGCTACGGCATCCTCGCCAACGAGCCCGTCTACTACGGCCTGTTGTCCTCCCTGGCCGCGTACGTCGCCGTCTCCCTGGCGACCAGGCCCACCGACGCGGCGGTGCTCGCCGCCTGGCGCGAGCGGCTCGCCGGGCGGGTATCCGAACCTGTGTCCACTCCGGTCCCGGCTCCCCAGTAGAGTCGTACGACAAGTAGTGCATAGCAGTTCATACGCGATGAAGCGTATGAACCTCATGAAAGAAGGCATTACCCCATGAGCGGCAACGAGACGCCCCGCGGCCCCGTCGACTCCTCCCGCATACCGCGGTACGCCGGTCCCGCGACCTTCGCCCGGCTGCCGCGCCTCGACGAGGTCGGCCGCGCCGATGTCGCCGTGGTCGGCGTGCCGTTCGACTCGGGCGTCTCGTACCGGCCGGGCGCCCGCTTCGGCGGCAACGCGATCCGCGAGGCGTCGCGGCTCCTGCGCCCCTACAACCCGGCGCAGGACGCGTCACCCTTCGCACTCGCGCAGGTGGCGGACGGCGGCGACATAGCCGTCAACCCGTTCGACATCCACGAGGCCGTGGAGACGATCGAGGCGGCGGCGGACGAACTGCTGGGGACCGGGGCTCGCCTGATGACACTGGGCGGCGACCACACGATCGCGCTGCCTCTTCTGAGGTCGGTCGCCCGGAAACACGGCCCGGTGGCGCTGCTGCACTTCGACGCGCACCTCGACACCTGGGACACGTACTTCGGGGCGGAGTACACGCACGGGACGCCGTTCCGGCGGGCGGTGGAGGAGGGGATCCTCGACACGTCGGCGCTGTCCCACGTCGGTATCCGCGGCCCGCTGTACGGCAAGCAGGACCTGACCGACGACGAGAAGCTGGGCTTCGGCATCGTGACGTCGGCGGACGTGATGCGGCGCGGTGTCGACGAGGTGGCGGACCAGCTCCGGCAGCGCATCGGCGACCGCCCGCTCTACATCTCCATAGACATCGACTGCCTGGACCCGGCGCACGCACCCGGCACGGGCACGCCGGAGGCGGGCGGCATGACGTCGCGGGAGCTGCTGGAGATCCTGCGCGGCCTGGCGTCCTGCAACCTGGTCTCGGCGGACGTCGTCGAGGTGGCGCCCGCGTACGATCACGCGGAGATCACGTCGGTGTCGGCATCGCACACGGCGTACGAACTGACGACGATCATGTCCCGCCGGATCGCGCTGGAAAAGCAGGAAGTGCGGGAAAAGCAGGAAGCGCGGGAAGTGCAGGAGAAGGCAGCGAAGTGACCCACGACCACGACTTGGTGCTCCGCCCGACTCAGGCGCAGATCTCGGCTGCCCTGAACCCTCCCCCCGGCCGCAACGGCGGAGACCTGGTCGTGGAGACGCTGGCCGGGCTCGGCGCGACGACGGTCTTCGGCCTGCCCGGCCAGCACGCGTTGGGCATGTTCGACGCGTTGCGCCGCTCGGACCTGCGGTACATCGGCCTGCGGGTGGAGAACAACGCGGGCTTCGCGGCGGACGCGTACGGCAGGATCACGGGTGAGGCGGCGCCGCTGCTGCTGTCGACGGGGCCCGGCGCGCTGACGTCGCTTGCCGCTTTGCAAGAGGCGGCATCGGCCTCCGCCCCCGTCCTGGCGATCAGCAGCCAGATCCCGACGGCGGGTCTGGGCGGCGGCCGCCACGGCTACCTGCACGAACTCCCCGACCAGTCGGCCTCGTTCCGGGGCGTGGTGAAGTCGGTCCACACGGTCCGAAGCCAGTCCCAGATCCCGTCGGCGATCGCGGAGGCGTGGACGTCGGCGCTGTCCGCTCCGCACGGCCCGGTGTGGGTGGAGATCCCGCAGGACGTACTGCTGGCCGAGACGGCGATTCCGGTGGTGACGGGAGGCGACGCCTTCCCCGAGGAACTGCCCCCGCGCCCCGAACTGACCGCGGTGGCGGCGCACTTGCTGTCTCATGCCACCCGCCCGGCGATCATCGCGGGCGGCGGAGTGGTACGGGCGGACGCCTCGGGCAAACTCCGGAAACTCGCCGAACGCCTGAGCGCCCCCGTGGTCACGACGTACGGCGGAAAGGGCGCGTTCCCCTGGACGCACCCCCTGTCCCTCCAGTCCTGGCTGGAGGACCGCCACACGACGGACTTCCTGGAGGACGCGGACGTACTCCTCGTCGTCGGCTCGGGCCTCGGCGAACTCTCCTCCAACTACCACATGTTCAAGCCGCGCGGCCGAGTCATCCAGATCGAGGCGGACCTCGGCAAGCTGGAGTCCAACCACCCGGCGCTGGGCATCCACGCGGACGCGCGCCTCGCGCTTCAGGCGCTGCTGGAGACGGTGGAGCCGCGGGAGGACGAGACGGCTCCGGAGCGCGTACGGGAGTTGCTCGCCCGCGTTCGCGAGCGCATCGCCTCCCAGGAACTCACCCTGGAACAGGAGGTGCTGGCGTCGGTCCGCAAGGCACTGCCCGCCGACGCCCCGTCCTTCTGGGACATGACGATTCTGTCGTACTGGGCGTGGGCGGCCTTCGACGCCCGCCGCCCCAACACCATGCACTCGGCCCAGGGCGCCGGCGGCCTCGGCTACGCCTTCCCGGCGGCGCTGGGCGCGTCCGCCGCCGATCCCACCCGCCCGGTCCTGGCGGTCTCGGGCGACGGCGGCGCCCTGTACTCGATCGCCGAGCTGGCCACGGCCCGCCAGTACGCCCTGAACGTCACCTGGCTGATCATCGACGACGGTGGCTACGGCATCCTGCGCGAGTACATGACGGACGCGTTCGGCGAGACGATGGCGACGGCGACGGAACTGACCCGGCCGGACTATGTGGCGCTGGCGGAGTCGTTCGGGGTGCCGGGGGTCCGTACGTCCCCGGAGACCCTGTCGGACGACCTGGCGAAGGCGCTGGCGTCGCCGGGACCGTCGGTGGTCGTTCTTCCGGTGGTGTTGCGGATGTTCGCACCGACGCATCTGGGGTACGGGACCGGTCCCGAAGCGGCTGGTTAAAGTCGCCGCGTGCGCCGAATGAGCCCGCAGGAGCCTTCAAAGCGAATCATCACGCTTGATCAGGAAGTGAACGACGACGTAGCCAACCGCGTCACGGCGCAGTTGCTACGGCTTGCGGATGCCGATCCGGAAGCGGACATCCTGCTGTGCGTCGACTCTCCAGGCGGCTCGGTCACCGCTGGGATGGCCATCTACGACACGATGCAGTTTGTCAGTTGTGATGTGGCGACGTGCGTGACGGACCTTGCTGCGGGGGTGGGGCAGCTTCTGCTCTCGGCGGGCGCACAAGGCAAGCGCTACGCCATGCTGGGCGCCCGTATCGTGATGACGCGACCTCGCGAGGAGGGGGAAGGGGCGCGGGATGGCGACCCGCTCGCCCGGCTGCTTCGGAGGCTGGGGAAGCCGGCGGGAAGCCCGGCAATCCGCCATACGCAAAAGGTGGTTTCTGAACTGCTGGCCCGGCACACGGGAGGTGACCGATCGCGAATTCTTCGGGATTTGAACTCGGATCGGGAATTCGGTGCTGAAGAGGCGCGTATTTACGGACTCGTTGACACTGTTGTTCAACGGGGGCCTGGGCAGTGAGTCCTCCCCTGGTTCTTTCGTCCGTGGACATATGCGTGCGAGGCGGGATCAGTACAGGAAGCGGTGCAGCGGAGCGGACTCGGTCAGCAGCATGGTGACCCGGTGGGCGAGACGCTGCCACGCCTCATCCTGCGCGTATGTCAGCCTCACGTCCTCGCCGTCGGCTGCCTCCAGCGCCGCGAAGAGGGTGGCGGTATCAGCGTCGGGAGTGAGGTCCACCATCGAGAGCACGCGCGCCAGCGCACCGACCAGGCCGACCGCGGTCTCCTCAGCCGAAAGGACGCTGCCGCGGAGCGCGGCGGCGACGCCTGACGGGTCGGGAAGGTCCGGCGGTGCCACGAGGATCCCGGACAGCTCACGCAACAGCGCGTACAGCAAGTCGGTTTCTTTGGTAGGCAAGTTGGCGATGCGCAGGCCCTCGTGTTCCCAGCGACCGTTCGGCGTCCACACCCGCGGTCCCCGCGCCACCGCTTCGGCCAGTGTCTCCCGGATATGCCGGAAGGCCGCGAGCCCGTCCGCGAACAGCGCGTGATCACGCGCTCCACCGGCGGTTTCGGCCAAGGGCGCGAGCAAGTGTTGCTCTACCCGGTCGCACTGAGCATCGAGGTCGGGGTCCACGACAACGAGGCGAACTGACGTGCGCTGCTCCTGCTGCTCCATGTCGGACACTCTGCCAGTTGGCTCGGACAACCGTGAGTCGACTTGGCCTCGGACCTCGGCGCCGGCGTCAGCCCTCGCGGTCGCGGCCGTGTTCGGGCATAACGCCCGCGACCCACACCGTCCTGTCCTCGGATGTGTTGCTTGCGGCCAGCAGTTGCGGTGGTGTTCTACTGAGAGGGCCCAGCAGAGCTGTGCTTCCACTGGTCCCAGTGCAGGACCTGCTCGCTGGGAACTCGGCGGGCCGGCTTGAAGTCGGTGCCGATGGTGTAGGCCAGCGGGATGAACGCGGCCAGCATGATGTCTTCGTACGGCACGTTGAGAATCCCGGCGAGCTCCCGCTCCAGCGGTCCCTGGGCTGTAGTCCACACCGTTCCGAGGCCGCGTGCCCGGGCGGCCAGCATGAAACTCCACACGGCCGGCAGGATCGAGCCCCACGCCCCTGCCTGCACGGCCACCGGTGCGTGGTCGGTACGCCCTTCCACGCCGGGGATGACGAACGCGGGTACCCGGTGGATGTTCGCGGCCAGGTGGCGCAGGCCGTCGAAGACCCGCTCGGTAGAGCTGGAGTGGTAGTTCATGCGCCACACGTCGCGCTCGGTCAGGGGCTGGCCCGAGGCCAGGGGGAGGGCGCGCAGGAAGATGTCGGCCACGGCCCGCCGCTGGGTGGGTTCGGTGACGACGATGAAGTGCCAGCGCTGCCGGTTGCGGCCGGTCGGCGCTTGCGTGGCCAGGTCGACGCACTCTTCAATCAGGTAGTGCGGGACCGGGCGGTCCAGGTCGAGACGCTTGCGTACCGCGCGGGTCGTCGACAGGAGTTGGTCCGGGGTCAGGTCCAGGGTCACGGCTGCTTCCTCTGCATTGGATAGGTCGGACGGTGGGCGTCGCGAGGCGGCCGGTCAGGCGGGGGCCGGTGCCTCGCCGACCCGGGTGCGGTTGCGCAGGCCGAAGTGGGCCAGGGCGGCGCCGAGGAGGGAGAAGCAGCCGGCTGTGAGGAAGGCGATCCGGTAGCCGTCGATGCCGGACCCGGCCGTGGCCATGAGAGAGGCCAGTACGGCGACGCCGATTCCGGCCCCGATCTGAACGGCGGAGGTGATCAGCCCGGAGGCCAGGCCCTGCTGGTCCTCGGGAAGGGCGCCGACGGCTGCGATGTTGAGGCTGGGGAAGGACAGGCCGTTGCCCACACCGTGCACCACAAGCGCCGGCAGCAGCACACCGACGTAGTCTGCGTCTGCGCCGGCCCGCAGGAAGAGCAGGATCCCGGCGGCTTGGACCAGCATCCCCAGGGCTGCGGTCCGGCCCAGCCCCCACCGGCCGATCAGCCTTCCGGCCAGCTTGGCGGCCGCCATGATGGCGAGTCCCATGGGGGCGATGCCCAGGCCGGTCGTCAGCGCACCATAGCCGCGGACCTGCTGAAGGTAGAGGACCGCGGCGAACTGCCAGCCGATGGTCGCGCACGCCCAGGCCAGGGCGGCGAGGTTGGCGCCGGTCACAGCGCGCGACCGGAACACGTGCAACGGGACCAGCGGGAGCCGCTGCCGCGCTCGACAGCCACGAAGCCGACCAGGAGCACAGCGGCGGCCACGCCCGCAGGCCAGCTCGTCTCGGTGAGCGCGTACACCAGCGACAGCACCCCCGCGGTGACCGCGACCGCACCGACCGCGTCGAACTCCCGGGCCGCCCCGTCGGGTCGGCCGTCCCCCCGGCAGCGCCATCGGGGCGACGATCAGGACCAACAGGGCGATCGGCACCGGGAGGAAGAACACCAGCCGCCAGCTCACTTCGGTGAGCAGCCCGGAGGCAATGAGGCCGCCGCTGTAGCCGGAGGCGCCGGCCAGCGCGTAGACGCCGAGGGCACGGTTGCGCTGGGAGGCCTCGGTGAATGTCGTGGTGACCAGGGACAGGGCGGCCGGGGCGGTCAGCGCCGCGGCAAGCCCCTTGACCACCCGCGTGATGACGAGCAGCCATCCCTCCGACAGCAGCCCGCCGACCAGGCTCGCCGCGGCGAAGACAGCGAGGGAGAGCAGGAACATGCGACGGCGGCCTAAGAGATCCGCCAGTCGGCCGCCCAGCAGCAGGAAGCCGCCGTAAGTGACCGCGTACCCCGATACCAGCCACTGGAGCGTGCCTTCCGACAGTGAGAGGTCCCGTCCGATGGCAGGCAGGGCGACCCCCATCAGCGACAGGTCCATGGAGTCCAGGAACACCGCAGCACAGAGCAGCACCAGGGCCAGTTGCTTGTGGCCACCGGACTTGACCATGCCAGACCTCCATCTGAACCCAAACTATCTGCTTACAGATGATTGGCGAGCATACAAACCCAATGAGTGGCACGCAAACAATCTGCGTCCAGACGATTCTTGATAGGGTTGCCGGGTGACCGCAGCAAACGCGAAGGAGGTGGGCCGCATGTCGCCCAAGATCGCGGACCGCGAGGCCGTCTACTTCCCGAGGCTCGCTGCGGAGCGTCTGGACATCGCCCTGTGCCGGGCCTCGACCGCCGTCGCCCGCGCGGCAGAAGCCCGGGCGAACGAGTCGGGGATCGGCGTCGGGCAGCATCTGGTGCTCAAGATGCTCGCTGAGGTCGGCCCTTGTTCGCAGCGTGTCCTGAGTGACGAACTGCGTATCGACCGCAGCGTCATGGTGGGCATCTGCGACGGCCTGGAACGGGCGGGGCACGTACGACGCGAGCGGGACGCGGGCGATCGCCGCGCCTACGCCGTCACCCTCACCGACTCCGGCCGACGACTGCTCGCCCGCGCCGAGGAGGCCGTCCCCGGATTTCTCGACGACACCTTCAAGGACCTCACCTCAGCCGAACGCGAGCAACTCTCGGTGCTGCTCGGCAAGCTCCTACAGATCCATCCCTGAAGCAAGTGAGCCGTTTTCCAACCTCTCTAGCCGCTCGGCCAGTTGGGCTGACAAGCGAGTGAGCCCCTGGTAAATGGGTTTTCGACCAAGAAGACCCGTCTCCACCAGGGGCTTCGTGTGCTTGTCCACCCGTCCGGGCTCGACCTGTCCTGCTCTGCCCTGCGCTTAGGTCACAGCCAACGAACCGCATCTCTATGCGGTTACATCCCTTGCTACGACGTCGACCGGGACGCCTGCGTCGCGCGACTCCAACAAATGAGCCGGTCGGAGGTCTCTTCGTGAGGCTGGGTCCACAACCCGCACGCCCTGAGCAGCGGCAGCCGCCGCACGGACGCCCGTCCTCTGCGCCTCGTCCTTGTGACGAGAGGGCGGGCGGGTGACGGCCTTTGGGTGAATTCCGGGCTGCTGACCAGTACCGCGGGAGCGTCTGGTCATGTCCCGTCGGGCGGTGTAGCGACCTGGACTGGCGAACTCCGGATGGCCGGCACGAGGCCGACGACCGGGATCAAGGGGGAATTGGCAGATCTGTTCCACCCCCGCGAAGGAAAACCCCAGGTGAGGTGGCCGTGCCAGTGGAACAGATCTGCCAATTACTGGGTGAGCGTCCGGGCTCCCGCGCAGACGCGTCGTGCCCCGGGGCCGCGGCCTCGTGCAGCCGCCCGGACTCCGGCAGTCCAGATGGCTACACCACGCGGCGGGACGCCACCCAGCGTCTGGTCACTCTGGCTCTGAAACGGAGCGCGTCAGTCGCCGGACTGCTGCTCATGCCGATGGGTCCCACGGGCAAGCTCTTGCAGGATGTCGTGCTCAGTCTTCCCGGTCATCCGGGCCATCGTCCGCAGCAGCTGGGCGCACAGGGCCGCAGTGCCATCCATGAGGGTCTCGGTCGCCATGGGGTCCTCGCGTCGCCGTTCGGCGACGTACGCCGACAGCAGGTCGTCTCCGGACACGTAGGCGGTCATGAACTCGATGCCGGCGCGGATGCGGTCGTAGTCGCTACTCATGGGCCGAACGATCGCATAGAAGGCCGCCACGGTTGAGGAGTACCCCGCCGATGGGACCCCTCAGCGACGTCCGGTCAGCCGACCTTGGAGTCGGTGAGGCCGCCGCCGCGCCGCCCGCCCGGCGATTGTCGCGGGCAGGGGAGTACGGGCGGACGCCTCGGGCAGCTTCGGAACTCGCCGTCCTGCTCTGCTGGTCGGTGCACTACTCGCGAACCGGAAGCACGCTCAGTCTCTTCTCGGCCGTTTCCCGGGGAGCGATCACGTTTCGGTAGTGGTGATCCAAGGCCAGGATGACCGGCTGCGGCAATGCCCACGCCAAGGCGGCGTTGACCGCATCGGTCAAGCCGATGGCGTCGTGATCCGCGTACGTCCGCATCAGATGCTCGGCTTCGTCCAGGAGCGGCCACCCAACGGTGGCGAGCTTGAGTCGGTCCGTGCTCGCCCAGGCGCGCATACTGGCCAGAGCGTCCGCGGCGGCCTTACCGCTGATCTTCGTGGTGAGGTGGTAGTCCAGTTCGGCGAGGACGAACGGTGACACCACGAGACGGTCGACCAAGGAGAGTGCCTGAACGCAGGGCTCGTGGCGATCGTCCTTGCGGTTGTAGACGGCGAGGAGAACCGACGTGTCCGCCACGGCGAACGAGTGACGCTTCAACGGTCGCCTTCCTCGAACAGGTTCTTGCCGGAGGTGTCGGCCAAGTCGGAAGGACCGTCGAACATCGCGCGCTTCAGCGCTGCCATCGCTTCCGGGTCCTCGCCCAAGGCGGACGAGAAGGACAGCGGGATCCCGCGGGCGATGTGGTCCAGAGCAACCTGTTCCGGGGTACGCCCCTCCAGCAGCGCGAGGGTACGCAGGGTCTCAGCTTCGCTGCCGGTGTAGGTGAGGGTCACAGAGATGGCATCTTCCTGCGGGGCCGAGTGGTCGGGTGGGGGAGTGGAGGCGTCGGCCACGGGGTCTCCTCAGGTGCGCTGTTCGACGGGATGCGCGTAGATTCCGACAGTATCGCCGTAGTGCCTGGGCTCACCGACGCACAGCCAGTTCCGCCCAGGTCGCCTTACCGATTCCGTGAAGGCGCGGGCAGCATCCCCAGCGTTCAGCCAGAGCCTGTACGAGGGCGAGGCCGCGGCCATGGTGGCTGGGCGGAGCTCCGGACGAGCGTTACTCGCATCGGCCACCTCCACCCGCAGGCGTCCGTCGTAATGGGCGAAGCGCACGCCGATTTCCCGCCCGGCCGGAGACCGCGCGTGCTGGACAGAGTTGGCGACCAGTTCCGAGAGCAACAGTTCGGCGGTGTGGGCGACTTCGCCCTCGATCTTCCAGTCGGCGAGCTGTGTGCGCAGCAGCACGCGGGCGCGTCCGGCGCTGCGCGGGCTGCGGGCAAGCTGCCACTGAGCCTTCTGCATGGCAGGGTTTGCGGGCTGTCCGGGTGCGGTGTGGGCTGACACGGAGACCTCCACGGTAGAGAGCTGGAATCAGGCGGAGGGTGTCGTCGAAGCGCGCAAGGGCGCCGGGGTGTTCGTACGGGACTTCAAGCCCATCCGGCGCCGCGGCATCGAGCGCCTCGCTCATGCACAGTGGGGAGCGGGGCAGCCCATCTGGTCGGCCGATGTCGCCGGCCGTGAACTCGTCGTGGACTCGGTCGAGGTGACCGAGGAAGACGCTTCGGCGGTGATCGCCGGCGTCCTGGGTCTGGCGGAAGGGGCGCGGGTCTGTGTGCGTCGGCGCCGCTACACCCTTGACGGCAAGCCGGTTCTTCTCGCCACGTCGTATCTGGCGGCAGACCTCGTCACCGGCACGCCGATCACGCAACCCGACACGGGACCCGGTGGCCTCTACGCCAGGCTGGAGGAACTCGGGCGCAAGCCGGTCCGCTTCCGTGAGGAGATCCGCTCCCGCATGCCGAGCGGAGACGAGGCCGAGCGGCTGGCGTTGCCGTCCGGTGTGCCCGTGGTGCTGATCGCCAGGACCGCTTTCGATGCCCAGGGCGCTGCCGTCGAGGTGAACGACATGGTGTTGGACTCGGCCGCGTACGTACTGGAGTACGGCTTCGAGGCGTGAGCTGCTGGAGCGCCCACCGCGGCAGTCTGCTTACACCGACCGAGAAGCGCCGGCGTCAGTGGACGGCCCATTCATCGGTTGGCGCTCAGTCAGCGTTGTAGCCCGGTCCTGGAACGACAGAGAACGCGCACGACAGGAGGACGTCCCCGACTCGTTGCGCCGGGGGTCCGGGGGCCCGTACGACCCCTGAGACCTTGGAGCAGGATCTTGCGAAGACGCTGGGCGTCACCGGGAGCGTCGGTGGTCGTTCTTCCGGTGGTGTTGCGGATGTTCGCGCCGACGCATCTGAGGTGACGGGCTGCGGCATCAAGCCCCCAGCATGCTCGGTCTGCAGTTGGCACAGGGAGGATCCGGCATGGCGAACCTTTACCTGGAGATCGACGACGAAGTCCTCAGCGAGGCCGCGGAGGTACTGGGTACCAAGACCAAGCAGGACACCATCAATGCGGCCCTGCTCGATGTGGCCAAGCGCCACCGCAGACTGAAGGCGCTGGAGGAGCTGGCGACAATGGGCGAGGGTGGCGACTTCGACATCCTTCTCGACAAGGACAACTACCGTCGATGAGCCTGATGACGTCCGAGCTGTAGGTGCATTACGACGCGGACTTCGAGACGGTGGCGAAGGTGACGGGCCGGTCCGCACGCTGCGCCGGCCCGGCACCTTGGTGCACGAGCTCCCTACCAGATCGCCTCGACCCACTCCGGGTGGTCGATGAACGGGTTGCGGTTCTTCTGGTAGGTGTCGTAGATGAGCTGGTTGCGGCGTTCCTCGAAGGCGTCCGGCGGGTCCTCGTCGTTCCACTGCTTCAGGACCGAGAGGCGGCCGTGGAGGGGGACGCTGCCGTTGGTGACGGCGTCGTTGGGCTCGAGGTCGGGCCAGCTGTCGTCGCCCTCGTAGCGGACCGCCATGTAGAGGATCATGCGGGCCACGTCGCCCTTGACGGCGTCGCGGGGCTCGAAGGAGTTGGAGTCGGTGAGGCTGCCGCCGGAGTTGGTGAAGCTGCTGCCGCCGTTGTCGAAGTCCTTGTTGCCGCGGATGCTGTTGACCTGCACGTCCTCGGGGCGCAGGTGGTGCAGGTCCGTGCCGGGGCCGGCCGAGGTGCCGAAGTCGCCGTGGGACTGGGCCCACACGTGCTCGCGGTTCCAGTTGCCGGTGTTGCCGCCGTTCAGGGACTTGCTGCGAGAGATCCCGGAGTAGAGCAGCTTGACGTTGTTGCTGTTGTTCGGGTCCTGGTCGGTCGCCTTCAGCGCTTCCCAGACGGCCGAGTACGAGAGCTTCGTCTGGGGGGTGATGATCGTGTGCAGGGCCGACTTCAGGCTGGTACCCGTCTTGCCGATCGCGTTCTTGTAGTACGTCGAGTCGTACGCGGTGGTCGTGGCCACGGCCGGGGTTGCGGTCAGGGCCGGGGCGGTCAGGCCGACCAGTACGGCGGCGGTGGTCAGCGCCACGGGCTTCCAGCGGCGTATGCGTGTCGCCAGCATGTGGGGTGTCCCATCTACGCGGGTTGAATGGAGGCGGCAAACGGGAGAGTGACATGGACATGTGGCCGTGTCCATGGATGCTGCATGTCGATCAGGTGACCGGAAGTGGCAAATCGCCTCTTGTCTACGCGAGTTGACACGCCGAAACGGCCCCCGGCGAAGGCCGGGGGCCGTTGTGCGTGGAGCCGGTCCGGTGTCAGCCGAGAGCCTGGCTACCGCCAGTCTCGGAAACCTTTCGACAGGTATGCAGACGGCTCTCAGTTGGCCACACCTCGTCTACGCCTGGATCCACCGCCTCAGCGCCTCGACCGTGTCATCCGGCGTCGCGTTGAAGCACAACCGGATCCCGGGCGCCGCCTCGGTGAGGAGGTTGACCAGCCGCTCGAACAGCAGGGTGTTCTCCGGCAGCATCCGTACGCCACCGCCGATCATCGCCAAGCCGAACGCGTGCTCCTGGAGCTGCTCCCGGACGGTCGCCTCGGCGCGGTCCGGAGAGATGTCGATCAGGCACGGAACAGCATCGAACCCCGCTTCGCGCAGCGCCGCGTTCGCCGCCTCGATCCGGGCAGTGAGCACCGCCTCGTCGACACCGTCGGGCATCCGGCTGTAGTCGAGCGCACTCGGATGCAGACCGATGGACAGTACCTTCGTGTCGCCCGGCAACGGAGTCGAGGTCGACGGTCGGCCCATGGACGGTTCCTCTCTGCTCATGTCACGCTGATCTCCCCGGTGTATCACGGAAGTTGGGCAGAGGGTGCTCGGTTCGAGATCGGCAGATGATCTCGGCCTGCGCCCCCGGCACCCCGGCGCCAACGACCCGCTGGTGTGTGGACGGCTCCCGAGCGCAGCTCAGATCCACAGATCTTGACAATTACTCGTCAGCCGACGTCCGAAGCGTCCAGGCGGTAGATCGTCGACTGGTCGCTCTGCGAGGAGGAGGCCGAGTCGGAGCTCGCGCCGGCGCTGTACTCGCTCTCCTTCACCGCCGTCCCGTTCTTCTGCACCCACTCCGTGACCTCGGAGCTGACGTCGGACCCGCCGCCGGGACCGCCGCCCATGCCGCCCCCACCGATCTGGATGTAGTGCAGCTCGCCCTTCTTCACCAGCTCCTTCAGCTTGGCCAGGGTCATCGCCTTGTCGCTGCCGGACCAGCCCCACATGGAGATGACGGGCTCGCCGCTGCTCAGGATCAGCTGCGCCGCGCTCTGCGAACTCGACACCGCCAGCAGCCACTTGGCGCCGTCCTGGTGCTTCTCGAGGTACGAGACGAGCTCGCTGCTCGCGCCGCCCATGCCCCCGCCGAAGCCGCCACCATTGCCGCCACCCACGCCGCTGGGCTGCCCACCGGTGCCGCTCTGGTCTTCGGGCAGCTCGCCGTTGCCACCGCCGGGCACCATCTGACCGCCGCCCGGCGTCTCGCCGTTCTGCCCCTGCTGCCCTCCCGGGAAGCCGCCCGCCTGACCGGCCTGCGTACCCCCCGGCATCTCACCGCCCCCGAAGCCACCCCGGCCGCCGCCCCCACCGCCCGGGCCACCGAAGCCGCCCCCCGTAGAAGGCCCGGCCGTCGGGTTCGTACCGCCCATGCCGCCTCCGCCCCCCGAACCGGACGGCACCGACCAGGCGTACGCCGTCGGCCCCGCGACCGCCGCGACGATCGCCGCCGCCACCGAAGCCGCCAGCAGCCGCGCCCGATTGCCGGAGCGGAAGACCAACAGCCCCACGATCGCCAGCGCCATGACCGCCGCGATCGTCGGCCACAGCCAGGTGTACCAGCCGGAAGCGCGGCGCAGGAGTACGACGGCCCAGAGCGCCGTCACCGCCAGGCCCGCCGGCAGCACCCACGCCCACCGCCCGTCCGTCCGGAACGCACGCAGCAGCATCACTCCACCCCCACCGCACAGCGCCGCGATACCGGGCGCGAGCGCGGTCGTGTAGTACGGGTGCATCGTGCCCTCGGCCATGGCGAAGGTCAGGTAGTGCAGGACCGTCCAGCCGCCCCACAGCACCAGCGCGGCGCGCGTCAGGTCCGTACGCGGAGCGCGCCCGCACAGCACCAGACCGCCGACGCACGCGATCGCCGCGAAGGGGATCAGCCAGGAGATCTGGCCGCCGAGGATGTCGTTGAAGAGCCGGCCCAGGCCCGCCGTGCCGGAGAAGCCGCCGCCTCCGCCACCACCGCCCCCGCCGTTGCCCTCGCCGCCGAAGATCCGGCCCAGGCCGTTGTAGCCCATGATCAGGTTCCAGGCGGTGCCGTCCGTCGAGCCGCCGATGTACGGCCGCTCGGAGGCGGGCACGAGGGAGACCGCAGCCGCCCACCAGAAGCTGGAGACCGCGAGCGCGACGGCCGCGATCAGCAGGTTCACGATCCGCCTCGCCGGCTTGGGTTTGGCCGCGTACAGGTAGACGGCGAAGACGGCCGGCAGCGCGATGTACCCCTGCAGCATCTTGGTGTTGAACGCCAGCCCGAAGCACACCGCTGAGCCGACCAGCGGCAGCAACCTGCCGTTGTGGACCGCCCGCAGGGCCAGCGCCGCACCGCCGACCATCAGCAGGACCAGCAGCGTGTCGGGGTTGTTGTCGCGGTTGATGGCGACCGTGATCGGGGTCAGGGCGAGGACCAGCGCGGCGACGGCCGCGGCCGCGTGCCCGAACACCCGCTTCACGGACGAGTGCAGGATCCAGATCGTGCCGAGCGCGGCCACGATCATCGGCGCCATCATCTGCCAGGTGCCGTACCCGAAGATCCGGCACGACAGGCCCATGACCATCAGCGCGAGCGGTGGCTTGTCGACGGTGAGGAAGTTGCCCGCGTCGAGCGAGCCGAAGAACCAGGCCTTCCAGCTCTGCGTGCCGCTCAGCACAGCCGCGCTGTAGAAGCTGTTGAGGCTGGAGGAGGACAGGTTCCAGGAGTAGAGCACCGCCGCCAGGATCAGGATCGCGATCAGGGCGGGGAGGGACCAGCGTGGTGCCTTGTCCGGGGGCACCGCAGGTGGAGCCGCCGACGGCACGTCGGGGGTCGGGGGCACGGTCGTGTGGGGATGGGGATCGGTGGCTGATGTCACCCGGGCATCGTGTGCGGCGGGGGTGGGTGCGGGCTGTGCCGGGCCTGGCGCTTTCCTGTGGATTCTCAAAGGAGTCCGCAAAGTGGGTGCTCAGGTGGGGAAGTCGCCGTCCTTGATGGCTGTGACGAAGGCCGACCAGTCGGCGGCGGGGAAGATCAGTGCCGGGCCGTGCGGGGTCTTGGAGTCGCGGACGGGGACGCCTGTGGGGTAGTCGTCCAGCACCTCTACGCAGCTGCCTGACTCGTTGCCGCTGTGCGACGACTTGCGCCAGCCGCTCACCGTGGATGCGTCCCGAATGATGCGCTCAGTCATGGTGTCCGTATTCCTTCGCAATCGCCCTCATGAGGGCGACGGGACTCCTTCTGCGACAGCGCGTCGCCCAGTGCGAGATCGTAGACGCCCTGGAGCCGCTCGACCACGGCCGGGGAATCGTGGACTTTGCCGATGGACATGCCCTCGCTGTACGCGGCCGGGGGCTGGTCCTCGAACCACCACAACGAGAGCATGCTCTGCATGATCGGATGGATGCCCACGCCGAACGAGAGCGTGCAGCTCGGTATGGCCGGCGAACTCCTCGACCACGCGGCCGACATGCTCGCCGACCACAAGGCCACCTCCGTACAACTCCGCTTCCTGGCAGCCCGTATGAGCGAGGCGCTGCGCGACGTTCACCGCATCGCGGAGAGCCGGGGCGCGCGCCTTGCCGTACTCGCCTCCGACGGGCCTGACGGCATTGACAGCGGGGATCGGGTGATGAGAGCGGATTCGATGACCTGATTCCGCGAGTCTGAGCCGCCCGCCCCGCGTAGATCGCCCCGGACTGAATAGAGCGCGCCGCCGAGCCGGGGGTGTATCCGCACAGCTCGCTACGCCCCCATCGGCGCGTGGGGTCGGCGGGAGATTGGCCGATGGCATTCATGGCAACCCTGCCACCGTAGCTTTCCCGGCTGGCACTACGCGGCGACCACAAGCAGCCATGTGGGTCAGAAGGGCAGGCCCCGCAGGTCCGCGCTGATGGTTGGATGAGGCAGGCTGGCCAGGTCGTAGATTGGACCACGTACGTGATCTTGAGACCACTAGCAGCCCATGGCAGGCTCATGCCGCATGATCGATGAGTTCGCGAAAGACAACCTGCACGGGAGACTGCGGCGGGACCGCGAGGCGCTGCTCTGGAAACTCGACGGCTTGTCCGAATACGACGCCCGCCGACCTTTGACAGCGACCGGGACCAACCTCCTCGGCCTGGTCAAACACGTGGCCACCGTCGAGGCCAGGTACTTCGGCGAGGTCTTCGACCGCCCTTCCCCGGAACCGCTGCCCCGGTGGCAGGACTACAACGGCAGCGATCTGTGGGCGACCGAGGACGAGACCCGCGATCAGATCATCGGGTTCTACCGGCGCACGTGGGAACACTCGGACGCGACGATCAACGAGCTTCCCCTCGACGCCCCCGGCCACGTGCCGTGGTGGCCGGAGCCTTATGCCGACACGAACCTGTTCGCCATCATGGTCCATGTCCTCGGCGAGTCCATCCGGCATGCCGGGCACGCCGATATCCTGCGCGAGGGCCTCGACGGCCGGACCGGGTTGCGCGCCGAACACGAGAAGCAGATCGACGAGGAAGCCCGTGCAGCCTACTGCGCGAAGATCGAGCAGGCCGCCAGGTCGGCCGCACCAATCAAGGCTTAGAGGTTGTCTCACGTGACTTGATGTTCGTGCGGCATGATGCCGCTCGTGGGCGCTGACCTATCGAAGCGTCTGGTTCCTGATGAACTCTGGGAGCTGGCTGCCCCGTTGCTGCCGTCGTTCGCTGCTCGTTCGCTGATTGGCAGATCTGTTCCACCGGCACGGTCACCTCACCTGGGGTTTTCCTTCGCAGGGGTGGAACAGATCTGCCAATCACCCTCGATCCCGGTCGTCGGCCTCGTGCCGGCCAAGACGATCCTCTCGACTCCCAACGGGAGAAGGCCAAGGCGGCCACGGTGAAGGCGCGCATGGCGCCGGTTCACGGCCCACAGCCAGCTGGTGTCTGTTCCCCCACAGGGACACCCCTTCTGTGAGAAGGCCGAGGAGAAGTAACGGCACGTACAACCTTTCCCCTGGGCGTGTGAGTCAACTGGGGCATGACTCCAGCGATATCCCGCCGTACGAGACTCCTGGCGGCCGGCACCGCCGTCGGCGCGCTCATACCCGTCCTGGCCGCCGCCGCGCCCGCCGCCGCGGCCACACCGACCGTCAGCTGTACGTCCGCCAAGGCCGGCCTCGCCACCAAGCTGAAGAAGGACATCACGGCCGCCCTCACCAACCGCAGGGGCACGGTCGCCGTCGGTCTCTACGACCGCTCCACCAAGACCACCTGCACCCTGCGCCCCTCAACGGCCTTCGACTCGGCCAGCGTTGTGAAGGTCACCGTGCTCGCCACGCTGCTGTGGGACGCCAAGAAGCACAACCGGTACCTCACCGACCGCGAGGCCTCCCTCGCCAAGGCCATGATCACCAAGTCGGACAACGCCGCGACCAGCACGCTCTGGAAGCAGCTGGGCATGACGAAGATCAAGGGCTTCCTCGCCGCCGCCGGCATGACGCAGACCAAGCCGGGCGCGAACGGCTACTGGGGCCTGACCCAGATCACCGTCACCGACGAGCAGAAGCTGCTCAAGCTGGTCACCGCGAAGAACACCGTCCTGAGCGACAACGCCCGCGCCTACATCCTCAAGCTGATGGGCCAGGTCGTCTCCTCGCAGCGCTGGGGAACGCCGTACGGAGTGCCGTCCGGGGTCTCCGTGGCCGTCAAGAACGGCTGGCTGCAGCGGGCCACGAACGGCTGGCGGGTGCACAGCGTCGGCGCGTTCAAGGGCGGCGGCCACGACTACATGATCACCGTCCTCACGCACGGCAACAGCACGATGAACTACGGCATCACGACCATTCAGGGCGTGGCCAAGGTCATCCACAGGGACCTCGCCGCGAGCTGACGCCCCTCGACCCCCCGATCCCTTGACCCCTCGCCCCCTCCACCCCTCGACCCTTCATGAGCCGGTCTCCCGTCCGTCACCGACCCGCCCTACGGTGACGCCATGCGCCTGAGAACCGTACTCGCGACCACCACAGCGGCCCTGGCGGCGGCCACCTGTCTGTCCGCCGCCACGCCCGCCACCGCACAGGAAAGCCACGCCTGTTCGCCCGCCGTCTCCATCGACCGCTTCTCCGACGCGCTCGACAAGACGACGTACGACTCCACCTTCGTCGGCAACTTCTCCGCGCTCGCGGTGGACAAGGACGGCTCCCTGGCGGCCCTCTCCGACCGTTCCTCGCTCTTCGCGCTGGACGCGAAGACCCTCCAGCCCCAGGGCGTGGTCCCGCTCGCCGACGAGAAGGGTGCCGCGCTCGACTCCGAGGGGCTGGTGATCGACCGGGACGGCACACGGCTGATCACCTCCGAGACCGAGCCGTCGGTACGCCGCTACAGCCCGCAGGGCAAGATCCTGGACCGCCTCCCGGTGCCGCCCTCCCTCCAGGTCGCCCCGGCCGGCCGTGCCGTCTCCAACGGCACCTTCGAGGGGCTGACCATGCTGCCCGGCGGCCGCACCCTGCTCGCGTCGATGGAGTACGCCCTCTCCGGCGACAGCGCGGGCATCGTCCGCTTCCAGACCTGGGAGCGGCATCGCAAGGGCTTCGAGCTCGGCGCCCAGTACGCCTACCGCACGGACGCCGGCCTCGGCGTCCCCGAGGTCCAGGCCACCCCCGACGGGCGCCTCCTCGTCCTGGAACGTGGCTTCACCTCCGGCGTCGGCAACACCGTCCGGCTCTACCTGGCCGACCCGCGCCGCGCGACGGACACGAGCGGCATCGAGAACCTGACGGGCCAGGACGGCGTACGGCTGATCAAGAAGACCCTCCTCGCCGACATCGCCGCCTGCCCGACCCTGGGCGCCACGGCGAAGCAGCCCCAGCCGAACCCGCTGCTGGACAACATCGAGGGGATGGCGATCACGGGCGCGAGCAAGGGCGCCCTGCGGGTGCTCCTGGTGAGCGACGACAACCAGAACGCGGTACAAACGACCCGGTTCTACTACCTCCGGGTCCGTCTCTGAGCTCTGCCGCCCTCCGACCTTGGTCCTAGGACTATTGCGGAGGGATGAAATCCGCTTATTTTCGCGTTGGTGTCTTCCGGAAGATCAGGTCGATCAGGTCGAACGGAAGGCACCCGCGTGGCAGCGCAACAGGGGGAGACACAAGGCTGGGCGCGCAGACTGGCCGGTTACGCGTGGCGTCATCCCAAGGACGTCATCCTGGCCCTCGGCTCCTCCCTCGGCGGCATGGCCGTCATGGCGCTGGTCCCGATGATCACCAAGGTGATCATCGACGACGTGATCGGCGACCACAGCCGCGACATGGCCCCCTGGGCGGGTGCCCTGATCGGCGCGGCCCTCGTCGTCTACGTCCTCACCTACATCCGCCGCTACTACGGCGGCCGTCTCGCCCTCGATGTCCAGCACGACCTGCGCACCGAGATGTTCGGGACGATCACCCGCCTCGACGGCCGCCGCCAGGGCGAGCTGTCCACCGGGCAGGTCGTCGGCCGCGCCACCAGCGACCTCCAGCTGATCCAGGGCCTGCTCTTCATGCTCCCGATGACCATCGGGAACTTCATGCTCTTCCTGATCTCCCTGGTGATCATGGCGTGGCTGTCCGTGCCGCTCACGCTGGTCGCATTGGCCGTCGCCCCGGCCATCTGGTGGATCGCGAAGCGCTCCCGCGTCAAGCTGCACCCCGCCACCTGGTACGCCCAGGCCCAGGCCGCCGCCGTCGCGGGCGTGGTCGACGGCGCGGTCAGCGGCGTACGCGTGGTGAAGGGCTTCGGGCAGGAGGACCAGGAGACCGGGAAGCTGCGGGAGGTCGGCCGGCGGCTCTTCGCGGGCCGGCTGCGCACCATCCGCTTCAACTCCAGGTACACCCCGGCCCTCCAGGCCGTCCCCGCCCTCGGCCAGGTCGCCATGCTCGCGCTCGGCGGCTGGCTCGCGGTGCGCGGGCACATCACGCTGGGCACGTTCGTCGCCTTCTCCACCTACCTCGCCCAGCTCGTCGGCCCGGTCCGCATGCTCGCCATGGTCCTCACGGTCGGCCAGCAGGCCCGGGCGGGAACCGAGCGCGTCCTGGAGCTGATCGACACCGAGCCGTCGATGACCGACGGCACCAAGGAGCTCCCGGCCGACGCCCCGGCGACGGTCGAGTTCGACGACGTCACCTTCGGCTACGACAACGAGCGCCCCGTACTCGATGGCCTCACCTTCGAGATCCGCCCCGGCGAGACCCTCGCCGTCGTCGGTTCCTCCGGCTCCGGAAAGTCCACGGTCTCCCTTCTGCTCCCGCGTTTCTACGACGTGACACGCGGCGCCGTCCTCATCGGCGGCCACGACGTGCGCGAGCTCACCCTCGACTCGCTCAGGGCCGCGATCGGGCTGGTCCCCGAGGACTCCTTCCTCTTCTCGGACACGGTCCGCAACAACATCGCGTACGGCCGCCCGGACGCGACCCAGGAGGAGATCGAGAAGGCCGCCCGGGCCGCCCAGGCGGACGGCTTCATCAGGGAGCTCCCCGACGGCTACGACACCACGGTCGGCGAGCACGGCCTCACTCTCTCCGGCGGCCAGCGCCAGCGCGTCGCGCTCGCCCGCGCGATCCTCACCGACCCGCGGCTGCTGGTCCTCGACGACGCCACCTCCGCCGTGGACGCCCGCGTCGAGCACGAGATCCACGAGGCGCTGAAGCACGTCATGGAGGGCCGCACCACCCTCCTCATCGCCCACCGCCGCTCCACCCTCAACCTCGCGGACCGCATCGCCGTCCTCGACGGCGGCCGGCTCGCCGACATCGGCACCCACGAGGAACTCCAGCAGCGGTCCGCCCTCTATCGTCGCCTCCTCACCGACCCCGACGAACTCGGCGGCGTCTCACCCGGCCACGCCCAGCCCGCCTGCCCCCACGAGGACACCTCCGTACGGGACGAGCTGGACGCCGAGTTCGACGCCGAGCGTGGCATCACGCCCCGGCTCTGGGTGGGGGAGCGCGAGCGACGGGACCTCGCGATGGACGAAAGCCCGGCCACCCCCGAACTCCTCGCTCAGGTCGACGCGCTGCCCCCTGCGACCGACACCCCGGACATCGACGAAGCGCGGGCGGTCACCCCCGAGGAGTCCTACGGCCTACGACGGCTCCTGCGCGGCTTCGGCCTGCCTCTCCTCGTCAGCCTGGGCCTGGTCGCCGTGGACGCGGGGATGGGTCTCCTCCTCCCCGTCATGATCCGGCACGGCATCGACGACGGCGTCTCGCAGGTGGCGTTGGGCGCCGTCTGGGCGGCCTCCCTCCTCGCCCTGCTCTTCGTCCTCGTCCAGTGGGCGGCGCAGACCGGCGAGATCCGGATGACCGGCCGCACCGGCGAACGGGTCCTGTACTCCCTGCGCCTGAAGATCTTCGCCCAGCTCCAGCGGCTCGGACTCGACTACTACGAGCGCGAGTTGACCGGCCGGATCATGACGAGGATGACGACGGACGTCGACGCGCTGTCGACGTTCCTCCAGACGGGCCTGGTCACGGCGTTCGTCTCGGTCGTCACCTTCTTCGGCATCATGGTCGCCCTGCTGGTGATCGACGTACAGCTCGCGCTCGTCGTCTTCGCGACCCTGCCCCCGCTGATCATCGCCACGTTCTTCTTCCGCCGGGCGAGCGTGAAGGCGTACGAACTGGCCCGTGAGCGGGTGTCCTTGGTCAACGCCGACCTCCAGGAGTCGGTGTCCGGGCTGCGGATCGTGCAGGCGTTCCGGCGCGAGCGGGACGGCGGGGCGCGGTTCGCGGAGCGCAGCGACAGCTACCGCAAGGCCCGTATCCGTGGCCAGTGGCTGATCTCGATCTACTTCCCCTTCGTGCAGTTCCTGTCGTCGGTCGCCGCGGCGGCGGTGCTCATCGTGGGCGGCGCCCGGGTCGACGACGCCACGCTGACGACCGGCGCCCTGGTGGCGTACCTGCTCTACATCGACCTGTTCTTCGCCCCCGTCCAGCAGCTCTCCCAGGTCTTCGACGGCTACCAGCAGGCGACCGTCTCGCTGGGCCGCATCCAGGAACTCCTCCAGGAGCCGACGTCGACCAAGGACGCGGACGAGCCGCTGGAGGTGCTGTCCCTGCGGGGCGAGATCGCCTTCGAGGACGTGCACTTCAAGTACGGTCCGACCGACGAACCCGAAGAGGCCCTGACCGGCATCGACCTGCGCGTCCCCGCCGGGCAGACGGTCGCCTTCGTCGGCGAGACCGGCGCGGGCAAGTCGACCCTGGTCAAGCTGGTGGCCCGCTTCTACGACCCGACGGGCGGCCGGGTCACCGTCGACGGCACGGACCTGCGGTCCCTCGACATCACGTCGTACCGCCACCGCCTGGGCGTCGTCCCGCAGGAGGCGTACCTCTTCCAGGGCACCGTCCGCGACGCCATCGCCTACGGCCGCCCGGACGCCACGGACGCCGAGGTGGAGGCGGCCGCCCGCGCGGTCGGCGCCCACGAGATGATCGCCACGCTGGAGGGCGGCTACCTCCACGAGGTCGCCGAACGCGGCCGCAACCTCTCCGCCGGACAGCGCCAGCTGATCGCGTTGTCCCGCGCCGAGCTGGTCGATCCGGACGTCCTCCTCCTCGACGAGGCGACGGCGGCCCTGGACCTGGCCACGGAAGCCCAGGTCAACCAGGCGACGGATCGCCTGACAGGCCGCCGTACGACACTCGTCGTCGCCCACCGCCTGACCACGGCCGCCCGCGCGGACCGGGTGGTGGTGATGGACCACGGGCGGGTCGTCGAGGACGGCACGCACGAGGAGTTGCTGGCCCGGGGCGGGCGGTACGCCGAGTTGTGGCGGACGTTCGTGGGGGAGGATGCGCCTGCGGCGGCCTGATCGTTCTCGGCGGGGCGGCGGGGGAGACCGGTCTACGGCCACATGGGGTGCCGGACGGAGTCCGGCCAGTCGTCTCGAAGCCCGGGAGGCCCGTCAGGGCCGAGCGGTGCGAGAGCGACATCGGGAGGTTCTGCCCACGGGCGGGTCGTCGAGGACGGCACGCACGAGGAGTTGCTGGCCCGGGGCGGGCGGTACGCCGAGTTGTGGCGGACGTTCGTGGGGGAGGACGCGCCTGCGGCGGCCTGATCGGTTCTCGCGGGAGGAGCCGGTCGGCCGTCTCAGTGACGGTCGTGCAACCATTCGACATACGTCATGCGTCCGTACACCCGTACGCACATCGTCGCGGTACGGGAGGCCGACAGTGAGCTGTGGTGCGATACGGCGGCGCCTCGCGCTCGGCATGGCCGTGCTGATCACGTCCGGACTGCTCGCCGTCGCCGCGCCGACCGACGCGCGGGCCGCCGGCGCGTCCTGCGCCGGACGCAAGGTCAAGACGCTCTCGTTCTCCACCGGTTCCGTGCAGATCTACAAGCGGCGCGGCTACGTCTGCGCGATCACCCTCCCCAAGAGGCCCGGCACCAAGCGGCACATGATGGTCAGCGTGAAGGTGTGGGCCTTCCGCCCGGTCGTCGACCAGGGGCGGTACGCGTACCGCGCCGGGCCGGTGACCGTGCACGCCGGCCGCCGGTATGTGTGGGTGGAGGGCGCGGTGGGCCGGGCGTCGGTCGACTCTGGGCGCTGGATGCGCTTCTGAACCACAGGCACCTGAGTCACAGGCCCTGTGGCTTTTGCTACAGGGTTTTCCCCATCGAGTTGTCATGTCCCCTGGTGCTGAAGGGAGTTGATCCGCTAGCTTCCGGCGCACATCTGTACTCACAGGGGAGGGTGCATGCGCAAGGCGCTCAGATGGCTGCTCGCGCTCACAGTGCTCATAGGCACGTTGAGCACGGCGGGCGCGGCCACCGCCGCCGAGCCGGAGGCCACAGGCACCACCGGCATCACTGGCATCACTGGCACAACCGCGACCACGGACATCAAAGAACGGCTGCTCTCCATACCGGGGATGAGCCTGATGGAGGAGAAGCCCTACACCGGGTACCGCTTCTTCGTCCTCAGCTACACGCAGCCGGTGGACCACCGGCATCCGTCCAAGGGCACGTTCCAGCAGCGGATCACCCTGCTGCACAAGGACGTCAGCCGCCCGACGGTCTTCTTCACCAGCGGCTACAACGTCTCCACCACGCCCCGCCGCAGCGAGCCGACCCAGATCGTGGACGGCAACCAGGTCTCCATGGAGTACCGCTTCTTCACCCCGTCCAGGCCCGACCCGGCCGACTGGACCAAGCTGGACATCTGGCAGGCGGCCAGCGACCAGCACCGCATCTTCAAGGCCCTGAAGTCGATTTACGCCAAGAAGTGGCTCTCCACCGGCGGCTCGAAGGGCGGCATGACCGCCACCTACTACGAGCGCTTCTACCCGCGTGACATGGACGGCGTCGTCGCCTACGTCGCCCCCAACGACGTGGTGAACAAGGAGGACTCCGCCTACGACCGCTTCTTCGCCACCGTCGGCACCAAGGAGTGCCGCGACCGGCTGAACGGCGTGCAGCGGGAGGCGCTGGTGCGCCGGGAGCCGCTGGAGAAGAGGTACGCGGCGTACGCGGCGGAGAACGAGTACACCTTCGACACCGTCGGCAGCCTGGACAAGGCGTACGAGGCCACGGTGCTGGACTACGTCTGGGGCTTCTGGCAGTACAGCCTGCTCTCCGACTGCGCCTCGATCCCGGCCGACGCGAAGAACGCGACCGACCAGGAGATCTGGGACTCCATCGACACCATCGCCGGGTTCTCCTTCTACACCGACCAGGGCCTGTCGCCGTACACGCCGTACTACTACCAGGCGGGCACGCAGCTCGGCGCGCCGACGATCCAGTTCCCGCACATCGAGAAGAAGTACATCCGCTACGGCTACCTGCCGCCCCGCTACTTCGTCCCGCGCTCGATCCCGATGAAGTTCCAGCCGTTCGCGATGCATGACGTGGACTCCTGGGTGCGGCACAACGCCCGGCAGATGCTCTTCGTCTACGGCGAGAACGACCCGTGGGGCGCGGAGCCCTTCCGCCTCGGCAAGGGCGCGAAGGACAGTTACGTCTTCACCGCCCCCGGCCTGAACCACGGCGCGAACGTGGCCGGTCTGGTGCCGGATCAGAAGGCGCTCGCCACGGCCAGGATCCTCGACTGGGCGGGCGTGGCCCCGTCCGCCGTCCAGGCCGACCCGTCGGCGGCCAAGCCGCTGGCGAAGTTCGACGCGAAGCTGGACAAGCGGAACGGCGAACGCGAGATGACTCTGCGGCCGTAAGTCCCTTGCTGTGCCCGGCCGTTGGTCACACCGGCCGGGCACAGCCCACCGGCTGCTCGCCGCCGAGCTGGACGTACAGGGCGGTCGACAGCGGGCACTCGGCGCGCTTGTCGACCGCCTTCGTCACCTCGTACTCCGGCCTCTTCCCGCCCTTGCCGTCGCACGCCGTCTCCCGGACCTGGCCCTCGCCCAGGTCGTAGACACAGTCGCCGACGATGGTGCGCGGCCCGCCCCCGCCGCCCGGATCGCCCGGATGCGGCGGCTCCAGGTTGCGCATGCAGGCATAGCCCTGCGCCACCGCCCCGTCGCCGTCCTCGTCCGACGCCGGGCTCTGCGCGCTGATGTGCAGCACGAAGTCCGTGGTCGCCGGACACGGCGGCCCGTCGCCCACCGTGCCGTCGCGCCGCGCCACGACCCGCGCCGCCGCCCGCTCACTGGTGCACGCGACCTCGGTGAAGCTGGTCGTACCGAAGGAACTGCACTCGTCGACCGCGAGGAACACCGCGCCGTACCCGGAGGTCCGCGTCGGCGACGGCGTCACCGCACCACCCCGCCGGCCGTCCTCCTCGCCGCCGCCCGTACCGGACGCCGACCCCGAACATCCCGTGAGCAGGGCGGCGAGCAGCGCCAGCAGTGCGCACACCACCCCAACGGAGCCTCTCTCGCGCATCGCCATCCCCCCGGTACCCGCGTCCAGCGTGACCCGCCGCAGCGGGCGGACGCCAGACATTCGAGGGGCTTTGCGCCTTTTGGGGGTGGTGCGCCGGTTGTGTGGCGTACGTCTAGTACGACAGCCCGTAGCCGACCGGATACAACACCCGCGTGGGCTCGTCCGCCAGGGTGATGGAGAGGGGCCGCCATCGGCGCTGTTGGAGGGGGGCGCGCCGATGGCGGCGTGCTGCCGGCCGCGGCACGGCGGAGAGGGTTGGTCAGCGATCGCAGCCAGCAGCGAGGGCCGACACCGCACCACGGTGACTCTCCGGCAGCTTGCGGGTTGGACGAGCGGGGGCGGGGCGGGGTTCCCGGCTCCGGCTGGATTCACCGAAGTTGGTGGGGGTGGGGGTGGTGGGTTCGGAGGGTCACCGGGCTGCGGGTGCCCGGTATTTCGTTCGACGACCCCGGTCGCGTACGGAAGACTCTCCCGGGTTTCCACGAGGAGTTCGGGGCGCTGCGCGCACGGGGTGAGGGACGGCGAGGGTGAGCTTCAAGCTGGAGGGGCCGGTTCTGGAGGGCGCGTTGGTGCGCCTGGAGCCGCTGGAGCACCGGCACGCCGCTGAGCTGGCGGTGGCGGCGGAGGAGGACCGGGGGACGTACGCGTACACGTGGGTGCCGAGGGCCGACGAGGTGGGGTCGTACGTCGACCAGCAGTTGGCCCGTGCGGCGACGGGACGGCTGGCGCCGTACGTGCAGGTGTCGGTCGCCACTGGGCGGGCGGTGGGCGCCACCTCGTACTGGGAGCCACGTTCCTGGCTGACGGACGATCGACTCGACGCCGTCGAGGTCGGATTCACCTGGCTCGCCCGCTCCGCCCAAGGGACGGGGATCAACGCCGAGGCGAAGCTCCTTCTCTTCCGGCACGCCTTCGAGGAGTGGGGCGTCTCCAGGGTCGACCTGAAGACGGACGCCCGCAACGAGCGCTCGCGCGCGGCGATCCAGAGCGTCGGCGCCCGCTTCGAGGGCGTGCTGCGCAACTGGTCCCGCTCCTGGGCACCGGGCGAGGACGGACGCCTGCGCGACTCCGCGATCTTCTCGATCACGGCGGCGGAGTGGCCGGAGCGCAGGGCGCGGCTGGAGGAGCGGGTGGCGAGGCGGTGTGAAGTGGGGTAATTGGCAGATCTGTTCCAGCCCGCGAGGGGAAAACCGCAGGTCACGTGGCAGTGCCGGTGGAACAGATCTGCCAATCGCTGGTTGCGTCAGCTCCGCGGCCGGGTGGTTACGCGGAGTCGTTTAGGAGGCGGGAGAGGTGGTCGCGGCCTGCGGACAGTAGGTCGGGGAGGGGGGCGGCCGCCTCGTACCAGCGCTTCTCGTACTCCCAGCAGAGCCAGCCGTCCCACTCGTGGCGGGAGAGGACGTCCACGCACTCGGTGAGCGGCAGGACGCCGGTGCCCAGCGGCAGCGGGGTCGTGTCGTCGGCCGAGGCGATGTCCTTGACCTGGACGTATCCGAGGTAGGGCGAGAGCGCCGCGTACGTCTCCGAGGGCTGCTCGCCGCCCAGCCAGGTGTGCATGACGTCCCAGAGCGAGCCGACCTGGCGGTGGCCCACCAGGCCGAGGACGCGGATCGCGTCGGCGCCGGTGCGGTGCGAGTCGTGGGTTTCGAGCAGGATGCGTACGCCGCAGTCGGTGGCGTACTCCGCGGCCGTGCCGAGCCTCCGGGCGGCCGTGGCGTCGGCCTCCTCCTGGCTCTGTTCGGGGGCGGCGCCGGGGAAGACGCGGACGAAGGGCGCGCCCAGGTCGTGGGCGAGCTCGAGCAGGCGGTGGATCTCCTCTATCACGGGCTCGTCGTCGCCCGGCGCGGCCACGCGCGCGTACCCCGCGAGTCCGAGGAGCTCCACTCCCGCCGCCTTGAATGCGGCCGCCGTAGCGGTACGTCCGGTCAGGTCGAGGCCGGTGTGCACCGGCTCCTCCGGATGCGTGCGCAGTTCGACGCCGTGGTAGCCGTGCGTGGTCGCGAGCCGCAGCACTTCCGGGAGGGGGAGGCCGGGGACGCCGAGGGTGGAGAACGCCAGTTTCATGGTCCCTACTCTCACTCGCCGGTGTGCTCGGGTCCAGACGGGGGGTCGTCTCCCGCCGGATCCGCCCGTTTCCGCCCGGTTCCGGCTGTCACTCTCCCGCGCCGTGCAGCTCCAGACGCCAGTCCTGGCCGGTGAGGTCCTTGCCGAAGGAGCGGTGGGGTTTCTCCGCGACGAGGACGAAGCCGTGGCGCTGGTAGATGCGGCGGGCGGACGTGAGGACGTCGTTGGTCCACAGGACGAGATCGCGGTAGCCGACCCCGCGGGCGAAGTCGATGACGGCCCGCACGAGCCGGTCGCCGATGCCGAGGCCGCGGGCGTCGGGCTCGACGAGCAGGACCCGCAGGCGGGCGGTGGCGGGCGCCTCGTCCCGTACGCACATCACAGACCCCACCGGACGCCCGTCCAGCTCGGCGATCCACACCCGCTCCAGGTGCGGATCGTGATCCTCGGCGAAGTCGGCGACGATCCTCGCGACCAGCCCCTCGTAGTCGGTGTTCCAGCCGTACTCGGCGGCGTACAGGGCGGCGTGGCGCTGCACGATCCAGCCGAGGTCGCCGGGGCGCGTTTCCCGCAGGACGGCGTCCTCGCGGCGGGGTGGGCGGCCGTCGGAGAGGATCTCGCGGACGGTCCGCATCGCCTCGGACAGGCGGGGCCGGTCGGCGGACGGGACGGTGGCGAGCAGCGCGCCGACGCTGTCGTTCGCGCGCTCGGCGAGCAGGTCGGCGGTCTCGCGCCCGCGCGCGGTGAGTGTGATGCGGCGACGGCGGGGGTCGCGCCGGGAGGGGGTGCGCTCGACGAGCCCGTCCTGCTCGAACTTGTTCAGGATGCGGCTCAGGTACCCGGCGTCGAGGGAGAGCTCGGTGCGCAGATCGGCCGCGTCCGTACGCGGGGAGTGCGCGAGCTCGTAGAGGACGCGGGACTCGGTGAGGGTGTAGGGGGCGTAGAGGTGGCGGCTGTAGTCGAGGGCGCCGATGACGTTCGTGTAGAAGCGGTTGAAGGCGCGGATGTCCTGGACGGTCATGGTCGTCGACCCCAGTGGTAGTCCTGGCTACGTTCTGGCTACGTTTCCGGATGGTTGACTCAGTCAGAGATACCGTTGGGTCGAGGGTAGGCGGCGGGGCGGGGTGCGTCCATGGCTTTACGGCGGCCCGATGCCGGATGGGTGGTCGGGGGGTCTGGGGGCGGAGCCCCCAGCGAGGCCCGCGTCAACGCCGGTCATCCCTCAAAGCAACGGCACGATCAATCCCGCGGAAACCCGGAGGACCCCCGCACCATCAGCTCCCCCCGAACCGTCGCGATCCCCCCGGGCGGCGGCTCCTCCCGCCCCATCGCGATGCGACCGGCCCGCGCCCCCGCCTCCGCCAGCGGCAACCTCACCGTCGTGAGCGAAGGCACCGCGTCGATGCTGAACGGCAGGTCGTCGAAGCCCGCGACCGACACGTCCTCCGGAATCCGCAGCCCGGAGTCCCGCAGCGCCGCGCACGCCCCCAGCGCGACGGAGTCGTTCGCCGCGACCACGGCTGTCAGGGACGGGTCCCGGCGCAGCAGCTCCAGCGTGGCCTCGTAGCCGGACTGCCGGTCGTACCGCCCGTGCACGGTCCAGCGCGGGTCCTCCGCGATCCCGTGGGCCTCCAGCGCCGCCCGGTGCCCCTCCAGCCGGTGGCGGGTGGTCGTACGCTCCTCGGGACCCGCGATGTAGCCGAGCCGCCGGTGCCCGAGTCCGATCAGGTGTTCCGTCAGCTCCCGCCCGCCCCCGCGGTTGTCGAAGGTCAGCGCGATCGCCCGGGTGTCCGGCGCCGGCGGCCGCCCGCACAGCACCACCCGCGTCCCCGCGTCCTCCAGCCTCCGCAGCTTCGCCGACATCGCCGCCTTGTGCGCCGCGTCCTCGATGGCACCGCCGGTCAGCACGACCGCCGCCGCCCGCTGCCGCTGGAGCAGCGTCAAGTACGTCAGTTCCCGCTCGGGAGAGCCCCCGGTGTTGCACACCACCGCCAGCCGTTCCCCGCCGGCCCGCCCGCCCGGTCCCCCGATCTCCGACTGGATCGCGCCGGCCATGATCCCGAAGAACGGGTCGGCGATGTCGTTCACCAGGATCCCGACCAGGTCGGACGTGGCCGCGGCCAGCGAGCTCGCCGGGCCGTTCAGTACGTAGTCCAGCTCGTCCACGGCCCGTAGCACGCGCTCACGGGTCGAGGCGGCAACGGGGTAGTTCCCGTTCAGTACGCGCGACACCGTCGCGGGGGAGACCTGGGCGCGGGCCGCCACGTCCGCCAGGGTCACCGTCATCTCGTCGTCCTCCGGTCGCGCATCTCGTCGTACCTCGTCGTCCTCGTCGTACCTCGTCGTACACGGGCCAACGGCCCCCACCGGTTCCTTCGCCCATGCCCTTACCCACGGCATCACCCACGGCGTCGAGCAGACCTTAAAGCCCCCGACCCCCGTTGTTCGCCCCCTCGAACAACTCAACACCGTCACGGTCTTGTCCAGACCGCTGGTCAGAGGCTAGCTTCTCAGTGGATAGAAAGCGCTTGCTGCAACGCTCATCAGTAGGGGCGTACGCGGCGCACACACTCGCGTACGACGCTGCGTACGACGCCTACGAAGGGAACGACGTGACACGCAAGACGGTGCGTATCGCCATGAACGGTGTGACCGGGCGCATGGGCTACCGCCAGCACCTGGTCCGCTCCATCCTGGCCCTCCGCGAGCAGGGCGGCCTCGACCTCGGCGACGGCACCGTGCTGTGGCCGGAGCCGATCCTGGTCGGCCGCCGCGAGCACGCCCTGAGGGCACTCGCCGAGCAGCACGGTCTGGAGCACGTCTCGACGGACGTGGACGCGGTCCTCGCCGACCCGACGGTCGAGATCTACTTCGACGCCCAGGTGACTTCGGCGCGCGAGGAGGCGATCAAGAAGGCGATCGCCGCCGGCAAGCACATCTACACCGAGAAGCCCACGGCCACGGGCCTGGAGGGCGCCCTGGAACTCGCCCGCCTCGCTGCCGACGCCGGCATCAAACACGGTGTAGTCCAGGACAAGCTCTTCCTCCCGGGCCTGCTCAAGCTCAAGCGCCTCATCGACGGCGGCTTCTTCGGCCGCATCCTGTCCATCCGCGGCGAGTTCGGCTACTGGGTCTTCGAGGGCGACTGGCAGGCGGCCCAGCGCCCCTCCTGGAACTACCGCTCCGAGGACGGCGGTGGCATCGTTGTCGACATGTTCCCGCACTGGGAGTACGTGCTCCACGAGCTGTTCGGCCGTGTGAAGTCCGTCCAGGCCATCGCCACCACCCACATCCCGCAGCGCTGGGACGAGAACGGCAAGCCCTACGACGCCACCGCCGACGACGCCGCCTACGGCATCTTCGAGCTCGAGGGCGGCGCCATCGCCCAGATCAACTCCTCCTGGGCGGTCCGCGTCAACCGCGACGAGCTGGTGGAGTTCCAGGTGGACGGAACCGAGGGCTCCGCGGTCGCCGGCCTGCGCAACTGCCGCGTCCAGCACCGCTCGGCCACCCCCAAGCCGGTCTGGAACCCCGACATCCCCGCCACCGAGGTCTTCCGCGACCAGTGGCAGGAAGTGCCCGACAACGCCGAGTTCGACAACGGCTTCAAGGCCCAGTGGGAGCTGTTCCTCAGGCACGTCTACGCCGACGCCCCCTACCACTGGGACCTGCTCGCCGGCGCCCGCGGCGTCCAGCTCGCCGAGCTGGGCCTGGCCTCGTCGGCCGAGGGCCGCCGTATCGACGTACCGGAGATCGCGCTGTGACCATCCAACTGCCGGGCGCCGACGGGGTGTTGAGGTCCTACACCCCGCGCACCGAACCGCTCGCCCTCACCACGGGCGCCCCCTTCACCTCCCGTACGGTCTTCTCCGCCGCCCACGTCGTGGCCGACCCGTACGCCGACGTGTCCCCCGACTCGCCCGCCGCCGTCGACTGGGACGCCACCCTCGCCTTCCGCCGCCACCTGTGGTCGCACGGGCTGGGCGTGGCGGAGGCCATGGACACCGCCCAGCGCGGGATGGGCCTGGACTGGGCGGGCGCGGCCGAGCTGATCCGCCGCAGCGCCGCCGAGGCGAAGGCGGTCGGCGGCCGGATCGCCTGCGGCGTGGGCACGGACCAGCTGGCCGCCACGGAGATCGGCTACCCGTACAGCCTCGACGAGATCCGGGCCGGGTACGAGGAGCAGCTCGCGGTGGTCGAGGAGTCGGGCTCCCAGGCCATCCTCATGGCCTCCCGGGCCCTGGCCGCCGTGGCCAAGAGCCCCGAGGACTACATGGAGGTCTACGGCCATCTCCTGCGCCAGGCCTCCGAGCCGGTGATCCTGCACTGGCTGGGCCCGATGTTCGACCCGGCGCTGGAGGGCTACTGGGGTTCGACCGACCTGGACGCGGCCACGAACACCTTCCTGGAGGTCATCGCCGCCCACCCCGACAAGGTCGACGGCATCAAGGTCTCCCTCCTGGACGCCCAGCGCGAGATCGACCTGCGCCGCAAGCTGCCGGACGGCGTCCGCTGCTACACGGGCGACGACTTCAACTACCCCGAGCTGATCGCGGGCGACGACCAGGGCTTCAGCCACGCGCTGCTCGGCATCTTCGACCCGCTGGGGCCGCTGGCGGCCGAGGCGGTCCGTGTCCTGGACACGGGGAATGTGGCGGCTTTCCGGGAGCTGCTCGACCCCACCGTCGAACTGTCCCGCCACCTCTTCCAGACCCCCACCCGCTTCTACAAGACCGGCGTGGTGTTCCTGGCGTGGCTGGCCGGCCACCAGTCGCACTTCACGATGGTCGGCGGCCTCCAGTCGGCCCGCTCCCTCCCGCACTTCGCCCGCGCCTACGAACTCGCCGACGGCCTGGGCCTGTTCCCGGACCCGAAGCTGGCGGAGGAGCGGATGAAGAACCTGCTGAACCTGTACGGGGTGAACCAGTGACCGACGATCGGCTGTCCCGCTTCTCCATCAACCAGATGACGGTCAAGCAGCTGTCGATGCCCGAACTGGTCGAGGCTTGCGGCGAGTTGGGCGTACCGGGGGTCGGCCTCTGGCGGGAACCGGTCCAGTCGTACGGCCTGGAGGCGACGGCCAAGCTGGTCCGCGACGCGGGCCTGACCGTCACGACCCTCTGCCGCGGTGGCTTCTTCACGGCGATCGACTCGGCCGAGCGCGCCAAGGCACTGGACGACAACCGCCGGGCGGTCGACGAGGCGGCCACCCTCGGCACCGATGTGCTGGTCCTGGTCTCGGGCGGTCTGCCGGCCGGCTCGAAGGACCTGCACGGGGCGCGGGAGCGGATCGCGGACGCGTTGGGGGAGCTGGGTCCGTACGCGGAGCAGCACGGCGTGAAGCTGGCCATCGAGCCGCTGCACCCCATGTACGCCGCGGACCGTTGCGTGGTCTCCACCCTCACCCAGGCCCTCGACCTCGCGGAACGCTTCCCCGCCCAGCAGGTCGGCGTCACGGTGGACACGTACCACATCTGGTGGGACGACAACGCGCCCGAGCAGATCGCCCGGGCGGGCGTGGGCGGGCGTATTCACACCTTCCAACTCGCCGACTGGACGACCCCGCTGCCCGAGGGCGTCCTCAACGGCCGCGGTCAGATCGGCGACGGCTCGATCGACATGCGGGAGTGGCAGGGCTACGTCGAGGCCGCCGGGTACACCGGCGCCATCGAGGTTGAGCTGTTCAACGACGGGTTGTGGGCGCGGGACGGGCGGGAGGTGCTGGCGGAGACGGCGGCGCGGTTCGTGGAGCACACGGGGTAACCGCTGCGCGTCCAGGAGGGTAAGTCCCGCTCGCTGTTCTCCCGATGACGGCGGGCGGGGCTTTCAGCCGCCGATGCGTCCCTCCTTCACCGCGCCGACGAACAGGGCCACACCGCCCGCGGAGAAGACCAGTGCGGGCCGGTGACGGCTTTTCCGTTGCGGGGCCATCCGGTCCGCACGGTCCGAGGTGCGTAACCGGGTCTGATCGCTGGCGGGCAATCACGCTCCGGACGCCGGTGGACAGGTCACGGTCGACCTCGACGGTGCCCTGGTACTCGGCTGCGTCCTTGCCGGAAGGACCCGATCGGCCCGGCTCGGTAGCATGCAACGCATGGCCATCAAACTTGAGAACGTAGGCATCGCCGTTCGCGACCTCGAAGCAACGATCTCCTTTTTCACCGACCTCGGCCTCACGGTCGTCGGCCGTGACACGGTCAGTGGTGAGTGGACCGACACCGCCGTCGGCCTTGATGGCAATCACGCCAACATTGCGATGCTCCAGACGCCAGACGGTCACGGTCGCCTTGAGCTCTTCGAGTACATCCACCCCGAAGCGATCGAGTCGAAGCCCACTCTTCCCAACGAGATTGGCATGCATCGCGTCGCCTTCTCAGTCGACGACATCGACAAAGCCCTTGAGACAGCCGCAAAGCACGGATGCCGTCCGCTTCGCGGTGTGGCGACCTATGAGGACGTCTACAAGCTCACGTACGTCCGCGGTCCCAGCGGCATCCTTGTGATGCTCGCCGAGGAGCTGAAGAAGAACTGACGGCTGATCGGGTCAATTAGCTAAGCGATCTCCCTCACCCATCGGGAGAAGGGCTTGAGTAGCTCTCTGTAATGGAATACATCCGTCGCTACCTCAGTGTGATCGGAGATCCAGGCACTGTAGAGACTGGCGTTCCTTATCGCTGGCCTCTCCCGGCGAACATCGTCCAGGCGACGGAGAATTGAGTCATAATTCCCGACGTCGGCGGGATCGAAAAACTGCCAGAATACACGCCTCTCCGAAGCACCTTCAAGCAGTCGACTGATTGCTCTGTTCTCATTTTCGGGTATCGAGGTGTGGAAGAGAATGAGTGTCGGCAGCCGCGAATCTCCATATTCGGTCACGAGCCTTTTCATGGCGCCAGAGATGCTCTCGCCCGAGAAGAGTCCGTAGTCCTGTGCCCGTTGTTCCAGCAAATTTTGCCGACTTCGATCACCCGAGAAAAACTGGGCTTTCGGCAGCACGCACCAGTCCGCTATCCATGTATCAACCCGGCCTGCTTCGACGGTGGGCAACCGATGGCAGCCTGAAGCGTATATCCAAACTTGCAATTCTTCTGACTCGTCCAGATACCCGGCGATTCTCGCAGCCCGTCGCAACACGCCTGCGGCCCGGCCGCTTTCGAAATCCCCCCGACTGCCACCTGCAAGCGCGAGCACAACTCTGGATTTTCGCTTCTGAAGACGGCTCAGGCGAGCAGCCAAGCCTATACCAAAATGCATATCCGAAGAGTATCCACAGCACGGCACGCACGCAATGACTGGAACAGACGGCTGAACTGCAGGCGCTGCAGCCGTCGCGCGTGTTCGGCGCGAGGAAGAATCTGAAGCCGCACAAGACGGGCACCTTCAAGATTTCCAAGGCATCAGGAATCTGTTCGCCGCCCTCAGCGTCGGCGAGGTCGTCGGCGAGCGCTTGCAGACCTCGAGTCGGCCGGCCTTCGAAGTCCTGGGCACCGGCCAGTACACGGCCCTGTCGCCCCAAGGCCAGGCGAGCATCGAGGTCTTCGGGCTCAACCGGGGCTCACTGGTCAAGGGCCGCCACGACGCCTACCTCGCGGCGATACCCTTCCTCGCGCAGTGGCGTGCCGCCACGGACAGGGAGCAGAGCCGGAAGGCGCGAGACACGGTGCGCATCGCTTGGGACCGCCCCCTCGCCGACGTCCTCGCGTCTATGTTCCACCAGTCGTCGCTGCCCGCCGCAGAGATCCTGTTCGCGGAGGAGGACGACGTACTTTCCCTCCTCCGCGATCCAGAATTACGCACCGGATTCCTGGACGTGGAGGACCGGACGTGACGGCACCTCAGCCGCCGATGCGGCCGTCCTTGACGGCGGTGACGAACGACGTCCAGCCGCCCCCCGAGAAGACCAGCGCCGGGCCGGTGGGGGCCTTGCTGTCGCGGACGGGTACGTCGGCGTGACCGCGGGCGACTTCGAGGCAGTCGCCCTGATCGCCGCCGCTGTAGCTGGACTTGTACCAGCCGGTGTACTCACTGCTGACCATGCGCGTGTTCCTCCGCTGCCGCCCTGACGAGGGCCAGTGACTCCTGCTGCGACAACGCGTCGCTCAGCGCAAGAGCGTAGGCGGTCTGACTGGCGGCCACCAGCGCCGGGTCATCCATCAAGTGGCCGGTGAGAAAGGCTTCGACATAGGCCACCGGTGCGGAGTCGTCGAAGCTCATGAGCGTGAGGTAGCTCTGCTGGAGAGCGTGTGCCCCGACACCGTATGGCAGTACGTGCAGCCGCAGTCGCCCCGTCTCGGCCAAGTCGGCGATCTTGTGCAGCTGTTCGGTCATGATCTGCGGGCCGCCGACGCAGCGCCGCAGCACTGATTCGTCGAGGAGCGTCCAGATGACCGGCTTCAACGGCCCGTCGAGAATCCGGGCACGCTTTGTTCGAATGACAACGGCTTCGTCAAGTTCCTCCGCCGTGTGGTTCGGCCGGTACGCGCGGAACAGGGCACGCGCGTAGCCGTCGGTCTGGAGCACGCCTGGTACGAGCGAGAGCGCGAACTGCTGGATCAACGTGGCCTGTTGCTCCAGTTCAGCCACGGCCGCGAAGTGGTCGGCGTACTTCGACTCCAGGTCCTCCAGCCAGCGGACGAAGAACCCGTCCGTTCCCAGCGCCCGGTCGATCCGTTGCGCGTCATCAGGCTTCGGCAGCCGTCTCCCGGCCTCGAAGTGGCTGATCAGCGTGGGCGAGCATACGACCTGATCACCCAGTTCCTCCTGGGTGAGCCCGGCTGCCGCCCGTCGCAGCCTCAGTTCCTCTCCGTACTTCTGTCGTTGCGTCCGAGGCTTGCGAGTCTCGCTCATGAGGCCAACTCCCGTTCCTGACAGAGGTGATGTCAAGTCCCCACCTCTGGCAGCGTATCCACCGCCGACCCCATTCTGTGAGTGATTCGCAACAGAACGCAGTCACCGCAGGTGGGAAAGCAGGTCGACGTGGCAAACCGCATCACCCGGCTCTTCGAGCCGTTCCTGCGCCTCCTCTCTCCGGCACGCAGACGCCGCCTCCCGGCACCTCCCAGCACTCCGCCGATGCAGGGATCCGGAGGCCTCGGCTCGATGGTGATCGGCCGAGAGGGGAGGATCCGGTGAGCAGTGCGGGCCACGAGCAGTCGACCGCCCGCCTGTTGCCCTGGACGGGGCAGGAGGGCAAACCCTGCTATGTCGTGGGCGACGGCACGGGGTATGTCTCGCGTCTCGCCGACGAGACGGAACGCGTCCAACTCGGCATGGCCAGCGATCTCCTCGGCCACGCCGCCGAACTCCTTGCACAGGCAGACACGACCCGAGGGGAACTGCACTACCTCGCCAGTCGGCTCAGCGAGTCCCTCCTGGACGTCAAGCGCGTCGCGGAGAGCAGGGGAGCGCGGTTGAGGTGGGCGGGGTCCATCTCGGACGACACGGCCTGAAAGAGCGGTCAGACAGTGTGGGTAGCCCGGCGGACTGGCCCTGGAGGGCTCCGAGACCGCTTCGCGTAGCGATGCGTCCATTCCCGGCTCCAATCTGTAACCGGCAAGGCCGCGAGCCGTTGCGGGGCGGTCCAGGGCCAGTGCTTCGAGAGGCGGAGGACGCGGCGGTGTCCGGTGGTGACGAGCTGGGCGGTCGCGGAGAACAGCCGCAACCACCACGACGAGTTCGACGCCTGTTCCAGGAGCGGGGTGGCGGTCGAGTGCCAGAGATCGTGAAAGCGGATGCGTCGGGGTCCAGTCCTGTCGAGGAAGCTGTGGAAGGGGAGACGGCACCACTCAGGGACAGATCGGCCAGGAATCTCGCGGTGGAGATAAAGAAACTGTTCGGTCGCTAGAGTACGGCGTCGGATCCTCTAGATGCTGCAGGCCGATATGTTCTGATAGTGCGGCCCGGTGCGCGAGTAGCGGGCCGCACCCCTTCGTCCTCAGGGAGGCCCCATATGGAAGTTTCGTATGTCAATGTCCCCTTGGAGGATGGCGTCTTGGAGTTGACTGTCCCCAGCGAGTTCTTTTCCTATCGCCCGCTTACTCAAGCGGAGAGAGTGTCTTCCGGGACACGCAGTTCACTGATCAAGTTCGGCGCCATCGGACGAGCCACTTCCGTTTACCTTGACCGGGACTCCGGTGAAGTCCTTTCCGGGGTGGAGCCAGGCGACGTGGCGCTGATTAATACATCGATGGGTAAGTTTTTTGACTGCATCTCCAGGCTGGCAGAGATTTATCCTTACTACCCGGCTGAGTCAGAACATGAAGATTGGGAGGCGGCTGCGCAAAGGGTTCAGGATATTGTCTGCGAAGTCGACGCGACTGCATATCAGGAAGGGCTGTTCTGGTATGAGTTCAGATGGGATGTTTCGATGGGTGACTTTCACGACTGAGAACCAGGCCGAGGTGGCGGGGCAGGGCGCTGCTACCCAATGACGACGTGCGCGACGGGGTTGATGACGACGGCAGGAGAGCCGGTCGTGTCCACCGGCGTCCTCGGTAGGACCACGGAGATCCGTTCAGGGTCGTAGCCGGCGAGCGCCGTCGCGCTACGAGGACCCCCTGGAACCCTCGCCGGTCCAGTCCAGGCTCTGGCTCGTGGTGGAGCCGCCTTCTCGAACGCGGCGCTGTAGCCCGTGCGTCCGAGGTTGTGCGCCCCATCCCGCGACGTGCGCCACGCTGCCCGGTGGCTCCGGGCAGCTCAGGGCGGCAGCAGCGTGCCCAGCGGCCCCAGGTCCAGGTTGAGGTCCTCCATGGTCAGGCCGTAGCGGTCGCACAGCTCGGTCATCCGGTCGTGGAGGATCATCAGGGTGAGGCCGAGGCGTTCTTCCTGTTCCTCGGTCAGGTTGCCCTGGTCGACGCGGTGCAGGGCCTGGCGTTCCATCAGTTGGCGCAGCAGTTCGACGATGGTGAGGACCAGTTTGACGAGGTCGCGCTCCACCGTGTCGGGATCGGTCCGCAGGCGACGCATGGCGGGCCGGCCGTGCTCGGTGGGAGGCGGGGCCACGTCGTCCGGCCGGGCGGGCAGCAGGGAGAAGGCGCGGGTCGCGGCGTCGGCCACTTCCCGCAGTCGGTCGGGGTGCGGAAGGTCAGGTGGGTTCGTCATCGGGGCCGCCGTGTCCCGGCGTCAGGGCCCGTGCCGGAAGGACCGGTGCCCACTGTTCGTCCATCTGCTCGCGGATCGCGACCACGACCGCACGCAGCGAGATCCGCACCAGGTCGATTTCGGCGACCGACAGGACGAGGTCGCCGGTGAGCACGACGCCGCCGCTCAGCAGCCGGTCGAGGAGGTCGATCAATGCCACCTGGGGACCACTGACCGGGCGGGTGTCGTAGTCGCCGTACTCGCTCACTGTCGTACTGCCCCTCCCCGCTCGTCGGGTGCCGGGAGCGTGGCGAAGGAGTACGGGGCCCACGGGCCGGTGACGTCCACGCGGACGCCGGGGAGGCCGTCGGCGGCATGCAGCATCCGGCTGCGGAACTCGTCGGCCAGGTGGCGCGGGACGAGGTAGGCGTCGTTGGCGACGTTCTCGCCGGGTACCCGGGCGAGGTTCCCCTGCTGCGGCCGGTGGCGGGCGCGTTCCACCGCCAGGCCGCGGGCCTGCGTCTCCGTCCGCCGTACGGCCTCCTCGGCGGCCCGCCACGTGTCCTCGCGGGTCTGGCGTTGACGCCTGCGGGCGCGCAGGTACGTGCGTCCCGGGCTCTGCTCGTCCGCCTCCACGGCCGGGCCGACCGGACCGGCCGACGGAGGCGGGGGCGGCTCGGCGTAGACCTTGACGCCCCACTCCAGGTGGTCGGCGAGCCGGTCCAGCAGCGCGGTGAAGGCCTCCTCCCGCTCGCTCAGCATCTCCCGGACCCGGTCGTCGTCGAGGTACACGGTGGCCAGCCGCAGGGGAAGGACCGTGGTGTGCGCGGCCAGGGTCTCGATGACGAGGTGGTGGGCCCGCGCCGTCCTCTCCAGCCACTCCAGGTCCTCCAGCCCGACCTTCAGCGCCGCCTCCGAGAACTCGTCCCGGGGTACGGCACTGACCGCGGCGGCCACCGCGCCCGAGTGGACCAGCGTGACCGGGGCGCCCACCACGCCACGGACACCGGCGAGCGCGGTCCGCTCCAGCGCGGGGGAGGGCCGCAGCACGGTGTATGCGTAGGTCAGCTGCCCGTTCACGGTCGTCGGCTCCGGTCCTCGTCGCCCTCGTCGTCCTCGATGTCCTCGGCGTCCTCGGTCTTCCGCCGCTTGCGTCGCGGCTCGGCGCGCGGCTCACCCTGTGGCTCCGCGCGGCGCTCCCTACGGGGCTCTGTGCGTCGCTCCGCGCGTGACTCGGTACGGGGCTCCCGCTCGGCGTCATGCGATCGGCGGCGCTCGCCCGACCTGCTCTCGGACAACTCCGCCGGGGACTCGGCGACACGCCTGCGCAGCTCCTTCACCTCGGCGCGCAGGCGCTCGTTCTGCTCCTCGAGGGAGCGCCGGCCGTCGGCACGGGACGACAGGGCCGGATCGTGCTCCCACCAGTCGATGCCGATCTCCTTAGCCTTGTCGACCGAAGCCACCAGGAGGCGGAGCTTGATGGTGAGCAGCTCGATGTCGAGCAGGTTGATCTTGATGTCGCCGACGATGACGATGCCCTTGTCGAGCACGCGTTCAAGGATGTCGGCAAGGTTCGCGCCGGGCTGGCCGCCGTACGGGGAGAGGGCCCGTGACGGCGTGGGGACGGGGGAGTCGGACTGGCTCACGGCACACTCGACCTCGTTTTCTAGCCGTGGCGGCGACCCTTCTCGGGCGCCTCTTCCTCGGCGTCGTCGTAACGGTCGTCGGGCTCCGGTCCTTCGTCCTCGTCCTCCTCGTCCTCCTCCTCATCCTCGTCGAATCGCTCCTCGGGCTCTTCTTCCTCTTCCTCTTCCTCTTCCTCCTCGTCCTCGTAGCGCTCTTCGGGCTCCTCCTCTTCGGGCTCCTTCTCCGCGCGCTCCTCTTCCTCCTCTTCGGGCTCCTCTTCCTCGGAGCGGCCCTCGGCCTCCTCCTCGCGGCCCTCCTCGGCCTCGGCCTCCTCGACCTCCTCCGGCGTCCGGACCACCTTGCCCTCGCGGATCTCCCCGCGCCATCCCCCGGTGGCCTCTCCGCGCATCATGACGAACGTGCGGTAGAGCTTCAGATCCAGCCGTGCGCGGCGGCCCTGGGCCCGCCACAGGCTCCCGGTCTTCTCGACCACACCTTTGGGGAAGTACTCCAGTACAAGGAGCACCTTGGTGAGGTTCTCGCCGAGCGGGTGGAAGGTGACGACGCCCTTGGTGGTGGCCTTGTCCCCCTCGGTCGTCCAGGCGATCCGCTCGTCGGGCACCTGTTCCGTGATGTCGCCGCGCCAGCGGCGGCTCGCCTTGGCGACCTTCACCTCCCACTGGGTGGTGGTGTCGTCCTTCTGCTCGACGTCGACCACGCCCTTGGCGAACCGTTCGAAATCCTGGAACTGCGTCCACTGGTTGTACGCTTCGCGCACCGGGACGCCCACGTCGATGTCCTCGATGATGGTGAGCCCCCGGCCGGTGCCGCCTCCAGGGCCTCTCCCGTGCTTCTTCCCGGGCAGTACGTCCTTCGCCTTGTCCACCACTGCGTCCTTGGCGTGGGACGCGGTCGAGGTCAGGACCTCCGCGCCCGACGGCAGCTGCTCGCCGAGCTTCTTGGCGCCCTTGCCCACGGTCTTGGCCAGCCCACCAGGACTCATGTGTGCTTCGGCCAGCCGGCGCGCTCCGGCGCCCAGCCGGTGGCCCACCCCCTCCAGCATCAGCTCCACGCGGGCCTGGATGTAGCGCTCCAGCTCTTCCTTCAGCCGGTCGGCGCCCGGGGTCTGTTGTGCCTGCTCCCGGACCTTGGTGAGGGTCCCGGCATCCGCCGAGCCGCGTTCCGCCGCCTTGCCCTCAGCCATCGCCCTGCCTCCTCGACCGTGAGGTGCCGCTCTTCGGGCGGCTCTGTTCGGCGGCTGCCTTCCTCTTGCGCGGCTCGCTCCCCTCGTCCGACCCGCGGTGCCGCGTTTTCTCGCGCCCCTCGCCCCGACGCGCCGGGGCTCGCCGCGCCCGGCTCTGCCGCTCTTCGCTCCTCCGCTCCTCGTGGCGTCCTTCGGCTTCGCGTCCTTCGGCTTCGCGTCCTTCGTCCTCGCGGCCCTTGGCCCGGTCCTCTTCCTCCCGGTCCTCTTCGTCCCGGTCCTCTTCGTCCTCACGCTCTTCTTCGGCCCGGGGTTCGTCCTCCCGGCCGCTCTCGCCCTCGTCCTTTTCGCCCTCCGGTTCGCCCTCCGGGTGTGCCTTTTCCTGCAGGCCCACGGTGCGTGCGTGCAAGGCGTCGGCCAGATTCTCCGCCTTCGCCGTCAGTACGGAGGTCGCCGCGGCCTTGCTCGCGTCCGTTAGCTCGGTGCGCACCTGGTGGCGGACGTCGCTGAGGAAGGACGTGTCGAGGGCCTTGGCGAGCTGCCCGGGCCTGACCCGCGATCCGGCCAGCAGCGCACCGAGGCTGATGGCCAGCTTGGCCTTCTTCGTCCGGCCCAGCACATAACCACCTACGACAGCAGCGCCGATCTTGGCGTTGTTCATGATCCTGTCTTCTTTCCTGCCCACGCGTCACAGTCCGGGCTGCCCGCCCCGCTGGAGCCGGTAGACCCTGATCTCCTCCAGGCGGCGCAGCAACTCCTCCTCGCGCCGTGCGAATGTCTCCTCGTCGATGCGGCCCTCGTCCCGCGCCCGCTGCAGGTTCACGAGGGCTTCCTGCACGGGAGCGGGGTCGTAGAACTCGTTCTCCGCTGTCTTGACGACCTTGTCGAGCACCCAGCCGATGCCCCGCACGGGGGCGAACGGCAGGGTCAGGATCCCCGTGACCAGTCCCACATCGCCTCCTCGGGCTGTCGCTTCTCGTGCTGTCCGGACGGTCGGTCGGACCAAGGCCGGTCAGACGAAGCTGTACGGCGGCAAGGGGCCCCGCAGCCGCAGCTCGATCCCCTCTCCGAAACGCTCGGCCAGCTCGCTGCCGGCGTCGGCGAATTCCTTGGACCGTTCGTCCTCAACCAGGAAGGACACGTTCACGAAGTACTGCTGGGACGGCGGAGCGAGCCTCTCGGACACCACGAACGGACGCAGGGCGGCGAGGACCTCTTCGGCGAGCGCCTGCTGTCGGCTCTGCACCTCCTGGGCCACGAGCTGGCCGAGCGCCAGCCGGTCCTCGTACGTCCCGCCGCCCTCGCGGGTCGCCTCGCTCAACGCACGGGCCTGCTCGGACTCCTCCAGGATCGCGCGCAGCACCGTGTCCTCGTCCTGCAATCCCTTGACGTTGAACTCCACCCGCCCGGTGAGCTCGTCGAGGCGCTGTGTGAACGCCTCGCCCCGCTCCTCCAGAATGGCGTGTACGGCGTTCTCGTCCGGGGCGACGAAGCCGAAGCTCAACGGCAGAGTGGTGCCGTCGGCCCACAGATGCTCCTGGACCTCGTGATGCGCCTCCACGTCCCGGCGTGCGATCGAAAGGTGCTCAGGGGCCTCGCTGACGACGGCGCACAGTTCACCGTCGCGGACCGCGTGCAACTCCGCGGGCGGCTCTCCGACGCCCTTGAGGCCCCCGAGGTTCAATGGATGCGACGCCTTGGTGATCGCGTACACGTACAGGGACATCGGCTCGCTCACTCCTCCCGGTCCCTCGAGGAACGACGGCCGGAGCCGCGATCGGTGTGCTCGTGTTGCTTCTCCCGCCTGGGCTCGCGCTCACGGTCGTCCCCGCGCCCCTTCTGGAGCGACTCGGTGACCGCCTCGACCGCGCCGGTCAGCGCCCCCTTGCTCTTGCCCCGGGAGCCCGACTCGACCGTGCCCTGGACCATGTCCGACAGCTGTGCGGGGGCCTTGCGGCCTGCCTCCAGGTCCAGCCGGTTGCACGCCTCGGCGAAGCGCAGATACGTGTCGACGCTGGCGACGACGACGCGGGCGTCCACCTTCGCGATCTCGATGCCCACCAGCGACACCCGTGCGAACACGTCGATGACCAACCCCCGGTCGAGGACGAGTTCCAGTACGTCGTAGAGGGTCCCCGTACCGCCACCCGCGACGCCGGCAACGGCGCCGCCCTCGCCCTGCGGCACCACAGTCACGATGTTCTTCCCTTCCTGCCAAGGGCAGCCGCACTCAGCGGCGGCTGTCTCTGTCGACTTGTGCGCGCGTGTACCGGCGCCCGCGCTCGTACTCCAGCAAATTGCCCGCCGGGTCGAGAACCACCTGGTAGCTGGCCATCACGCTGCTCGTCTCCGGTATGCGCTCCAACTCCAGGACCTCGATCTGGGCCTCCCAGCCCTCGTCGACGGGTTTCAGCGCGGAAACCGACTCGGGAGCCCGTCCCAGCAGCTCGGTGAGCTGCCGGGTCGCGCTCCGCATGGCCTCGGACGCGGAGACCCGTTCCCCGGCGGACGCCTTCGGCGACGAGCTGGGGGCCTTCTTCGAATCACGATCAGTCGTGACAAATCACCTTCTTGCCTGATTCAATCTTCAACCCACTCCGACGTGAGCGCCAGTCCTAAAAAATCCGCGGAGACAGGGCAACCCTCCCCCCACCCCGCGGGTCGTACTTGGCATCAGGACTTCTCGGAGGGGGATCTGGGGGGATCGCGGGGGTTCTGACGGGGAGGGAAAACCCGAGGGAGCCCGGTCGGTGGATCGGGCTCCCTCGAAGCATGTCCGGGTCATTTCCGGGTCATTTCCGGGTCAGAAGAACACTCCGCACCGCAGCAGCACATTCGCGTACGGCCGCGCCTCCCCGGTGCGTACGACCAGACGCGCGCCCCCCGACAACGCCTTGAGCCTCTCGTGCGGGACCAGGGTCAGCTCGGGAACCCGAGCGGACAGCAGGTTCGAAGCCGCCGGATTGGTGTGCCGTACCTCCTCCGCCGCCGTCCCGCCCTCCACCACCAGCTCGGCCAGCAGACCCTCCAGCACCTCGGCGAAGGACGGCACCCCGGCCCGGAAGGCGAGGTCCACGACCCGCGGGCCGTCGGGTATCGGCATGCCGGCGTCGCACACCAGCACCCCGTCCCCGTGGCCCAACTCGGCGAGCGCGCCGGACAGATGGCGGTTCAGGATTCCGGCCTTCTTCACGGCGCCTCGATCTCCTCCGCCGTGGGGAAGGAGTCCTGCGCACCCTGTTTCGTGACGGCCGCCGCCCCGACCCGGGCCGCGTACGCCGCCGCCTCCGCCAGGGACGAGCCCGCCCCCAGCCGCCAGGCCAGCGCCGCGGTGAACGCGTCGCCCGCGCCCGTCGTGTCCACGGCGTCCACCCGCACGGACGGGACCCGGGTCACCCCCTCGGAGGAGGCCACCAGCGCGCCCTCAGGGCCCAGCGTCACCACCACCGATCGCGGCCCGCGCGCGAGCAGGACCCGCGCCCAGTCTTCAGGGGCCTCGCCCACCCGCGCCTCGCCAAGGATCACCTTCGCCTCGTGCTCGTTGACGATCAGCGGGTCGCAGGCCGCCAGCACCTCCGGGGGCAGAGGCCGCGGCGGCGACGGGTTCAGCACGAAGCGGCTGTCCGGCGCCAGGTTCCGTACGACCTCCACGACCGTCTCCAGCGGGATCTCCAGCTGCGTCGAGACCACCCGGGAGGCGTGGAAGAGGCTGCCCACCGCCCGCACGTCCTCGGGCCTCAGCCGACCGTTCGCCCCTGGCGAGACCACGATGCTGTTGTCCCCCGACGGGTCCACCGTGATCAGCGCGACCCCGGTCGGCGCCCCGCCGACCAGCACCCCCACCGTGTCCACGCCGGCCGCCCGCTGCGAGTCGAGCAGCAGCCGGCCGTACGCGTCGTCGCCGACCCGGGCCAGCAGGGCCGTACGGGCCCCGAGCCGGGCGGCCGCGACCGCCTGGTTCGCGCCCTTGCCGCCCGGGTGGACGGCCAGGTCGGAGCCGAGCACGGTCTCCCCGGCCTCCGGCCGGCGCTCGACACCGATCACCAGGTCGGCGTTGGCCGACCCTACGACCAGGAGGTCGTAGTCGTACATGAGATGTCTCCCCGAATAGATGGATTGCAGCGGACGGCTGGATGGATTGGGACGGACGGCCTCGGCCGGGTCAGCGGCCCACTGCGTACCCCTGCATGCCCGAAGTGACCGCCCGTCCGCTCCCCGATGTCAGCCGCTGAACCCGGCCACGTTCGCCTCCGTGACCACCTTCACCGGCACCTTCACCGTCTGCTCGACCTTCTCGCCCTGGAGCGCCTTCAGCGCGTTGTCCACGGCGATCTTCCCGAGCTGGGTCGGCTGCTGTGCCACGGACGCGTACAGCGTGCCGTCCTTGACCGCGTTCAGGCCGTCGGGCGTGCCGTCGAAGCCGACCACGGAGACCGACTTGCCGGCCTTGGAGCCCAGCGCCTTGATCGCGCCGAGGGCCATCTCGTCGTTGGCGGCGATGACGCCCTGGACGTCCGGGTGGGCCTGGAGCAGGTTCGACATCACGTCGAGGCCCTTGGTGCGGTCGAAGTCGGCCGGCTGCTGGGCCACGACCTGGATACCCGGGTAGGCCTTCAGGCCCTTGGCGAAGCCCTCGGCGCGCTCGCGGGCGGCGGAGGTGCCCGCCTGGCCCTGGAGGATCACGATCTTGCCCTTGCCGCCGAGCCGGTCCGCGATCGTCTTGGCGGCGAGCTCACCGCCGGCGACGTTGTCGGAGGCGACCAGCGCTTCCGTGGTGGCCTCGTTGACGACCCGGTCGACGGCGATGACCGGGATCTTCGCCTTGTCGGCGGCCCGCACCGACGGGCCCGCCGCGTCCGAGTCCACCGGGTTGACGATGATCGCGCCGAAGCCCGAACTGGTGAAGTTCTGCAGCTGGTTGGCCTGCTGGGAGGCGTCGTTCTGGGCGTCCGTGACGGTGAGGTCCACGCCCTGCTTCTTCGCCTCGGCCTGGGCGCCTGCCCTGATCTGCACGAAGAACGGGTTGTTGAGGGTGGACAGGGACAGGCCGACCTTCGGCGTCGACGCGGACGAGGAGCCGTTGTGCAGGAAGGAGGTCGCGCCGACGATCGCCACGGTGACCACAGCCGCCAGCGCGTACGTCGTCGCCTGCTTGCCCATGCCCCCGCCGGACCAGCCACCCGTGCCCGCGGCCACCGGGGTCGCCCCGGCCTTGCGGCGCAGGGTGTCGAGCAGCACCGCCAGCGCGATCACGACACCGATGACGACCTGCTGCCAGAAGGCGGAAACCGACAGGAGGTTGAGCCCGTTCCTCAGCACCGCCAGGATCAGCGCGCCGATCAGCGTGCCGGACGCCTTTCCGGTGCCGCCCGCGAGCGAGGCGCCGCCGATGACGACCGCGGCGATCGCGTCCAGCTCGTAGCCGTCGGCGGCCTGCGGCTGCGCGGAGGACAGCCGGGAGGCGAGCACGATGCCCGCTGCGGCGGCGAAGACGCCGGACAGGGCGTAGATGGCGAGCTTCTGCTTCTTCACCCGCAGGCCGGACAGGCGGGCGGCCTCCTCGTTGCCGCCGATCGCGTACATGGAGCGGCCGATGTACGTCCGGCCGAGCACGAACGCGGCGATCAGACCCATCACGATCATCACGAGCACCGGCACCGGCAGCCAGCCGCCGAGCGTGTCCCCGAGGTGCGAGACGGAGTCGGGGAAGGCGATCGGCGAGCCCTCGGAGATCACCAGCGACAGACCGCGGGCCACCGACAGCATGGCGAGTGTCGCGATGAACGGCGGCAGCTTGCCGTAGGCGATGAGGAAGCCGTTGACCAGGCCGGCCGCGATGCCGGTGGCGACGGCCAGGACGACCGCTATGACGACCGGGACGCCGTGCGAAGTGGCGCTCCAGGCGAGCACGGTGGCCGACAGGGCCGCCACCGAGCCGACCGACAGGTCGATGCCCGCCGAGACGATCACGAAGGTCACGCCGAAGGCGAGGATCGCGGTTACGGCCGCCTGGACGCCCACGTTCAGGAGGTTGTCGGTGGTCAGGAAGTCCCCGGACAGCGCCGACATGGCGACGACGAGGACGATCAGCGCCGTGAGCGCGCCGTTGTCGAGGAGCAGACGGCGGACCGCCGCGGCGCCAGATGTGCTCTTGAGCGTGTCAGCGGCCACGGCCGGCCTCCAGTTCAGTGGTGGTGGGGTTGCTTACCGCTTCGGTGGGGTTGCTCACCGCTTCAGTGGGGTTGCTCACCGCGAGTGCCATGACCGCGTCCTGCGTGGCCTCGTCCGCGGACAGCTCGCCCGCGATCCGGCCCTGCGCCATCACCAGCACCCGGTCGCTCATGCCGAGCACCTCGGGCAGATCGCTGGAGATCATCAGGACGGCGGCGCCGGCGGCCGTCAGTGCGTTGATGAGCTGGTAGATCTCGACCTTGGCGCCGACGTCGATCCCGCGCGTCGGCTCGTCGAGGATCAGCACCTTGGTGTCGGCCAGAAGCCACTTGCCGATGACGACCTTCTGCTGGTTGCCGCCGGAGAGGGTCCGCACGTACTGGCCGAGTCCGGCCATCCGCACGCCCAGCTGCTCGGCGATCCGCGCGGCCGACTCGCGCTGGCTCTTGAGGTCCACGAGCCCCGCGCGGGTCGCGGCGCGCATGGTCACCAGCCCGAGGTTCTCCTCGACGGAGGCGTCGAGCACCAGCCCCTGGCCCTTGCGGTCCTCGGGTACCAGACCGATGCCCGCGGTCATCGCCGCGTTGACGTCGTACCTGGGGACCGAGGCGCCGGAGACCTTCACGGCCCCCTTGTCGTACGGATCCGCCCCGAACACGGCCCGTACGACCTCCGTACGACCGGCCCCGACGAGCCCCGCGATGCCGACGACCTCGCCCGCGTGCACCTCGAAGGTGACGTCGTGGAAGACGCCGTCCCGGGTCAGCCCCTCGACGGTGAGCAACGCGGCCCCGGCGTCGACCCGTTCGCGCGGGTACTGCTGCTCGATCGACCGCCCCACCATGAGCCGTACGAGCTCGTCTTCGGGCGTGTTCGCGGGGACCTGCCCGACGCTCCTGCCGTCGCGGATGACGGTCACGCGGTCACCCAGGGCGGCGATCTCCTCCAGGTGGTGCGTGATGAAGACGATCCCGACCCCGTCCTCGCGCAGCTTGCGCACGATCGCGAAGAGCTTGTCCACCTCCTCGGAGGTGAGCACGGCGGTCGGCTCGTCCATGATCAGCACGCGCGTGTTCAGGCTCAGCGCCTTGGCGATCTCGACCATCTGCAGGCGCGCGATGCCGAGTTCACGCACACGCGCGCGTGGAGACACGTTCACGCCGACCCGCTCCAGCAGGACGGCGGCATCGGCCTCCATCTTCTTCCGGTCGATCATCCCCAGGCGGCGCGGCTGCCGCCCCAGGAAGATGTTCTCGGCGACCGTCAGATCGGGAACGAGGTTGAACTCCTGGTAGATGGTGGCGATCCCGAGGCGCTCGGAGTCCTGCGCACCGTGGATGCGCACCTCCTCGCCGCCGGCCAGGATCCGCCCGGCGTCGGGCGTGTAGGCGCCGGAGAGCATCTTGATGAGGGTGCTCTTGCCCGCGCCGTTCTCACCGAGGAGCACATGCACCTCGCCCCGGCGCAGGTCGAAGTCGACGCCGTCGAGCGCGATCACGCCCGGGAAGGCCTTGCGTATGCCCTCGATGCGCAGCAACTCGTCCTGGTTGCTCACGGCTTGCTCCTTCGTACGGGGGACTGTGCGGGCTTTGCTCGAACGGCCGGCTCGCCGCACGAGCGGCGTACGACGAGACGGGCGGGGAGGGTGACGGAGGCGGGGGGCCGTCCCTCGATGCGGTCGACGAGCGCGCGCACGGCGGCGCGCCCCAGCTCGCCCGTGGGCTGGGCGATCGCGGTGATCGGCGGATCGGTGTGCACGAACCACGGGATGTCGTCGAAGGCGGCCAGCGCGATGTCGTCCGGAACACGCATCCCACGCGCGCGTACGGCGTCCAGCGCACCCAGTGCCATCAGGTTGTCGGCCGCGAACACGACCTCGGGCGGCTCGGGCAGGTCGAGGAACCCCTCGGTGACCCGCCGCCCGCTCTCGGCCTGGAAGTCGCCCTGGCCTATGTAGGCGTCGGGGAGGGGGATGCCGTACTCGGCCAGGGCCTCTCGGAAGGCGTCGACGCGCTCGCTGCCGGTGGTGGTGGCCGCCGGACCCGCGATGATCGCGAGCCGCCGGTGCCCCAGCCCGTGCAGATGGGCGACGAGGTCCCGTACGGCGGCCCGCCCGTCCGCCCGTACCACCGGCACGTCCACGCCCGGGATCCACCGGTCCACGAAGACCATCGGCGTCCCCGCGCGCGCGGCGCCCAGCATCAGCGGCGAGCCGCCGTCGGTGGGGGAGACCAGCAGCCCGTCGATACGGCGGTCCAGCAGGTTCCGTACGTGGTGGTCCTGCAGCTCGGGCCGCTCGTCGGCGTTGCCGATGATGACGCTGTAGCCCAGCGCGCGGGCCTCCTCCTCGACGGAGCGGGCCAGCTCGGTGAAGTAGGGGTTCATCACGTCGCTGATGACCAGGCCGAGGGTGTGGGTCTGGTCGGTGCGCAGCGAACGGGCGACGGCGTTCGGGCGGTAGCCCAGCGTCTCGACGGCGGCCAGCACGCGCGTGCGTGCGTCCGCGCTGACGGACGGATGGTCGTTCAGGACGCGCGACACCGTGGCGACGGAGACTCCCGCCTCGGTGGCGACGTCCTTGATGCTCGCCATCGCCGTTCCACCTCCTCGTGGATCGTCGTGGATCGTCGTGGATCGTCGTGGAATCGATTACATCGACGTGTACGGGGATTGGAATCGATTACACGGGGGTTAATCAAGACCCGGACCGGATGCCGAGACCGGATCGTGATGTTCCGCGCCCGGATGAGCGCGGTCGTATGCACGGGCGGGGCTGGGCGGTTCACGCTGGAGGTACGGGGTCGTTTCCTCAAGGCCTGAGGGGCCGGAGCGGAGGAGTAAGGACTTCAAGAAGGTGATCGACCACGTGGTGGCCCAGGCCGGATGAGCTGTCGGTGCCGGGCGGTACCGTCGGATCATGGCCCAACAAGCGAGCGAGGAGCGGCGACTGGCCGTGCTCGAAGGCGTCCTGGAGCGGATCACGTACGCCAACGAGGAGAACGGCTACACGGTCGCGCGCGTCGACACCGGCCGAGGCGGCGGCGACCTCCTCACGGTCGTCGGCGCGCTGCTCGGCGCGCAGGTCGGCGAGTCCCTGCGCATGGAGGGCCGCTGGGGCTCCCACCCGCAGTACGGCAAGCAGTTCACCGTCGAGAACTACACGACCGTCCTCCCGGCCACCGTCCAGGGCATCCGCCGCTACCTCGGCTCCGGCCTGGTCAAGGGCATCGGCCCGGTCTTCGCCGACCGCATCACCCAGCACTTCGGCCTGGACACCCTGCGGATCATCGAGGAGGAGCCGAAGCGGCTGATCGAGGTCCCCGGCCTCGGCCCCAAGCGCACCAAGAAGATCGCCGACGCCTGGGAGGAGCAGAAGGCGATCAAGGAGGTCATGCTCTTCCTCCAGACCGTCGAGGTGTCCACGTCGATCGCGGTGCGCATCTACAAGAAGTACGGCGACGCCTCGATCTCGGTAGTCAAGAACCAGCCCTACCGCCTGGCCGCCGACGTCTGGGGCATCGGCTTCCTCACCGCCGACAAGATCGCCCAGTCCGTCGGCATCCCGCACGACAGCCCGGAGCGCGTCAAGGCGGGCCTGCAGTACGCCCTGTCGCAGGCCACCGACCAGGGCAACTGCTACCTCCCCGAGGAGCAGCTGATCGCGGACGCGGTGAAGCTGCTCCAGGTCGACACCGGGCTCGTCATCGAGTGTCTCGCCGAGCTCGCGGCGCCTGCGGAGGAGGGGGAGGACCCCGGTGTCGTACGGGAGAAGGTCCCCGGGCCGGACGGCGACCCTGTCACGGCCGTCTACCTCGTCCCCTTTCACCGGGCCGAACTCTCCCTCTCCGCCCAGCTGGTGCGCCTGCTGCGCACCGACCAGGACCGGATGCCCGGCTTCCGGGACGTGGTCTGGGACAAGGCGCTGGGCTGGCTGAAGGGTCGGACGGGCGTCGACCTCGCCCCCGAGCAGGAGGCCGCCGTCAAGCTGGCGCTGACCAAGAAGGTCGCCGTCCTCACCGGCGGTCCCGGCTGCGGCAAGTCCTTCACCGTCCGCTCGATCGTGGAGCTGGCCCGCGCCAAGAAGGCCAAGGTCGTCCTCGCCGCCCCCACCGGCCGCGCCGCCAAGCGCCTGTCGGAGCTCACCGGCGCCGAGGCCTCCACCGTCCACCGCCTGCTGGAGCTGAAGCCCGGCGGCGACGCGGCCTACGACAAGGACCGCCCCCTGGACGCCGACCTGGTGGTGGTCGACGAGGCGTCCATGCTGGACCTGCTGCTCGCCAACAAGCTGGTGAAGGCCGTACCCCCGGGCGCCCATCTCCTCTTCGTCGGTGACGTGGACCAGCTGCCCAGCGTCGGCGCCGGCGAGGTCCTGCGCGACCTGCTCGCCGACGGCGGCCCGATCCCGGCCGTGCGCCTCACGCGCGTGTTCCGCCAGGCCCAGCAGTCGGGGGTGGTGACCAACGCGCACCGGATCAACTCCGGGCAGCACCCGGTCACCGACGGCATGAAGGACTTCTTCCTCTTCGTCGAGGACGACACGGAGGAGGTCGGCCGGCTCACGGTGGATGTGGCGGCCCGGCGGATTCCGGCCAAGTTCGGCCTCGACCCGCGCCGGGACGTGCAGGTGCTCGCGCCCATGCACCGGGGGCCGGCCGGCGCCGGCAACCTCAACGGCCTGCTCCAGCAGGCCATCACCCCGGGCCGCCCGGACCTGTCGGAGAAGCGGTTCGGCGGCCGGGTCTTCCGCGTCGGCGACAAGGTCACCCAGATTCGCAACAATTACGAGAAAGGGAAGAACGGTGTCTTCAACGGCACCGTGGGCGTGGTCACCTCGCTCGACCCGGTCGACCAGCGCCTGACGGTGCTGACGGACGAGGACGAGGAGGTGCCGTACGAATTCGACGAGCTGGACGAACTGGCCCACGCGTACGCGGTGACGATCCACCGTTCACAGGGAAGTGAATATCCAGCGGTGGTGATCCCCGTCACCACCAGCGCCTGGATGATGCTTCAGCGCAACCTGTTGTATACGGCGGTCACCCGCGCCAAGAAGCTGGTCGTGCTCGTCGGTTCACGCAAGGCGATCGGCCAGGCGGTGCGCACGGTGTCGGCGGGACGACGCTGTACGGCCCTGGACTTCCGGCTCTCGGGCGCCTGACCAGACGGCTTCCGGCGCCTGACCAGACGGCTTCCGGCGCCTGACCCGACGGCTTCCGGCCACTTCGGGCAGACATCACAAAAAATGATCGATCAAATGAGTCGTGAAGGTCACAGAGGCCTTCCAGTTGGGGAACAGAGGGGGCAGGATGAGGTAGTTGGCGGCACTGAGTGCCGCCGATAAGCCCAATGGCCGACCCCGAGTGCACTCTCCTGCGCCAAATGGGGGATGGTAGAGACAGTCAGGGCAACCTCGAAGATGAGGCACAACGTCGGTGAGGGAAGACGTGAGCGACAACTCTGTAGTACTGCGGTACGGCGACGGCGAGTACACCTACCCGGTGATCGACAGCACCGTCGGCGACAAGGGCTTCGACATCGGCAAGCTCCGCGCCCAGACCGGTCTGGTGACGCTGGACAGCGGCTACGGCAACACCGCCGCCTATAAATCCTCCATTACCTACCTCGACGGCGAGGCCGGCATCCTCCGGTACCGCGGTTACCCGATCGAGCAGCTGGCGGAGCGCTCCACCTTCCTGGAGGTCGCCTACCTGCTCATCAACGGCGAGCTGCCGACCGTCGACGAGCTTTCCGGCTTCAGGAACGACATCACGCAGCACACCCTGCTGCACGAGGACGTCAAGAACTTCTACAAGGGTTTCCCGCGCGACGCCCACCCGATGGCGATGCTGTCGTCGGTGGTCTCGGCGCTGTCCACCTTCTACCAGGACAGCCACAACCCCTTCGACGAGACGCAGCGCAACCTCTCCACGATCCGTCTGCTCGCCAAGCTGCCGACGATCGCCGCGTACGCGTACAAGAAGTCGATCGGTCACCCGTTCGTCTACCCGCGCAACGACCTCGGTTACGTCGAGAACTTCCTCCGCATGACCTTCTCGGTCCCGGCGCAGGAGTACGAGCTCGACCCGACCGTGGTCTCCGCCCTGGACAAGCTGCTGATCCTGCACGCGGACCACGAGCAGAACTGTTCGACGTCGACGGTCCGTCTGGTGGGTTCGTCCCAGGCCAACATGTTCGCGTCGATCTCGGCCGGCATCAACGCGCTCTGGGGCCCGCTGCACGGCGGCGCCAACCAGTCCGTCCTGGAGATGCTCGAGGGCATCCGCGACGCCGGCGGTGACGTCGACTCCTTCATCCGCAAGGTGAAGAACAAGGAGGACGGCGTCCGTCTGATGGGCTTCGGCCACCGGGTCTACAAGAACTTCGACCCGCGCGCCAAGATCATCAAGGCGGCGGCGCACGACGTGCTCTCGGCCCTCGGCAAGTCCGACGAGCTGCTGGACATCGCGCTGAAGCTGGAGGAGCACGCGCTCTCCGACGACTACTTCGTCTCGCGCAGCCTCTACCCGAACGTCGACTTCTACACCGGCCTGATCTACCGCGCCATGGGCTTCCCGACCGAGATGTTCACGGTCCTGTTCGCCCTCGGCCGCCTCCCGGGCTGGATCGCCCAGTGGCACGAGATGATCAAGGAGCCGGGTTCCCGCATCGGCCGCCCGCGGCAGATCTACACGGGTGTGGTGGAGCGCGACTTCGTGCCGGTCGAGTCCCGCTGACCCTGTAAGCGCAATACAGCGCAACACAGCGCAATACAGAAGGCGCCCTGGCGTCGGTCCCCCCACGGGCCGACGTCCAGGGCGCCTTCCCTTGTCCCGGTACGGATTCCCCCCACGGGATCCGGCCGGGCGTCTGGAGAACCAGCGCCTGAATCGCTGTGTTGCGGTACTGCTTGGTGCTGCGTTGAGCAGAACGAGCAAAAATCCTCGTACTACTCATGTGTGCGGTCTGCCGGGACAGCGCACGCCGGAAGGGCCGCTCAAAGCTTCCCGGTGTACGTGCCCCGGCAACGCATCTCTGGGGAAGTCCCCCAAGACATCCCCAGATGCCAGTCTGCGCCCCCCAAGACGCTGCCTGACATCGTCAACTTAGACCTTCGAACCCCTTCGATGGTTACGTTCACATCACTGTGATCTGCGTCTCTTGCATATGTCCGTTAGATACGCAAGGGCCCGGTTATGTCGAACGAGACCCAAGCGTAAGGATGATGCGCGAGCCTTGTGAAGAGCTTATGTGAGGGTGGCGCCGGACTCCAGAGGGGGCCTTCATCGGAATGCCCGCAGCCGCAGGCTGTTGGTCACCACGAACACCGACGAGAAGGCCATCGCCGCACCCGCGATCATCGGGTTCAGCAGCCCCGCGGCGGCCAGCGGCAGCGCGGCCACGTTGTAGCCGAAGGCCCACACGAGGTTGCCCTTGATCGTGGACAGCGTCTTCCGGGACAGCCGGATCGCGTCCGCGGCCACCCGCAGGTCCCCGCGCACCAGCGTCAGATCGCCCGCCTCGATCGCCGCGTCGGTCCCGGTCCCCATCGCCAGGCCCAGATCGGCGGTGGCGAGCGCGGCCGCGTCGTTGACCCCGTCACCGACCATGGCGACGGTCCGGCCCTCGGCCTGGAGCCGCTGGACGGCGTGCACCTTGTCCTCGGGCAGGACGTCCGCGACGACCTGGTCGATCCCGACGGCCCGGCCGACCGCCTCCGCCACCACCCGGTTGTCCCCGGTCAGCAGCACCGGTGTGAGCCCCAGCGCGCGCAGTTCGCGCACCGCCTCGGCGCTGGTCTCCTTGACCGCGTCCGCGACGGCCAGCACGCCGCGTGCCGCACCGTCCCAGCCGACCACGACGGCCGTACGACCGCCCCGCTCGGCCTCGTCCTTCGCGCGGGCCAGCTCGGGAGGCAGGTCGTCGAAAAGGCGCCCCACGGCCACCTCACGGCCCTCCACGCGCCCGCGTACGCCGCGCCCGGGCACGTTCTCGAAGTGCTCGGCGTCCGGCAGCGGCCCGACCCGCTCCTCGGCGCCCACGGCGACCGCCCGGGCGACAGGATGCTCGGAGGCGTGCTCCAGGGCGCCCGCGAGCCGCAGGACCTGCTTCTCGGCCGTGCCCTCGTCGTCTTGGACGACGTACACCTCCTGGAGGGTCATACGGCCAGTGGTGACCGTGCCGGTCTTGTCCAGGACGACGGTGTCGACGCGGCGGGTGGACTCCAGTACCTCGGGGCCCTTGATGAGGATGCCGAGCTGGGCCCCGCGCCCGGTGCCGACCATCAGCGCGGTCGGTGTGGCCAGGCCCAGCGCGCACGGGCAGGCGATGATCAGCACCGCGACGGCCGCGGTGAACGCGGCGACCGTGTCACCGGTCGCGCCGAGCCACCCGCCGAAGGTGGCCACCGCGATCCCGATCACCACCGGCACGAAGACCGCGGAGATCCGGTCGGCCAGCCGCTGCACCTCGGCCTTGCCGTTCTGCGCGTCCTCCACCAGCTTCGCCATCCGCGCGAGCCGCGTGTCGGCGCCGACACGGGTGGCCTCCACGACGAGCCGCCCGCCGGCGTTGACGGTGGCGCCGGTGACGGTGTCGCCGACCGTGACGTCCACCGGGACGGACTCGCCGGTCAGCATGGACGCGTCCACCGCGGAGGCGCCCTCGACGACCGTGCCGTCGGTGGCGATCTTCTCCCCGGGCCGTACGACGAACCGGTCGCCGACGGCCAGCCGCGCCACCGGAACCCGTACCTCCCGCCCGGCCCGCAGCACCGCCACGTCCTTCACGCCCAGCTCCATCAGCGCCCTGAGCGCCGCCCCCGCGCGCCGCTTGGCGCGGGCCTCCAGATAGCGGCCGAGCAGGAGGAAGGCGGTGACTCCGGCGGCGACCTCCAGGTAGATCGTGGAGGCGCCGTCCATGCGCGCTGTGACATTGGTCGCTACCGCTCCGGGGGTGAACTCGAAGCCGTGACGCATGCCCGGCATGCCCGCGTCGCCGAAGAACAGCGCCCACAGCGACCAGCCGAACGCGGCCAGCGTGCCGAGCGAGACGAGGGTGTCCATGGTGGCCGCGCCGTGCCGTACGTTCGTCCAGGCGGCCTTGTGGAACGGCCATCCGCCCCAGACCGCGACCGGCGAGGCGAGCGTGAGGGCCAGCCACTGCCAGTTGTCGAACTGCAGCGCCGGGACCATGGAGAGCAGCACGACGGGGACGGCGAGGAGGACGCAGACGACGAGCCGCTGCCGGAGGGAGGCGAGCTCGGGATCCTCCTCGTGGGGTACCTCCTGGGGTGCGTCCTGAGGCGGCGCGGGCTCCTGTGCCGTGTAGCCGGTCTTCACCACGGTCGCGATCAGATCGGCGACCTCTACGCCCGCGGGGTAGGTGACCTTCGCCTTCTCCGTCGCGTAGTTCACCGTGGCGGTGACCCCGTCCATGCGGTTGAGCTTCTTCTCGACGCGGGCCGCGCAGGACGCGCAGGTCATGCCGCCGATGAGGAGTTCGACCTCCGAGGTATCGGTTATCGGGGTCTGTGCGGTGGTGCTGGACATGTCCGTGACTCCAGGGAGCGGACCGGGTCGTGCCGTGCCTGTGCCGGCCGGCACGACCCGGGGGCAGGTGTGCGTCAGGCCTTGCCGACCAGCTCGTATCCGGCCTCGTCGACGGCCGCGCGCACGGCCTCCTCGTCGAGCGGGGCCGCGGACACGACGGTGACCTCACCGGATGAGGCCACGGCCTGCACCGAGCTGACGCCGGGAATCTCGGAGATCTCGCTGGAAACGGAGCCCTCGCAGTGCCCGCAGCTCATCCCGCTCACCTTGTAGACGGTGGTGACGGAACCGGGGGTTTCGGTCTGGGCGCTCATGTCGTTCTCCTCGTCGAGGCGTCTGGGGCTTGCGTGACCCACGGTGGGGTCCGTACCTCCCACACTATACCCCTAGGGGGTACCTCTCCAAGAGGGGACGGTGGCGCGCCTGCGAAGGCCCGGCGTTAGCGTTCCATCGGAAACCTGGAAGGGGTGCTCATGCGGGCTGTGGTGTTCGAGCGGTACGGGGAGCCGGCGGAGGTGCGGGGGGTGGCGGACCCGGAGCCCGCGGAGCACGGGGTCGTGGTGCGGGTCGAGGCCACGGGTCTATGCCGTAGCGACTGGCATGGCTGGCAGGGCCACGACCCGGACATCGCGCTGCCGCACGTGCCGGGGCACGAACTCGCCGGAGTCGTCGAGGCGGTGGGCGCCCGGGTGACCTCCTGGCGGCCCGGCGACCGGGTCACCGTGCCCTTCGTCTGCGCCTGCGGCGGCTGCGAGGCGTGTGCGGCGGGCGATCAGCAGGTGTGCGAGCGGCAGACCCAGCCCGGCTTCACCCACTGGGGCTCCTTCGCCCAGTACGTGGCGCTGGACCACGCCGACGTGAACCTCGTCGCCGTACCGGAGGAGATGTCCTTCGCGACGGCGGCCTCGCTCGGCTGCCGGTTCGCCACGGCGTTCCGCGCGGTGGTCCAGCAGGGCCGGATGGCGGCGGGGGAGTGGGTCGCGGTGCACGGCTGCGGGGGCGTCGGCCTGTCCGCGGTGATGATCGCGGCGGCGTCGGGCGCGCGGGTGGTCGCCGTCGACGTGTCACCGGCAGCCCTGGACCTGGCGCGGAAGTTCGGCGCGGCGGAATGCGTGGACGCCTCCCGCACGCAGAACACCGCGGAGGCGATCCGTGACCTGACGGGCGGGGGCGCCCACCTCTCGCTGGACGCCCTCGGCTCGCCCGCCACCTGCGCCGCCTCCGTGGGCGGTCTGCGCCGCCGCGGGCGGCACGTCCAGGTCGGCCTGCTGCCCTCGCCCGACGGCACGACCCCGGTCCCCATGGCCCGCGCGATCGCCCTGGAACTCGAACTCCTCGGCAGCCACGGCATGGCCGCCCACACCTACCCGCCGATGCTGGAGCTGGTCCGGGCGGGCGTGCTGAGGCCCGACCTGCTGGTCACGTCCACGATTTCGCTGGAGGCGGCCCCGGCCGCCCTGGCGGCGATGGGGACCGCGCCGGGGGCGGGGGTCACGGTCATCGAGCCGTGGAGCTGAGGGTCCTGGGACGACTGTGCCCCACGCGGCAGGTGGGGCACAGGTTTTTCTCCGGGAGGTCAGTCTTCTCTGCGGCCGCGGTTGTTGCCCGGGCGGGACGCCACCCATGCCCGGACGGTCTCCGGGTACCAGAAGGGTTTGCCGGCCTCGACGTGGTCGGGCGGTGGCAGCAGTCCGTGCTTGCGGTAGGAGCGCACGGTGTCCGGCTGCACCCGGATGTGCGTCGCGATCTCCTTGTAGGACCAGAGCCGTCGGTCGGTCATCAGTTGCACCTCCCCGCGCGTACCGCGGCGGCGGCCGGGAGCGGCCGGCGGGGGAGCCGGGTACTGCGCTGGCGATCACAGAGCCTGTGCCCGGTGAACGACGCGGAGTGGGGTGGGGGAGGGCCTGTGCGCCGGGTGTGACGCAAGACCCGCAGACACGCGACACACGTGACACGAAGGGGGCGTTTGTGACACGAGCGGGACAAAGGCGTACGCCGGTTCAAGGGTGCGGCAGAGCAACAGAGGCGCCAGAGCAGCAGGAAGCGGCAGAGCAGCAGAACACAGCAAGACGGGTCGGATCCGCTGCGCCGGACCCGACCCGTCGGCTTCCCCGCATCCCCCGTGCAGCCGCCCGCTGCATCCCCCCGGGTGCACCCCCGATCAGTCGGCCGGAGGCACAGCGTGCCTTCGGCGCCCCTCGCCGGTCTTGGAAAAAACCGCACTACCGGTCTTGGGAAAAACCGCTCTACCGGTCTTGGGAGAAACCGCACTACGTCAGCAACACGTCCTGCGCCCGTCCACGCGGCGCGAGGACGAGGCTCGTCGCCTCCCCGCTCATCCGGTCGCCGGCCGGCGCCCCGGCCCCGACCGGCCCCTGTCGGGCCACCACGAACTCCCGGGGCGTACACCCCGTCATCGCCTTGAACTCACCGCTCAGATGCGCCTGGTCGTAGAAGCCGCAGACCGCGGCCGTCTCCGCCTGTCCCCGCCCCGCTGCCAGCAGCCGCCGGGCCCGTTGCAGCCGCAGCACCCGCGCCGCGGCCTTCGGGCCGAGCCCGATCTGCTCCCGGAAACGGTTCTCCAGGTGCCGTACGCTCCAGCCGACCTCGTCGGCGAGCTGTCGTACCGGCATCGCGCCGCCCGTGCGCACCAGCTCCGACCAGGCCCGCACCACCCGGGCCGAACTCGGCGTGCCGACCTCCCACCAGCGCGCGAGCACGTCGTCGAGCAGCCCGAAACGGTCCTCCCACGTCGGTAACGAGGCCAGCGCGGCGGACAGTTCGCGGACGCTGCGCCGCCGGTCGCCCGCCCGGCGCGAGGCCAGGGCGTGCGGCAGCTGGTCGGGGTCGACGGTGCGGTCGGCGAGTTCGTACTGCGGGGTGCCGAAGAGGGTGAACGCGGCCCAGGGAGTGAGCAGCACCTCGATGCCGGACAGCCGTCCGCCGTGCTCGCCGACGGCCGGGGTGGTCGTGGGCCCGCAGTACACCGACACGAGCGTGTCCGTGGGGCGGCCGGCGCGCGAGATGCGGACGGGCTGGTCGAAGCCCAGCAACAGGGTCGCCGCGCCGATGGGCGCCTCCAGCCTGCGGCGGGGCCGGTCCATCGCCAGCCGGATCCCGCGGTAGCTGAGCACACCGGGGCGTAACCGGGGATGGGGCAACGCAAGGGCGGCTTCCCACGAGCCCCAGGGACCGTGCCCCGACCGGACACGCACAGCACTTGTCATCCACCTATGCTGCAACGCCCCCAGGGGCGCGGGACAGTGTCAATATGCGGCTCCGCCGCGTGGGCGCGACAAGCCACAGATCACCCGCACTCGCCCTGCAACGGAACCTGGCAGATCAGTAGGCGCCTCTAAGCCCCGCACGACCTCAGGAACGCCCGCGTCCGCCGGGCAATCGGCAACGGGGTGTCCGGCTCGCACGGGTACATGTCCTGCTCGACGATCGCGAACAGGTCGACGTCCAGCTTCTGCGCCGCCTCCAGTACGGGCCCCAGCGCCGGCACCCCGGCGGGCGGCTCGCACATCACGCCGCGGGCGACCGCCGGTCCGAACGGGACCTCGTTCGCCCGCACATCCGCCAGGATCTCCGGGTCCACCTGCTTGAGGTGCAGGTACCCGATCCGCTCGCCGTAGGTCTCGATCAGCTTGACGCTGTCTCCGCCGCAGTAGGCGTAGTGCCCGGTGTCCAGGCACAGCGACACCACCGAGGAGTCCGTCCCGTCGAGGAAGCGGACGACGTTGTCCTCGCTGTCGATGTGGGTGTCGGCGTGCGGGTGGACGACGATCCGCAGGCCGTACCGCTCCCGCACCTCCCGGCCGAGCCGCTCGGTCAGCGAGGTCAGGTTGCGCCACTGCTCGGGCGTGAGCGTGTCCGGTTCGAGGACGTCACCGGTCTTGTCGTCCCGCCAGAAGGACGGGATGACCACCAGGTGGGACGCGCCCATCGCCTGGGCCAGGGCCGCGTTGTCCGCGACGTGCGCCCAGGTCTTCTCCCACACCGCCTCGCCGTGGTGCAGGCCCGTGAAGACCGTGCCCGCCGACACTTTCAGGCCACGTCGCGCGGTCTCCTCGGCGAGGACGGCGGGATCGGTCGGCAGGTACCCGTACGGCCCCAGCTCGATCCACTCGTAGCCGGAGGCGGCGACCTCGTCGAGGAAGCGCTGCCAGGGGACCTGCTGGGGATCGTCCGGGAACCAGACGCCCCAGGAGTCGGGGGCCGATCCGATCCGGATGCGGGACAGTGAGGGCTGAGGTGACAACGACGTCATGGCCGCCAGCGTGCGGTTCCCGAGCGGGGGGTGTCAAGGCCTGGTCCGAATGTCTGGACAAAACATTGACAGGGCTCCCCGCGCGGGGCTACAAAGCCGTGGAGAGCCGATACGAAGGGAACTCGATGGCGTACGACGTGATCACCATGGGGCGGATCGGAGTGGACCTCTATCCGCTGCAGACCGGCGTCCCGCTGCCGCAGGTGTCGTCCTTCGGCAAGTTCCTCGGGGGTTCGGCCACGAACGTGGCGGTCGCCGCGGCCCGCCTGGGACGGCGGACCGCGGTGATCACACGCACCGGCGACGACCCGTTCGGCGAGTACCTCCACGAGGCCCTGCGCGACTTCGGCGTCGACGACCGCTGGGTCACCCCGGTCCCCGGACTGCCCACCCCGGTCACCTTCTGCGAGGTCTTCCCGCCGGACGACTTCCCGCTGTACTTCTACCGGCAGCCCAAGGCGCCCGACCTGGAGATCGACGCCCACGAGCTCGACCTGGACGCCATCCGCGACGCCCGCATCTTCTGGGTGACCGGCACCGGCCTGAGCGAGGAGCCCAGCCGTACGGCGACCCTCGCGGCCCTGGCCCACCGGGCGAAGTCCGGCACCACGGTCTTCGACCTCGACTGGCGCCCGATGTTCTGGAAAGACCCGGATGCGGCCCGCCCCTTCTACACCGAGGCCCTGAAGCACACCACCGTCGCCGTCGGCAATCTCGACGAGGTGGAGGTCGCCACCGGAGTGCGCGAGCCGCACGCCGCCGCCCGCGCGCTCCTGGACGCCGGCGTCGAACTCGCCGTCGTGAAGCAGGGCCCCAAGGGCGTCCTCGCCGTCAACAACAAGGGCGAGTCCGCCGAGGTCCCCCCGCTCCCGGTGAACGTCCTCAACGGCCTCGGCGCCGGCGACGCCTTCGGCGGCTCCCTCTGCCACGGCCTGCTCGAAGGCTGGGACCTGGAGAAGATCATGCGGCACGCCAACGCTGCCGGCGCCATCGTCGCCTCCCGCCTGGAGTGCTCGTCCGCGATGCCCACCCCGGACGAAGTGGAAGCGGCGCTCGCGGCAGGGGCCGTACGGTGACCGTCGACATCGCGGACCTCGTCCGCACCCGCACCCTCCAGCCCGAGGCCATCGCGGAGGCCGCCGCCCGCCGCACGCGCCGACCGCTGCTCAATGACGACGGTCGCCTGATGATCGTCGCCGCCGACCATCCGGCCCGCGGCGCCCTCGGTGTCGGCGACCGCAAGTTCGCCATGGCCAACCGCGCCGACCTGCTCGAGCGTCTCTGCCTCGCCCTGTCCCGCCCCGGCGTGGACGGCGTCCTCGCCACCGCCGACATCCTCGACGACCTGCTCCTCCTCGGCGCCCTCGACGGCAAGGTCGTCCTGGGCTCGATGAACCGCGGCGGCCTCCAGGGCGCCAGCTTCGAGCTCGACGACCGCTTCACCGGCCACCGCCCCGAGGACATCGAGCGCCTCGGCTTCGACGCGGGCAAACTGCTGCTGCGGATCGACTACGACGACCCGGGCTCCCTCACCACCCTGGAGTCCACGGCCCGCGCCATCGACGACATGGCCGCCCGCCGACTCCCCGTGTTCGTCGAGCCGTTCATCAGCCGCCGCACCGAGGACGGACGCTTGAGGAACGACCTGTCCGCCGAAGCCGTCACCAAGTCGATCGCCATCGCTTCCGGCCTCGGGGGCACTTCGGCCTACACCTGGCTGAAGGTCCCGGTCACCGAGAACCCCGACGACATGGCCGAGGTCATGGCGACCTCCACGCTGCCGGCCGTGCTGCTGGGCGGCGAGGTCGGAGATGACCAGGACGGGGCGTACGAGAAGTGGCGCGGCGCCCTGCAACTGCCCACCGTCCGGGGCCTGGTGGTCGGCCGTTCGCTGCTGTACCCGGCGGACGGCGATGTGGCCGCCGCCGTGGACACCGCCGTAGGACTGCTGTGAGGGCCGCATGACGAGCAACGACCTCTACGTCGCGAAGGGCGCCACGAGCAACGCCCAGTACACCCTCGACATCGACCCCAAGCGGGCCGGCTGGACCCACAGCGGCCTGCGGATCGTCGAGCTGGAGCCCGGTGGCACGCACACCTTCACCACCGGGGACAGCGAGTGGATCGTCCTCCCGCTGCAAGGCGGATGTACCGTGCGAGCAGAGGGCGAAGAGTTCCAACTCTCGGGCCGGGAAAGCGTGTTCAGTGGAGTCACCGACTTCGCGTACGTGCCCCGTGACGCCCGGGCACAGATCGCCTCCGGCGCGGGAGGCCGCTTTGCTTTGGCAGGAGCGAAGTGCGAGCGACGACTCCCCGCCCGCTACGGCCCCGCGCCGGAGGTCCCCGTCGAACAGCGCGGCAGCGGCACCTGCACGCGCCACGTCCGCAACTTCGCCTCGGCCGACGCCTTCGACTGCGACAAGCTGATCGCCGTCGAGGTGATCACGCCCGGCGGCAACTGGTCCTCGTACCCGCCGCACAAGCACGACGAGCACCGGCCGGGCGAGGAGGCGGAGCTGGAGGAGATCTACTACTTCGAGATCGACGGCCCGAACGGTTTCGGCTATCAGCGCGTATCCCCTTCCCGTGAGGGCGGATCGGACGTCCTCGCGGAGGTCCGCTCCGGCGACGCCGTCCTCGTCCCCGACGGATGGCACGGCCCGTCGATCGCCCAGCCCGGCCACGACATGTACTACCTCAATGTCATGGCCGGTCCGGGGGAGACTCGGGAGTGGCGGATCTGCTTCCATCCGTCCCACGTCGACAGCACAGGGGGGTACAGATGACTCCGACGACCTCTACGACGAGGCTGACGGTCGCGCAGGCGCTCGTCCGCTTCCTGTCCGCCCAGTACTCGGAGCGGGACGGCGTACGGCAGCGGCTGATCGGCGCGACCTGGGGCATCTTCGGCCACGGGAACGTCGCCGGGCTCGGCCAGGCGCTGATCGAGTACGCGGGCGAGATGCCGTACCACCAGGGCCGCAACGAGCAGTCCATGGTGCACGCGGCCGTCGGTTACGCCCGCCAGTCCAACCGCCTGTCCACGCACGCGGTGACGACCTCCATCGGCCCGGGCGCCACCAACCTGGTCACGGGCGCCGCCCTCGCGACGATCAACCACCTCCCGGTCCTGCTTCTCCCGGGCGACATCTTCGCCACCCGCGTCGCCGACCCGGTCCTCCAGCAGCTCGAAGTGCCGTACGCGGGCGATGTGTCCGTCAACGACAGCCTGCGCCCGGTGTCGAAGTACTTCGACCGGATCACCCGCCCGGAAGCCCTGATCCCGGCGGCCCTGCAAGCCATGCGGGTGCTCACCGACCCGGTGGAGACGGGTGCGGTGACCCTCGCCCTCCCGCAGGACGTGCAGGCCGAGGCGTACGACTGGCCGGAGGAGTTCTTCGCCGAGCGCACCTGGGTCGTACGACGCCCGGGCGCCGACCCCACCGAGCTCGCCGAGGCCGTACGGGCCGTCCGGGCGGCCCGGCGCCCGCTGCTCATCGCCGGCGGCGGCGTCCACCACAGCCGCGCCGAGGAGGCCCTCGCCGAGTTCGCCGCGGCCACCGGCATCCCGGTCGCCTCCACCCAGGCCGGCAAGGGCTCCCTGCGCCACGACCACCCCCAGGACGTCGGCGGCGTCGGCCACACCGGCACGGCCACCGCCAACGAACTCGCCCGCCAGGCCGACCTGGTGATCGGCGTCGGCACGCGGTACACCGACTTCACGACCGCCTCCGGCACGCTGTTCACGGGTGACGGCGTCCGCTTCCTCAACCTCAACATCGCCGCGTACGACGGCCACAAGCTGGCCGGTCTGCCACTGATCGCGGACGCCCGCAGCGGCCTCCAGGAGCTGACCGCGGCCCTGGAGATGCACGCGCACCGGGTCACGGACGCGTACGTCGGCGAGTACACGCTCGACAAGGAGCGCTGGGAACAGCGCGTCGACGCCTGCTACGAGGCCGACGAGCCCGACGTACGGCCGACGCAGCCGCAGGTGCTCGGCGCCCTGGACGCCCTCGTCGACGAGTCCGACGTCATCATCAACGCGGCCGGTTCGCTCCCCGGCGACCTGCACAAGCTGTGGCGGGCGCGCTCCCGGGACCAGTTCCACCTGGAGTACGGCTACTCCTGCATGGGCTACGAGATCCCGGCCGCGATCGGCGTGAAGATGGCCGCTCCCGAGCGCAACGTCTGGGCGCTGGTCGGCGACGGCACGTACCTGATGATGCCGACGGAGATCGTCACGGCCGTGCAGGAGGGGATCGCGATCAAGATCCTGCTCGTGCAGAACCACGGGTATGCCTCCATCGGCGGCCTGTCCGAAGAAACCGGCGCCGAGCGCTTCGGCACCGCGTACCGCTTCCGGTCCGCCGACGGTACGTACACGGGGGCGCCGCTCCCGGTGGACCTCGCCGCCAACGCGGCCAGCCTCGGTATGCGCGTGCTGCGCGCGAAGACCGTACGAGACCTCCGCGCCGCCCTCGCCGAGGCGCGGGCCGCGGACACTCCCACATGTGTCTACGTGGAGACCGAAACCGCAGACACAGTGTCGGGCCCGCCTCCGGCGCAGGCCTGGTGGGATGTACCTGTGGCCGAAACCGCGACCCGCGCGTCCGCGGTCAAGGCCCGCGAGCTGTACGAACGGCACGTCTCTACCCGACGCCGCCATCTGTGAAGGAGCACTCGGTCATGACGAAGATCGTCAACCACTGGATCGGCGGCAAGACCGTCGAAGGCGCGTCGGGTACGTACGGGCCGGTCACCGACCCGGCGACCGGCGCGGTCACTACGAAGGTCGCGTTCGCCACCGTCGACGAGGTCGACGCCGCGGTCGCCGCCGCCAAGGACGCCTATGTCACTTGGGGCCAGTCCTCCCTTGCCAAGCGCACGGAGATCCTGTTCCGCTTCCGCGCCCTGCTCGACGCCAACCGTGACGCCATCGCCGAACTGATCACCGCCGAGCACGGCAAGGTGCACAGCGACGCCCTCGGCGAGGTCGCGCGCGGTCTGGAGATCGTCGACCTCGCGTGCGGCATCAACGTGCAGCTGAAGGGCGAGCTGTCGACGCAGGTCGCCAGCCGGGTGGACGTTTCGTCGATCCGTCAGCCCCTCGGCGTCGTCGCCGGCATCACGCCGTTCAACTTCCCGGCGATGGTGCCGATGTGGATGTTCCCGCTCGCCATCGCGTGCGGCAACACCTTCGTGCTGAAGCCGTCGGAGAAGGACCCGTCCGCGTCTCTCAAGATCGCCGAGCTGCTGGCGGAAGCCGGCCTGCCGGACGGCGTCTTCAACGTCGTACACGGTGACAAGGTCGCGGTGGACCGTCTCCTTGAGCACCCGGACGTCAAGGCCGTCTCCTTCGTCGGCTCGACCCCGATCGCCCGCTACATCCACACCACGGCCTCCGCGAACCACAAGCGCGTCCAGGCCCTCGGCGGCGCCAAGAACCACATGCTGGTCCTGCCGGACGCCGACCTCGACGCGGCGGCCGACGCGGCCGTCTCGGCGGCCTACGGCTCCGCGGGCGAGCGCTGCATGGCCATCTCGGCCGTGGTCGCGGTCGGCGCGATCGGCGATGAGCTGGTGGAGAAGATCCGCGAGCGCGCCGAGAAGATCAAGATCGGCCCCGGCAACGACCCGACCTCCGAGATGGGCCCGCTGATCACCGCCGCTCACCGCGACAAGGTGGCGTCGTACGTGACGGGTGCGGCGGCCGAGGGCGCGGACGTGGTGCTGGACGGCACCGGCTACACCGTCGAGGGCTTCGAGGACGGCCACTGGCTCGGCATCTCGCTCCTCGACAAGGTGCCCACGTCGGCGAAGGCCTACCAGGACGAGATCTTCGGCCCGGTCCTGTGCGTCCTGCGCGTCGACACGTACGACGAGGGCGTGGCGTTGATCAACGCGTCCCCCTTCGGCAACGGCACCGCGATCTTCACCCGGGACGGCGGCGCGGCCCGCCGCTTCCAGCTGGAGATCGAGGCCGGCATGGTCGGCGTGAACGTCCCGATCCCGGTCCCCGTCGGCTACCACAGCTTCGGCGGCTGGAAGGACTCCCTCTTCGGCGACCACCACATCTACGGCAACGACGGCACGCACTTCTACACCCGCGGCAAGGTCGTCACCACCCGCTGGCCGGACCCGGCCGACGCCCCCTCCGGCGTGGACCTGGGCTTCCCGCGCAACCACTGACGGTCGGCGACCGAGGGAGTGAAGTCGTCCGCGCCGCGGACGACTTCACTCCGGGGGACGGCTGTAGCGCTCCAGGGTCGCCTTGCTGGTGGAGCGGGACCGGTCCCGGGTCGTCGTCGATACCATCCTCGGCATGCCTTCCGATGAGGTGCGCAGACCCCCGGCTTCTGGGAGGCGGTCGTCGGCGGTGAGGCGACGAGCCCGGCATCTGGGGACGGACGAGGTCGGAGTAGATGGTTCGTATGCCGAGTAGACGTAGGTCGGCGCTGTTCGTGACAGCGCTGCTCAGCTTGACCGGCTGCACGGCGTCAACGGACACGTCGTCACCATCGACTCACCAGGCCCCGTCGGCGACATCTTCCTCCGCGACGCCCTCCTCACGCGGCCGGACCGCGTGCGGTCGTCTGCGCTTCCCAGATCCGGCTGCGCCGGCTTATGCCGGCCGAGGGCCACACCTGGCAGTGGCGGGAGACGCCGAGCCAGACGATCTCAGCCAATACCCCATCCGCAACGTCTTCACTTCACATTCGCTGCCGGAGGAGTGGATACCGCCAGACGACGAGTCCGTTATGACAGACAGTCAACAGGACGTGTCGCGGGCGCAGCTGGTCATCTGTTTGGCGGATGTGCGGTTACGGAGCGACACACCGATTGGCACGTGCGACTACCCCACCGTGCATGCCTACGTGTATCCGGCCGTCTACACCTTCGAGGTCTACGAAGCGAAGACAGCCCGACAGGTCACGGCGTTCACGCTTCGCGGCGATGAGACCGCTGACCTGTCCTGCCCGCCGTATTTTTCCCATTACGCCGACGACAATTCGGTCGACATCGCACAGTTCTTCAAGGATGAGACCCTGCACGGCCGACTGCGCCCGCTGCTCACGCGGCCTGCCGGTTAATCAGGTTGAACTGGAAGAGTCCACGGCCTGATCATGGACGACGACGCGACCAGACCATCGGACTCCACGAGTTCAACCCGGGTAACCGAAACGTTGCCCCGGGAATGAAGTATCCGCCCCTCCAGAGCCACACGGAGGAGAAGCGGCGACTCATTCGGGAAGCAGACGAGCGGGGCCCGCGGGAGTCCCGGCGGTCAGGCCACGGTCACCGACCACCCTCCACGCGAGAAGGTGAGGGTGCCGTCCGGGGTGATCCGGACCCGCGCCCCGTACACCGGCAATCCGCCCTCGCGGTTGAGCCGGTGACGGATCCGCTCCAGCTCATCCCATAGGCGGCGAGGGCCGCCCTGGTGCACCGTCGCCGAGTCGAGGAGCGTTATGCGGGTGGAGACGCTTGAGGACGTCCTCTTGCCGGGCCTGAACCTCATGGTGCGGCAGCTCATGACCTCCGATGGCAACGAGAGTTCCGCGGGCGCCGATCGTGGGCGCACGGCCGGGTCGAGCCTCCGACGCCCGCTGCTGCGCGGATGCCATACCCGCGCGGCAGGCGCCATCCTCTACCCGAGCGTGAGCATCGCCTCGGCGACCTCGCCGACCGCCGCATTGGGGATCGCAGTGGCAGCCTCCTTGAGGAGGAGCAGCCGCGCCCGGGGGATCTCGCGCGCGATCGCCTCGCCGTTGCCGACGGGGAAGAACCGGTCGCGGCGACCGTGGACGACGAGCGTGGGGATCTCGATCTCGGGCAGGCGCTCGCGCCAACGGGGTTTGCAGTCGAGCCTGGAAAACACCATGCCCATCTGGTTGGCCATCTGGACCGGGGATGCGGTGCCGGGCGTGCGGTCCCAGATGCGCGCGGCGATCGCGCGCGCGACGACGGGGTCGTCGCCGAGGATCTCCGCGCCGGCGGCGGCGAACTCCGCAACCGCCTCGCGGTCGGTCCAATCGGGCATCGGACGCGCGAACAACCGGCTCATCGTCGCCTGGTCATGGTCGGGGAGGTCGTCGTCGGGCGGGCCGGGCGCAACCGCGCGGGTGCCGACCAGGGTGAGCGCCGAGAACGCGCCCGGATGGTCGAGCACGGCCACCTGGGCGACCATCCCGCCGACGCCGATCCCCGCTAGGTGCGCAGGTCCCCCGCCGAGCGCGTCAGCAAGGGCCGCCGCGTCGGCGGCGAGGTCGCGCAGGGTGTAGGCGGGCGCCTCCGAGTCCGTCGTCGTCGACTCTCCGCTGTCGCGCAGGTCGTAGCGCACCACGCGGCGCCCGCCGGCGGCGAGGCGCTCGCACAGCGCGTCGGGCCAGGAGAGCATCGTCGTCCCGCCCGCGAGCAGGACGAGTGGCGCGTCGTCGTCACCGAACGACTCGATGCCCAAGGCGATCTCATCAACGTTGACGGTGGTCATCGGATCACCGTCAGGACGTCGTAGGTCAGATGCGTCGCGGTAGATGTCGAGGTCACGCTCCGCTGCATCAGCGTGCGCGGCGCTCCGCCGGTGAACAGTGGCGTCCCGGCGCCCAGCACGACGGGCGCGAGGTGCAGCGTCAGTGCGTCGACCAGCCCGGCGTCGAGCGCCGAGCCGACCGTGGCGCCGCCGCCCATGAGGACGACGTCGAGGTCCTTGCCGCTGTCCGACGATGCCGCCTCGGCGCGCTCGCGCGCGGCGGTGACGGCGTCGGGCAGACCGGTGGTGACGAATGTCCAGTCGAGGTCGGTGAGCCGCACCGACTCCGGCGGCGAGCTCGTCACGACGACGAACGCGGGCTTGCCGACCTCGCCGGCGCCGTAGCCGGTCTTGTCGTCCCAGCCGTTCGGCCCGTCGACCACGTCGAAGAGTTGGCGGCCGAGGACGACGGCGCCCGAGCGGGCGGTCGCCTCGCGCAGGATCCGGCGGTCGTCGGGGTCGTCGGAAAATGCCCAGGTGTGCAGGGCCTCGCCGCCGGTGCCCAGACCGTTGTCCGGGCCGGGGTCGGGCCCGGTGACGAAGCCGTCGAGGGAGACCGAGATGTCAGCGATGATGCGAGTCATGCCGGGGCAGACCCGATCCGCCGCCCAAACTCATCGCTCACGCATGGCGGACGGTCGCCCCCGGAGTACCTCAGAGCGGGTCATGGCCCAGTAATTGGCAGATCTGTTCCACCCTGGGAGGGGAAAACCCCAGGTCGGCGGTCCTGGTGGGTGGAACAGATCTGCCAATTACCTGGTGCCATGCGGCGCCCGTAGCGGTCCCCGCGCTCGATCGCCTCACCGGCCGCCTTTCCGGAGAGCTCCGGCGCTACAGCTTCTCGAAGAGGAACTCGTGCTTGAGGAAGGACGTGTCGTACTCGTGGCCGGGGTACGGCGGGAGCAGCTGCGAGGCCTGGAACAGGCGCCAGCCGTCCTCCAGTGCCGCGAGGCCGGTCCTGTACGGCGGCTCGTCGCTGTCTCCGGTCGTCGGCCGGGTGCGGCCGGTGCCGTCGTAGCGGGACCAGCCCACCACGTCGGAGTCGAGTGCCGACGAGGCGAGGTAGAGCACCAGGACCTGCTGCTTCATGCGAGTCATGCGTGGCTCCTCAGGGCGGGCCGGTTGCGGACGCGGGTGACCCAGTAGCCGATGTCGAACGTGTCGTCCCCGGTCAGCGCACGCCACAGCAGCACCCGGTTGTGGATCTCCAGCCGGGCGGTGGCCTGCTCGTACCACGGGAAAGCGGTGCTGAGTTCCTCCGTGACCGCGGGGTCGTGCAGGTCGGAGGTGTCCCAGAGGCGGACCTGCGGCACGGTCGGGTTGAAGCGGAGCTTGTACATGTAGCGCCGCCGTTCCGTGTCGTTGCGGCGCCCGCCGTGCCAGATCCCGTGGTGCACCAGGACGACGGTGCCCGCCGGGCAGGTCAGTCTGGTCTGCCCGCGCAGGTTCTGGACGCGCCCGATGTCGGTCTCGTTGACGCGGCGCAGATGGCTCCCCGGCACGCTGAGGGTTCCGCCCATGTCGGGTGTCACTTCGTGCGGGTAGTACATGAGCTGGACGTCGAAGGCGTCCGGCCGCACGTCGATGATCGCGTCCGCGTGGAGTGCCTGGGCGTTGCCCTCGTGCGGCTCGCGCACATGCACGGCGTGATGGTCGACCGTGGGATGCGGACCGACGAGGCTCTCCAGGGCGCCGGCCACGGCGGGCAGGGCGAGCAGGCGGTGGATGAACGTGTCCTCCGCAAACGCCCCGGCCAGCGGCGTGCCGTACGGCACCTCGGGTATACCTTCCCTGGACAGGGCCGCGATGGCGTCGTCGTTCAGCTCCTGAGGCACGACCCCGTCCAGACGCAGGAATCCCTGTGCCACGAAGCGGGCCATCTGGACCGAGGTGAGCAGCTGTTCGGTGGGTGACATACGGTGAAGCTAAAGCGCGGGGCCCTGGCCGGCGTGGGTTGTAATCACCGACTGCTGGTGAGTTTCCACCGCGCACGGCGAGAGCCTCCCCGCGCCCGCCGTACCACGCCTGCGGTACACGCCGTACGGCCGTACGCCCCTGGGAGGGCCAGCGGTTCGGTCTCCGGTAGACAACTTGCCGACAGGTTGACCCCGTACCGTTGAAGCATGGATCTTCGATTGCCCGGACTGCGGGGGCGTATGCGGAGGCCGCGACGGTGGATTGCCGCCGCGGCCTCCGTCGTCGTCCTCGCCGGTGCCGGTACATGGACGGCCGTCGCCTCCGACGACGCGCCGCCGGTGCGCAGCACCGACCGGGTCATGGACATGGGCGGCGGGGTGCGGATCGACACGTCGTACTTCACCTCCTCCGCGGAGGGCCGTCGTCCCGCCGTCCTCCTCGCCCACGGCTTCGGCGGCAGCAAGGACGACGTGCGGCAGCAGGCGCAGGACCTCGCCCGGGACGGGTACGCGGTGCTGACCTGGTCGGCCCGCGGCTTCGGCAGGTCGACCGGCAAGGTCGGGCTGAACGACCCCAAGGGCGAGGTCGCCGACGTCAGGAAGCTGATCGACTGGCTGGCCGAGCAGCCGCAGGTCGAGCTGGACAAGACCGGCGACCCGCGTGTGGGCGTCGCGGGCGCCTCGTACGGCGGTGCGATCTCGCTGCTGGCCGCCGGGTACGACGACCGGGTGGACGCCATCGCCCCGGCGATCACGTACTGGAACCTCGCGGACGCCCTGTTCCCGAACGGCGTCTTCAAGAAGCTCTGGGCGGGCATCTTCGTCAACTCGGCGGGCGGCTGCGAGAAGTTCGAGACGCGGATCTGTGAGATGTACGAGCGGGTCGCCGAGTCCGGGACGCCGGACGCACAGGCCCGGCAGATGTTGGAGGAGCGCTCGCCGTCCGCCGTCGGCGACCGCATCAAGGTGCCCACGCTCCTCGTCCAGGGGCAGACCGACTCCCTCTTCCCGCTCAGCCAGGCCGACGCTGCCGCCAAGGCGATCCGTGCCAACGGCGCCCCGGTCGACGTCGACTGGATCGCGGGCGGCCACGACGGCGGCGACCTGGAGGCGAGCCGCGTCCAGGGGCGCGTGCAGTCCTGGTTCGACCGGTACCTCAAGGACGACAAGGGCGCCGACACCGGCCCCGCCTTCCGGGTCACGCGCACCCTCGGCACCGGAAGCGGTGACGGCGAGACGCGGCTGAGCGGCGTGAGTGACGACACGTACCCGGGCCTGGAGGGTGACCGGCGTTCGATCGCCCTCTCCGGGCGTGAGCAGAGCTTCGACAACCCGCCCGGCGCCAACCCGCCCGCCGTGTCGGCCCTGCCCGGCATCGGCGGCGCCGCGGGCGGCCTCGCCCAGCTGTCTACGCTCGGCATCGGGGTCTCGCTCGACTTCCCGGGACAGTTCGCCGCGTTCGAGTCGGCGCCCATGACGGACGACGTGCAGATCACCGGCTCACCGACGGCCACCGTCCACGTGAAGTCGACCAGCGACGACGCCGTGCTCTTCGCCAAGGTGTACGACGTCGGCCCCGGCGGCGGTCAGCAGCAGGTGCTGCCCTCCCAGCTGGTCGAGCCCGTCCGGGTCGAGGGCGCCAAGGCCGGAAAGGACGTCGAGATCACCCTCCCGGCGATCGACCACGAGGTCGACGACGGCCACCGCCTGCGCCTGGTCCTCGCCTCCACGGACCTCGGCTACGCCTCCCCGGCGACCCCGGCGACGTACACGGTCTCCCTGAAGGGCGACCTGAGGGTGCCGACGGCCCTCGGCGAGACGAACCAGGCGGCGCAGCTCTCCGCGTGGGTGTGGTGGCTGCCGCCGACCGGCGCGGCGATCGCGCTGGCCCTGGTGCTGTCGGCCCGACGCCGCACCGCGGCGCCCGCCCCCGACCCCGCGCTGGCCGAAGTCCCGCTCCAGATCACGGACTTGAGCAAGCGGTACGCCAAGTCGGCGGACCGTTACGCGGTCCGGGACCTGTCCTTCCGGGTGGAGAAGGGCCAGGTGCTCGGCCTGCTCGGCCCGAACGGCGCGGGAAAGACGACGACCCTGCGCATGCTGATGGGCCTGATTAAGCCGGACGGCGGCGAGATCCGCGTCTTCGGCCACGCGATCGCGCCCGGCGCCCCGGTGCTGTCCCGCGTCGGCGCCTTCGTCGAAGGCGCGGGCTTCCTGCCGCACCTGTCCGGCCGCGAGAACCTGGAGCTGTACTGGCGGGCCACCGGCCGCCCGCCCGAGGACGCCCACCTGGACGAGGCCCTTCAGATCGCCGGCCTCGGCGACGCACTGGCCCGAGCGGTCCGCACGTACTCCCAGGGCATGCGCCAGCGCCTCGCCATCGCCCAGGCCATGCTCGGCCTGCCGGACCTGCTGATCCTCGACGAGCCGACCAACGGCCTCGACCCGCCGCAGATCCGCGAGATGCGCGAGGTCATGATCCGCTACGCGGCGGCCGGCCGCACGGTGATCGTCTCCAGCCACCTCCTCGCGGAGGTCGAGCAGACCTGCACCCACCTGGTGGTCATGGACCACGGCCGGCTCGTCCAGGCGGGCCCGGTCGCGGAGATCATCGGCTCGGGTGACACGCTGCTGGTCGGCACGGCCGCACCCGTCGACGAGCCCGTCGTCGACAAGGTCGCCGCGCTGCCCGGCGTGGCCTCGGCGGTCCTCACCGACGACGGCCTGGTGGTACGGCTCGACGCCGACGGCACCGCACAGCGCCTGGTCGCCGAACTCGTCCGGCTGGAAGTGCCCGTGGCGTCGGTGGGCCCGCACCGCCGCCTCGAAGACGCCTTCCTCACCCTGATCGGAGACCCCGCATGAGCACGGTGACCGACCGCGCCAAGGCCGTCGAGGTCGCCGACGGCTACCGCGCGGGCCGTACGCTGCCCATCCGGGTCGAGCTGGTCCGGCAGCTGAAGCGGCGCCGCACGCTCGTCATGGGCGGCATCCTGTTCGCCCTGCCGTTCGTCCTGCTCATCGCCTTCCAGGTCGGCGGCGAACCGGGCGGCGGCAACGAGGGCGTGACCCTCATGGACACGGCCACCGCGTCCGGGGCGAACTTCGCCGCGGTGAACCTCTTCGCTTCCGCGGGCTTCCTGCTCGTCATCCCCGTCGCGCTGTTCTGCGGGGACACGGTCGCCTCGGAGGCCAGCTGGTCCTCCCTGCGCTATCTGCTCGCCGCTCCCGTGCCGCGCGCCCGCCTGCTGTGGTCGAAGCTCGTCGTCGGGCTCGGCCTGAGCCTTGCGGCGATGATCCTGCTGCCGCTCGTCGCGCTCGCCGTCGGCATGGCGGCGTACGGCACGGGCCCGCTGGAGCTGCCCACCGGCGGCACGCTGCCCTTCGGTACCGCGGCCGAGCGCCTGGCGATCATTGTGGCGTACCTCTTCGTGTCCCAACTGATCACGGCGGCCCTGGCGTTCTGGCTGTCCACCAAGACGGACGCGCCGCTGGGCGCGGTCGGCGGCGCGGTCGGTCTGACCATCGTCGGCAACGTGCTGGACCAGGTGACGGCCCTCGGCGACTGGCGCGACTTCCTGCCCGCGCACTGGCAGTACGCCTGGCTCGACACCGTCCAACCCCAACTGGAGTGGTCCCGCATGATCGAGGGCACGGCCCTGTCGGTAACGTACGCCCTCGTGCTGTTCGCCCTGGCCTTCCGTGGTTTCGCCCGCAAGGACGTGGTGTCCTAGGGGGTGTTTTGGAAGTCCTGTGCGGTGCCCGCGGTGTTCGGTGCGTGCCCTCGGCGTGCCGGACGAAGGCCCTCGTAGCGGAGCTACTTGGGTCTTTGGCCGGTGCGGCGAGGGTGCGTGCCGGGCGCCGTGGGTGCTGTGCGGGACTTTCAAAACACCCCCTAGGTCAACGGAGGATCACCTACCGGTCTCGACGGCCCTGCCGCGTGGCCGCTTCGAGACCCATCCGCAACGCTTCGTAGCGCACGTTCCGGCTCCCTGGCCCGTCACAGTCACGTATGTCGACGTCAACGGACCCAGGGGGCACGGACGATGGAACGGCACCGAATACAAGGCGCGCTGCTCGCCCTCATCGCGGCGAGCGGCCTGCTGCTCACCGGCTGCGGCGCGAGCGACACCGACAGCGACAGCAGCAGCACGGACCGGGCGGAAGGGGCGACCGGCTTCCCGGCCCCCCACTACAGCCAGGGGGAACAGGACAGTACCCGCCCAGACGAAGAATCCCGTGACATCGCACCGTCCCCCGACCACCTCTCCACCTTCGCCCTCGACGTCGACACCGCCTCCTACGGCTACGCCCGCCGCACCCTCGCCGAAGGCCGGCGCCCCGACCCCTCGACCATCCGCCCCGAGGAGTTCGTCAACAGCTTCCGCCAGGACTACGAACGCCCCGACGGCAACGGCTTCTCGGTGACCGTCGACGGCGCCCGGACCGAGGAGGAGGACTGGTCCCTGGTCCGCGTGGGCCTGGCCACCCGCACCGCCGAAGAGCAGGGCGAACGCCCGCCCGCCGCCCTCACCTTCGTCATCGACATCTCCGGCTCCATGGCCGAACCCGGCCGCCTGGACCTCGCCCAGGAGTCCCTCGGCGTGATGACGGACCGGCTGCGTGACGACGACTCCGTCGCCATCGTCACCTTCAGCGACGAGGCCGAGACCGTCCTGCCGATGACCCGGCTCGACGGCAACCGGGACGAGATCCACGACGCCATCGAGGGCCTGGAGCCGACGTACTCCACCAACCTCGGCGCGGGCGTCGAGACCGGCTACGCGACCGCCGTGGAGGGCCTGCGCGAGGGCGCCACCAACCGGGTCGTCCTCGTCTCCGACGCCCTCGCCAACGACGGCGACACCGACCCCGACTCCATCCTCGAACGCATCGACGGCGCCCGCCGCGAACACGGCATCACTCTCTTCGGGGTCGGTGTCGGCAGCGAATACGGCGACGCCCTGATGGAACGCCTCGCCGACAAGGGCGACGGCCACACGGTCTACGTGTCCGGGGACGACGAGGCCGAGCAGGTCTTCTGCGAGCAGCTCCCGCGGAACATCGACCTCACCGCCCGCGACGCCAAGGCGCAGGTCGCCTTCGACCCGGAGACGGTCGCCGAGTTCCGTCTCGTCGGCTACGACAACCGCCGCGTCGCCGACGACGACTTCCGGGACGACCGTGTCGACGGCGGCGAGGTCGGCCCCGGCCACACGGTCACCGCCCTCTACGCCGTCCGCACCGAGCCCGGCGCCGAAGGCCACCTCGCCACCGCGACCGTCCGCTGGCAGGACCCCGAGACCCGCACCCCGCACGAGGAGTCCGGCCAACTGGAGTCCGGCTCCCTCGACGACTCCCTGTGGAGCGCAGGCCCTCGCCTCCAAGTCACCGCTGTGGCCGCCTACTTCGCCGACGTCCTGCGCAGGGGCGACGAGCGCTGGGACTCCCTGCCCGGCGCCCCGTCCGTCCATGAACTCGCCGAAAGGGCGGACGACTTGGCGGACACCACCGAGGACGAGGCGGTACGCGGGCTCGCCGACACGATCCGCCGGGCGAGGCATCTCGGGCGCTGAGGTTCCCTCACGACTCACCTCTACGGCCGCCACCTTCGGCGAGATCAACTACTGCTGCAACGCCTTCCCCGGCTGCCCGTTCGCCCCCGCTGCAACCTTCGGCCCGGCCGCCTCACCCCCGCCAAGGACGTCTCCCACTGTGCCCAACGGCGGCTCCCGCGGCATCGTCGGCGAGCCGGTTCCGGCAGGACTATGCCTTCACGCCAGCCGTCGCCGAACGGGCCCTGTCTGCTCGTCTCCTTGTGGTGCTGCTCCTTGCCTGTGCGAGGTCGAGCAACGCCAGCCGTACCCGCCGCACGTCGGCCGCTCTCGACGAGGCAGCCCCATCAGGCACGGCGCACCGTGAGGGCCACACTGCCCCCTGCTCACGCAACCGCACGCCTGTCCCGCCCGCACGCCGGAGCACCCCAAGTGCTCCGGCGTACGTCTGTCCCCGCGGAGGGTCACCGCCCCTGTGCGCCCTGCGCCGCTGTCACTCCGTCGCCGTACGCTTTCGTTTAATCACAGAGAGTGGCGGGGAGTGCTGGATCGACCCGTCATCCTCATCCTGACGAAACGAGGGGCTCCTTATGCGAGCGTGTGACTCATCGGTCATATCGGGATTCGGTGTGGCCCTTCCGGCGGTTGTCCACCGTCAGGAAGAGGTCGTCGGCTATCTGCTGGAGCGGGATGCGAACAAGCGGCTCGCGCGGCGGATCGCATCGAACTCCGGCATCTCGCGCCGCCACCTGGCGGTGAGCCCGTTGCACGAAGACATCACGCACTGGTCCACGGCCGCGCGGATGCGCCGCTATCAGGACGAGGTGCTGCCGCTGGGCAAGGACGCCGTCGCCTCGGCCCTGGACCGCACCCGCACAGATCCGGCCGATGTGGGACTGCTGTGCGTGGCGTCCTCGACCGGCTACGCGGCACCCGGTCTGGACACCCGTCTCGCTCGGGACGTAGGCATGTCACCGACAGTGGAGCGGCTCCTTGTGGGGCACATGGGGTGCCTCGCGGCGGTGCCGGCGCTGGCCGCCTGCTCCAACTTCGTACGCAGCCACCAGCGGCCGGCCGTGCTGCTGAACGCGGAACTGTCGTCGCTGCACCTGCAGCCGCCACCGTGGGATGGCGAACAACTCGTGGTGCACACCCTGTTCGGCGACGCGGTCACGGCCACCGTCATTCAACCGGACCCGCCGGCAGAGAGCGACCGCGGCCTGAAGGTCGTGGACATCGTCGCGCACACGGACACCCAGTACGAGGACTACATGTCGTTGATGCTGGGCGACCACGGGCTACGGATGGGCCTGTCCCCGCACGTGCCCGACGTCCTCGAACGCCTGGTGCCGGACACGACGGGCGTACTGCTGGCGCGCCACTCGCTGAGCCTCACCGACGTGCACTGGTGGGCGGTGCACCCTGGAGGGAGCCGCATCATCGATGCCGTCGAAAGCAGCCTCGGCCTCACCCCGGACGCGGTCGCCGCTTCCCGGTACGTGCTGCGCGAGCACGGCAACTGCGCCTCCGCCGGCCTGCCTCTGGTGATGGAGGAACTGCAGCGCCGCACACCCCTGGCCGCCGGGCAGCACGGCATAGCCATGGCTTTCGGACCTGGCCTGACCTTCTATGCAGCACTGTTCCTCGGCGTGTGACCACCATCCACGAATGGCCTCACAAACGATATGCCCGACGCCGCCGCCGAAACCCCGACGGACCGCCCGTCCAGCGATCCTCCACCCGGGCGGCCGCGGGCCGGCCGCTCCCGGCTGGCCGCCTTCGCACGGCGCCTGGTCCGCCACCGCATCCCGGTGCTGCTGGCCACACTTGTCGTGGCGGCGGTCGCGGTCCCCTTCGCCGGGGGCGTCACCGGCCGGCTGTCCAGCGGAGGCTTCACCGACCCGGCAGCCCAGTCCGCCGAGGCCGAGGAGTTCCTCGCCGACCGCTTCGGCACAGGTGTCCCCAACCTTGTGCTACTCGCCCGCGCCCCCGGATCGGTCGACGACCCGGCAGCGGCGGACGCGGGGCGGAAGCTCACCGGGCAGGTCGCCCGGATGCCCGGAGTGCTGTCGGCCGGGTCGTACTGGACGACGCCGGACGCCACACCGCTGAAGGCCCGGGACGGGCGCTCAGCGCTGGTACTCGTCCGGCTGGGCGGCGGCGAGGACGAGGTACGGGCGACCGCCGAGCGCCTGGTCCCGAGGTTCACGGGCCGTCAAGGGGTGCTGCGGGTCTCGGCCACCGGGTCCGCGCAGGTGGCTGTGGAGATCCAGCGGCACAGCGAGGAAGACCTCCTCCAGGCCGAGGCATTCGCCGCCCCCGTCGTCCTGCTCATCCTGCTGCTCGTGTTCGGCAGCGTGGTGGCGGCGGCCCTGCCCCTGCTCGTCGGACTGCTGGCCGTCCTCGGCACGTTCCTGGTGCTGCGGGTGCTGACCACCGTGACCTCGGTGTCCGTCTTCGCCACCAACATCATCACCGCGCTCGGGTTCGGACTGGCCATCGACTACAGCCTGTTCATCGTCACCCGCTACCGGGAGGAACTCGCCCGTGGCCGCGGCACCACAGAGGCGGTCACCGAGAGCGTCAGGACCGCCGGGCGCACCATGCTGTTCTCCGCGCTGACGGTCGCGCTGTCCCTGACCGCCCTGCTGGTCTTTCCGCTGTACTTCCTGCGTTCCCTCGCATGCGCCAGCGTGGCGGTGGTCGCGCTGGCGGCGCTGGCTGCCCTGGTGGTACTGCCCGCCGCTCTCGCCCTGCTCGGGCCGCGCATCGACGCGCTCGACATCCGGCCGCCGCTGCGGCGGCTGGTCCCGCGGACGGCACAGCGGGACCGGAACCGGGACAGTGGGGAGGAGAGCGGGTTCTGGCACCGCCTCGCCACCCGGGTCATGCGGCGTCCCGTCCTGTACGGCGCAGCCGTCGTCGCTGTACTCGTCGTGCTCGGGCTGCCCTTCGGGCGGGCGTCGTTCGGCCTGGCCGACGACCGGGTCCTGCCCGCCGACGCGGCCGCGCACCGCACGGCACAGCAGCTGCGGGAGCAGTTCGCGAGCCGCGAGTCCGCGGCCCTGTCCGTCGTGCTGCCGGCCGTCGACGCCACCCGCTCCGCACAGCGGATCGACGCCTACGCCGCCCACCTCTCGGGACTGCCGGACGTCGCCCGCGTCGACACCGCCACCAGCTCCTACGAGCGGGGCCGGCGAATCGCCTCCGCCGGTCCGGCCTCCACACGGTTCACCGCCCCCGGTGCCACCTGGCTGTCGGTGGTGCCGTCCGTCGAGCCGTACTCCGCCGCCGGAACGAAGCTCGTACAGCGGCTGCGGACGGCCGACCGGGCCCCGGGGGCGGTGCTCGTCGGCGGCGAGGCCGCACAGCTCGTCGACACCCGCGACGCCCTCGCCTCCCGGACACCCGAGGCCGCGCTGATCATCGGCGGGACGACCCTGCTGCTGCTCCTGCTGTTCACCGGCAGCCTGCTGATCCCGGTCAAGGCCGTGCTGCTCAACCTGCTCAGCCTGACGGCGACCTTCGGCGCCATGGTGTACGTCTTCCAGGAAGGCCACCTGCGCTGGCTCGTCGGCGACTTCACCGTGACCGGCATGGTTACCATCACCATCCCGGTGCTGATGTTCTGCGTCGCCTTCGGCCTGTCCATGGACTACGAGGTGTTCCTGATCTCCCGTATCAAGGAGGTGTACGCCGAGACCGGCGACAACACCCGCGCCGTCGCCGTCGGGCTGGAACGCACCGGACGCCTGGTCACCGCGGCGGCCGCGCTCGTCGCCGTTGTCATGATCGCCCTGGCCACATCCGGGATCACCTTCCTGAAGCTGCTGGGCGTGGGGCTCGCGCTCGCCGTCCTCATTGACGCCACGCTGGTGCGCGGCATCCTCGTACCGGCCGTGATGCGGCTCGCGGGGCGGGCCAACTGGTGGGCGCCCGCCTCGCTGCACCGTCTCCACGCTCGACTGGAGCCACCACCAGGAGACAGGCTTCGCGCGGCGACGAACTCCACGCCTGGCACGAGCCGTTCGTGGTGAGAACAGTCCCGTGCACGGCGCGGAACTCCGCCGAATCAGGTCGCAGGAAAGCGGCGGCGCCCAATCAACGCCGCAGATCGGCGTGCCAGGCCCCGCGTCTGCGGCATGATCCGCCGGACAGGCCCTAGGGCACTAGTCGGCACAGACGGACGGCAACGCCCGCGCCAGCCCCTCCAGATGCAGGGGGTCCAGGCGATGGCCGTACGCGGATCGCGCGGCGGCGACGGACAGCCGTGGCGCGCACGAGGGCCTGGTCCGCAGCACCTCCGTCTTGTCCAACTCGGTGAGCACCTCCGTCGTGATGCGGTCCAGCTGCGGCCGAACCTCCTTCACCAGGTCCGGCCGTTCGGTGGGCCGCTGCTCGGGGTGTGCGTCCCAGCGCGCGTACAGTCCGCGCTGCACCAGCTTGTTGGCCTCTATCTGGTCCCGGAAGACGGCCTGCACGGCGTCCGGATCCAGCCCGAGCCCGACCGCCCGGGCGGCCACGTCGTCCAGTATCTGCCGCTCGCGTACCGGGTCGTCGATCGGCTTGTCGGTGCCGTACTTCGCCGCGGCCACCTTGTCGGCGAGCAACAGCCGCTCGGCGAACAACTCGGTCAGCGGGGCGAGTCCGGGCGCGACGGCGGCCGCGGGCGCGGGGGACTGCGCGACCGCGGGCGCGGCACCGGACAGGACCACGACGGTGGAGGCGCAGGCGGCGACCACGGCCGACCTGAGACGTGAGGAACGCACGGGATGTGTCCTTTCGTGGGGGGAACGCGGCGCGGGCCAACCGGGTGAACCCGCGAAACCAATTCTTATGCGTCGGGTTGATGAAGCGGTACGGCATGCGACGCCATGAGAAAGGAAAGCCCAGTGCTCAAGAAGGCAATAGTACTGAGCCGACTCCTCAGCCCGGGCCGTCCGCGGTGACGCGGGCCTTTTTGGCGTAGCCACTCGACCGGGTCGAAAACCGTGCCGAGCTACGACTGACCGCCCCACGCACCAGCCTCCCGGCTGTGTCACGGCCACCTTGGACGTCGATCTCCCTTCCAAGGCCGGTTTTCCCAATTCTCCAAGCAGGAAGGCAATCACCTTGCGACAGACCCTGAGCAGGGGAGTGTTCGCGGCGGCCGCCGCCACGGGCATTCTGTCCCTCTACGGCAGCCCCGCCTTCGCCGACACGGACACGACAGCAGTCACCAAGGATTCTGGCGGTGTGCTGTCGGGGAACATCGTGCAGGTGCCGATCAAGGTGCCGGTGCAGGTGTGCGGCAACAGCATCAGCGTGGTCGAGGTGCTCGGCCGCGCGTACGGCAACCTCTGCGTCAACGACTCGAACGACTCGAACGGCTCGTACGGCGACGACGGTTACGGCAAGAAGGAGGACACGCCCCCGGCGCCGCCGAAGGTGAGGAAGACGCCTCCGCCCGCCGAGAAGGTCACCCCGCCTCCCACGCGCATCAGCGAGACCCATCGTCCCAAGACACCGCCCACGCGGACCAGCGACGAGAAGCCGCCCGCGACCCACCCTGAGAAGCCCGTCGAGAAGCCCGCCGGCGCGCCGCCGCAGCTGGCCGAGACCGGCAGCGACACCAGCAGCGAGGCCCTGGCGGCGGCCTCGGCCGCCAGTGCCGTACTGATCGCGGGTGGTGCGCTGATGTACCGCCGCGGCCGCGCCGCTTCCTACCGGTAGCCGCGCCTGGGTGCCGGACGCGACCCGCCCGGCACCCGCTCCTCACACCGGTCGAGTACGCACCACCACACGGGCGGGCCGCTGACGACTTACTCCGTCAGCGGCCCGCCCGTTCGGGTTCTGTCGTCAGCGGCGCACCGGCGACGGCGACTCGTTGCGGCTGCTGCCTCCCGGCGCGGGGACCGTCCCGCCCGCCGGGATCGTCCCCAGCCGGCGCCGTACCCCTCGGACGAGGGTCGACGCCGTGAAGGTCGCGCCCTGGACGAAGCGCATGGCCGGGCCGAAGCCGGAGGCGGTCACCAGGCCCGCGAAGAACAGGCCGGGGTGGGAGGACTCGAAGGTGCGCCCGACCGCCGGGGAGCCGTCGGGCAGGGCCGCCAACGTCCCGCGCAGTTCGGTGGAGAGCAGTCCGAGCCGGTCGCAGCGCGCCCGGAATCCCGTGGCGGCGATGACGTGTTCGGTCTCCAGGGTGCGCAGGGCGCCCTCGTGGCTCACCGTGTCCAGCCGTACGCCGCCCGGCACCGCGCAGGCCGCGGCGACCTCATGACCCGGCAGCAGCTCCACCACGCCCTCCACACGGTCGCGCACCCACCACGCGCCCGCAGGCCCCAGCGCCGTCGTCGCGATGCGTGCCCGGGTCGGCTCAGGCAGCCGCCGGAAGAGGCCGGGGCGCTCGGAGTAGAACCAGTTCCGCCAGCCGGGGCCGAGCCCGCTGTGCGGGGAGCGGACCGACTGCCACCAGGGGCGCTCCCAGGGCGGCGGCACATCGTTCCACCGCAGCCGCTCCGCCCGCGCCAGCACCCGTACGCGCGTGCCCTGTTCGGCGAGCAGCGCCGCGGTCTCCAGGGCCGCCTGGCCGCCACCGATGACCGTGACGTCCTTGCCGCGGAAGCGTTCCAGGTCGCTGTGGTGGCTGCTGTGCGTCACCAGCGCGGGGTGCAGTCCGCGCAGGGCCGGGGGCACCTCGACGAACGGCATCACACCGACCGCCAGCGCCACCGTCCGCGCGTGCAACTCCTCCCCGTCCTCGGTGACCACCGTGAAACCGGCGGGGCCGGGCGACACGCGGGTCACCACGCGCTCGTCCACCTCCGGTACGGCATGGCGTGCGAACCACAGGCCGTACGCCGCGAACGCCTCGACCGGAATCGGCTTCGCGTGACGTGCCGTCAGGCCCTGCTCCGCGCAGTACGCGTCCAGGCGGTAGCGCCCGGCCGGATCGGAAAGGTTGGAGGCCCAGGGCTCCGACTTCAGGAACATGCCGCGGGGCATGTTGTCCCGCCAGGACGCCATGGGCCGGCCGAACACGCGCAGGCTCAGCCCGGCGGCCGCGGCGTGGGACGCGATCGACAGACCGTACGGGCCTGCGCCCACCACCAGAAGGTCGTACATCGTCAACTGCTCGCTTTCTCGTTGTCGGTAAAGGAGGGCGAGGTCGCCCGGGGAATCAGGCGTGGCGCCGGCGCCGCCGCCTCCGTCGTGCCCAACCGCTCCCGCAGCCGCTGGGACACATGACGGCCCCACATGGCCCACATCGCCCATCCGGGAACGCGGTCGTCCGGGGCGTACCAGGCCAGTTCGCGCCCGCTCGGCGCAGGACGCAGCGCGGCGAGCGGCGCGTAGTTCTCCACCACGAACGCCCGCCCGACCCTCGGGGCCCCGTCCGGCAGCGGACGGCCCGTCAGGTCCAGGTGCAGGGCCCGTACGACGTCCAGCCCCGCGCTGTCCGTGAAGAGCCGGAACTGGGCGCCGGGGCGCGGGTTGAAGTCGAGCAGGTGATAGCGGCCCGTCGTGCCGCAGCGGCGGAAGTCGAGGTCGAAGATGCCGCGGTAGCCCAGCTCGCCGGCGAGCCGCTCGGCCAGCGCCTGCACCTGCGTGTTGGGCGTCCAGCAGCCCACCGCGGTCAGCCCCGCTCCGCGCGGCCAGGACAGCTGCTTGCGGCCCGGCCCGCCGGCGCGCACGGCACCCGAGTGGTCGGCGTAGCCGTGGAAGAACCAGTCCCGGTCCTCCCCCGGGGGCAGATACGCCTGCAGCAGCAGCCGGCTGCCCGCCTCCTCGACGCGCAGGTACAGCTCCTGCGCCTGCTGCACGGAGTGCACCAGCACCGTGCTGCGCAGCCCGCTGCCGGCGGGCAGCAGCCAGGGCCGGCTCCACTTCGCCACCAGCGGCAGCCCGAGTCGCCGTACGTCTTCGGCGACCCGCGCCGGACTGTCCGGGACCAGCGTCACCGGGTGCGGGACGCCCGCGGACGCGCACACGGCGGCCAGTTCCGCCTTGTCGGCGACGCGTTCGGCCAGCGTGCCCGCCATCGCCGGCAGCAGGTAGGAGGGGACGAGTTCGTCCCGCATCCGGCCCACTGCGATCGCGCTCGCGTCGTCCAGCGGGACCAGGACGGCGGGACGCGCGACCCGGTCGGCCACGCGGCGCAGCACGGCGAGGATGTCGTCCGGGGACGCTCCCGGGAGCGGCGGGGGATGCATCTGCCGTACGTAACGGGAGGAGTGGACGGGACTTCTCGCCGAGTCGGCGACGACATGCACCTCCACTCCCGCCCTGCCGAGCGAACGCACGGCCCCCAGCGTTCCGTGGTGAAAGGGATTCCGGTCGATCCGCAGCAAAACGGCGGGGACGCGGGTGTCGAGAAGCGACACGAATTCTCCTCCTTCTTTCGGATCGGCTCACCCGCACGGGCGAGCGTCAGCACTCGAAAGCCCCAACGGCAATGGCGCCATTGGCTTTTCTGTGCCTGACTTCATATGACTGCTCGTCAATAAGCGGAACTGAGGCAGAAGGCCGGACGAGAGCGAAGAAAGGAGCAGGCATGGCCCCACAGCACAAGCGGGTCCGGGTCGGCTGGCTGGCCGCGGGCGCGGTGGCGGTCACCGCGTCGGCCGCCCTGGCGTCCGGTCCCCGGGCGGGGGTGGAGGTGGTGCGCCCCGACGACCCTCGCCCGCCGGTGCCGACCCCGACGACCAGCCCGGTGACCAGCCCGACGACCACCCCCGGGACCACCCCGCCACCGGGCAAGGAGGTCCCGGCCTTCGGTGCCTTCCTCAAGTCCGACGAACGTGGCGTGGCCCGCATGGCACTGTTCAGCCACTGGCTGGGCGGCGCCGAGCTCCGCGTCGGCCACACCTATCTGCCCGGCCACCGCTGGCGCGACATCGAGGGCGCCCCCGGCTTCCTCGACGCGTGGGCGAACTGGCGCAACAAGAAGGCCGACCGGATGCTCGTCCTCAATGTCCCCATGCAGGAGCGCAACGAGGAGGGCGTCTCCGACGACGAGGTCCGGCAGCTGGTGCGGCAGGGCGCTGCCGGGAAGTTCGATCACCACTTCCGCGCCCTCGCCGAACGGCTGGTCGAGCTGAAGGTGCCGGACACGGTCCTCGTGCTCGGCTGGGAGATGAACGGCACCACGTACACCCATCGCTGCGGGCCGGACCCGGAGGCCTGGAAGAAGTACTGGAACAGGATCGTCACCACCATGCGTTCGGTGCCGGGCCAGAAGTTCCGGTTCGATTTCACGCCGACCCGTGGCCGGGACGCGATTCCCTGGACGCAGTGCTATCCGGGAGACGACACGGTCGACATCATCGGCATGGATTCCTACGACCAGCCGGCCGGGATGTCCTTCGACGAGCAGGTGAAAGAGCCCTACGGCCTTCAGGCACATGTGGATTTCGCGAAGGCCCACGGCAAACCCATCTCGTATCCGGAGTGGGGACTCTTCCGCAACGGCGACAATCCCGAGTACATGCGGCGCATGCTCGCGTGGATCGACGAGCACAGGCCGCTCTACAACACGCTGACCGACTACTGCCCGCACGGCGTGTGGCAGTGCGAGGCCAACCCCAAGTCGTCCCACCTCTACCGGTCCGCCCTCCTCGGCCGCACCGAGGCGACCCCGACCCCGAACCCGAACCCGACGACCACCTCCACACCGAAGCCGACCACTCCCACCCCACCGCCGTCCCCGGCGGACTGCACGCCGCTGGAACTGGGCAGCTGGGTGGAGCACTGGCTCGGCGGGCAGCTCTGCGTCCGCTTCGACTGGTGGTAGCCCACCCGTTGGCCCACCCGTCGGCGCACCGGCCGGCCCGGTCGTCCCCGCCGTCATCGCACATCGGCGGCGGCGGCCGGGCCGGGCACCGACGCGGCGGGGACGGGATCGTCGTCCTGGCCGGTCTTCCTCGGCCGCGCCAGCAGAGCCAGACCGCACAGCAGCCCGCCCGCGCTCGCACCCACCAAAGAGGTCACCGCCGGTGACGCGGACGTCGGCTCCGTCGGCTTCACCGCCCGCGAGAACTGCACGAGCCGGACCTGTGTGTTGCCGCTCGTGTGGTCCGCGTGCCGGGTCAGCGCGCGGGAGACCGCGTTGGCCATGTCGACGGCGAGGCCGGGGCGCGCGGAGGTGGCCGAGACGGCGACCATCGGCGCGTCCGGCGAGGTCGCCGTGCGCACGCTGCGCTGCAGTGTCCGCACCGGCACGCCCGCCCACACCTGCGCGTCCCCGAGCACCGCGAGCTGCGTGGCGACCCGGCCGTACGCCTGCGCGAAACCGAGGGCGGAGTCCGGGCCGGAGCCGGCCTTCGCGGTCGGTACGGCGATGACGTAGCTGGTGGCCGTGTACGTCGGGGGTGTGAGCAGGCCGTACGCGCCGCCCACCAGGCCCCCGACGAGGGTGCCGGCCGCGAGCACGGACCAGGACGGCAGCCTCCCGACACGGGCCCTGACACGGGCCCGGACACGGTCCAGGGACAGGCGCTGCTGACGGGTCGGGGTGTCGGTCATGACGGGCTGACTCCCAGAGGTGACAGAGGTGAGAGGGACGAGGACGAACCGGAGACCGCGGCCGCGTACACGTCCATGAGGCGCGCCGCGCTGCGGGTGATGCTGTGGCGGTGCGCGGCCTCCGGTACGGTGCGCGGCCGGGGGCCCGCCGCCCGGACCTCGGCGATCGCGCGGGCGTACGCCTCGTGTCCGCCGCGCACGCGCCGGGCGCCGGAGGCGGACGGCGGCAGGTCCTCGATCGCCGGGCAGGAGGCGTAGAGCACGGGCAGGCCGGAGGCCAGCGCCTCCACCGCCGCCAGGCCGAAGGCCTCCTCCGGCGACGGGGACGCGAGCAGGTCCATCGCGGCGGTGAGCGAGGGCAGGTCGGGGCCGGGGGAGCCGTCGGCGACGTAGGGACGCTCGCCGGTGAACAGGACGCGGTCGGCGACGCCGGCCTCGTGCGCCGTGCGGCGCAGGACGTGCTCCTCGGGGCCGCCGCCCACCAGCAGCAGCCAGTGGTCGTCCGGGAGCCGGGTGAGCGCGTGGATGAGGACGTCGAACCGCTTGCCCCGGGCGAGCCGGCCGACGCCCCCGACGACCCACGCGCCCTCCGGCAGGCCGAGGCGCCGGCGGGTGCGCTCGCGCCGCTCCGCGTCGAAGCGGAAGCGGTCCAGGTCGATGCCGTTCGGGACGACCTCGATGCGGGGCGCGGGCACGCCCCAGCGCTTCAGGCGCTCGGCCACCGCCGAGGAGACGGCGACCGTCGCCGAACCGAGCCGCTCGCTGGCGAGGTACAGCGCGCGCACCCCTGCCGTCAGCCTGCGGCCCTCCATCTGCGAGTCGCCCAGGGAGTGTTCGGTGGCGACGACCGCGCGGACCCCGGCGACGCGGGCGGCCAGACGGCCGTAGACACAGGCCCGGTACAGGTGCGTGTGCACCAGGTCGTAGCCGCCGGAGCGGATCAGCTTCACCAGGCGCGGGAGCGCGGCCAGGTCGCGGTTGCCGCCCATGCCGAGATGCACGACGCGGACGCCGTCGGCGGTGAGGCCCTCGGCGACCGCACCGGGGTTGGTGAGCGTCACGACGTCGCAGTCGACGGGCAGATGACGCAGCAGCAGACGCAGCTGCTGCTCGGCCCCGCCGACGCCGAGGCCGGTGATGATGTGCAGAGCCCTCATCTCACAGGCCCTCCACCGGGCGCCGGCGCAGCCGGTGCAGCCAGTGCTTGAGGTGCAGGCGCCAGGCCGTGTCGTCCTGGCCGACGTACACGCGCGGCAGGGCGTGCGGACCGGTCAGCGGGCCGGGGTCGATGGCGCAGGCGTAGGCGTATCCCGCTTCCCGTACGGCCTCTACGGCGCGGGCGTCGACCGTGCCGTACGGGTAGCAGAAGCCGTCGACCCGGGTGCCGGTCAACTCCTCGAGCCGCGCGCGGCTTTCTGCGACCTCGGTCTTGAGGGTGAGGTCGTCCGCCTTGGTGAGGTCGACGTGCGTCAGCCCGTGCGAGCCGATCTCCACGCCCTCGGCGGCCGCGTGCCGGATGCCGTCCGCGGTCAGCAGCGGCTTGCGCGGGCCGAGCGGGTCCCAGGCGTTGTCGCCGCCGAGTCGTCCGGGCAGTACGAAGAGGGTCGCGCCGCAGTTCCAGCGGCGCAGCAGCGGCAGGGCGTCGGTGACGAAGTCGGCGTACCCGTCGTCGAAGGTGAGCCCGACCATGCGCCGCCCCTCGCCCCGGGCGCGGGAGGCGAGCAGCTTGGCCACGGACACGCCCCGCAGCCCGCGCCGGCGCAGCCAGGCCAGCTGCCTCTCCAGCCGCTCCGGCGTGACCGTGATGCGGTACGGGTCGTCCGAGCAGTCGCCCACCGAGTGGTACATCGCCACCCATGGGACCGGGGCCGAGCCCGGGCGCGGGGCGGGGAGTCTGCCGGCGTGGACGGAATCAACGGAAGCGACCATGTGTGAGCCTTCGGGTGAGGGTGCGTACGAAGCGCAGTGCGGACGGGGAGCCCTGGGCGCCCAGCGCCCAGGAGAGCGGGATGAAGACGACGGTCACGGTCACGCAGCCGGACACCAGACCGGCCTCCGGGGACGGAAGCCGGCCGGCGACGAACGCCCCGGCGACGGTGGCGACGACGGCGGCGCACACGGGCCTGCTCAGCTCGGCCAGTACCTGCCGGACGCGGATCGAGACGCCGTAGGGGGTGTTCGGTCGCGTCGTTCGCAGGCCGGCGAGCATCAGGGCCGCCGTGACGGTGATGCCGAGGGCGTTGGCGGCGGCGATCCCCTCGACGCCCCAGGGACGCACGGTCGCGGCGCCGACCAGGGACGTCACGGCGATGCCCGCGGCCATCGCGCCGAAGGGATACCAGGTGGGCCGGCCCGCCGAGAAGTACGAGCGGAGCAGGGCGCCCACCAGGGTCTGGCCCAGCAGCCCGAGGGCGTACACGCGCATGACGTCCGCGGTCGCCGCGGTGTCGCTCGCGGTGAACGCGCCTCGCTGGAAGAGCAGTTCGACCATCTGCGGGGCACAGGCGATCACCGCGCACATGCCCAGCAGCACCAGACAGGAGGCCAGCGACAGATCCCGCTCGACGCGGCTGCGGGCCTTTTCGGTGTCGCCGTCCGCGAGCGCCCGCGCCACCACCGGGAAGGTGACCGTGCACACCATCAGCGACAGCGTCATCGGGATCTGGGCCACCTTCTGCGCGTAGTTCAGGTGCGAGATGGCCCCGGAGTGCAGGGTGGAGGCGAGGAAGCGTTCGACGAGGACCTGCGACTGGCGGCACAGGGCGAACAGGAGTACGGCGGCGACCAGGGCGAGTTGCATCGGCCGCGCCTCCACGTCGGCCCCGGCCGCGCCGAGGGCCGGCCTGCGTGACACCAGTTGCCGCCACAGCGACGGCAGTTGCACCGCCACCATCAGGCAGCCGCCCGCCGCGACCCCGACCGCGGCGGAGCGCACGCCCCAGCCGTCGCCGAACAGGAACATCGCGGCGATGATGCCGGTGTTGTAGGCGATGTAGATCGCCGCGGGCGCGAGGAAACGGCGGTGGGCCCGCAGAGCGGCGCTGCAGTACCCGGCGAGCCCGAAGGTCAGCACGCAGGTCGCCGTCAGCCGGGTGCAGTCGGCGGCGAGGCGGGGGTCCGGCAGGCCGGGCGCGAGGGCCTGGACCAGGTAGGGAGCCGTGCCGGCGACCAGCGCGGCCACCGCGGCGAAGGCGAGACACAGGCGGGGCAGGGTGGCGGCGACCAGGGCGCGGACCGGGTCGCCGGCGGCGCCCCGGGCGCGGCGGGCCAGCGCCATGCTGAACGCCGGGATCAGCGCGATCGCCAGCCCGTCCTCGATCAGCAGCGTCGCGGCGAACTCCGGCACTGTCCACGCGACCAGGAAGGCGTCCGTGTCGCTCCCGGCACCGAACAGCCGCGCCAGCGCCTGGTCGCGCACCAGGCCGAGCAGGGAGGCGGCGATGGACAGCGACGCCGTGACGAGCGCGGCCCTGGCGAGGAACTTCCGGGAGGACGGGGCCGAGGCCGGGTCGGCGCCGTCCCCGGCCGGGGTGGCGGCACGCGCCGCGGGTACGGTCGCCGCGGAGTCCTTCTCGGATCCGGGGGGTTGCGAAGGCACCACCGTCATCGCGCCAGGGCCCCCTCGACGCGCTCCGGCGCCGCGCCCCGCGGCATGACGTCCCCCCGCTTGTCGCCGGCCAGCGCCCACCACGCCACGAGCCCCAGGGCCACCCCGGTCAGCACGGTCGAGGGGCCGCCGATGTCTCCGTACACGAAGTCGGTCAGCAGCCAGACCAGCAGCCCGCAGGCGACGAGCGCGCAGTCGGGTCCCGGCCCGCGGCCGCGGACGCGCAGCAGCCTGCGCAGTGCGCACACCAGCAGCGCCAGCCAGCTCCCGGCGAGCCCGAGCAGCCCGATCAGGCCCTGCTCGCTCAGCACCAGCAGGTACATGTTGTGCGGCGACAGCAGCGGCTGCCTGTCATACGTCACTCCCGCGCCGTTGATGTCGCTGGCGGACGACAGCGCCAGGGTGGCGTGCCCGTCCCGGTACTCGGGAAAGCCCTTCAACCCGACGCCGGTCAGGGGGTGTTGGCGCCACATGTCGGTGGCGGACGCCCACAGGGTGTACCGGTCGACGACGGACTGGTCCGGGGCGTCCGTGACCTGCGTGATGCTGTCGATCCGCTGCTGCAAGAGCTCCGTACCGACGCCGAACCCGCCCACCAGGACCACGCCCGTGGCGGCCACGGCGGCGGCCACCTTCAGCGCGCGCCGCAGCCCGGCCAGCGCCAGCTGCACGGCGCAGGTCAGGGCGGTCGCGATCCAGGCGCCCCGGCTGAAGGAGAGCGCGAGCGGCACCAGCAGCGCCAGAGCGCACCCGGCGGCGGTCGCCCGCCGCCGTACCGACGCCGGGCCCAGCGCGATGCCGACCGCGCACACCAGGCCGAGGGAGACCGCCGTCGCCATGCCCATCACGTCGTGCGCCCCGAAGGTGCCCACCGCCCGGATGTTCTCGCCCTGGTAGGAGGCGCCGGTCCCCGTGACGTACTGGTGCACGCCGACGGCGCCCTGACACAGACCGAGCCCCACGAACGACCAGGCCAGCAGCCGGAAGTCGGCCCGGTCGCGGAGCAGCAGCAGCACGGCCGCCGGGACGAGCACGAAGATCTGCAGATAGCGGCCCAGGCCGGTGAGCCCGGCCGCCGGCGAGGACGCGTCCACGGCGGCGAGCGCGAGCCCCACGACCGGCAGGCCCAGCACCACGGCCGCGGCGGGCGACAGCGGGCGCCGCCGTTCCCGCAGGAGAAGGATCACGCAGTACACCACCGCCAGCCCTGAGACCACGTCGGCGGGCCCGGCGCCGTCCGGCGTCAGCGGCAGGGCCAGCAGGACGGGCACGGCCACCACGGGCAGGACCGGCGTCAGCGCGGCGGCCCGGCGCGGGAGCGTTGTCAGGGCGTGGCTCACGTCTCTCAGCTCCCCGTCGGACGCACCAGCAGGGACGCCGTGCGCAGCAGGATGCAGATGTCCTGCCAAAGCGACCAGTCGTCGACGTAGGCGTTGTCGAACCGGCAGCGGTCCTCGATCGAGGTGTCACCGCGCAGCCCGTGGATCTGGGCGAGGCCGGTGATGCCGGTCCGCATCCGGTGGCGGGCCGCGTAACCGGGGTAGGTCTGGCTGAACTGCCCGACGAAGTAGGGGCGTTCGGGCCGCGGCCCGACCAGGCTCATGTCGCCCCGGAGCACGTTCCACAGCTGGAGCAGCTCGTCGAGCGAGGTGCGCCGCAGCATCCGGCAGAACCAGCGCATCTCGTGCTCGTTCGCCACGCTCCACCGGGTCGCCGACTCATGCTCGTCGACCGGGCGGTGCGTACGGAACTTCAGCAGCGTGAACGGTTTTCCGTTCCTGCCGATGCGCTCCTGCCGGAACACCACGCCCGGCCCGTCGCTGATCCGCAGGGTCACCGCGCACGCCAGGAGCAGCGGGCTGACCAGCAGCAACAGCGTCCCCGACACCAGGATGTCGAGCGCCCGCTTGCCCGCGCCGCCGCGGCGCGCCGGGAACATGTCCAGACGCCGGCAGGAGAACCCGGCCAGCCGCTCCCGCGTCGCGTACGACGGGGAGTCGGCGTCGACCTCCCAGACCACGCAGCCCGACTCGGCCAGCGCCCGCAGCAGCGGCCCCTGTTCGGCGCGTACGGAGGGGTCCACGGCCAGCACCGCCCGCACCCCGTTCTGGATGACCGCGCGCTCGACCTCCTCGCCGGTGGTCAGCACCGGCAGGCCCTCGCCGCCGTCCTGCTGCCCGGCG